>NZ_VXCP01000013.1 GCF_011355085.1 Pseudomonas akapageensis | reverse complement strand
CCGCGCGCACCCCGATGTTGGCCAGAAGCGAAACGCTTCCTCGGATAGGCCTGATACATAGATGCAACCGGGTAACCATGTTCAAAAGCGGGTAGACAATGTAGGCGAGTCCATACATAGGAGCGGGTGGGCGGCATTCCGATTGCCCGCGATACGACCGCAAAGCGGTCGCAAGCTACATCACCTACGTCATCAACTCGCCAGCCTTGCTCAAAGCCCGAGACTCAGCCCCATCCAGCAACGCATCAACCAACGCCTTGGCTATCTCCGCCGAATGCAACAGAGACCACAACAACCCCTGCTGCACTTCGGCATCGCTGTTACACACCGCATTGGCGGTATCACAGACGCACTTCAAATACAGCGAGGCATGGATCAGCGCATCTTCGGCATGGATGCCGGCGCGTACGGAGAAGAGGGGAGCGTGGCCTGCGTCGCAGGAGCCGAACAGGGTTTCGGCGGTTTCGTGAAGGGTGCCGGTCGGAGAGGTTTCTTCTACGGCTGGTGGCGGATCTGGAACAATTTTGATCATGGTAAAGCTCCTTTAGCATTAATGGAGCTGCCAATCTCACTTCCACATGAGGGGGTGGCAGCTGTACGCAGGTGTGGAAGACCGGGGCTAAAGGAACCCGGCGCACCCGAAAGTGCCCCGCGCACAGCTGCCATAACACGATGATGCGGGCATTAAAAAACGCCAGCATTCATGAAATGGGCGCTTGTGCGCCTTTAGCTTGTACGGACTTCCACATCCGGTCGCTGGATTTGCAGCGACGAGGGAAGCCTAACGTTGTTTGAGGGGGTGGTGCAAGGTGACGTTTCTGATGGAGGGTGTCGGACGGATCAGGCGACAACTGAAGTATCGGGCGCCAAGTCGATCAGTTCACCGTTGACCTTGCCTGCGGCGCAGGTCACATAACCCATACTGATCGGTAACTTGAACCGTCGGGGACCGGCACTGCCGGGGTTGATATAAAGCACCCCATTATCTTCCAGGATGCATGGTTTATGAGAGTGCCCCGTTACGACCATTTGCACGCCATGTGGTAACGGTTCAGGTACGTCTTTGCGTTCGTGAGTGACAAGCAGGGTCAAACCTTCCAGCTTGACGATTTCGATCTTCAACAAGTGCCGCGCCCAATCTTGATCACGGTCTATGTTGCCGTACACGGCGGTCAGCGGTGCCAGTTGCCGCAAGGCTGCAAGGATCTCCGGTTTTCCGATATCACCTGCATGGATGATGTGATCGCAGCTTTGCAGGGCGGCCAAAGCTTGAGGCCTGAGCAGTCCATGGGTGTCAGATATCAGGCCGATATTCATGAGTGCTCCAGAGGGCTGGTGAGGCTCCTGACCGTAGCGCGAAGCAGGGGAGGTGAGTTCACCTGAGCAGTTAACGTCACGAGAACAAGAAAGGGCAACAAGCAGGCATTAAAAAGCCGGCTTGTGGCCGGCTTCTCGGGGACGGTCTTGGCTTATTTTTGGTAAGCCGCAATCGCCTTCAATCGTTGCTCCAGCGACCTGATGTCGGCTGGGGAGGGCGAGACGGAAAATCATCCGTGGCGCCGGGCAGTCGGGCGTGCATGCAGCAGGCCGATGCCGGAATGTGGGGCGTAGCATACTGATATTGAGTCTCGATGCCCAGCAAAAAAGTAACGTTTTTGGACTGCAGGCAGGTTACGGAACGTTACTGCAGGCAATTTCGTCCCTCGAACTCAGAATTGCCTCGTTGCCGCGCGTCAATCAGCGGGGGGTGACGCGGAGCGTCTCAGGAGGCATTCCCACGCGGAGCGTGGGAACGAGGACGTTGCCCAAATCAGGCATAAAAAAACCCCGGCTAGCCGGGGTTTTTTGCATCACTTGTCGACTCAGCCCTTGTAGGCAGCAGCCGACTTCATGATTTCAGCGCGGGCAGCATCAGCATTGCCCCAGCCGTCGATCTTGACCCATTTGCCTTTCTCGAGATCCTTGTAGTTCTCGAAGAAGTGCTTGATCTGTTCCAGCAGCAGGGCTGGCAGGTCGGTGTACTCTTTGACGTCGACGTACAGCTGCGACAGTTTGTCGTGCGGTACGGCGATGACTTTGGCGTCGCCGCCGCCGTCGTCGGTCATGTTCAGGATGCCGACCGGGCGGGCGCGGATGACCGAGCCTGGGGCGACCGGGTAAGGGGTCACGACCAGCACGTCGAGGGGGTCACCGTCGTCGGCCAGGGTGTTGGGGATGAAGCCGTAGTTGGCCGGGTAGAACATCGGGGTGGCCATGAAACGGTCGACGAACAGGCAATCGCTGTCCTTGTCGATTTCGTATTTGATCGGCGCGTGGTTGGCCGGAATCTCGATGGCGACGTAGATGTCGTTCGGCAGGTCTTTGCCAGCCGGAATCTTGCTGTAGCTCATTGGGCTTTGCCCCCATGTTTGGCCAAAAATTGGTCGCGATTATAGGCATATTCCGTGGCGCTTGCCACGTTTGCCGGGATGTCGGGTACACCGTTCAGCTGTGAGGGTGTTCGTGGCTGGCCTGGTAGTCGGGATGCAGGCGTTGCAGGTGCTGCAGGCGGGCCAGTGGATCCTGGCGGTAGAACAGCTTCAGCTGGCGGTAGACTTCAGGATACGCCTCAAACAGCAGATCGGGGGCGCTGAAGAAGTATTCGCTGGTGACGGCGAAGAATTCGGCGGGATTTTCGGCCGCGTAGGGGTCGATGGCCGTGTCGACGTGGGGGTTGCGGTCCAGGTGCCGGTTGAGGTCATCAAAAGCGTGTTGCATGGCGCTGGCCCAGTCGCTGACGCGCATGTTGGCGTGCAGCGGTGGCAGGCCGTTGGCGTTGCCGTTGAGCATGTCCAGCTTGTGCGCCAGTTCATGGATGACCAGGTTGTAGCCTTCCCAGCCGCCGCTGGCGAGCACGCCGGGCCAGGCCAGGATGATCGGGCCTTGTTGCCAGGCCTCGCCGCTGTGTTCGGCGTCCCATTCGTGTTCCACGCCGCTGGCGTCGCGGTGGCGCTGGGGGCTGAGGAAATCATCCGGGTAGAGCACGATTTCGTGGAAGCCCTGGTACCAGTTCAGCTCGCCCAGGTGCAGCAGGGGCAGCTGGGCCTGGGCGGCGAGCAGCAGGCGGCTCTCATCATCGAGTTCGACGCCCCGCAGGGGATTGAGGACCTTGTCTTGCAGGAACAGAACGCTGGTTTCACGCAGGTGCCGGTCTTCCTCGGCGCTTAGGCCGTCAAGGATGGCCAGGCGCTCGCGCACCCGCTGCCACATCTGCGGGTCTACCGGATGTCGGGCAAGGGTGCGACGCCGGCGCCAGGCTTGCAGGGACCACATGGCTTAGCGCGAATGGGCTTTGGCGGCATTGCGCTGCAGGCGGCTGCGAACCATGCCGATGATCATCGGCAGCATCGATACTACGATAATCCCTACGACCATCAGCGACAGGTGTTGCTTGATGAAGGGCACGTTGCCGAAGAAATAGCCGAGCGTTACCAGCCCGCCGACCCAACCGATGGTGCCGACGACGCTGAAGGTCAGAAAGCGTGGGTAAGGCATCTTCGCGACACCGGCCACGAAGGGGGCAAAGGTGCGCAGTATGGGCAGGAAGCGCGCCAGGGTCACGGTTTTGCCGCCATGGCGGTCATAGAATTCGTGGGTCTGCTGCAAGTAGTCGCGGCGGAATATCTTCGAATTCGGATTGCGGAACAGGCGTTCGCCCGCCGTGCGTCCGATGACGTAATTGGTGCTGTCACCCAGAACCGCCGCTGCCATCAACAGGCCGCCGAGCAGTACCGGGTCCATGCCACCGCCCGCGGCGACGGCACCGGCGATGAACAGCAGTGAGTCGCCCGGCAGGAAGGGCGTAACCACCAGGCCGGTCTCGCAGAAAATCACCATGAAGAGGATGGCGTAGATCCAGTTACCGTAGTTGGTGACGAGCATTTCGAGGTACACATCGAGATGCAGAATGATGTCCAGCGGGTTGAATTCCATGCGCGCTACCTGTGGTTAAAACCCGATACTACGGGCCGTCGAGAAAATATGTGTGAAATCGCTGTGGAAAATGACGGACGCCACCCAAGTCGCGAGAGCCTGGGTAATTATTCACACAATTTCGAAGGGGCGCATTATAGAGGCAGGCGACGGATTTGCCTGCGCAGTTTGTAGCGGCGAGTGTCCGAGGGCCGCCCGCCAGGTGATCCGGCGAGCATGGCCCCGGGATACGGGGTCAACCGATGGGCAGAATGTAGTTCTTGAACTGTTTGTCTTCCCGAAAACCAATCGACTCATAGGTCTTTTGTGCGGCCTCGTTATTACTGCTGGTAGAAACGCGCATCCGCACGGCCTGGGTTTCCTTGGCCATTTTCTTCGCGGTCTTGATCAGGTGATCGGCCACCAGCTGGCGACGGGCTTCTTCGGCGACGAAGATGTCGTTGAGGATCCACACGCGCTTGAGCGACAGGGACGAAAAACTCGGGTAAAGCTGGCAGAAACCCAAGAGCTTGGTGTCGTCTTCGTCCGACAAGGCCAGGTAGATGACCGATTCCTTGCGGCGCAGGCGCTTTTCCAGAAAGGCTTTGGAGGAATCGGGGTAGGGCAGTTCGCCATAAAACTCGCGGTATCTGACGAACAGCGGTGCAATCAGGTCCAGGTGCTCCAGGGTTGCTTGGATGATTCGCATAACAGGCCTCGGGTTCAGTCGGTATTTGGCGGCGAATCTCGGCCAGCCGTCGGTCGGATGCTGCCCAATGCCATTAGAAAGCGCAATCTAGGTTAATTCTTGTTATTTGCGTCAGAGAGTAGGAAGTTTCCCCTTTTCGAATCGTTTTTTTCTGATTCGAGTGTTTGCACCTCTGCTTCATCCTTCAAATTCACCCCGGAAAGCTGCCGTCTACAGGCTTCACGCATGAGATATAGCAGGCGATAGGCCGCCATGCCATAACTCAGCCCCTCCAGGCGGATGTTGGAAATGCAGTTGCGGTAGGCGTCAGTCAGGCCGACTTTTGGATTGTAGGTGAAATACAGTCCCAGGCTGTCGGGGGAGCTCAGGCCCGGGCGTTCGCCGATCAGGATGACCACCATGCGCGCGTCCAGCAGTTGGCCGATTTCGTCGGCCACGGCGACGCGGCCCTGTTCCACCAGGATCACCGGTGACAGCGACCAACCGTCCATCTGTGCTTGTTCTTCCAGGCGCATCAGGAACGGCACGGCATGGCGGTGTACGGCCAGCGCGGAAAGGCCGTCGGCTATCACGATGGCCAGGTCGACGCCGCCCGGGTTGGCGCTGGCGTAGTCGCGCAGCTTTCGGGCCGAGTCTTCAGCCAGGCGTCTTCCCAGGTCGGGGCGTTGCAGGTAGGTATCACGGTTGGGGGCGGCACTGTGCAGCAGCAGGCTGGTGCGTCCGCAGTCGTTCAGTTGTTCAATCAGGCCGGCATGGTCGAACGGCAGGTGTACGGCATCGCGGGCCTGGGCGTGGGCAAATTGAAAGTCCAGCAGGGCGCTGGTGGGCAGGCTGGTGCCGCTGTGGCCCAGGGCGATACGGGCCGGGGTCAGGCGGCGCAGTTTGAGCCAGGGGTCGGGAGTGCCCGGGCCTGGGTTTTTCGGGTCCATGTATGGATCGCTCTCCCCATTGCTCCAGGCCCTTTGCGCGGCGGGCAGGTGTGACCTTCACGAGAAGGTCACACCGTCTTGCTGCGCGGCTTAGAAGAAGCCCAGCGGATTGATGTCGTAGCTTACCAGCAGGTTTTTCGTTTGTTGGTAGTGGTCGAGCATCATTTTGTGGGTTTCACGACCTACGCCGGATTTCTTGTAACCGCCGAACGCGGCATGCGCCGGGTACAGGTGGTAGCAGTTGGTCCAGACGCGACCGGCCTTGATCCCGCGGCCCATGCGATAGGCACGGTTGATGTCGCGGGTCCACACGCCGGCACCGAGGCCGAACTCGGTATCGTTGGCGATCGCCAGGGCTTCGGCTTCGTCCTTGAAGGTGGTGATGCTGACCACTGGGCCGAAGATTTCTTCCTGGAACACGCGCATCTTGTTGGTGCCCTTGAGCAGGGTCGGCTGGATGTAATAACCGCTGGCCAGGTTGCCTTCGAGTTTTTCCACCTTGCCGCCGGTCAGCAGCTCGGCGCCTTCTTCCCTGGCGATGTCCAGGTACGAGAGGATCTTGTCAAACTGCTGCTCGGACGCCTGGGCGCCGACCATGGTGTCGGTGTCGAGCGGGTCGCCACGCTTGATCTGCGCGACCTTCTTCATCACTACCTGCATGAACTCGTCGTAGATGGACTCCTGCACCAGGGCGCGGGAAGGGCAGGTGCAGACTTCGCCCTGGTTGAAGAACGCCAGGACCATGCCTTCAGCGGCTTTTTCGATGAAGTTGGGTTCGGCTTGCATGATGTCGGCGAAGAAGATGTTCGGCGACTTGCCGCCCAGTTCAACGGTCGACGGGATGATGTTCTCCGCTGCGCATTTCATGATGTGCGAGCCGACCGGGGTGGAACCGGTGAAGGCGATCTTGGCGATACGCTTGCTGGTGGCCAGGGCTTCGCCGGCTTCGCGGCCATAACCCTGGACAACGTTGAGCACGCCAGGTGGCAGCAGGTCGCCGATCAGCTCGACCAGTACGGTGATGCCCAGCGGCGTTTGTTCGGCCGGCTTGAGGACCACGCAGTTGCCGGCAGCCAGGGCTGGGGCGAGTTTCCAGGCGGCCATCAGGATCGGGAAGTTCCACGGGATGATCTGGCCGACCACGCCCAGTGGTTCATGGATGTGATAGGCCACTGTGTTGCCGTCGATTTCGGCGGCACTGCCTTCCTGGGCACGGATGCAACCGGCGAAATAGCGGAAGTGGTCGGCAGCCAGCGGGATGTCGGCGTTAAGGGTTTCGCGGATGGCCTTGCCGTTGTCCCAGGTTTCGGTGATGGCCAGGGTTTCGAGGTTCTGTTCGATACGGTCGGCGATTTTCAGCAGGATCAGCGAGCGTGCCTGCACCGAGGTGCTGCCCCAGGCATCGGCGGCGGCGTGGGCGGCATCGAGGGCTTTGTCGATGTCTTCGGCGGTGGAGCGAGGGAATTCGGCAATCGTCTGGCCATTCACAGGCGATGTGTTGGTGAAGTACTGACCCTTGACCGGCGCTACGAACTCGCCGCCGATGTAGTTCCCGTAACGGCTCTTGAAGGAAACGATGGCGCCTTCGGTACCGGGATGTGCATAACGCATGGTGAGTATCTCCTGGTTCTTGTATTTGGTTGGGGAGTGCGCTGTTGCGCCTGAGAAATGTAGAGCAAAGGTCAGGCCAGCGCCTTGAAACCCAGGCTGGAAAGGGTATGAGCGATTCAGGAGGGTCGATATTCAGTATAGCTGTGGCATTGTTGGGACAGCCTTGGGTGACACTTTGTACCGTTATTGGTACAGCCTGTGACTCATCAGTCGGCCGGCGTTGCAATGCTGGCCGGGCTGGAGGATGCTGGGCACACCCAAACGGGAGAATAATAAAAAGTGCAGAGCAATCATCTGAGCCGCCACGCCCAGCAAGTGCTGACTGTCACCCAAGGCAACGCCCGATTGCAGGGGCCCGGCAGTGATCCTTCGATCGCCCGCTCCTGGTTGCGCTGCCTTGAGGACTACCATCTCGATCCGGCCATGGCCATGGCGCCGACGGTGCTCGAGCATGGTCATATTCTCGAAAGTCGCGAGCGCCTGCGGCAGGTGTTGCAGATCGCCGGCACCGAGATGAATAGCCTGCATCAGCAATTGTCCGGCGCCGGCCACGCCGTGCTGCTCACCGATGCCCGCGGTATCATCCTCAATTGCGTCACCGCGCCCACCGAGCGCAATACCTTCGAGCGCGCCGGCCTGTGGCTGGGTGCGGACTGGAGCGAGGCCCGCGAAGGCACCAATGGCATCGGCACCTGCCTGGTCGAGCGCCAGGCCCTGACCATTCACCAGGATGAACACTTCCGTGGACGGCACACCGGCCTGACCTGTTCGGCCAGCCCGGTCTTCGACCCCCAGGGCGAATTGCTGGCGGTGCTGGATGTGTCGTCGGCGCGCCCGGAAGCCTCGCGCCAGAGCCAGTTCCACACCATGGCCATGGTCAATCTCTCGGCCAAGATGATCGAGAGCTGCTATTTCCTGCGCTACTTCGAGAACCAGTGGTTGCTGCGCTTTCATCTACAGGCCGAATCGCTCGGGCTGTTCAGCGAAGGATTGCTGGCATTCGACGGGGAAGGGCGCATTTGTGCAGTCAACCAGAGTGCGCTGAACCTGCTGGGGCACGTGCGTGGCGGCTTGCTCGGCAAGACGGTGGAAACCTTCTTCGATTGTTCCCTGGATGATTTGCTGGGTCGCGCCAGTAGCCTGGTGAGCACCAGTTGGCCCTTGCGTACACGCGATGGTCGGTCGTTGTTCGCCAGCCTGCGTGGGCAGCCGCGAGCGATTCCGCAACCTGTCCAGGCACGCCCGGCGGCAACGACGGTACGTCCGGTCGCCGGTATCTGTCTGGTCGACCCGGCCTTGCAGAGCGAATTCCGCCGCGCCCTGCGGGTGTTCGAGCGCGATGTTCCGCTGCTGATCAATGGCGAGACCGGTTCGGGCAAGGAAGCGTTCGCCAAGGCGGTGCATCAGGCCAGTGGTCGCGCCGACAAGGCCTTCGTTGCACTCAACTGCGCGTCGATCCCGGAAAGCCTGATCGAGAGCGAACTGTTCGGCTATCGCGGCGGCACCTTCACCGGTGCGCGCAAGGAAGGCATGCGCGGTAAGCTGCAACAGGCCGATGGCGGTACGTTGTTGCTCGATGAGATCGGCGACATGCCGCTGGCGCTGCAGACTCGCTTGTTGCGTGTGCTGGAAGATCGCATGGTGGTGCCGATTGGCGGCGAGCCGCAGCCGGTCGATGTGCGCATCATCAGCGCAACGCACCGCAACCTGCTGGACCGCGTCGAAGACGGCAGTTTCCGGGAAGACCTCTACTATCGCCTCAACGGTCTGGAAGTCGCCTTGCCGGCCTTGCGCGAGCGCAGTGACAAGTCAGCCCTGCTGAATTTCGTCCTGGCCGAAGAGGCCGGCGAGCATCCGGTAATGCTCGAACCGACTGCGCGTCAGGCACTGCTCGACTTTGCCTGGCCCGGCAACGTACGCCAGCTGCGCAATGTGCTGCGCACCCTGGTGGCATTGAGCGAAGACGGACGGATTGGCTTCGAGGATCTCCCGGCGGTTGTCCGCGTGAACAAACCCGCCTCAAAGGTAGCGGCCCCTGTGGATAACCCTGAAAACCCGCTTGAGGATGCCGAGCGCAAGGCCTTGCTGGCGGTGCTGGCGCAGCAGCGTTGGCACATGACCCACGTGGCGGCGGAGTTGGGGGTCAGCCGAAATACCTTGTATCGAAAATTGCGCAAACACGGCATCGCCCGCGACGCCTAGCTGCACGGGTACGCCCAGGCCCCGAGCGGTCTGCGGCGTACCGGCGAGCAGCGCCGTGGAAACACAGGATGCGATTTTTCCCGCCCTAAGCTAACCTGCCTCGATGTTTTACGAGGTTAATCATGCACATTCATATTCTCGGTATCTGCGGCACGTTCATGGGCTCGCTGGCGGTACTCGCCAAAGAGCTTGGCCATCACGTCACTGGCTCCGATGCCAATGTCTACCCACCCATGAGTACCCAGCTGCAAGCCCAGGGTATCGAACTGACCCAGGGTTATGACGCAGCCCAGCTCGATCCGGCGCCGGACCTGGTGGTCATCGGCAACGCGCTGTCGCGCGGCAACCCGGCGGTGGAGTACGTGCTGAACAAGGGCCTGCCGTATGTCTCGGGGCCGCAGTGGCTGGCCGATCACGTCCTGCAGGGGCGCTGGGTGTTGGCCGTTGCCGGTACCCACGGCAAGACCACGACCAGCAGCATGCTGGCCTGGGTGCTCGAGCACGCCGGGATGAGCCCGGGCTTCCTGATCGGTGGCGTACCACAGAACTTCTCGGTGTCGGCCCGCCTGGGTGGCACGCCGTTCTTCGTGGTCGAGGCCGATGAATATGACAGCGCATTCTTCGACAAGCGCTCGAAGTTCGTGCACTACCGCCCGCGCACGGCCATCCTGAACAACCTCGAGTTCGACCATGCGGACATCTTCCCGGATCTGCCGGCCATCGAGCGTCAGTTTCACCACCTGGTGCGGACGATTCCGAGCGAGGGCCTGGTCATTTATCCGACCACCGAGCCGGCCCTGCAGCGCGTGATCGAAATGGGCTGCTGGACCCCGGTGCAAACCACCGGTGCCGGTGGTCAGTGGCAGGTCAAACTGCTCAGCGAAGATGGTTCGCGCTTTGAAGTGAGCTTCGAAGGTGAATCTCAGGGTGTGGTCGAGTGGGACATGACTGGTCAACATAACGTCGCCAACGCGTTGGCCACCCTGGCCGCGGCAAGACACGTCGGCGTGGTGCCGAGCATGGGCATCGCTGCGCTCAGCGCATTCAAGAGCGTCAAGCGGCGCATGGAGAAAGTGGCCGAGGTGCAGGGCGTCACCATTTACGATGACTTTGCCCATCACCCGACCGCCATTGCCACTACCCTCGACGGCCTGCGCAAGCGTATCGGCGACGCCCCCTTGATTGCAGTGATCGAACCGCGCTCCAACTCCATGAAACTCGGTGCGCACCGTGATGGCTTGCCCGAAAGCGTGCGCGATGCCGATCAGGTGATCTGGTACGCGCCGCCCAACCTGGGTTGGGATCTGGCGGCCACGGCGGCGCAATGCCCGGTTCCGGCAATCGTGGCCGACACCCTGGAGGCAATCATCGAACGTGTCAAAAGCCAGGCGCAACCCGGCACCCACGTGGTGATCATGAGCAATGGCGGCTTCGGCGGATTGCACGGCAAGTTGGCCGAGGCGCTGCAATGACAGGCCCGGAACGCATTACCCTGGCCATGACCGGTGCATCGGGGGCGCAGTACGGACTGCGCCTGCTCGATTGTCTGGTCCGGGAAGACCGCGAAGTGCACTTCCTGATCTCCAAGGCGGCGCAGTTGGTGATGTCGACCGAGACCGATGTGGTGCTGCCGGCCAAGCCACAAGCCATCCAGGCGTTTCTCACCGAGTACACCGGGGCTTCGGCAGGGCAGATTCGTGTTTATGGCAAGGAAGACTGGATGTCGCCGGTCGCTTCCGGTTCCGGCGCGCCGAGCGCGATGGTGGTGGTGCCCTGTTCCACCGGTACGTTGTCGGCGATTGCCTGCGGTGCCTGCAATAACCTGATCGAGCGCGCTGCCGACGTTACGCTCAAGGAGCGTCGGCAGTTGATTCTGGTGCCGCGTGAGGCTCCGTTCTCGACCATTCACCTGGAGAACATGCTCAAGCTGTCGAACATGGGCGCAGTGATCCTGCCGGCGGCGCCAGGCTTCTACAATCAGCCGCAGACCATCGACGATCTGATCGACTTCGTGGTCGCACGGATACTGAACTTGCTGGATATCCCCCAGGACATGCTGCCGCGTTGGGGCGAGCATCATTTTGGCGGGGATGAATGATCAGATTGTTGACGGGCGTCTTGCTGGCGCTGCTGATGGTGGGTTGTGCCAGCGTCCGAACGCTGGACGCGGCCAAGCCCGGCGCGCCGATCGTCTATTCCGGCACGCGCCTGGATTTGTATGCGATGCAGGGCGGATGCTGCGCCGAGGACCGTTTTGGTGCGCCGGCGCCGAGTTATCCCGGCGTTGACCTGCCGGCCAGCGCGTTGCTCGACACGCTGCTGTTGCCGCTTTCTTTGTTGACGGTTATGGGTGTCAGTTTTCAGGCGACTGGGGGGTTGTGAGCCAGGGCTGACCCCTCGTTCCCACGCTTCGCGTGGGAACGCCTCCCGGCGACGCTGGAGCGTCTGGCACTGCATTCCCACGCGGAGCGTGGGAACGAGGTAACGAGGGTAGGGAGGCAGGCAGCGCGGTGCTAGATCCTTACTTGACCCGCTTACCCAGCTTGCGCAATTCGTCAGACTCCACCACCCGAATCCCGTCCTGCTCTTCCAGCGCCAGACGCCACAAGGCCCGGGCCAGCTCGCAGGCCTCTATACCGTGGTATTTGCCGGGAAGCAGCTTGGACAGCGGCGCTGCCAGCTTCTCGCCCAGGCGCGGTTCGGGGCGGTTGCCCAGTAGCAGCGAAGGGCGAACGATGGTCAGCTGTGGCCAGTCCTGCTCCTTGAGCGCCTGCTCGGCTTCGCCCTTGATCCTTTTGTAGAAGATCGAGGAGTGGGCATTGGCGTCCACGGCGCTGATCACGATCAAGTGGCGAGCGCCCAGCTCGCGAGCGCGCTTGCCGTAGGCGACCACCAGGTCCAGGTCCACTTCGCGAAACGCCTCTTTGGACCCTGCCTCCTTGATGGTACTGCCCAGGCAGCAGTAGGCGATGTCCACGCGGCCCTGCAGTTGCGGCAGCAGCTCGGTGAATTTGCCGACCGGGTTCTCCAGGTGCGGGTGCTTTGCCAGTGGGCGCCGGGTCGGCGCAAGAACCCGACTGATAGTGGGTTCATTGAGCAAGCGATCGAGCAGATGCTCCCCCGTCAAACCAGTGGCTCCGGCAATCAGGACATGTTGAGGCGTCAAGTACATAATGTTTCTCCCCTGATACAGTCAGCTTAGTGGGTGCTGGGAGAATTTGCTTGTTTGACACTTAAAGTTGCACTTTGCATCGCCCGTCGAGCCTGTTGTTGGCGCATCCGCTGCCAATGTTCCAGCACACCCCTGGGCGCCCAGATCTGTGGTTCCGAAGCGTCAAAGCTTTCGCTGGTTTCCCGTTCGGCAACTCGCGTCCTGGCGAGATTGAAGGCCTGTTGCAGATCATCGGTCTGGTTCAGGGCCTGGGCGAAGAGTGCGTCGCCGAAATAGGTGAAGTCAGCCTCTTCGGAGCAGCCGAAAGACACGCGATCAGCGCGGGAGGCAGTCATGATCAGGGTCCTTTCATCCTTGAGCGGGGCAATGAAGCCACCGGAATAGCATGCCGAGATGACAATGACCTTGTCGCGGTTCTTCAATGGTGCAAGGACAGCCGGCAGCTCGTCGGCTGGCAGGTCCGACAGCTGCAGGCGGGGTTGATCCAGTACCAGTTCATGTTCGTGGGTGCCATGGCTGGTCAGGTAAATGAAAATCAGGTCTTCCGGGCCGCTGCGTTCGGCCAGGGTCTGGACGGAGCGGGCGAGGTTTTCCCGGGTCGCCATTGGCCGGTCCCCGAGGTGGTCGCGGTGATTGACCAGGCTGATCTGCCCCGTCGCGCCGAAGCGGCTGGCGAGCATCTTGCTCACGAAGTCGGCTTCACGCAGAAACACGCTCTGCTTGCCGTCGCCGGCCAGGGTCAGGCTGTAGAGCTCGATGTCCGGGGTCGACGCAGGAACGCTGGCCAGGGCTTGAGCCAACAGGCCGCCCTGATTGAGCAGGGCCAGCTCCAGCGGGTCGGGCAAGAGTCGGCCTTGCTCGTCGCGAACGCGCTGGCCGTTGATCCAGTGACCGGCCTGTACGCTGCCGTCGGCCAGAGTCAGGCGGCCATTGCCGTGATAGGCGTCGTTTTCGAATCCGCCGACATAGACACTGCCGTCGGCCAAGGCCAGCCGGCCCTGGCCCGAGAATTTCCAGTCGAGAAAATGGCCCTTGTAGTGGCTACCATCGGCACCGATCAATTCGCCCTTGCCGGTGAGTGAACCTTCCTTGAACTGACCGATCCAGACATCGCCATCGGCGTTTTCATAGCGACCGCGTCCGTCCAGCTGGTTGTGATGGAAGCTGCCGATGTATTGGTCGCCCTCGGCGCTGTTGAAGGTGCCGTTGCCTTCCAACTGGCCATTAACGAATTGGCCGCTGAATTGATTGGCGCTGGCGTCGCTGCGGATACCTTCGCCATTGGGTTTGCCCTGGGCGAACAGGCCCTGGTACTGGCTGCCGTCCTTGAGTTCCAGATGGCCGGCGCCGGAATACTGATCGGCCTTGAACTCGCCGCGGTAGGTCGAATCGGCATCCTTGAGGGTGCCTTCGCCGTCGCGCCGGCCCATTCGAAAGCCTCCGGTATAGCTGCTGCCGTTGGCTTGAAGGCTGCCCTGGCCATGGAACAGGCCCTGGGCGAACTGGCCGCGATAGACTTCGCCATTGCTGCCGTGCCATTCACCCTCACCCTGCCACTGGCCATTGACGAAATCGCCGAGGTACCAGCTGCCGTTCGGGTAATCCACGCGCCCTGGCCCTTGCAGCAGGCCATTGACCACTTCACCCCGATAGCGGCCACCATCGGGCAGACGGGCGTCGGGCGGCGAAAGGGGTTCGCCGTCACCACAGGCAGTGAGCAATAACATCAAGGCAAGAGGAGCGAGTGAGCGCATGGCGGGGTCCGGACAATTAAGGGCCCGAGTATGCCGCAGAATGTCCTGTGCGAAACAGCCACAACGGCTGTTTCGCATCACGGCGGGCTTAAACGAAGCAGAGAGACAGAGACTCGGCGACGTATGCCGGCTTGTCCTGACCCTCGATTTCCAGCGTGGCAATGGCCTTGAGCAGCCACTGGCCCGGTTTCTTTTCGGTGACTTCGCTGAGCTCTACCTTCAGGCGGACCCGTGAATCGACCTTGACCGGCTGAATGAAACGAACGCTGTCCAGACCATAGTTGACGACCATTTTCAGGCCTTCAGGCATGACCAGGATGTCTTCCATCAACTTGGGGATCAGCGACAGCGACAGGAAGCCGTGGGCGATGGTGCTGCCGAATGGGGTCTGGGCGGCCTTGACGGGATCTACGTGGATGAACTGAAAATCGCCGGTCGCTTCGGCAAAGAGGTTGATGCGTTGTTGATCGATGGTCAGCCACTCGGAACATCCCAGTTCCTTTCCAATGTAATCCGTGAGCTTTGCAACAGGTACGTAGGGCATTGAGACTCTCCTTGATGTCATTGCTTTTATAGTTTTTTCAACCCGTTTAGATCAGCATGGCCGCCTGCGCCGGTCAAGCCTCACTCTGCGGCGAATAGCGACATATAAGCGCAGTGACGGAGTGCTTATAATGCCGTCGCGAGCCTGATGGAGATTTCCAATGCTGTTACGCGGTTTGACCTGGCTGGTGCTGTTCCAGTTGCTCGGCACGGCGATCAATCATCTGTTCCTTGCGGTGCTGCCGGGGCCGATCATCGGATTGGTGCTGCTTCTGGGCTACCTGATGATTCGCGGTGAGGTGGCCGAGTCGGTGAGCCTGGCCTCTTCGAGCCTGCTGCGTTACCTGCCCTTGTTGCTGGTGCCACCGGCGGTCGGGGTGATGGTCTATGCCCGTGATATCGCCGCGGACTTCTGGGCGATCGTCGGGGCCCTGTTCCTTTCGTTGCTGATATCGGTGGCCTTTGCCGGGGTGTTGATGCAAAAGCTGATCACGCGCCAGGCGCGCCGTGAGGAGCGCCCATGAGCCTGGATTGGCAGGGCGCGCTCGACGCGGTCGTACACCATCCGCTGTTTGGCATAGGCATTACCCTTGGCGCCTATCAAATTGTCCTGGCGGCGTATGAAAAGTCTCGCTGGATATTCCTGCAGCCGGTGCTGGTGTCGATGATGCTGGTCATTGGCGTACTGCTCGCCTGCGGTCTGACCTACACCGAATACAGAAAAAGCACCGAAATTCTCAGCATTTTGCTTGGGCCTGCCACGGTAGCGCTGGCGGTCCCGCTCTACTTGAACTTGCGGCGCATCCGCCAGTTGTTCTGGCCAACCTTTACTACGCTGGTAGTTGGTGGCGTGGTGGCGACGGCAACCTGCGTGCTGCTGGGCTGGTGGTTCGGGGCCGAGCACATGATTCTCATGACCATGGCGCCGAAGTCGGTGACGTCACCGATTGCCATGCTGGTTGCCGAACAGATCGGTGGCGTTGCGGCACTGGCGGCGGTGTTTGTGCTGATCACGGGCGTGATCGGCGCGATTTTCGGTCCGGCTCTTTTGGCGCTTTGTGGTGTCCATAACCCAGCGGCCCGCGGTATGGCGCTGGGCCTGACGGCACATGCCGTCGGTACCTCCGTGGCGCTGCAGGAAGGCGAAGAGTGCGGGGCGTTTGCCGCACTGGCCATGAGCCTGATGGGCGTTGCCACCGCAGTACTCCTGCCATTGGCCGTGAGTCTGATTGCTTAAGGAAATTGTTATGACGTTGCCGCTGTTTCCACTCAATACCGTCCTGTTTCCGGGATGCATCCTCGATTTGCAGATTTTCGAGGCACGCTACCTGGACATGATCGGCCGGTGCATGAAGCAGGGAGCGGGCTTCGGTGTGGTCTGCATTCTGGAAGGCGAGGAAGTCGGGCTCGCCCCCGAAGGCTATGCATTGGTCGGCTGTGAAGCGCTAATTCGTGATTTCCAGCAGCAGAGCAATGGTTTGCTGGGCATTCGCGTGGAAGGCGGGCGACGTTTTCGTGTATTGAACACTGAAGTGCAGCGAGATCAATTGCTCATGGCAGAGGTCGAGTGGTTGCCGGACGTCCCGGAGACCCCGCTGCAGGAAGAAGATGCCGACCTTGTCGCCTTGCTCTACGCATTGGCCGAGCACCCGATGGTCGCGTCGCTGAGCATGGGCACCGACGCCGCCGGCCAGCAGTCCCTCGCCAACCAGTTGGCCTATCTGTTGCCATTCACGGAGTTGGACAAGATCGACCTGCTCGCCCTCGACGATCCGCAGCAACGGCTGGATGCGATCCAGGCGTTGCTCGATGATCTGCAGGGCGAGTTGTTTGCCTAGTACTGGTAGCGCAGCAATGCATCCGGCAACGCATGCAGGGCGAAAAAGGTCAGCAACGCCACACTGCCCGGTACGATAAGCCACCAGACTTTAAGCGGCATGATCTCCAGTGGCGTACGCAACTGAATCAGGCTCAGACTGATTGCGCAGACGCTACAGGCCAGCAACATGCCCGCGAGAATGTCGGTGGGCCAGTGCACTCCCAGGTATACCCGCGAGAGTGCAATCGCCAGTGCCGGCAAGCTGGCCAGCAGCAGCCAGGTCAGGCGCATGCGCGGTGGTTGCCCACGCCCGGCCAGCACTGCCAGTACCAGGAAGAACGCAAAGGCTGCCGAGCTATGGCCGCTGGGCATGCTGTAGGAGGTCAGCGGGTCGGTCAGCACTTCCGGGCGAGTACGGGCGAACAGCCATTTGATGCTGCCATTGGCCAATGCGGTGATCACCAGGGTAGAGGCAGCGAACAGCGCCGGCCGCCATTGTCGCGCCAGCAACAGCAAGCCTGTCAGCAGGCCACCGGCAAAGAGCTGGGTTTGAAAGTCGCCCAGCCGGGTCACCACCACGATCGCACCGTCGATGGCGCGGCTGCGGTGTTCCTGGGTCAACGTCATCAAGCCTTGATCGAACTGGATCAGGTAGGGCCAGCCGACAAACAGACCGACAAGCATGACCAGGCACAGTGCTGCGATCAGCTGCGTGGTCCTTCGATGGCTGCGCAAGCTGCTGTTCATGCCAACACCGAGTAACAGCGCCAGACAACCGGCAACCACGCCTGCCTCGGGCCAGAACCCTTCCGGCAGGGGCAGGCGCATGGCCGCCCCGGTCGTCCAGCCTGGCAGCAGGTACGCGACCGACCAGCCAGCACCCGAAATAAGGCTGACCATAATAAAGCGCGGCAATGGCATGTCGAACATCCCGGCAACCATTGGCAGCATGGGGCGCAACGGGCCGATGAAGCGACCGACCAGCAGGCTGGCAATGCCGTACCGCTGGAAATAGCTTTCGGCGCCGCCGATCCACTCAGGGTGATGGCGCAATAGTGGCAGGCGTCGAATGTTCTGGTGAAAACGGCGTCCCAGGAAGTAAGACACGGCATCGCCGAGCAGGCCGCCCAGATAGCCCAGCAACAGGGTTTCGCCCAGGGTCAGGGCACCACTGCCCGCGAGTACGGCAATGGCGAACAGCAACACGGTGCCGGGTACGATGATGCCGGCGATTGCCAGGCATTCAACGCAGGCCACCACGAAAACCGCCAGGCCCAGCCATTGAGGATTTGCCGTCAGCCACCCGGTCATGCCGTCGAGCCAAGCGCCCATGCTTCAGTTTCCTTGTTTCAGTAAGAGGTAATCGCGGCCTTCGAGCTGCCCCCGGCGCAATGGGTTGCGCGTGCAGTGGCGGGCAAATTCGGCATCGATGAAACGATACATCAGATGCTCGTCTCGACCGCTCGGGATGCCCAGGCGGGTGGTTTGAATAATTTGTTGCACGATAATGCCGCGGTCCTCGACGAACAGTTGCTCCGGGTCAAAGCGCTTGGCATCCCAGTTCGGTACTTTCAGGCCCAGTGCCTTGCACAACAGTGTCTGGCCCGCGCACAACCGTTCCATGGGGCGGGGGTTGCCGCTGGCATCGGGGTTGTTCAGCTGCATCTGCGCCAGGCTGTTCCTGTCGCTGTGTTCGTCGAGCCAAGGGTAAGCGGCCTTGATCAACACCGCGTTGCCTGGTCCCTGGGCGCTGAAGTTAAGCGAATCGCCGCCCCGGGCGTAGTACATATAGATATGGCCGCCATCGAGGAACAGCGCCTTGCGCTTTTCCGTATAACCGAGAGACGCGTGGCTGCCTTTTTCCGCACAATAATAAGCCTCCGTTTCGATGATGCGGGCTGAAAGCCAGTAGGGTCCTTGACGATGGCGAATGACTTTGCCGAGCAGGTCCTTGGCCAGGACCTGGGCATCGCGATCGAAAAACGCGTCGGGCAGCAGTTGGACATCGTCCCAGGGCAGGGGCGGGGGCAGGTCTCGCATCGGCGGTCACCGGGAAAACGGGGCCGCGATGATAACAATTTCTGGCTTAATCGCAGCTGAATGCACAGCTTGTTACCGCTCATTTTGACCATCCGCCCGTCACTGCTGTCGCTGGACGGGCACGACAGCTATAATCAGCCGCTTTCCCCTTCGCCAAGACCACTGAGACCATGACTGAGTCCGTTCTTGACTACATGACCCGCCTGGGTCGCGCCGCCCGCGAAGCCTCTCGCGTGATCGGACGTGCCAGCACCGCGCAGAAGAATCGCGCCCTGCAGGCGGCTGCCAATGCACTGGATCAGGCTCGCAGCGAATTGACTGCCGCCAATGAACTGGACCTGGCCGCCGGACGGGCCAACGGCCTGGAGCCGGCCATGCTCGAGCGCCTGGCGCTGACGCCAGCACGTATCGACAGCATGATCGTCGGCCTGCGCCAGGTCGCCAGCTTGCCGGACCCGGTCGGGGCGATTCGTGACATGAGCTATCGGCCGTCAGGTATCCAGGTCGGCAAGATGCGCGTGCCGTTGGGTGTCGTGGGAATCATTTACGAATCCCGGCCGAACGTGACCATCGATGCGGCTAGTCTGTGCCTGAAGTCCGGTAACGCGACCATCCTGCGTGGCGGTTCCGAAGCGATCCACTCCAACCGGGCAATTGCCGCGTGCATCCAGCGTGGCCTGGATGAAGCCGGTTTGCCGGCTGCTGTGGTGCAAGTGGTGGAAGTGACCGATCGCGCCGCCGTCGGTGCGCTGATCAGCATGCCCCAATACGTCGATGTGATCGTGCCGCGTGGCGGCAAGGGCCTCATCGAGCGCGTCAGCCGCGAGGCACGCGTGCCGGTGATCAAGCACCTGGATGGCATTTGCCATATCTATGTCGCAGCGGACGCCGACCTGGAAAAGGCCCGACGTATTGCTTTCAATGCCAAGACCTATCGTTATGGCATTTGTGGCGCAATGGAGACCTTGCTGGTCGATCAGCGCGTAGCTGCCGAGTTTTTGCCGGAGATGGCTGCACAATTCCGGGAGAAGGGCGTTGAGTTGCGTGGTTGCGAGCGTACTCGCCAACTGATCGAAGCGGTGCCTGCCAGCGAAGAAGACTGGCACACCGAATACCTGGCGGCGATCCTGTCGATCCGGGTGGTCGATGGGCTGGACCAGGCCATCGAGCATATCAATCACTATGGTTCACACCATACCGATTCGATCGTTACCGAACACCAGGGCCAGGCTCGGCGCTTCATGGCCGAAGTCGACTCCAGTTCGGTGATGCTCAATACCCCGACCTGCTTCGCCGATGGCTTCGAGTACGGCCTGGGCGCTGAGATCGGCATTTCCACGGACAAGCTGCACGCCCGTGGTCCGGTTGGCCTGGAAGGCCTGACCTGCGAGAAGTACGTGGTCATCGGCGATGGCCAGTTGCGCGGCCAGGAGCCGGTCTGACTTGGCCGATCTCAGCCAGTCAGCAAAAAAAGCTGTGCCCGCGCCACTGGCCCGGCGCGTTGGCGTGCTCGGCGGAACCTTCGATCCGGTGCATATCGGCCACCTGCGCAGTGCGCTGGAAGTGGTCGACATGCTGGGGCTCGACGAGCTGCGCCTGACGCCCAACGCAAGGCCGCCGCATCGAGACACGCCGCAAGTCTCGGCGCTGGATCGGCTGGCGATGGTCGAGTGTGCAGTGCAGGGCGTTGCGCCCTTGACGGTCGATGCCCGCGAACTGCAGCGGGACAAGCCGTCGTACACGATCGACACCCTGGAGCTGATGCGAGCAGAACTGGCCGCGGATGACCAGTTGTTTCTGTTGCTGGGCTGGGATGCCTTCTGTGGTTTGCCAACCTGGCATCGCTGGGAAGAGCTGCTGCAGTACTGCCATATCCTGGTCCTGCAACGGCCGGATGCCGACATCGAGCCACCGGATGCCTTGCGCAATTTGTTGGCGGCGCGTTCGGTCAATGACCCGCAGTCCCTCAAGGGGCCCTGCGGGCAGATTACATTCGTCTGGCAGACACCCCTGGCGGTGTCGGCCACCCAGATCCGTCAACTGCTGGCCAGCGGGAAGTCGGTACGTTTCCTGGTGCCTGACGCGGTACTGGCCTACATCGATGCGCACGGGCTGTACCGTGCGTCGAACTGAAGGAACGCTTCAAGCCTGTGCTTTGAAGCGGTCCAAACATACGAACTGAATGAGTTTTATATGAACAAGCAAGTAATGAAAGGCGAAGAGCTGGTCAAAGTGGCAGTCGCCGCCCTCGAAGACGTCAAGGCCCAGGACATCCTCGTGATCGATGTTCGCGACAAGCAAAGCATCACCGACTACATGATCATCGCCACCGGTACCTCCAACCGCCAGATCAACGCGATGCTGGAAAAAGTTCGCGAAATGGTCAAGGCCAAGGGTGCCAAGCCGCTGGGTGAAGAAGGCAAGGGCGACAGCGACTGGGTACTGCTGGACCTGGACGATGTCATCGTGCACATGATGACCGCTTCCGCGCGTCAGTTCTACGACCTGGAGCGTCTGTGGAAAGGTGCCGAACAAAGCCGTGCCGCCGACGGCAAGCACCACAGCCCAGAGTTCACCCATGAGCATTTCACCAAGCTCAACAAAGACCAGGAATAAGGTACCGCTGTGCGTCTGCGCCTGATCGCGGTCGGTTCGCGCATGCCCAAGTGGGTGGAAGACGGCTGGCATGAATATGCCAAGCGTCTCCCTTCCGAGCTTGCGCTGGAACTGGTGGAAATCCCGCTCAACACCCGTGGCAAGAATGCCGACGTGGCCCGCCTGATCCGTCAGGAGGGAGAGGCCATGCTGTCCAAGGTTCAGCCAGGGGAACGGATTGTCACGCTCGAGGTCCATGGCAAGCCCTGGAGCACCGAGCAGTTGGCGGTCGAGCTGGATCGCTGGCGGCTGGATTCGCGCACGGTCAACTTCATGGTCGGCGGCCCCGAAGGGCTGGCGCCGGAAGTCTGTGCGCGCAGCGAACAGCGTTGGTCGTTGTCGCCGTTGACCCTGCCGCACCCGCTGGTCCGCATCCTCATCGGTGAGCAGCTGTACCGCGCCTGGACTGTCCTGTCCGGGCACCCTTATCACAAATAAGCAGTAAGCCTTTCTTAAATGTCGCAGCCGATTCGCCTCAAGGATCACGAAAAAGACGCCCGCCTGGTGCGTAGCCGCGTCGTGGTCGGTGCAGTTGTGGTCGTCGTGCTGATTTGCGCCCTGATTGCCCGGCTGTATTTCCTGCAGGTGATTCAGTACGAGTACCACTCGACCCTGTCGGAGAACAATCGGGTGCACGTACAGCCGATTCCGCCGACGCGGGGGCTGATCTTCGACCGCAACGGGGTGATCGTCGCCGATAACCGGCCCAGCTTCAGTCTCAGCATGACCCGCGAGCGCTCGGCGGACTGGCGGCAGGTACTCGATGTGATCGTCGAAGTTCTGCAACTGACGCCCGAAGACCGAGTGCTGTTCGAGAAGCGCATGAAGCAGGGGCGCAGGCCTTTCGAGCCTGTGCCGATCCTGTTCGAGCTGACCGAGGAGCAGATTGCGCGAATTGCCGTCAACCAGTTCCGCCTGCCTGGCGTGGAAGTGGTGGCACAGCTGGTTCGTCACTATCCGCAGGGCGAACATTTCGCCCATTCGGTCGGCTACGTCGGACGGATCAACGAAAAAGAGCTCAAGACCCTCGATCCGGTCAACTACAGTGGCACCCACCATATCGGCAAGACCGGCATCGAACGTTTCTACGAGCCGGAACTGCATGGGCAGGTGGGTTACGAAGAAGTCGAGACCAACGCCCGCGGCCGCGTGCTGCGCGTGCTCAAGCACACCGATCCGGTGCCCGGCAAGGACATCGTCCTGAGCCTGGACATCAAGTTGCAGGAAGCGGCCGAGGCTGCCCTGGGCGGTCGCCGGGGGGCAATCGTGGCGATGGACCCCAATACCGGTGAAGTGCTGGCCATGGTCAGCCAACCCAGTTTCGACCCGAACCTGTTCGTGACCGGCATCAGTTCCAAGGCCTATTCCGAACTGCGCGACTCGATCGATCGCCCCTTGTTCAACCGGGTATTGCGTGGCCTCTATCCGCCGGGCTCGACGATCAAGCCGGCCGTGGCCATTGCCGGCCTGGACAGCGGCGTGGTCACTGCGTCCTCGCGGGTCTTCGACCCGGGCTATTACATGTTGCCCAATTACGACCACAAGTACCGTAACTGGAACCGTACCGGCGATGGCTGGGTGGACCTGGACACCGCGATCATGCGTTCCAACGACACCTACTTCTACGACCTTGCGCACAAGCTCGGGATCGACCGCCTGTCCAGCTACCTGAATCGCTTCGGTATCGGCCAGAAGGTGTCCCTGGACATGTTCGAGGAGTCCCCCGGGTTGATGCCGTCCCGTGACTGGAAGCGGGCGACCCGGCGCCAGGCCTGGTTCCCGGGCGAAACCCTGATCCTGGGGATTGGCCAGGGCTACATGCAGGCCACGCCCTTGCAGCTGGCTCAGGCCACGGCCCTGATCGCCAACAAGGGCAAATGGAACCGTCCGCATCTGGCCAAGACCATCGAAGGCTTGCCGCCGGTCGACGAAAACCCGATGGAAGATATCGTGCTGCGCGACAAGTCCGACTGGAACAAGGTTGCCCACGGTATGGAGCAGGTGATGCAGGGCGCACGAGGCACCGCGCGCAAGGCGTCGATCGGTGCGCAATATCGCATCGCCGGCAAGAGCGGTACCGCCCAGGTGGTCGCGATCAAGCAAGGCGAGAAGTACGATCGCTCCAAGGTTCAGGAGCGCCACCGTGACCACGCCTTGTTCGTCGGATTTGCCCCGGCCGACAACCCGAAGATTGTCGTGTCGGTGATGGTCGAGAACGGCGAGTCCGGTTCCGGTGTTGCCGCACCTGTCGTCCGTCAGGTGATGGATGCCTGGTTGCTCGGTGCCGACGGCCATCTGAAGCCGGAATATTCCAGCGCTCCAATAGCGGAGGCCCCCGCCCGTGAAGAGTAATTTCGACCGCATGCTCTCCAGCGAGGACGTGATGCGTCGCCGCGCCACGTTTCTGCAGCGCATCCACATCGATGGTCCCTTGCTGATCCTGCTGCTGACCCTGGCCACCGGCAGCCTGTTCGTCCTGTATTCGGCCAGCGGCAAAGACTGGGACCTGCTGATCAAGCAGGCCACCTCCTTTGGCATCGGCCTGGTCTCGATGTTCGTGATTGCCCAGTTCGAGCCCCGGTTCATGGCCCGTTGGGTACCTCTGGCCTATGTGTTCGGGGTGGTCCTGCTGGTCGTGGTGGACGTGATGGGGCACAACGCCATGGGTGCCACGCGCTGGATCAACATTCCGGGGGTGATTCGCTTCCAGCCCTCGGAGTTCATGAAGATCATCATGCCGGCAACCATCGCCTGGTATCTGGCCAAGCGTTCGTTGCCGCCGCATCTCAAGCATGTGGCGATCAGCCTGATGTTGATTGGTGTTCCGTTCATCCTGATCGTGCGCCAGCCGGACCTGGGCACATCGCTGCTGATCCTGGCCGGTGGTGCGTTCGTGTTGTTCATGGGCGGCCTGCGCTGGCGCTGGATCCTCAGCGTGGTTGCGGCGGCAGTACCGGTGGCCGTGGCCATGTGGTTCTTCTTCATGCATGACTACCAGAAGCAGCGGATTCTGACCTTCCTCGACCCTGAAAGCGACCCGCTAGGCACTGGCTGGAACATTATCCAGTCCAAGGCGGCCATCGGTTCGGGCGGTGTATTCGGCAAGGGCTGGCTGCTCGGGACGCAGTCGCACCTGGACTTTCTGCCGGAGAGCCACACCGACTTCATCATTGCCGTAATGGGCGAAGAGTTCGGTCTGGTGGGTATCTGCGCGCTGCTGTTGATCTATCTGCTGCTGATCGGACGCGGCCTGGTCATCACGGCCCAGGCCCAGACCCTGTTTGGCAAGCTGCTGGCGGGCAGCCTGACCATGACGTTTTTTGTTTATGTTTTCGTCAATATCGGTATGGTCAGCGGCCTCCTGCCTGTCGTGGGGGTGCCGCTTCCCTTCATCAGCTATGGCGGAACGTCGCTGGTGACGCTGCTGTCGGCGTTCGGGGTATTAATGTCGATCCATACCCATCGCAAGTGGATTGCACAGGTTTGATTAAGGTGAAGAATTTCATGCAAGCAATGCGTCACTGGGCGACTCGGTCTGTTCCATGGGTCGGCTTGGTAAGCATCCTTGGCGCGTCGCAATTGGCGACGGCTGGCGACTATGAAGGTTCGCCGCAAGTGGCTGCGTTCGTGGGCGAGATGACCCGCGACTATGGCTTCGCTGGAGAGCAATTGATGGGGGTGTTCCGCGAGGTCGAGCGCAAGCAGTCGATTCTCGACGCCATTTCGCGCCCGGCCGAGCGGGTCAAGCCGTGGAAAGAATACCGCCCCATGTTCATCACCGACGCACGCATCGCTCGCGGTGTCGACTTCTGGCGCCAGCACGAAGCGGCCCTGGCGCGCGCCGAGCAGGAATATGGCGTGCCGGCCCAGGTGATCGTCTCGATTATCGGCGTGGAAACCTTCTTTGGCCGCAACACCGGCAACTACCGGGTGATCGATGCACTGTCGACCCTGGGTTTCGATTATCCGCCACGTGCCGACTTCTTCCGCAAGGAGTTGCGTGAGTTCCTGTTGCTGGCCCGTGAAGAGCAGCTCGATCCGCTGACACTCAAGGGGTCGTACGCCGGGGCAATGGGGTTGCCGCAGTTCATGCCGAGCAGTTTCAGGGCGTTCGCGGTGGATTTCGACAGTGATGGCCACATCAATATCTGGAACGACCCGGACGATGCCATTGGCAGTGTCGCCAGTTATTTCAAGCGCCATGGCTGGGTCGCCGGGGAAGGAGTGGTAAGCCGGGCGCAGGTTCGCGGCGAGCGTGTCGACGAGGGGCTCAGCCCGGGTATCGAGCCGGTCATGACGGTCGGGCAGTTGCGAGCATTGGGCTGGTCGAGTCATGATGCGCTGCGCGACGATCTGCCGGTCACCGCTTTCCGGCTCGATGGCGAATTCGGCCCCGAATACTGGATCGGCCTTAAGAACTTTTATGCGATCACGCGCTATAACCGCAGCGTGATGTACGCTATGGCGGTGCATCAACTGTCGGAAATGCTGGTTCAAGCACGGGGTGGCAAATAATGCGAGCACTGCCGAGTCGCGCACCTTTGAAGCTGCTGACCTATGCGGCGCTGACCTTGCTGGTGGTCAGTTGTTCGACCAGCCGTCCAACGCAACAGAGTACGGCGGTCCGGGCCAAGCCAGGGCTGGATATCAACCGTGCCCACAAGGACGGTGCGCCATGGTGGGACGTGGATGTGTCGCGCATTCCCGACGCCGTGCCGACCCAGCACACCGGCCCCTACAAGGCCAACCCCTATACGGTGCTGGGCAAGACCTACTTTCCGATGAGCGACTCCAAAAGCTATGTCGCTTCGGGGACGGCATCCTGGTACGGCACCAAGTTTCACGGGCAGAACACGGCCAACGGCGAGGTGTATGACCTGTACGGCATGAGTGCTGCGCACAAGACACTGCCCTTGCCCAGTTATGTACGAGTGACCAACCTGGACAACAACAAGAGCGTGATATTGCGGGTCAACGACCGCGGTCCGTTCTATTCCGATCGCATCATCGACCTTTCCTATGCCGCAGCCAAGAAGCTCGGTTATGCCGAGATCGGCACGGCCAGGGTCAAGGTCGAAGGCATCGATCCACAGCAATATTGGGCGCAGAGGGGCCGTCCGGCACCGCTGATGCTCAATGAGCCGCAGGTCGCCCAGGCGCAGCCGGCACTGACGCCGTCTACCGGGACGGTCGAGCAATGGACGCCGCCACCGCAACAGCATGCCGCTGCCGTCGTACCGGTTCCGGTCGCCGCAAAGAACAATCCTTCCGCGCAAGCGTCGGGTGTGTATCTGCAGGTGGGCGCATTCGCCAACCCGGACGCTGCCGAGCTGTTGCGGTCGAAATTGAGCACGATGGTCAACACGCCAGTCTTCATCAGTTCAATCGTGCGCAATCAGCAGACGCTGCATCGGGTCCGGTTGGGGCCGATGGACAATCCGGGGCAAGCGCAACAAGTACAGAACAGCGTTCGTCTGGCCAACCTCGGCCAACCGAGCGTAGTGACGGCAGACTGACCCCCAATATCAAAACAGGCTGTACAATGGCCGTTTTGCCCGCCAGGCCTCAGGGCCTGGAACACGTTTTGCCCGCGAGGGCATGAGCCCATTAGCAATTTCGAGAGACGGATGAACATCACCACCTTTGCCAAACGCCTGAGCCTGCTTATCCCGCTCATGATCACCCCTGCCGCCTGGGCGGCAGAGCAAATGATGCCGGCTGCGCCGCAACTCGCTGCCAAGGCTTATGTGCTCATGGAAGCGTCGAGCGGCCAAATCCTGGTTGAAAACAACGGCGACCAGCGTCTGCCGCCAGCCAGCCTGACCAAGCTGATGACTGCCTACATCGCGACCCTGGAAATCCGTCGTGGCCAGGTGGGGGAGAACGATCCGGTCACCGTCAGTGAACACGCCTGGCGTACGGGCGGTTCGCGCATGTTCATCAAGGTCGGCACTCAGGTCAGCCTCAGCGACCTGCTGCACGGCATCATCATCCAGTCCGGCAACGACGCCAGTGTCGCGGTCGCCGAGCATATCGCCGGCAGCGAAGACGCCTTCGCCGACCTGATGAACAAGACAGCTGAAAATCTCGGCATGTCCAACAGCCACTTCATGAACGCCACCGGCCTGCCTAACCCGGAGCACTACTCCTCGGCGCACGACATGTCGCTGCTGGCGCGGGCGATCATTCACGAAGATCCGGCGCACTACGCGATCTACTCGCAGAAAGAGTTCTTCTGGAACGGCATCAAGCAGCCTAACCGCAACCTGCTGCTGTGGCGCGACAAGACCGTCGATGGCCTGAAAACCGGTCACACCGACGAAGCCGGCTACTGCATGGTGTCCTCGGCTGTGCGTGACGGCATGCGTTTGATCGCCGTGGTATTCGGTACCAACAGCGAACAGGCTCGTGCGGCCGAAACCCAGAAGCTGCTGACTTACGGCTTCCGCTTCTTCGAAACCCAGACCTTCTATCAGAAGGGTACCGAGCTTGCCCAGGCGCCGGTATGGAAGGGTAGCGAGCGTCAGGTCAAGGCCGGTCTGGCCGATGATCTGGCCATGACTTTGCCTAAAGGCCAATTGAAAAAGCTGGCTGCTAGCATGACCATGAATCCGCAACTGATCGCTCCGATCGCCAAGGGTGACGTTATCGGTAAAGTTGAGGTCAAACTGGATGACAAGGTTGTGCACAGCGCCGACCTGATCGCCCTCGATGCCGTCGAGGAAGGTGGTTTCTTGCGCCGTGTGTGGGATAGCATTCGTCTATTCTTCTACGGCTTGTTCAACTGAATTAGTGTGCACCTGCATGGCCCTGCGCAGATCCCGCTCGGGGCCATGCCCGTCGCCACGGCTTACGCTTACGAGGCCGTTACGCCATGACCGATACCGAAGTAAAGGCGCCAAAGATCGAATTCCCCAACGTTGATTACCCGGTCAAGGTGATCAGTGACACGGGTGTGGGTAACAAGGACAAGATCATCGAGATCGTCAGGAAACACGCGACGATCAACGATAATCGCGTGGACGAGCGCCAGAGCACCAATGGCAAGTACACCACCATCCAGTTGCATATCGTCGCCACCGACCAGGACCAGCTGTACAACATCAACAGCGAGCTGCGGGCTACCGGCTTCGTGCACATGGTGCTGTAATGCCGAACCTGGGCTTTCGCGACCTTGGCCTGATGGCCTATGAGCCAGTCTGGCAGGCCATGCGTCGGTTTACCGACGAGCGGGGCCCGGAGACCGCCGATGAAATCTGGCTCGTCCAGCATCCACCTGTGTTCACCCAGGGCCAGGCCGGCAAGGCCGAGCACCTGCTGTTGCCGGGTGACATTCCAGTGGTTCAGGTCGATCGTGGCGGTCAGGTGACTTATCATGGCCCCGGTCAGTTGGTCGCCTACCTGCTGCTCGATGTACGCAGGCTTGGCTTTGGCGTACGCGATCTGGTCAGCCGGATCGAGCGCAGCCTGATCGACCTGCTGGCCAGTTACGGCGTCGAGGCAGCCGCCAAGGCGGATGCCCCCGGCGTCTATGTCGACGGAGCGAAAATCGCCTCCCTCGGTTTACGGATTCGCAATGGCTGCTCTTTCCACGGGCTGGCCTTGAACGTTGATATGGACCTCGCGCCATTTCAGCGGATTAATCCCTGTGGTTATGCGGGGCTGGCGATGACCCAGTTGCGCGACCATGCAGGGCCGATTGAATTTGCCGAGGTAAGTGCCCGGCTGCGCGCGCAGCTCGTCAAACACCTCGACTATGCTGAGCAGACGACCCTTACGGGCGGAATCGACTGAATATGACTACTGCGCATGAAGCGGTGCAAGACGCCGTGCAAACCGTGATCCCGACGCTCGATGGTACTGAGCGCGCGGCTCGTCCGAAGGTAGAAGCAGGCGTGAAATTGCGTGGTGCCGAAAAGGTCGCCCGTATCCCGGTCAAGATCATCCCGACCGAGGAACTGCCGAAGAAACCCGACTGGATCCGCGTGCGTATCCCGGTTTCCCCGGAGGTCGACCGTATCAAGCAACTGCTGCGCAAGCACAAGCTGCACAGCGTCTGCGAAGAAGCCTCCTGCCCGAACCTGGGCGAGTGTTTCTCGGGCGGTACCGCGACCTTCATGATCATGGGTGACATCTGCACCCGTCGCTGCCCGTTCTGCGACGTCGGTCATGGCCGTCCAAAACCCCTGGACGTGGATGAGCCGAAGAACCTCGCCGTGGCCATTGCCGACCTGCGCCTGAAGTACGTGGTGATCACCTCGGTAGACCGTGACGACCTGCGTGACGGTGGTGCCCAGCACTTTGCCGACTGCCTGCGGGAAATCCGCCTGCTGTCGCCGGGTGTCCAGCTCGAGACCCTGGTTCCGGACTACCGTGGCCGCATGGACGTGGCGCTGGCCATCACTGCGCAAGAGCCGCCGGATGTCTTCAACCACAACCTGGAAACCGTGCCGCGCCTCTACAAGGCTGCACGTCCGGGTTCGGACTACCAGTGGTCGCTGACCCTGCTGCAGAAATTCAAGGAACTGGTGCCCCACGTACCGACCAAGTCCGGCTTGATGCTGGGCCTGGGCGAGACCGACGAGGAAGTCATCGAGGTGATGCAGCGCATGCGCGAGCACAACATCGACATGCTGACCCTGGGCCAGTACCTGCAGCCATCGCGCAGCCACTTGCCGGTGCAACGTTTCGTGCACCCGGACACCTTCGCCTGGTTCGCCGAGGAAGGCTACAAGATGGGCTTCAAGAACGTCGCTTCCGGTCCACTGGTACGTTCCTCGTACCATGCCGACCAGCAGGCGCATGAGGCCAAGATCAAGCTCTGATCTTTCCCACAAAAAAAGCCGACGTGACCGTCGGCTTTTTTTTTGGCTGCGATTTGGCTGGTTCAGCGATTGCGCAGGCTTTCCAGCAATTTGTGAGTCGGGTAACCATCCGCCGGCCAGCCGAGGCTCTGCTGGGCGCTGCGGATCGCCTTGCGGGTATTGGCGCCGATAATGCCGTCGGGATTGCCCGCGTCGTAGTTGTTGGCGCTGAGCAGGTTTTGCAGCTCGATGCGCTCGGAGCGGCTGAGCGGCACATCATCCTTCGGCCATTCGCCGCGAATGTAACCCGCCCCTCCGAAGCGCTCGGACAACAGGCTTACACCCAGCGCATAGGACGACGAGTTGTTGTACTTCAAGATGGCGCGGAAGTTGTCGAACAGCAGGAACGCCGGGCCGCGATAACCCGCTGGCAGCAGCAGGGCGGCGGAGAGTTGCTCGGAGCCGACCGGCAGGCGTGCACCAGCCGGCAGTTTCAGGCCCAGTTGCAGCCATTCGGCCGTACTTTTGCGGATGCTGCCATCGGCCAATGCGTAGTCGAAGTTTTGCGGAAGCTGAACTTCCAGGCCCCAGGGTTGGCCGGTTTGCCAGCCAGAGCTTTGCAAGTAGTGTGCGGTCGACGCCAGGGCATCGGCGGCGCTGTTCCAGATGTCCCGGCGCCCGTCGCCGTCGAAGTCCACGGCATGGGTGTTATAGGTCGTGGGGATGAATTGAGTCTGGCCCATCGCACCAGCCCAGGAGCCAAGCATGGCCTCGGGCTGGATGTCACCGTTCTGCAGGATTTGCAGGGCCGCCAGCAACTGGCTCTGGGCAAAGGCCGGTCGACGGCCTTCATAGGCCAGGGTCGCCAGCGAGCGGATCACCGACTTGTCGCCCTGGAACTGGCCGAAGTTGCTCTCCATCCCCCAAACGGCCACCAGGGCCCCGCGATCGACGCCGTAGCGCTGTTCGATGCGCTGCAGGATGTCGTCGTACTGGGTCAGCAGCGTCTGGCCCTTGCGCACGCGTGTAGGCGACAGGGCACCATCGAGGTATTCCCATACGGGCCTGGCGAACTCCGGCTGGCTGCGGTCGGCCTTGATTACGCTCATGTCCGGCTCTACGCCGGCGAAGGCGTGGTCGAACGTGGTTGGCGTGATGCCGGCCTGCAAGGCCTGCTGACGAAAGCCGGCCTGCCATTCACTGAAAGACTGGGTCGGTTGAATTTCGATGCTGGTATCCACGGGTGCAGTGCTGGGCACCACAGGGGCGGGCGTAGCGGCTGGGGCAGGTGCAAGCGGCACGGCGTCGGCGGCGGTAGGCTTTTCCGCGCAGGCAACGAGAAGGATGAGGCTGGAGGCAGCGATCAGTTGGCGTAACTGCCAACGATGAGAAAGTCTAAAAGGCATGCACGGGTCCAGGTATTACAGGTCAAGTTGAGACCATACCATGCCTGCGTCGGTTCAGGCTTCATGCCGCTAAAAAGTAAAAAGCCTCCCAATCTTTCGAGTGGAAGGCTTCGCGGCGGTAGCTGCCTTTGCCCTTTTTCGATGGTTCCTGGCGGCTGCGGAACAGGGGTTGGGCGATGATGGATTTGGCCTTGTTGGGGCCACATGGTGATGGCTTTTTGCTCATGATCGGGATTCTCCGAGGGGTTTTGGATCGCGCGGTAGCATAGCAGAGATATCGGCGGTGCTTTCATCGCTGGCAAGCCAGCTCCCACAGGGTTCACCACAGACCGTTGTGGGAGCTGGCTTGCCAGCGATGAGGCCAGATAAAGCGATGCAAGGCTCAAGCTTACTCAGCAGGCAACGCCAACCGCTGCCCCGCCATCAACAAAACCAACCGCGCCAATCCGGTCCAGGGCGACCCCGCCGCCTGCCCCTTGATCTGCGCGTCGATCCGTTGCGCGTCCTGCAGCAGTTGCCCCCAGCGCAACGCCGAATGCCGTTGCAGGGCTTTGCTCATCAGCGGTTTGCGCTTGTCCCAGACGGGCGGCCGGGCCTGGCTGAAGGCTTTGTCCAGTGGCACGCCCTGGCTGTATTGCTGGGACAGGCTCGCCAGCAGGCGCAGCTCCCGGGCCAGGGCCCAGAGGATTACCGGCGGTTCGACGCCTTCGCCGCGCAGGCCTTCAAGCATGCGCAAGGCATGGGCGGCTTCGCCGTTGAGAATGGCGTCGACCAGGCCGAACACGTCGAAACGGGCGCTGTCGGCCACCGCCGATTGAACGGTCTCAACCGTGATCTGGTTGTCTTCGGCCAGCAGTTTGAGCTTTTCGATTTCCTGGGCGGCGGCCAACAGATTGCCTTCGACCCGGGCGGCAATCAGCTCGATAGCGTCCTGTTGCGCGGCAAGCCCCGCCTGGGACAGGCGTTGGCGGATCCATTGTGGCAACTGCGCGGCGTCAACCGGCCAGATCTGTATGAACTGGGTTTGCACCCCTTCGACCAGCGCCTTGCCCCACTTGGTTTTTTGCGCGCTGCCATCGAGCTTGGGCAGGCTGATCAGCAGCAGGGTGTCTTCGGCAGGGCGCGAGCAATACTCGATCAGCGCTGCGGCGCCCTTGTCGCCGGGCTTGCCCGAAGGCAGGCGCAGTTCCAGCAGGCGCCGTTGCGCGAACAGCGAAAGGCTCGCACCGGCCTGCAGCAGCGTGCCCCAATCGAAATTGGCGTCGGCGCTGAAGACCTGGCGTTCGTCAAAACCTTGCTGGCGAGCCGCTGCCCGAATGGCATCCGCGGCTTCCTGGCAGAGCAGTGGATCATCGCCGCTGACCACGTAGATCGGCGCGAGGCTGCCTTGCAGGTGCTTATTGAGTTGGGCTGGCGTGAGCTTCATGGTCGTCTGCAGGCGGGGCGCTCGGCGCCCCGGCCCACTTACTTGATCGGCAGCTGCAGCGGTGATTGTTGTGGCTGGTCGGCCTGGGAGCGACGAGCCGCTTCGATGGCGTCAGCCTGGGCCTGGGCCTTGGCGTCAGCGGTTTGCTGCAGTTGTTCGAGATTGGCAGGTGTCAGTTGCTGCAGACGCAGCATCATGCGTTGCACCATCTCGCGGCGAACTTCCTTGCGGGCCTGAGACGCTTCCTGATCCGACCCTGCGATGTTGTTACCGTCATACATGTAGTTCTTCTGAACTTCGAGCTTGTCGGCGAGCAGCGAGCGGTCCTGGTGACCGACGATCTCGTAGTTCAGCACGGTGTCCAGCTGGTATTCCGCCGAACTGGTGGAGCCGGCATAGCTGGCGGCGCGCTGGTTTTCGGTCTCGTTGGTCAGGATCAGCTTGTAGGGGGCGCCAGCGTGGACGTTCACGCCGCTGCTCTCGAGCGCTTGACGAAGTTGGGTAACGGTTTCGCCATAAGCGTTACGCGCGCTCAGGTCCAGTTCCTTGATCGCCATTTCGTTGGTGCCGGTGCCACGCAGCTGGAAACCGCAGGCGCTCAGCAGAACCGCGAGGCCCATTACCAGCAGATTGCGTTTGATCATGTTTGTTGCTCCCTTGAAACCTTCCGGGCCGACTATCTGCACAGCGCCCGGACAGTGTCCGGGCGCTCGATCCGATCAGTTGGCGACAATATTGACCAGCTTGCCGGGCACGACGATGACCTTGCGGATCGTCAGGCCTTCGGTGAAGCGCAGCACGTTCTCGTTGATCCGAGCGGCCGCTTCGACCTCTTCGCGGCTGGCGCTGGCCGGCATGTCGATCTGGCCGCGCAGTTTGCCGTTGACCTGGATCACCAGCTGAATGCTGTCCTGCACCAGTGCGGTTTCGTCCAGAACCGGCCAGCCTGCATCGATCACTGCACCGGCGTGGCCGAGCTGTTTCCACAGTTCGTGGCTGATGTGCGGGGTGATCGGTGCCAGCAGCAAGGCCACGGTTTCCAGACCCTCGTGCAGCAGCGCGCGGTCCTGCTCGGTTGCCTGGGATGCCTTCTCCAGCACGTTCATCAAGGTCATCACCTGGGCGATGGCCGTGTTGAACTTGTGGTGCTGACCGACGTCCTGGCTGGCCTGCTTGATGGCCAGGTGAATGGCACGGCGCACGGCTTTCTGCTCGTCGTTCAGTGCGGCGATGTCCAGTGCGCCAGGCAAACTCTGGCCTACGTGGGCGTGCGCCAGGCGCCAGACGCGCTTGAGGAAGCGATGCGAGCCTTCGACACCGGAGTCGGACCATTCCAGGCTCATGTCGGGCGGCGAGGCGAACATCATGAACAGGCGGCAGGTGTCGGCACCGTACTGGTCGATCATCGACTGTGGGTCGACGCCGTTGTTTTTCGACTTGGCCATTTTCTCGGTGCCGCCGATCTCGACGGGCAGGCCGTCGCTGATCAGCTTGGCGCTGATGATCTTGGCCTTGCTGTCGCGTACCAGTTCGACATCCGCCGGGTTGAACCAGGTCTTGCTGCCGTTGGCTTCCAGACGGTAGTAGGTCTCGGCGATGACCATGCCCTGGGTCAGCAGGTTCTTGAACGGCTCGTCGGAGTTGAGCAGGCCTTCATCGCGCATCAGCTTGTGGAAGAAGCGCGCATACAGCAGGTGCAGGATCGCGTGTTCGATACCGCCGATGTACTGATCCACCGGCAACCAGTGGTTGGCCGCTTGCGGGTCGACCAGGCCACCTTCGTAGCGTGGCGAGGCGTAACGGGCGTAGTACCACGAGGACTCGACGAAGGTGTCCATGGTGTCGGTTTCACGCTTGGCAGGCTTGCCGCATTTCGGGCAGCTGCACTCGTAGAACTCGGGCATGCGCGCCAGCGGCGAGCCAGCGCCGTCGGGTACGACGTCTTCCGGCAGAACCACGGGCAGTTGGTCTTCCGGCACCGGCACGTCACCGCAGCTGTCGCAGTGGATGATCGGGATCGGGCAGCCCCAGTAGCGTTGACGGCTGATGCCCCAGTCGCGCAGGCGGAACTGGGTGCGCGAGGCGCCGAGGTTTTTCTTCAGCAGGGCGACTTCGATCGCATCGAATGCGCCGGCAAAGTCCAGGCCGTCGAACTCGCCGGAGTTGATCAACTGGCCGTATTCGCCATAAGCGTCCTGCCATGGGGCAGGCGTTTCGTCACCGGCACTGGTGCGGACCACGTTCTTGATCGGCAAGTTGTACTTGTGAGCGAACTCGTAGTCACGCTCGTCGTGGGCTGGAACTGCCATCACGGCGCCATCGCCGTAATGCATCAGCACATAGTTGGCGACCCATACCGGCAACTTCTCGCCGGTCAGCGGATGTTCGACGAACAGCGAGGTCGGCAGACCCTTTTTCTCCTGGGTAGCGACGTCGGCTTCCGCCACGCTGCCACTCTTGCATTCGTGGATGAAGGCTTGCAGCTCAGGGTTGTTCTGCGCCGCCAGGGTTGCCAGGTGGTGCTCGGCAGCAACGGCAACGTAGGTTGCGCCCATCAGGGTATCCGGACGGGTGGTGAAGACCTTCAGAACGCCGGCTTCGCCCACGGAGGCCTGGTCGTAAGGGAATTGCACTTCCATGCCGCGGGATTTGCCGATCCAGTTGCGCTGCATGGTCTTGACCTGCTCGGGCCAGCCCGGCAAGTCGTCGAGGCTGGTCAACAGCTCATCGGCGTAGGCGGTGATCTTGAAGTAGTACATCGGGATTTCGCGCTTTTCGATCAGCGCGCCCGAGCGCCAGCCACGGCCATCGATGACCTGCTCGTTGGCCAGTACGGTCTGGTCGACCGGGTCCCAGTTCACGGTGCCGTTCTTGCGATAGATCACGCCTTTTTCGAACAGGCGAGTGAACAGCCATTGTTCCCAGCGGTAGTAATCGGGTTTGCAGGTGGTGACTTCGCGCGACCAGTCCACGCCCAGGCCCAGGCTCTTGAGCTGGCTCTTCATGTAGGCGATGTTTTCGTAGGTCCACTTGGCCGGTGCGACGTTGTTCTTCATCGCGGCATTTTCGGCCGGCATGCCGAAGGCGTCCCAGCCCATGGGCTGCAGAACGTTCTTGCCTTGCATGCGCTGGTAACGGGCAATCACGTCGCCGATGGTGTAGTTGCGCACGTGCCCCATGTGTAGCTTGCCGCTGGGGTAGGGGAACATCGACAGGCAGTAGTAGGTGTCCTTGCCAGGCTGTTCACTTACTTCAAAGGACTTTTGCTCGTCCCAGAACGACTGGGCGGCGGCTTCGATTTCGCGGGGCTGATAGAGTTCGTGCATGGCTACTTTGCGCTGAGAAATGGGTGACCTTATCCAGGCAGCGAAAAATTCGCTGCGCTCGGCAATAGGGTGACAAAACAATCAACGCAGTAGCATACATGACCCCCGTCTATCGAGGGAAACCCTGATTGCGTCAATAGGGCTCCAGAGGCTCTGGCGCGTCCGTTGGTCGCGGCATCCGGCTGGTTCCGCGTGCGGCGCTAAGCTCATGAGTGGGGAGTATGTTTTATCTTCAATGAGGTGAGCGGATGGCAGAGTCGCAGCTGAAAGCAATGAAACCGGAGTTGTTCGAGCGGCTGATCGACCGTCTGGGGTTAGCCTTGGACATGGCCAGAACAGCGGTTCGATTACGAGATGAAGTGCCTGCTGAATTGGAGTTACGTGGCCTGAGCCGCGCTGAATTCGAATTGATCAATGCCTATCTGGATTCCAACAAGAACAAGATAGGCGGGCATGGAAGCTCCAGTGCTCGGGAGCAGACAGAGTCACATCCTTCGGCCAGGGTCATTTGGCTGAAAGACAAGGCTTCGGGAAAAACCACGGCGAAATCCAGAACGCTGCAATTCAAATAACCTTTGAAATAAGTCAGATACGGGCCCGGGCGCATTTTTTCATCATGCGCTTACAACACAGCGGCCTGTGGATATTGTTGCCGATCACCAATCCTCTTAGGCTTCGGGCATCGAAGGAGATGCCCGATGCCATTCCGTTACTTTCTAAAACAATTGATCCTGCCCCCGGGCGTTCTGTTCCTCCTGCTGCTCATTGCCTGGTGGCTGAGGCGTAGCTGGCCGCGCCTGTCAGCACTGTGCTTTGTGCTGGGGCTGGGCGGTCTCTGGCTGATGAGCCTGCCGATTGTCGTGGAAATGGCCGCTCGCAGCCTGGAAACCGAGCCGGCTCTGCTTGAGCGGCAGTGGGCCGACCTTGCTCGGCAGGCTGATGCGATCGTTGTGCTGGGGTCGGGACGTGAACGCGCAGACCCTGCCTGGTCGGGCGAAGACCAGCCTACCGGCGTGGCTGTCGAGCGATTGCGCTACGCCGCACGCCTGGCCAAGGCCTCCGGTTTGCCGCTATTGACCTCCGGTGGCTTGCACTATGGATCGCCCCCCAGCGAGGCGCAGATCATGGCCGATACACTGCATGACGACTTCGGTGTGACGGTGCGCTGGAAGGAGGAGCAGAGCAGGACCACCTGGGAAAATGCGCAAATGAGCGCAGCATTGCTGTTGCCGCAGGGCATCAAGCGCGTGGTGGTGGTCACCCAGGCCTGGCACATGCAGCGCTCTCTCTGGAGTTTCGAACAGTCAGGTTTTTCGGTGGTGGCCGCGCCCGTGGGCTTTCTGAGTGTCGACAACGCTCGTCCGTTCGGTGGCTGGATGCCCGAGAGCAAATCGGTGTGGCAGAGCGGCCAACTGCTCAATGAAGCCGTTGGCCTGCTCGGATACCGGCTGTTCTATCGCGGATCGTCAGACGGTCTTGGCAATGCGGCTGGCCAACAGCGCCCAGCCCAGCAGTAGGACGCTGAGAATGATCAGCGGCCAGGAGCGCCATTTCAGGTACGGCGTGAGGTGGTGCATCGGCACCACTTCGCCGTAGAGGATGCCGCGTTCGAACTGCGGGATTTGTGCCGTGATCTTGCCAAAGGGGTCGATCAGGCCGGTCACGCCGTTGTTGGTGGCACGAATCATCCAGCGACCGGCTTCCAGGGCGCGCATCTGAGCCATCTGCAGGTGCTGCAGCGGGCCGATCGAGGTGCCGAACCAGGTGTCGTTGCTGATGGTCAGCAGCAAGTCGCTGCGGGCGGCCAGGCTGGCGGCGAATTCCGGGTAGACCACTTCGTAGCAGATGTAAGGGGCCAGTTGATAGCCCTTTGCCTGCAACAAGGCCTGGTCATCGGGGCCGCGGGCGAAGTCCGACATCGGCAGGTCGAAGAAGGCGATCAGGCCGCGCAGCAGATTTTGCAGCGGCACGTATTCGCCAAAAGGCACCAGTTTCTGCTTGAGGTAGGTGCCGTCGCCTTCACCGACCACGGTAATACCGTTGTAGTAGCGCTTTTGATCGTGGACGATTTCTCGCACCGGCACGCCGGTAATCAAGGCTGACTGTCGGTCACTGGCAAAGCCACCGATCATGTCCAGGTAGCCCTGGGCGGACTCTTTCAGGTACGGCACCGCAGTTTCCGGCCAGATGATCAGGTCGACCGGTTTCGAACTGAAGGTCATGTCCCGGTACAGGGCCAATTGTGCATTCAGGTGTTCGGGGTCCCATTTGAGGCTTTGCTCGACGTTACCCTGGATGGCGGCAACCTTCAGGGCCGGGCCTGCCGGGCTGGTCCAGGCATGCGCCTTGAGCGCCAGGCCGATGATCCAGGGAGCCAGCAGCAAGGCTACCCCAACAGCGAGAAAGCTTTTGCGTGGGGTCAGCCGATTCAGGTTGCACAGCAGCGCCGCCGTCAGCGCCAGGGTGAAGGAAATCAGCCAGATACCGCCCAGTGGCGCAAGGCCGGCCAGCGGGCCGTCGAGTTGACTGTAGCCCGCGTAGAGCCAGGGGAAGCCGGTCAGGAACCAGCCGCGAAAGGCTTCCTGCCCCAGCCACAGGGCGGCGAAGGCCAGGGCGTCGGCAAGCGGAGCTTCCTCGCGGCGGATCCAGCGCGCCCATATCCAGGCGGGCAGGGCGAAAAAGAAGGCGATGGCAGCGATGAACGCCAGCATCAACAGGCCTGCCAGCAGGGGCGAAGCGCCGCCGTAGTCGTGAATGCTGACGTAGATCCAGAAGATGCCGGCAGCGAAGGTGCCGAACCCATAGCTCCAGCCCCGCCACAGCGCCTGGCGTGGGGTCAACTCGCGCAAGCCGAGATAGAACATGCCCAGCGACAGCAAGGCCAGCGGCCAGATGTCGAAGGGCGCCAGGGCCAGGGTGGTAATTGCGCCGGCCGCCATGGCCAGCAGGTTACCGGGCCAGCCGGGGCGGGTGATCCAACGCATGGTTATCCTTAACGGGAAATGGGTGTCAGGCGCAGCAAGTGTATCCGTCGGCTGTCGGCGTTGAGAATACGGAAACGATAAGCACCGATTTCGGTGGTTTCGTTGCGTTTTGGCAGATGCCCGAAGGCGCTCATGACCAGGCCGCCAACGGTGTCGAACTCATCGTCGGAAAACTCGCAATCGAAGAACTCGTTGAAGTTCTCGATCGGCGTCAGCGCCTTGATCAGGAAGTCGCCGCTGGGCAACGGCTTGATGTAGCTGTCTTCTTCGACGTCGTGTTCGTCTTCGATGTCGCCGACGATCTGTTCCAGCACGTCTTCAATTGTCACCAGGCCAGCCACGCCGCCGTATTCGTCGATGACGATGGCCATGTGGTTATGGTTGGCGCGGAATTCACGCAGCAGCACGTTGAGGCGCTTGGACTCGGGAACGAAGGTCGCCGGCCGCAGCAGGTCCTTGAGATTGAAGTTGTCGCCGTTCTCCTTGAGGATCAGCGGCAGCAAGTCCTTGGCCAGCAGCACACCCAGAACGTCGTCGTGGCTTTCGCCGATCACCGGATAGCGCGAATGCGCGGCGTCAATGACCGCCGGCAGGAACTCGCGCGGTGTTTGCGTCGACTTGATGCTCATCATCTGCGAGCGCGGGACCATGATGTCACGCACCTGCAGGTCCGCAACCTGGATGGCGCCTTCGACGATGGTCAGTGCCTCGCTGTCGAGCAGCTTGTTCTGGTGGGCTTCGCGCAGCAGCTCCAGCAGCTCCTGGCGGTTTTTCGGCTCATGGGCAAAAGCCTGGGTGATTTTTCCCAGCCAGGACTTCTGCCCGTTGCTCGATCGGTCTTCGCTCATGGCGCTTACTCGTGATCCTTGCTTGTGTCTTTAGTCGGAGTATCGGTTTCGTCGTCGGCGTATGGGTCCGGATGACCCAATTCAGCAAGCAACGTTCGTTCCAGTGCTTCCATTTCTTCGGCCTCATCCTCATCGATGTGGTCGTAACCCAGCAGGTGCAGGCATCCATGGATGACCAGGTGCGCCCAATGGGCGTCCAGTGCCTTGCCTTGTTCGGCGGCTTCGCGCTCGACCACCGGGACGCAAATCACCAGATCCCCCAATAGTGGGATATCCAGCATGTCGTCCGGTACGTCCGCCGGGAAGGACAATACGTTGGTGGCGTAGTCCTTGTGGCGGTAGGTGTGGTTGAGTTCGCGACCTTCGGTTTCGTCGACCAGGCGAATGGTCATCTCCGAATCGGCACTGCGCTGGCGCAATGCCAGCTCGCACCAGCGGCGAAAATCGGCATCGCTTGGGCCAGGTTTATCGCTGGCCCGTTGCAGATCAAGCTCAAGCATCGCGGCGTCTATCCCCGTCCTCGATTGAGGTGGTGCGGCTGTCGAAGCGCTCATAGGCTTCGACGATTCGCTGCACCAATGGATGGCGCACCACGTCCTTGGGTTTGAAGTGGGTGAAGCTGATACCTGGAACGTCCTTGAGCACGTCGATGACATGGGACAGGCCGGACTTCGTGCCCTTGGGCAGGTCGACCTGGGTGATGTCGCCGGTGATCACGGCGGTGGAGCCGAACCCGATCCGGGTCAGGAACATTTTCATCTGCTCGACGGTGGTGTTCTGGCTCTCGTCGAGGATGATGAAGCTGTTGTTCAGCGTGCGACCGCGCATGTAGGCCAGCGGAGCGATTTCGATGACCTGGCGCTCGATCAGCTTGGCCACGTGCTCGAATCCCAGCATTTCATAGAGGGCGTCGTACAGGGGGCGCAGATACGGGTCGATCTTCTGGGCCAGGTCGCCAGGCAGGAAGCCGAGCTTCTCGCCGGCTTCCACGGCTGGCCGCACCAGCAGGATGCGGCGCACTTGCTCGCGCTCCAGTGCATCCACCGCGCAGGCTACCGCCAGGTAGGTCTTGCCGGTACCGGCCGGGCCAATGCCGAAGTTGATGTCGTTGCCGAGGATTTCCTTGACGTAACGCTGCTGGTTCAGCCCACGCGGGCGAATCATGCCCTTGCGTGTACGCAGGGATACGCCGACTTCCGCGGCTGCCGGGTTTTCCAGCTCTTCGACGGCGGATTCCTGCAGGAACAGGTGCACCATGTCCGGAGACAGTTCGCTGGCCTTTGTCTCGCGGTACAGGCGTCTTAGCAGGTGCTCGGCGGAGGAGGTGTGCTTGGGTTCGCCAATCAGCTCGAACTGATTGCCGCGGTTGCGGATCTCGATGGCCAGGCGCTGTTCGATCAAGCGCAGGTGCTCGTCGAATTGCCCGCAAAGATTAGCGAAGCGGCGAGCCTCAAAGGGCTCGAGAATGAAACGATGTGGTTCTATGGGTGCGTTCAAGGTTGTTTTTTAGCCGCCCGACGGCAATGGATATGAGCTCAAGGATAACCCCACCTGCCCGGGCGCGAAAGCTCTTAAGCGATGAGGGGTGGCCGGGCCCGGTTGCAGGCCCGGTTCAAGGTCGGTCATTGCGTCAGCGAGCCACGCAGCGAGTGCGGTTGTGCGGCATCGATATGCACGTCGACGAACTGGCCGATCAACTTGGGATTGTCGCAGGTGAAGTTGACGATACGATTATTCTCGGTGCGCCCCTGCAATTGGCCAGGGTCCTTGCGCGAATAATCGGTGACCAGGATGCGCTGGATGCTGCCGACCATTTGTCGGCTGATCTCGAACCCCTGCTGGTTGAGGCGATGCTGCAGGGCGGCCAGGCGCTCCTTTTTCAGCTCTTCCGGGGTTTCGTCCGGCAGGTCGGCGGCGGGTGTGCCCGGGCGCTGGCTGTAAACGAACGAGTAGGAAAAGTCGAAGCCCACATCGGCAACCAGTTTCATGGTCTGTTCGAAATCTTTCTCGGTCTCGCCGGGGAAGCCGACGATGAAGTCCGAGCTGATGCAGATGTCAGGCACGGCGGCCTTGAGTTTGCGCAGCTTGGATTTGTACTCGAGCACGGTGTGGTTGCGCTTCATGGCAGCCAGCACCCGGTCCGAGCCCGATTGCACCGGCAGGTGCAGGTGCTTGACCAGTTCCGGAACCTCGGCGTGGGCCTGGATCAGACTGTCGGAAAACTCCAGCGGGTGCGAGGTGGTGTAGCGGATGCGTTCGATACCCTCGACAGCCGCGACCACGCGGATCAGTTCGGCCAGGTCGGCCAGGCGACCATCGTGGGTCAGACCGCGATAGCCGTTGACGTTCTGGCCGAGCAGAGTCACTTCGCGCACGCCATTTTCAGCCAGGTGAATGATTTCGGCCAGCACGTCATCGAAGGGGCGACTGACTTCCTCGCCGCGGGTGTAGGGCACCACGCAGAAGGTGCAGTATTTGCTGCAGCCTTCCATGACCGATACGTAGGCCGTCGGGCCGTCGATACGCGGCTCGGGCAGGTGATCGAATTTTTCGATTTCCGGGAAGGAAACATCGACCTGCGGCAGTTTGGTGATGCGCGCGGCGTCGATCATTTCCGGCAGGCGGTGCAGCGTCTGCGGGCCGAAGACCACGTCGACATAGGGTGCACGGTCGCGAATGGCTTCGCCTTCCTGGCTGGCCACGCAGCCGCCGACGGCGATGACCATCTCCGGGTTGGCGAGCTTCAGCTCGCGCCAGCGACCCAGCTGGGAATACACCCGGTCCTGGGCGCGTTCGCGGATCGAACAGGTGTTGAGCAAGATGACGTCGGCGTCCTCTGCGCGAGCAGTGACTTCCAGGGCTTGATGTTCACCCAGCAGGTCGACCATGCGCGAGCTGTCGTACTCGTTCATCTGGCAGCCGTGGGTTTCGATATAAAGCTTCTTGCTCATGCGTGATCATCAGGTGATTCGAAGAACCGCGCATTATAGTGGTCATGGCCACCGGTTCCTAGCATTGCCTGACCGGCCGCTATGCTATAGTTTTCGCCCTCCTCTCTATCCCCGACTGTTATCCGCCCAAGATGATCAAACGCGAAGCACCAATCTACAAAGTGATTTTCCTTAACCAGGGCCAGGTGTTCGAGATGTACGCCAAGCAGATCTACCAAAGTGATCTCTGGGGTTTTCTCGAAGTGGAAGAGTTCGTCTTTGGTGAGCGCACTCAGGTCGTCGTCGACCCGAGCGAAGAAAAGCTCAAGGCGCAGTTCGAAGGTGTCGTGCGCAGTTTCGTACCGATGCATTCGATCATTCGCATCGACGAAGTCGAGCGCCTGGGTACCCCAAAGATCAGCGAAGCGCGTGGCGTGAGCAACGTGATGCCATTCCCCATGCCGATGCCGGAGAAGTAAGCGGCTTCAAGGCAGCGGCGAGAACGGCGTACGGCCGTCGGCCGTTTGCAGCTCCAGCAGGTATTTACGGAAAATTTGCCCCAGGACCTGCGTTGCGACTTCCAGTTCGTCGCGGCGCATCTGTCCGGAAACCTCGTCGGCAACATCCAGGGCGTCTTCGTCGCCGTTGACCGCCGATATTTTCAGCAAGATGTAGGCTTGAACGTTATTGGCCTTCACCCCTTCGCCACGAAAGAACATCACGCCGAGATTGTATTGAGCCTGGGCATGGCCTTGCAGCGAGGCCTGCTCGAAATAATTCAGGGCCTGATTGAGGTCGCGCGGCGTGTTTTTGCCGTCGTAGTAGTACTCGCCCAACTCGTATTGCGCCTGGACATCCCCCGATTGCGCAGCTTCCTTGCACGCGGCCAGTGCCTGCGGCAAGTCTTCGGGCTGAGTATTGAGGGTGCAGCGACCCATCGCTGGGATCAACAACGAGTTACCGCCTGCCGAGGCCAGCAGGGGCTGAAGAAGCAACAGGCAGCCCAGGGCAAGGGCGCGGCCGGTGCGGTTCATGGGGATCGACTTACCTCTGCATAGTGCGGGCGGACCCGGCCAGGGAATGTACTGGTGGCACATTATGAAATAAGCAGTGCCCACCTTACAAAGTCTTTACTCGTTTTTCTGCTGCGCGGGAAGTATTGGCTGAAATCCTGCGGCAGCTGCGCGCCCGAGCGCAGCCATTCGGCAGCGGCTACACAGATCTCTGTAGCCGCTGCCGCAGGCTGCGCTCGAGCGCGCAGCGGTCGCAATTACAATGCTTACTTCAGCGCAGCAAACGCGCGCTCAGCCGCATCCAGAGTGATCTTCAGCTCGGTGTCGCCGTGGGCGATCGAGGTAAAGCCCGCTTCGAAAGCGCTTGGCGCCAGGTACACGCCGCCTTCGAGCATCAGGTGGAAGAAGCGTTTGAAGCGGTCGGCATCGCTGGCCATCACGTCGTCGAAGGTGACGATGTCATCGGCGCCACTGAAGTACAGGCCGAACATGCCGCCCGCCTGGGTAGTCACGAAAGGAATGCCGGCAGCGTCTGCGCGTTGTTGCAGGCCGTCGAGCAGGCGGCTGGTGTAGTCGCTCAATTCGGCGTGGAAGCCCGGGCGGCTGATCAGGTTCAGCGTGGTCAGACCCGCCGCCATTGCCAGCGGATTGCCGGACAGGGTGCCAGCCTGGTAGACCGGGCCGAGCGGGGCAATGTGCGACATGATTTCGCGCTTGCCACCAAAACAGCCGACCGGCATGCCGCCGCCGATGATCTTGCCGAAGGTGCTCAGATCAGGCGTAACGCCATAGTGCGCCTGGGCGCCGCCCAGGGCCACGCGGAAACCCGTCATCACTTCGTCGAAGATCAGTACCACACCGTGCTTGTCGCAGAGCGTGCGCAGGCCTTCGAGGAAGCCCGGCGCCGGCGGTACGCAGTTCATGTTGCCGGCGACTGGCTCGACGATGATGCAGGCCACTTCCTGGCCCACTTCGGCAAGCATGGTCTCGACCGCGGCAATGTCGTTGAACGGCAGGGTCAGGGTGTGTTTGGCGAATGCCGCAGGCACGCCCGCAGAGCTGGGCACACCTTGGGTCAAGGCGCCGGAACCGGCCTTGACCAGCAGGCTGTCGGAGTGGCCGTGATAGCAGCCTTCGAACTTGATGATGCTGTCGCGGCCGGTGAAGCCGCGTGCCAGGCGGATGGCGCTCATGGTGGCTTCGGTGCCCGAGCTGACCATGCGGACCATTTCCATCGACGGCACGATCGAGCAGACCAGGTCGGCCATCTCGGTTTCCATCGCAGTCGGTGCGCCGTAGGACAGGCCATGCTCCAGTTGCTTGCGCACTGCTTCCAGCACATCCGGGTGGCTGTGGCCGAGAATCATCGGGCCCCAGGAGCCGACATAGTCAACGTAGCGCTTGTCGTCTTCGTCGGTGACGTAGGCGCCAGCCGCATGTTTGAAGAACAGTGGCGTGCCACCGACGCTCTTGAATGCGCGAACCGGAGAGTTCACGCCGCCGGGAATGTGTTTCTGGGCATTGGCAAAGAGGATTTCGGAACGGGACATGTTGGGTTCTCTTTAAATCAGACAGATTCGAACAAGGCATTGAAGGCGCGAGCACGACGGGTGACTTCCTGCGTGCTGTCGGCGCTGAACAGGGCGTGGATCACCGCCAGCAGGTCGGCGCCGTGTTCGATCAGCGGCCTGGCGTTATCCAGGGTGATGCCACCGATCACGGCGATCGGCAGCTTCAGCTGCGCGCGCGCCTGGTCGAGCAGCTCAAGGCTGGCCGTCGGTGCGCCGGGCTTGGTATTGGAATTGAAGAAGCGACCGAAGGCGACGTAGTCGGCGCCTTCCCGGGCCGCCCTTTCGGCAAGCTCGAGCTGGCCGTGGCAGGTGGCGCCGATGATCGCCTGGCGGCCGAGCAGGGTGCGGGCCGGCGTCAGCGGGCCATCGGTCTGCCCCAGGTGCACGCCAACGCCCAGGCGCGCGGCCAGCTCGGCATCGTCATTGATGATCAGCCGGGTTTTGTAGCGTTCGCACAAATCGCGCAAGGCTTCGGCCTCGCGCAGGCGGCGGGCTTCGTCGCTGCTCTTGTCGCGGTATTGCAGCAGGGTGACGCCACCGTCGAGCGCAGCTTCGACATACGGGAGAAACTTGCCGGCCAGCAGTTGGCTGTCGGTGATGGCATACAAACCACGTAACTTCATTGAGTGCGCCTCAAGGCCGGTCGTCAGGAGCAGAAATCCAGCGGCAGCCGGCGCGGCACGAACTGGCCCTTGCCCAGTTGCTCTGCGTCACGCAGCGTACGCCATGTGTAGTCCAGGGCAGATTGCACGGCGCTTTGCAGTTCCTCGCCGAGGGCCAGGCGACCGGCCAACGTGCTGGCCAGGGTGCAGCCGGAACCATGGTAACTGCCCGGCAGGCGCTGGCAGGTGAAGGTCTTGCGCGTGCCGTCGCGGCTGTACAAACGGTTGTGAACTTCGTGTTCGTCACCGTGGCCGCCCGTGATCAACAGGTGCTTGCAGAAGGGCAGGAGCTTTTCTGCGCATTCGTCTGCCGTGCCTTCGGGCAGTTCGGCGAGGATGCGCGCTTCAGGAAGATTGGGGGTGGCAATGGTCGCCAATGGCAGCAGGCGTTCGCGCATGGCGTAGCCGACTTCGTCCTTGCCCAGGCGCCCACCGCCTCCGGCACGCAGCACCGGGTCGCACACCAGCGGCAGGTGCGGATGGGCCTGGAGCAGTTCGACTACGGTGTCGACCATTTCCAGCGAGCCGAGCATGCCCAGCTTGACGGCAGCCACGGTCGAATCGTTGAGCACGGCATTGGCCTGGGCCAACACCCACTCTCGGTCCAGGACGCGGAAGTCGCTGACATTGACGGTGTCCTGCACGGTCAGGGCGGTTACAGCGGGCGCTGCATGGCAACCTTGAGCGAGAAGGGCTTCTATATCTGCCTGCAAGCCGGCGCCGCCACTTGGGTCGTGGCCGGAGAGACAGAGGACAACAGGGCGGGAGCTATAGATATTCATGGTGCGCGAGCTTACCACCAAACGCTTTTTAGGGGGCTGCCTGCTCGTCACTGTTTTTTTGATCGAAGCGTCAGTGATTTTTTCTGGATTTCGCTGAAGTGGCCGTCTTAGAGCCTTTCAGTTGTTTTTTTGTTTGGCGTGAACCGGTGTCTGGAAGCTATGCTAGAGTGCTTCGATACTGATAACAGGCACTGCTGGAGGACGTCGTCTCAACGGACTGGGGAGGTTCGCGACGTAACCGGACAGGCCATGCTGGGGCTGTATGCGCTATTTGCTGATTCTACTGGTGGGCTTGCTGCCTTTGCTGGCCTGCGCGGTCGATTTCGATGACACCACTCGCAGCCTTCCGCTTGGCCGGGTGATGCAGGTCTTCGAAGACCGTAAAGGCAATGCCACGATCGAGCAAGTCAGATCTGCGGCACTGGTCGATCAGTTTCGTCCGCACCTTCATGACGTGCTCAATGCCGGTTATTCGACATCGGCGTTCTGGCTGCGCATCGACCTGCGCTACAGCGCGACCTCCGCCTCGGCACCTCGCAACTGGCTTCTGGAGCTGGCCTATCCGCCGCTCGATGACCTTGAGCTCTACCTGGCCGATGCCGCTGGTACTTATCAGCTGGTTCGCCGCACCGGCGATGCCTTTCCCTTCGCCAGCCGCCAGATCAGGCAGAACAACTACCTGTTCGAAGTGCCCTTTGCGCCGGGGCAATCCAGGACCCTGTATCTGCGCCTGAAAAGCCAGGGTTCCGTCCAGGCCCCGCTGACCCTGTGGTCCAGCCATGCCTATATGGAGGAGCAGCCGGCGCGCATCTATGTGCTGGGCTTGATCTACGGCGTGCTGCTGGGAATGCTGGTCTACAACCTGTTCATCTACCTCAGCGTGCGCGACACCAGTTATCTCTATTACATCCTCTACATCGCCTCGTTCGGCCTGTATCAGGTCTCGGTCAATGGCGCGGGGGTCGAGTACTTCTGGCCGGACAATCCCTGGTGGGCCAACGCGGCAACGCCTTTCTTCATCGGTTCGGCAGGGCTCTTCGGCTGTCAGTTCGCCCGCAGCTTCCTGCACACCTCCAGGCACAGTCGGCTGCTCGATCGCTTGCTGCGGGCGCTGATGGTCTGTGCTGCCACTGTAGTGCTGTTGTCGTTGACCACAAGCTATGGACTCGCGCTGCGTCTGGCCACTGCCTTGGCGCTGTTGTTCACCGTGGCGATTTTCACGGCGGGTATCGTTGCCTGGTGGCGCGGGCTGCGGGTCGCGCGGTATTTCATCATCGCCTGGTCGGCCTTCCTGCTCGGCGGGGTGGTCAACACGCTGATGGTGCTGGGGTACCTGCCCAATGTCTTCATCACCATGTACGCCAGCCAGATCGGTTCGGCCCTGGAGGTCGGGCTACTGTCGCTGGCGCTGGCCGACCGTATCAACAGCATGCGCGAACAACAGGCACAGACCTTGTTCGACGCCGGGCAAAAGCTCGAAGTGCTCAACCAGCAGTTGGCCAACAGCAACCGGCTCAAGGACGAGTTCCTGGCAACTGTCACCCATGAGCTCCGTACGCCGATGAACGGTGTCATCGGTTCGCTGGAATTGATGCAAACCGTGTCCCTGAGCCCCGAGCTCGAACAGTATCAGCAGACGGCCGCGGGTTCCGCGCGGGACATGATGCGGATGGTCGACGAGATTCTGATTCTCACCGAGCTGCAGGCGGGAAAACTCTATCCCCAACATGATGCCTTCAGTCTGTGTGGCATGCTCGAAAGTCTGCGCCTGCAGTTTTCCCCGCAGGCCCAGCGCAAGGGCCTGGCCTATTCCATCGATGTCGCTCCCGATCTGGCGGACCAGGTGGTGGGTGACGCCAAGAAGTTGAGCCTGTGCCTGGCCTGCCTGCTCGACAACGCGATCAAGTTCACTCGTCAAGGCGCGGTCAGCCTGCAGGTCAGTGGCCGCAGCACAGCTGTCGATACCTTTGAGTTCTGGTTCAAGGTCAGCGACAGCGGAATCGGTTTTGGCCATCTGGACGATGCCACCTTGTATCAACGGTTTTATCAGCTCGATGGCTCCATGACCCGTGAACATGGAGGGTTGGGGATCGGGTTGGCGATTTGCCGGCAGTTGGCAGAACTGATGAACGGGCACCTGACCCATCACTCCACGCCCGGGCAGGGCAGCAGCTTCGAGCTGAGGGTGCAGATGGGGCAATCGCCTGAGCAGCCGGTTTCGATTGCCGTGCCGGCTCACTTCATGGTGCGAGGGGCGCATCGCTCGGCGCGCGAATGCACCGTGCTCTTGATCGATGACAGCAGCATCAACCAGTTGGTAATTCGCGGCATGCTGCTCAAGCTCGGCTATCGGGTGCGCACGGCCGAAGATGCCACGAGCGCGCTGGCACTGCTGCGCAGCGAGCGTTTCGATGCGGTACTGCTGGACTGCCTGATGCCCTCGCTCGAAGGGTTCGAGGTCTGTCGCCAATTGCGTGAGGTTCCAGGCTGTGCGGATCTCCCGGTATTGGTAGTGACGGCCAGGCTGCAGCAGGCTGAACTGGAAATTTGCCAGGCGTCGGGCGTCAGCGATTGCCTGGTCAAACCCGTTCGATTCGAAGAATTGCAGGGCAAGCTGCACGCAAGGTTATTGGCAGTAAGTGATGGGGAAAGTGCCGACATTTAGGCGTATATGACACTTTTGGTGCAGACTGGAGCGTGATTCACTGAAATGAATCGGCCAGTATCCAAGGAGCCCCCCATGAACCTGCATCAGTTCGCGGAAACCCATGAAGTCACCAACCAGCCGCCGTCGCTGGACGGGGCGAACCTTTACCGCATTGATCTGCCCTTGCAGGAATGGGCCCGGCGTTACGGGGCAGGTTGGGCCGAACAGCGAATCGATGCCTACGGGACGCTCGCCGGCGGACCATTGATGGCGGCAGGCTTTCTGGCCAACCAGAACAAACCGGTTTTCCACAGCCACGACCGCTACGGCCATCGCATCGACCTGGTGGAGTTCCACCCGGCCTATCATGAGCTGATGCGCACGGCCATCGAGCATGGCCTGCCCTCATTACCCTGGACCGACCCGCGTGACGGCGCACATGTGGCCCGGGCTGCCATGACGTACATGCACACCCAGGCCGAGGCCGGTACCGGTTGCCCGCTGACCATGACCTTCGCCAGTGTCCCGGCGTTCAAGTTGCAGCCCGACCTTGCGGAGCAATGGCTGCCCAAGGTCCTCGCTACCGAATACGATCCGCGCAACGTCTCGATTGCGCACAAGGCGGGTGCGACCATCGGCATGGCCATGACCGAGAAGCAGGGCGGCACCGATGTCCGCGCCAACACCACACGGGCCTACCCGGTAGGCGCCGGGGGGCCGGGTCAGGCCTACGAACTGGTGGGGCACAAATGGTTCTGTTCGGCACCGATGTGCGACGCTTTCCTCACCCTGGCCCAGACCGACAAAGGGCTGACCTGCTTTCTGATGCCGCGGCATCGGCCGGACGATACCCGTAACGAGTTCTATATCCAGCGCCTGAAAAACAAGCTGGGCAATGTCTCCAACGCCTCGAGCGAAGTGGAGTTCCGTGGCGCGCTGGCCTGGATGGTCGGCGAGGAGGGGCGCGGGGTGCCGACCATTATCGAGATGGTGGCCATGACCCGCTTCGATTGCATGGTCGGTTCCAGTGCGCTGATGCGCCAGGCCCTGACCCAGGCCGCTCACCACTGCGCGCACCGCAGTGTCGGTGGGCGCCTGCTCAGCGAACAACCGTTGATGCAGAATGTATTGGCCGACCTGGCGCTGGAAAGTGAAGCCGCACTGGCCCTGAGCTTGCGCATGGGGCGCGCGCTGGACCAGCCGGACGACCCGCAGCAGGCGCGTTTTGCCCGGTTGGTCACGGCCGTGGGCAAATACTGGATCTGCAAGCGCGCGCCGGCCATGATCAACGAAGCGGCCGAGTGCATGGGCGGCGCCGGTTACGTCGAAGACAGCATCCTGCCGCGTCTGTACCGCGAAGCGCCGGTCAACTCGACCTGGGAGGGATCCGGCAACGTGCAATGCCTGGATGTGCTGCGTGCCTTGTCCAAGGAGCCGGGGGTTCTCGACGCGCTGTTCACCGAACTGGGTGATGGTCATGGCGACAAGCGTCTGGCCGAGCACATTGAACACCTGAAGGTCGCCTTCCAGGAATCCCACTCCCACGACATCCAGTACCGCGCTCGTCAGTTGACCGAGGACGTTGCCCTTGGCCTGCAGGCCAAACTGCTCCTCGAAGCGGGCAATAGTGCGGTCAGTGATGCCTTCATCGCCAGTCGCCTGGGCCGCGCGGGGCACGTCTTTGGTACCTTGCCGCGGGGGCTTGAGGTGGAAGCCCTGGTGGAGCGTTCGACACCGCGCTGAGTGGCGCGTCAGCGGGCGTGCCTTTACACGCTGTTACAGGCAAGATGGAGTCCTGCAAGATCAGACAGGATGCTCATCGTGACTCGAACTGCTGAAGCCTTTGTTGTCGTAGAAACCGCCGAGCAAGCCGTCGATATCCTGGCGGCCTTGCACCAACAGGCCACCGATGCCTTGAGCCAGGCGCTCAAGCGCTACATCAAGGATCGGACCGAACCCACTGCGGATGAGCGCGCTCAGTTCCGCTATCCCGTACTGCGCCTGATCTACCGCTGCCAGGGCGAAGTGCCGACCACCACCCGGGCCTATGCCAAGGTACAGCTGCCGGGAACCTACAGCGTCACCGTGACCCATCCGGCGGCGTTTCGCAGTTACCTGCTGGAGCAGCTGCGGCCGTTGATGAACGATTTCACCGTGACCGTGGAAGTGGGCGTCAGCGAACAGAACATTCCCTACCCTTATGTGGTCGAGCAAGGCGATGAACTGGCCGGTACCGGCGTGACCGCCGCGGCCCTGGCACGGGTTTTCCCCAGCACCGACCTCTCGGCCGCGACCGACGGCATCGCCGATGGCCTGTATGACTGGGCCAACGTCGACCCTTTGCCGCTGGCGCTGTTCGATGCCGCGCGCGTGGACTTTTCCCTGCGCCGCCTGGTGCATTACACCGGTAGCGACTGGCGGCATGTCCAGCCGTGGATCCTGTTGACCAACTACCACCGTTATGTCGACCAGTTCATTACCCACGGCCTGGAGCAATTGCGTGACGATTCGCGTTTCGTGCGCATGGTGCTGCCGGGCAACGTGATCATCGACAAGAGCATGGACAACGGTGAAGCCCAGGCGCTGGTCGCCGGTGTGGTCTGGCACCGTTACCAGATGCCGGCCTATCACCTGATCGCCGCCGACGGCGACGGTGTGACCCTGGTCAACATTGGTGTCGGCCCGTCCAATGCCAAGAACATTACCGACCACCTGGCCGTGCTGCGGCCGCACTGCTGGTTGATGATCGGCCATTGCGGCGGCCTGCGGCAGTCGCAGACCATCGGTGACTACGTGCTGGCCCACGCCTATATGCGCCGCGACGGCATTCTCGATCGTGTGGTGCCGCCGAACATTCCGATCCCCGCCCTGGCCGAGGTGCAGATGGCCTTGCAGGAGGCCGCGGCGCAGATCACCGGCGAGCGTGGCGATGAACTGAAAAAGCGCCTGCGTACCGGCACCGTGTTGACCTACGACGACCGCAACTGGGAGCTGCGCTGGGCCGAGGAGCGCCCGCTGATCAACCTGTCGCGGGCCGTGGCGGTGGACATGGAAAGCGGCACCATCGCCGCCCAGGGTTATCGCCTGCGGGTACCTTACGGCACCTTGCTATGTGTGTCGGACAAGCCGTTGCACAGCGAGATCAAGCTGCCAGGCTCGGCCAACGCGTTCTATAACCGTGCGGTCAGCCAGCACTTGAAGATCGGTATTGCGGCTCTGGACCTGTTGCGTACGGAAGTGAACTCGCTGCATTCGCGCAAGCTGCGCAGTTTCGACGAACCACCGTTCCGTTGAGGTTTGCTCAAACCGGCAGTAGCATTGATGGCCCTGCCGGTTTGAAGCTTCCCTCCCCATGTCTCAACCTCCACGTTCCGCCTCTCGCCGACCTTCGGCCAAGCCCACGGGCAAACCTGTGGCCAAGCGCCGCGTAGCCAAGGCGCCTCCGGCTGAACCTCGGTTGATCCTGTTCAACAAACCCTTCGATGTGCTGACTCAGTTCAGCGACGAAGCGGGGCGGGCGACGCTCAAAGACTTTATCGACGTACCGGGTATCTACCCGGCCGGGCGTCTGGATCGCGACAGCGAAGGCCTGCTGCTGTTGACCAATGACGGGCAATTGCAGGCGCGCATCGCCGACCCGAAGCACAAGCTGGCCAAGACCTATTGGGTGCAAGTGGAGGGTGAGCCGACCGAGGAACACTTGCAGCAGCTGCGCAAAGGCGTCGAACTCAATGACGGCATGACTTTGCCGGCCGAGGCGCGCTTGCTTGAAGAGCCGACCCTGTGGCCACGTAACCCACCGGTACGCTTTCGCAAAAGCGTGCCAACTTCGTGGCTGGAATTGGTGATCAAGGAAGGTCGCAACCGTCAGGTGCGACGAATGACCGCTGCCGTTGGTCTGCCGACGCTACGTTTGGTGCGGGTGCGAATTGGCCAATGGAGTATCGATGGCCTTGAACAAGGGCAGTGGCGGGAAGTGCCCGCCCGCCTCTAGGTCCTATTCGAAAAGTGCCTGCGCTTGATCATGCTGCGTTAAAAACAGGCTCGGAATGCTCATTTACAACCAGTAAACTCCGCTTCCTCGCCTGTTTTTGCCTTGCCTGATCTGCGCTCGGCTACTTTTCGAACAGAACCTAGACGCCTTCGATGTAGCCGATGACCACGCTTTTGATGACGAAAGCGAGGATGCCCAGACCGAGGACGAAAAACAGGATAAAGGTGCCGAACCGGCCGGCTTTGGACTTCTTGGCCAAATCCCAGACGATAAAGCCCATGAAGCCAATCAGGATGGTGACCAGGCTGGTCATCATCCACTCTTCAAATACTGCAGGATCCATCGAACTTCTCCAGACAGGCAATGCGGGCGCGATTATACGCCTGTGCCGGCCGGGCGTGCATGACCTGTCGTCATGTGCGCAAATGGGTCAAGGGCAGCTCGGTGCTCGACAGCACCTGGTTGAGCACAAAGCTCGAACGCACGCTGGTGACCCCTTCGATACGGGTCAGGTGGCCCAGCAGCAGCTTCTGATAGTGGTCCATGTCCGGTACCACCACCTTGAGTTGATAGTCCGCTTCCATGCCGGTCACCAGGTTGCATTCGAGCACCTGGGGCAGGCTGCGAATCTTGGCTTCGAAATTCTCGAAACGCTCCGGCGTGTGTCGGTCCATGCCGATCATCACATAGGCGGTCAGGCTCAGGCCCAGCATCTTGCGGTCGAGCAGGGCCACCTGGCGGGAGATATAGCCGTCGTCCTCCAGCTGCTTGACCCGGCGCGAGCAGGGCGAGGGCGACAGGCCAATGCGTTCGGCCAGTTCCTGATTGGAGATGCGGGCATCGCGCTGCAATTCGGCAAGAATGCTGAGGTCGTAACGGTCGAGTTTGCTCACGGATTGGGCCTATGTCGTTTCTATTGCGTTAAATTATCTATCTGAAGTTAAAAATTGCGCAAGTGGTGTTTGAATGAGCAATCTTCGCAATCCTGTGTCGGGGTGTCCGCCCTATTATTATCACCAGAATCACTGCCCGGACATGAGTCCAGTGCAGCTAGCCGAATCAGGCAAGCTGCGGCCAGCAACCCAACAGGGTTGTGTCGGCCCCCGGGCTACACACTGTCCAGAAGACGGCGTGAGGTGAGCCGACGTCAAAAGCGTCGAGCACGGACGAAGTTTTCGAAGGGGGGTCTTTCAGACCTCCCTTTTTTATTGTCTGCGATTTTTCATCTGCCGGCCGATATCGGACTGATAGAGTGGACAGAGAACCGAATTGCGGATTCTCAGTCTTGATCAGTAAGCCCCAATCCCGCGAGGAAAAGCATGAAGTCGCGCATCTGGCGTTTGGCAGGTGTTGGTTTGCTCTGTGTGAGCGTAAGCGCTCAAACCCTGGCCGAAGGACAAGGCCCACAGGATCAGCAGGGAGGACATTCAGGCGGGAATGGCCAGCATGGCTACTCCGATGATCATTCGGGCCGAGGCGAGCACGGCGGTTCATCGCCTCTGCAAAGCAAGCCCGATGAAGTACGCCAGACCCAGCAGCCCCGGCAGGGCTATTACCAGGATATTCCCCGCAACAACTATCCCAACCAGCACTGGCAGGCCGGCGGGCCGGGGCAGCGCCACGACGATCGCTGGGATGGCCGCCCCGAGGGTCACGGCAATGGCTGGGGAACTGGGCCGCAGTATCGTCCCGGGCATGAGATAGACCGCTTCCCCGATCAGCACATGCGCGTGCCATACCATGGCAATGACTACTTCTATTCCGGGGGCTACTGGTACCGACCACAGGGCCCGCGCTATGTCGTGGTCGCGCCACCCCGGGGAATCCGGGTGAACTATCTGCCGCCCTATGCCAGTGAAGTGTGGATCGGTGGTGCGCTGTTCTTCCTCGCCGCCGGCACCTATTACCAGTACCTCAACGACAGCCGCGAATATGTGGTGGTCAACCCACCGGTTGCCGTGGCGCCTGCGCCCGTGCCGGTCAACCCACCGGTTGCCGTGGCGCCTGCGCCCGTGCCGGTCAGCAGGAGCTATGACGTGATTGCCTACCCGGCCTATAGCCAGTCGCCGCAGCAGGTTGATCAGGATCGCTATGATTGCCATCGCTGGGCGGTGGAGCAAAGCGGTTTCGATCCGGCGGCAGCGACCTATGCGCCACCGGCTTATGTGGCAGACAATTATCGGCGGGCCCTGGGGGCTTGCTTGAGTGGGCGGGGTTACAGCGTTAACTGACCCCCTACACCTCTCGTTCCCACGCTCCGCGTGGGAATGCCTCCGGCGACGCTCCGCGTCGGGCTCGGCGGGGCGACGCTGGAGCGTCTCACTCTGCATTCCCACGCGGAGCGTGGGAACGAGGGTACGAGGGCTACTTTTTTACGACCTCCTGCGGATCCGCATGCACCAGTACCTCGGCCCGCGGATACTTGCTGTTGATCGCCGCCTCAACTTGTTCGCACAAACCATGGGCGACCGTCAGCGTGAGATCCCCTGGCAGTTCAAGGTGCAACTGAACAAACCAATGACTCCCCGACACCCGTGTACGCAGGTCATGTGCCCCCAGCACGCCGGGTACGCTGCAGGCCAGCTGCATCATCTGTTCGCTGACATCTTCGGGCAATTCCTGGTCCATCAACGTGGCCGTGCTTTCGCGAGCGATCTGCACGGCACTCCAGAGAATGTACAGGGCGATCCCCAGGCCGAACCAGGCATCGAGCTGCGGCCAGCCGAAATACGCCAGCAGCAGGGCAACGAGAATACTGGCATTGAGCAACAGGTCCGATCGGTAATGCAGTGAATCGGCGCGAACCGCTGTCGAGCCGGTCAAGCGGATGACTTTGTGCTGGAGCAACAACAGGGCGACGGTCAATGCCAGCGAGAGCAGCATCACTGCAATACCGATCCCGGCATCCCCCAGTGGCTCTGGGTGTTGCAGCCGCCTGACGGCCTGTGTGCCAATCAGCACCGCACTCACGGCAATGAACAATGCCTGGGCCATGCCTGCCAGGGCTTCGGCCTTGCCGTGGCCAAAGCGGTGATCGTCATCGGCCGGTCGCAGGGCGTAGTGTACGGCCAGCAGGTTGATGAACGAGGCGACGCCGTCGAGCAAGGAGTCGGTCAGTCCGGCCAGCAGGCTGACTGAGCCGCTCAGCCACCAGGCGATGGCCTTGGCGATGATCAGGATACTGGCGATCGCCAATGAAGCACGGGTCGCCAGGCGCAGCAGCCGCTCGTGTTCGGCGCGTTCGATCATGGATCAGGCCGCAGGCTTGATGCCGTACATGGCCAATTGCTCGATGCTGCCCTTGTGCTGGATCAGGCGCGGGTCGTTGAGCGGCAGGCGCTGGCCCAGCTCGCTTTGCAGGATTGCCTGCAGCTTGCTGCTGTCGACCTTGCCGTCGACACCGATGGCTTCCTGCAGTTTTTCCGGTGCGATCTGGGCGGTGGTGCCGCCGGGCAAGTAGATCGCGCCGGTGGCGAAGTCGACCGCGAAGGCGATCAGGCCGGGAATGACATAGAACAGAATGCCGATCGCATCCAGGGCGGCGACCACGGGGTCGATCTTGCCTTCGATCTGGCCGCGACGGTCAGGCCAGAACAGCGTGCCGCAGGCAGTCAGTTGGGTCAGCAGGGTAGCGACCAGAACGCTACCTATTACACGGGAAGGAATACGCATGTAAATCTCCATGTTGAAGGGTCTCAACGATACAGGCAAAGGGCCCGCCCTTACAGTGAAGACCATGATAGGGCAGGCGCGGTTCGCCGTTATACTTGGCGGATTGTTTGAGGACTACCATGATTTCTTTGCCGATTGATGCCGTTCTACCTGCATTGCGCCAAGCCTTGGCCGAGCGTCATGAAACGGTGCTTGAAGCGCCCCCCGGCGCAGGCAAGACCACCCGCGTACCGCTCGCCCTGCTCGATGAGCCCTGGCTGGCCGGGCAATCCATTCTGATGCTCGAGCCGCGGCGGCTGGCGGCGCGTGCAGCGGCCGAGCGCCTGGCCAGCGAGTTGGGGGAAAAGGTCGGTGAAACCGTGGGCTACCGCATCCGTCTGGAGAGCAAGGTCGGCCCTGCCACGCGCATTGAAGTGGTCACCGAAGGGATCCTGACCCGGCGCCTGCAAGAAGACCCGGCGCTGGAAGGTGTCGGCCTGCTGATCTTCGACGAATTTCATGAGCGCAGCCTCGATGCCGACCTGGCGCTGGCCCTGACACTCAATGGTCGTGAACTGTTCCGTGACCAACAGCCGCTCAAAGTCCTGTTGATGTCGGCGACCCTGGAAGGCGAACGACTGTCGAGCCTGCTCGACGACGCGCCGGTGATCAGCAGTGAAGGGCGCATGTACCCGGTGACCCAGCGCTGGGGACGGCCGTTTCAGATTGGGGAATATATCGAGCCCCGTGTGATCGACTGTGTCTTGCAGGCGCTCGACGAAGAGCCTGGCAGCCTGCTGGTGTTCCTGCCCGGCCAGGCGGAAATCCGTCGGGTTCACCAACAACTGCTCGAATCCCTGGGCGAACGCTCCGATATTTTATTGTGCCCCTTGCATGGCGAGTTGGACCTGAGTGCCCAGCGCGCGGCCATCGAACCGGCTCCGCCAGGTACACGCAAAGTGGTGTTGGCCACCAATATCGCCGAGACCAGCCTGACCATCGATGGCGTGCGCGTGGTGATCGATGCAGGGCTGGCGCGGGTGCCACGGTTCGATCCGGGCAGCGGCATGACACGCCTGGACACCCAGCGGATCTCCCGCGCCAGTGCGACCCAGCGTGCCGGACGGGCAGGGCGCCTGGAGCCCGGGGTGTGTTATCGACTCTGGTCCGAAGCCCAGCACGAACAACTGGCCGCCTACGGCAGTGCCGAGATCCTCCAGGCCGATCTGGCCGGGTTGGCCCTGCAGCTCGCGCGTTGGGGCGTCACGCCGATGCAGCTGCGTTGGCTCGATGTGCCGCCGGCTGCGGCCTACGCCCAGGCACTGGACCTGTTGACGCGGTTGGGTGCCCTGACGCCCGGCGCGCACAACACATTGACGGCCCATGGCCAGGCCATGGCCGAGTTGCCGGCGCACCCGCGCATCGCTCATCTGTTGTTGCGAGGACAGGACCTGGGCCTGGCCAATATGGCCTGCGATGTCGCGGCATTGTTGGGTGAGCGCGATATCCTGCGGGGTGCTGGCGCCGATTTGCACAGTCGGCTGGCCTTGCTCAGCGGCGAAAGCCGTGCTGCCCGGGGCGGCCAGGGTGGCGTGCAGCGGGCCCGGCAATTGGCGCGGCAATACCGAGGGTATTTGCGCGGCAAGGCCACGGCGGCCGTCGCCGATCCCGATCACCCGCGCTGGCTCGGTGCCTTGCTGGCCCTGGCCTATCCAGACCGGGTGGCCCAGCAACGTGGCGCCGGTGGTGCCCAGTACCGGCTGGCCAATGGCCGAGCGGCACAGTTTGGCGACGTCGATGCCTTGATGAAAGAACCCTGGCTGGTGGTTGCCGACCTGGGCAGCCGGCAGGGCCAGCGCGAAGAGCGTATCTATCTGGCTGCCGAATTCGACCCGACACTGTTCGATGGCGTGTTGGCCGAACAGGTCAGTACCCTCGACCTGCTGGACTGGGACGAACGCGAAGGCGTGCTGCGCGCCGAGCGTCAGCGCAAGGTCGGCGAACTGGTCCTGAGCAGCGAACCCTTGACCGGTCTGGATGAGTCCGCCCGGACTCGGGCATTGCTCAACCTGGTGCGGCGCAAGGGGCTGGAGCTGCTGCCCTGGACGCCCGAGCTGCGCCAGTGGCAGGCACGGGTGACCTTGTTGCGTCAGCTCGACCTCAGCGCCGGACAGCACAGCGAGTGGCCGGATGTCAGTGATACGGCCTTGCTGGCGAGCCTGGAAGACTGGCTGCAGCCTTATCTGGGCAAGGTGACCCGGCTCAGTCATTTCGCTCAGCTGGACTTGTCTTCGATCCTGCGCAATCACTTGCCCTGGCCGCTGCCCCAGCGCCTGGACGAGTGGGCGCCGGCCCATCTGCTGGTGCCCTCGGGTTCGTCGATTCGCCTGGATTACAGTGAGCAGCCACCCATATTGGCAGTGCGCCTGCAGGAGCTGTTCGGCCTGGCCCAGACCCCGCGGATTGCCGGTGGGCGCCAGGAGGTCAAACTGCACCTGTTGTCGCCGGCGCGGCGTCCGGTGCAGGTCACCCAGGATCTGGCGAACTTCTGGCGGACCACCTACGCCGAGGTGAAGAAAGATCTCAAGGGGCGCTACCCCAAGCACTATTGGCCGGATGACCCCTTGGTGGCCGAAGCCACGGCACGCGCCAAGCCACGCAAGTAAGGCTCAGGGCGCAGCGGGCAGAAGGAACTGCGCCAGCAGCGGCAAGTGGTCGGAGATCTGCAAGGTGTCTTCCTGGCGAACTTCGGCGGCCACGCGCTTGATGCGCGGGCTATGGAACAGATAGTCGAGGGTCCGGTCCGGCGCTTTCAGCTCCGGATCATTGGGGAAGTGGGTGAACCAGTCGGCGCGATCGGCACCGCTGGCTTCGGCATTGCTCGGGATCATCGGGTACTTGTCCCAGAGCAGATGCAGCTCGCTGTCCTCCGCATAACGGCCGCGCTGCTCGGGTGCGAGCCGGCGATACTGGCCCAACGGCAACAGGTTGAAATCGCCGCCGACCAGCCAGGGCGTGCCCTGGCTTTCGAGCTTGTCCAGCAAGGCGGACAGGGTCTGGATCTGTTGCAGCTGGATATCGCGCCCCTGGGCATGTTTGTCCAGTTGGGTGTTGATGACCGTCAACTGACCACCGTCACGCAAGGGCAGGTAACTGCTGAGCAGCGCACGCTGAGGCTGGAACAGGTTGGTCAGCGGGTTGTTGTCTGGCCGGGGCAACTGCAAGCGTTCGGCCTGTTTGATCTGGTAGCGGCTGAGGGTCGCCAGGGTGCGTCCGACGCTGCCGAAAATGTGCAGGTTGGGAATGAACTCGGCTTTCCAGTCGTAGGCCTGGGCCGAGCAGGGATAGATGTCCACCACGCGCTCCAGGAGCAGGGCGAGCTGGTCTTCATAGTCACTGGCCTTGGCGCCATTATCGAGTTCCTGCAACAGGACGATATCCGGTTGCTCGGCGCGGATTACCCGGGCCGCTTCGTCGAGGTTGTAGGCGAGGTCTTCAGGGGTGGCGCGTTCATCCTGGCCGCGCCCATCGTCCAGGTCGTACCAGAACACGTAGCGCTTGCCGGCCAGGTGCTGGACGTTCCAGGTCATGACCTTGAGCGCCTGGCCTGGCACCAGCAGCGGCGCCTGGGTGCGGCAGGCGACCGGCACCGCTTCACGCTCTTCGGGGTGCCAGGTGAGATTCCAGGCCAGCAGCCAGAGCGAAACGGCGAGGATCAGAATGACCAGCAGGGTAGTGCGCAATAGTCGGGTCATCGGCTCGGCTTAGTGATGCACAATGCCCCGAGCATAGCCGACTAGAGCGGTCATTGTGCAGGGCTGCCTGCAACGGGTTCGGCAATCAGCATGAACAATCGAAACAACACCACGCTGGTGAACAATTGCAGGAAGCTGCTGACGCTGTCGAGCACCAGGGCCAGTGCAGGTGTCTGCGGCTCCGGGTAGACCATCATGCTCAGGCCATCGAGCAACCAGAGGGGCGCGAGCACGCTGAGTATGCACACCAGGATGCGCCAGAAATGCCCTTGGCTGAGCTGGAAACTCTCGCGCATGGCCGCCAGTGGCGTCAGGCCGCGCAGTACCAGCAGGTATTCGGCGAACACCAGCTTGATCATCACCCACATACCGGGCAGGACGAACAACGAGACGCCGAGCATGATCAGCAGCGTGCTCATGGCCGCCAGCAATGCGAAGGTCGGCCACAGGCGCAGGGCCGTGGCCAGCAGGTCGCGCTTCTGCGGCTCGTGGCCCCGGCTGCGGGCATCGAGAAAGAGGATCAGGGCTGCGGTATACAGGGGGTAGAACAGCAGGCCGACCAATACGTCGTAGGCCGGCGAGGTTTCGGCGCCGATGGCTTGATCGATCAGTTGCTTGCACACCGATTCGAGCACGACCAACGGCAGGCACAATTGAATGATGCTCGCCAGGTTGCGGCGAAAGAAATACAGGGAGTCACGCAAAACACTTAACGGGTTCATCGATCGATATCGTAGGCAAAGAGCAGGCCGACACTTTAGCCCATGCACCGAAGCGGTCCAACCGCAAGGGCCGATCGGGCATGACAAATGTTTCATGCGGTCTTGTGTTGAAAGCGCCGGGGGCACCCCCATTAACCTGTGCATATCCGGCGTATTGCAGCGCCGCCCCGGTTTTTCCCGGCAATCTGAGAGGTCGCCATGAACAGCGAAGAACAAACCCTGATCGATGGACTGTTTGCCCGGCTCAAGCAGGCAGAAACGGAATCGGCCCCGCGTGACGCCCAGGCCCAGGCGCGGATCATGGAGCATCTGGCCCAGCAACCGAGTGCGGCTTACTACATGGCCCAGGCAATCCTGGTGCAGGAAGCCGCACTCAAACGGCTCGACGAGCAAAACAAGCAGTTACAAAAAGACTTGAGCGAGGCCAGGGCCCAGGTGGCCGCGACAACACCGAGCAGCGGCGGTTTTCTTTCGAGCATCTTCGGCAGCGGTACCCGCGAGCCTCAGCCTGCCCCACGCCAGACGCCTGCCCCGGCCTCTTCGGGAGGCGGCTGGCGCGAGCCGTCCAACTCCTTCGCCAGCCAGTCCGGCGTAGCGCCGCAGCAGGGCTATGCACCAGCGCCTGCAGCCGCGGCACCGGCCAGGGCTGGCAGCAGTTTTCTCGGGGGAGCCCTGCAAACGGCAGCCGGCGTGGCAGGTGGCGTGATGCTGGCACAGGGCATCAGCAGCCTGTTCAACCATCACTCGCAACCTCAGGAAGTGGTCGAAGTCATCAAGGAAGAACCGAGCCCGGCCAGCGGCAATGGCTGGGGCAACGATGAACAGCGCCTCACCAGCAATGATTCGTATGGCAACGATCAAGGCGGGTTCATGGAGACCGGCTACAGCGATGATGGTGGCTTTTTCTCGGACGACGACTCCTACGTCTGATCCGTTTACCGACGTTCGGGTGCAGTTCCTGCACCCGATTTTCACAGTACAGACCTTGAGGCTGGCATACTGGGCGCCGAATCGGCCCTGAGTATCAGCGGCCAGCTGGAGCGCCTCGGCGCCAGAGAGGATGTGCGGTGAAAAAAATAGCAGTGTTCGCCGATGTACAAAACCTCTACTACACCGTGCGTCAGGCTTACGGCTGCCACTTCAATTACGCGGCCTTGTGGGCCGATATCAGTCAGCGCGGGCAGATAGTAGAGGCCTACGCTTATGCCATCGATCGCGGCGACAGCAAGCAGCAGCAATTCCAGCAGATCCTGCGCAACCTGGGCTTCACGGTCAAACTCAAGCCCTATATCCAGCGCAGCGATGGATCGGCCAAGGGCGATTGGGACGTGGGCATCACTATCGATATCATGGACGCCGCCGATCACGTCGATGAAGTGGTGCTGGCTTCCGGCGATGGCGATTTTGACCTCTTGCTCGAGCGCATCATAAGCAAGCATGGCGTTGAAGCGGTGGCCTATGGCGTTCCGGGCCTGACCGCCAACTCGCTGATTCGCGCTGCCACCCGCTATGTGCCGATTGAAGGCGCCTTGTTGTTGAAAAATTAAGTCTTTTTTTGAGGTTTTAGCCGTTTGGAACGTATTGCCGTCATCGACTTCGAGACCACCGGAATCTCCCCGGGCGCGCATTGCCGCGCCACTGAAATCGCCGTGGTCATGCTCGAGCAGGGGCGCATTGTCGAGCGCTACCAGAGCCTGATGAATGCCGGCGTGCCGGTGCCTGGCTTCGTCGCCAGTCTGACCGGTATCACCACCGCGATGGTGCGCAGCGCACCGCCCGTGGCCCAGGTCATGAATGAAGTGGCCGAGTTTGTCGGCGACACGCCCTTGCTGGCGCACAACGCCTCATTCGACCAGAAGTTCTGGGACTTCGAGCTGGCGCAGATCAAGCGCAGCCGCAGCCAGAGTTTTGCCTGTTCGATGCTGCTGGCGCGGCGGCTGATGCCCGGCGCACCGAATCACAAGCTCGGCACCCTGACCCGCTGGGCCAACCTGCCCGACACCGGCAAGGCGCACCGGGCCATGGCCGATGCCGAGATGGCCGCCAACCTGGCCCAGCACCTGGCTACCGAATTGCGCCAGACCCACGGCCTGGGCGCGGTCTCGCACCAGTTGCTGTGCAGCCTGCAAAAGGTGCCGGCAGCGAAGATCGGTGAAGCGCTCAAACGTCATCGCGGCTAAATTTTTCTTGCCGTCACCCGTTCTACACTACTGCCCCAATAAATTGCTCAGAGCTTTGCATGCCTCCCTCTCGTCGTTTTCCGCTGGTGTTGATCGGCGCCTTCCTTGCGTTGTACCTGGTCTGGGGTTCGACCTATCTGGTCATTCGCATCGGCGTCGAATCCTGGCCGCCGTTGCTGATGGCCGGGATCCGTTTCGTGATTGCCGGGACCCTGTTGTATGGCTTTTTGCGCTGGCGCGGCGTGCCGGCACCCACCTGGCCGCAGTGGAAGGCAGCGGGGATGATCGGTGTGCTGTTGCTCAGCTGCGGCAACGGCGGGGTGACGGTGGCCGAACATATCGGGGTCGCCTCGGGCGTGGCGGCATTGGCGGTGGCGACGGTGCCGTTGTTCACGCTGCTGTTCGGGCTGTTCTGGGGGCATCGCAATACCCGTCTGGAATGGGCCGGGATCGTGCTCGGGCTGGTCGGTATCGCCTTGCTCAACCTGGGCTCGAACCTGCAGTCCAGTCCACTGGGGGCCGCAATGATCCTGTTCGCCGCCGCATCCTGGGCCTTTGGCTCGATCTGGAGCAAACACCTGCCGTTGCCTCAGGGGCCCATGGCCAGCGCAGCGGAAATGCTCGTCGGTGGCGTCGCACTGTTGATCGGCAGTGGCCTGAGTGGCGAGCGCATGGTGCAGATGCCAACGGCGGCAGGCTGGGGCGCACTGGCGTATCTGGTGTTCTTCGGTTCGATCCTGGCCTTCAGTGCCTACGGGTACCTGCTGAAGAATGTGCGCCCGGCGGCAGCGACCAGCTACGCCTACGTGAACCCCGCCGTGGCGGTCTTGCTGGGTATCGTATTCGCCGGCGAGCAGATCGGCGTCGCGGAATGCCTGGCCATGGCGGTGATCATCGGTGCGGTGGTGTTGATCGGTCTGCCGCAATGGCGCAAGCAGTAAGAGCTGCGGACAAGGTAAACTGCGCGCATTGCTGAACTCCTTTGATGGTATTTCCATGACATTCGCCAAACTTGGCCTGATTGAACCCTTGCTGCGCGCCCTGCAAACCCTTGGCTACAACACGCCGACCCCGGTGCAGGCGCAAGCGATTCCGGCCGTGCTGGCCGGGCGCGATCTGATGGCGGCCGCGCAGACCGGCACCGGCAAGACCGCCGGCTTTGCCTTGCCGCTGTTGCAACGCCTGACGATGGAAGGGGCCAAGGTCGCCAGCAATTCGGTGCGTGCGCTGGTACTGGTGCCGACCCGCGAGCTGGCCGAACAGGTGCATGCCAATATCCAGGAATATGCCGAACACTTGCCGCTGAGCACTTACGCGGTCTATGGCGGCGTCAGCATCAATCCGCAGATGATGAAGCTGCGCAGGGGCGTCGACCTGCTGGTGGCGACCCCTGGGCGTCTGCTCGATCTGTACCGGCAGAACGCCGTGAAGTTTTCCCAGTTGCAGGCATTGGTGCTCGATGAGGCCGACCGCATGCTCGACCTGGGCTTTTCCGAAGAGCTGCGCGATATCTACGCCGCATTGCCCAAGCGGCGCCAGACCTTGCTGTTCTCCGCGACCTTCTCCGACCCGATTCGATTGCTGGCCGGGCAAATGCTCGATGATCCACTGAGTGTCGAAGTCAGCCCGCGCAACGAAGCGGCCAGTACCGTCAAGCAGTGGGTGGTGCCGGTCGACAAGAAACGCAAGCCCGAACTGTTCAGCCACCTGCTGCGCAAGCAACGCTGGAAACAGGTGCTGGTGTTCGCCAAGACCCGCAACGGGGTCGATCAACTGGTCGAACGCCTGCAAGGCCAGGGCGTGAATGCCGACGGTATCCATGGCGACAAGCCCCAGGCCACGCGCCAACGGGCGCTGGACAGTTTCAAGGCGCGCGAGACGCAGATCCTGGTGGCCACCGACGTGGCTGCGCGTGGTCTGGACATCGAAGACTTGCCACTGGTGGTCAATTTCGACCTGCCGATCGTGGCCGAGGACTACATCCACCGCATCGGTCGTACCGGCCGTGCAGGCTCGACCGGCGAAGCGATCTCACTGGTGTGTGCCGATGAAGTGCAATTGCTCTCGGCCATTGAAATGCTAACCCGCAAGACGTTGCCGCGTCACGAAGAGCCTGATTTCGTGCCGGAGCACCGGGTACCGCTGACCGATGCCACGGGCCAGGTGTTGAAGAAGCCGAAGAAGCCGAAGAAACCCAAGGAATCCGGCGGCAAGAAAAGCCTGGGACGGTGGATGGACAGCGGGGACACGGTGGCCGAGACGCCGGCGGTCAAGCCGGTGCGCAAGGTGCCGGTGTTCAATACGGGGCCGCGTAAGCGCAAGCCATAATTTTTGCGATTTTGCGACCGCGATGCGGTCGAGCGCAGCCTGCGGCAGCGGCTACGCCGACCGTGTCACGGCCGTAAAACGGCTCACCGCCGCAACCACTGCAAAACCCCCAACCCCGCCTTGCGCCCACTGGCAAAACACGCCGTCAGCAAATACCCCCCGGTCGGCGCCTCCCAATCCAGCATCTCCCCCGCACAAAACACCCCCGGCACCTGCTCGAGCATCAACCGTTCATCCAGCCCCTCGAACGCCACGCCTCCTGCCGTGCTGATTGCCTCGTCCAAAGGCCGCGGGCGTACCAGTGTCACCGGCAGCGCCTTGATCGCCCTGGCCAGTTGCTGCACATCGGCAAAGGTCTCTTTGCTGGTCAACTCACGCAACAAGGCTGCCTTCACCCCATCGAGTCCCAACTGATTGTGCAGGTGCTTGGCCATCGAACGTGAACCGCGTGGCTTGTTCAAGGCCGCTTCGATTTTATCCACAGGCTTGCCTGGCAATAGATCCAGGGCCAGCGTGGCGCTGCCGGTCAGGTTGATCTGCTCGCGTATCTGCGCCGACAGGGCATAGACCAGGCTGCCCTCCAACCCGCCAGACGTCAGCACGCATTCGCCCAGTCGTGGCGGCTGGTCCTTGAGGCTCAAGGCAATGTTCTTCAGCGGCGCGCCGGCAAACTTGTCGCGCAGCAAAGGGCTCCAGGCTTGTACTTCAAAGCCGCTGTTGGCCGGTTGCAACGGCTTCACGGCGACACCCTTTGCCTGCAACCAGGGCAGCCAGGCCGCGTCGGACCCCAGCCGTGCCCAACTGCCGCCGCCCAAGGCCAGCACCACAGCGTCGGCCTTGAGTGCCAACTCGCCCTGTGGATAAGCGATGCGCATTGAACCGTCGTCATTCCAGCCGAGCCAGCGATGGCGGGTGTGGATAACTACACCGGCATCGCGCAGGCGCTTGAGCCAGGCTCGCAGCAGCGGTGCAGCTTTCATGTCGGTGGGGAAGACCCTTCCGGAGCTGCCGACGAAGGTGTCGATGCCCAGGCCGTGAATCCACTGGCACAGGCGCTCGGCATCGAAGTCTTCGAGCAGGGGCGCAATTCGATCAGCCCGTTCGGCATAGCGGGAGACGAACGCCGGGTAGGCTTCGGAGTGGGTAATGTTCATGCCGCCCACGCCCGCCAGGAGGAACTTGCGTCCTACCGAAGGCATGCTGTCGTACAGGTCGACCTTCACCCCCGCAAGGCTCAGCACTTCTGCCGCCATCAGGCCGGCCGGGCCGCCACCAATGACAATCACGTGGGAAGAGCGGAGGGGTATGGTAGGGGTCATGGCGGGCTGCAAGTAGCGGAAATAAGCCGCCGATTGTACCTGAGGCGAATGCAGGAAGGCAGTGAGCAAAAAACGTACAGCACGCTGCAGGGCAGAGCCTGTAAGGCCTGAACGGGCTTTCGCTCAGGTTATCCACAGGCGGCTCCACAGCCAGTGTGGGTAACTACATGTTTTGCCACACCCGTTGGGCGCTGTGATGCAGGATCCCGTGGCGGCGGGCCAGGGCGACCCGGTCCTTGCTGTAACCCCCGCCAATCAACCCGACCACTGGAATATCCCGACCCAGGCAATGGCGCAGTACGCTTTCGTCGCGGGCGGCGACACCTGCGTCAGTCAATTGCAGGTAACCCAGGGCATCATCCTTGTGTACATCCACACCGGCGTCATACAGCACCAGATCAGGCTTATACAGCGGTAACAGATAGTTCAGGGCATCATCGACCACCTTGAGGTATTCGTGATCGCCCATGCCCCGGTGCAGAGGGATATCCCAATCGCTCTGCGCCTTGCGTGCCGGAAAATTCTGCTGGCAGTGCAGGGATACGGTAATGGCGTCCGGGGTGTTTTCCAGGATGCGTGCGGTGCCATCGCCCTGGTGAACGTCACAGTCGAAGATCAGCACCCGACTGACCCGGCCGCTTTCCAGCAAGTAACGACTGATCACCGCCAGGTCGTTGAAAATGCAAAAACCGGCCGGGTGGTCATAATGAGCATGATGGGTGCCGCCCGCCAGGTGGCAGGCCAGCCCGTGCTTCAATGCCTGTTCGGCCGCCAGCAGCGAACCGCCAACGGCGCGCACGGTGCGCCGGGCCAGGGCTTCGCTCCAGGGCAGGCCAAGGCGGCGCTGGTCTTCGCGTGCCAGCTCGCCGTTCATGTAGCGGGCGATGTAGGCCGGGTCATGGGCCAGGGCAAGGATGTCGACGGGGCAGATTTCCGGGCGCAGCAGTGCCTGCTCGGTGGTCAGTCCGCTGTCAATCAGGTGATCGTGCAACAGACGGAATTTGTCCATCGGGAAGCGGTGTTCGGCAGGAAACGCCGGACTGTAGTCGTCGTGGTAGATCAGTGGCAGCGGCATGGAAGTTACAAAGCGGGACCCGGATCTGAATCTTGCCAGTTGCTGCCCTTTGCAGGCCAGCGCTTACACTCAATTGAGATCGACGGAGGACCTTGAGCATGAACCCGATTCTTGAGCTCGAAAGCGCCCGCTTGCTGCTTCGCCAGTGGCACGACGATGACCTGACCGAGTTTGCCGCGCTCTGCGCCGACCCCCAGGTGATGCGTTATTTTCCAGCCCCCCTGACTCGGCTGGAATGTGCGGCATTAATGGGGCGAATACGCGGGCATTTTGCTGAATACGGTTTCGGACTGTGGGCGCTGGAGCGCAATGACACCGGCGCCTTCATCGGTTTTACCGGTCTGCTCAACGTCGGCTTCGATGCCGCCTTCACGCCGGCGGTGGAGATTGGCTGGCGCCTGGCCCGGCGGCATTGGGGGCAGGGCTTTGCCAGCGAGGCCGCGTGGACCTCTCTACGTTGCGCCTTTGGTCAGTTGGGGCTGGAAGAGGTCGTGTCATTTACCACCTGGAGCAACCTGCCTTCGCAGAAAGTCATGCAGGCCATCGGCATGCAGCGCGACTTTGCCGGTGACTTCGATCATCCCCGGCTGCCCGCCCACGATCCTCTCAGGCCCCATGTGTTGTACCGGATCAACCGGGCGCAATGGCTGGAGACCTTGCATGGCTGAAAGTCAAAAGGCTGTATGATTTCACCCAAGGTCGCGCAGGAGGGGAGTGGCGCTTGAGCGATGCTCGCGCTGCATGCCCTGGTGACCACCGTATCCATGCTTAGGAGAATCTTGAATGAGCCACGTGTTGGACGATCTGGTCGATTTGCTGAGCCTGGAACCGATCGAGGAAAACCTGTTTCGCGGGCGCAGCCAGGACCTGGGGTTTCGCCAGTTGTACGGCGGCCAGGTGTTGGGACAATCGCTGTCGGCTGCCAGCCAGACGGTAGAAGACAACCGTCATGTGCATTCGCTGCATGGCTATTTCCTGCGTCCGGGTGACGCCAGCCTGCCGGTGGTGTACCAGGTTGACCGGGTTCGCGATGGCGGCAGCTTCAGCACACGTCGGGTGACGGCGGTGCAGAAGGGCCAGACGATCTTTACCTGCAGTGCATCCTTTCAGTACGACGAGGAAGGTTTCGAGCACCAGGGCCAGATGCCTCAGGTCGTCGGACCGGAGAACCTTCCCTCGGAACTGGAACTGTTCGAAAAGATCGCCGACCAGATGCCCGAGCACCTGCGTGAAAAGTTGCTGTGCGCCAAGCCGATCGAAGTGCGCCCGGTGACCGAGAAAGACCCTTACAACCCGGTGGCCGGTGATCCAATCAAGTACGCCTGGTTTCGCGCCGACGGTTTGCTGGCCGACTCGCCGGCGCTGCACAAGTACATCCTCGCCTATGCCTCGGACTTCGGCCTGTTGACCACCTCGCTGCTGCCCCACGGCAAATCGGTGTGGCACAAGGATATGCAGATCGCCAGCCTCGACCACGCGCTGTGGTTCCATAACGACCTGCGCGCCGACGATTGGCTGCTGTATGCCATGGACAGCCCATGGGCCGGCAATGCTCGCGGTTTCTGCCGTGGCAGCATCTACAACCGCGCCGGTCAGCTGGTGGCTTCCTCGGCCCAGGAAGGCTTGATCCGTCATCGCAAGGACTGGGCATGAGCCTGACCGACATTCGCCACTGGGTGTTCGACATGGACGGCACCCTGACGGTGGCCGTGCATGATTTTGCCGCGATCCGCGAGGCGCTGGGCATTCCGCCCGAGCACGACATCCTCACCCACCTGGCGGCGCTGCCGGCGGATGTGGCAGCGGCCAAGCACGCCTGGTTGCTGGAGCATGAGCGCGACCTGGCGGTGGCCTCGCGACCTGCGGTCGGGGCTGTGGAGTTGGTGCGTGAATTGGCCGGCCGCGGCTGCCGCCTTGGCATTCTCACGCGCAATGCGCGGGAGTTGGCGCATATCACCCTGGAGGCCATCGGCATTGCCGACTGCTTTGCCGCCGCCGATGTGCTGGGCCGTGATGAAGCGCCGCCCAAGCCCCATCCGGGTGGTCTGCTGAAGCTGGCCCAGGCCTGGGAGGTTCCGACCAGCTCCATGGTGATGGTCGGCGACTATCGCTTCGACCTGGACTGTGGGCGTGCCGCCGGTACTCACACCGTGCTGGTCAACCTGCCGGACAATCCCTGGCCAGAACTGACCGATTGGCACGCCGCCGATTGCCGAGCCTTGTCACGCCTGCTGGGCTGATTACAGGGTTGCGGCCCCAAAGGTATCGCACTGGGTGACCTGACCCTGGGCGAAACCGGTCTTGAACCAGCGCACACGCTGGGCCGAGGTGCCGTGAGTAAATGAATCGGGTACCACGCGACCGCGACCCTGCTGCTGCAAGCGGTCATCGCCGATGGCGTTGGCCGCATTCAAGGCTTCCTCGACATCGCCGGGTTCCAGCCAGTTGAGACGTTTCTGCGCCTGGTAGGCCCAGACGCCCGCCAGGCAGTCCGCCTGCAGCTCCTGACGTACCAGCAAGCCATTGTCGCCTTCCATGCGTTCACCGCGCTGGCGCGCGGACTGGACCCGGGCCGAGACGCCGAGCAGGGTCTGCACGTGATGACCGACTTCATGGGCAATCACGTAGGCCTGGGCAAAATCGCCGGCTGCCTTGAAACGTTGCTCCATCTCCTGGAAGAACTCCATGTCCAGATACACCACCTGGTCGGCCGGGCAGTAGAAGGGGCCGGTGGCCGAGGTGGCGAACCCACAGGCGGAGTTCACCTGCCCGCTGAAGAGTTTGAGGATCGGGTCCTTGTACTGCTTGCCGCCTTGCTGAAAGATCTGCCGCCAGGTGTCTTCGGTGTCACCCAGGATGCTGCGCACGAATTCGGCCTGTTCATCATTGGCCGGCGGCGGCTTGCCCGGGCCGCTATCGACCGGTGCCGTCTGCTGGCCCATCTGGCCGGTCAATTGGCCGAGGATCTGCATCGGGTCTTGCCCTGTCAGCAGGCCGATGCCGACGATCACCACCACGGCGGTCAGGCTCAAACCCTTGCCGCCCATGCGCATGCCGCCGCCACCGCCCATACCGCCATCGCCGCGAACGTCTTCCACGTTGTCGCTGCGTCTGCCTTTCTTCCAAAGCATGGAGGATTCCTCTTGGGTCCTTGTTTCGAGTACGGCCTGAAGCTAAAGGGTAGTCCATGGCCATTGGATGTGTCGGAGCGCTGGAGTTGGATAACCATATGGTTATGAATGAAGGGCTTCTTTTCAGTATTCGATCAGCGCCGATTGCCAGACACTGATCTCACCCCGCCTGGAAAGGCCCTCCAAAAATCCAATAACAGGAGAACGACATGTCTTCAGCAGACACCAGTCGCTTCATCATCCGTGATCGGAACTGGCATCCCAAAGCCTTGACTCCCGACTACAAGACGTCCATCGCCCGTTCCCCGCGCCAGGCACTGGTCAGCATCCCGCAATCTGCCAGCGAAACCACCGGCCCGGATTTCTCGCACCTGAAATTCGGCCAGCATGACAATGACCTGCTGTTGAACTTCAACAATGGCGGCTTGCCGATCGGCGAACGCATCATCGTTGCGGGCCGCGTCTGCGATCAGTACGGCAAGCCGATCCCGCATACCCTTGTGGAAATGTGGCAAGCCAACGCCGGTGGCCGCTACCGCCACAAGAACGACCGTTACCTGGCACCGCTGGACCCGAACTTCGGCGGCGTCGGTCGCGCCCTGACCGACAGCGAGGGCTACTACAGCTTCCGCACCATCAAGCCGGGACCGTACCCATGGCGTAATGGCCCGAACGACTGGCGTCCGGCGCACATTCATTTCTCGATCAGCGGCCCGTCGATCTCGACCCGCCTGATTACCCAGCTGTATTTCGAAGGCGACCCGCTGATTCCGATGTGCCCGATCGTCAAATCGATCGCCAACCCCGAAGCGGTGCAGAGCCTTATCGCCAAGCTCGACATGGGCAATGCCAATCCTATGGATTGTCTGGCCTATCGCTTCGACATCATCCTGCGCGGCCAGCGCAAGACTCACTTCGAAAACTGCTGAGGAGCAACGCCAATGCCTATTGAATTGCTGCCTGAAACCCCCTCGCAGACTGCCGGCCCCTACGTCCACATCGGCCTGGCGCTGGAAGCCGCCGGTAACCCGACCCGCGATGCGGAAATCTGGAACCAGATGGCCAAGCCGGGCGCGCCGGGGGAGCACATCCTGGTGTTCGGCAACGTGTACGACGGCAACGGCCATCTGGTGCGCGATTCCTTCCTGGAGTTCTGGCAAGCCGACCATGCTGGCCGCTACGACAGCGACTACAACCTGGAAAAGCCGTTCAACAGCTTCGGCCGCACCGCGACCACCTTCGACGCTGGCGAGTGGACCCTGCAAACCATCAAGCCGGGCGTCGTGAACAACGCCGCCGGCGTGCCGATGGCACCGCATATCAACGTGACCCTGTTCGCTCGCGGCATCAACATCCACCTGCAGACGCGGTTGTACTTCGATGATGAAGGTGAGGCCAATGCCAAGTGCCCGGTGCTGAACCTGATCGAACAACCCCAGCGCCGCGAGACGTTGGTGGCCCGGCGGTGCGAAGTGAATGGCAAGCTGGCTTATCAGTTTGATATCCGGATTCAGGGGGAAGGCGAGACGGTGTTTTTCGATTTCTGAGTTCTCACCCAGCAACGCAATGTAATGGAAGCAGGCCCTCAGGTTCTTGACCTTTGGGCCTGTTTTTTCCTGTGCGGCGTATCTATTGCCGACTAAACAATTGAGGGGAGGGGAATGATCTCGACAGCCTCTGGAAGACCGACAGCGATAAAACCACCGTCTGGGCTAATCGCGCACTGCCAGGGCTGGGTCCCTGAGGTAATACGAATGCTATCGACGATTTCATAGTGGCGGGTATCTATGATCTTTATCTCACGGTCGTTCCTGTCACATACATAGGCATTCAAGCCATCGGTGCTGAACGCGAAATCAGTTGGTAAGTTAAAGCCTTCGACAGTAGTTGTTTCGTAAGTAAGTGTGTTGATAACCTGGACATTGTTCGGGGTTACGCCTGCAATGTAAACTGCGCTCCCGTCTGGAGTGATCGCAACACCGAGTACGTTAGGGCGGGCGGCAATGGATTTGACCACCTTTTGATTTTCAATATCAACGACCGAGAGATGTCCGTTGCCGATAATATAGGCCAAGTTGCTATCCGGGCTCAGCGCGACGTACTCCGAGGCGTGCTGTACCGCAATCGTGGCGATCACCAATTGTGTGGCAGGATCGATGATGGCGACCGAGGACATGCTGTGGGGGCCCAGACAGGCTACGACGCGTTGACCGTTTGGAGAGATTGCAACGCGACGTACAAGGGCGTCAAAAGGAATACGAGTTTCCACCGTATTCGTGAGGGTGTTGAGAATTGCGATCTCTTTTTGCGCACCTATATAGACATGACGACCATTTGCCGATACAGCTAAACTGTTGATTTCGTCGTTGACATCAATAATTTGCTCCACCTTGCCGTTTGCTACATTCGCAATGTTGAGGGACTTACTGCCTGCTGCATATATTCTGGCGCCATCTGGGCTGTAGGCAATTTGACGGATAGTGCCCTCGAATCGAATGATTTGGTTTGCGCGAGTTGTGGAGTCTTGTGGAGTAAACTTGTCGATTTTCATGGTATGTATCCCTTCATTTTCAGCTGTCCTTACAATCAGGCAGGTTTACCTGACTGCGAGCGGTGACTGTATGTCAATCGACGTTGGCTCGGTAACTATCAGAACTAAGGGTTGTCGCGAAGTGGGGATGGGTGTATCAGGGCCAAATCGAAAGAATAAGGAGATGAGCAGCCGACCTGATTAGTGGACGAAGGCGAGAAAGTACCAGGACATGCTCGTGTGGCACCGGCGATTCGGCCAACGCTTTGCCTACGGCAGCTTTGTTGTTGTATCCAGCCGCCGTGTCGAAGTGCCGGTCACTCAGTGATGGGTTATTCGTAGGCGGTGACACCGGCGATATGGCGCCCGGCGATGTAGCCGAAGGTCGCGGCTGGACCAAGATTGATGCCGCCGGCCGGGTAATGGCCGCCCATGATGCTGGCCATGTCGGTGCCGACGGCGTAGAGCCCCTCGATCGGCCGCTCTTTGTCATCCACTACCTGGGCGTGCTCATTGGTCTTGAGCCCGGCGAAGGTGCCGAAGCAGCCCGGTTCGACTTTGACGGCATAGAACGGCCCCTGTTCGATGGGCGCGACGCACGGGTTCGGGCCATGCAGCGCGTCACCCTGCTTGCGGTTGTAAGGGGTCGAGCCGCGACCGAACTCAGGGTCTTCGCCCAGGCGGGCATGGCGGTTGTACTCGGCAACGGTCTTGCTCAGCCCGAACGGATCGATGCCGCAGGCGCTGGCCAGCGCTTCGATGGTCTCGCCGGTCTTCAGGTAACCGGAGCGAATGAAGGGGGCGACGGGCAGCGGGAAGGGGCGGGAAATGCCCAGGCCGTAGCGACGCTGGAACCTGTGGCTGCAAATCAGCCAGGATGCCACTTCATCGCCCGGTGCAGCGGCGACCATGGCCGCGACGTAGTCGTAGTAACCATTGGCTTCGTTGACGAAGCGTTTGCCATTGGCCAGTACGCCGATGATGCCGGGTTTGCCGCGTTCGATGATGTGCGGAAAGTGGCCATGGCTGCCATCGTTGTAAGGCACCTTCGACACCGGTGCCCAGGCGACCGGTGAGACAAGATCATCGGCGACCCTGCCACCGACGCTTTCGCCCAGGCGCAGGCCATCGCCGCTGACAGCCAAGGGCGGCAGGGCCAGGTGTTCATGGCCGGTGGGCGTACGCGGGAACATCGCCTTGCGTCGTTCGATGTCATTGGCAAAGCCACCCGCGGCCAGCACCACGGCCTTGCGCGCCTTGATCGTGATCAAGCCGCGCGCGGTTTCGATTTCGGCACCCGTCACTCGGTCGTTTTCATGGATCAGGCGTTTGGCCGGCGCCGATTCCCACAGCAGAACGCCCAGGTCTTCGGCCGATTTGGCCAGACGGGCGACCAGTGCGACACCATTGACCAGATGCAGGGCGCGGCCCTTGAGCGCCAGGTCGTACAGGTGCTTGCCAAAACGCTTGGTTACATGAAGGAAGGAGCGCCAGGAGCGGGTCAGGGTCAGGAAGGCCGTCAGGTCCTGGCCGGCCATGATCGGCATGCCCATGAAGGAGGTCTCGCGCAGGGTCTTGCGCAAGCGCCCGAGCAATTTGCCGAGCTTGCGGGCGTTGTACGGCGCGGCGATGACCGAACGCCCACCGGTGCCGGCGCCTGGCGTGTCGCCATGGATGTCGGCGATGGCATTGCCGTCGGCAAACTGCAATGCCGTATGCTTTTCGAAAAACGACACCATGTTCGGCGCGGCTTCGAGGAAAGCGTCGATCATGGCCGGATTGAACTGCGCGCCCAGTTCATGTTCAAGGTAGGTACGCGGCAGCGAGCGATCTTCGACGATTCCGGCGCGCCGGGCCAGTGGATTGCACGGCACCCACATCCAGCCGCCGGACCAGGCTGTGGCACCGCCAAACACGGGGTCCTTTTCCACGACTATGACCTTTTGCCCATGCCACGCAGTTGTCACTGCCGCCGACAAGCCTGCCGCTCCCGAGCCAATGACCAGGACATCGCAGTCCACTGTGTTTGTGCACGGCATGGAATGAACCTCACAATAGTTTTGTAATAATGGAACTAGATTCTATATTCTATGGCCCGATAGTTCGAGTCGCCAACAGGGTGAAATACAAAACTGTGCGAAGATCGGACAGTGTTTGCGCTTTGGCCGGCGCTCTTTAGAATCGGCAAAATTTTCAGGATCAATGACCATGGCCGGCAGTCAGATCGAACGCGCTTTCAGTCTTCTCGAAAGCCTTACCAGCGACCCTCGCGGTCTGCCCATGCAGACGCTCGCGGAGCAGCTGGACATCCCCAAGAGCGCCACGCACCGCATGCTCGGCGAACTGATGCGGTTGGGTTATGTACGCCAGAACCCGGAGAACAGTCGATATCACCTGAGTACCAAACTGGTTGCCATGGGCTTTCGCTATCTGGCCAGCAGCGGGGCGGATATCGTCCAGCCGATCCTTGACCAGCTGGCCCGGGAAACCGGTGAACTGGTTCGCCTTGGGGTAATCGACGGCGAGCGCCAGACCTGGATCGCCAAATCCCAGGGCGCCCGTTCGGGCCTGCGTTACGACCCCGACATGGGGCGCGATGCGCCATTGTTCTACACCGCTTCCGGGCACGCCTGGCTGGCCAGCATGAGTGATGCGCAAGCCTTGGTGCTGGTGGAGAAGCAGGGCATTGCCAATCGCGAGGACTTCGGCCCCAATGCCCCGGCCTCCAATGCCGAGCTGCTCGAACGCCTGCGTATCGCCCGCGAACATGGCTATGCCTGGGTGGTGGAAAGCTCGGCGGTCGGGACCTCGGCGTTGGCGGCGGTGGTGCGGCATCCGCTGGCTGGGCATGTGGTTGGGGTGCTCAGTGTTGCCGGGCCGACGGCGCGGATGCCGGAGGAGCGTATGCACCAGCTGGCGCCGCTGTTGTTGGGGGCGGCGACGGAGTTGTCGGGGGCGAGTCCTGCTTCTGAGCTCTTTAGTGGCTGATCGGACCTCATCGCTGGCAAGCCAGCTCCCACAAAGTTATCAGGAACTTCTCTGTGGGAGCTGGCTTGCCAGCGATCGACCGCAAAGCAGTCGCAAATACGAATGGCAGCCTCAGCGTTGCCATTTTTTTCGCCCGAAATTTTCCCCTTGCATGAAATTGGAACTAAGTTCTAAATAAAAAAGGAGATAACAACAACCAAGAGGATCGCCGCCTTGAACGCACCCCTCCGGATTGCCCTGCTCGGCGCCACGGAGCACCCATGAGTCAACGAATCCTGTCCCTGGCGGCCCTGACCGTCCTGGAATTGTCGCCCCCGGAAATGGTCGAGGTCGCCGCCCGCGCCGGTTATAGCCATGTCGGGCTGCGTCTGGAACCCGCCACTGCGGAAGAAAGGCACTTCCCCTTGGTCACGGATGCCGACCTGCGTCGGCAGACGGCTGCGCGCTTGCGTGACACTGGCATCAAGGTCCTGGACGTGGAAATCCTGCGCCTGAAGCCGCACACCCGCGTCAGCGATTTCGAAGCGCTGCTGGCGGTCGGCGCCGAGTTCGGCGCGAGCGAACTGCTGGTAGCCGGCAACGATCCAGATGAACAACGCCAGACCGAGAACTTCGCGGCCCTGTGCGATCTGTCCGCGCAGTATGGCCTGCACCCGCACCTGGAGTTCATGCCCTGGACCGACGCCAGGGACCTGGTCCAGGCCATGCGTATCGTCGAGAGCGCCGGCCGGGAGAATGGTTGTGTCCTGGTCGATGCCTTCCACTTCAACCGTTCCGGCTCACGCCTGGAAGACCTGCGTCGCTTGCCGGCCGCAGGCACGCGCTATGTGCAACTGTGCGATGTGGCGGGTCCGCGTCCGGATGACATGGATGAAATCCTGCGCCAGGCGCGCAACGAGCGGCGCTTCCCCGGCGAAGGTGATTGCGACCTGCTTGGGTTGCTGCGCAATCTACCACCAGGCTTGCCGCTGAGCCTGGAAATTCCCACCGTGCAGTTGCTCGAACAGGGCGTCAGCGCGCTTGAGCGTGCACAACTGGCCATCGACAAGACACGGGCGCTGTTGACCCACCTCTGATCCTTCACCTTCAAGAGTTACCGATGACCACCTCCAGCACATCGCTCGCCGGTGTCAGCCAACCGTTCAAGGGCATTGTGTTGGTCGTGGTCGCGACCTTCCTGTTCTCCAGCCACGATGCGCTGTCGAAATACCTCACCGGTTTTTACCCCGTCATGCTGGTGATATGGGCGCGTTATGTCGCCCATACCCTGCTGATGATGGGCATATTCCTGCCACGCTCCGGCTTGAGTGTGTTGCGCTCGCGCAAGCCTGCGCTGCAGGCGTTGCGGGCGACCTGCCTGCTCGGCACCAGCCTGTTGTTCATCTCCGGCTTGCAGTACATCCCCTTGGCCGAAGCGACTGCCGTCAACTTTCTCGCGCCTTTGATGGTGACAGCCTTGTCTGTGCCGTTGCTGGGTGAACGGGTCAGCACCGGCCAGTGGCTGGCGGTGCTGACGGGCTTTATCGGGGTGGTGGTGATTGTGCATCCAGGGGGGGAGTTGTTCACGCCAGCCATCCTGTTGCCGTTGGGTTCGGCGCTGTGCTTTTGCTTCTATCAGATCCTTACACGCAAGCTCAGCGAAGTGGACAGCCCGACTACCAGCAATTTTTTTGCGGGGTTGTTCAACACGCTGGTGATGAGTGCGCTGGTGCCGTTCTTCTGGCAAATGCCGAGCCTGTTTCATGGGCTTCTGATGCTGGCCTTGGGGACGTGCGGAATGCTGGCGCATCTGTTTCTGACCCAGGCCTTCCGGCATGCGCCACCGGCCCTGCTGGCGCCGTTCGGTTATTGCCAGATTGTCTTTGCCGGGCTGTTGGGGTTGTTGATCTTTTCCCATACGCCGGAGCTGACGACGCTGCTCGGGATTGCGGTGATTTGCCTCAGCGGCCTGGCGGCGGCCTGGTTGCAACGCAGAAAGTCGGTGTAGCCGCTGCCGCAGGCTGCGCTCGCGCGCGAAGCGGGCGCAGGATCGGGGGGCCTTGCGGCCCCAGCGCAGCCTACGGCAGCGGCTACAGGGTTCTACAGCCGATCAATCCTCGATACGAGGCACCTTGCGCGGCGCCATGAAGTACATCCACACCAGCGCGATGAAGTACATCGCCGGAATCATGGTGAACAGCACGGTGTAGTTGTTATGGGTCGTGGTCAGGATGTAACCGACCAGCTGGGTCATGAACATGCCGCCGATTGCAGCGACCATCCCGCCGAAACCAAACACTGTGCTCATCATGTGCTTGGGCGTGTAGTCCATCACCAGGCTCCAGATGTTGGCGGTCCAGGCCTGATGCGCGGCGATGGCCAGGGAAATCGCCAGAACAGCGACCCACAGGCTGCTGGCACCTGCTGCGAAAATCACGCTGACAATGGTGGCTGCGAACAGCAACATCGACAGCAAGCGCGCCTTAACCGGTGCCATGCCACGCCCGATCAGGAACGAAGACAGAATGCCGCCGCCGACGCTGCCGAAGTCGGCACTCAGGTAGATGATGATCAACGGGATGCCCATCTGGGTGACGTTGATGCCCAGGCTGTATTGCTGGTTCAGGAACGGCGGCAGCCAGTACAGATAGAACCAGAACACGGGTGCCGTGATTGCATAGGCCAGAGCGAATGCCCAGGTGCCGCGCATGCGCAGGATTCGTGAGAACGGTACGCGAGTCTGCTCAGGTTCGACTTCCTTCTGGATGTAATCGAGCTCGGCCTTGGTCACGCTCGGGTGATTTTCCGGGTTGAAATACTTCAGGCCCCAGAAGGTGACCCAGATCAGTCCCAGGCAAGCCATGGACACGAATGCCGCTTGCCAGCCCCAGACGCTCAGGATCAATGGCAGCAGCATCGGCGTGAACATCGCACCGACGTTGGTCCCGGCATTGAAGATACCGGTCGCAACGGCACGCTCGCCTGCCGGGAACCACAACCGGGTGGTCTTGACGCACGCCGGGTAGTTGGCCGCTTCAGTCAGGCCGAGAATGAACCGGCAGACCATGAAGCCGACCGCCGAAGTGGCCAGGCCATGAGCACCGGTCGCCAAGCTCCAGAGCAGCACTGCGCAGAAGAACACGCGCTTGACCCCGACCCGGTCGATCAACCGGCCCTGCAGCACGAAGCCGATGGCGTAGCCAACCTGGAACCAGAAGTTGATGTTGGCGTAGTCCATCGCCGTCCAGCTCATTTCCTTGGCCAGGATCGGTTGCATGACCCCGAGGGCGGCGCGGTCGATGTAGTTCAGGGTGGTGGCGAAGAACACCAGGGCGAGCATCGCCCAGCGGGTTTTGCCGACCGCCATGGCACCACGGATCTTGTCGCCGATACCGGCTTGAGGGGTAACCATGGTCTGTGCCTGGGAGGAGCTTTGAGTGTGGATCATTTTATTATGGCCATCCGTTTCGTGACGCTGGCATCGAGCCAGTTATCGGACTTCGACAGGTCTCAAGCCAAACCCTTGTTGCACGTTTTGCGAGTGCAGGGCCTGTCTGACCGCGCTGCGTCATGCAAGCGGCCTGGGGTGATTCAGACAGGGCAGGGGTTGGCTCGCTGACCGGGAATCATCGGTTCCGGGCGTTACCTGGAAGACGACGTGAACCCAACCAACAGCTGTGCAATACCGGTCAGCCTTCGAGGCGTCGATGAGCGAAAAGCGTTCGCGCGGCTGGCGAATGCAGAGGCAAGGAGCAGTGGGGCGAAGCATTGAATGTATGCATGAGCGTTTACCCGAATTTTTATGTTTATGGTCAAACCTGGGTTTGGTGACGCTGGGGTACAGCTGTTTCGGTCCTGACAATTTCCAAGGAGCTTGTGGCCCTTTGAATGCTTGTCCTATGGGTGAAGATGTTGGGCATCGAGCGAAAAACCGTCAATTCGCCAAGCCGCATTCTGGTCGATAATCGCACACAAAACTAACTGGTTCGTACAATTTGGTTGAGGTATAACATTCTCCCGCCAATAATTCTCCTACCTGGGCCGCGCCTACGCCTACTGGAGTCATAAGATGCAGCGTTCGATTGCCACCGTTTCCTTGAGCGGTACCCTGCCGGAAAAGCTCGAAGCCATAGCCGCCGCCGGTTTTGACGGGGTCGAGATCTTCGAGAACGACCTTCTCTACTACGACGGCAGCCCTCGCGAGATTCGCCAGCGTTGTGCCGACCTTGGCATCGCGATCACGCTGTTCCAGCCGTTTCGTGATTTCGAGGGCTGCCCGCGCAACCGCCTGTCGCGAAATCTTGAGCGGGCCGAGCGCAAGTTCGACTTGATGCAGGAGCTCGGCACCGACCTGGTGCTGGTGTGCAGCAACGCCTCCGGTGATTCGCTGGGCGACCGGCAGGTGCTGGTCGACGACCTCCGCCTGCTGGCCGAACACGCTGGCCAGCGTGGCCTGCGCATCGGCTACGAGGCCTTGGCCTGGGGGCGGCACGTCAACACGTACCAGCAGGTCTGGGACATCGTCCGGCAGGCCGACCACCCGAACCTGGGCATGATTCTCGACAGTTTCCACACCTTGTCGCTCAAAGGCGATCCGAGTGCGATCCGCGAGATCCCCGGCGACAAGATCTTCTTCGTGCAGATGGCCGACGCCCCGATCCTGGCGATGGACGTGCTGGAGTGGAGCCGACACTTTCGATGCTTCCCCGGCCAGGGCGAATTCGACCTGCCGGGCTTTCTCGCGCCGATCATCCAGACCGGTTACAACGGGCCTCTGTCGCTGGAAATCTTCAACGACGGCTTCCGCGCCGCGCCGCCGCGGGCCAATGCCGCCGATGGCCTGCGTTCGCTGTTGTACCTTGAGGAAAAGACCCGGCAGTTGCTCGAGCAACAAGCTCAGCCCATTGTTTCGCTCGACCCTTTGTTTGCCCCACCTGCGGCCAGCAGCTACGACGGAGTCGAATTCCTCGAGTTTGCCGTGGACGAAACCCTCGGTGCCAAGCTCGGCACCTGGCTGGAGCGCCTGGGCTTCGCCAGGGCGGGGCAGCATCGCTCCAAGAACGTGAGCCTGCTGCGCCAGGGCGATATCAACCTGATTCTCAACTCCGAACCCTATTCCTTTGCCCATAACTTTTATGAGGCCCACGGCCCTTCGTTGTGCGCCACGGCCATTCGGGTCAAGGACAGCGCTCAGGCACTGGAGCGGGCGGTGGCGTTTCACGGCCAGCCGTACCGTGGCCTGGTAGGGCCGAACGAGCGTGAGTTGGCGGCGGTACGTGCGCCCGATGGTAGCTTGATCTACCTGGTCGACCAGGATGCTGAAGGCCGTACCATCTACGAAACCGACTTCAGCCTGACGCCAGTTTCGGCCAGCCCGGTCGGCCTCAAGCGCATCGACCACATGGCCATGGCATTGCCGGCCGACAGCCTCGACAGCTGGGTGCTGTTCTACAAGAGCCTGCTGGATTTCGAAGCCGACGACGAAGTGGTGCTGCCGGACCCTTATGGCCTGGTCAAGAGCCGCGCCCTGCGCAGCCGCTGCAGTTCGATTCGCCTGCCGCTGAATATCTCCGAGAACCGCAATACGGCGATTTCTCATGCGTTGTCCAGCTATCGCGGCTCGGGTGTTCACCACATCGCCTTTGAATGCGACGACATCTTTGCCGCCGTACGCCAGGCCAAGGAGGCGGGGCTGGACTTGCTCGATATCCCGCTGAACTACTACGACGATCTTGCCGCCCGCTTTGATTTTGATGATGAGTTTCTCAGCGAGCTGGCCTATTACAATGTGCTGTATGACCGCGATGCCCAGGGTGGCGAGCTGTTCCACGTGTATACCGAGGCTTTCGAGGAGCGCTTCTTCTTTGAAGTGCTGCAGCGGCGCAATGGCTATGCCGGCTATGGCGCGGCCAACGTTGCCGTGCGCCTGGCAGCCATGGCCAAGGCCCGCAATGGTGGCCTGCGCCACGCGAAACTGTAGGGATCTGCGTTGAAACAACGGAGCCTGGGGCTGATATTGCTTCAGGCTTCCTTCGCTACGCCATCGGCCCCATAATTGCCGCTGTTTATCGATGGCCGTGAGCCCAGTATGACGACAACGCCCGTTCTCTCAGCCGAACCCGCCGAGACACCTCGCAAGAGCCGCAAGAACAATCCGGAAAAAACCCGCGAGAATATTCTCCAGGCGGCGATTACCGAATTCGTCCAGCAAGGGCTGGCCGGCGCGCGCGTGGACGCGATCGCCGAGCGCACGAATACCTCCAAGCGCATGATCTACTACTACTTCGGCAGCAAGGAGCAGTTGTATGTCGAGGTGCTGGAAAAACTCTACGGCGATATCCGCCGCACCGAAGGCAGCCTGCACCTGGCCGAGCTCGAGCCGCGCGAAGGCATGCGCCGCCTGGTGGAGTTCACCTTCGATCACCATGATCGCAACGTCGATTTCGTGCGCATCGTCTGCAACGAAAACATGCACAACGGCGAGTTCGTCAAGAAGTCCGAGGCGATCCGCACCATGAACAAGACCGTGCTCAACGCCCTTGATGAGATCCTTGCGCGCGGCGCCGAGCAGGGTGTGTTCCGCTTGGGGCTCCAGGCGCTGGATGTCCACCTGTTGATCAGCTCATTCTGTTTCTACCGGGTGTCGAACCGGCACACCTTTGGCGAGATCTTCCAGGTGGATTTCGTCGATGAGGAAATCAAGCAGCGCCATCGCGAGATGATCTGCGATTCGGTATTGCGCTACTTGCAGGCATAAACCCGGCCTCAGGCATCGAAGCTGTTGAAATGCCCGATCATGCGTTGGGCATTGGCGCTGCAGCCACTGAACAGCTCGAAAGCCTTGACCGCCTGGAAGACCGCCATGGTGCCACCGTTCAAGGTCCGGCAGCCCAGGGCGCGGGCTTCGCGCAGCAGTTCGGTTTCCAGTGGGAAGTACACAATCTCGGCAACCCAGAGCGCGGGGCGCAACAGCGTCTTGGGTACCGGCATGCCCGGCAGCTTGGCCATGCCCATCGGGGTGGTGTTGACCAGGCCGTCGGCGGCTTCCAGGGTGCTGGCCAGATCGGTGCCGACCCGGGCCCGGCTGCCTTCGAAGTGTTGGTTCAGATTGTCGGCCAGGGTCTGGGCGCGCTCGCTGTCCACATCGAAGATGCTCAGTTGGCCCACGCCTTCGCTGAGCAGCGCATGAGCCACCGCAGCTCCGGCACCGCCAGCGCCCATCTGCACCACGCGCGCGCGCGGCACGTCGGGCAAGCCCCGGCGAAAGCCCTCGGCAAAGCCCAGGCAGTCAGTGTTATGGCCGACGCGTTTGCCGTCCTTGAGCACCACGGTATTCACCGCGCCGATTCCACGAGCCTCCTGTGACAATTCGTCGAGCAGCGGGATGATTGCCTGTTTGCACGGGAAGGTAATGTTCAGCCCGGTAAAACTCATGCGCTCGGCCGCCGTCAGCAGCTCTTCGAGTGCACTGCAATCGAGCTTGAGCTGGTCCAGGTCGATGAGCCGGTAGACGTAGCTCATCCCTTGCGCCGCGCCTTCGCGTTCATGCAGGGCGGGGGTGCGCGAAGCCTGGATGCCGGCGCCGATCAGGCCGGCGAGGATACTTGGTTGTGTAGGCATGGTCTTCATCCCTTGGCGTTCAACAAATGGCCGACATGCTGCAAGGCCATGCGATAGCCCTGCACGCCGAAGCCGCACAGCACCGCCACGGCGATGGCCGAGACAAAGCTGTGGTGGCGGAATTTTTCCCGGGCATGCACATTGGAGATATGCACTTCGATCACCGGTAGCTCACTGGCCACCAGGGCATCGCGGATGGCCACCGAGGTGTGGGTCCAGGCCGCCGGGTTGATCACGATCGCCGCGCAGCGAGTGCGAGCCTGATGAATCCAGTCGATCAGTTCGCCTTCGTGGTTGGTCTGGCGAAATTCGAGGTTCAGCTCCAGCTCATCGGCGGTCTGGCGGCACAGGCTGGAGATATCAGCCAGGGTTTCGTGGCCGTAGGTGGTGGGCTCGCGGGTGCCGAGCATGTTGAGGTTGGGGCCGTTGAGCACCAGGACAGTACGACTCATCTTGAAACTCCGCTGTTGTTTTTGAGAGGGCGGGGAGTGGTTGTGAATAAATTGTACTAACTAGTTAATTCAGTCAATCGAATGCCAAGCCCTGGTGTATTTTCTGTTCGCTTATCGAACAGGTTGCGTTATACCTAGCGACTCCCATGGGCTTTATGGAGGGATGAGGAAATGTCAGAAGGACTTGGCCGTTTCTCTCAATCGCTCGGGCCGACTGATGAACCTTGGCCAGGCCTGGCCAACTTGTCCGAATCCATCTTCGCCTCGATGGGGGCGGCAGGTTTTCGCAATGCGTTCAACGTCGAGCGCAGCCATAGCACGTGCTTGCTGCTGATCGATGGATTGAGCTGGAACCTGCTCGAGGCCCACGCCCACAGGGCGCCTTTTCTGGCTTCACTGATGCAGGCCAAGCGAACGTTTCGAGTGGGTTTTCCGGCGACCACTGCCGCCAGCCTGTCTTCACTGACCAGCGGCCATGCTTCTGGAGCGCACGGCATAGTGGGTTGTTCCTTCGCTCTGGATGCCAATACCGTATTTGCCCCCTTGGTGTGGCAGACCGGCACCCGTAACACCGGAATTCGCGCAACGGCTGCGCCCGGTGCCCGGGAATTCATCAAGCAGAAAACCGCCTGGGAGCGCGCGCATGAAGGTGGTATCGCCGTCAGCAGTGTCATTGACGGCCGATTTGCCGGTTCCTCGTTCAGTCAGGCGATTTACAAAGCGGGTTCGGTCATGGCGGCGCTCAACTTCAGGGATTTCCCGGGCTTGATCGCGGGAGCGCTGAAGTCGGAGTTGCCGGCCTTTTGTTATGCCTATTACAGCGACCTTGATTTTTGCGGCCATCGCTATGGCCCCGGGTCCGAACGCTGGTTGCGGCAACTGGAAGTTGTCGATCGGCTCGCACTGTCGATTTCGCAAAGCCTGCCTCGGGAAACGGCAATGGTGATTGTGGCCGACCACGGCATGGTCACGCTGGCCAAGGAAGCCACTCATGACTTCGACAAGGACACGGCATTGCAGGAAGGGGTCATCGGGCTATACGGCGATGTTCGTGCCAGGCATGTCTATACCGCCAGTGATCAAGAGCACGCGGTCAGGGAGCGCTGGCAAAACCGGCTGGGTGATGACTTTTGGGTGTTGTCGAAAGCCGAGGCCATTGCTGCGAAGTGGTTTGGTAGCGGGGTAGAAAGCGATGCCGAAGCGCGCATCGGGGATCTGGTTGTCATACCCACGGGGCGTGGCGGTGTTATTCGCAGCCGAATGGAGAAGGTCCAGAGCGCGTGGATTGGCCACCATGGGGCACTGACGGATGAGGATCAGGTGGTGCCGTTGTTGGTGTGTTCGGGGCAGGCCATGTAGTGATTGGGCGGGCCTCATCGCGGGCTTGCCCGCGATGCTGGCGCCGCGGTCTCAACGCCGGACCAACAACACCCCACTCTCCATATGATGCGTATACGGAAACTGATCAAACAACGCACAACGCTCCACCCGGTGGGTGTCGTTGAGTTGTGCAATGTTCGCAGCCAGCGTCTCCGGGTTGCAGGAGATGTACAGGATATTGTCGAAACGCCGGGTCAACTCACAGGTGTCCGGGTCCATGCCGGCACGTGGCGGGTCGACGAAGACGCTGCCGAACTGGTAGCTCTTCAGGTCGATGCCCTGCAGGCGACGGAACGGGCGAACTTCGTTGAGGGCCTCGGTCAGCTCTTCGGCTGACAGGCGCACCAGCTCGACGTTGTCCACGCCGTTGTCGTTGAGGTTATGCAGAGCGGCGCTGACCGACGTCTTGCTGATCTCGGTGGCCAGCACCTTGCGCACCCGGGTCGCCAGCGGCAGGGTGAAGTTGCCGTTGCCGCAATACAGCTCCAGCAGGTCATCCTGGCGATCGCCCAGGGCTTCATAGGCCCAGTTGAGCATCTTCTGGTTGACCATGCCGTTGGGCTGGGTGAAGGCACCTTCAGGCTGACGGAAACGGAACGTACGGCCAGCTACCTCCAGTGCTTCGACGGCGTAGTCACGACCGATCACTACACGCTTGCCCTTGGAACGGCCAATGATGCTGACGTTCAGCTCTGCGGCCAACTGCTCGGCCGCCTCGTGCCAGTGCTCGTCCAGCGGGCGGTGATAGCACAGGGTGATCATCCCGTCGCCCGCCAGGGTGGTCAGGAACTCGACCTGGAACAGCTTGAAACTCAGCGCGGAACTGGCCTGCCAGGCAGCCTTGAGCCGGGGCATCAGCTCATTGATGCGCTGGCTGGCAATGGGGAAATCTTCGATCAGAATCGGCGTGTGCTTCTCGCCTGGCGCGAACATGGCATAAAAGCGCTGTTCGTTCTCGCGCCACAGGCGAAACTCGGCGCGCAGGCGATACTGCTCGCGAGGCGAATCGAACACCGCGGGTTCCGGTGCATCGAAGGGCGCCAGCAGTTCGCGCAGGCGCTCGACCTTGGCGTCGAGCTGGCGGTTGTAGTCCGAAGGATCGAAAGCGACAGCACTCATGCGTTGAACCAGCCCAACTTGATAACGAACAGAATCGAAAGGATCACCAGCGCCGAGTTCAGCTCGCGGCCGCGACCCGAAAGCAGCTTGATGGCCGTCCAGGAAATGAAGCCGAAGGCAATGCCGTTGGCGATCGAATAGGTCAGCGGCATGGCCAGGGCGGTGATCACCACAGGCGCCGCCTCGGTGATGTCGTCCCAGTTTATCTCGGCCAGGCCCGAGGCCATCAGCACGGCGACGAAGAACAAGGCAGGGGCGGTGGCGAACGCGGGCACGCTACCGGCCAGCGGGGCGAAGAACAGCGCCAGCAGGAACAGGATCGCGACCACGATGGCAGTCAGGCCCGTACGGCCACCGGCACTGACGCCCGCTGCCGACTCGATGTAACTGGTCGTGGTCGAGGTGCCCAGCAGGGAACCGGCCATGGCGGCGGTACTGTCGGCGATCAGCGCGCGGCCCATTTTCGGCATGTGGCCGTCCTTGCCCATCAGCCCGGCGCGCTTGGCCACGCCGATCAGGGTGCCGGAGTTGTCGAACAGGTCGACGAACAGGAAGGCGAAGATCACGCTGAACAGACCGATGTCCAGGGCACCCTTGATGTCCAGTTGCAGGAAAGTCGGCGCCAGCGAGGGTGGCATCGAGACCACGCCGCCAAAGGCCGAGACGCCCAGGGCGATGGAAACGATGGTGACCGCCAGGATGCCGATCAGTACGGCACCGCGTACGCGCCGTGCTTCAAGGGCGCAAATAAGGAAGAAACCGAGGATGGCCAGGATCGGCGCGGGTTGCTTCAGATCACCGAGGCCGACCAGAGTGGCCGGGTTGTCGACCACGATGCCGGCGTTGTGCAGGGCGATCAGTGCCAGAAACAGGCCGATACCGGCGGCAATCGCCGAGCGCAGGGGCAGCGGGATGCTGTTGACGATCCATTCCCGGATGCGAAAGATCGACAGCAGAAAGAACATCACGGCCGAAATGAATACCGCACCCAGCGCGACCTGCCAGGTATGGCCCATGTGCAGGACCACGGTGTAGGTGAAAAAGGCGTTCAGGCCCATGCCCGGAGCCAGCGCGATCGGGTAGTTGGCGATCAGGCCCATGGTGGTCGAGCCGATGGCTGCTGCCAGGCAGGTGGCAACGAAGATTGCGCCCTTGTCCATGCCGGTCTCGCCGAGAATGCTCGGGTTGACGAACAGAATGTAAGCCATGGCCAGGAAAGTGGTGACGCCCGCGAGAATCTCGGTGCGCACATTCGTGTCATGTGCCTTGAGTTGAAACAGCCTTTCCAGCATGCCCGCTCCCCGTGGCGCGCTCCGGCGCCGTGATAGTGTCGACCCAACTAGCAAAGCACAGACTGTATACATCCGTGGTTTTTACATGGGCCGGAAAAAAGCCGCGCATCATACCAGCATGGCAGGGGTCAGTGAATTTATGCGCTGAACGTTCAACTAAGCTTTACAGATAGCCCACTGGAGTAAGCCCATGAGTCAACGAGCCATGATTGCCGTTGCCAACGGAATCGACGATCTGCAGAGCGTGACCCTGATCGATGTACTGCGTCGGGCCGGGATAGAAGTGCTGGTTGCCAGTATCGAAGGACGGCGGATGCTCACCTGCGCACGCGGAACGCGGCTGACCGCCGATGCGATGGTGGTCGATGTACTGGCGCAGGAGTTTGATCTGATCGTGTTGCCGGGTGGCATGCCGGGTGCCAGCCATCTGGGGGCGCATCAGCCATTGCTGCAGCGGATGCAGCAACAGGCCAAGGCCGGGAAGCTGTTTGCCGCCATCGCCGAGTCCCCCGTGTTTGGGCTGCAGGCTTTCGGGATCCTGAAGGGGCGACGCATGACCTGTGATCCTTCTGTCAGCCATCATCTGACGGGATGCAGTTTTGTCGACCAGCCGGTGGTGGTCGATGGCAACTGTATTACGGCGAAGGGCTCGGGTGGAGCGCTTGAGTTTGCCTTGACGCTGGTCGAGCAGTTGGCGGGCAAGGGCAAGCGAGTGGAATTGGAGAAAGATCTGCAAGTCTGATAAAAATCTGCGGTCGCTTTGCGGCCGAGCGCAGCCTGCGGCAGCGGCTACAAGGGGGCGGCATTGCACGTTCGATGTAGCCGCTGCCGCAGGCTGCGCTCGACCGTGAAACGGTCGCAATCACGGTTTGCGCGCATCCCCTGAATGCATATGATCCCTTCCGGCCAACGTCGGAAACAACTTTACCCACACCCCCGTCACCGCCAACGTCCCAACCCCGCCGAGCACCACCGCCGGCACCGTCCCGAACCAATGGGCCGTGAGCCCCGACTCGAATTCCCCGAGCTGGTTCGAAGCGCCAATGAACAACCCGTTCACCGCACTGACCCGCCCGCGCATTTCATCCGGCGTTTCCAACTGCACGAAGGCCCCGCGAATCACCATGCTGATCATGTCGGCCGCCCCCAGCACGGCCAATACCGCCAGCGAGAACCAGAACGAAGTCGACAGGCCGAAGGCGATGGTTGCGACCCCGAACACCCCGACCGCCGTGAACATGGTTCGCCCGACCTGGCGCTCCACCGGGAAGCGCGCCAGCCAGAATGACATCAGCAGGGCCCCGACCGCGGGTGCCGAGCGCAGCAGGCCAAGCCCCCAGGGGCCGGTGAGAAGAATGTCCTTGGCAAACACAGGCAACAGGGCCGTGGCCCCACCCAATAGCACCGCGAAAAGGTCCAGAGAGATCGCCCCGAGAATATCCGGGCGGCTGCGGATAAAGCGGATCCCGGCCAGCAATGAGTCCAGCGTGGCGCGGCCCTTGTTCAGTGCTGTCTGCCGGGCCGGCAGGCTGAGCATCAGGCTGCAGGCGAGCACGTACAGGATCACGGTCGGCCCATACACCCAGACACTGCCAAAGGCGTAAAGCAGACCGCCCATGGCCGGCGCGACGATGGTTGCCGCCTGCATCGCCGATGCCGACGCCGCTACGGCCCGGGGGAACAGGGTCACAGGCACGATGCTCGGCAGTAGCGCTTGAGTGGCCGGCATTTCAAAGGATCGTGTACCGCCGAGCAGGAAGGCCAGGACAAAGATCATCTCGCGGCTGACGCTGTCGGTGCTGCTGCCCACCACCAGCGCCAGCGCAATCAGGGCTTGAGCGGTCTGGCACAGCGCAGCGACGCGGCGACGGTCGTAGCGGTCGGCCACATGCCCTGTATGCAGCATGAACAGTACCCGTGGGGCGAACTCCACCAGCCCGACCAGGCCGAGGTCGAGCACGCTGCCGGTGAGCTGATAAAGGTGCCAGCCAATGGCAACGGTCAGCATCTGGAAGCCGCTGGCGGTGAACACCCGAGCCAGCCAGAAGGCAATGAAAGGACGATGCTGACGCAGCAGCAGAGGTGGTGTGCTGGACATTGGCAGTCATGGCCTCGGCGAGTGAGGCGGCGAGATTATCACTAGTGGCCTGTACGGTTAATTCGTTAGCTCAAGTTCGGATGCCTGAAGTTCCGAGACAAGGCGCCGCGACGAGTCATAGCAGGGCTATGGCGAGGAGTGGCAACGCAGTATCGGAGCTTCAGGCGCCGAAATTGACTAACAGAATTAACCACACAGGCCACCAGTTTGTAACAGAGGGTTGCCGCGCCGGGCGACGATGTGCGGTCAGCGCACTGAATCGTTACTCGGTAAAGGGGGTGAGGCAACCGGTCACGCGGCAATAGACCACACAGTCGTCCAGGCTGATTGGGACTACTCTTTCAACGATCCTTGATCCATATCAACACTTCTGCACAGGGTTGATGTGACGGCCATCTGGCCAGAATCCCTGCGACTTGTAGTTCCAATTACAAATTCAAAACGACACGCTCCATGTGTGTGGGGGCAGTTGGCGCAGGCCCGGGGCCTGTAGCCGGTTCACCTGATAGAGGAAGTCATATGTTCGGTTTAGAGGCCATTGATCTCGCCCGAATCCAGTTTGCGTTCACCATTTCCTTTCACATCCTGTTCCCGGCCATCACCATTGGCCTTGCGAGCTACCTGGCGGTGCTCGAGGGCTTGTGGCTGAAATCGAAGCAGGATGTTTACCGCGACCTTTATCATTTCTGGTCGAAGGTCTTCGCGGTCAACTTCGGCATGGGAGTCGTCTCGGGGCTGGTCATGGCCTACCAGTTCGGGACCAACTGGAGCAAGTTCTCCGACTTTGCCGGCTCTGTCACCGGGCCCTTGCTCACCTATGAAGTACTCACGGCGTTCTTCCTCGAAGCGGGTTTTCTCGGTGTCATGTTGTTCGGCTGGAACCGCGTTGGGCGTGGCCTGCACTTCTTCGCCACGGTCATGGTCGCCATCGGCACCCTGGTCTCGACCTTCTGGATCCTGGCCTCCAACAGCTGGATGCAGACTCCACAGGGCTACGAAATCGTCAATGGCCAGGTGATCCCGGTGGATTGGATCGCGGTGATCTTCAACCCATCCTTCCCCTATCGCCTGATGCACATGGCCACGGCTGCCTTCGTTGCCACGGCGTTCTTCGTCGGCGCCTCGGCGGCCTGGCATCTGCTGCGCGGCCGGGATAACCCGGCGATTCGCAAGATGCTCTCGATGGCCATGTGGATGGCGCTGATCGTTGCGCCGGTGCAGGCGGTGATCGGTGACTTCCACGGCCTCAACACGCTCAAGCATCAACCGGCGAAAATCGCTGCAATCGAAGGCCACTGGGGAAACGTCGGCAATGAGCCAACGCCATTGATCCTCTTCGGCTGGCCGGACATGAAAGCCGAAAAGACCCGTTTTGCCGTGGAAATTCCTTACCTGGGCAGCATCATCCTGACCCACACCCTGGACAAGCAAGTCCCGGCGCTCAAGGAGTTCCCACCTGAAGATCGCCCGAATTCGACCATCGTTTTCTGGTCGTTCCGGATCATGGTCGGCCTGGGCATGCTGATGATCCTGACCGGCCTCTGGAGCCTGTGGCTGCGCAAGCGCGGCACCTTGTACCAGTCGCGTCCGTTCCTGCACCTGGTCCTGTGGATGGGGCCGTCTGGCCTGATCGCGATCCTGGCGGGCTGGTTCACCACTGAAATCGGCCGTCAGCCATGGGTGGTCTATGGCCTGATGCGCACTTCCGAGGCGTCGTCCGGGCACAGTTTTGCGCAGATGAGCCTGACCCTCGCGTTGTTCGTGGTGGTCTATTTCTCGCTGTTCGGTGTTGGCCTCGGCTATATGATGCGCCTGGTGCGCAAGGGGCCGAAAACTAACGAAGGCAAGGAGACCAACCCGGGAGGCCCTGGCAAGCAACGTACGCCAGCACGTCCGCTTTCGGCTGCCGATGAGGACAACGGAAACGGCCACAGCGAAAGCTTGAGCAAGGGGAACTGAGTCATGGGTATCGATCTTCCGCTGATCTGGGCCATCATCATTATTTTCGGGATCATGATGTACGTGGTCATGGATGGTTTTGACCTGGGGATTGGCATTCTCTTCCCCTTCATCAAGGGTGACAGCGACCGCGACGTCATGATGAACACCGTCGCGCCGGTCTGGGACGGCAACGAGACCTGGCTGGTGCTGGGGGGCGCAGCGTTGTTCGGCGCGTTCCCGCTAGCCTACTCGGTGGTGCTGTCGGCGTTGTACCTGCCGCTGATCCTGATGTTGATCGGGCTTATTTTCCGTGGTGTGGCCTTCGAGTTTCGCTTCAAGGCCCGAGAAAACAAACGGCACATCTGGGACAAGGCATTCATTGGCGGCTCGCTGACCGCGACCTTCTTCCAGGGGGTGGCGCTGGGTGCCTTCATCGACGGCCTGCCGGTGGTCAACCGTACCTATGCCGGCGGTTCGATGGATTGGCTGACACCGTTCAGCCTGTTCTGTGGCGCCGCGTTGATTGTCGCCTATGCGCTGCTCGGCTGCACCTGGCTGATCATGAAAACCGAAGGCAAGCTGCAACGGCAGATGCACGACCTGGCCCGCCCGCTGGCACTGGTGCTGTTGGCGGTTACCGGTATCGTCAGCCTCTGGACGCCGCTGGCCCATCCTGAAATCGCCGAGCGCTGGTTCAGCCTGCCGAACCTGTTCTGGTTCCTGCCCGTGCCGATCCTGGTGTTGGTGACGCTTTATGGCCTGTTGCGCGCCGTGGCCCGCAATGCCCACTACACGCCATTCCTGCTGACGCTGGTGCTGATCTTCCTGGGCTACAGCGGTCTGGGCATCAGCCTGTGGCCGAATATCGTGCCACCCTCGATCTCGATCTGGGATGCAGCGGCACCGCCGCAAAGCCAGGGTTTCATGCTGGTGGGCACCTTGTTCATCATTCCATTCATCCTGGGTTACACGTTCTGGAGCTACTACGTGTTCCGCGGCAAGGTGACCCATGAAGACGGTTATCACTAGCAGAACGCAGGAGATTCCGGAAATGACAGGCAAGCAAGGTTTCGAGCCACATTCCCAGGAAGAAAAGAAGCCACTATGGCAACGCCTGGGCTGGCTGGTGCTGATCTGGTGCGGAAGTGTCGCGGCCCTGGCGATCGTCGCCGGGCTGATGCGCATGTTCATGAATGCGGCAGGGCTCAGTACCCACTAAGCCCTGCCTGCCCAATCCCATCCCGCTGCCTGGCGGCGGTTTCATAGCCCTCTTCGGAGGGCCTTTTTATTTGCGCGCCTTGAGGATCACGAACTTGGGTGTGGCCGCCACTTGTTCGACACCGCGGAACAGGCGCGCCAGCTTGCTGTGGTAGCCCAGGTGGCGGTTGCCGACGATGTACAACGCACCACCGACCACCAGGGCCTCGCGGGCCTGCTGAAACATACGCCAGGCGAGGAAGTCGCCCACCACTTGCTGCTGGTGGAAGGGCGGGTTGCACAGCACGACGTCCAGCGACTGCGCTGGCTGGCCGGCCAGACCGTCGCCGGCACGGATGGTCACTTCACGCTCACCCAGAGCCGCGCGCCAGTTCTCGCTCGCTGACTGCACGGCCATGTACGACTCATCGACAAGTGTGTAGTGCGCCTGGGGATTCTGCAGTGCGCTGGCAATGGCCAGCACGCCATTGCCGCAGCCAAGGTCGGCGACCCGGGCATTGCCCAGGTTGCGCGGCAAATGCGGGAGGAAGGCGCGGGTGCCGATATCCAGACCTTCGCGGCAGAACACGTTGGCATGGTTGAGCAGTTCGATGGCAGGCGCATCGAGGCGATAGCGCGTGGGGTAGGGCGATACGGCCAGAGCTCTGGGCTCGACCCGTGCGGTCAGCAAACGGGCCTTTTTCTCGGCCAGGGAAGCCTGTACCGGACCTACGTACTTCTCCAGCAAATCGCCGGCGGCGCGTGGCAAATGCTTGATCATCGCTCCGGCAATGACCTGGGCGTCGGCAGCCAGGTGACCTTGCAGGCGGATCAGTTGCTCTTCCAGCAACGCCAGGGTCTTGGGCACCCGGATCAGCACTCGGTCGAAGAGCCCTTGCCATTGCGCGCTGGCAGGTACCACGGTAACCGCATCGAAGGCTTGTCCGTTGCGTACCAGGTTTTTCTCGAGCGCCAGGGTGCCCAGGTAGGAGTCACTGCTGCTGATCACGGTCACGTGTCGACTCAGGCTGATCGCCAGGGCGCCAAAGCTGTCGTTGAGAATCAGGATCCGGCTGCTGGCCGGCAGATGCTGTTCGGCGATGCACTTGAGCAAGTACTCGTCGGCGGCATCGAAGGCCTGCAGCGGTTCGTTGGCTTGTTCAGGCTGGCGGATGAGATCGAGTTCGGCGAACGGACTGGTTAGCAGGGGCATGGTGCGAGGGCTCTGGCTGATCGGCTCTTTTTTACGCAAGTCTCTCAGGGATGGAACTCGCAGAACAGACGATAACGTATGAGGGGGCAGCAGCCGCTGTGGGCTGCTGCAGGTACTGAACGATTCTACGTTTTTTTGCTGAACGTTGCGTCAGAACAGGCCGTTTATTGCTGCCTGAATGACGGCGCTCGTCCGGTTGGGGGCGTTCAGCTTGACCATTGCACTTTTGACGTGGAAGTTCACGGTGCGTTCGGAGACGTTGAGAATGTCGGCGATCTCGTGGGCTTTTCTGCCTTCGGCCGACCATTTCAGCACTTCGATTTCCCGATCGCTCAATTGCCGCGCCTTTTCCTCGGGCTCAACGGGTTTGTCGCCAATGACAGTATGCAGCAGGTTGCATAGCCAGTAGGTTTGTCCGGCTTTTTCGTAGAGCTCACCGATGCTCACTTCGCCCTGGCTTCTGCTGACACTGAGCATGCTGGCCCGGCCACGGTGATCATGTGCCGAAAGACCCCAGCCGTAGCGAAGGCCATGAGACCGGGCTTCTTCCCAGAATTGGGGAGTCTCCTCGAATACTTTATCGCTCCACAAAACCGGCAGCATCGATGAAAGACAATGCATGACCGTAGGGTCAACGGTTACATAGTTTTCATTTATGTAACGCTGCGACCATTCATTTGGGTAGTTGCTGAGCATAATGATCTTCGGTTGCATGGTTGCCACCGGAGTTCGCATGCCGAAAGATAAAAATTCGAAGTCAAGTTGCTGCGCCATGGTGATGGCGGTGAGTAGAATTTTCCCTTCGTCGTCCTCATTCATCAACTGATCAAGTTGTTCTTCCTTCCACAACTCCATTTCCAACGCCTCCAGGATGTATGGCGCGATCAGTGCTGAAGAATGACATCAATGTGCCATCAACGCAGAGAATAGTGCCAGTGGGTGCAGTGTAGGAAATTTCTACAGATCGGAGAAGGTTTTTTTGATTTGGATCAAGAAGGTGACAACTCTCGATTGGATATAACTAATAAATTTGTTTTTGTCGACGGTTGTCAGGGAAATGTCAGGGAATTGTCAGGCAGAAAATTGTCTGACAATAATATCTGGTCATAGTGTTTGGTGGGTTTTGGCCAAGTTAAACAGTTAGTTAACGATGTTGTTCGCAGTGGTGCAGTGAGTTCATTTTAGTTCGGTTGATGTTCACTTTCATTTTCTTTCGTAACGAGGCCGACTGAACCGGCCATGTCATTACAAACCATCGGTGTTTATCACGGTCAGGTTGGGCGACACTGTTCCTGCCTATTCGATGGAGCCTGCCATGACAGCCAGTGCCCTGAAGTACACCCGCCAGACCATTCTCGAGGTCAAGTCTCTGACTCCCGGCCTGTTTACCCTGCGGACGACGCGCGATCCCGGTTTTCGCTTCCGTGCCGGGCAGTTTGCCCGCCTGGGCGTAACCAAGGCTGATGGCAGTGTGGTGTGGCGCGCCTATTCGATGGTGTCTTCGCCGTTTGACGAGCATCTGGAGTTTTTTTCGATCGTCGTTCCGGGCGGCGAATTCACCAGTGAGTTGAGCCGCCTTCGCGAAGGTGACAGCTTGTTGGTGGATCGACAGGCATTCGGCTACCTGACCCTTGACCGCTTTAGCGACGGACGCGATCTATGGTTGCTCGCTACCGGCACTGGCATCGCGCCGTTCCTGTCGATCCTGCAGGATTTCGAAGTGTGGGAAAAATTCCAGTGCATCAAACTGGTTTATTCCGTCCGCGAGGCCAGAGAATTGGCATACCAGGATTTGATTGCCGGTTTGACCGAACGTGAGCACTTCAGCGACTACGCGGGCAAGTTACAGTTCATTCCCACGGTGACACGCGAAAAGCATCCAGGTGCCTTGCACGGGCGCATTACGCAGCTGATCGACAATGGCGACCTTGAAAAAGCCGCAGGTCTGGAGCTGACCCCCGAGCATTCCCGCGTCTTGCTTTGCGGAAACCCGCAAATGATCGATGACACGCGGCAGTTGCTCAAGCAGCGGGGCATGCAACTAAGCCTGAGCCGTCGTCCAGGCCAGGTGGCTGTCGAAAACTACTGGTGAGCCACAGCAAAGCGGCGCAGCAAAAGCGCCGTTGCCGCGAACTCGAATAACTCAGGGTCGATTGTTCTGCGCCTTGAGCAAATCACGAATCTCACCCAGCAGTTCTTCTTCCTTGCTGGGGACTGGTGGCAAGTTGGGCGCCACGGCTTCTTCGCGCTTGAGTTTGTTGATGGCTTTCACACCCATGAAGATGGCGAAGGCAACAATGACAAAGTCGATGATGGTCTGGATGAACTTGCCATAGGCAATCACAACTGCCGGTACATCGCCCTCGGCGGCTTTAAGTGTTATGGCCAGGTCACTGAAATCGACACCACCGATCAGTATGCCCAGGGGCGGCATGATCAAATCGCCAACAAAGGATGTAACAATCTTGCCGAAGGCTGCGCCGATGATGATACCGACGGCCATATCGACCACATTGCCTTTGACCGCAAAGGCCTTGAACTCACTTAGCACGCCCATGGTTTATACCTTGTAACAGATGAGGTTGGTCAACGCAGTGTAATTCAGCTATGCGCTTCATGCTCTAAGCCGCTGCAACTTGGTCAACTTATACCGAATAGTTTTGACGTATTTCTTGCCGCCCATGGGAGCCCGGTTCGGAATACCCGAGCTCCTGCATGCGACTGCCATCGGCTATGATGGGCGCTTTTGTGGGCAGGAATCGAAATGGCCAAGGCCAAGCGCATGTACGGCTGCACCGAGTGCGGCGCGACCTTTCCCAAATGGGCAGGCCAGTGTGGCGAATGCGGTGCCTGGAACACCCTTGTCGAGACGGTGATAGAAAGCGGCTCGGCGGCGCCGCCCAGTGGTCGTACCGGTTGGGCGGGGCAGCAGGCGCAGATCAAGACCCTGGCTGAGGTCAGCGTCGAGGAAATTCCGCGTTTCTCCACAGCCAGTGCCGAACTCGATCGTGTATTGGGCGGCGGTCTGGTCGACGGTTCGGTGGTGCTCATCGGCGGCGACCCCGGCATCGGCAAGTCGACCATCCTCCTGCAAACCTTGTGCAATATCGCCACGCGCATGCCGGCGTTGTACGTCACCGGGGAAGAGTCGCAGCAGCAGGTTGCCATGCGCGCGCGTCGGTTGGGCCTGCCCCAGGACCAGTTGCGGGTCATGACCGAGACCTGCATAGAAAGCATCATCGCCACAGCCAAGGTCGAGCAGCCCAAGGTGATGGTGATCGACTCTATCCAGACGATCTTCACTGAACAGCTGCAGTCCGCGCCTGGTGGTGTTTCCCAGGTGCGCGAGAGCGCGGCGCTGCTGGTGCGCTATGCCAAGCAAAGCGGCACGGCGATTTTCCTGGTCGGCCACGTGACCAAGGAAGGGTCTCTGGCAGGGCCACGAGTGTTGGAGCACATGGTCGATACCGTGCTGTATTTCGAGGGAGAGTCAGACGGTCGCCTGCGTCTGCTGCGCGCGGTCAAGAACCGTTTTGGTGCGGTCAACGAATTGGGCGTGTTCGGCATGACGGACCGGGGGCTCAAGGAAGTTTCCAACCCCTCGGCGATATTTCTCAATCGGGCCCAGGAAGAAGTACCCGGCAGCGTGGTCATGGCCACCTGGGAGGGCACGCGGCCCATGCTGGTCGAAGTTCAGGCATTGGTCGACGACAGTCACTTGTCCAATCCGCGGCGAGTCACCCTGGGGCTGGACCCGAATCGGCTTGCCATGCTGCTGGCCGTGCTGCATCGGCACGGCGGGATTCCAACCCATGACCAGGATGTGTTTCTCAACGTCGTAGGCGGGGTCAAGGTGCTGGAAACGGCTTCGGACCTGGCCTTGATGGCAGCGATCATGTCCAGCTTGCGCAACCGGCCATTGGCCCATGGCTTGCTGGTGTTCGGTGAGGTGGGCCTGTCCGGCGAAGTGCGACCGGTGCCCAGTGGTCAGGAGCGCCTGAAAGAAGCTGCCAAGCACGGCTTCAAGCGCGCCATCGTGCCCAAGGGCAATGCGCCGAAGGAGGCGCCTGCCGGGCTGCAGGTGATTGCGGTTACGCGCCTGGAACAGGCATTGGATGCCCTGTTCGACTAGTTGATCTGTAATGAACAAGGCCGGCACCCTGGTGGCGCCGGCCCTGTGTGGTGCAGGTTGTCACTAGTGATCCGACGCCCCGGCCGCTACAAGTGGGCGCTTGCCCGGTGGCGTCGCGTGGGAGGTATCGCCAGTTACTGGAATTTCCTTGCCCTGGGCGTCATACAGCTTGCCGTCCTGGAAATAGTCACCGTCATGCAGTGCTGCGATGTCTTGTACACGCAGGGTTCGCTCCGAGGCTGCGACAAATACCGACTGCTGGTCCGAGTTGCCGGCGGTGAAGTGGTTGAACGCCAGGTTCAGCAGGATCGCCATGATTGCCGCCGAGCTGATGCCCGAGTGGAAGATGGTGGCGAACCAGGTCGGGAAGTGGTCGTAGAAGTTCGGGGCGGCGATCGGGATCATGCCGAAGCCCAGGGAAGCTGCCACGATGATCAGGTTCATGTTGTTGCGGTAGTCGACTTTCGACAGGGTGCGAATGCCGCTGGCCGCCACGGTGCCGAACAACACGATACCTGCACCGCCGAGTACCGAGGTCGGTACGGCGGCAATGATCCGGCCCATGATCGGCAGCAGGCCGAGGACCACCAGGAACACCCCGCCAGTGGCAACCACGAAGCGGCTTTTCACGCCTGTCACGGCAACCAGGCCGACGTTTTGGGCAAAGGCACTCTGGGTGAAGGAGCCGAACACCGGTGCGATCATGCTCGACAGCATGTCGGCGCGCAAGCCATTGCCCAGGCGCTTGGAGTCCACTTTGGTATCGATGATCTCACCCACGGCCAGGATGTCGGCAGAGGTTTCCACCAGAGTCACCATGATCACGATGCACATCGAGATGATGGCGGCGATCTGGAAGGTCGGCATGCCGAAATGGAAGGGCGAAGGCATCGCCAGCAGCGGGCCGTCACCGATCCTGGAGAAGTCCGCCATGCCCAGGGCCACGGCGATCAAGGTGCCGATGATCATTGCCAGCAGAATCGACAGGCGCGAAATGGAAGCGCTGCCCAGTTTGCTCAGCACTAGAACGATCACGAAGGTCAGCGCGGCCAGGCCGATGTTGGCCATGCTGCCAAAGTCGGGAGAATGGCTGTTGCCCCCCATGACCCAGCGCGCCGCCACCGGCATCAGGGTCAAGCCGATGGTGGTAATCACGATGCCCGTGACCAACGGCGGGAAAAAACGTGTCACGCGAGAAAATATCGGTGTGATCAACAAGCCGATCAACGATGCCGCCATGACCGAACCCAGCACCGCCGGCATGCCCCCGCCGCTGGAGAGGATCGCGCCCATGGTTGCCACGCCGGCAAACGAAACGCCCTGGACCAGCGGCAACTGACAGCCGAAAAACGGTAGACCGATGGTTTGCAGCAGGGTCGCCAGACCCCCGGCGAACAAGGATGCAGCGATTAACAGACCGATGTCGGCCGGTGCCAGGCCTGCAGCCTGACCGAGGATGAGCGGTACCGCGACAATCCCGCCATACATGGTCAGAACGTGTTGCAGGCCGTAAGCCATATTGGCGCCAATACCGAGGTTTTCGTCTTCCGGGCGTTGCTCCGTCGACGTGGTAGCGGTGGACGTTTTCATGGAGATGGCATCTCGATTTATTGTTGTGGGAGTACTGTAGACAACAACCAAGATGATTGGCTACTAAATTGTATACAAGATTTTATAACTCTTTGGAGTAAGCCTCTAGCACGCGGCTTTCTTCGAAAAAATTTGTCTGGATAGGCAAGGTTTTTCGTGCGACAGACTCGGAGCTTTTGAAAAGCAAGAATCGGTCCGTGTATGCGGAATTGGATGCAATTTGTAACCAAGCCACTGAAGGCGACGGCTTTGGCATGGCTTCAGAGATGAGGGCTGGAAAAGGGCAGGGCAGCACGTGCGCCATGGCGGTGAGCCATGGGCAGGGATGGCACTATGAATGTGCCTTGAGGGGATAACGTCCCGAGGGGCGTTTAAGTGTGGATCAGCGAGCCGAGTTCTCGTTCAAGTTCGGGCTGATCGCCCAGATTCAATTCGATCAGCCGCCGAAGGTAACTGATCGATTCGAGGTCAATGTGCATGCATTCAAACCCCAATTGCCCATTGTTGTCGTGGCGCAACTGGACCTCCATCAGCACATCAACCTGTTCGCTCAGGTGAATGTTGATGACAAAAGGTTGTTCAGGATCGCCCGACCAGGGCAAGGGCCGTTCGATCAGCAGCCCCTTGAGCGACAAATCGACCAGGCGCACAGGCCACACGTTTGCGTCCTGGCTCAGTTCGGCTCGGGCATCGAAGGCTATACGCTTGTATTGACGCCTGTCGGCATGGAATTCGGTCATGGCAGTTGCCCCTTCTCCTTGAAAGCTGACTATAGCGCAGACGTCTGCCTTGTCACTTGCCAAGCTGCATTCAAGAGCGGATAAAAGAGGGGTGCAAGGCTCTAGACCAAGGTGGGGGTGGCCATTCTCGCCAGTCTCGCTAGACTCGAAGGGCTGTCTTTCTATCCACATGGCTGGAATCAAAAAATGAAAAATAATAATAGCCCGCTACGCCATATACCCTGGCTGGTGTTGGCAGTCATAGGGGCGTGCGCTCTGGGTGTGGTGGCCCTGCGTCGAGGCGAGGCGATCAACGCCCTGTGGATCGTGGTAGCGGCGATTGCCATCTACCTGGTCGCATACCGTTATTACAGTCTGTTCATAGCCACTCGCGTGATGGAACTCGACCCGCGTCGGGCAACGCCTGCGGTGCGCAACAACGATGGTCTGGACTATGTGCCGACCAACAAACACATCCTCTTTGGTCACCATTTCGCTGCGATTGCCGGTGCCGGACCCCTGGTCGGGCCAGTCCTGGCCGCGCAAATGGGCTACCTGCCAGGTACGCTTTGGCTGATTGCCGGGGTGGTGCTGGCCGGTGCGGTGCAGGACTTCATGGTCCTGTTCCTGTCGACCCGCCGCAACGGTCGCTCGCTGGGTGACATGGTCCGTGAAGAGATGGGCCGGATACCGGGCACCATTGCCCTGTTCGGCTGCTTCCTGATCATGATCATCATCCTCGCGGTACTGGCGCTGATCGTGGTCAAGGCCCTGGCGGAAAGCCCGTGGGGGATCTTCACGGTGATGGCGACCATCCCGATCGCGATGTTCATGGGCCTGTACATGCGCTACATTCGCCCCGGCCGCATCGGCGAGATCTCGATTGTCGGGGTGCTCCTGCTGCTGGGCTCGATCTGGCTGGGGGGCCAGATCGCTGCCGACCCCGAGTGGTCCAAGGCCTTCAGCTTCACCGGGATCCAGATCACCTGGATGCTGGTCGGCTATGGTTTCGTCGCGGCGGTGCTGCCGGTCTGGCTGGTGCTGGCGCCGCGTGACTACCTCTCGACCTTCCTCAAGATCGGTACCATCGTCGCCTTGGCGATCGGCATCCTGATCACCATGCCCGACCTGAAAATGCCGGCCCTGACGCAATTCACCGACGGTACCGGCCCGGTCTGGAAGGGTGGCCTGTTCCCGTTCCTGTTCATCACCATTGCCTGTGGTGCGGTGTCCGGCTTCCACGCGCTGATCTCCTCCGGGACCACGCCGAAGCTGCTGGATAACGAAACCAACGCCCGTTATATCGGATACGGCGGCATGCTGATGGAGTCGTTCGTGGCCATCATGGCCATGGTTGCGGCTTCGGTGATCGAGCCTGGCGTCTACTTTGCGATGAACAGCCCGGCTGCCATTGTCGGTGGCGATGTGGCTGCGGTGGCCCAGACGGTCAGCAGCTGGGGCTTTGCCATTACCCCCGAGGCTCTGCAGGCCGTGGCCAAGGACATTGGTGAAACCACCGTCCTGGCGCGTGCTGGTGGTGCACCGACCCTGGCGGTGGGGATCGCACAGATCCTTCACCATGTATTGCCGGGCGAGAACACCATGGCGTTCTGGTACCACTTCGCAATCCTGTTCGAGGCGCTGTTCATCCTGACGGCGGTGGACGCCGGTACCCGTGCCGGGCGCTTCATGCTGCAGGACTTGCTGGGCTCGTTCGTGCCGGCGCTCAAACGCACCGAGTCGTGGACAGCCAACCTGATCGCCACCGCAGGCTGTGTGGCGATGTGGGGCTATTTGCTGTACCAGGGCGTGATTGATCCACTGGGTGGTATCAACACCCTGTGGCCGCTGTTCGGCATCTCCAACCAGATGTTGGCCGGTATCGCGCTGATGCTTGGTACCGTCGTGCTGATCAAGATGAAGCGCCAACGCTACATCTGGGTGACCTTGCTGCCGGCGGTCTGGTTGTTGATCTGCACCACCACTGCAGGCTTCATCAAGCTGTTCGATCCTAACCCGGCGGTCGGCTTCCTTGCGCTGGCAGACAAGTACAGCGTAGCTTTGCAGGCAGGGCAGGTGCTGGCACCGGCCAAAGACATCACGCAGATGCAGCACGTGATCTTCAACGCGTACACCAACGCGACCCTGACCGGGCTGTTCCTGTTCGTGGTGTTCAGTATTCTGTTCTATGCCCTGAAGGTCGGTGTTTCGTCCTGGGGCAGCAAGGAACGCACCGACAAGGAAACACCGTTCCAGGCGGTTCCAGATGCGTAATATCAGAGGATTGCAACCATGTTCAATGACCTGAGTCGCCTCGGCAAATACCTCGGTCAGGCCGCGCGCCTGATGGTCGGTATGCCCGACTACGACAACTACGTCGAGCATATGCAAACCAAGCATCCGGACAAGCCGGTGATGACGTACGAGGAGTTTTTTCGCGAGCGTCAGGAAGCACGGTATGGCGGCGGCAAGGGTTCACCTCGCTGCTGTTGATTGGTTGAAACGATGAACCTCGCGCCACGCTTGTCGTGGCGCGTTGCTTTTTGGAGTGTCCATGAGTGCGCTGAACCCTATCCCTGTCACCATTCTCAGCGGTTTCCTCGGTGCCGGGAAAACCACGCTGCTGCGTTATCTGCTCAAGGCCGAGCACGGCCTGAAAATCGCCGTGATCGAGAACGAATTCAGCGATGCCGGCATCGACACGCAGCTGTTGGGCGATGAGCCCGTGCAAGTCATGACCCTGGCCAATGGCTGCGTCTGCTGCACCATTCACACCGACCTGACCAAGGCGCTGTACTTGTTGCTGGAGCGCCTGGACAGTGGAGCGATTGCCTTCGACCGCCTGGTGATCGAATGTACGGGCCTCGCGGACCCTGCCCCCGTGGCGCAGACTTTCTTCATCGATGAAGAACTGCGCGAGCGCTACATCCTCGACGGCATCATCACCCTCGTCGATGCCGCCCACGCTGACACCCACCTGAGCCAGACCATCGCCCAGGCCCAGGTCGGTTTTGCCGACCGCTTGCTGGTGAGCAAGACCGATCTGGTCGACACGACCACCTTCGACGCCTTGAGCGAACGCCTGACCCGCATCAACCGGCGCGCGCCGATTCGCGTCGTGGATCATGGCAGGATCGACCTGGCCGAACTGCTCGATGTACGCGGCTTCAACCTCAATGATGACCTGGGCGGCGGCCTGTCACTGCGGCCGGTAAGCAAGGCGCCTTCGCTGGACCGGATTTCCAGCCTGGTGTTGCGCACGGACCAGCCGCTGGATATCGACAAGCTCAGCGAGTTCATGAAAGAGTTGCTCGAAGCGCATGGCAAGCAACTGCTGCGTTACAAGGGCGTGTTGAACATTGCTGGTGAACCCCGGCGGCTGGTGTTTCAGGGGGTCTTGAAGCTTTATGGCTTTGACTGGGATACCGAATGGGCCGAGGGCGAAGCGCGGGAAAGCGTGATGGTATTTATTGCCGATGAGTTGCCTGAAGAAAAAATACGGGCGGGGTTCAACGGCATGATCGGTTAAAGGGGTCAACTATCAGATCTGCTAGTGATGTCTTCTCCGCGTTTTTGGTTTAGTGAGTCCGTGCGATACGGCACCTTTAAATTGAAAACGAGGGAGATACATATGAGCAGCAAGGACAACTCAACCAAGGCGGCAGGTGATTTTGATCCGGGCTTCAATTCTGGTTCATTTCAGGTTTTTACCGAAAGTGACTGGGTTCAGGCCATTTGCCCTGCACCGGGCGGCAAGACCATCGTGACGGCTACCGACCGTAGTTTGCAAAAATTCTGGATCGCTCGACTGAATGCCGATGGCACGCGTGACGAAGCTTTCGGAATGAAGAGCGATTCTTTTGCAGGCAAACCCCGCTTGATTAATCCAACACTGCTTGCATTGCCTGAGGGTAAATTTATGCTGGCCGACGACTGGGGTCCTCGGATTGATCTTGCGAGATATCTGGAAGATGGCTCGCCTGATCTCAGTTTCGGTATCGAGGGTAAATTCACCATTCAAGTTGATACTGCGAGTGATCAGACCGATGAATCGATAATGTCTTCAGGCGGTGGTCTGTCTTCTGCATTCACACCGGATGGGCGTTTTTTGATGCATGCAGGCAATAAAATCATCCGGGTGACTGCATCCGGAGAGCTGGATAAATCCTTTGCATCAAACGGCTTTCTGACGGTGCAGCCAGATACGAGTGAATCCTTTGTTCAGGGTATCGCAGTGCTCCGCGCACCCAATAACGAGCCCGGGTACAGGATCATTGTCGCGATCGCTGCCAGGAATAATACTTCGTACGTCGGTAGCTTTGATCAAAACGGTAAGCTGGATGCTGATTTTGCCACGCAGGGGTACTATCAGCTGAAAGGATCCGAGCATCAAACAATACTGCGGGCCCTGACTATAACGCCGGCAGACGAGATCGTCGCTGTAGGGGGAGAGTTTCACCGCGAAGGTTTCTACCGCTTGTATGGGTGGGTTATTAAACTTGACCGTAAGGGAAAGATTCCGCTGACTTTCAACAACGGAACACCGCTGGAAGTACGAGGAGATTTTGATTGTGAGCTCACTCACGTAGAGGTTGGCCTTGACCATTTGATTATGGCCGGCGGTGTAGGTTATGTCGGAGAGTCTTATGGTTCCGCACGTTTCCGTTTCAAACCAACCGGTGAATTGGATACGTTATATGGCGGTCAAGGCTACATAATCGACACGAAGAATCACGGCGTCCGCGGTATGTTTTACCAATCTGACAAGTTGGTAGTGGGGAGCGGATATAAACACCCTGAGTTGCAAGGGGGCATCATTGCACGCTATCTGTAAAGCTTCTTGTGGGTGTTAAACCGAGCAACGTGCTGTAGTTGTTGAGCGGGTAAACAGCAGCAAAAAAAAGCCCGGCGCAAGAGCCGGGCTTCTTCATTTCAAGCAACCGCTATCAAGCGCCGTATACCGGCAGCTTGGCGCAGATGGCCTTGACCTTCTCGCGAACGGCGTCGATCACCGCTTCGTTGTTCAGGTCGGCCAGGATGTCGCAGATCCAGCCAGCCAGTTCCTTGCACTCTGCTTCCTTGAAGCCACGAGTGGTGACCGCTGGGGTGCCGAAACGCAGGCCGGAGGTCACGAACGGGGAACGTGGGTCGTTTGGCACGGAGTTCTTGTTCACGGTGATGAAGGCGCGACCCAGGGCGGCGTCGGCGTCTTTACCGGAGATTTCCTGCTTGATCAGAGAGAGCAGGAACAGGTGGTTCTGGGTACCGCCGGAAACCACGTCGAAACCGCGCTCGATGAATACGCCGGCCATGGCCTGGGCGTTTTTCACTACTTGTTGCTGGTAAGCCTTGAACTCAGGCTGCAGCGCTTCCTTGAAGCACACGGCCTTGGCCGCGATCACGTGTTCCAGCGGGCCGCCCTGGGCACCCGGGAATACGGCGGAGTTCAGCTTCTTCTCGATGTCGGCGTTGGCGCGAGCCAGGATCAGGCCGCCACGTGGACCGCGCAGGGTCTTGTGGGTGGTGGTGGTGACCACGTCGGCGAATGGCACCGGGTTCGGGTAGACGCCAGCGGCGACCAGACCGGCTACGTGAGCCATGTCAACGAACAGGTAGGCACCGACCTTGTCGGCGATAGCGCGGAAGCGTGGGAAGTCCAGCACCTGCGAGTAGGCGGAGAAACCGGCCACGATCATTTTCGGCTTGTGCTCGACCGCCAGGCGCTCGACTTCGTCGTAGTCGATCAGGCCGTTGCTGTCGATGCCGTACTGGACAGCGTGGTACAGCTTGCCCGAGGAGGAAACGCTGGCGCCGTGAGTCAGGTGACCGCCGTGGGCCAGGCTCATTCCCAGGATGGTGTCGCCGGCTTGCAGCAGGGCCAGGTAAACGGCGCTGTTGGCTTGCGAACCTGCGTGTGGCTGGACGTTGGCGTAGTCGGCGCCGAACAGTTCCTTGGCGCGGTCGATAGCCAGCTGCTCAATCACGTCGACGTATTCGCAACCGCCGTAGTAGCGCTTGCCTGGGTAGCCTTCGGCGTACTTGTTGGTCAGCACGGAGCCCTGGGCTTCCATGACGGCTGGGCTGGTGTAGTTTTCCGAGGCGATCAGCTCGATGTGCTCTTCCTGGCGCTGAGCTTCTTGCTCCATAGCGGCAAAGAGATCGGCGTCGTACTTGGCGAGTGTCAAATCACGGCTGAACATGGCGGTCCTCAAGGATCGGGCAGAAAAGGGGGGCATTCTAACCCATCGGGTTTTATCTGGCATATGAAAGGACGTCATGTGGCAGATAAACGGGCTTCACGCATCTGTTCCGGCCTCATCGCTGGCAAGCCAGCTCCCACAGGGTTTTCAATACAGACCTCTGCTGGCTTGCCAGCGATGCAGGCGCCACGTTATTCGAGCATGAACAACGCTTCATTACTGAACTGCGCCTCGAACCGCCTGGCCGTCATCGGCCGCCCGAACAGGTACCCTTGCACCTCATCGCAATCGTGTTCGCGCAGGAAGTCGAGCTGGTCCTGGGTTTCCACGCCTTCGGCGATCACGGCCAGGTTCAGGCTGTGGGCCATGGCAATGATGGCGCGGGCGATCTGCGCATCCTGCTCGCCTTCGGGCAGGCCGTCGACGAAGGTGCGGTCGATCTTCAGCACATCGATCGGGAATTGCTTGAGGTAGTTGAGCGAGGAGTAGCCGGTACCGAAGTCATCGACCGCAATGCTCAAGCCCAGGACCTTAAGGCTGTCGAGAATCTGCATGGCCTCGTGGACCTCGCGCATCAGGATACTTTCGGTCAGCTCCAGCTCCAGGCACTCCGGCGGCAGGCCGGTATCCTTGAGAATGGTGGCGATGCGCGTACCCAGTTGCCCGTCCGAAAACTGCCGGGCGGAAATGTTCACCGAGACCTTCGGCACCTTCACATTGGCCAGGCGCCAGGCATTGAGCTGGCGGCAGGCTTCGCTGAGCACCCAGTCGCCGACATCGACCACCAGGCCAAGCTCTTCGAGTACCGGGATGAAGTCTCCCGGCGGGACCAGCCCGCGACGCGGATGACGCCAGCGCAGCAGGGCCTCGGCGCCGGTCAGGCGCTTGCCGTCGCCGCTGAACTGCGGCTGGTAATAGAGAATGAACTCTTTCTGCTCAAGGGCATGGCGCAGGTCGCTTTCCAGCTCCAGGCGTTCCAGGGCACTGGCGTTCATGTCGGCCTGGTAGAACTGGAAGTTGTTCTTGCCACGCTCCTTGGCGTGGTACATCGCGGTGTCGGCGTTCTTCATCAACTGGCTCAGCTCGTTGCCATCCTGCGGGCTGAGGGCGATGCCGATACTGGCGGTGACAAAGAATTCGCGGTTCTCCAGCACGAAGGGTCTGACCAGGCTGGCGAGGATCTGCTCGGCGACATTGATCGCCCGGTTGAGGGCCATTTCCCGGGTTGCGCGCGGTTGCAGCAACAGGGTGAATTCGTCGCCGCCCATGCGCGCCACGGTGTCGTCGTCGTGCACGCAGCCCAGCAGGCGCGTGGCCATGTCCTTGAGCATGCGGTCGCCGGCGGCGTGGCCGAGGGAGTCGTTGATCGGCTTGAAACGGTCCAGGTCCAGGAACATCAGCACCACCCAGGACTTCTGCCGCTCGGCGTGCTGCAGCGCGGTATGCAGGCGGTCCTGGAACAGCGTGCGGTTGGGCAGGTGGGTCAGGGCATCGTAATAAGCCAGGCGGTGAATGCGTTGTTCACTGGCCTTGCGTTCGCTGATGTCGCTGAAGAAACACACATAGCTGGCCAGGTCGCCTTCGTCGTCGAACACGGCGGTGATGCCGACCCAGGCCGGATAGTGCTCGCCGCTGCGTCGTTTGAGCCAGACTTCGCCCTCCCAGCTGCCGCGTTGATGTAGCTGCTTGAGGACGTAGCGCAGATGGGATTCCTGATGCTCATCGACGGTCAGCATGTTCGGCAACTGGTCGAGTACCTGGCTGACAGCGTACCCGCTGACCCGGCTGAACGCTTCGTTGGCCTGGACGATGTAGCCGGCGGGGTCGGTGATCAGGATGGCCGAGGTCGAGTGCTCGAATACCGTTGCGGCCATGCGCAGGTCTTTTTCCGCGCGGCGTTGCTGGCTGATGTCGCGGCCAACGCCGAGGATACCTTCGAAGGCGCCATGCTCGTCCCAGACCAGTACCAGGCGCAGTTCGATCGGGATTTTGCGGCCATCGGCGCGCAGGCAGTCGAACACGAACAGCTGGGTCGGTATCTGCTGGCGCAGCGCAGCCAGTTGCTCGGGTTTGCCCAGCGTACGGCTGACCCGTTCGATCAGGTCACGGATACCGGTCAGTTGGGCCGGGTTGGCGATGGTGCTCTGCCAGCCGTTGTCGAATATCCAGTCTGCCTCATAGCCGAGTACGGTCTGTACCGAGGGGCTGACGTAATTGAGCTTCAACGCATTGTCGGTGGAGAAGATCACATCGCTGATGCTCTCGGCGAGCATGCGGTAACGCTGTTCGCTGTCGCGTAACGATTCACTGGCTTCGATCTGGTCGGTGACATCCTTGGCCACGCCAATGATACGGATTGCCTGGCCATTGCTGTCGCGGGCCAGGGCCTGTTCGCGGACATCGAAGCGCCGCCAGCTCCTGTCGCTGTGGCGAAAGCGCAGTTGGCATTGCAGCAGCTGTGCATGACCACTGAGGCGCTGCTGTTGGCGGCTCCGGTGATAATGCTCGGCGTCTTCGGGGTGCAGCAGGATTTCCCAGAAGTACTCGCCCATCCGTTGCAGTTCTTCGCGCTTGTAGCCCAGCGTCTGCCCCAGATGGTGGTTGCTGAAGATCATGCGCTGGCTGAGGACATCCTGCACATACAGGTGATCGGGTACGGTGCGTACCACATCCGACCAGAAGCCTTCCCGCTCGAGCAGTGACAACTCGACCCGCTTGCGGCTGGTAATGTCACTGATGCTGAGGATGATCGCCCGGTAATCGCAGCGATCTTCGGGGAAGCGGACCATCAGCCAAAGATGCTGATCATGGCCGTTGGCGTCTTGCAGCTTGATCTCAAGCTCCAGCTGGCCCTGACGCGCGAGGAGGGTTTCGATCAACCGGTAACCGATACCACCGACATCCATCGGGCAGCCTTCGATCAGCGACTTCCATGCGCCTTCGCAGGAATCCACCGCCAGCAATTGCAAGGCGACCTGATTGACCTCGGTGATTTTCACTGCGCGCAGCAGGCTCTTGCGCTGACCGGGGTTGTGCTGCAGCCAAAGGTCGAGGTCCTGGCTCGTTTGCAGATGATTGACCTCGAGAAAATCCAGCAGGCTGGAGAGATCAAGCACGCAAAGGGCGACACCGGTTCCTTCGAAGATATCCTGATAACGTCTGCGCCCTTCCTGCAAGGCCCGATGGCGCTTGCGCATGCCCAGTAGTGCCAGCAGCGGCAGCAGTGCGCAAAGCAGACCCAACAGGCATTTGCCGATCAGGGCAGGCAGCAGTTTCAGTTGGGCGCGGTTGGCATCGAACAGGCCGCGCAATTGCCAGTCGCTGTTGATCAAGGTCGAGACCAGAATGCTCTGGGCCTGCTCATCGCCTGCCAATGAAGAGGGGCTCGGCTGACCTTCATTGCTGCGGCTGATAACCCCTTGGGTCTGACGGCTTTCCAGCTGCCACTGGAGTTTGCTGCTGCGGTCGAGCTCGCGGCTCAGGCGGGTGTAAAAGCTCGGTGCCAAACGCAACAACCAGTAACCGTTCGTCGCATCAATGGGGTGGCGCAGCAACAGATAGACGAGCGAGCCATCTTCGGCATTGCCGTAGTAATAAGGCTGACCGGCACTGCGCTGGAGCAAGGCGCCTATGGCCATATTGTCGGGACTGCCGGGCAGGCTGTCGCGGATAATCCGGCCACTGCTGTCTATCCAGGCCAGGCTGCGCAGTTCGGGCAATACCGGGTGCAGGGCGTCGATCGATACCGGTTGCACTGCTGCGAGGATCTGGCTCATGCCGATCTGGGCATTCAGGGCCATGTTCAGGCTGATGTGCTCGGCAAGTTCGATCGTGTGATCGATGCGTTGTTGGCGCTGGTGGGTCTGGGTATGCCGGAACTGGTCGATCACCTGCCACAACAGCAATGCGAGCAGCAGCAACACCAGGACGGCCAGCGCGCCTTTCAATGAGCCGCGCAACGGCGAGCCTGACGCGTTGCTTGAGGTGCGCAGGGATGACGGCTGAGTGAGTTCGGTCAAACTGTGATCCTGCGGAATGACGGGCTGTGGCAGGTAGAATGGAGCGTGTTCATGCCGGGCGAGGTTCGGTCGGCTGAGTGCAATGGCGCACTATAAGCTGGACGCCCGAAGGGCGGCTAGCATGCCTTGAAGTGTGGCAAAGTGCCAGCGCTGTTCGTCGGCCGTTTGCCCTGTCCCGCGCATTCCGGTAGCTTTGGCCTCCACGCGGGAGCTCCAGCTCCCAGGACCTGTCTCGCGCATTCTTCATCTGTCACTGACGCTAGGTTTTCCATGGCTCAATACGTATTCACCATGCATCGGCTGAGCAAAGTTGTTCCGCCGAAGCGGGAAATTTTGAAAAACATCTCCTTGTCGTTCTTTCCAGGCGCCAAGATCGGCGTGCTCGGCCTGAACGGCTCGGGTAAATCCACCCTGTTGAAAATCATGGCGGGCGTCGATAAGGAATTCGACGGCGAAGCCCGGCCGATGCCCGAGCTCAATGTCGGCTACCTGCCGCAAGAGCCGGTACTGGACCCGAACAAGACGGTCCGTGAAGTCGTAGAGGAAGCGGTCAGCGTCATCAAGGACGCTCAGGCACGCCTGGACGAAGTCTATGCGGCCTACGCCGACCCTGATGCCGACTTCGACAAGCTGGCTGCCGAACAGGCCAAACTCGAGGCCATCCTGCAGGCCAGCGACGGTCACAACCTGGAGCGCCAACTGGAAGTCGCCGCCGATGCGCTGCGCCTGCCAGCCTGGGATGCCCGGGTCGAACACCTGTCCGGTGGCGAGAAGCGCCGGGTCGCCCTGTGCCGCCTGCTGCTGTCGGCTCCGGACATGCTGCTGCTCGACGAACCGACCAACCACCTGGACGCCGACTCGGTGGCCTGGCTGGAGCACTTCCTCCATGACTTCCCGGGCACCGTGGTAGCGATCACCCACGACCGTTACTTCCTGGACAACGTCGCTGGCTGGATTCTGGAACTCGACCGCGGCGCGGGTATTCCTTACGAGGGCAACTATTCGGGTTGGCTTGAAGCCAAGTCCGATCGTCTGGCCCAGGAATCCAAGCAGCAGACCGCTCATGAAAAAGCCATGAAGGACGAACTGGAGTGGGTGCGCAAAGGTGCCAAGGCTCGTCAGTCCAAGTCCAAGGCACGTCTGCAGCGCTTCGAAGAAATGCAATCGCAGGAATTCCAGAAGCGCAGCGAAACCAACGAGATCTACATCCCGGCCGGTCCACGCCTGGGTGACAAGGTCATCGAGTTCAAGAACGTCTCCAAGGGTTATGGCGATCGCGTGCTGATCGACAACCTGTCGTTCGCCATGCCCAAAGGCGCCATCGTCGGCGTGATCGGTGGTAACGGTGCCGGTAAGTCGACCCTGTTCCGCATGCTGATGGGCAAGGAAACACCGGATTCGGGTTCGATCGAAATCGGTGAAACCGTGCAACTGGCCTGCGTCGACCAGAGCCGTGACGACCTGGACGGCAGCAAGACGGTGTTCCAGCAGATTTCCGACGGTTCCGACCAGATCCGCATCGGTAACTACGAGATCCCGTCGCGTACCTACGTTGGCCGTTTCAACTTCAAGGGCGGCGACCAGCAGAAGTTCGTCAAGGACCTGTCCGGTGGTGAGCGTGGCCGCCTGCACCTGGCCCTGACCCTGAAAGAAGGCGGCAACGTCCTGCTCCTCGACGAACCGTCCAACGACCTCGACGTCGAAACCCTTCGTTCGCTGGAAGAAGCCTTGCTCGACTTCCCGGGCGCCGCCATTGTGATCTCTCACGATCGCTGGTTCCTGGACCGCGTGGCAACGCACATCCTGGCTTACGAAGACGATTCGCAGGCGGTGTTCTTCGAAGGCAACTACACCGAGTACGAAGCCGATCGCAAGAAGCGTCTTGGCGATGCAGCATCGCAGCCGCACCGTGTGCGGCACAAGAAACTGGCATAAATCTTCGGGTTTTTGCACTGAAACGGGGCCTTCGGGTCCCGTTTCTTTTTGGAGCTTGGATCACCTGTAGCCGCTGCCGCAGGCTGCGCTGAGGTCCGCAGGACCTCCTGTTTTAGCCGGTCTGCGCCCGCTTCGCAGGCGAGCGCAGCCTGCGGCAGCGGCTACAAGGGGCCGGTGACCAGAATGTATACATTTACATAAATGCACCATTTAATTTCATAAAAACGACATTTTGCACTGTTGCAGTGCGATTCGAATTGATAAAGTCCCGGCAAAAATTCCTACAAACAATTTTATCGCCGAGACCTTCCCATGATCGAATCCGTCGAAGACTTCCTCGCTCGCCTGAAAAAACGCGACCCAGACCAGCCAGAATTCCACCAGGCTGTCGAAGAAGTACTGCGCAGCCTCTGGCCCTTCCTGGAGGCCAACCCCCACTACCTGCAATCAGGCATTCTCGAGCGTATGGTCGAGCCGGAGCGCGCGGTGGTGTTCCGGGTTTCGTGGGTCGACGATCAGGGCAAGGTCCAGGTCAATCGCGGTTTCCGCATCCAGATGAACAGCGCCATCGGTCCGTACAAGGGCGGCTTGCGCTTCCATCCTTCGGTCAACATGGGTGTGCTGAAATTCCTCGCCTTCGAACAGGTCTTCAAGAACTCCCTGACCTCGCTGCCCATGGGCGGTGGCAAGGGCGGTTCGGACTTCGATCCAAAGGGCAAGAGCGATGCCGAGGTCATGCGCTTCTGCCAGGCGTTCATGAGCGAGTTGTACCGGCACATCGGTGCCGACGTTGACGTACCGGCCGGTGATATCGGTGTCGGCGCGCGCGAAATCGGCTTCATGTTCGGCCAGTACAAGCGCCTGGCCAACCATTTCACCTCGGTGCTTACCGGCAAGGGCATGAACTATGGCGGGAGTCTGATTCGTCCTGAGGCCACGGGCTTTGGCTGCGTGTATTTCGCCGAAGAAATGCTCAAGCGCAGCGGTGATCGGGTCGAAGGCAAGCGCGTAGCGATCTCCGGTTCCGGCAACGTGGCCCAGTATGCCGCGCGCAAGGTCATGGACCTGGGCGGCAAGGTGATTTCCCTGTCCGACTCCGAAGGTACCCTGTACTGCGAAGCCGGGTTGGACGAGGCCCAGTGGCAAGCGTTGATGGAACTCAAGAACGTCAAGCGTGGACGTATCAGCGAGTTGGCCGAGCGCTTCGGCCTGGAGTTCCGTGCCGGTGAGCGACCATGGAGCCTGGCCTGCGATATCGCTCTGCCATGCGCGACCCAGAACGAACTGGACGCCGAAGACGCCAAGGTCCTGCTGCGCAATGGCTGCCTGTGCGTCGCCGAAGGCGCCAACATGCCGACCACTCTGGAGGCTGTGGATATCTTTATCGAGGCCGGCATCCTGTTTGCCCCGGGCAAGGCTTCCAATGCCGGTGGCGTGGCGGTCAGCGGGCTGGAAATGTCGCAGAACGCCATGCGCCTGCTGTGGACTGCTGGCGAAGTGGACAGCAAGCTGCACAACATCATGCAGTCGATCCACCACGCCTGCGTTCATTACGGCGAAGAAAACGGCCGTATCAACTACGTCAAGGGCGCCAACATCGCCGGCTTCGTCAAAGTCGCCGATGCCATGCTGGCCCAGGGCGTGGTTTAAGTCACTCGGGCTCGACGGCGATCACTTCGATCAGTTGATCGCCGGCAGGGCGCTTCCACAGCACTTCATCGCCAGGGCCGGCACCCAAGAGCGCACGGCCCAGTGGCGAGGCCCAGTTGATCAGGCCGCCGTGGGTGTCGGCCTGGTCTTCCCCGACCAACTGTACCTTGTGCTCGGTGCTGTCGGCATCGGCATAGGTCACCCAGCTGCCTATCTGGATCCGTTCGGTGGAGGTCGCCGGGGCGACCACCTGTGCGCTCTGCAAGCGCTGGCTAAAGTAGCGCAGGTCTCGATCTATGTCGGCCAGGCGCTGCTTGTCAGCCTGTTCGCCGCGGGCGACCTGTTCGTCGTGTTGTGCACGCAGTTGCGCGAAACGCGCGTGCAACTGGGCCAGGCCCGCTGCAGTGACGTAATTGGGCTGATCGCTGACGTGCCGCTCCACCGGTAGGTCGGCCAGGGCGGCAGCCTGTTCTTCATTGACGAAAGCTCGGCTCATGGCAATTCATCCGTTGATGGAGGTTTTGGCCATGCTGACAGGCATTAAGTTTCACTGGATACCTGATTACGACCATTTAATAGTGATACCACTTGAGCTCGAGCATTACCTCATTAATCGGTGAGGTCAGCTGGCTGAACTCACGCGCGGCGCTCAGGCGCAGGCCAAGATTCCTGGACAACTCCCACTGCTGATTCAAGCTCAGGCTGCGGCGTATTTCACCGTTGGTGAAGTAATCGCCTTTGGCCTCCAGACTCAGGTTACCCAAGGTATTGCGCCAGAGCAGGCCGGTATTGAAGCCGGCGGCCGGGGCGATGAAGGCGGCGAAGTCGTTATTGTGTTCGACTCGCACGGTGCCGAGGGCAAAGCCCAGCAACTCATCGTCGAGCTTCCAGGTGCCACCGGCGCCGCCATTGACATGGGAGACCAGATTTTCGTCACCGTGTTTGCCCAGAACCCGTTCCAGCCCGCCAGCCACCTGCCACGACCAGGGTTGCAGCAGATCGTTGCGCGGCGTCAGCGAACGAATGGTTGCCAGGTCCAGTTGCTGGACCTGCCAGTCATTGCCTTCATACTGGCGCAGCTTGAGCTGGAGGATCTCGATCTGCGCGCCCAGGGGGAAACCGTAGGCGTTGTCGTTGAGATCATGATAGGCCATGCGCAGCCCATATTCTGCAAAGGTGCGATCATCCCGGCTGCCGACGCCCAGTTGCCAGGTGCGCGAATCATGGCCATCTTCGGGCAGGCCGGGCGGGGTTATCTGCAACGCTGGCGGTGGGTTCTTGTTGATCGCGCGCAGCAGTTCGAAGCTGCGCTGAGTGCGTGCCGGGTCACGCTCCTGGCCGTTGGCACGGTAGCGCTCCAGGCGATAGGCGGCATCCTGGATCAAGGCGCGCCGCTCGGCGGGCAGCGCGATGAACTCGGGTGATTGCAGCAGCCCGGTGTCGGCACTGAGTTTCAGTACCCAGTGCTGTTCGTCATCGCTCAGGGGCTCGGCCCGGCTGAGCAATTCGCGCTCGCGGGAAGGACGGTAATCGATCTTCTCCACCAGGCCCGCTTGTTTTACGGCCTTGACGGTGTCGGTGGGGATGGCCGTGAGCTGGAATTGCGAGGTCAGGTCCAGGCCCGGGCGGGCGACCTGGAGCAATTCGAGCAGGCGGTAGGAGCAGTTTTCATCGAAGAAAAAGTAGTCGAAGCGGATCTGCTTGAGCTCCCAGATATGCTCGACCATCCGCCCGGTTTCTTCCGGCGTGAGATTGAGGCGGTATTCCCACAGGTCGCGGTTTTCCAGGCTGCGGTATTCCGAAAGCTTTTCCTGATAGGGGACCAGGGCGAACAGGCCCGGGTAGCCGCCCATCAGCCCTTTCCAGGCATAGAGAATGCTGTTGTCGTTGCCTTCGATGAAAGCGCCGAAGTTGACCGCATAACTGAGCAGGGCGGTGTTGTCGCGCTGTACCTCTGCCTGATCGATACGCAACAGGGTATGGCCGAACATCGATGAGGGACTGTTCAGGTAGGCCGCCGGGAAAATCATGACAGCACTGTGGGGCGAGACGTCCTTGTACCACTGTTTGAATTCCTTGCAGTCCACCACCGGCAGGTCATTGAGCTGCAGTTGTTCCCGTAGCCAGCGGGTGCGTGCTGGATAGACGCATTGGGCGTGTTGATCGCCGAGGCTCACCGGGGCATAGAGCGCCTGCAGGGTGGCGCTCAGCTCCTGGTCGGGATGCTGGGCGCCATCGGCCGCCAGAAAGAACTTCGGGTCGCTGACATAGCTGCGCCAGCCGCCGAGCTTGCCGGTTTCGTAGTGGCCCAGCGAGATCCAGTACGGCGAGTCGGCCAGTTGCTGCAAACGTGCGTTGTCGACATGGGGTGCAGCATGAAGCGAGGCGCAGGCACTGAGCGCCAGGTAGGCAAGGCGTTTGAGCATGTTCGGCAACTAGGTCCAGGAAATGGCAAGCAAATACAGGTGCTGCTGTCGGGAAAGTCCCGCCCCGGTAGGGGCGGGCAGCCCGAGATTAAGCCTGGGTCGCATATTTCGCCAGGCGCGGGTCGTTTTTCAGGACTGCCATTGTGTTGCTGTGTACATCGTCAGCGGTCACATCGGCGGTTTTGAAGATTTCCTGGAAGTGTTCATGGGTGACCGCAGCGAAATGGGCACGATCTTCCGGTGCCACGCCGAGCACGACGGCATAGGTGGTCAGCGCTTCGCCCTGGCCCTTGGCCATGTCCTCGGACAGTTCGTTCATCATGCCATTCATGGCGAACCAGGATTTGCCACCATAGGTCAGCGCGGCATTGGTGGCGCAGCCATTGGTGCCGGAGGTCATGCCGAACGTGGCGTTGCCGGAGGTGCCGTTGGTTGTGGATGCAAGGAAGTGAGCCGGGGTGCCACGCTGGCCTTCGAACAGCATGTTGCCCCAACCGCAGTCCGGCCCGCCGGGCGCCTGCGCCATGGCATTGATCGAAACCGCGGTGAACAGAGTACCCAGAAGAATCCGTTTCATAACTTTGCTCTCTTTTGAATGTACAAGCCAAAGGGGTCAGGGTTGATTGGCGCACCCTGCAAAGGTCCACGCCAGAGCGGGTCGGCTATTTATCCAGCCGCGCAGTCTGGAGTTTAGGCACGATCGGCCGGATGCGTTATTAATTGCGAAAGATTGCTTGAAGTTATCGGCTTATACGCATTACCCGACTTGTTGCTGCATTGGCGTATTGCGCCTTGCAAGTGGGGCGTTCGCGGCGCCAGAATGCTTGCATCTGCCCCGCCTGAAGTAAGGATGCCCGATGCCCGATCCTGTCGCTGCCAGCCTGCGTCTTGCGCCTGAAGCGCTGACCCGTCCGTTTTCTGCTGAACAGTTCGCTTTTACCACCACCAATGATCTGGAGCCTTTTCGCGGTGTGCTTGGCCAGGAACGTGCCGTCGAAGCCTTGCAGTTCGGCGTCGCCATGCCACGTCCCGGCTATAACGTATTCGTCATGGGCGAGCCCGGCACGGGCCGCTTCTCCTTCGTCAAACGCTACCTCAAGGCTGAAGGCAAACGCCTGCAGACCCCTTCGGACTGGGTTTACGTCAACAACTACGACGAACCTCGCGAGCCGCGTGCACTGGAGCTGCCACCGGGCAGCGCCGGAGCATTCATCAGCGATATCGGCGGCCTCATCGACAACCTGCTGGCAACCTTTCCGGCAGTGTTCGAGCACCCGTCCTACCAGCAAAAGAAAAGCGCGATCGATCGCGCTTTCAACCAGCGCTATGACCGTGCCCTGGATGTGATCGAGCGGCTGTCGCTGGAAAAGGACGTTGCCCTGTACCGTGACAGCAGCAATATCGCCTTTACCCCCATGAGTGACGGCAAAGCGCTGGATGAAGCCGAGTTTGCGCAACTGCCTGAAGCTGAGCGCGAGCGTTTCCATAACGATATTTCCGAGCTCGAAGAGCGGCTCAACGAAGAATTGGCCAGCCTGCCACAGTGGAAGCGCGAGTCGAGCAACCAGCTGCGCCAGCTCAATGAAGAAACCATCACCCTGGCCTTGCAACCGTTGTTGGCCCCGCTTTCGGAAAAATACGCCGAGAACGCGGCCGTCTGCGCCTACCTGCAAGCCATGCAGGTGAATCTGCTCAGGACCGTGGTCGAGCAGTTCGTCGACGATGCCAAGAGCGACGCCCAGGCGCGCAAGTTGCTCGAAGAGCAGTACGCCCCGAGCCTGGTGGTCGGCCATCATGCCAGCGGCGGCGCACCGGTGGTGTTCGAGCCGCACCCGACCTATGACAACCTGTTCGGCCGCATCGAATACAGCACCGATCAGGGGGCGCTCTACACCACCTACCGGCAGCTGCGCCCAGGCGCTTTCCACCGGGCCAATGGCGGTTTCCTGATCCTGGAAGCCGAAAAGATGCTCAGCGAGCCGTTTGTCTGGGATGCGCTCAAGCGTGCCCTGCAATCGCGCAAGTTGAAAATGGAGTCGCCGCTGGGCGAGTTCGGCCGCCTGGCGACCGTGACCCTGACGCCGCAGATGATCCCGCTGCAGGTCAAGGTGGTCATTATCGGTGCGCGCCAGTTGTACTACGCCCTGCAAGACCACGATCCGGACTTCCAGGAGATGTTCCGGGTGCTGGTGGACTTCGATGAAGACATCCCGATGGTCGACGAAAGCCTCGAGCAGTTCGCACAGTTGCTCACCACGCGCACTTCCGAAGAGGGCATGGCGCCTTTGACGGCCGATGCCGTGGCGCGGCTGGCGACCTACAGCGCGCGCCTGGCCGAGCACCAGGGGCGGCTTTCGGCGCGGATCGGCGATCTGTTCCAGCTGGTCAGCGAGGCAGACTTCATTCGCCACCTGGCCAACGACGAAATGACCGACGCCGGCCATATCGAGCGCGCCCTCAAGGCCAAGGCCACCCGCACCGGGCGGGTCTCGGCGCGGATTCTCGACGACATGCTGGCGGGCATCATCCTGATCGATACCGACGGCGCGGCGGTGGGCAAGTGCAACGGCCTGACGGTACTGGAAGTCGGCGATTCGGCCTTTGGTATTCCGGCGCGGATCTCGGCCACTGTCTATCCGGGCGGGAGCGGCATCGTCGACATCGAGCGTGAGGTCAACCTCGGCCAGCCGATCCACTCCAAGGGGGTGATGATCCTCACCGGGTATCTGGGCAGCCGTTATGCCCAGGAATTCCCGCTGGCGATTTCGGCGAGCATCGCCCTGGAGCAGTCCTACGGCTACGTAGACGGTGACAGCGCTTCGCTCGGCGAGGCCTGCACCTTGATTTCGGCCCTGTCGAAAACGCCGCTCAAGCAGTGCTTCGCCATCACCGGCTCCATCAACCAATTCGGTGAAGTTCAGGCGGTGGGCGGGGTCAACGAGAAAATCGAAGGCTTCTTCCGGCTTTGTGAAGCGCGCGGCCTGACTGGAGAGCAGGGCGCGATCATTCCCCATGCCAACGTCGCCACCCTGATGCTCGACGAGCGTGTCCTGCAGGCCGTGCGTGCCGGGCAGTTCCATGTCTACGCCGTGCGTCAGGCCGATGAAGCCTTGAGCCTGCTGGTCGGCGAGCCTGCCGGTGAGCCGGATGCAGAAGGCCAGTTCCCCGAGGGCAGCGTCAACGCACGGGTTGTCGAGCGCTTGCGGGTCATTGCCGAGATGGTCAGTGAGGAAGAGCTCAAGGAAGCGGAAAAAGAGCATGCGGAGGAGGCGCTGGCCCAGGTCAAGCCTTCCTGAGGCGAAACACGGGTGTCGTTGGTGAGATGACCATTCGGCGCCCGTTCAGGCGGAAAAAAAACTGTCTCGGCCAGTTTTCTTCTATTCTGAGCACTAGGGCGTGTCATCCGTCATGACACGCCCCAGGATCTACAAAGATCATGGGAAGGAAACGGCCTTCTCCAGAAGGCTGAAAACGGTTCCAACGAGGATCGACGCCATGCCGCGCAGCCTCTGTCTCACTCGCCAATGCCTGGGTCTGGTCACCCGCATCGAATGCAGTATTCGCCCCCTTGCCGGTGACAATGGCATGTGGACACTGTTGTTCGCCGCCGGTATGGCCGGTGAGCAACCTTCGGCGATCAAGGCTCAGGGTCCTTTTCATGGGCCTTTCGTGGCCGAATCGGTCCTCAGTGCCATCGTCGACAGCTTGACCCTGCATGGCTATCAGGTCAGCGAAGGCCCGCAGATCTGGTGTCTGCACCTGCAGGCGCAATTGCGCCGTATCAACGGCGAACGCACGCACAGGGTTGGTGATTTTCAGTCCAATCCCGAATAGTCCGTCCGATGTTGTTGATAGATGGGATTTTTCTGTCATGGGTGGCTGGTATACTCGCGCTCGTTTTTTCCGGCCACCTAGTGAGTTTTAATGGAACGCTTTATCGAAAATGCGATGTACGCCTCGCGCTGGATGCTCGCGCCCATCTATTTTGGTTTGTCTTTGGGGCTGCTGGCCCTGGCGTTGAAGTTTTTCCAGGAAATCTTTCACGTCCTCCCCAATATCTTCTCGCTCGCTGAAGCCGATCTGATTCTGGTGCTGCTGTCGCTGATCGATATGGCGCTGGTCGGTGGCCTGCTGGTCATGGTGATGATCTCCGGCTACGAGAACTTCGTATCGCAACTGGACATCGACGAAGGCCAGGAAAAACTCAGCTGGCTGGGCAAGATGGACTCCACCTCGCTGAAAATGAAGGTGGCGGCTTCCATCGTGGCGATTTCCTCGATTCACTTGCTGCGGGTGTTCATGGATGCACGCAACATCGAGCCGCAATATCTGATGTGGTACGTGATCATCCACATGACCTTCGTGATATCGGCCTTCGCCATGGGTTACCTGGACAAGCTGACCAAGCACTGATCGTTCCGTATCAACGCTGCTACACCTGCCGCCCGGCCGTTGCGAAACGGACGGGCGGCTGTGTTTTTGCCTTGTGCTTTGGGCTGGGTTGTACGACAAAGAAAGAGGGGGTCAATCCTTGTACAAGTGAGGTGTTCAATGAACTTCCACGAGTTGACCAGTCATGCCAAGGCCGGACGTATCGACGAGCTGAACCTGATTTCGCTCGAAGGTGGCATATACCTGCTGGAGGCCCGCATGCACGGCGCCGCCCATCCCTTGCACGATGCCCGTGGGCAAGCCCTGCCGTTCCGCTCGGTGGAGCACGCCAGGCAAATGCTGCACACCTTGCCGAACATGGAAATGAATCTGGTGCATTGGTCCGTCCAGGATGAAATGTGTGGGATGAAGGGCATTCCCGAGGAAGATCTGCGCATTCCCCTGGCGGTCCGTTCGAATCGAGCTGGTCGAGTGGGCTGATAAGGCCTGTTTCAGTGTGCTAGGCTGCTTGCCCTTTTGGTTCAGGGCGCTCTTGGACTTGTTATTCCGTCATGGATATTTCAAGAGCGGCCCTACAGCGGAGCAGTCCCATGTCCGAAGTAAATCTGTCCACCGACGAAACCCGCGTCAGCTACGGCATTGGCCGTCAGCTGGGCGACCAGCTGCGTGACAACCCGCCACCAGGCGTCAGCCTGGACGCGATCCTCGCTGGCCTGACCGACGCCTTCAATGGCCAGGCAAGCCGTGTGAGCCAGGAAGACCTGTCTGCCAGCTTCAAGGTTATCCGCGAAATCATGCAAGCCGAAGCCGCAGCCAAGGCTGAAGCCGCTGCTGGTGCCGGCCTGGCATTCCTGGCTGAAAACGCCAAGCGTGAAGGCATCATCACCCTGGCATCGGGCCTGCAATACGAAGTGCTGACCGCAGGCGAGGGCGCCAAGCCATCGCGTGAGGACACCGTTCGCACTCATTACCACGGCACCCTGATCGACGGCACCGTGTTCGACAGCTCCTACGAGCGTGGCCAGCCGGCTGAGTTCCCGGTCGGCGGCGTGATCGCTGGCTGGACCGAAGCCCTGCAACTGATGAACGCCGGCAGCAAATGGCGTCTGTACGTGCCGAGCGAGCTGGCCTACGGCGCGCAAGGCGTGGGCAGCATCCCGCCGCACAGCGTTCTGGTGTTTGACGTCGAGCTGCTGGACGTCTTGTAAGTCGTGTCAGGGCTGAGGGAAGGTCCTTCGGCCCTTATCGCGGGCAAGCCCGCTCCCACAGGGTCAGGTGGTACACATTATCCTGTGGGAGCTGGCTTGCCAGCGATCGACCGCAAAGCGGTCGCAACACCTTCAACGCAACTCCCCAGCCGGCCGCAACGCCCGGGCATAGCAAAACAGAAACAGACTCCGCACCAATTCCTTGAGCACAAGCGGCTCGCTCGAATTCAATCCATTGAAATCCAGCTCTCCCTGTTCGCGCAGCTCAGCCAGCGCTTCTTCTTCCAGCACGGCACAGACCTCGCCGGTTTCACGGTGCAGGATGCGCAAGTAAGGGTGTGGCCGATCCAGCCAGGCGTCGATCAGATAAGTCATGGTCATTCTCCTTGAAAGATCTTCAATGAGAATAATTCTTATTTCTGAAATAGCAAGCGCCGTGTTGATCAGACCTTGCGGACGAACTCGGACTTCAGCTTCATTGGGCCAATGCCATCGATCTTGCAGTCGATGTCGTGGTCGCCGTCGCACAGGCGGATGTTCTTGACCTTGGTGCCGACCTTGACCACCAGCGACGTGCCTTTGACTTTGAGGTCCTTGATCACGGTGATGGTGTCACCGTCCTGCAGCACATTGCCCACCGAATCCTTTTTGACGGTATCGCCTTCAGCGGTATCGGTTTCGCCTGCTGCAGACCATTCGTGGCTGCATTCAGGGCAGATCAGCTGGGTGCCGTCTTCATAGGTGTATTCGGAATTGCATTTGGGGCAGGGAGGCAAAGTGCTCACTAAGGTTCCTCTGGGCGCGAGTGCTTAAATCCTACATTGTATAGGGTTTTGTCGGGGAGAGGGGAGGCCCGGCCCATCGAGCGATGGGCTGGGGGGATCGGCTGTCAGTGAGTGCGGGCGACCGCGAACTCGCTCAACTCGATCAGGGCGTCGCGGTATTCGCTGGCCGGCAGCACGTCCAGGCAGGCGATGGCGCGGGCGACGTAGTCGCGGGCCAGTTTTGCGGTGTAGTCCAGGGCGCCGGCGGCTTCGACGGCGGCGCGGATGCTTTCCAGGTCTTCGATACCGCCTTTCTGAATCGCCTTGCGCACCAGTGCGGCCTGCTCGGCCGTGCCTTCACGCATGGTGTAGATCAGAGGCAGGGTCGGCTTGCCTTCGGCCAGGTCGTCGCCGACGTTCTTGCCCAGGGTTTCGGCGTCGCCGCGATAATCGAGCAGGTCGTCGACCAGCTGGAACGCCGTGCCCAGGTAGTCACCGAAGGTGCGCAGGGCTTCGCTCTGCTGTTCGGAGGCGCCGGCCAGGGCCGCGGCACTGTGGGTCGAGGCCTCGAAAAGCATCGCGGTCTTGCCGCGAATGACTTCCATGTAGGTTTCTTCGGTGGTGCTGGCGTCACGCACCTTGGACAGCTGCAGCACTTCGCCTTCGGCAATGATGCGCGTGGCCTGGGAAAGAATCTTCATGACCGACATCGAGCCCAGTTCGACCATCATCTCGAAGGAGCGCGAGTACAGGAAGTCGCCGACCAGCACGCTCGGGGCGTTGCCCCACATGGCGTTGGCGGTCGAACGGCCACGGCGCATGCCCGACATGTCGACGACGTCGTCATGCAGCAGGGTCGCGGTGTGCAGGAATTCAATGGTGGCGGCGAGCAGGCGCAGGTCATCGCCTTCGCGGCCCAGCGCCTTGCCGCAGAGCAGCACCAGCAGCGGGCGCAGACGTTTGCCTCCGGCCGAGGTAATATAGTCGCCGATTTTCGAGACCAACGGCACGCGCGAAGTCAGCTGTTTCTTGATGATGACGTCAACGGCACTAAAATCGTCCGCCACCGCGCGGTAGAAAGCTTGGGGTTGCATCAGCGACAGGTGCTCCAGAAGGGTTGCGCGGCATGCTAGGTCTCAGGCCAGACCCTGTCAAGGCGATATCCCCGGCAGCTGTTTCGGGACCTTGCAAGCTTTGCTGAGCTTGCGTACAATCGCGCACCCTGAACTTCCTGGGCAGCACCTGCCTTACGCAATTGCATTTGGGTCGTTCCACCCCATGCAGCCATGCCAGCCAATACCTCTTCTTCTAAAGCGCTGGGTGAGCAGGATTATCGGAGAAATACCATGTCTTATGCAGTAATCGTTACTGGCGGCAAGCAATACAAGGTCGCCCCGGGTGAATACCTGAAGATCGAAAAACTGGAAGTCGCCACTGGCGAATCCGTTACCTTTGATCGCGTTCTGTTGGTCGCCAACGGTGACGACGTGAATATCGGTGCTCCAGTCGTTGCTGGCGCTACCGTTGTGGCTGAAGTGATCTCCCAAGGTCGTCACGATAAAGTCCGCATCATCAAGTTCCGTCGCCGTAAGCACCACATGAAGCGTATGGGCCACCGCCAGTGGTACACCGAGATCAAAATCACCGGTATTCAGGCTTAATTTCAGCCTAATTCCTCACTAGGAGAATTGAACTCATGGCACACAAAAAAGCTGGTGGTAGTACCCGTAACGGTCGCGACTCAGAAGCCAAACGCCTTGGCGTGAAGATGTATGGCGGCCAGGTCATCAAGGCCGGCAACATCATCGTGCGTCAGCGCGGCACCCAATTCCACGCTGGCTACGGCGTTGGCATGGGTAAAGATCACACTCTCTTCGCCAAAATCGAAGGCGTGATCAAGTTTGAAGTAAAAGGCGCTTTCGGTCGTCGTTACGTGAGCGTAGTCGCGGCTTAATCGCGAGAACGCTGGAGAAGCCCTGTCTTGCGACGGGGCTTTTTCGTTTGTGGGGTGAGTCTCTTGCAAAGCTGTTTGTATGGGCTGCCGGCGCTGGATTCTACGGTCGTTGATTGGGGCCGCCGCGCTCATTTTTGCAAGAGCCTTATGTCTTGGTGTTTTTTCAGCTCGTCCGTGTGGCGAGAGGCGTTTTTTATGAAGTTTGTAGATGAAGTTTCGATCCGGGTAAAAGCAGGCGACGGCGGCAATGGCTGCATGAGCTTTCGCCGGGAAAAATTCATTGAAAATGGTGGTCCGAACGGCGGTGACGGTGGTGATGGCGGCTCGATCTATATGGTCGCCGACGAAAACCTCAACACCCTGGTCGACTACCGCTATACCCGTCACTTCGATGCCGAGCGCGGCTCCAACGGTGGTAGCACCGACTGCACCGGCAAGAAGGGTGAGGATCTGTTTCTGCGGGTGCCAGTCGGCACCACGGTGATCGACTCGAGTACCCAGGAAGTCATTGGTGACCTGGTCAAGGCCGGGCAGCGCCTGCTGGTAGCCCATGGTGGCTGGCACGGTCTGGGCAACACCCGCTTCAAGTCCAGTACCAACCGTGCGCCGCGTCAGACGACGCCAGGCAAACCGGGTGAGCAGCGCGACCTGAAGCTGGAAATGAAAGTGCTGGCCGACGTTGGTCTGCTGGGTCTGCCGAACGCTGGTAAAAGTACCTTCATTCGTTCGGTTTCCGCAGCCAAGCCGAAAGTGGCCGACTACCCGTTCACCACGCTGGTGCCGAATCTGGGTGTGGTCAGCGTTGACCGCTGGAAAAGCTTCGTCGTTGCTGACATTCCAGGCCTGATCGAAGGTGCTTCGGACGGCGCGGGTCTGGGGATTCGCTTCCTCAAGCACCTGGCGCGTACCCGTCTGCTGCTGCACCTCGTGGATATGGCGCCGATCGACGAAAGCAGCGCTGCCGATGCGGCGGAAGTGATCGTCAACGAGCTGGCCAAGTTCAGCCCGTCGCTGGCCGAGCGTGATCGCTGGCTGGTGCTGAACAAGTGCGACACCCTGCTTGAAGAAGAGCACGAGGCGCGCGTCAAGGAAGTGGTTGATCGCCTTGAGTGGGAGGGCCCGGTCTACGTGATCTCGGCCATCGCCAAGGAAGGGACCGAACGCCTGAGTCGCGACATCATGCGCTACCTGGAAGATCGTGCCGACCGCCTGGCCAGCGATCCCGCCTACGCTGAGGCGCTGTCCGATCTTGATCAGCGCATCGAAGACGAGGCGCGTGCCCAGTTGCAGGCGCTGGACGATCAGCGTGCCTTGCGCCGCAGCGGCGTGAAGAGCGTGCATGACATCGGCGATGACTTCGATTGGGATGAAGAAGACGTTGAAGATGAAGACGGTCCGGAAATCATTTACGTCCGCGACTGATTCATTGCAGTAAACTGAACGCCGCTTTTTCAAGCGGCGTTTTGCTATTTGAGAATTGTGCTTTCTTGTGGGAGCTGGCTTGCCAGCGATGCAGGCGACTCGTATCCGTGTGGGTGTCGTGTCGATGTATTTGCGGTCAGGCCCCAGATCCACAGGGTATCTACAGATCGGCATAGGTTGGAACATGATGCGGAGCAAGGTGACGGGTGCGCAGCGCTGGGTCGTTAAAATCGGCAGCGCCCTGCTGACAGCTGATGGCAAGGGTCTGGATCGCGCCGCAATGGGCGTCTGGGTCGAGCAGATGGTGGCCCTGCATGAGGCGGGGGTCGAACTGGTGCTGGTATCGTCTGGTGCCGTGGCGGCCGGGATGAGTCGTCTGGGTTGGGCCAAGCGACCCAGTGGCATGCACGAGTTGCAGGCGGCAGCCGCCATCGGTCAAATGGGCCTGGTGCAGGCCTGGGAATCGAGCTTTGCCGAGCATGGCCGGCACACGGCGCAGATTCTTCTGACCCATGACGACCTGTCCGACCGCAAGCGCTACCTCAATGCACGCAGTACCTTGCGCACTTTGGTTGAGCTCGGTGTGATCCCGGTGATCAACGAGAACGATACCGTGGTGACCGACGAAATCCGTTTTGGCGACAACGATACCCTGGCAGCCCTGGTGGCCAACCTGGTCGAGGCGGATCTGCTGGTGATCCTGACTGATCGTGACGGCATGTTCGACGCCGATCCGCGCAACAATCCCGATGCCAATCTGATTTACGAAGCCCGTGCCGATGATCCTTCCCTGGATGCAGTCGCCGGTGGTACCGGTGGTGCGCTGGGGCGTGGCGGCATGCAGACCAAACTGCGTGCGGCACGGTTGGCGGCGCGTTCCGGAGCGCACACCATCATCGTCGGCGGGCGTATCGAGCGCGTGCTTGATCGGCTCAAGGCGGGCGAGCGCCTGGGCACCTTGCTGTCGCCCGAGCGCGGCATGCTGGCGGCGCGCAAGCAATGGCTGGCCGGGCATCTGCAGACCCGTGGCACCCTGGTGCTTGATGCGGGCGCAGTGACTGCTTTGCAGGATGGACGCAAGAGCTTGCTGCCGGTTGGCGTGAAGGTCGTACAGGGCAGCTTCCGTCGCGGCGAGATGGTGGTCTGCGTGGCGCCGGATGGTCGCGAAATTGCCCGTGGCCTGGCCAACTACAGTGCGCTTGAGGCGCAAAAGATCATCGGTCAATCCTCCGAGGCGATCGAAGGCTTGCTCGGTTACATGGCTGAACCGGAACTGGTTCACCGTGACAATCTGATTCTGGTCTAAGGCGCCTGGCGCCGAAAGGAGTGTGCAGTGCGAATGATCAAGGGAATGCTGGGCGCATTATTGGCGTTGCCACTGCTGGCATCGGCAGAGGAAATCGGCCAGGTCTCGACGGTGTTCAAGTTCGTCGGCCCGAACGACCGGATCGTGGTCGAGGCGTTCGATGACCCCAAGGTCGAGGGTGTGACCTGTTACCTGTCGCGGGCCAAGACCGGCGGCGTGAAAGGCGGCCTGGGCCTGGCCGAGGACCGCGCCGAGGCCTCCATCGCCTGTCGCCAGGTCGGTCCGATCCGCTTTGCCGATAACCTCAAGGATGGTGAGGAGGTCTTCAAGGAGCGCACCTCGCTGGTATTCAAGACCATGCAGGTGGTGCGTTTCTTCGACAAGAAGCGCAATACGCTGGTGTACCTGGTGTATAGCGATCGGGTGATCGAGGGCAGTCCGCAGAATGCGGTGACGGCGATCCCGATTTTGCCTTGGGCGAAGTAGTAGTATTTGCGGCCTAATCGCTGGCAAGCCGGCTCCCACAGTGGATCTCCGTTGATTCACAATTTTGTGAACGACATCTAATCCTGTGGGAGCTGGCTTGCCAGCGATGAATGCGACGCGGTGTCTCTGCACGGCGCAAATCACAGGCAATAAAAAACCGACCCTAGGGTCGGTTTTTCATCAAAGCGTATCGCTTAGGCTGCAGCAGCAAGGTTCAGAGCCTTGATGTGGCCATTCAGACGGCCTTTATGGCGAGCGGCTTTGTTCTTGTGGATGATGCCTTTATCGGCCATACGGTCGATAACAGGAACAGCCAGGACGTAAGCAGCTTGCGCTTTTGCGGCGTCTTTTGCGTCGATGGCCTTAACTACGTTTTTGATGTAGGTACGGACCATGGAACGCAGGCTGGCGTTGTGGCTGCGACGCTTCTCAGCCTGTTTTGCACGTTTTTTGGCGGAAGGTGAGTTGGCCACCGTCGAGCTCCTCGAAAGACTTGGTAAATAGCAAACAAAATAGGCCGCGAATCATGCCGATGAGTTGATCTGTTGTCAAGGGCGGTTGAGACGTTCCGCTGAGTGGTCAATCTCACCCGGGAAGTGATTCCCTTCTGACGCATGACCTGTAAACTCGCGAGTTTTGGCTCTGTCTGCAGTTGCGGCGCGGAGTATCGCACACATGGGCGCCTTCCGGGTCTGCTCTTTATCTACAGGCGCAAAATTCTTTCGATGAACCTTCTCAAGTCTTTGGCCGCGGTCAGCTCCATCACCATGATTTCGCGGGTTCTGGGGTTTGTGCGCGACACCATCATTGCGCGCATTTTCGGTGCTGGAATGGCGACGGACGCCTTCTTCATCGCCTTCAAGCTGCCGAACCTTTTACGGCGCATCTTTGCTGAAGGGGCGTTTTCCCAGGCGTTCGTGCCGATTCTGGCCGAGTACAAGCACCAGCAAGGCGAGGAGGCGACGCGCACCTTCGTGGCTTATATCGCCGGTCTGCTCACGCTGGCGTTGGCGCTGGTCACGGCAATCGGGATGTTGGCGGCGCCCTGGGTGATCTGGGTAACCGCTCCAGGATTTGTCGACAGCCCGGAAAAATTCCAACTGACCACTGACCTGCTGCGGGTAACGTTCCCTTATATCCTGCTGATTTCGCTGTCATCCCTGGCCGGCGCGATCCTCAATACCTGGAACCGCTTTTCAGTACCGGCTTTCGTGCCGACGTTGCTCAACGTCGCGATGATTTTCTTTGCCGTATTTCTTACGCCGTACTTCAATCCACCGGTCATGGTGCTGGGCTGGGCGGTGTTGGCCGGCGGTTTGCTGCAACTGTTGTATCAACTGCCGCACCTGAAGAAGATCGGCATGCTGGTGATGCCGCGCCTGAATTTGCACGACACCGGGGTCTGGCGCGTACTCAAGCAGATGCTGCCGGCCATACTCGGGGTGTCGGTGAGTCAGATTTCCCTGATCATCAACACCATCTTTGCCTCGTTCCTGGTCGCCGGTTCCGTTTCCTGGATGTACTACGCCGACCGCCTCATGGAATTGCCGTCGGGCGTGCTCGGTGTGGCGCTGGGCACCATCCTGCTGCCAACCCTGGCCAAGACCTATGCCAACAAGGATCGTCATGAATATTCGCGGATCCTCGACTGGGGGCTGCGCCTGTGCTTCGTGCTGGTGTTGCCATGCTCACTGGCACTGGGAATTCTCTCCGAGCCGCTGACGGTCGCGCTGTTCCAGTACGGCAAGTTCAGCGCCTTCGATGCGGCCATGACCCAGCGGGCCTTGATCGCCTACTCGGTGGGGCTGCTCGGCATTATCATGATCAAGGTGCTGGCGCCTGGTTTTTACGCCCAGCAAAACATCCGCACGCCGGTGAAAATCGCGATTTTCACCCTGGTTGCCACGCAATTGCTCAATCTGGCATTCATTGGTCATCTGAAGCATGCCGGTCTGGCCCTGGCCATCAGTGTCGGTGCCTGCCTCAATGCCGGGCTTCTTTACTGGAAGTTGCGCCAACAGGATTTGTTCCAGCCTCAACCGGGTTGGCCGATGTTCCTGGTCAAACTGGTGGTGGCCGTGCTGGTGATGTCGGCCGTGCTGGTAGGCGTCATGCAGCTGATGCCGGCCTGGGAGCATGGAGCGATGCTTGAGCGCTTCCTGCGCCTGGGCGTGGTGATCGTTGCCGGCGTGATAGCTTATTTTGGGACATTGCTGGTTTTGGGCTTTCGCCTGCGCGATTTTGCCCGAAAAACGCTGCACTGAGGCCTGACGGCAGGCGGGCCAGACGTCGGTTTTCCGATTTCGGTGCCACTGGGTGACGGTGTTGCCTGTCGTCGACGCCCGTGTGTGGTTATAATCGACCACTTTATGAGCAAGAAGCGCGTTATGCAGCTGGTTCGAGGCCTCCACAACCTGCGGCCCCAGCATCGGGGCTGTGTCGCCACTATTGGCAACTTTGACGGTGTTCACCGTGGCCACCAGGCTATCCTGGCGCGGCTGCGCGAGCGTGCGGTGGAGTTGGGCGTGCCCAGCTGCGTGGTGATTTTCGAGCCACAACCGCGTGAATACTTCGCTCCCGAGACAGCGCCTGCGCGCCTGGCGCGCTTGCGCGACAAGATCGCGCTGCTGGCCGAGGAGGGCGTTGACCGGGTGCTGTGCCTGGCGTTCAACCAACGCCTGAGCAAGCTCAGTGCGGCGGAGTTCGTCGACACTATCCTGGTCGACGGGCTGGGTATCCAGCACCTGGAAGTCGGCGACGATTTCCGTTTTGGCTGTGATCGCCTGGGCGATTTCGATTTCCTGCAGCAAGCCGGCATCGTCCAGGGCTTCACCGTCGAGGCGGCGCAAACCGTCGAGCTGGACGGCATTCGCGTCAGCAGTACCGAGGTCCGCAAGGCCCTGGCCGCTGCCGACTTTGCCCTGGCCGAGCGGCTGCTGGGTCGCCCGTACCGGATTGCCGGGCGGGTGTTGCATGGCCAGAAGCTGGCCCGTCAGCTGGGTTGGCCGACGGCCAATATCCAGCTCAAGCGGCGTCGCGTGCCATTGACCGGGGTCTATCTGGTCAGTGCTGAAATCGACGGCAAGCCGTGGCCGGGCGTCGCCAATATTGGCGTGCGACCGACCGTTTCAGGTGATGGCAGTGCCCACCTGGAAATACACCTTCTGGATTTTGCCGGTGATTTGTATGGCCGGCGTTTGACGGTGGCGTTCCACCACAAGCTGCGTGATGAGCAGCGTTTCGCCTCCCTGGAGGCGCTGAAGACGGCGATCGATGCGGATGTCGCCGCCGCCCGTGCCCATGCCCTTAATTCCGAGCAGCGGCCAACCGCTAACCCAAGAGCCTGAAATGACCGACTACAAAGCCACTCTGAATCTTCCGGACACCGCCTTCCCGATGAAGGCCGGCCTGCCCCAGCGCGAGCCGCAAACTCTGCAGCGCTGGGACAGCATTGGCCTGTACCAGAAGCTGCGCGAGATGGGTAAGGATCGTCCAAAATTCGTCCTGCACGATGGTCCTCCGTACGCCAACGGCAATATTCACATCGGTCATGCGGTCAACAAGATTCTCAAGGACATGATTGTCCGTTCCAAGACCCTGTCGGGCTTCGATGCCCCGTATGTACCGGGTTGGGACTGCCACGGCCTGCCGATCGAGCACAAGGTCGAAGTGACCCACGGCAAGAACCTGGGCGCCGACAAGACCCGCGAGCTTTGCCGTGCCTACGCCAGCGAGCAGATCGAAGGGCAAAAGGCCGAGTTCATCCGTCTGGGCGTGCTGGGCGACTGGTCCAACCCCTACAAGACCATGAGTTTCACCAACGAGGCCGGTGAAATCCGTGCCCTGGCCGAAATGGTCAAGAACGGTTTCGTGTTCAAGGGCCTCAAGCCCGTGAACTGGTGCTTCGATTGCGGTTCGGCCCTGGCCGAAGCCGAGGTCGAGTACGCCGACAAGAAGTCCACTTCCATCGACGTGGCCTTCCAGGTCGCCGATGACGCCAAGCTGGCCGCTGCTTTCGGCCTGGCTGCCCTGGGCAAGCCAGCCTCGATCGTGATCTGGACCACCACCCCGTGGACCATCCCGGCCAACCAGGCACTGAACGTCCACCCGGACTTCAACTACGCCCTGGTCGATGTCGGCGACAAGCTGCTGGTGCTGGCCGAAGAGCTGGTCGAAGCCTGCCTGACCCGCTACAACCTGCAGGGTTCGGTACTGGCGACCGTGCCGGGCAAGGCGCTGGAGCTGATCAACTTCCGTCACCCGCTCTACGACCGTCTGTCGCCTGTCTACCTGGCTGACTACGTCGAACTGGGCGCCGGTACCGGCGTGGTGCACTCGGCCCCGGCCTACGGTGAAGACGACTTCATCACCTGCAAACGCTACGGCATGGTCAACGACGACATCCTGACCCCGGTGCAGAGCAACGGTGTGTATGTCGATACGCTGGAGTTCTTCGGCGGCCAGTTCATCTGGAAAGCCAACCCGAACATCGTCGACAAGCTGGTCGAAGTCGGCGCGCTGATGTACACCGAAACCATCAGCCACAGCTACATGCACTGCTGGCGCCACAAGACTCCGCTGATCTATCGCGCCACCGCGCAGTGGTTCGTCGGCATGGACAAGCAGCCGACCAGCGGCGATACCCTGCGTCAGCGTGCGATCAAGGCCATTGAAGACACCGCCTTCATCCCGGGCTGGGGTCAGGCGCGCCTGCACTCGATGATCGCCAACCGTCCTGACTGGTGCATCTCCCGTCAGCGCAACTGGGGCGTGCCGATCCCGTTCTTCCTGCACAAGCAGAGCGGTGAATTGCACCCGCGCACCGTCGAGCTGATGGAAGAAGTCGCCAAGCGCGTCGAAGTCGAAGGCATCGAAGCCTGGTTCAAGCTGGACGCTACCGAGCTGCTCGGTGAAGACGCCGCGCACTATGACAAGATCAGCGACACCCTCGACGTCTGGTTCGACTCCGGTACCACCCATTGGCACGTACTGCGCGGCTCGCACCCGATGGGCCACGAGACCGGTCCGCGGGCCGACTTGTACCTGGAAGGTTCCGACCAGCACCGCGGCTGGTTCCACTCGTCCTTGCTGACCGGCTGCGCCATCGACAACCACGCGCCGTATCGCGAGCTGCTGACCCACGGTTTCACCGTGGACGAGAACGGCCGCAAGATGTCCAAGTCGCTGGGCAACGTGATCGCTCCGCAAAAGGTCAATGACACCCTGGGCGCCGACATCATGCGTCTGTGGGTTTCGGCTACCGACTATTCGGGTGAAATGGCCGTTTCCGAGCAGATCCTGCAGCGCAGCGCCGATGCCTACCGACGTATCCGCAATACCGCGCGCTTCCTGCTGTCGAACCTGACCGGCTTCAACCCGGCCACCGACATCCTCCCGGCCGAAGAAATGCTGGCGCTGGACCGTTGGGCCGTGGACCGTACCCTGTTGCTGCAGCGCGAGTTGCAGGAACACTACGGTGAATACCGCTTCTGGAACGTCTACTCCAAGGTGCACAACTTCTGCGTGCAGGAGCTGGGCGGTTTCTACCTGGACATCATCAAGGACCGTCAGTACACCACCGGTGCCAACAGCACCGCGCGGCGCTCCTGCCAGACCGCGCTGTTCCACATCTCCGAAGCGCTGGTTCGCTGGATCGCACCGATCCTGGCGTTCACCGCCGACGAGCTGTGGCAGTACCTGCCGGGCGAGCGCAACGAATCGGTGATGCTCAACACCTGGTACGAAGGCCTGAGCGAGCTGCCGGAAGGCTTCGAGCTGGACCGCGCCTATTGGGAGCGGCTCATGGCGGTCAAGGTAGCGGTCAACAAGGAACTGGAGAACCAGCGGGCGGCCAAGGCCATCGGCGGTAACCTGCAGGCCGAAGTGACGCTGTTTGCCGATGACGCGCTGACCGCCGACCTGGGCAAGCTCAGCAACGAACTGCGTTTCGTGCTGATCACGTCCACTGCCAGCCTGGCGCCGTTGGTGCAGGCGCCGGCCGATGCCGTGGAAACCGAAGTCGCCGGGCTCAAGCTCAAGGTGGTCAAGTCGTCCCACGCCAAGTGCGCCCGCTGCTGGCATTGCCGCGAGGACGTCGGGGTGAACCCCGAGCATCCGGAAATCTGCGGTCGTTGCGTCGACAACATCAGCGGTGCCGGTGAGGTGCGTCACTATGCCTAATGCCACTGCCGGGCGCTTCGGGCGCCTGAGCTGGCTCTGGTTGAGCATGCTGGTCCTGGTCATCGACCAGGCCAGCAAGTTCTATTTCGAGAGTTCGCTGAGCCTGTACCAGCAGATCGTGGTCATTCCCGACTACTTCAGCTGGACCCTGGCCTACAACACCGGCGCGGCCTTCAGCTTCCTGGCCGAAAGCTCGGGCTGGCAGCGCTGGTTATTTGCCCTGATCGCCCTGGTGGTCAGTGCCGTGCTGGTGGTCTGGCTCAAGCGCCTGGGCCGCAACGAGACCTGGCTGGCTGTTGCGCTGGCGCTGGTCCTGGGTGGTGCGCTGGGCAATCTGTACGACCGCATCGTGTTGGGTCATGTGATCGATTTTATTCTGGTGCACTGGCAAAACCGCTGGTACTTCCCGGCGTTCAATATCGCCGATAGTGCGATTTCGGTAGGTGCGGTGATGCTGGCGCTGGATATGTTCAAAAGCAAGAAGACCGGAGAAGCCGTTCATGACTGATCAGTTGTTGGCCGAAACACGCATTGGCCAGAACACGGAAGTCACCCTGCATTTCGCTTTGCGCCTGGAGAACGGCGACACTGTCGACAGCACCTTCGACAAGGCGCCGGCGACGTTCAAGGTGGGCGATGGCAACCTGCTGCCAGGTTTCGAAGCGGCGCTGTTCGGCTTCAAGGCCGGCGACAAGCGCAACCTGCAGATCCTGCCGGAAAACGCCTTTGGTCAGCCCAACCCGCAAAACGTGCAGATCATCCCGCGCAGTCAGTTCCAGGACATGGAGCTTTCCCACGGGCTGCTGGTGATTTTCAACGACGCGGCCAATACTGAGCTGCCGGGTGTGGTCAAGGCATTCGATGACGCGCAAGTGACCATCGACTTCAACCATCCGTTGGCTGGCAAGACGCTGACCTTCGATGTCGAGATCATCGACGTCAAGGCGCTGTAACCCTATCGCGAGCAACCGCACAGCGGTTGCAACGATTATTTCCTTGCCCGCAAGACACGAGGCACAGCATGCAAATCAAACTCGCCAACCCCCGTGGCTTCTGCGCTGGTGTGGACCGGGCGATCGAAATCGTCAACCGTGCGCTGGAAGTCTTCGGCCCGCCGATCTACGTGCGGCATGAAGTGGTGCACAACAAATTCGTCGTCGAAGACCTGCGCGCACGTGGCGCGATCTTCGTCGAAGAGCTGGATCAGGTGCCGGACGACGTCATCGTCATCTTCAGTGCCCACGGGGTTTCCCAGGCCGTGCGTCAGGAAGCTGCCGGTCGCGGCCTGAAAGTGTTCGATGCAACCTGCCCGCTGGTCACCAAGGTGCATATCGAAGTGGCGCGCTACAGCCGCGACGGCCGCGAATGCATCCTCATCGGCCATGCCGGCCATCCTGAAGTCGAAGGCACCATGGGCCAGTACGACGCCAGCAATGGCGGCGCCATCTACCTGGTCGAAGACGAAAAGGATGTGGCCAACCTGCAGGTGAAGAATCCTGACGCGCTGGCATTCGTCACCCAGACCACGCTGTCCATGGACGACACCAGCCGGGTAATCGATGCCCTGCGGTCGCGCTTCCCGAACATTGGCGGGCCACGCAAGGACGACATCTGCTACGCCACCCAGAACCGCCAGGACGCCGTCAAGCAACTGGCCGACGAGTGCGATGTGGTACTGGTGGTCGGCAGCCCGAACAGCTCCAACTCCAACCGTCTGCGTGAACTGGCCGAGCGCATGGCGACTCCGGCCTACCTCATCGACGGTGCCGAAGACCTGCAGCGCAGCTGGTTCGACGGTGTCGAGCGTATCGGCATCACCGCCGGCGCCTCGGCTCCGGAAGTGCTGGTGCGCGGCGTGATCCAGCAACTGCAGGCGTGGGGCGCAACCGGCGCCGATGAGCTGGCCGGTCGCGAGGAAAACGTGACCTTCTCCATGCCCAAGGAGCTCCGCGTCCGCTCGCTGCTATGAGCCCTGCCGCTCGCACAGGGCCTGTTCATCCAGGCCCTGCCGCTCGCACAGGGCCTGTTCATCCAGGCCCTGGCGCAAGCTGACTCTGCCGGACTTGGCCAGCACGACCTGATAGTGGCTCTTCGGATCGTTACCCTGGCAGATGTGCAGCGTGCCCGCCTGAAACGCGCCACTGGCATGCAGTGGTGCCCCCAGTTCGCTGAACCGCACGAAGTTTCTCACGGGCTGATTGCCGACAACTGTGACCCGGCCGCTTTCCCGGCGCTCGATCAACAGGGGATTGTCGCTGTCGTCATGGCCTTGGCCGCTGGCGTCGGCAGTGATTCGCCAGCCCTTGCTCCAGTCCTGCTCCACCGCATGAATGACCACCGGCTGATGACGCAGGATCGCTTCGCTGCGTGCCGTCCGTAGGCCAATGGCCAGTTGTTCGGCGGCCAGCTGCCGGTGCTGGCGGGCTGTCATGTCGGCAAATGTCGGCGTGGCCAGTTGCACGAGCACTGTGACGAGCGCCATCACCGCCAAAAGTTGAATCAGTGTCATTCCTTGTTGTCGCATGTGGGCTTCCTCCCTGGAAGCGTGCGCGTTCATCCCGGCCAATCACCTCACATCCCTTGGGTGCAAAGCCCGGTCCCGATGACTGGGTATAGTCGAACTTTCTCGAAAGCGAGTCCTGATGCACCAACGTTGTAACGCTTTTTCCTTGATCGAATTGTTGGCAACCGTAGGGTTGATTGCGATCCTGACGGCTCTGGTTACTCCGGCATTCAATGGAATGATTCAACGCAGCAAGGCCGATACGGACATGAACAACCTGATGCGAGCACTGAACTTCGCCCACCTGGAGGCGCTGGACCGAGGCCAGGGCCTGCGAGTGATGCCAAGTGTTGCCGGGGAGGGGTGGGCCGGTGAATTGAAGGTGTCGACGCTGGCCGATGGCACCCTGCTGCGCGTGGTGCCGCCAATGACTCGCGGCGCGCAGGTCGTTGTTCCTGGTGTCACGGCGATCGTCTTCAACAGCCTCGGTGGGCTGGCCGAACCGGGCAATGTCGTTGCCATGACTTATGTGCAGGGTTCGGTCACGCGAACGCTCGGGGTATGCGTCAACGGCCGCATCGTACAGGGCAGCACGTGCTGATGAGCAACTCAAGGCGTCAGCAGGGGGTGACACTTATCGAGGTGCTGGTCTCGCTGTTTATCCTCGCCGTTGGTTTGCTGGGCGCCGCAGCGCTGCAGCTCAATGCCTTGAAATACACCGACAGTGCGCTGATGAGCAGCCAGGCCAGTTTCATTGCCTATGACATGATGGACCGGATTCGCGCCAATCCCATGGCCGATTACAACCTCAATGCCCTTGCCGATGTGCCATCGGGTGTTACTGGCAACGACGCCAGGCTGCAGGACCTCCATGACTTCAAGACCAATATCCAGCAGTTCGCAGGCAGCACGGCAGAGGGGCGTATTCGAGTGGTCAGGCAGCAGGTGACCATCAGCATCGATTGGGACGACGCCCGGGCCGGCGGCGGCCTACAGACCTTCAGCCTGACCAGCCGGGTAGCCGTCAGTCCGCCAGGCGTGCCGCAATGAAGCGAGGCTCGGGCGGTTTCAGTTTGCTGGAAATGATGGTCGCGCTGGCGCTGGGTCTGGTCGTGGTCCTGGGTATTACCCGGATATTCATCGCGGCGAAGGATACGTACCTGGCGCAGACGGCTTCGGCGCAATTGCAGGAAGACGCCCGTTTTGCCCTGAGCAAGATGATCCAGGAAATCCGCATGGTGGGCATGTTCGGTTGCCTGGCGACCGACGCCATGACCTATGCCGATGCCTCCATCGCCCGCGAGTTTGCCAACCCCATCACCTTTGTCCGCAATGCCGATGGCAGTGCGCAGACGCTGACCCTGATCAGTGCCGGAACGGGTCTGGCGGGAGGAAGGCCGACCTGGACGATCGTCACCGACTGCCGGACTTCGGCCCATGCGTATCGGGATGCCAAAGCCGCAGGTAGCGGGCAGTTCGCCCTACCGGTGCACAAGCTGGTCTATTCCGTGGAGAACCATCAACTGAAGCTGCAAGCCGGTGGCAGCCCGGCTGTCATGACCGACAACGTCGCGGCCCTGAAGATCTCCTTTGGCGTTGCCAATCAACCCTCCGACACTGCTGTGGCCCGTTACAGCGACTCGCCGAGCGACCCTGCGACCATCCGCAGTGTCAGGTTGAGCCTGACACTGAGTGATCCCGCCGGGCGGGTCAGGGACCAGACCTACAACGTTGTCGCGTCACTGCGCAATCGGCTTGAGTAGGGGAAGTCATGAAAGGTACGCAAAATGCCCAGAAGGGCATGGCCCTGGTGGTGAGCCTGATCTTCCTGTTGCTGCTGACCCTGATCGGCATCACCGCCATGCAAAATGCCACGCTGCAGGAAAAAATGGCGGGCAGCGTCAAGTTGCGCAACGCGTCTTTCCAGCTGGCCGAGACAGCCCTGCGCACCGGAGAAAACCTTGTGCAAGACGCTCATTTCAATTTGGCCCCCTGCAGGTTTTGTCTGCCGCCGCCGGAGTCGACCCGGGTCACTGCAGCCGGAGTCTACGCCGGTAGCGGGCCAAGCTCGGGCGTGGCCTGGGTGAAGGCGGGCGATGGCTTCTACATGATCCAGAACCTGGGTAAAACGGCCTTCGCGGTCAATGTGCCGCAAGGGGAAACCGCCACCTTGTATCGGGTAACCGCCATAGGCCTGCAAGGCGCTTCAAGGTCGGTGCTGGAGAGTGTGTATGCGAAATATTGATTGTCTGGCCTTCGCAGTGCTGTTCGGGCTGTCTGTGGCGATCTCGGCCGAGGAAGTTGCGCCCGATGAACCGCCCCATTGCCTGAACGTGCCGGTGCAAGGCGGGAACCTGGCCATTGATTCGTGCTCGAATTCCGGCGCAACGCAGGTGGGAAAAACCCCGGACAAACCCGTTCCCGACAGGCCTGGCGACGGCGCCAACGAAATTGAAAAGGGCGTTCCCGATGCACCTGGCGATACCGGGGCTTCCGGGCTCGAGAATGACGTCCGCTCAGAGGACACCAATGAAACCACGGGTTCGCGACGAATCATGTGGCGGCAAATCATGTAGACAGGGTTATTCATGCGACTATTTCTACCCGTGAGAAACAAGGGCTTCACGTTGATCGAGTTGTTGATTGTCGTGGCCGTCATCGGCATTCTGGCCAGCATTGCTTACCCCGGTTACACAGAGCACATTAAAAAAGCGCAACGCACGGAAATTGTCGGCCTGTTGGCCGAGACCGCGCAAAAGCTGGAACGGCATTACTCGCGCAGTGGCCAGTACAGTGATACGCAGACGGTTGTCACCCCCGTGCCTGCCGGCAATGACTATTACAGCCTGAGCGCCACGCGCGATGAGCAGGACTTCACCCTGACCGCGGTGCGCAAGACTGGCGCGTTGATGGCCGGCGATAAATGTGGCGACTTTGTGCTCACCCATACCGGAGCGCGCAGCAACCCTGACATCAGCACCGACGTCACTGTCCAAAGCTGCTGGGGGCGTTGACCGCATTTTTTCATGGCGCCTGGCGCCATCGGTTTACTTTTTGGCGTTGGATCATCAGATGACAAAGCAAGTAGTGATTGTCGGCGGCGGCGTGATTGGCCTTCTGACTGCGTTCAACCTGGCGGCGCACGTCCAGAGCGTCGTCGTGCTCGATCGCGGTGCCCTGGGGCAGGAATCCTCCTGGGCTGGGGGCGGAATTGTTTCCCCGCTCTATCCCTGGCGCTACAGCGCGGCAGTCACCGCCCTGGCCCATTGGTCCCAGGACTTTTATCCACAGCTGGGCGAGCGTCTGTTCGGCGCCACCGGGGTCGATCCCGAAGTGCATACCACCGGTCTCTACTGGCTCGACCTGGAAGACGAGCAGGAGGCTCTGGCCTGGGCGGCACGCGAGGGGCGGCCGCTGAGGGCGGTGGATATGTCGGCGACCTACGATGCGGTACCGGTGCTGGGGCCTGGATTCAATCGGGCGATCTACATGGCGGACGTTGCCAACGTGCGTAACCCGCGGCTGGTGAAGTCCCTCAAGGCGGCGCTGCAGGCCATGCCCAACGTCGTGCTCAAGGAGCATTGCGAGGTTACCGGATTCATTCGCGAAGGCCAGCGGATCTGTGGTGTCCAGACTGCAACCGGCGATGTGCCGGGCGACCGTGTCGTGCTGACCGCCGGTGCCTGGAGTGGAGAATTGCTGCGTCCGTTGGGGCTGGACCTTCCGGTTGAGCCGGTCAAGGGTCAGATGATTCTGTACAAGTGTGCCGAAGACTTTTTGCCCAGCATGGTCCTGGCCAAGGGCCGTTATGCGATCCCGCGCCGTGATGGTCACATCCTGATCGGCAGTACCCTGGAACATGCCGGTTTCGACAAGACGCCGACCGAGGTTGCCCTGGAAAGTCTCAAGGCGTCGGCCGTCGAGTTGCTGCCGGCCCTGGCCGAGGCCACCCCGGTTGCCCACTGGGCAGGCTTGCGCCCGGGCTCACCGGAGGGCATTCCTTATATCGGCCAGGTGCCAGGGCTTGATGGGCTGTGGCTTAACTGCGGGCACTATCGCAACGGCCTGGTACTGGCGCCGGCATCGTGCCAACTGTTCGCCGACCTGCTGCTTGAGCGCGCACCGATCATCGACCCGAAACCTTACGCACCCAGCGGGCGCCTGGGGTTGATCGAGGCTTAGCGCTGCCGCTCGTCGGGCCCTTTTTCCAGATGGGCCTGGCTGCAATACCAGTTGCCCCCTCGCGTTATCGCCCGGTCTTTTGGCAGGTGTACGCCGCATTGGGCGCAGCGCACCATCTTCAGCGGGCTGTCGAGGCTATTGTCCCGACGGGGAGCCTCAGGCGATTTGAACTTGCGCCAGAACCAGAAGGCGGCGGCGATCAGGGCAATCCAGAACAGTAGGCGAACCATGGCGTCCAGCTTAGTCATTGAAGAGCTGGCAGTTTAGCCAAGGTGGTGGCGGTAGCACAGAGTAATGTGGTGCGGCTGCCGGCCCTATCGCTGGCTTGCCAGCGATGAGGCCCGAAAAGACACCACAAATAAAAAAGGGAGGCTCAGAGGCCTCCCTTTTTCCCGCCACACTGACAATCAGTCAAAAATACCGAACGTCATGTAGCTGAACCACGAGCGATCACTGTTGTTGCCTTCAGCTTCGTGATTCTCTTCTTGAGCGGCATCGCCTTCTTTAGGCAACAATTCAGACGGAATCGCTTCCTTGGCGTCTTCGTACTGCCTGATCACGTCCTGGTTGGCGCGGGTTTCACCCGGTGGCAGCGGTGCTTCGGTGCCGATAAAGCCCAGGGTCGCCTTGGACAGCCAGGAGCGGTTGTCGGCTTCTTCTTCGCGAGGCACGAACTGGCCATCGACCAGGCTCGGGTGGTTCGGGTAGTTCAGTTTCAGGGTTTCCAGGCTGGTGGCCGCCAGGTCATCCAGGTGCAGGCGCATATAGGCTTCGGTCATCACCGCCAGGCCGTCGCCGACCGATGGTGTTTCCTGGAAGTTTTCCACCACGTAACGACCGCGGTTGGCTGCTGCGACATAGGCCTGACGGGTCAGGTAGTAGTCGGCTACGTGAATTTCATAGGACGCCAGCAGGTTGCGCAGATAAATCATGCGCTGCTTGGCATCAGGCGCATAACGGCTGTTGGGGAAGCGGCTGGTCAGCTGGGCGAACTCGTTGTAGGAGTCGCGGGCAGCACCCGGGTCACGCTTGGTCATGTCCAGCGGCAGGAAACGCGCCAGCAGGCCCCGGTCTTGCTCAAACGACGCCAGGCCCTTGAGGTAGTAGGCGTAATCGACGTTCGGGTGCTGCGGATGCAGGCGAATGAAGCGCTCGGCAGCGGACTTGGCAGCCTCTGGCTCGGCATTCTTGTAGTTGGCGTAAATCAGCTCGAGTTGCGCCTGGTCGGCATAGCGGCCGAACGGGTAGCGCGATTCCAGAGCCTTGAGCTTGGTCGTGGCGCTGGTATAACTATGGTTGTCCAGGTCGGCCTGCGCCTGCTGGTACAGCTCGGCCTCGCTCAGGTTTTCGTCGACGACTTCCTTCGACGAACAGGCAGCAGTGAGTCCGAGGATGGCGATCAGCAGCAGGTGTTTCACTTGCATGGCGGCTTGCGTCCCTATGACGGCCGCTGTCTTGGGCGAGGCCGTCCTGTTATGATGGGCGCCCCGTGGAACCCTCGGGGCAAAAGACGCCGTATTTAACCACAAGCGCGCAGCCGAAACCAAAGGCTACGCCGCCGCCTAGTCCGAGCATGTCCGAGATCATACAACTTCGCGCAGAGGTGCCGTCCGAACTGGGCGGGCAACGCCTCGATCAAGTCGCCGCACAATTGTTCGCCGAGCACTCACGCTCGCGCCTTTCCGCCTGGATCAAAGAGGGCCGCCTGACTGTGGACGGAGGCGTCCTGCGCCCGCGTGACATTGTTCATGGTGGCGCCATACTTGACCTCAACGCCGAGCAGGAAGCCCAGGGCGAGTGGGTGGCCCAGGACATCGAGCTGGATATCGTCTACGAAGACGACGACATCCTGGTCATCAACAAGCCTGCGGGCCTGGTGGTGCATCCGGCTGCCGGCCATGCCGACGGCACCCTGCTCAATGCCTTGCTGCACCACGTGCCGGACATCGTCAATGTTCCACGTGCCGGCATCGTCCATCGCCTGGACAAGGACACCACCGGTCTGATGGTGGTGGCCAAGACTATCCAGGCCCAGACGCAGCTGGTCGCCCAGTTGCAGAGCCGCACGGTCAGCCGCATCTATGAATGCATCGTGATCGGCGTAGTGACGGCCGGTGGCAAGATCAATGCCCCGATCGGTCGGCATGGCCAGCAGCGCCAGCGCATGGCGGTGATGGAAGGCGGCAAGCAGGCGGTGAGCCACTACCGCGTGCTGGAACGCTTCCGTTCGCACACCCATGTGCGAGTCAAGCTGGAAACCGGTCGGACCCACCAGATCCGTGTGCACATGGCCCATATCAACTTCCCGTTGGTCGGTGACCAGGCTTACGGCGGGCGTTTCCGCATTCCGCCGGCAGCCAACCCCACCATGGTCGACGCGCTGAAGACATTCCCGCGTCAGGCTTTGCATGCCCGGTTCCTGGAGCTGGACCATCCGACCACCGGTAAACGCATGAGCTGGGAATCGCCACTGCCGGACGATTTCGTCTGGTTGCTGTCGCTGCTCAAGCAGGACCGCGAGGCGTTTATCGGATGAGTGCACTCATGCGCGACTTGCTGATTCCCGACTGGCCCGCGCCAGCCGGGGTCAAGGCGTGCGTGACCACTCGCGCGGGCGGCGTCAGCAAGGTGCCGTTCGACAGCTTCAATCTCGGTGACCATGTCGGCGATGAGCCGGCAGCTGTTGCCGAGAATCGTCAGCGCCTGACGTCAGAATTTTCCATTGCTCCGGCCTGGCTCAAGCAGGTGCACGGAGTCGTGGTGGCGGATGCCGATCCGGCGCAGATCGCCGAGGCCGACGCCAGCTGGACGGCAACGCCCGGCATCGCCTGCACGGTGATGACGGCCGATTGCCTGCCAGCGCTGTTCTGCGACCGCGCCGGGACCCGTGTAGCAGCTGCCCATGCGGGGTGGCGCGGGTTGGCGGCCGGTGTGCTCGAGGCCACCGTTGACAGTTTGAGTGTGCCGGGGTCGGAGATTCTGGTCTGGTTGGGGCCGGCCATCGGTCCGCAAGCCTTCGAAGTCGGCCCGGAAGTGCGCGAAGCCTTTATTGCCACACATCCCGAGACAATTCAGGCCTTCGTCCCGAGCGTCAATGCCGGACGTTTCATGGCCGATATCTATGCCCTGGCGCGCCTGCGCCTGGCGGCCCATGGCGTGACGGCCGTTTACGGCGGTGGCGCGTGCACAGTCAGCGACCCGCGCTTCTTTTCCTACCGCCGCAACAACCCTACCGGGCGTTTCGCCTCGCTGGTCTGGCTCGAAAACGCTTGAACGCACGAGCCAGCTGACCTGCGTCAATCCCGCTAAGCTTGAATCTTTCAGAATCGACCGCATCTAGAGTGGTATCTCTGGCAGGTTTTTCTTCATCAGGTGTGTCCATCGCTCCGGCCTGCCCATAAGGAAGGTGACTCATGCGTATAGACCGTTTGACCAGCAAGCTGCAATTAGCGTTATCCGATGCCCAATCCCTGGCGGTGGGCATGGATCACCCGGCCATCGAGCCGGTGCATCTGTTACAGGCCCTGCTCGAGCAGCAGGGTGGTTCGATCAAGCCCCTGCTGATGCAGGTGGGTTTCGATCTCAACAGCCTGCGCAAGGCGTTGAGCAAAGAACTCGACCAACTCCCGAAAATCCAGAATCCCACGGGCGACGTGAACATGTCCCAGGATCTGGCGCGCCTGCTCAACCAGGCCGATCGCCTGGCCCAGCAAAAGGGTGACCAGTTCATTTCCAGTGAGCTGGTGCTGCTCGCCGCCATGGACGACAGCAGCAAGCTGAGCAAGCTGCTGCTGGGGCAGGGCGTCAGCAAGAAAGCCTTGGAAAATGCCATCAACAACCTGCGCGGCGGCGAAGCGGTCAACGACCCGAACGCCGAAGAATCGCGCCAGGCCCTGGATAAATACACCGTCGACCTGACCAAGCGCGCCGAAGAGGGCAAGCTCGACCCGGTCATCGGGCGTGATGACGAGATTCGTCGCACCATTCAGGTCCTGCAGCGGCGGACCAAGAACAACCCGGTGCTGATCGGTGAGCCTGGCGTGGGCAAGACCGCCATTGCCGAGGGCCTGGCCCAGCGCATCATCAATGGCGAGGTGCCGGACGGCCTCAAGGGCAAGCGCCTGCTGTCCCTGGACATGGGGGCGCTGATCGCCGGTGCCAAGTTCCGTGGCGAATTCGAAGAGCGGCTCAAGGGGTTGCTCAATGAACTGTCCAAGCAGGAAGGGCAGATCATTCTGTTCATCGACGAACTGCACACCATGGTCGGCGCCGGCAAGGCCGAGGGCTCCATGGACGCAGGTAACATGCTCAAGCCGGCCCTGGCCCGTGGCGAGCTGCATTGCGTCGGTGCCACAACGCTCAATGAGTACCGTCAATATATAGAGAAGGATGCCGCCCTGGAGCGACGCTTCCAGAAGGTGCTGGTCGATGAGCCGAGCGAAGAGGACACCATTGCCATCCTGCGCGGCCTGAAGGAGCGCTATGAGGTCCACCACAAGGTGGCCATCACCGATGGTGCGATCATTGCCGCGGCCAAGCTCAGCCATCGCTACATTACTGATCGGCAGCTGCCGGACAAGGCCATTGACCTGATCGACGAAGCGGCCAGCCGCATTCGCATGGAAATCGACTCCAAGCCGGAAGTCCTCGACCGCCTGGAACGGCGCCTGATTCAGCTGAAGGTTGAATCCCAGGCCCTGAAGAAAGAAGACGACGAAGCCGCGATCAAGCGTCTGGAGAAGCTGACCGAAGAAATCACCCGGCTGGAGCGTGAGTATTCCGACCTGGAAGAGGTCTGGAACTCGGAAAAAGCCGAAGTGCAGGGCTCGGCGCAGATCCAGCAAAAGATCGAGCAAGCGCGTCAGGAACTCGAAGCCGCGCGTCGTCGGGGCGACCTCAGCCGCATGGCCGAGCTGCAGTACGGGGTGATCCCGGATCTGGAGCGCAGCCTGCAGATGGTCGACCAGCATGGCAAGAGCGAAAACCAGTTGCTGCGCAGCAAAGTCACCGAAGAGGAAATTGCCGAAGTCGTGTCGAAATGGACCGGCATCCCGGTGGCGAAAATGCTCGAAGGCGAGCGTGAAAAACTGCTGAAGATGGAAAGCCTGCTGCACCAGCGTGTGATTGGCCAGGAAGAGGCCGTGGTGGCCGTGGCCAACGCCGTGCGCCGGTCGCGCGCCGGGCTGTCGGATCCGAATCGCCCAAGCGGCTCGTTCATGTTCCTCGGCCCTACCGGCGTCGGCAAGACCGAGCTGTGCAAGGCGCTGGCGGAATTTCTGTTCGACACCGAAGAAGCCATGGTGCGCATCGACATGTCCGAATTCATGGAGAAACACTCCGTGGCCCGGCTCATTGGTGCTCCACCGGGGTATGTCGGCTACGAGGAGGGTGGCTACCTGACCGAAGCCGTACGGCGCAAGCCTTACTCGGTGGTGCTGCTCGATGAAGTCGAGAAGGCCCACCCGGATGTGTTCAACGTGCTGCTGCAGGTGCTTGAAGACGGCCGTCTGACCGACAGCCAGGGGCGTACGGTGGATTTCCGCAATACGGTGATCGTGATGACCTCCAACCTGGGCTCGGTGCAGATCCAGGAGCTGGTGGGTGATCGTGAGGCGCAACGGGCTGCGGTGATGGATGCCGTGGGTTCGCACTTCCGCCCCGAGTTCGTCAACCGGATCGATGAAGTGGTGATTTTCGAACCGCTGGCACGCGACCAGATTGCCGGCATCACCAAGATCCAGCTGGGTCGCCTGCGCAGCCGTCTGGCTGAACGTGACCTGAGCCTGGAGCTGAGCGACGAGGCGCTGGAAAAACTGATCGCCGTGGGTTACGACCCGGTCTATGGTGCGCGGCCACTCAAACGTGCCATTCAGCGCTGGATCGAAAACCCGTTGGCGCAGTTGATCCTGTCCGGGCGCTTCCTGCCAGGCACCACCATCACCGCCAACGTGGCGGACGACGAGATCGTGTTTGCCTGAGCAAACCGCTGTTGAACCTAAGGCCTCGATTTTCGAGGCCTTTTTTTTATTTCAGGGGTTTTTTCCCTTTGCATTTTTCTGCGAGTGCTTGTAAAGTGCGCCCCGCTGTATGTCACACCGCAGATCGCCAGGCTTCAACGGGGATCTGAAAAAAAGTTGCAAATTCAGCGAGTTGAAAGCGATTTAGGTGTTGACAAGGGTTTTAAAAATTGTAGAATAGCGCGCCTCAGAGACATGAACGCAGCGATGCAGGAAGTCGAAGAGTTCAACGCGGTAGCGATACAGTGTTTGAAGCTTGCAGTAAATTGAAATTGATAGTTCCGCGATAGCTCAGTCGGTAGAGCAAATGACTGTTAATCATTGGGTCCCAGGTTCGAGTCCTGGTCGCGGAGCCAAATTTCAAACCGGGGTATAGCGCAGTCCGGTAGCGCGCCTGCTTTGGGAGCAGGATGTCAGGAGTTCGAATCCCCTTACCCCGACCATTTTTGGGTCGTTAGCTCAGTTGGTAGAGCAGTTGGCTTTTAACCAATTGGTCGTAGGTTCGAGTCCCACACGACCCACCATTTTTGACTCAGGTTCGCCGGAGTTGAATCTTAAAAGGACAGGCGCCACTAGCGCCTGACCACGGAAGGCGCCTTTATTGGTGCCTTTTTTTTACCGGGGTATAGCGCAGTCCGGTAGCGCGCCTGCTTTGGGAGCAGGATGTCAGGAGTTCGAATCCCCTTACCCCGACCATTTTCGCCCTGGCTGTATGTGGGGTAGAAAATCAGAGACTGAAGACAATGGCTTCAGACTCGACAAAAAAGGCGTCCTTCGGGACGCCTTTTTTTATGCCTGTTCGGTTTGTTGTGAGGCCATCGCTGGCAAGCCAGCTTGTATGG
>NZ_VXCP01000012.1 GCF_011355085.1 Pseudomonas akapageensis | reverse complement strand
CGCCGCCACCGAATGCCCCGGCGCTCACGAGAAAGGCCTGATCTGGTCAACAATGCATTCGATCGAAACGGCCCAGGCGATCATCGATGCATTGCTCGATGGCGCTGAGGGCATGGCCCTCAAGGCAACGCCTGAGACGGGAACGTAATCGCCGGGTATTGAGTCAAAGTTTATAAGCGGAGACAGGTCACGATTGTTGTCTTGAGGGGTTGAATCAGCCCTGCCTGAATCGTGATCTGCCGCCGCCCATCTCACCTGGCACCCAGCCTCATACCGCCTACTGCAACCTGCCGGCTATTGATCCAGGCCGTCAGCCCGCCCCGACCCAGACCACCCCTTGCGCCTAGCCACCGGGCGCCTGCGACTTTAGTAGTATCTGTCACTTTTTATCTTGCGCACTAAATATTTGCGCGATATCTTTTTCATCAGCCGGCTAGCACAAGGAATTTTCGACGTACGAGGACAGGTAGCCGCCGAACTCAATCGACCACGAAGAAGATGACCATGACGACTTTCACCAAACTTTTCGCCACCTCCCTGCTCACTCTGTCGATCGGCAACGCATTCGCTGCCACCGACACCGGCGTCGAGCACAACACGCAAGCGTTCCTGGACGCGCTCAACTCCGGTGGCGGCAAGCCGATGGAGCAGCTCTCGCCCAAGGATGCACGGGCCGTGCTGACGGGGGCTCAGGCCGGGGTCAAGCTGACCTTGCCCAAAGCGGATGTGAGCCAGAAGACCATCTCCGTGGACGGCCAGGACATCAGCCTGACCATCGTGCGGCCGGCTGGCGTAAAAGGCACCTTGCCCGTGTTCATGTTCTTCCACGGTGGCGGCTGGGTGTTGGGCGACTTCCCGACTCACGAGCGTCTGGTGCGCGATCTGGTGACCGGGTCCGGTGCGGTGGCGGTGTTCGTGAACTACACGCCTTCGCCTGAAGCGCACTACCCGACTGCGATCAACCAGGCCTACGCGGCAACCAAATGGGTGGCCGAGAACGGCGCGCAAATCAATGTCGATGGCAAGCGCCTGGCGGTTGCAGGTAACAGTGTCGGCGGCAACATGGCGGCCGTGGTCAGCCTGATGGCCAAGGACAAGGGCACGCCGGCGATCAAGTACCAGGTCCTGCTGTGGCCGGTGACCGATGCCAATTTCGATACCGGTTCCTACGAGCAGTTCGCCGAGGGGCACTTCCTTACCCGCAACATGATGAAGTGGTTCTGGGACAACTACACCACCGATCCCAAACAGCGCGCCGAGATTTACGCCTCACCGCTGCGGGCGACCCTGGATCAGTTGAAAGGCTTGCCGCCTGCGCTGGTGCAAACCGCCGGTGCCGATGTCCTGCGTGACGAAGGCGAAGCCTACGCCCGCAAGCTGGACCAGGCCGGTGTGCCGGTGACGTCGGTGCGCTACAACGGTTTGATTCACGACTACGGTCTGCTCAATGTGGTCAGCCAGGTGCCCGCTGTGCGGTCGGCGATGTTGCAGGCTTCGCAGGAGCTGAAGGTTCACTTGCAGTAACGACGGTGAGGGCCGGATCGACTTTCAGTGGGTCGATCCGGTCTCAAATAAAAGGTGGTTTGTCGTGGAGTTCGCCGGAGCAGAATTTCAGTTGCCTACTCGGCCTGCCTCCGCCCCTGTTGTAAAGATAAACGGCACAAGCTGTTCCTCATCCGTCAATGCCCCGTGATGACCGACCCATGATGTCTGAAACGGTTCCCGCAATGACCGAATGACACCTGCACCTTCGTGGGCAATAGCCAAAAAATCGCCAATGCGCTTCACGACAACATCAGATGTGTTCTCCCCGAACAGTCCACTCTCCAGTGCTTCTTTACGCGTCAGTAATAGAAAATCGGCACCCAGCATTTCACGCCAACGCTCCAGCACAGAAGCGTCGTCAGGATCACGAAGGTAAATGTGCCTCGCCCTGATATCGCCACAAAGGCTGGACACCCCTAGCTGCAACTCAGGTATCAGATCGAAATCGATAGTCCGCGCCTGATCGAGCGTGGTCATTCCATGGTCAGCGGTGACTATCAACACCGTGTTCTCATCGATGCACTCTGCAATTTCCTTGATTCCCTGATCGATGTCACTGAGCACCTTCAGCCACTGCTGAGATCCAGGTCCATACAAATGCCCACAGAAATCGAGATCACCGAAATAGATGTATGAGAAGGTACGATCCACGCGTTCGAACGATGCCCTGAAGCGCTCAATCAAATCATTTGTATTGGAAACAGGGATAACGTTGGCGCCCTTGAATACCTCCTTCGTGTAGGACGATCCTGAGATCGCAGCCGGCAAATAGGCATTGATCAGCAAACCGTTTTTGGCAGCTTCAAGCCATGCAGACCGGCTGCTGACGATGGGTTCCATGCCTGTGAATGCTTGTTCCTGCCTACCTGTTTCCGGGTCGAAAAACTGCCAGGCCAGAGGATTGAACGGGCGATTCTCTATGCTGAATGAGGCCCCCACGATGCCATGAGCGCCACTGTCTTCGGCCGTCGCCAAGGACGCCAGGCTCGCAGCCGTCGTCGATGGAAAGCCTGAGCGCAGCAATTGCCCGCCTCCACTGCCAGGGATGGACTTCAGGTACGGCGTTTTTTCGGAAAAGTTACTGAGGAGATGAGCGCCTAGACCGTCTACCAGGCACAATACCGCATGTTTACAGGATGGAAGTACGACATCACCCGCCCTGTCACTGAAACCCAGCGAGTGCAGAACAGCGTTCGTCAAACTCGCCAAACCGGACCTTGTAGATTGAGTCAAAGCGTACCTCCTATGGTTGCTTGCTGTATGAAGATTATGGGTTGCGCCCCCATTGTTGCAACGGCCCGGCTGATGACCCAGGCCATCAGCCCCCATGTTTGGTTGGTCAATCCGACCTCAAATAAAACCTGATTTGCCTATCAGTCTTCCAGAGCAGTCATACTCTTCACTACCCCCTGAACAAGCAGAGAGTCAGCCATGGATCTGCTCTTTCTCGGCACCTCCGCCGGAGTGCCCACCCGGACCCGGAATGTCAGCGCTACCGCCCTGATCGAATCGTCCGGCAAGGGCTGGTACCTGATCGATTGCGGCGAGGCCACCCAGCATCAACTGCTGCGCACCCCGCTGTCGCTGCATGACCTGCGCGGGATATTCATTACCCATGTCCATGGCGATCACTGCTTCGGTTTACCCGGGTTGCTGGCCAGCGCCGGCATGTCCGGGCGTTCCGAACCACTGGACATCGTGCTGCCGGCTGCGCTGCATGACTGGGTGCGCCTTGGCCTGGCCGTCAGCGACTCGCACCTGCTCTTCGAATTGCGCATGCAGGCTGTCGAAACCTTCGATGGCTGGTGCAACGGCAATGTCCGGGTCGACACGGTGGCCCTGTCTCATCGGGTACCCTCTCACGGCTATGTGTTCACTGAGGCCAATCCCGACCCGCGCCTGGATGTGCAACGCCTGGAAGCCGAAGGCATTCCACGTGGTCCCCTTTGGGGCGAACTTGCTCGCGGGAATGATGTGGAGCATGCCGGGCGCATGCTTCATGGGCAGGACTATCTGCGCCCCTCGCGACCCGCGCGGCGCGTCATCGTCTGCGGCGACAACGACACACCCGAGCTGCTGGCCGACATGGCAGCGGGTGCGGATGTGCTGGTGCATGAGGCGACCTTTACCCAGGCGCAGGTCGATCACACCCGGGCGAGTTATGGGCACAGCACGGCTGCAGCGGTGGCACGGTTCGCCGCGGCGGCGGGCGTTCCTAACCTGGTGCTGACTCATTTCAGTGCTCGCTATCAGAGCAATCCTCAGCGCAGTCCGTCCATCGAGGAGGTTCGTGTGGAGGCTGCGACTCACTTTAACGGCCAGTTGATCCTGGCGCGCGATCTGCAGCGCTACCATCTGGGACGAGATGGCCGCCTGGAGGTGGTGGGGAGCGATTGACAGGTGCGGGTTCAAACGCCTGGCCGCAGCTCTGTAGGAGCGGGCTTGCCCGCGATCCAGGCGACGCGAATTGCCTGACACACCGCGGGGAGGCCATCGCGGCGGTCCGGCGATCCGGCAAGCCCGCTCAGGGGCACGGCGAACCGGCAGCGTGAGTCAGTTAATAGGTATCCCCTTTTTCTGCCAGAGCCGCTGGCAGACCATCTGAGCCCCTTCTACGCTTGCCGCATCTCAGAGGCATTCCACACCACGCGGAGAGCATCCATATGACCAGCCCCAGAGGCGCGGATCTTCGAGACCAGTTGCCGGGCGAAATCATCGCCGAACCACAAATCCTCAACGGGCAAGGCTTCACACTGCAGCCGCAAAGGGTAAAGGTGTTCAAGCCCACAGGCGCCCCGGTCTACTTCTACGACATCATGACCGATAGTCCAGAGCGCGTCGGCATTGCCAGCCTGGTGCTGGAACCCGACTCCCAGCAGGTCGTCGATGTTGGTCATGCCTGCGCCAACCTCGCCGAGAGCCAGACCGAACCCGGTCTACTGGCTCGCGTCGCCGAGGTGCTGATCACCCATGGCTACGAACAGGGTCTGCCAAGCGTACGCGTGGTGGTTCCTGCAGAGGACGCGAAAGCGATCGAGGCCTGCGAGGCACAGATCGGACTTTGCCACCGGGAAGACAACGAATACGACGGCAAGCAGTTCGCCTGCTTCCATTACCCGGCGACTGACTAATAGAACGCGGGCTGCGCGTTCCCGTTCGATCAGGCGAGGAACGCCATGCCGAGAGTGGACCAGGCTGAATACCCCACCGCCCGTCGGCCGGAGGCAGCCCGCATTACCGCCGCGAATGCCTCCCCGCTAGGCTCTGCTAGGTAATTCAACAATTACCTACGCCCCGCAGTTCTTGGCGTGACCATCGAACTCAAGCAGTTCCGAATGGAGCAAGAGCCATGCGCCCCTTCAATCTGATCATTTTCCTTCCCGTCGCGATTGCCGGCGCCTTCCTGGCGTCGGCGGCAGTGTTCGCTGAACAAACTACCGGTGTACCCGGTTCCCCGAGCGCGACGACGACCATCGACGGGAAGTATCTCCCAGCGCCTCCCCCGGCATTCGGCGGCGTGATAAACCTCAACGCCAAAGACTCCAAGCCTTCCTGGCCAGCCACGGTAGTGCCGCCCAAGGGCGCGCCCAACGTGCTGCTGATCATGACCGACGACCAGGGCTATGGCGTCTCCGGCACCTTCGGCGGTGTTATCCCGACGCCTGCCATGGACCGCATCGCGAAGGCCGGCTTGCGCTACACCCAGTTCCATTCCACCGCGCTGTGCTCACCGACGCGGGCGGCGCTGATCACAGGCCGCAACCACCACTCGACGGGTTTCGGCCAGATCGGGGAGTTGTCGACCGGCTTCCCCGGCTACGACTCGGTGATCGGGCCGGAAAATGCCACCATTGGCGAGATCCTGAAACAGAACGGCTATGCAACGTCGTGGTTCGGCAAGAATCACAACACGCCCACGTTTCAATACAGTCTGGCCGGCCCCTTTGACCAATGGCCGAGCGGGATGGGCTTCGAGTATTTCTACGGCTTCATGGGCGGCGAGACCGACCAGTGGACGCCCTACCTGTTCCGTGATCATAGCCAGGTCTTCCCGTTTGTCGGCAAGCCCGGCTACAACCTCATCACCGACCTGGCAGACGACGCCATCAGGTACATGGGAGAGTTGAACGCATCTGCTCCGGACAAACCCTTCTTCGTCTATTACGTGCCCGGCGGCACGCACTCGCCGCACCAGCCGACGCAGGAATGGATCGACAAGATGAAGGGCAAGTTCGACATGGGCTGGAACGAACTGCGCGAGCAGATATTTGCGAACCAGAAGCGGCTCGGCGTCATTCCGCCGAATACGCAACTGACACCCTGGCCAAAAGACATCTTGCCGGAATGGAACACGCTTCCCGCCGAGAACCAGAAGTTGTTTGCCCGCCAGGCGGAGGTGTATGCCGCCTACGTCGCCTATACCGACCATGAGATTGGCCGGGTGATTCAGGCCGTCGAAGACATGGGCAAGCTCGACAACACACTGATTATCTACATCAGCGGCGACAACGGCACCAGCGCCGAAGGCACCATGGTCGGCACGCCGAACCAGATGACCTCCTACAACGGCATTCTCGATCTACCCATCGCCGAGCAGATGAAAGCCTACGATGCCTGGGGATCCCCCATGACCTACCCACACATGGCGGTGGCGTGGTCCTGGGCGTTTGATACGCCCTTCAAGTGGACCAAGCAGGTGGCGTCGCACTTCGGTGGCACGCGCCAGGGCATGGTCATGTCCTGGCCGGGCCACATCAATGACACCGGCGGCATCCGCACGCAGTTCCACCACATCATCGACATCGTGCCCACCCTCCTGGAAGCAGCGGGCATCCCGGCACCCGTGATGGTCAACGGCATCGCCCAGAAGCCCATCGAAGGCATCAGCATGGCTTACACCTTCGACAAGGCGAACGCGAATGCCCCGTCGAAGCGCGAGACCCAGTATTTCGAAATGTTCGGCAACCGCGCCATCTATCACGACGGCTGGATCGCTGCCACCACCCCGCCCGCTTCGCCCTGGCTCATGGGCTCGGTCAAGCTGCCCGAGGATGTGGTCGATGGCTACACGTGGGAGCTTTACAACCTTACGGAGGATTACTCGGAGAGCAATGACCTGGCGGCCAAGAATCCCGACAAGCTGCGTGAGTTGCAGGATCTTTTCATGGTGGAGGCGACGAAATACAACGTCTTTCCCTTGGACAATTCGGTCCTCACGCGACTCATTACGCCACGGCCGAGCGCGACCGCCGGGAGAAATGTTTTCACCTACTCGGGTGAGATGGCCGGCCTGCCCTACGGTGACGCCCCCAGTATTCTCAACAAGTCCTACACCATCACCGCCGAGGTGGAAGTCCCGCAGGACGGTGGCGACGGCATGATCGCCACCATGGGTGGTCGCTTCGGCGGCTACGGACTCTACTTGCTCAAGGGCAAGCCGGTCTTCACCTATAACCTGGTTGATCTGGAGCGGTTCCGTTGGGAGGGTGATCAGCCGCTCACGGCGGGCAAGCACACCATCGTGTTTGACTTCAAATACGACGGACCCGGCCTGGGCAAGGGCGGTACCGGCGTGCTGAAGGTGGACAACAAGGAAGTCGCCAGCAACCAGATCCCGCACAGCATTCCGTTCCTGATGACCATTGACGAGACGTTCGACGTCGGCCTCGATCTTCGCTCACCGGTGGACGACAAGGACTACCAGGTGCCATTCCGGTTCACCGGCAAGATCGACAAGCTGACCATCAAATTGGACGAGCCGAAGCTGCTTGCCGGGGAGCAGAGGATGCTCGATCAGAAGATACAGGAGGCCAAAATCAAGGCACAGTAATCCCTCAATTGTGAAACATGCGGGCTGCTCCCAGCGAGCGGCCCGCGAGTTCACCAGATTCCGAGGTCAGTTTTGCTGCAAGCGACAGCTTTGCCCGTGTAACGCTTGTTACTCTTGATCTTCAGGAACCACCGTCCAACTGTCATCCGGATCAAAACGCTTCATCGATTGCGCCAGTTTTTCACCATGGGGCCCCAGGTCTTTCTCGAACACCTGTCCCTCATGACTGATCATGAAACTCATCACCCCAGTGTCACCATATTTGGCCGGCCAGGCGATCAGTGCAAAGCCTCGGCTCATCTTGTCGCCGATGAGGTAGCTATAGGCACCACCCGGAGCCGAAGGCCCTTGGCCATCGAGGATGCGGAAGCGGTAGCCATGCCAGTCTTCGTCGCCAATGGCCTTGCCGAACAAGGGGCCCAAAGGGCTGATCTGACCACTGTCGTCGTCCGCCCAATAGAGTCCGTCGTGCTTGCCGGGGGTGCTGAAGATTTTCTGCGCATATTCGAGTGCGCCGTCACCGTCACGATCCACTGTCGCATATTCCATTTGTGCGTCGTGATAGGTCAGCACCGATTGCACCGCGTCGAGTTCATTTTGGCCAATGCGACGTGCACGGATCTCGGCGCTACCGGCCTTGAGGTCGAAGTGCCACCCTTTTGCGTCTTTTATCAGTGGTATCGGCATCGTCCACTGCTCGTTGCCTACCGAGAGGAGCGCTTTGTGGTCGCCGGCTTTTTCAATGTGGTGTTGCTCGCGGTATTGCTTCAAGAACGCTTCCACATCCTGGCGCTGTCCGCCTTCGCGTGGGATGAAACTGTGCCAGTCACTGCCCAGCAGCTCCGTCAGGCGTGCCTGATCGGCGTGTTCGGTACCCAGTGCTTCGACGAATGCTTCAACGGCCTTATCCGGCGTTGGAAATGCCTGCTGTGCCGTCGCAATGCCCGACCACACCAGGCCGGCAGCTATCACAAGGACATGGGGGAGCAAGCCCCTGAGTACCTTGACTCGAGGATGGTTATTCAACGACGGCCCCCCCTTTGACGCGCTGGTGGATTGGACGGCCGACTGATCTGGTGACCGGCCGATCGCGAGGCACTGGGGCGTTGGGCGGCCGCCTGACTGGCCCGGCCACGATTGGCCTGGGCGCTGGCCTGGGACGGTGACCGCGCGCCAGCGAATGCATTGTTACGTGCACTGCCGGAGCTTGCGGCCGGCCGTTTATTCGCAGCTTGACGCGTCTGCGCATTGCCCTCTCTGCGCTGACTCACCTGATTGGTCTGTTTCCTGGGTTGCTGATTCGCCTGCCTGGCCTCTTTTCTGGGCTGCTGGTTCGCCTGCCTGGTCTCTTTTCTGGGCTGCTGGTTCGCCCGAGGGTTTCCAGCAGTGCCCTGGCCTCTGTCAGACACCTTCGGTCTGTTGGTACCGGCTTGTGCCCGATCGCCAACTGAAGGTCCGGACTGGACTTTACGCGCTTGATCACGGGCTTCACGGTTGCTGGTGGGCGGTCGTTCGAAGCCGTGCTCGGTCATTGAGTTGCGGGCTTTATCACGCGCTTGGGCGCGCTGGGCATTGTCCCCGCGATAGGCCTCACGCTGATTGGCGCCGTTGAGTTGGCGGCCGTATTGTTCGCGGCTCCTGCCGTCTCGATAGGGAACGCCATTGCGATGAACCGGGTTGTGCTGAAACCTGTTATTGGTGATCTGGTTGTTGCGATTGATGTTGTTGTAGCGGTTGACGTCGATGTCGACGTCGTTATTGCCCCAGTCAAAATCCCCCCACAACGAGCCGACGATCGCCACGCCGGCACCAAACGCCAGCCCGGCCATCAAGGCCTGACCGGGGTAATAGGCGGGTGGCGGTGGATAGTACACGGGAGGCGACGCGGGGTAGGCCCAGGTGCCGTAGACGGTTGTCGGGTTATAGGTGGGTACGTACACCACCTGCGGATCGGCGGGCTGGATGATGATGGTGGAGCTGCTGGCAGGGGCCGGAGCCACAACAGTGGTCGTGGGTGCCGGTGCCGGTGCTGGTGCCGGTGCCGGTGCTCCAGCGTTCTGAGTTGTCACGTTCTGATATTGGTTGCTCTGCAGGTTGCCTGCTGCCTGGGCCTGATGACGCAAGCGTTGCACGGCCTGCATGACTTCGTCGGGCTGCGCCAGGAAGGCATCACCCAGGCGTTGTACCCAGACGGGATCCTGCCCCAGCGTTGCCAGAACCTGCGGGAAGGCGACCAGCGCCTGCACGCTCGGGTCCCAGGGCTGGCTCGCCACTTGCTTGACGGCATCATCTCCCTTGGCGTCCGGGTGTGCTTTGGACCAGGTTACCGCCTCGCCAATCTCCCCGGGGTAGGTAACGGCCATTAATACCTGTGCCAGCAGTGGGTCCGGGTAAAGCGCAATGGGAGCCAGCATCTGATCCAGCTGTTCCTGGGTAAATACCGGATCCTTGGCCACAGCCGTAGCGGGCGCTGCACCGGCGGCATTAGCGGGTGTGGCGGGTGTGGCGGAGGTATCACCGGCAGACTGCGCCAGGCAGGAAGATCCGTTCAAAATCAGTACGGCTGACAACGCGTACAATAATGGAATGCGCATTGCACCCCCTATGTTCTCAGGCAGGCTTGAGATGAGTGGATCAGTGCCAGGCAGGTGTGAGCTGACGCTGCAAGCCACAGCGCTCAGCTTCAATGCCGCATCCTGAATGGTAGCAAACTTAAAAAATTTGCCGCTGATTCGTTGCAGCGCGTGTTCGAGATTTGCCAAACGAGTGTGAAAATGCCAAGCGGATAGGACGATCGAGTATCGATCGGTATGATTCAGCGCCTCCCCACTATTGTCTCCAAAGGAACCCGCAATGGCTTGCCCGCGATCCAGGCGACGCGAATTACCTGACACACCACGGGGATTTCGGGACAATACGCCCAACACATTTCATCGAGGTGAAAGACCAACGCTATGCCGGTAGTGGATCGCGCAACCATTCACTGCGCCCCATCTGTACGACGAGCTCGCGAAATCGTGCATAACCGTACAACCGGGTGGACCAATGTGAGTATCTCGAAAAGAAATTTTGGCAATTGGGGTCACGGATTTCGTAGGCTTCGAAGGCATGGCGAATCGCCTCGTCTTCCCTCCCCGCCGCGGAGGCTACAACAGTGAGTAACGCTGGCGGGACATATTGACGACGGCCCCGAGCCTGCAATTCGCAGTAAACCGCGTCGGCCTCACTGGCTTTGCCCCAATCCGCAAGCGTCAGTGCAAGCGCTGCCATGGACCAGGGGTGCCTGCCTGACATTGCCAGTGCCAACTCTCCTATCGCAACAGATTCCTCGAACCGACCGCTCAACCACACAGCGACCTGCAGGACCCAGTGGGCCAGGAAGCTCTCGCCAGAGAGCTCGACGGCGCGTCGGCCAAACACTACGCCCTCTGCAGTTTTCCCAGCTAACACACAAGTCAGCGCATATACAGCGTGTGCGTAGTCTGAGAGAGGGTCCGATGCCAGCGCCAACTTCGCTTGCTCCATTCCCTCCATCAGACGCCCTTCGGAGAGCTGCAAAAACAATGCGTACCAGCCGAGCGCCTGGATATATTTCGGATTGAGTTGTATCGCGCGAAGGAACTCGAGCTCGGCCTCGACCCTGTTCCAGGTACCCAGAGTCGCGGCCATGGCCAGGGCGCCATGGCCTTCGGCGAGCGAAGAATCCAGTGCCACGGCCCGTCGAGCGGCGTCCATGGCCTTGGGCATGGAGTCCTTGGGAGCCACCAGCCCATACCAACAAAGTGTCGTGTAGCAGTCGGCGAGACCGGCCCACGCCAGTGCGTAACTCGGATCGAGATCCACCGCCTGCTGGCAACAGGCGAGAGCACGCGAAAGGGTGGGCCCCCTTTTATAGAGCTGAGCGCGACCCTTCAGGTAGGATTGATAGGCCTCGAGATTGGGCGTTCCTGTTTTGATCAGGGGCCTTGCACTCCAGGGGAACGTGATCTTCAACCGCTGCGCGATCCCTCGCGCGATCTCCTCCTGAATTGCAAACACATCCTTCATCTCACGGTCAAAGTGCTCGGACCACAAATGGTATCCGTCCGCAGCGTTCACCAGCTGTACCGTGATGCGCAGTTGATTGTCAGCTCTACGCACACTGCCCTCGAGAACAGTGCGAACGTTCAGTTCTTTTCCGACAATACGCAAGTCGACGTGTTTACCCTTGAAGGAGAAGGCAGAACTTCGCGCGACGACTTGCAGGTCCGGAATCTGTGCCAGCGCGTCGATGATCTCCTCAGTGATTCCGTCGGCAAAGAATTCGTTCTCTTGATCGCCGCTGATGTTGATAAACGGCAGCACTACGATGGAGTCGCTTACTGCGGTCTCGACGACAGGTGTCGAGGCAATGGGGACGACTACCGGTGCGATCAACCGATAGCCTCGTTTCGAGATGGTCTCGATGATGCTGGGCTGGCGGGCATCGTCGTTGAAGGCGCGGCGTAACTCGGCGATGCAGCGCTTCAACACGTCCTCGGTTACGACGGTGTTTGGCCATATGGCCTGGAACAATTGCTCTTTGGAGACCGTTTCGCCAGGGTGCCCGGCCAAGCACAGCAACACACCCATAACCTTGGGCTCGAGACGAACCGTCTTGCCCTCGGCAGACATGTTGTTGAGGCTCGGATAGACGAGCCAGTTACCCACTCTGACGGCTATCTGCACGAGATTCACCCGAAAGCCTGGTATCTGCTGGCCAGTATACGTCCGATGAGTACCGTCCTCACCAAAACTCCACGTCGATATCACCGCCCCCTCACGACTTTCCCGTAGCCCACGCGCTAAAACGTTGTCACTGGTTCAACTGCAGGACGCGCGACATGGACAGACGGCGAGCCACTTGTCTTGCGAGTAGGTGCATTTTCACTGAGGACTCAATACATGATTGCGTATCGCCTGATGCGGGCCCAGGAACATCCGCAGTTCCAAGAGGTGGCGAGACCCTCGCCGGGCCCCGGCCAACTGCTCATCAAAGTGGGTGGCTGTGGGCTCTGTCACACCGACCTGGGCCTGATGAAACGCACTACGGCCGAATGGTTGGATATGCCACCTCCGCTGACGCTGGGTCATGAGATTGCTGGCTGGGTTGCGCAGATCGGCTCGGGCGTTGTCGGATTCAAGAGCGGTGAGCCGGTCGCGGTAGTGCCTGTATGGGGAAGCTGCGGGCACTGTCCTGCGTGCAGGCGCGGTGAAGAGAATTTCTGCTACTACATTTCGCGGCTGATCGGCGCCGGCGTGGGGTTCGATGGTGGGCTGGCTGAGTATGTCCTGGTCGAGGCGCGGTTCGTGGTTCCCATGGGTGATTTCGACCCCGTTCTCGCCGCTCCCCTGACGGATGCCGGCCTGACTACCTATACCGCGATCAAGCCTGCCCTGCCATCGCTCGTGCCCGGCTCCACCGCGGTGGTGATCGGCGTCGGCGGTCTTGGGCTGCTGGCTGTTCAATTTCTACGGACTCTCTGCGGTGCGCGAGTCATCGCGGTGGACAATGACCAGGCGCATCTGGCACTTGCCAAGGAGCACGGAGCAGACAATGCGCTTTGCAGTGACGCAAGCACCGCGGAACAGATTCGGGACATCACTGCCGGCGCCGGAGCGAATTTCATACTCGATTGTGTGGGTGCCGAAAGTACGCTCAAGACCGCCGTCGCTGCACTGGCGAGACTGGGTCGGCTGACTCTCGTCGGCGCGGCACTCAAGACCGTACCGTTCGGACTGCACGAAGTACCGTGGGGCGCTCAACTCACCACCAGCCTCAATGGGGGCACACTGAATCTGCGCGAGATCATTGATCTCGCCCGACTCGGAAGAATTGAGACGATCGTTGATCGTTATCCGCTGTGCCATGTGGCAGACGCTTACCGCGACCTGGCGGACGGGAAACTTCTTGGCAGAGCGGTCTGCATTCCACACTGGACGGAGCGAGCCTAATGAAGCCTCAGCACGCTATTTGGGTTGCGGGCGAAGCCGAGATCATCTCCAGGCTTCGTGGTTTCTTTCAGCGCTACGGTGCCACCTTCGTGGAACTTGCAGTTGGCAAGCGTTCGGACATGGACGCATTGCTCGAATTCTATGGCGCGCCGCTCAGATTCGTCGGCTCGACATTCCACATGGTCATGAAGGATGACGCCGCAATCATCGGCGCAGATGGCATGGGTGGCGAGATCGATCGGCTACGTTGCGCGGGCTTCGCGGGATCCACGCTCGACAAATGTCAGATCAGCCTGCTCAACCCCCAGGCGGCACTGGTCGATGCGTTGTGGTTGCGCCGAGATGGCACGGGAGCAGTGATGTCACGGTTTGGGGTGATCTACCTCGTGACGCTGACAACAGGCGGATGGCGCATCACGTCCGCAGTCAATACATCGGAATGAATGCGGCAACCCACCTTAATCCACTCTGGAGATTCACCATGTCAGATTTCCTGGTGACCATCAAGGTCGACTGGCCGATGACCATGAGCCTGTCGAAATGAACACGCAAGTTGAAGCTACCATGGCGAAAAGCGATGCCATCGCGCTCGAAGTGAGCGACATACAGGCAACAGTCCTGCGCCCGCGCCCCTCTCCATACAAGGGAGAGTACGTGATACTGCGCATCGACGATGCCGCGCAGGGCCGTGAGATGCTCCGCCGCATCATCCCCCATGTGGCGCCGGCGAACGACTGGTGGACTCCCATGCTCCCCGCGTGGGTAGGCATCGCCTTCACCTTTCAAGGTATCAAGGCGCTGGGAGTGCCCCAGGCGTCACTGGACAGTTTCCCTGTGGAATTCCGCGAAGGGATGGCGGCGCGCGCAGCAGTTCTGAATGACGTCGGGGGCAACGCGCCGGCCAACTGGGAATATCCGTTCGGCACGGCGGACATGCATGTTGCGCTGGCGATCTATTCAAAAGACAACGAAAGTCTCGAGACGGTGCTGGAGCTGGCGAGGCAGAGCCATCATGACCTGCCTGCAGTAAAAGTGGTCTATCGCTTGAAGTTCAGTGAACTTCCTGACGGGCGCAATCCGTTTGGGTTCAAGGACGGACTCCACAACCCTCACGTCGAAGGCAGTGGCGCCCGCGCACACCCAGGCTATGGACCTTCGCTCAAGGCCGGCGAGATCATCCTGGGTTATCCAGACGAAGTGGGTGAGACAGCGACGGGTCCAGAGCCCGAGGTGTTGCGACGAAACGGTACGTTTCTGGCCTTTCGCAAGTTTCACACCAGGGTGGCCGAGTTTCGAAAGTACCTGGCAGAGCACGCCGCATCGGCCGAAGAACAGGAGTTGATCGCCGCAAAGATGGTCGGCAGATGGCGCAGCGGTGCGCCGCTGGCTCTCGCTCCCGAACGAGATGATGCCACGCTGGGCGCAGATGCCCAGCGCAATGACTGCTTCAGCTACGAAGATGACATGCAGGGCTTGAAGTGCCCCTTCAGTGCGCACGTCCGGCGTGTGAATCCCCGCGACGCGCTGAAGAACGAACTCGTCGCCACGAATCTCCACCACTTCCTGCGTCGAGGCACGAATTACGGCCCTGCGCTGCCGGAAGGAGTGCTCGAAGATGACGGTGCGGAACGCGGCGGCGTTTTCCTGCTGATCGGTGCGCACCTGAAGCGGCAATTCGAGTTCGTGCAATCGCAATGGATGACCGACGGCAACTTCATCGCTCACGCAAATGAGCAGGACCCGATCGTGGGCAATAGCGCAGGTGAAGGGATTTTCACCATTCCAAGGCGCCCCATCCGTCGCCGCCTTCACGGGCTGCCTCAGTTCGTTGCCGTCCGCGGTGGCGAATACTGTTTCATGCCCGGCCTGCGTGCATTGAAGTGGATGGCCGCACTGGACGACGAGAACCAATAGTTAGACCAGAAACAGTAAACCCATAGGAGACTGCGATGACCAACACGACGACCGTAACCGAAGCTCGGCCCGGCACGAAGGCAGGACAATCGAACGAGTTCACACTGATCTGCAAGCTCAAGCCAGGAGGTGCGGAACGAATGCGCAAGCTCCTCGCCGATGGATTCACAGGCGAGCGCCAAAAGAATACGGATCGCATCGGTACAGTACACGACCTGCGGTTCGTCATTTTTGACAACGACACCCGGGTCGTATTCGCCTCCACCTTTGACGGAACCTGGGATTCCTACATGGGCGACTTCGGCACTCTCATTCCCGAGGAGATCGACCTGCTCTTTAAAGAATTTGTCGGCTATCCCGGCATCCACAGTCCGAGCATCAATGACTGGGTTGTAAGCCAGCAAGTCACGGCAGTCGGATTCTACAGCGCGTATCCGGCGGCGCCCGTCCGGGAAGTGTGGAAGGCATTGAGGACGCAGAAGGCGCTCGATGTCCTGCTGGACTCCGTCGCTAGTTGAAACCGTCCTAAGGAGCGAACATGAACAACTACATCAATCACGGACAGTACCACTTGTCCGCGAAGTTAGTGGAGATGATCCACCAGAATTTTCAGGGGTTTCATCCCGGTTATCGGGATGTGCATGCCTCGGGCCGCTATTACGCAGGTGTATTCACGGCCACCCCCGAAGCGGGGAAAATCAGTAGAGCCGTGCACCTGCAGGGTGACTCCGTCCCGGTGACCGTGCGCTACTCGAACAGCCGCTCGGGGAATCCCTGGGGGCCGGCTACGACGGCCTCTATGGCGGTACGGTTTTATCTTCCCGATGGCACCCTGACAGATTTGGTCTCCCTGCCGATCCCGCTGTTTTTTGCGCGAACGCCCGAAGAAACCCTGGAGTTTCTCGAGGCCGTTCGACCTGATCCCGAAACCGGCCAGCCGGATCCCAACCGGATCGGGCCGTTCCTCACCGCCCGTCCTTGGGTCGCGCACGCGGTCCAGCTCGCCAAAGACCTGCCGACATCCGTCAGTTTCGCCCAGACAGCGTTTCACATGCTCCATGCCTTCCGCTTTGTGAACGCTGCGGATGAGTCGCAATACGCGCGCTATCACTGGGAGCCCGAGGCTGGCGTTGTCGGCCAGACGTTGGACGAACTGCAAAAGCAAGCGCCGTCCTATCTCTTCGAGGAACTCGAAGCGCGGCTGCGCAAGGCGCCGGTGATTTTCAATCTTGTCTTGCAACTTGCGGGCGTAGGTGACCCAAAGGACGACCCGAATGCACCGTGGCCCGAGGATCGCCCGCGCGTACGCATTGGGCAGCTCAAGATCGTTCGAACGACCACCGTCGAAGAGATCGGCGATCCGGTGATGATGCACGATCCCACGCGGTTAACCGATGGTATCGAGCCGTCGGACGACCCCGTCCTTGCTGCGCGTCGCGGTGTGTACGAGGTCTCGGTTGCTTACCGCACGGGTGGCTGGAAGGGTCGGCTGGCTGCTCTGGAACGCGCAGGTTGTCCGTTCAGCAAGAATGACGCCGGAACCTCATGAGCTTCGAGATTCCGTCCCTCGATCTGCATCAGGATCAAAGAGACCGCCAATGAAAGATTCCATTCGAGAAGTAGACCTCCAGCGTCGGGCCATATTGACGAGTTCAGCTGTAGTGGCGACAGGATTGTTGATACCGCTTCCCAGCTTTTTCGAGTTGACGCAGGCCGCTGACAAGCAATCCACAACCCCACCCAAACCAGGTCACGAAGGACTAATCGCCATGAACTCGATTACTACCAAAGACGGCACCGAGATTTTCTACAAAGACTGGGGTCCGAAGGACGCAACGCCTATCGTGTTTCACCACGGCTGGCCATTGAGCGCCGACGATTGGGACAATCAAATGATGTTCTTCCTGCTCAAGGGTTATCGAGTAATCGCACACGACCGCCGAGGGCACGGGCGCTCGACCCAGACCTGGGTAGGTAACGAAATGGACACCTATACCGCCGACGTCATTGAACTGACCGATGCGCTGGATCTCAAGGGTGCAATTCATGTGGGCCACTCCACCGGTGGTGGCGAGGTAGCGCGCTACACGGCTCGGGCCAAACCCGGACGAGTAGCTAAAGCCGTGCTGATCAGCGCTGTCCCGCCGATCATGGTCAAATCGGAGAAGAACCCCGGCGGTCTGCCTCTGGAGGTGTTCGATGGGTTCCGTGCTGCGCTGGTCGCAAGCCGTGCCCAGTTTTACGTCGACGTACCGGCGGGACCTTTCTATGGCTTCAATCGCCCCGGCGCCAAAGTCTCCCAAGGCGTCATCGACAACTGGTGGCGCCAAGGCATGATGGGCGGTGCCAAAGCGCATTACGACTGCATCAAGGCGTTTTCCGAGACCGACTTCACTGAAGATCTGAAAGCCATCCAGGTGCCCACACTGGTCATGCATGGAGAGGACGACCAGATCGTGCCGTTTGCCGACTCTGCTCCGCTGTCCGCCAAGCTGTTGAAGCATGCAACGCTCAAGACATATCCGGGCTTTCCGCACGGCATGCCTACCACCAATGCAGATCAAATCAATGCTGACTTGCTAACCTTCATTCGCGGCTGAGTACAGAAGTCATACAATGGCATGGACGCCGTCTGGAAGGTAGCAAAGCGACAATTGTGTCCATTAAAAAGTAAATACCGGTAGTGGAAGTGTCCGGCACGCTTTGTCGTGCCGGACATAAGCCCTTGAATCCATGAGTTTGAAATGGGTACCCGATCACATCGAACGCTTTTCTATCCACCGCCGATATTGACGGGTGCGAAATGCATCGGCGAGCTGTTGCAGGATCAGCGCGCGTAACGGTGACACGCTCGGATCGGGCTTTCTATCCCGACTGAGTTTGCTCAGCTGAAACTTGACGACCGCCATGTTGGCCAGGGAAGCGATGGTTTTGTTTCTCCAAGTGATCGGCGGCAATTGAGGAGCATTTTCTTTACCCAGCAGCCAATCACGAGGCAGGTGAGGATCAATGGCCAACGCCGTGCCGATACCCACCATGTCCACGCCACTCTGGACGACCATTTCGGCAATGGGACGTCGGCGTACTCCGCCCGTGACCATCACGGGCATCCTGGCGACGGTCTGGATGTCACGGGCAAACTCGACGAAATAGGCCTCGCGAGCCAGGGTACGACCATCGCGTGCCTCGCCCTGCATGGCGGGTGCTTCGTAGCTGCCACCGGATAATTCCACCAGATCCACACCCACATCGTTGAGCAGTTCAACCACCTGCCTGGCGTCATCGGCGGTGAATCCACCCCGTTGGAAATCGGCGGAGTTGAGTTTGACTGCCACCGCAAAATCCGGGGAAACCACAGCCCTTACAGCCTTGACGATTTCGAGCAACAGGCGCGCCCGGTTTTCCAGGGAGCCGCCCCACTCGTCCGTCCGCTGATTGGTCAGCGGCGACAGGAACTGACTCAACAAGTAGCCATGGGCAGCGTGGATTTCCACGCCGGTGAAACCGGCCTGTTCGCCGAGGCGCGCGGTACGGGCAAAGCGCTGAATAACCTCTTCTATAACGCTTGGAGTCATCGCGTGGGGCATAGCGAAAAGCTTGGACATTTTGCCCAGGTTCAGCGGTATGGCTGACGGTGCCCAGGTCTTCTGCCCAAGGTTTGCCTGCATCTGACGGCCGGGGTGATTGATCTGCAGCCAGAACTGCGCGCCGCCGGATCGACCGATCCGCGCCCAGCGCTTGAACTTGTCCAGTTGCTGGTCATCCTGCAGCACCACACCGCCCGGCCCGGTCATGGCACGGCCGTCGACCATCACGTTGCCCGTGATAATCAGGCCGGCGCCACCGTCGGCCCAGGCTTGATACAGGCGCATCAGTTCCTCGGAGGGCGCCTGGTCGGCGTCCGCCATGTTCTCTTCCATGGCGGCTTTGGCGATACGGTTTTTGATGGTCGAACCGTTGGGGAGCATCAGGGTGTCGAACACATTCATGGGCAGTCCTCGTTTGACGTGGGACCACCTTAAGCTTGAAGTCAACTTTAAGGTCAATAGCTTTTTTTTCAACTTGATCCAACAACACTTATTCGAGGCTCAAGTCGCTGATAGCTATCGTCAACCTCGGGAAACGCTTTGTCGGCATGCTCCCCCGACTGCTCGCGTACCGCTAGCGAGGTGCTCAGCGTCGAAACCAACGCCGACGCTGGTACCGGCACCGGCACCGGCACCAACCGCATTCGCCTAAGCAATAACAGGCTAAAATAACCTAAAAAATAATAAACCACCAAGTAAAAGCACATCGAGAGATTGCTCGATCTCGATCTGTAATTTCAGTCTGGTCGTAAAATTTCCCCGCAGCCCTCCAACTTAGGCAAGCCTGAAAATGAACGTCTTTGTCACCATGCCATCTGGGTCCGGTATACCCACAGTCATAGGCTTTATTTCTATAAAATTGTCTTACTGCTCTATCCGCATAGTCGCGACAGATATAGTAAACTTGTGTCGTGGGTGTTCGTAATACGACAGTGGGGGAAGCCCTTTCAGATACACATCCTTCTGAGCCAGAACCTCTGCGCGCCCTCATCCAGATCCGATATTCGAACCCAGGCTTCAAGCCGTAAAACGAATGCTCACTCCGCCCCGCTAAACCTCCACCAATATCTTGCCCTATTGAAAGGCCAAATTCACGTATGGAAATATCGTAGTTTACGCCAGCTATGGGGTTCCATCGTATCTTGATGACCTTATCGCTTAGAGGAATGGCACTATTAATATACGGGGTTGGAGGCCTGGTTCCTCTATCACAGGATGCATGGGGTGCACTGACCCACGGTACAAATGAAAGTAACAATGTGGCCATGACCCACAGCGTGGACCTTCTTGGAGTTCGCATTTCACCTAGGGTTGAGCTGCACATAAAACAACCTATTTTCCCTGCCTTCTCCAACACCCAAAATTTCCACCTTGGAAGTTAGATGCCGCGAAGAAACGGCAAAACAAATAAATGTGCCAATTTTCATTATAATTAACTGAATTCTCAATGACAAACAGGCTGAATTTGGCGTGCCAAGTGGGCATGGCTGCCTCTCATTTATAAATCTTGGTCTATTGCTGTTCAAGTGTCAGTACTTCGGATGTGAATCACCGTTTGGCCCGAGTCGCTTAAAATATTATTGCCGCCCTGATTTCTAAATGTGCGAACTTGAATCCCAAAACTATAATACCAATCTTTTATGTAGTTCTTTTGTATTTTGATAACATGTGGGATTCCATCTATTAAAAGTCGCCTACCTCCCTCTCGAAATATGCTTAGTTCAAGGTAGTAACATCCTGATAGTTCCTTGTCTGCTGGATCCCAGCGTGCTTCATCCAGAGTTTCGACAATCACATCGACTGACCCGCTGAATATGCCGCAAGCCCTGAAATTATCTCGAGTAAGTCCATTTACTGGTTCGCCTGTATCTGAGCGTGAGACCGAAACAAATAGGCGGATTACGCTAGGGAAGTCTCCTTCCGTAAGCCCGCCTGATGAAGGCGATACGTGGTTGGATTCGGCGGAAACTGCTTGAACTATTAATTGCGGCATGATGCACCTCGGCGAGAAGGCGGTTTTGCGCTATTCAGATTTTCAGTATTAAATTATTAGCTGACTGGGATTGTGGTGGCTTTTGCATAGTTTTATAAGATTAATTTAGGCTCCAATACTTTGGTAGTCACGTTTCATGATTGGCAGTATTTCCAATTGCTATATACGATTTGTGAAAGCTGATTACAGACAATTAAAATTTCAATCCTTTGAATTGATTCGGATTACAAGTGGTGTTTCTTCATGAATTACTGGCGCAGTGAGTAGTAAATTGAGAGAGCAGCGAACTGTACCACCGATAGGAAATGCCTTGCGTTCGCCAGCCATGGGGCTGGTGGTTCAGGATGAACGGAGACCGTGATGCAAAAAATAACATTCGTCGCAGCAGCCATCAGCGTATCCACCGACTGCTTCCCCATGCCTGCCGTAGAGTAAACCTGCAAAGAGATCCAGTCAGCGTTTCAGCAAGAACCGGACTTCCCCGCGCCGATCAGATCCGAGTACGAAGAACGCTAGCCCTACTATGTAGGCAAGCGGATCGGTCTCGACCTAGGCTGCGAGAAAAGCGGCCTCGATGCTGTGATTTTCTGGATAGGCAAGGACCTGGAGCCATTGAACTTCATCGGAGCAGCATAGGGTGCGGGGGTTGATTTGAGCTGGTTCAAAGGGCTGGAGAAGACTCGGGTCGACATTGGCTTTGAGTCGTACTCGCCAAACTTCTACTATCAGAACAGCCGCGTAACCGCTGTCTACACGGCAGATCTGGACAGGCTCCGGGCGCTGATGCCGGCCGAGGTACTGGCCACCGTCCAACCCCTGCAGATCTGGCCAGGTCGAGGCTTGATCGCGTTTACCGCGTACACCTACGAGCACTGCGATAACGACGCCTATAACGAAGTCGCCGTGTCGATCATCACCAACACGCCTGGCAAAGCCAATCTCGGTCCCTTCACGCTGGTTGGCCAGTCGATGTCTGGAGACTTCTTGCGCGGACTCGGCAACCCTCACGCTTGGCGACGGCAGCCTGTCGAACTACATCCGCTCCTTGAAGCTTGGGAAAATGATGAAGTACGAATATGTGCCAGCGTTCCAGAGTGCGCTCTACGCGCCGAAACCACTCGAAACCCTGGTTGACGCGCGCTGATTCAACGCTCAGGCCGAAGCTTTTCAGGCCTGTCAGGCCTCATCAGCCTGACAGGTCGCATTCTACTTGGAAGGCGCCACATCACGGGTGCCTGCAGCTGCCGCCACACCCTCTTCGCGCAGACGATGCAATAACAACTGCGTGTTGTCCACACAGCCCATGCCCTCGGGCTTACTCTCGATTCCCTCGATGACCAGCAGTAGTTGAGCTTTATTCTGGGCTAGCCGTTGCTGCAGGATTTCGATTTCCGTAACCTTGCGCTTGAGCCCACCAAGCAGCTCTTCTTGCTGCCATCCGTCCGCATTCATCGGCAGTAATTTGCGGATTTCCTCCAATGAAAAACCCGCCGCCTGAGCGCCCGTGATGATCTCCAGAACCCACTCCGTGTCAGGTGCATAGTCCCGATACCCGTTGGCTTTGCGCGCGACAGATTTGATCAGGCCGCTCGCTTCGTAGAAGCGGATGCGTGAAGGCGCCAATCCGCTGATTTTCGCCAGTTCGCCTATTCTCATATTCCACCCGAAAAGCCATTGACCTTAAAGTTGACTTTAACCCTAAAGTCATTTGGCAGCAAAGCGGCGCGGTCGCGATCAGAACGCGCTTCGGTCATGGCCTCCATTCCACACAGGAGACGCGAACATGGGCTACGTCACTACGCAGGACGGTGTCGAGATCTTTTACAAGGACTGGGGTCCGCGCGATGCCCAGGTGATCTTTTTTCATCACGGATGGCCGCTCAGCGCGGACGACTGGGATGCACAAATGCTCTTTTTCCTGGCCAACGGCTACCGGGCCATTGCGCACGACCGGCGCGGCCACGGGCGATCCAGTCAGGTCTGGGACGGGCATGACATGGATCACTATGCCGATGACGTCGCGGCCGTGGTCGACCATCTTGGCGTGCAGGGCGCAGTCCATGTGGGGCACTCCACCGGTGGTGGTGAAGTCATCCATTACATTGCTCGCCACGGCGAAAACCGAGTGTCGAAGGCGGCCATCATCAGTGCCGTGCCACCGCTCATGGTCAAGACCCCGAGCAATCCGAACGGCTTGCCGAAGTCGGTTTTCGATGATTTGCAGGCACAGCTCAAAGCCAACCGTGCGCAGTTCTACCACGACGTCCCAGCCGGCCCTTTCTACGGTTACAACCGCCCTGGTGCGAAACCGTCCGAGGGCATTGTCCGCAACTGGTGGCGGCAAGGCATGATGGGCTGTGCAAAGGCACATTATGATGGGATCGTGGCCTTTTCTCAGACCGACTTCACCGAAGATCTGAAAGGCATCACGATCCCCGTGCTGGTGATGCATGGAGATGATGACCAGATAGTGCCTTATGAGAACTCTGGCCCCTTGTCAGCCAAACTATTGCAAAACAGCACGCTGAAAACCTACTCGGGCTTCCCACACGGAATGCCTACAACGAACGCCGATACCATCAACGCCGATTTGCTCGCTTTCGTGAGAAGTTAGACAAATCAGGGAAAGGCGACCGCCGCCGCGAGATACAGCAGCAACGCCAGCAGCAACACCACGGTGAAGCCCAGGTGGATCGCCAGCAGGGTCGCCAGCACGGCCGCCACCACCGAGACGCTGGCGTTGACGCTCCAGGCGATCGGCACCAGTGCTTCGGCTCGCGCGCAGACGCGCCCGAGTCCGAGCGGAAACGGCATGCCCATGGCGAACGCCAGGGGCGCTACCAGCGCGGCGCAGATGCCGAACCTGGTGAGGGTCCGCATCGGCGCCAGCAGCTGGAACAACGGGGGCAGGACGATCAGGTAGAGCAGAGCGATCGCGCAGATCGCCAGGACCGGCCGCACCAGCGGATGACGGGGCCCCACACCCGTTCCAATGTCCCCCCGCCGCCGGCCGGAGTAACGGCTGCCGAGGCCAGCGAAAATCAGGAACGCGCTGAGCGTTACCGCCACCGAATACAACGGGTGGCTGAGGAACAGGGTGAACTTCTGGATGAACGCAATTTCCACGAACATGAAGGCGAAGCCGATGGCGGCGAAGTAGGCCACCACCCGAAGTTCGAACCTGGCCAAAGCCGCATCGGGAGAGCGCCGCTGGCGCCGCCGCGCCATCCATAGCGGCGCCAGGATCAGCAGCACAGCGGCCACGCCGGACTGCAGCAGCGTGGCGATCAGCACCGGATAGCCCCACTCCAGCATTGACAGGCCGCCCTGCCCCTTCAGCGCCAGCAGTTCCGGCAGCGAGCGCCACTTGAAGAAGTGGAAGAAATACGGCCGGTCATCCGTGGTCGGACGCACGTCGAACTTGTAGCGCGCCAGGAACTCCCCGCGCTCGCCGGACAGCAGGGCCTGCGCCGCGTCGAAGAACCAGGGCCGGTCCAGCAGGTTGTAACGGTTCGCCTCGGCCACGGTCATTCCGGGGTAGTAGGCCAGATCGAAGGAGCGCGCCCGGCAGAACGCCTTCAGCCCGTCGATGCCGGCGCCGTCGAAATCCCTGTTGCTGACCAGCAGCGTCGCGGTCTTCCAGCCGCGGATCATGACGATGCGCCGCGCCGCGCTGGCCTGCCCGTCGCGCTCGATGGCCGCGGCCGCGGTGGCCAGCAGCCTGGGAACATCGCGCGGCGGCAGGGTGACCCAGCGGGTGATGGCCAGCAGGCCGCCGGGCGCGAGATGGCGCAGGTACTCGGCGAAGGCATCCACCGTGTACAGGTAGTTCTCGGACAGCGCATGCAGGCCGCCCGAGGCGGTGCCGAAGGAGTCCAGCAGGGCGATCTGGATCAGGTCGTAGGGCTCGCTGCGCGAAGCCACCAGGCCGCGCGCCTCGCCGATCAGCACACGGACGTTGGGCGCGCTGTACGGCTTGCCGGAAAAGTCGGCGAAGCGGTGCTGGACCAGATCGATCACCTGCGGGTTCAGTTCGATGGCATCCACCGCGCTGGCGCCGTGGTAGATCGCCTGCAGCACATCGGCGCCGGCGCCGCTGCCCAGCACCAGCACGCGGGGTTTTTTCAGCAGGTGATAAGGCAGAGCCGAGGTCAGGTAGTCCAGGTAGGCGAGCGGCTCGCGGCGCCCGTCATAGCGGTTCAGCACGGAAAGGCCGTCGCCGTCGGTGAAGATGGCCAGTTGCGCGGGCGGTTCCTGCGTCGCGTTGAGGCTCAGGCCCGGCGCGTAGCGCAGGGGAATGGTCGGGCTATCGACAACCGTGAGCAGGCCCAGCGGACTCCAGGTCTGGGCGATTGCGCGCGCATCCTTGATATGCAGCGTCTGGCTCAGTTCCTTGTACTCGGAGGGCGACAGGGCGATCCAGCGCCCGGGCACGCCGGCCGGTACCGCGACCGCCGCCAGTAGCAACGGCACGAGCCAGTGCCTGTGCCCCGTGCAAGCCATGCCGGCCAGCGCCCCGGCGGCGATGCCGGTGCCGCCCAGCAGCCGCAGTGCATCGACGGGCGTCAGGGCGAACAGCGCGGCGACGATCGCCAGGCTGCCCACGCCGGCGCCGAGAATGTCGAAGGCGTAGATCCGGTGAATCTGTTCCTGAAAGCAGGTGAAGGTCAGACAGATGCACACCGCCGCGCAAAAGAACGGCACGAACAGCAGCAGGTAGATCAGCAGCAGGCGCGCCGACTGCCGCGCGTCCCAGAAGATCTCGAGGGGATTGAACGGAACCTGCTGGGCCAGGCTGAAGCAGGCGATGGCGCTCAGCCCGAACAGCACCGCGCCGCCGATGAACACGCCGTGGAAGCGCGGCGCCAGCACAGGCCGCGCCAGCGCCACGGCGGTACCGGCAGCACCGTAGCCGAGCAGCGCGACGCTGATCATCATGTAGGCCAAATGGTGCCACTGGATGATCGAAAGCAGTCGCAGCAGCAGCACCTCATAGCCAAGCGCGGAAGCAGACAGCAGCGCCAGAGCGAACAACGGCGGTGAATGCATGCTCAACCGCCTCCGATCAACGGCACGAAGCGCACAGGCAGTACCTGCCGGGTGGACACACTGCCATCGCCGGCCTTCTCGATCAGCAGCAGGTACTGGGTCATGAACGGCGCGCCGACCGGGATGACCATCCGCCCGCCGGCCTTGAGCTGGGCGATCAGTGGCGGCGGCACATGGCTGGCGGCGGCGGTGACGAGGATGGCGTCGTAAGGCCCGTACTCGGGCCAGCCGTGGTAGCCATCGCCCAGCCGGGCCTGCACCTTCGCATATCCCAGCCGACCCAGGCGCTCCCCCGCCTGCACTGCCAGCGGTTCGATGATCTCCATCGTGTAGACCGCCTGCGCCAGCTCGGCGAGGATCGCCGCCTGGTAGCCCGAGCCGGTGCCGATCTCGAGTACCACGTCGCCGGGCCCGACCTGCGCCAGGTCGGTCATCAGGGCGACGATGTAGGGCTGGGAGATGGTCTGGCCGTAGCCGATCGGCAGCGGCCGGTTGTCGTAGGCGTAGGGCACCTCGTCGGGCGGGACGAATCTGTGACGTGGCACCCTGGCCATCGCAGCCATCACCGGCGCGGCAAACTCGGCCCTGCCGGTTTCGTCGTGGGTGTCGGACGACATGTCGGCGATCTCCCGCACCATGGCGTCGCGCAACAGCGCGAACGGGTCGTCGGCATGCAGGCCGGCGGATGCCAGCGCCAGGACGATGGCAGGCGCCAGGATGCACGTCAGGAGCATCACCGGCTTCACAATGACTCCTCCGCCTGAGGAATAGTCGAATCGTATGGCCGGCGGGCTGGTTCGGCAAGCCGGGGGCAACCGATGGTCGGCAAATGATGACGTCACAGGCGTGCGAAACGGTGCGCGCACCAGACGTATAACAGCGAAATTGAATGGAATTGACCCGTACGCGCAAAAGTGACGACAGGCAGAAAGCGGCCAGAACCGGAAGCTCAGCGTTGGTCGGCAGATCCTATCTGCATGTTCGGCTGCGCCTCCTATGCAGCACCTAACGAGAGCCGGCTTTGGCATTAGAGAGCAGCACTGTTGCCAGACTCCCTACGCCCGCCAATCCCATCACCAGAGCCATGCCCCTCGGTGTTCCATCCGATAGCCAACTGACCAGCGCAGCACTGAGAATGCCGCTGCCATAGTGCATCGCGCCAAGTAACGAAGACGCCGAGCCCGCGCGCTGCGGGAAGTGAGCCAGAGCCCCGGCCACGGAGTTGGCAACAATGAATCCGTTCATGGACATGTAGAAGAACACCGGCACGATCAGCCCCCAGATTCCGCCAAGGCCAAACCATGCGCACAGGCTGAGGATCAGACCAAAGAAGGCCAAAGCCCAGGTGCCGCGATGGAAAATTCGCTCGCTGCCAATGCGGTTCAATAATCGACTGTTGACGAAGTTGGCGATCATCATCCCGAGAATGTTGATCCCGAACAGCCAGCCGTAGGCCTGTGGTGAGACATGGTAGTAGTCGATGTAAGCAAAGGGCGTTCCGACGATGAACGCGTAGGCACCGGCGTAGAAGAAACCTCCCGACAGCGCATACCCGATCAACCGTGGATCACGCACCAGTTGCAGGTAGCCGATAAAAGTCTGCTTGAGTGGCTCGGACGTTCTCTGCTCGTGAGGCAGGCTTTCTGGCAATCGGCGGAATGAAAAGAGTGTTATCAATCCCACCAGGGCCAACGACCAGAAGATGCCTTGCCAAGACCATAAACGCAGCACCTGGCCGCCAATCAGCGGGCCTGCCAAGGGTGCCACTCCCATGATAAGAATCAGCGTCGAGAGCATCTTCGCCGACTGTTCCCGCCCGTAAAGGTCACGCACCATGGCGCGCGAAAGCACCGGGCCGACGCAAGCCCCCAACGCCTGAATCACCCGCCACAACATCATCTGACTGACATTGATGGAGAGCGCACAGCCGACTGAGCCAATGATGAACAGAATCATCCCGATGGCGATGGGTAACTTGCGTCCGTAACGGTCGCTGATCGGCCCCCAGATCAATTGCCCGGAGCTGAAGCCGATCAGGAAGGCGGAAAAAGTCAGTTCAACACTGGCCGTGTCGGTGTGGAGCGCCCGGGTAATGGTCGGCAGTGCTGGCAGGTACATGTCGGTGGAGATTGATGCGAACGACATCAGTGCGCTGAGATTAAGCAGCAATCGCAGATCGGTGGTTCTGCGCGACGTTTCAGTGCCGGCAGTGAGGGTAGCCGCCTTTGAGGGGCGTTGAAATGAAGACATGAGTGCAGTGCCTGATCGTGGCGGAGTCAGGCATCGTAGAGATTGCTGGCCTATCGATAAATCCCATATTTCCGCTAGAGGAAATGAGCTGCGCTCATGAATATCCTGGCCAGTCCATGACATTCGTCAGCCCTCTATTACCAGACTCATGAATAAGCCTCATCAACCCTTGCCGATTTAGCCGTCTAGTGCTCATCCGTTAGCTCGCTTACTGTTTTCCCAGCGGTACCGCACCCAGCCGATTTTACTGACGTGCGGTACAACGAGCTCAGTGCTGAAAACCAAATCGGGAGATCGAAATGCACAAGCGCAAACTCGGAAACAGCTCACTTGAAGTGTCTGCCCTAGGCTTGGGGTGCATGGGCTTGAGCCATGGCTACGGCCCGGCTACCGATACCCAACAAGCCGTCTCGTTGATCCGCTCGGCTGTTGACCGAGGCGTCACCTTCTTCGACACCGCCGAGGTTTACGGCCCCTACCTGAATGAACAAGTGGTAGGTGAGGCGCTGGCGCCGGTTCGCGACCAAGTGGTCATCGCTACCAAGTTTGGCTTTACCTTCGGCGCCGATAATAAACAGCAGATTCTCAACAGTCGCCCGGAGCACATCAGGGTCGCCGTCGAGGGCTCGTTGCGCAGGCTGAAGACAGACTTCATCGATTTGCTTTACCAGCATCGGGTTGATCCGGATGTGCCTATCGAGGATGTCGCTGGCGTGGTGAAGGAGCTCATCCGGGAAGGCAAGGTCAAGCACTTTGGCCTGTCGGAAGCAGGTGCTCTAACCATTCGACGGGCTCACGCCGTCCAGCCGGTGACGGCGCTGCAAAGCGAGTACTCGCTGTGGTGGCGAGAGCCTGAGCAGGAAATTCTTCCAACGCTCGAGGAGCTGGGTATCGGCTTCGTCCCTTTCAGTCCGCTGGGAAAGGGTTTTCTCACCGGTGCGGTGTCGGCAGATGCCTCCTTTGGCAGCGACGATTTCCGCAGCATCGTTCCCCGCTTCAGTCAGCAAGCACTGCAAGCCAATCAAGGGCTGGTGGCATTGATCCGCAAGATTGCGGCGCAAAAAGAAGCAACACCGGCGCAGATCGCGCTGGCCTGGTTGCTCGCACAAGCGCCGTGGATTGTGCCTATTCCCGGAACGACCAAGCTGCATCGCCTGGAAGAAAATCTTGGCGGTGCCAGCATTGCGCTCACCGAGGTCGAGCTCAAGGCTATCGATGCGGCCCTGGTGCAGATTCGCATTGAAGGCGAGCGTTACCCCGAGGCCCTCAAGGCTCGCGTCGGGCGTTAACGGAGCATTGCCATGAGCAACGATCACGACCCGCTTCGCCGCACGGTCATCGCCGCGCTCGCGAGCACCCCGCTTCTGTCGCTCGCCGACACGCAAACCAGCAGCGAATCCCCTCGTTCCGGGTCGCGCACTCTGGTGGCGTACTTCTCGCGTTCCGGTAATACGCGCGTCGTCGCCGGACTCATCCAGCGAGGACTTCGTGCAGACCTCTTCGAGATCCGACCGACCAAGCCCTATCCCGAGGATTACCTGGAAACCGTGGAGCAAGCGCGCCAGGAACGCGACAGTGGCTTCAAGCCAGCCCTCGAAAGCAAGGTTCGCGCAATAGCCGACTACGACGTTGTATTGCTCGGCTTTCCGATCTGGGGTGAAACCGCCCCGCCGGTCGTGCGTTCGTTCCTGACGGCTCACAATCTGACCGGGAAAACCATCATCCCCTTCAACACCCATGGCGGCTACGGGTTAGGCAATAGCCGCAGCGTTCTCGAAAACCATGCGCCGAAGTCTAGGGTGATGGAGGGCTTTGTGATGGAGGGTGAGCAGGAACGCAAGACCATGGAACGCGTAACCGCCTGGCTGAGCAACAGCCCACTCGCACGCTAATCGATTTCTGAATGGGAGTAGACCGATGAAAACCCGCAAGCTGGGCAACAGCCTGGAAGTGTCCGCCCTGGGCCTTGGATGCATGAGCATGACGTCGGCCTACGGGCCGGCTGCGGACAAGCAAAGCATGATCAAGCTGATTCACTCCGCGCATGATCAAGGCATCACCTTGTTTGATACTGCTGAGGCGTACGGCCCGTTCAGCAACGAAGATCTGTTGGGTGAGGCCCTGCAACCGATCCGCGAGCAGGTCATCATAGCCACCAAGTTCGGCTTTGATATTGACCTGATCACCGGCGATCGCGGCGGCGGAACCAACAGCCGACCAGAACATATCCGGGCGGTGGCAGAGGCTTCGTTGAAGCGTTTGCGAACCGACTGTATCGATCTGTTTTACCAGCATCGTGTTGATCCGCAGGTGCCTATCGAAGACGTCGCCGGCACCGTCAAGGATCTGATCGCCGAGGGCAAGGTGAAGCACTTCGGGCTGTCCGAGGCTGGCGTGCAAACCATTCGCCGGGCCCATGCCGTTCAACCGGTGACGGCAGTACAGAGCGAGTATTCGCTGTTCTGGCGTGGCCCGGAGATCGAACTCCTGGCCGTGCTGGAGGAACTGGGTATCGGCTTCGTACCGTTCAGCCCACTCGGCGCCGGTTTCCTCACCGGCAAAATTGATGAGCATACCCAGTTCGACGCCGGCGACTTCCGCAACTTCGTCCCCCGCTTCTCTCCTGAGGCGCGCAAGGCCAACCTGGCGCTGGTTGAAGTGGTCAAAGCCGTCGCCGACCGCAAGGACGCCACGCCTGCGCAAGTGGCGTTGGCCTGGTTACTGGCACAAAAACCATGGATTGTGCCGATCCCCGGCACGACCAAACAACATCGACTGGAAGAGAACCTGGGCGCTGTCGAGCTGGCGCTGACCGGCGAGGATCTGCGTCTGATCAACGAGCAGATGTCGCAAATCCAGGTGCAGGGCGAACGCCTGCCCGAGCCCGCATTGAAGATGACCGGACTCTGATTTGTTCTTACTGCTGTTCTGCGCGCGGAGCAGCTTCACGGTCACCTGACCAATTGACAGGAGTTCGTTCGATGAACCGTCTGATTAGCCCGCTGGTTGCCTTATCGCTCTTGACTGCGCAAGCCCAGGCCTCCAGCGAAATCCGCATCACCCATAACGGGTCTCAGCCTTCAATCAAAGGCGCAGCAGAAAACTTCACCGGGACGGTACGGGTCGATGGCCTGTTCAAGGGTGATCTCCCAGCGCGCATCAGCGGTGGCACAGTAACCTTCGAGCCCGGCGCACGCACGGCCTGGCATACCCATCCACTGGGGCAAACGCTGATCGTCACCGCCGGCGTCGGCTACGTGCAGCAAGAGGGCGGGCCACGTCAGGAAATCCGTCCGGGCGACATCGTCTGGATTCCGCCGCAAACCCGTCACTGGCATGGCGCTACGGCCACCAACGGCATGACCCACATCGCGATTGCTGAAGCCGAGGATGGCAAGACAGTCACCTGGGCGGAAAAAGTCTCGCAGGCGCAATACGCCGGTGAAGCTCCCGCACAAGGCCTGTAAATGAAGTAACGGGATATGTCGAAGCCTCTCGCCCGACACACCTGTATTACGACACCACTAAGCCTGACGTGCCCGATTCTCCGGCTCGGCGTCGAGTTTTCGCCTGCAATTGATTCTTCGACTCATGAGTTCTGCTCAGGAGTGCTTGCGCAATATTGGGGTTAATCGACACAACCATCCTCCGTACGATCCAGCGACATCGCAGTGATGAGCAATGGATGGAGCCTTTCCCGATGACCACTGATACACCATTCGTACATCGCAAGACCAGCGCCCACCGCGCGCTGCTGGCTCTCTGCCTGGGTCTCAGCCTGATGTCGAGTTTTGCCAATCACAAAGCCGAGGCATCGCAACTCATGACCAACACCCAACCCAACGCAGAAACACTGTCGGCCCGGCAACGGGCCATTCCACTGATCGCCGCGTTTATGGCGACCAGTGACATACCCAAGCTCAACGCTGCCTTGAATCAAGGCCTGGACGCCGGCCTGACCGTCAGCGAGACCCGGGAAATCCTGGTGCAGCTCTACGCCTATGTCGGTTTCCCGCGCAGCCTCAATGCATTGAATGAACTGATGACGGTCGTGCAGACACGCAAACAACGTGGCATCGAGGATGCGCCGGGGCGTGAACCCGGTCGCGCCATTCCAACAGGCGAGGATCTGCTTGCGGCAGGAACGGCCAATCAAACCCGAATTTCCGGCGGCACCGTAAAAGGGCCGGTATTCGATTTCGCCCCGGTCATCAACCAGTTTCTGCAAACCCATCTGTTCGGCGACATCTTCGAGCGCGACAACCTCGACTGGCAAAGCCGCGAACTGGCAACCGTCGGGGCGCTGGCGGCTACGCCAGGTGTGGAATCGCAATTGCGCTCACACATGCGGGCGAGCCTGCGGGTGGGGCTCAGCGCGGCACAGTTGCACCAGGTCATTGAGGTGCTGGCGGTGGGCGGCGATGAACAGGCCGCCAAACGTGCAAACACGGCATTGACACTGGCACTCACTGCCTCGGGAGGTTGATATGACACTTGGAAAAAGTCTGCTGAGCATTGCTTTGCTGAGCGTGCTTGCCGCCTGTGCGAACCATTCCGGCAGCTCGAACAATGCCGCCGCTCCCTTGATGATTCAGAAGCAAGGCAGCTTCGCCGCCGGCGGGACGATGACCACCGCACCAGGCACGTTCAATCCGCGCAAGCCGATGACACCGGATGGCCAGACCTACCACGGTGACCATGCCTACACCTTCTACCAAATCCCGGTCGATGCGCGAAAACTGCCCATCGTCATGTGGCACGGTGCAGGTCAGTTCTCCAAGACCTGGGAAACCACCGCCGATGGCCGCGAAGGCTTCCAGAACATCTTCCTGCGCCGCCACTTCGGTGTTTACCTGATCGACCAGCCGCGTCGTGGCGATGCCGGGCGCAGCATGGTCGAGACGATGATCAAGCCTGTTCCAGACGAGCAACTTTGGTTCAATCAGTTCCGCATCGGCCTGTGGCCCAACTATTTCGAAGGTGTGCAGGTTGCTCAGGATGCGCAAACCCGCGACCAGTTCTTCCGTGCGATGACGCCGAACACCGGGCCGTTCGACATGGGGGTGGTTTCCGATGGCGTGTCGGCAGTCTTCGACAAAATCGGCCCTGGCATCCTGTTCACTCACTCGCAGGGTGGCGGGCCGGGTTGGTTGACGGCGATCAAGAACGACAAGGTTAAAGCCATTGTGGCTTTCGAACCTGGAAGCAGCTTCGTCTTCCCGCAGGGTGAAGTCCCCGCGCCAATTCCCAGCGCGTTCGACACGGTGCAGGGAACGGCGGTGCCAATGGATCAGTTCATGGCGCTCACGCGCCTTCCGATCCTGATCCTCTACGGCGACAACATACCGGAACAATCCGTCGACCTGCCCGCTCAGGACAGTTGGCGCGCTCGCCTCAAGATGGCCCGGCTATGGCGCGATGCCGTCAACCAGCGCGGCGGAGATGTGAGACTGATCCACTTGCCGGAGATCGGCATCAAGGGCAATACCCACTTCCCCATGTCGGACTTGAACAACGTGCAGATCGCGGATCTGGTGTCGGAGTTCCTCAAAGAAAAACATCTGGACTGACCAGAGCACACGCCAATTTTTTTGAACTGCCCCCTTTTGATTGCTCAGGAGCTTGAAGTGAAAAACACCATTCTGAAAGCCACACTCATGTCGGCGCTGGTCGGCCTCTCGGCTGGCGAAGCCGGGGCTGCGGACTACAAAAAGAACCCGTTTACGTTGGCTTACGACGGCGCCATTACCAAGAACGAGCCCGGCAAGGTCAACATCCACCCGGTCAGCTACAAGCTCAATGGCCTGGACATCGCCGCCAACGTCTACACCCCTGCCAACTACGATGCGAAGAAGCACTATCCGACTGTAGTGGTGGCGCACCCCAATGGTGGCGTGAAAGAACAAGTGGCCGGTTTGTATGCTCAACGACTGGCTGAACAAGGCTATATCACGATCACCGCCGATGCCGCCTATCAGGGTGCAAGTGGTGGACAGCCGCGCAGCATCGACAAGCCTGCGTACCGCATCGAAGATATCCACGGCATGGCCGACTTCATCACTCAATACGCCGGCGTCGATGGTAAACGTTTGGGCCTGCTCGGCATCTGCGGCGGCGGTGGCTACTCGTTGGCCGCCGCGCAAACCGACAAGCGATTCAAGTCGGTCGCGACGATCAGCATGTTTAACTCTGGGCGGGTTCGTCGCAATGGATACAACGACTCGCAACTGGATACCATCCAGCAACGTATGCAGCAGGCTTCCGCTGCCCGTGCTCAGGAAGCGGCCGGCGGCGAGGTGCTTTATTCGGGGGATGCCAACCTCACCGACGAACAGATCGCCAAACTGCCATTCGCCTTGTATCGCCAGGGTTACGAGTACTACTGGAAGACCCACGCACACCCTAACTCGACCTTCAAATACACCACGAGCAGCCTGCTAGATCTGATGCGCTTCGACGCCACCAACCAGATCGAACTGATCAATCAACCGTTGCTGATGATCGCGGGCAGCAAGGCTGACAGCCTGTACATGACCCAGGATGCGTTCCCCAAGGCTACCGGCACCAAAGACAAGGAGCTGTACATTATCGACGGCGCCACGCACATCGAAACCTACTGGGTTCCCAAGTATGTGGATGCTGCACTCGGTAAGTTGACGCCGTTCTACGCAAGAACCTTGTGATTGGCTCGTTGGGGTCGCGCATCCATGCGGAACCTGATTACATAGGATAATCCCGCGCTCTGCATGAGAGGCTCTCATCAATGTCCCGCGCCAATCTCAACGATCTGCAAGCCTTCGTGGTCATTACCCGCGAAGGCAGTTTCACTCGCGCTGCCGCGCAGTTGGGCGTCTCGCAGTCCGCGCTGAGCCACACCATGCGTGCTCTGGAGACACGGCTCGGCGTTCGACTGTTGACCCGAACCACCCGCAGCGTCTCCCCCACCGAGGCCGGTCAGCGGCTGTATCAGTCGATGGCGCCGCGCTTCGACGAAATTGAACTTGAACTCGCGGCGGTCAGCGAGTTTCGCGATACACCAGCTGGCAACGTGCGGATTCAAGCATCCGAACATGCGGCCAATAACATCCTTTGGCCCAAGCTGTTGAAGGTGCTTCCCAACTACCCGGATATCAAGGTCGAAATCACCGTCGACTACGCCCTCTCAGACATCGTCGCCCAGCGCTACGACGCCGGCGTGCGTCTGGGCGATCAGGTGGCCAAGGACATGATCGCCGTTCCGATCGGCCCGCCGTTGCGCATCGCAGTCGTGGGATCTCCTGAGTATTTCAAACAGCGGCCTTTTCCGAAGGAGCCGGGTGATTTGGCCGCACACAATTGCATCAATTTGCGCCTGCCCACCCATGGGAGCCTGATGCAATGGGATTTTGAAAAGGACGGTCACGAACTCAAAGCACGCGTCGAAGGGCAATGGACATTCAACAGCAGCGTGCCGATTCTGCGCGCTGCCGTTGCAGGATGCGGCTTGGGCTTCCTGCCGGAAGATATGGTTGCGAAGGAGCTTGCCGATGGAAGCCTTGTGCGAGTGTTGGAGGATTGGTGCCAACCCTTTGCCGGTTACCATCTTTACTACCCCAATCGCCGTGAGCATTCGTCAGCGTTTGGCGTCGTGGTTGATGCGTTGCTCTATAAGCGCTGAGTCATCGACCATCAGGCGTCTCAATTTTACAAACACCCCACAAACCAGCGTTTGAGTGGATGCTTGTGGTCGATTGCAGTCGTTGGCGAACGGCTGCAATGGGTCGCGCTACCGGCCGAAATCGACGCTTTCAGCGACTTCGAGACGATTGCCAGGGCAGAGGTTGGAGGCTGGTTTTTATGGTAGCGACCACACGGTTACGGCCTTCGTGCTTAGCGTGATACAGGCGTTGATCGGCTGTACGCAGAATTGCCTCGATGGTGTCGCCGTCGCGGCCAGATTGCGATACGCCGATGCTCACTGTAACCACCGTTGACCGCTGCAGGCCATGAAAAGAATTATTTGCAACGGTGCTTCGCAGACGCTCAGCGATTACGTGCGCGCTTTCAAGTGAAGTCTGAGGCAGCAGTATCATGAATTCTTCCCCGCCCACCCTGGCTACGCCGTCATACGGCCGGATCGAATCGAAGCAAATCTGCACGAAACTCTTCAGGATGTCATCGCCGACCTGATGCCCGAAGCGATCGTTGATGGACTTGAAATTATCCAGATCGAGTGCCAACACGGAGAACGGCGCACCGCCGTGTCTGGTCCGGCCAATTTCGACTTCGACCCGCTCCATGAACCGACGCCGGTTATCAGCGCCTGTCAGTGGATCGGTCGCCGCAAGGTGCCCGAGTTCTTGATTGGTGCGCTGGAGTTCCCGCAGGGAGCTCTCGGCATATGCCATCGCTTCGGCAAGTCGGACCATCAACTCCTCTTGGCTGTAAATTTTCGAGAACGACCGCGTAGTGAGGAACGCTTGCACTACCCCATAGCTCAACATAAAGAATCCACCGGCGAAGATCGCATGAGCAAGCCACCACATATGGTTCCACGGACGTGCAAGGATGAAGGCAAGAGATGACAGCGCGAACGCGGTGACCGAGATGACGAAAATCATCATCAGCGGCGAACGAATACGGCGCAGCAAGAGTATTGTCACGGTCAATGTGGAAAGAACGAGGGCACCACCTTCCATCGAGAGGCGCACCGCGAGATTACCGGCGATCGGCAAATTCGCGACGTACGCCACTGCCACGTCAACCAGCAGGAACAGTCCTATCCAGGTCAACCACGGGCGGGCCTTCATTCGTTGGTCGGCGGCATCGGGTGGGCGGTGGTACGACAGTATTCCGACTAACAGCAGCATCGACATGACCAGTCGAGAGGCCGGTCCATAAAGCAGGAAGAGCCAGATATTGTGGTGTGCTTGCCCAGTGAGCGCACCATGCAACGCGTAGATGATTACAAAACCGAGAAAACCAAGCGTCATCCATCGCAGCAGCGGATCTCCCGATGACTGATAGCAGCGCCACGTTACGTAAGTAACAAACAAGCCTGCCAAGCTGGCTGCCATGATCGCACTTATATGAAACAGGTGATTCTCGAATATAAGCGTGGGGTCTTGAAAAAAGTATAAGTAGCCAATCAGATAGGCCGGAACAAAGGCAAATCCTGCAAGCAGCAGGTGGGCGTAAACCTTGACCAGGAGGCGAACGGCTTCAGGTGGCTCGTCGGTGGCGATGAAATTGCTCATGGTTCCCTCCAGCTCAAAATCCATTTAGCCAACACCGGTGGGGTGTTGGAGCCGTCTGCATGCCAACGGTCCCTCGCATCTTTACGCAAATAGGGGGTGGACCGATCCATGGCATTTCATATTAGACTCCTTGCCAATTTCTGCTGCAGAAGCCGGTAAGAATGCTCACGCGAACGCAATTGACTGATACCCCTCCTGCTGGCCAGGTGGCGATGTAGCTCAGTCATCAGATAATCCGCCGGCTTTATCGCCGACTATTACACGAGCCAGGTCCCGCCGCAGCGAGGTCACTTTTTCAGTGCCGTTCAATTGCTCAAACTCTCGTTGAGCCTCCTCCCAGAGAGGAGCAGCCCTTTTGAACAAGCGCCTGCCTTCCTCGGTCAGCGCCATCAGGCGAATTCTGCCGTCAGATGGCGAGGGGCTGATCGAGATCAATCCGCCGCGCTCCAGAAAGCCGGCCATTTTTCCCATCGCTGTCCGCTCGATATCGAGCCGCTCAGCAAGGGTATTGACTGCAGCACTCCCCAAATCATTGAGCGCTGCCAAGGTCAGGAACTGGGTTATCCGCAGCCCCGATGGCTCAAGGTGCGCATCATAGAGGCGAGAGATCTGCCGGCTCGCTTTCCTTATTGCGGAACAATTGCACTGGTCGATCCCTAGTGGCTGGTTAACCGGCAGCATCTCTGTATTTCCTCTCTACTACTGATGAATATTTACGCCCCGTGCGTATTGATCACGCATAGACGTCTCGGTATTTTTCCATGAAAGCCTGCACGGACAACGCAGGCGTGCCGGTGACCTTCTCCACGACATCGTTCACACCCGCGAAGATTCCCTCTCGGTAGTTCTGAGCGACTTCGACCAGGTGTTGTACCAGGGACGGCGGAAACTTGTACTGCTGCTCCATTTTAAGCTTGAACGCCTCGATCGATGTCGGCGCGTACTGGATTTCCACACCAAGCACCTCGCTCATGGCTGCAGCGATCTCGGTATGGTTCATCTCGACCGGGCCATGGAGATTGTAAATCTTACCCTCGTGTCCCGCAGGGTTGGCCAGGATGTGAGCGATCACCCGCCCCTGGTCGTCGGCACTGATGGGCGCGTGACGACCATTGTCGAAGGGGAACTCGATTTTTTTACTGGCCCGGATTTCTTTTACGAAGTGAGGGTATACGAGCCAATCCGTGAAAAATGTGGGGCGCAGATGCGTTGTCGGTACGCCCGACCAGTCGAAAACACGCTCGGAGATCCAGTGATCCTGTGCCAGATGACTCCTGGACTCGCGCCGTGCGGAGATCTGCGACATGTTCACGATTGCCGCTACCCCGGCCTCCTTCGCTGCCTGGGCAAAATAGGCTGTACCGTCGATGATTCCCGGCGCCAGCGGGTAAAGGAAATAGGCCGAGCGGATGCCTTCCATCGCCGCACGGATGTCATCGATATCGGTGAAATCGCCAAGGGCAATTTCAACCCCACGCTCGCGCAGCGCCGCAGCCCTCTCATCGTCCGTGCGTACGTAAGCTCGCACGCGCTTGCCCATCTTGAGCAGCTCATCGATGGCTGCCCCACCCGTACGCCCGGTTGCACCGCTTACAAGAATTTCTGCCTGGCTCATGGTCGTGTTCCTCTCAACATATAGGAGCATATGCTCTCATTTAATTCAAAAATAGGAGCACATGCCCCTATAAGACTCAAATTAAGAGCATGTGCTCCCATTGTCAATGAACTTACACGACCGCTCGGCGGGTCAAAGCACTCTAGCGACCGACCAGCGAACTCGCCAACAACGCTTCCAACCCCATCGGCCTGGCAAAATAATAACCCTGGGCCTGCCCTGCGCCCATTTCGCGCAGCAAGTCCAGCGTCGCTTCATCCTCGACACCTTCGGCCACCACGCTCAGGTCCAGCGATTCGGCCATCCGCACAATTGCCCGGACGATCGCGCGACTACGGGAGCTGGTGGTCAGTTCAAGGACGAACGACTTGTCGATCTTCAAGCCGCTGAAACGGTATTGGTGCACATAGCTCAGGGATGAAAACCCTGCACCGAAGTCATCGAGCACCACCGACATGCCGTTGTCGGCCAATTCCTGCATGGTCCGTCGGGCAATCGCCGGCTCAGCTACCAGTGCACCTTCAGTCAACTCCAGGCAGATTCGCGACGGCGAGACCCGGTGCCGCGCCAACAGTGTCAGCACCTCACTGGCGAAATCCGGACGCGTCATGCTGTAGCTGGAGCAATTGACATGCACTGGAGGCCAATTGGCGTGCTGGGGTTGTGCGAGGATCACTGCGACGCGGGTAAGCATGTACAGATCAAGTCGACCGATCAGGCGCAAACCCTCGACATCCGGCAAAAACTCGCCGGGCGCGATCACCCGGCCGCCCGGCTGATGCCAGCGGATCAGTGCTTCAAGGGCCAGCAGTTCACCGCTTTCGACGCTGACAATGGGCTGGAAATACGGCAGCAGTTCGTCGGTACGTTTCAGTGCGTTACGCAAGGCCCCTTCCCGCTCAACCTGGTCCGAGACTTCACGGCGCACTTCCTGATTGAACACCGCGTAGCTGTCGCGCCCGGCACTCTTGACGCGGTACATCGCCGCATCGGCATCACGCAGCAAGTCGGCTGGCTCATGATGGAACTGACTGTCGGCACTGACGATTCCGATACTGCAGGACGAAAAAACTTCATAGCCGTTGATGAAAAACGGCAGGTCAAACGCCACCAGGATACGTTCGGCGATTTCGATCACTACTTCCAGCGGTGCCTCGGGCGCGAGCACTGAAAACTCATCGCCCCCCAGGCGCGCCAGCATGTCGGTGTCGCGCAGACAACCGCGTAAACGGTGGGCGGCCTGCATCAACAGCAGGTCGCCAAAATGATGGCCGAAGCTATCGTTGACCATCTTGAAACGGTCCAGGTCGATGAACATCACCGCCAGGTGCCCGCCTTCGCTGCCGAACCGCGACCAGGCCAGATTGAGGCGCTGTTGCAGGTAGGTACGATTCGCTAGCCCGGTCAGCGCATCGTGGGAGTTTTCGTGTTGCAACTTGGCATTGGCGTGATCGAGCTCGCGGGTGCGGTCCTGCACCCGGGCTTCCAGCTTGAGGTTGGCGACATGGATCGCCTCGGCGGCTGTGCGTCGCGACAACGCTGTATCAATGTGCCGCGACACAAACGTCAGCAGTTCCTGGTCACGCAGGGTATACCGCACCTTCGAGGTATAGCTTTGCACCGCAAGCACGCCACGCACGGCATCGCCATCAAACAATGGAATGCCCAGCCAGGAGCAGGATCGGACAGACTCATCATGGGCAAGTTCGATTTCACCCTGCGCAGCCAGACGCTCTGCCTCGCTGGAGTCAATCAGGCAAGGTCGACGCTGACGGATAACGTACTCGGTCAAGCCCCGGCACCCACGCCTTGCCACCGGGCAGGTCGGCTGCCGCTCGTCGATATAGTACGGAAAGGTCACTTCATTGGTCGCGTCATCGAACAGCGCAATGTAGAAGTTCTGCGCGAACAGCAAATCACCGACGATGCCATGCAAGGTTTGAAACAACTCAGCCATGTCGCCAGGCTGGCTCGACAGTTCCGCAATCTGAAACAGCGCGCTCTGCAAATGCTCGGCGCGCTCCCGTTCTGCCACCTCTTGCCTCAATGCATCGTTGAGTTCCGAAAGCTCCAGGGTGCGACGCATCACCGTCGCCTCCAGACCTTCTCGATGCAGAATCCGGTCCAACGCCATGGCCACGTGACGGGCTACCACCAGGAACAGCGCACGATCTTCAGCGCTGTAGGTACGGGAAACGTCGTAGACCTGCATCGCGATCATGCCAAACACGTCATCCGTGGCATTTTTCAACGGTGCGCCCATCCAGAACTCGGGACGATCACCTATGCAGTAGAAACGGCCCTCGGCCTGAGCCGCGCGAATGCCGGCGGCGTCGATCAGCAACGGCTGACCCGTGGTCAACACCTGGCCGGTCATAGACAGGTGCGAAGGGTCAAGGTATTCGTAGTTCTCGGACGCCAGGGCATCAACGTCGATAACGTCGACATAGTACGGGTAGTCAATCTTGCCACTGTGCGGGTCATACAGCGCGAGATAGAAGTTCTCGGCGTCGATCAGGCTCGCCAGCAGCCGGTGAACCCCCACCAGAAACACTGACCGGTCGCGGGTCGAACTGGCCAGGTAAGTAATTTCATACAGCACACGCTGAGTAATCTGCGCACGGGCAAGGGTATTGGTCTGTACCTGAATGGCCAGGCGCTGGGCAAATTCGGCGAGCGCCGGTTGCGCGGCATCGTTGACTGGCGCGAGTAGCCACCCCAGCACGCTTTCGCCTCTACCGGTCGGCCAGCGGTGCAAGTGCCAGGTCAGGCAAAAGGCTTCCAGCTCTTCATTCGCAACGCTGGACGGCCATTGCATCCGTGGGTCGCCCTGCCCGACCAGATGCAGTTGTTCACCGGCACGATAAACCGCCCACGCAGTGGAATGGGCCCAGTTGCGCGCTGAGTCCAGCAATTGTTCGATGATGTCCTCGTTGCCGGCGCAGGCCATGCCGACAGCATCCAAGTTCGCTTCTAGTTGAGATGCCACAACGTCGCAATCGATCGATTGCCGCGGGGAATCGGTCAATGGACGAAAACTCATCAGCGCTCCCTGAGCCAAAAACGGGTGATACTCACTGACTGATTGCCAGCAATGTGCCAGTGAGCTTCCCATGTAAAGCTTATAGAGGTTTTTTTCAATAGTTTTATTCGCTTTAGTGCCGGCAAAAGGACGCACGCAAACGATGAACTCTGCGAAAAATCAGCCAGAGCTATTACAATCGTGCGCTTTAACCACATGTCAGGCGTTCAGAAAGGTTATGGTGCTCGACCCTCCCACGATGTTGACCCTCTCGATCGCTCTTGCAGCGGCCGCCGCCCTGTATCTGGCAGTCGAGTGGCGCAGTATTCGGGAACAGTCACTGCTGTTCTGGAGCGCCGGTTTTGCAACGATCACCGTGGGCTCGACCCTCGCCTTGCTGCGCGGCAGCGGTCTTTTGCTGATCGGCATCTGGTTCGCCAACGGCCTGTTGGTGACGGCCCACTGGTTTTTCCTGCTGGGCGTTGCGCGCTTCACGAAGACGCGCATATCCGGGGCCTGGTACCTGATTTTCGTCGCCTGGATTGCACTGCTGTTGTTGCCGGACGAGCCGTCGTGGTCGAGGATCATGCTACTGGCCAATTCACTGCTGATTGCCCTTTTGTCACTCCGAGCCAGCCTCCTCCTGCGCCCCCATGGCAAGTCGTTGAGTGTTGGCGCGGTACAGTTGCGTTATGTACTGTTGGTTCACGGACTTTTCTATTTCGCCAAAGCGATCTCGGCAGTTATTCCAGGAACACTGATCGACCTTGCAGCTTTTCGTGGTGAGATCATTCAGATTTCCCTGGTCGAGGGCGTAATGGCGATCATGCTGATCGCACTCTCGATGACCGGTACCGAACGCTACCGTCGGGAGCAATGGATAGAACAATTGGCCGCAAGCGATCCATTGACCGCCCTGTACAACCGTCGCGCCCTCGATGTGCGAGCACCACGCCTGTTGGATGAAATTTCAATCGCTCGACCGGGCGCCTTGCTGCTGATCGATATCGACAACTTCAAAATGGTCAATGACCTGTATGGCCATGCTGCAGGTGACCGACTGCTCGTCGCGCTGAGTGACATCATTCGTTCGTCACTGCCTGAAGGCGCACTGGCGGCCCGGCTGGGCGGCGACGAATTCGTTATCCTTCTCAGTGATACGTCGAGTGAGCGAATAGCACGGCTGGGCAACGCATTGCGCGAACAGTTCCACATCGCTGCCTCACAGACATTCCCTACTCCCAAGGCTGTGACCCTGAGCATCGGGGCCAATCTGTTCGACCGACCGCCTGCCAGCCTCGCGGCGCTGATCGAGCAAGGCGACGCCGCGCTCTACGAATCCAAGCGTGGTGGACGCGATAGTATCCGCCTGGTCGATCGAACCTTCGGCAACGGCGAGAGCGTTATTTGAAAATGACTATTTGTGTTCGGGATGCCTGCTGTCTATGTTGAGAGAGCCGCTCTCAAGTACAGCCTTACGACAAGGAAATCTCAATGGTCATTCGTATCCTGAGTCTTGCCGCTCTGATCGCTTGTGCCCCGTCAGCCTTTGCCCATGAATACAAGGTCGGAGAAGTGCTGGTCGAAAACCCCTGGTCGCGTGAGCTACCCGTTGATATGCCAGGTGGTGCCGCTTATTTCACCATACACAACCACGAAAGCCAGGCCGACCGACTGGTCGCTGTCAGCAGCCCTCGTGCGCAAAAATGTGAGCTTCACCTTCAGGCCTCCGATAGCGGCATGATGAATATGCAACACACGGCTACCGTGGATATCCCCGCCCATGGCGAGGTGATATTCCAGCCCGGCGGCAACCATGTAATGCTAACGGGTATGGACAAGCCGCTGAAAGCCGGTGAACAGTTCCCGATGACCCTGGAGTTCGAGAAGGCTGGCAAGGTTGAAGTGCAAGTCAAAGTCGAGTCTGCCGATACCCAGACAGGCCATGACGAGCACGCGGGACACCAGGCGGACAACAACGGCGGCTAGGTTATAGCCTTGCCGTGATGAACAGATAACGCTTGGAGAAAGCAGAAAAACATGAATCGTCGTAAAAAGATAAATCAGCTACTGAAGGCTAACGCCAAAAAGGCCAGCGCTAAATTGGCGCCCAAAAGCAAGCCCAAGTACATCAGCAAAGCTGACCGACTGAAACTGGCTGCCGAATCCAGCCAGGACTCCACCCTTTCTCCCGATAGCTGATCCCTGTAAAGCACCAGCCGGGTCTTTAGCGAGCCATCCGGCAAACCAGGTTCAAGCCAGCAGCTCGGTGATCCACCGGGCCTGCCGGGCGATGTCCTGCACCTTCTCCTCGGGCACGGCCTGTCGCGCCCGGGCGAAGTGGGTCAGGGTCCGCTGCTTCTGGCGCAGCTTGCGCTGCCACTTGAGCAGGAACGCCGGGCTGCGCGCCTGCATCTGCAGCGGGCCGAAGTACAGTTCCTCGGCGGTGTACAGTACAGGACCCGCGCGCTCGGCGACGATGATTTCGTAGTCGAAGCGGTTTTCCCGCAGCACTTCCTCGCAGAGGATGCGGTAACCATTTTCCATCAGCCATTGGCGCAGTGGCTGCTCGCCGCCGTTGGGTTGCAGGATCAGGCGCTCCTGGCCGCTCAGACGCGCCTTGCCGCTGTCGAGGATGTCGCGGATCGTCTCGCCGCCCATGCCGCAGATGCTGATCGCCGTGATCCCGTCTCCCGGCTCGATCGCCGCCAGGCCATTGGCCAGACGCACGGTGATCCGCGGCTCCAGGCCGTTCTCGCGCACGGTGCGTTCGGCCGCACAAAACGGCGTCAATGCCACCTCCCCGGCCACCGCCGCCGCGATGGCGCCCCGGCGCATCAACGCCACTGGCAGGTAGCCGTGATCCGAGCCGATATCGGCCAGGCACGCACCTGCAGGCACGTGCGCCGCCACGCGCTCCAGGCGCATGGACAATGTCTGTTCGTTCAACTGCAGCCCCTTTTCACCACGAACGTCCGGCAACTTTGGCCGGAACGGGGCGCGATTCTGGCGAGCAACGCCGTGCATTTCAACTTTCTGCGACAAGAGCGGCCAGAAGCGGCCCCTGATNNCGTGGGAATGCCGTGCCAGACGCTCTGCGTCGACCTTCAAGAGCGCTTTGCGGCGCGTCTCTGTATGCATTCCCACGCGGAGCGTGGGAATGAGGAGTTGTACGGGCCGGCAACACGGTCGGCATAGCCGCTGCCGCCAGGCTGCGCTCACGCTCGTTAGCGGGCGCAAGATCACAAGTCCGCCGGAGGAGCCCCTACGGGACTCCAGCGCAGCCTGGCGGCAGCGGCTATAGGGATCCGCGCCAGCCGCGAATCCGTGAACGTCCGTGTTGGGTCGATAGCGGTCTGTTGGGATAACCTGATAGCTCCGCTGCAACCGTATCCACCTTTCGTTTATGTCCTGGCTCTACTACGGTGATTAAACGACCGCATTGCAACCCAGGAGCGCAGCGCATGTTCAGAACGCTCTTTCTGATGTTCGCCGGCCTGGTCCTGTGCACCAGCCAGGCTATGGCAGACCCCCTCAAGATCAGCGTGATCGGTGCCGGCAAGGTCGGTGGTACGCTTGGCACGCTATGGGTAAAGGCTGGGCACTCGGTGATGTTTTCGTCGCGCCATCCCGAGGCGCTGACGGACCTGGTCAAGGCCGCCGGCCCCAACGCCCAGGCGGGCTCGGTCAGCGATGCCGCGGCGTGGGGCGATGTGATCGTGCTGAGCGTTCCCTACGGTGCCATGCCGGTGCTGTCCGAACAACTGAAGGGCAAGCTCGATGGCAAGGTGGTGTTCAGCACCAGCAACCCGATCAGCGGGCGTGACGGAGAAGTCGGGCTCAAGGCGCTGAATATGGGGGTCGCCCTGGCGGATCAGCAGTATCTGCCCGGGATACACCTGGTGCGGGCGTTCAACGCCATAGGCTACGCATCGATGAAAGACCAGTCCGGCCAAGGCAAGGCGATCCCCACTTTCGCCGACGACACCCAGGCCCGGGACCTGGGTGCGCGGCTGGTGCGCGACGCCGGATTCATACCGGTGCTCGTCCCGCTGGCGCGAGCCAATGAAGGTTTGCCGGGCGGTCCGCTCAGCGGCGTCATGAGCGAGGCCGAACTCAAGCACAGGCTGGGCCTTTAGCGAGCGCTCCTGGATTATCGAGTCCTCTCTTATCCGGCAGCCCTGCCATACTGTTCAGCATGACTCGTGCAACCTTCCGCTTCTACGAGGAGCTCAACGATTTTCTGCCGGCCGAACGGCGGCGGCAGTCCTTTACCTGCGAGTGCGCACAAGGGGCAACGGTCAAGCACATGATCGAGGCGCTCGGGATACCGCACACCGAGGTCGAGCTGGTGCTGCTCAACGGCGAGTCGGTGGGCTTCGAGCGGGTGATCTTCGACGGTGACCGGCTGGCGGTGTATCCCAAGTTCGAAGCGCTGGACATCAGCCCGCTGCTCAAGGTCCGGACGCAACCGCTGCGGGTGCTGCGCTTCGTCGCTGATGCGCACCTTGGCGGACTGGCCAGCCTGCTGCGCATGAGCGGCTTCGATACCCTCTACGACAATGGCTTCGAGGATAGCGAGATCGCCGAGATCGCTGCGCAGCAAGGACGCATCGTGCTGACCCGCGACCGCGAACTGCTCAAGCGGCGGATCATCAGCCACGGCTGTTACGTGCATGCCCTGAAACCGTCGCTGCAGCTGCGCGAATTGTACGAACGCCTGGACCTTGCGCGTAGCGCGCGGCCCTTCAGCCTGTGCCTGCATTGCAACCTGCCGCTGCACGAGATCAGCCCGGAACTGGCCCGGCCGCAGGTGCCGCCACGGGTTGGCGTCCTCTATTCGCACTTCCTGCGCTGCGACGCCTGCCAACGGATTTACTGGGAGGGTTCACACTGGCGCGGCATGTGTGCGCTGCTCGCACCTTTGCTGGACCGATAGCCGGGCGTATCGGGCCGGCTGCGTTGTGATCACCCGCCAAGCGCTATGATCGCAAGGATCAACAACGTGCCTATGACTGCGAACGCAAGCCCACCAAGCCACGGCTTCACGCCAGCGTATCGCGCTAGAATCCAGCCGGCGATGAATAGCACCGCGATTCCGACAAAATTGGACAAGCGTACTGCGGGCCCCATCTGCTCTAGCAACAGAAACGGCACCACGGGCGGGAATGTCGCGAGCACGACCAACAGGAAAACGCCGAGTGCGCCCTTGAAATCATCCCAGGTCAAGCGCGGTTGAACCGTCGAGTCCGGGGATTCGACCAGCCGGCGGCGCAGCCATTCCAACCCCTCGGTTCCGACCGCCGTCGCAATTCGCGGCGGTAACGCGTCAGCCACGAGCGCCTGCCCAGTGACCGCGTCCGCCCCCCCGCGCAAATGAGCGAAAAGTGTGCGGTTGCGCGTGCGTTCGATCCGCGTGCGCAATAGATAGATCACCGCGTCGGCGAGCCCCCAGGCGAGGTTGCAACCGAGTGCAGCAATCAACATCGTGCGTTCCTCCTCCTGACCAGCGGTTGCCACGCTGATCGTCCCGGTGAAGGTCATCGCCATGAGCAGGCCGAAGATCACTTCCATGACACGGTCGATCGGATCGAGTACAGGTGTCCGTTTTTCTTCTGCATCGCCTTGCATGCATCCGCCCTCGCCAGATTCATGGGCGGTCTGCTCCAGCCCGATTAGAGTGTAGTTTGAGGCAATCTTGTCGCCATGAGCGTGTGTGAATTTTCAACCGCGGTACCAATGCTAAACTGCAAGGTCCAGGGCACCCCGAATAACAATGGAGTTTTTATGAAAACGTCCATGTTCGCCTGTTCAACCGCGTTCCTGTTTTGCCTTTGCGCCACTGCCGAGACAGTAACGCCGCTCAAGGGGCAATCTCCCGAAACCGTCCAGAAAGACATCAGTACATGCCAGGCCCAGTCCGGTGGCACGAGCACGAGCAGCCCGCAGACAGGTGGCCGCGCCCGTGGTGCCGCAACCGGCGCGGTAGCGGGTGCGGCCGTAGCCGGTGCTCGCGGACAGCAGCATGAGGTCTATAACCGGGCCGACGACGAGGTAAAGCAAGAGTACCGGCAGAACCAGGCGAAGGATGCGGCTGTGGCCGGGGCGGTCGTGGGTGGCTCCCGTCAGCGCCAGGATCGTCGCCAGGATCGACGCAGTACGGAGCAGGCCTCCTCCGCCTACAGCACTTGCATGCAGCAACATGGCTATCAGGTAACGCCCTGAGCCCTGAATGCCATTGGTCATGTTCGGCAACATTTATCTCGTTCCCACGCTCTGCGTGGGAATGCCGTGCCAGACGCTCTGCGTCGACCTGCGCGAGCGCGACGCAGAGCGTCTCTGGATGCATTCCCACGCAGAGCGCGGGAACGAGGAGGTAAATTCCGACTCAACTGGGTCGGCGTAGATACCGTCTTGCCCGTTACCGAGCAAGTGCCAATTTCGGGTCAATTGCAGTCGACCGAGCCCGGCCAGGCGGCCATCAACGCATCTGCAACACCCCTCAGCGATTCGCTGGTGGTGCCATCGCGAGCGCGAATGGACATGCCATAGATGACCGTTGAAACCAGGTCGACCATGACGGCGACATCGACGCCTCGCGGCACATCGCCCTCCTCCACGCCACGCTGGATCCGTTCTGCGAGATTGCGCTCCCACAGGCGGCGAAAACCCAGCACGAACTCATGCAAGTGAGCAGCCTCGGCCGGGCAATTGAGCGTGGATAACGCCAGCATGCAGCCTGGCGGATGGGCTTCGTCGAGCATGCCTTCGGCGGCGGCGGCGAGCACTGCGTGCACAGCTTCACGGGCAGTGGTCGACTGCTGGCAAAGCTGTTCCACGTACTGCGCCCGACCCGCCCAGTAATGCTCCACGGCAGCCCGGAACAGTCCTTCCTTATCCCCGTAGATTGCATACAGGCTGGTCGCGGTCACGCCGGTAGCCTCCACCAATTGGCTGATGGAGGTAGTGGCGTAGCCGTTCAGCCAGAACAAGTTCATGGCCTGTTCCAGAACGCGCTCTGTGTCGAAGGTGCGGGGTCGGCCTCGCGGCCTGCGTTCAGCTATTTTCATAACGATCAATAGTAAATTCATTGACAAGGCAGATCAAGCGGCGTTAGGGTGCCGCCACATTAACTAATGATCATTAGTTAAATCATTCCAGCACTGACACATCCATTTCTGCAGAGGACCCTCACATGCAACTCAATCACAAGATCGCCCTGGTTACTGGCGGCAGCTCCGGCATCGGCAAGGCCATCGCCAGGCAGTTCGCCAACGAAGGCGCCACGGTCTACATCACAGGTCGTCGCCAGGAGGTGCTTGACGACACGGTTCGCGAGATCGGCGAGAACGCCATAGGCGTACGCACCGACGTCTCCCGTGTCGTCGAACTGGAGGCCCTGTTCGAGACGATCCGCCATAGACACGGCCGGCTGGACGTTCTCGTGGCCAACGCCGGGGGTGTCGAACTCGCGCGCCTCGGTGAGATCAGCGAAGAACACTATGAGCGCACTTTCACCAATAACGTGAAGAGTGTGCTGTTCAGCGTTCAGCTGGGTCTGCCGCTTCTGGTACCGGGCGCCTCGGTGATCCTGACCGGCTCGGCCACCTCCGTCACGGGAGGCGAAGCGCTCAGCGTCTACAGTGCCACCAAGGCGGCGGTACGCAACTTCGCCCGCAGCTGGGTGCAGGACCTCAAGGGCCGCCAGGTACGGGTCAACGTGCTGAGCCCAGGCCCCGTGCGCACGCCAGCCCTGGTCGGACTGGTGGGGAACGACGAGACATTGCTGGACGGATTCGCCCAAGCCATCCCCCTCGGGCGCGTCGGCGAACCCGAAGAGATCGGCCGCGCGGCGCTGTTCCTCGCCACCGACGCCAGCAGCTTCGTCAACGGCGCCGAGCTGTTCGTCGATGGTGGCCTGGCACAGATCTGAGCAGGACACCCTTCCCTTGCTGGCAGGCGCCACAGGGCGGGCGAACGCCGGGCAATCAGGGGCGGCTGTAGACTTCGCGACCACCGAAGTACGTCTTGAGGACCTGGGTGTCGGCCAGTTGCTCCTCTGGTGCGCTGAACACATCTCGATCAAGGACGATCATGTCTGCCTGCTTGCCGGGGGCGAGCGAACCGATCTGCTTCTCGAGGCCGATGGTCCGGGCGGCGTTGCGGGTATAGGCGTAGAACATGGTCTGCCGGTCGATGCCTTCATCCTTGTTCAGCACGCCCTTGGGCCCCTTGCGGCTGATGGCCTGACCGATGGCCTTCCATGGGTCCGGGGTGGAGACCGGCCAGTCGCTGGCGCCGGATATGGTCGCGCCGTTCTTGAGCAGCGATCGCGCCGGGTACATGTACTGGAACTCCATGGCGCTGATATAGGGCTTGAGCAAATCGATACTCATCTCGTCGGCCGAGGCCCAATACAACTGCATGGACGCGATGACGTCGAGCGGTTTGAAGCGGGCGAATTCCTTGGGGTTGACCATCTGCAGATGAGTGATCGAATGGACGACGCCACTTTGCCGGTCGCGACGGGCCTGCTCGATGCCATTGAGCGACTCGCGCACCGCACGGTCACCGATCGCATGCACATGGACCAGCCAGCCGCGGGCATCGGCGGCGCTGACCAGTTCACCGAAATGGGCCGGGTCGATCAGCAGCTCGCCACCCTTGTGGGAGTTCTTGTAGGGTTCGAGCAAGGATGCGGTTTGTGCAGGGAACTCGGCGACGCCATCGGCAAAGATCTTGATGCCCGGCAGGCTGAGATTGTCGACGCCTGCGAACTGCTGTCTGACCTGATCCAGCACCGCGAGGTCGGCAGGCTTGCTCCTGGGGTTGGCTACCATCAAGGCGGCCACCCGCAGTTGCAGCTCCCCTTTGTCCGCCAGCGCCTTGTAGGCCGGCAGCACGCCAACGGTTTGCGCCGTAGGCTTGAAGTCGAACAGCGCATCCCCGGGCGCGGCATTCGCCGCAGGGTCCATCAGAGCGGTCACGCCCAGGCTGTGATAGAGATCACGCGCGGCCTTGCCGGCATCGATCAACTGGTCGAGGTTCGCGGGTGGCAACTGGGACATCACCGCCGACAGGCCGGCATCGGCAACGAAGCCATTGGGGGTGTTGTCGGCATGGTGGCCGATGGTCGCGACGGCTTCGCCCTTGAGCGCCTTGACGCGTTCGGCATCGATGCCGGCACGCTTGAGCATCGCCTTGTTGGCCCAGCCGGTGTGGTAATCCCAGCCGAGGAACGCAATCGGCGTATCGGCCCATTCGCCCTGGTTGAAGCGCTTCTCCAGCTCGGCCACTTCACTCCAGTAGGTCGAGGGGAAGCCACTGACACTGAGTATGTCGCCGTGCCTCGCCTTGCCATCATCGCGCCAGCCGCGCAGACGTTTTTCCAGTTCGTCGAAGGGCAGCATCCGGGTTTCAAGGTCGGCGGATTTGAGTTTCACCCCACCGAAGATCGCATGGCTATGGGTGTCGATGAAGCCGGGCATCAGCACCTTGCCCTGCAAGTCGATCACTTGTGTGCCGGCTTCCCTGAGCGCCAGCACCTCGGCATCGCTGCCGACCTTGACGATCTTGCCACCGTCCACGGCCACAGCCTGTTGCAGTGGCTGGCCCTGCTCGGCGGTGAACACCTTGCCGTTGTGCAAGAGCAGGTCAACTGCCGCCATGCTTTCCATTGAGGCAAAAGCAATGGCCGTTGCCAGCGTTGCCCGGAGAATACCTTTCATCATTCCGCACCTTTTCTTGTAAGAATGGCCGAGAGACTAGCCAAGTCAGGCGATGCGAAGAATACTTGATGCCTGAAAGACATACTTTCCAGAAAGGAAAAAGTAAATGGACCAATTGGGCGCCATGGCCATGTTCGTGGCCACTGCCGACCAGGGCAGTTTCACCCGGGCCGCCGCCCACCTGGGCAAGACCACCTCGGCCTTGACGCGGGCCGTGACCCACCTTGAGACGGAACTGGGCACTCGCCTGTTCGAGCGCTCCACGCGGCGGATTGCCCTGACCGAAGCCGGGCAGATCTACCTTGTCAACGCACGGCAAGTACTGGCGCAGCTGCAACAGGCGCGCGAGGATATTGACCAGCTGCAGCAGGAGATGTGCGGCGTGCTGCGGGTGGCGGCCCCGCCCTCCTTCGCCCCGGCCTTTCTCAATGCCGTGTGTTGCCGCTTTCTTGAACGCTACCCGCAGATGCGCCTGGATATCGTGCTCACCGATGAGTTCGTCGACCTGCTCGAAGGCAGCTACGATCTGGCCGTGCGCGACGGCCCCGTTGAATTGCCCGGCCTCATCGTGCGGCCGCTGACCGCCAACCGCATTCTGCTATGTGCCAGCCCCCGCTACCTGCAACGCAAACCGCTCGAGGTGCTGCCGCATACCTTCGATCAACACGACTGGTTGATCTTTCGACACCCGGCCTTGCACCCGCATTACTGGTGGCTGACCCATCAAGGCGAGCGCCAGCGCATACCGCAACCGGTGCCGCGCATGACCAGCGACAACTACGACTTCCTGTTCGGCGCCCTGCGCGCGGGCCTGGGATTGCAATTCTGCCCGCAGTGGAGTGCAGCTCCCTATATCAGGCGTGGCGAACTGGTACAGCTGCTGACCGATGCCGACCTGGACCCGGATCAGTTCGGCTCGACCATCCATGCGATCTATCCGGTGCACCGGCGTCATACCCGCAAGCACCAGGCGTTCATCGAGTGCCTGAGTCAGTACCTGGATGAGCAGGCGCTGCATTGAGCGGTTGAATCGACAGCTTCGTGTGGCGTACGACACCCCACTGTCCACCACTGCAGATGCGCAGTACGATGATCACAACGAGAAAGGGCTGAAATCGTAGTCATGGGCGGATGGACAGAACGGTGATCCAGGAATATCTGAATGCTGATCTCAAAGAGCCTGCGATCATGCATGGCGCAAGCCTGCCATGGATCGCTAGCCCCCTTGCCGGTGTCGACAGACGCCCGTTGTATCGGGTCGGCGGGGAGCAGGCACGCGCCACCTCCCTGGTGCGCTATGCGCCGGGGAGTCACTTCAGTGCGCATCTGCATTCAGGCGGCGAAGAGTTCCTGGTGCTGGAGGGCGTGTTCGAGGACGAGCACGGCCACTACCCTGTCGGCAGTTACGTGCGCAATCCACCGGGCAGCCAGCACACTCCCGGCGCAAGCTCAGGCTGCATGATCTTCGTGCGCCTGCGCCAGTTTCACCCCGACGACCGCGAGCCATGCGTCACGCAACTGCGCGCCGAGGGCAGCCAGCGGCTGTTTGAAAACGAGCATGAACGTGTCTGGCTGGAGGATATTCAGGCGGGCACCGGCCTTCGACTCGATAATTCCCGAGGGTTGGAAATGTTCGTTCTGGAAGGCGAGCTCATGGGCACAGGTTTTCGACTGGTTCCATTGAGCTGGATGCGCCTGCCGCCGGGCACGCCGTTGGAAGCCTCGGCTGGCGCTGCGGGCGCGCGCATCTGGTTCAAGGATGCGGCGCCGGATCTGGGCCTTTGAGGCCGGCCGTGATCACCTCATTCCCACGCTCCGCGTGGGAATGCCTCTTGCGACGCTCTGCGTTGCCTTCTGCCAGGTCGACGCGGAGCGTCTAACACTGCGTTCCCACGCGGAGCGTGGGAACGAGAAACAGGGTCTGGCGCAAAATCACCCCTTCAAACTGAACAACGCCACCTGCGGCGCCTCGCTCACCCAGTAACCACTCACCGACCAACCGCCCCGCTGCGCCAGTTCGCTGAAGGATTGGACGGTGAATTTGTGCGAGTTCTCGGTATGCAAACGTTCTCCGGCGCTGAAGTGGAAGGTGTGCCCGGCGACCTTGACCACGTGTTCATGGCGGCTCACCAGGTACATCTCCATGCGCTCCTCGGAGGCGTTCCACAACGCCAGGTGGTCGAAGTCCTCGATGTTGAAGTCGCCGTCCAATTCGCGATTGATGCGCACCAGCAGGTTCTTGTTGAACCGCGCGGTCACGCCTTCGGCGTCGTCGTAGGCCGCGACCAGGGTGGCGGCGTCCTTGACCAGGTCCACCCCAACGATGAAGTGTGCGCCATCCCCCAAAAGCGCGTGAGCCGAACGCAGGAATTTCACAGCGTGGTCATGGGTGAAATTGCCGATGGTGGAACCCGGGAAGAACCCTACGTGGGTGTGCCCGGCGGCTTCGGCCGGCAATTGCAGGGCACGGCTGAAATCATCGAGCAGCGGCGCGACCTGCAACGCCTTGAACTGCTTTTTCAATAGCGCGGCAGCCTTGTTCAGTGCATTGGCGCTGATGTCGATGGGCACGTACAGGGCAATCTGTGGCGCGGCGTCCAGCAGCAGGCGGGTCTTCACGCTGGCGCCGCTACCGAACTCCACCAGGGCCGCACCCGCTGGAATGCCAGCGGCAATCTGTGGCGCAACGCGGGTCAGCAGCGCGGTTTCGGCACGGGTCGGGTAGTACTCGGCGGTCTCGCAAATGGCTTCGAACAACTCGGAGCCCGCGGCATCGTAGAAATATTTGGGTGACAGGCTTTTGAGCGGGGCCGACAAGCCGCCGATGACATCCCGGCCAAACTCACTGTCGTGGTTGTTCACCGTGCCCGGTTGGCGCGCATCACGGGCCAGACGCAGACCGGCGAACATCCAGCGCTTGTCCGGACCAAAGAAGTTGCGATAGGTCGAGCGGGCATGGCCGGGTGGCGTAATACTGGCACCGCCACGCAAGACCATCACGTTGATCATGAACTTGCCGTTGTATTCACCTACCGCGCTGGCCGCCGGGCGAAATCCCGGATAGGCGTTGTACGCACTCTGTGTCCACTGCCAGGCCACGTCGTCGACCTGCTCCAGCAGTCCGGCCTCGGCGGCGGCTTCCCACTCGGCTTCGGTGGGCAGGCGGGCATCGGCCCACTGGGCAAACGCGGCAGCTTCGTAGTAGCTGATGCAGATCACCGGCGCCGCCGGGTCGACAGGTACCAGACCACGCAACGTCATCTGCCGCCACCCCTGTTCATCCTGCTGCCAATAAAGCGGGGCATTCCAGCCGTTTTGCTGCACGACCGCCCAGCCGTCCGATAGCCAGAGATTGGCCTTGCTGTAGCCGCCATCCGCCATGAAGGCCAGCCATTGACCGTTGGTCACCAGACGGTCGCTGATCTCGAAGGGCTGCAGGTAAGTGCTGTGCCTTGGACCTTCGTTGTCGAAGGCAAACCCCCTGCCCTTGTGACCCATTTCGGTCAGCCCGCCCTTGAGCGGCTTGAACCGGCCGCGGCGACCGGAGAGGTCCGAGGGCCAGCGCAGGTCATAGGCGGGCTTGAGCGACGAGGTACTGAACAGATGCAGGATGTCCATCAGCAACAGTTCCTGGTGTTGCTCCTCATGGGCCAGGCCCAGCTCGATCAATTGAGTGGTGTCTTCGGGCAACGGCGAAGCCAGCAAGGTGCACATGTGCTCATCCACATGCTTGCGATAGTCCAGCACCCTGGCCACGCTCGGACGGGTCAGCAATCCGCGTTGCGCCCGGGGATGACGGGGGCCGACAGCTTCGTAGTAGGAGTTGAACAGGTAGCCGAAAGCCGGATCGAACGGACGATAGCCGGCAAGATTTTCGGCCAGCAGGAAGGTCTCGAAGAACCAGGTGGTGTGTGCCATGTGCCACTTGGCGGGGCTGGCATCGGGCATCGACTGGACGACCATGTCCTCGGGGCCCAGCGGTGCAACCAGACGTTCGGTCCGGTTGCGAATCGTCTGGTAGCGCTTGAGCAGTGCGCTACTGGCGGGAAGGTCGCGTAGCTCGCTTGAGATGCTGGTCATCAGGGTTGCTCTCCGGTGTGTCGACGATCGGCTGATCTGTCGATCCCCTGGCAGTTGCAGGGGTGGCGGCGCTCCAGCTGAAATAATAGGCGTCCCCCTTGTAGGGGCAAGGCGTTTGATGTGCAGTGGACGCGCTACGTTCAATCCGAATGTCGGATCTCGGGTTTTAATATTCAGCCTGCTGCTCTGATCCGTATTTTTCTCTGCCACCTGCGTCTGTATCGGACCCACCCCCCCACCTTAGAATGAATCCCACCGAAGTTTTGAAATTCTGGAGGCCGCATGTTGAAGATGGCAATTTTTCTGGGTGGATTTCTCACTCTAACGATCGTGATTGGTGCGCTTGCTACGATTTCTCCGCTTTAACCAGAAGACGACAACAGACCGGCTCCGGTACCCAGACCTGTAGGAGCGGCCCGACTAAGCCACCGGCTGATGACTGGTCACACAGTGAATCCCGCCCCCACCGGCGGCGATCGCGTCGATATTGAGCAGCACCACCTCCCGATCCGGATGGAGTTCAGACAACAGCTCAAAGGCCCGGGCATCCGCCGCTCTGTCACCAAACGCCGGCGCAATCACCGCCCCGTTGATCACGAAGTAGTTGATGTAGCCGGCAGCAAAATCCGGGGTGTTGCTACTGAACCTGCTCTTTCGCGGATTGAGCGGTGGCGACAGGGTATGCACCTGCAGCTTGCGGCCATCGGCATCCGTACCGAAAGCTGCTGGGTCAATCCCAACCGCAACCCCGGCTGGAGCAAGGCCGAGGTTGAAGAGGAACTGAAAGAACGTCTGGGCCTGCGCAAGATCATCTGGCTGCCCGGCATCAAAGGCAAGGACATCACCGACGCCCACGTCGATTTCTACGCCCGGTTCGTCAAGCCGGGCGTGGTGATCGCCAACCTCGACAACGACCCTGAGTCATACGACCACAAGGTGACGCTGGCGCATTTGGACATTCTGAAAAGTGCTGTCGCCCTCATCCGGCATGTACCAACTGCCTGGGGTGGCCGCTTGCGCGCGCAGGGGCGTAAGGCCGATGGACGCTGCCACGCCCATGCCGGCTACCACCGACATCTGCTTGATGAACTGACGACGCGTCGACATGGTGCTCCTTGAATCCTTGCATGAAGTCATTTGCTGGTGGCGGTCTTGAACTTGGTCCAGGTGCGCATGCGCGCCCGCATATCGGCCTGGGGAATGTCCTTGCCCGGGACCAGTCGTGCAAAGGTGGCCTCGTCGAGGTAGATATCCGGGTTGTTGCGCATGCTCGCATCGACGCTCGGGCGAGCCTTGGCATTGGAAGTGGGATAACCGGTGAAGTTGCTGATCGCAGCCATGTTCTCCGGGCGCATGACGAAGTTGATGAACGCGTAGGCGTACTCCGGATGTCTGGCGTCGACAGGAATCGCCATGGTGTCCATCCATACCGTGGTGCCCTCACGGGGTATACGGTACTGGAAGGTGGTTTTCTTGCCGGCGGCATCGGCCGTGCGTTGCGCCTGGGTCATGTCCCCACTGTAACCGAGCGACAGGCACAGGTTGCCGTTGACCAGATCGGTCACCGGCTGGGACTGGAACTTGCGAATGTACGGCCGCAGCTTGAGCAGCAGTTCACTCGCCGCGGCCAGGTCCTCGGGCCTGGCGCTGCGCGGCTCGCGCCCCAGATAATGGAGCACGACCGCGAGCACTTCGTCCGGCGAGTCGATCATGGAGATGCCGCAGTCGGCAAACCGAGCGGCCAGTTCCGGTTTGAACAGCATGTCCAGACTGTTGACCGGAGCATCGGGCATGCGCTGCTTGATCTGCTCGGCATTGGAGGTCAGGCCGATGGTGCCCCAGGTGTAGGGGACGGTGGCCTGGCTCGAATGTTCATACTGCGTACGCAGCTTCTGCAAACCGGGTTCGATGTCATCCAGGGCCGTGAGCTTCGACCGGTCCAGCGGCAGCAGGCTGCCGGCGCGCATCAGGCGCTCGGCAACGGTGTCGCCCGGAAAGATCAGGTCATAACCGCTGCCGCCGGCCAGCAGTTTGGCTTCCAGCGTCTCACTGCCATCCATGACGTCGTAGATCACCTTGATCCCGGTTTCAGCGGTGAACCGGGTCAGGGTGTCTTCGGCAAAATAGTCGGCCCAGTTGTACAGCCTGAGGTTTTTTTCCTCTGCATGCAGCGACGGCACGGCACAGCACAGTGCCAGGCCCAAGGCGCTGAGCCAGCGTTTTTTGGCAATAGTCCGCAGGGTCATGGCATCACCCCTTCAGTGGCCAGGCTGGCTGTTGCTGGGTGATGCAGTGCACACCACCACCGCCATGGGCCAGATGATTGATCCGCACCGGTACCACCTCGCGTCCAGGGAACGCCTGAGCCAACACGTCGGCAGCCGCCTTGTCGGCATCGATGCCATAGGCCGGCATGATGATGGCGTCATTGGCGATGTAGAAATTGGTGTAGGAGGCACAGAACACCTCAGCTTCGGTGTCCACGGCATCGGTGGCTTCATACAACTCGATCAGCTCGAACTGGCGGCCCCGGGCATCGGTTGCCAGTTCCAGCGCACGACGGTTTTCTCGTGCGACTTCGGCATACACCGAATTCCTGTCGTGGGTGGCGTCCACCAGCAACACGCCAGGACGGGCGAAGGCACACACGCCATCCACATGGCCATCGGTCATGTCACCGGTCACATAGTCAGGATCACCCGGCAGCCAGAGGGTCTTCTTCACACCGAGCAGGCGCGCGAAGATTTCCTCCATCTCGGCCTTGTTCATGCCGGGGTTGCGATTGGGGTTGAGCAGTACCGACTCAGTGGTGATCAGCGTGCCCTCGCCGTCCACATGAATGGCGCCGCCTTCGTTGCTCAAGGGTGTACCAAAGCACTGCATGCCCAGGAGGTTGAGTGCGCGGCGCGCCAGGCTTTCGTCCAGGTCATGGGCGGACTTCCCGCCCCACGCGTTGAAGCGCCAGCTCACACCGGCCAGGCCTTGTTGCGGATGGCAGACGAAGCTCGGGCCGGAGTCCCGGCACCAACTGTCATTGACCGCCAACTCGATCAGTTCGATGTTGGCTCCGCACAAGGCCTTGGCACGCTCGACAGCAGAGGGGTCGACGACCATTTTCACCGGTTCGAATCGGGCGATGGCGTTGGCCACGCGGGCGAAGTCCTCTTGTACCAGTGGCAAGGTGACGCCCCAACCCGACTCCCAGAGCGCCTGGTTGTGTGGCCAAACCATCCAGGTCGCGGCGTGCCTGGCCCATTCTGCCGGCATCCACCATCCACTGTTGCGAATTTCATTCTGCTGCATGACAAGCACCTTTTAGTTAAGCCATTGTGTTCAATGAAAACTGCCTTGGCGGTCTTGGCATGCATGCTACGACTGAAAAACTGGGCAAACAAACGATGGATTTTGCAGAAAAGTGATTAGCTTAACTTATCAGTAGATTCAAACACCGGCCCCTCAAGTGCGGCCCACTGAACCTGAAACCGGCAGATTTCCAAGCAGGTCGAGTCCCGTGCTCTTCACGAAAGTCTCATAGTCCATGGGCCGCTCGATGCGGGTTTCCGCGTTGGGCAGCACGTAGGCCCAGGCCCGTTTGGACGATGCGTCGTAGACCAGCTTGAACAGACGGGTCGGTACCCAGACCTTGTTGTCGCCGATGGTGCTGTGGCCCGGGTCAAACAGCGGACCGGTAAAGACATAGACATTGCCATCGGCGCGCTTGGCGAACTTGCGGACATCCGACTCGACCTTGCTCCAGATCTTGCGGTTATTGGTAGGGTCTTGCGGAACCATGTTCGACAGCGCAAAGGACTGGGCCATCGCATTGGGGTTTGGTGCATCTGCGGCTGGAGACTGATGGCCACGGTCTACGGCGGGATGTTGGCCACGGTAGTCGCTCAACTCTGCCCGCCCACTCTTGGGGATGCGCGGGTCCGGATAGAACTGATTGGTGCGTTCTTCACCCTTGGCATCCTGCAGCTGGGCTGCATTGAGGCGCTCCACCACAACCAACGGCGTCTTGCTGGTTTGCGAGTAAAGCACCGCAAAGTTGTCGGAACACAGGGCCAGGGGTTTCATCGTGGCAGGCACACTGGCCATGCTGATCGGCCTGGCTGCCGGGAACAGCTCGGCACAGCCGTCGAACGATGCCTTCTTCTGCTTGCTGGAATAGAGTTCGATCGCCGCGTTCTGACTGATCGAGCCGGAGCGGTAGCTTTGCTGCTCATGCGCAGTGGACGGTTTGATGAAGTCCAGCAGGTTGCGGGCTTGTGCGGTGCCAGTCGAGAGCAAAACAAGGGCCGACAGCCCCACTGCAATGTTGCGTAGGTACATGCTTGAAATCTTCGAATTGGATTGAGGGGATAACTTGCGGCAAGTTCCGATTCATGGAACTTGAGTGAAGGCTGTTTCGGGTTATGGTGCGGCGAGCATGGTTTCACTGTCCTTGAGAACACTATTGATGCGGGTCCGGTCGTGCGGAGTTTATTGACCGCTACAAATTACTTTAGTGCTGACTATTGTTTGAATTTGACTTACCCAATGCGCGTCGAAGAGACGATCAAGCGCGGACTATCTGTCGGCCCGATCATCTCCTCTAGCCTGGCGAGCGCTGCGGCGCAGTTCTTGAGGCGTGCGTCCGATGCCTCGTACGAAGCAGCGCAGCATGTGATCGGCATCGCCGAATCCGACGCCCCTGGCGATCTCCTCGAACCTTTGCTGCCCGTCCTCGACCAGCGGCCTCGCCGCCTCGATACGCAGGCGCTCGACGGCTTTCGCCGGGGTCACCCCGATGGATGCCGCGAACACCCGGCCAAACTGGCGCACGCTCATATGCGCGACTTCTGCCAAGCGTTCAACTGACAGATCATCGCGCAGATGATCGCGCACATAGCTCAGCACCGAGCGGATGCGATCCGAGCCCGGGTCGAAATCCAGCAGCGACGAGAACTGATTCTGACCCCCTGGCCGCCGATAGTAGACAACCAGCATGCGTGCCACGGAGAGCGCAACCTCCTTGCCCAGGTCCTGCTCGATCATGGCCAGGGCCATGTCGATGCCTGCCGACATGCCTGCGGACGTCCAGACATTCCCATCCTCGGTCCAGATTCGATCACCGTCCACGCGCAGCGACGGATAGCGAGCTTGCAATTGCGGCGCGTAGTTCCAATGCGTGGTTGCGACACGATCGTCGAGCAGGCCGCTCTCGGCCAGCACGAAAGCGCCGGTACAGACGCTGGCAGTGCGGCGGGAACGCAAGGACATCTGCCGGATCGCAACCGTCATCGGCACCATCCAGTCACCAACCGGAGCGGCTGGCGCACCGACGATGATGAGCGTGTCGAGGCCGTCGACAACGTGCAATGTTTCGGTCGTGACCTGCAGTCCGCTCGAAGCACAGATCGACCCACCCTCAAGCGAAGCGACCGTGAATCGATAGCTCGAAGGGCGAGCACGATTTGCGTTGGAGAAGGCTTCGAGCGGCCCACTCAGATCCAGCAATACGAACCCCGAGTAGACCAGGAAACAAACGTGGCGCGTGCGACGCGGCATGACCTGACCGCCAAAAGTCTGGCTGAAGGGTCAATTAGACGCCGCCCCTGTTTCGAAAGTCAACGAATGCAACAACAGGGCTCCCCCTCGCCGGACGCATGCGTGCGCCCCAGTGAAGGCGGCTGTTCGAGTCGGCTGAAATACAGGGATAAACGTCCTTTTCGTGCCTGCTTCTCGCCGTACCGTGGACGCTCCACTTCCACTTCGAGGACATGCAAATGAAATCCAACAGAACTCATCCCAAAAGAATGGTCGCTTACGCCGCCTTGCTGGGGGCCATCCTGATGGTGCCCGGCATCGGTTCCGCCGCCGAGAACCCCTACGCCGATCCAGCCAAGCCCGCGCTCCCGGCCTCCAGCTTTCAATGGGATTCAAGTCGAACCGCTCTGGTCGTGATCGACCCGCAGATCGACTTCATGAGCCCGGAGGGTGCGGGCTGGTCGGTCTTCGGTCAGAGCGTTACCGAGCAAAATCTGGTGCCGAATCTGAACCGGCTTTTTGCGGCATTCAAGAAGGCCGGAACCACCGTAGCCATCTCGCCGCACTACTACTATCCACACGATCATAAATGGGAGTTTGAGGCGCCGGCGGAGACCGTTCAGCACAAGCTGGGTCTCTTCGATCGCAAGGGCGCCTTGACGCTGGATGGGTTCCGTAACTCAGGCGCCGATTTCATGCCGGAGTTCAAGCCCTTCATCGAAGACGGCAAGACCATCGTCGCATCACCGCACAAGCTGTATGGCCCGCAAAGCAACGACTTGATGCTGCAGCTGCGCAAGCAGCGGATCGACAAGATCGTCCTTGCCGGCATGGCCTCCAACCTGTGCGTCGAATCGCACCTTCGCGAGTTTCTGGAGCGCGGTTTCGAGGTGGTGGTTGTGCGTGACGCCGTCGCCGGCCCCAAGCTCCCTGACGGCGACGGATACGGTAGCGCACTGGTCAACTTCCGCTACATCGCCAACGATCTGATGACCACCGACGAGGTAGTGAACAAGCTGGAAGGACGCTGATCCTGGGCATGAGGCCGCTCAGCGGTGACGATCGGGATAGTCAGGCCCTGTTCTTCGAGGGCCTGATCACCCAGCCTGAAAGTGGCGTCAGTAAAAGAATCGCAGGCAGCTGCAATCTCGCACTGTCGATTTCGTAGCGTCTCGTTCGACTATCTTTCAGGGAACGAATCTACTCACGAGGACGAACCGGGAGAAGCATATGCGCAAGCTCACTGTTGCCGCTTTCATGAGTCTGGATGGCGTTATTCAAGCGCCCGGCGGCCCTGAAGAAGATACCAGCGGCCAGTTCCGCTTCGGGGGCTGGATAGTGCCCTACGTCGACGAAGCCATCGGCCAGGCCATACAGGACCTGTTCTCGCAGCCGTTCGAGTTGCTGCTGGGGCGACACACCTACGACATCTTCGCGGGGTATTGGCCGCACGTACAGGCCGATTCAAAAAGCCACTTCATTGCCGACCTGTTCAACAGCGTGCCCAAGCACGTAGCCACCCATCGACCTGACACGCTTGATTGGCAGAACAGTCATGCGCTGAAGGGAAACCTTGCCGACGCGATACGCGCGCTGAAAAACCAGGACGGCGCCCACCTGTTGACCCAGGGCAGCGGCGACCTGGTGCACCAACTGCTTGCAGCCGGGCTGGTGGACGAGCTCCGGCTCATGATTTATCCCATCATGCTCGGGCACGGCAAGCGCTTGTTCGACGACAACGCACAAGCATCGGCCTTCACTCTGGCGCGCTCGATGAGCACGCCTGGTGGTGTGTTAATTGCCCGTTACGAGCGCAGCGGCGACGTGCGTACAGGAACGTTCGACGACGCTGAATAGGAGAAGCCTTGCCTCGGGCCCGCGAGCAGAGGTTCCCGGGTGTCCGCTACTATCCCCATAAATGGGGGTACTACACCCCCAACCGGGCGTTTATCCCCTAATTTCAGGAATATTCCCCCCTCACCCTTTCTCTCGCTTGAGACACTCAGAAACAGCTTGTTAATTAATTTGAATTTTTTCTTCGCCCTATTGTAATGGCTCATGAGTTGCATCACCCCTGGTACCCGCAACAGCTACCTTCCCGAACATCATGGAGACGGCGGGGCTTGTGGGGAGGAGGTGCAGTTCATGCGCAAATTATTGATTGGTTCGTCGATGCTGGCCTGTCTGGTGGTGCTGGGCGGCTGGTTGAGTCGACCACAGCCGTTGCCGGTCAGGCTGCTGGAGGTTGAGCGGGGGCCGGTGGAGACGCTGGTGGCCAACACTCGCGCGGGTACGCTGAAGTCCTGTCGACGCTCGCATCTGTCCTTCAATGTCGGCGGCCAGGTTGCCGAGTTGCTGATCGGCGAGGGCCAGCGGGTCCAGCCGGGTCAAGTGCTCATGCGCCTGCGGCAGGACGAGCAACAGGCCCGGCTGCAGGAGGCAGAGGCGCGGCTGGAGGCCCAACGCAACGCCCGCGAACAGCGCTGCCAGCAGGCTCATCTGGACCGGCGCGACCTCGATCGCCTGGGCCAACTGGCCGACCGCAAGTTGGTTGCCGCCGATCGCCTCGATCAGGCCGAGACCAAGGCTCACTTGGCGAAGCTGATGTGCAGTGCCAGTGCCGTGCTGATCCGCGAGGCCGACGCCAGCCTCCAGTTGCAGCGTTCACTGCTGGAGCAGGCGACCCTGCGTGCGCCATTCGCCGGCATAGTCGCAGAAATCAACGGCGAACTCGGCGAGTTCGTCACCCCTTCGCCGCCGGGTATTCCCACGCCGCCGGCGGTCGACCTGATCGACGATAGCTGCCTGTATGTCGAGGCGCCGATCGATGAGGTGGACGCTGCCCGGGTTCGCCCAGGGACCGCCGTGCGGATCACTCTTGATGCCTTCCGTGGCCAGCATTTCGCCGGCCGCGTCAGCCGCATCGCGCCCTATGTGCGTGAACTGGAGAAGCAGGCGCGCACCGTCGATGTCGAGGTGCGCTTCGACCAGCCGCCGGCCGATCTGGTCCTGCTCACCGGCTATAGCGCCGATGTCGAGATCCTCTTGGAGCAGCGCGCACGTGCTTTGCGCATCCCCACCGAGACCCTGCTGGAGGGGCAGCGCGTGCTGCGATATGACCCGAGCGCCCGGGTGTTGCGCGAGGTGAAGGTGCAAACCGGGTTGAGCAACTGGCGCTGGACCGAGGTGCTCGCAGGGCTGGACGAGGACGCGCGTATAGTCGCCAGCCTCGAGCAGGAAGGGCTCAAGGACACCGTGGCGGTGATCCCGGTGGATGCGGCGGAGACTGAGCAATGATCCGCCTGCGCGGCGGCAGCCGCAGCTTCCAGTTGGGCGAGCAGCAGGTGATGGGGCTGGACGGCCTGGATCTGGACATCGCCGCCGGTGACTACATGGCGGTGATGGGCCCGTCGGGCTCGGGCAAGTCGACCCTGCTGAACATCCTCGGTTTGCTCGATGCGCCGAGCGCCGGCGAATACTGGCTGCAGGGCGAGGCCACGGCGACGCTGAGCGAGGCGCGGCGCGCCCAATTGCGCAGCCAACTGATAGGTTTCGTGTTCCAGTCCTACCACCTGATCGCACGGCTGACGGTGCTGGAAAACATCGAGCTGCCGATGGTCCTCGCCGGCATCGGCGCGGCGCAACGGCACAAGCGCAGCAGCCAATTGGTGGCGCGCCTGGGGCTGGGCGAGCGCATTGCCCACCGCCCGGCCGAGCTGTCCGGTGGTCAGCGCCAGCGCGTCGCCATCGCCCGGGCGATGGTCATGCAACCGGCGCTGTTGTTGGCCGACGAGCCCACCGGCAATCTCGATAGCCAGGCCGGCGCCGAGGTCTTCAGCCTGCTGGAGGAGCTCAACGACGAGGGCCTGACCCTGATAGTGGTGACCCATGACGCCAGCCTGGGCGCCCGCGCACAGCGCCAGTTACACATGCGTGACGGGCGGATCCACAGTGCTGCGCCGCAGCGGGCACTGGCCTGATGCGCGCTGCCGACGCCCTGGGTTTCTGGCTCGGTGCCTTGCGTGGGCATCGCTCGCGCAGCCTGATGCTGCTGCTGGCCATCGCTATCGGGGTGGTTGCGGTCAATCTGCTCACCGGTCTCGGCGCGGGGGCGCGGGCCTTCGTCCTGAACGAGTTCTCGCTGCTCGGGCGCGACATCCTGATCGCTTTCCCGGGCCGCAAGGAAACCACGGGGCGCATGCCGCCGCTCACCGGCCTGACGCCGCACGAGTTGACCTTGCAGGACGTCCAGGCCATCACCCAGTTGCCGGGCATCCGCCGGGTCGCGCCGGTGCAGGCCGGGCAGATGGAGGTGATAGTCGGCAACCGCAATCGTGAGGTGCTGACCCTGGGCACCACCCGGGACTTCTTCGCCATTCGCCAACTGACGGTCGTCCAGGGCCAGCCCCTGCCGGCGCTGGACCCTGAGCAGGCCGAGGCCGTCTGCGTGATCGGCGGCAAACTCCGGCGCGAGCTATTCGGTGCACGCCCGGCCCTGGGTGAATGGTTGCGCGCCGGCGACCGGCGCTTCCGGGTGGTCGGCATCCTCGGTGAGCGGGGCGAATCCCTGGGGATGGATTTCGCCGAGATGTTGATCATCCCGGTGGCCAGTGCCCAGGCCTTGTTCAATCGCGAGGGGTTGTTGCGGGTGTTTGTCGAGGTGCGTGGTCCGAGCTTTCTCGACCGTAGCAAGCGGCTGATACTCGCCGCGCTCAAGGAGCGCCACGAGGGTGAGGAAGACATCACCCTGATCAGCCAGGACAGCCTGCTCGGCGCCTTCGACGAGATACTCGCGGTGCTGACCCTGGCGGTGGCCGGGATTGCCGCGATCAGCCTGCTGGTGGCAGGCATCCTGATCATGAACGTGACCTGGATTGCGGTAAGCCAGCGCAGCGCCGAGATCGGCCTGCTCAAAGCCATAGGTGTGACGGCGGCGCAACTGCGCCTGCTGTTCCTCGGCGAGGCGGCGCTGCTCGCCCTGACGGGGGCGCTGGCGGGGCTACTTCTGGCCGAAACCTTGCTCTGGCTGGGGCGCCTGGCGTTCGATCTGCCGCTCTATGCACCCTGGTGGGCGCGGGCTAGCGCGGTGCTGCTGGCACTCGGCACGGCGCTGCTGTTCGCCTGGCTGCCGGCCGCTCGGGCCTCGGCGCTGGAGCCGGTCGCGGCGCTACGCCCGCCGGGAGCGCACTGATGCGCTGGCAAGATGGTTTCCGGCTGACCAGCTCGGCGCTGACCTGTCGGCCCTTGCGCAGCCTGCTGACCCTGCTCGGAATAGCGATCGGGATAGCCGCCGTGGCGCTGCTCACGGCCATAGGCGAAGGCGTGCGCGGCTATGTGCTGGAGAACTTCTCGCAGTTTGGTACGCGGATCATCACCGTGCGCCCGGGCAAGACCCAGACCAGCGGCCTCGGCGGTCTGCTCGGCAGCGTACGGCCACTGACTATCAGTGATACCGACGCCCTGCGGCGCTTGCCGCATGTCGAGGCGGCGGTGCCGATCATTCAGGGCAGCGGGGATATCCAGTTCGGTCAACTGAGCCGGCGCAGTGACATTCTCGGTGGCGGCCATCAGCTGGCGCAGGCCTGGCGCATGCAGCTGAGCCTGGGCGAATTCCTGCCCGCGGCCCGTGACGGTCGTTCGCCGCCCTATGTGGTGCTCGGCCATCAGCTGCGTGTCGAGCTGTTCGGTGAACGCAATCCGCTGGGCGAGCTGATCCGCGTCGGCGGCGTGCGTTTCCGGGTGATCGGCGTGATGGCGGAGAAGGGCCAGTTGCTCGGCTTCAACCTCGACGATATCGCCTACATCCCGGTGGATTGGGCCGAAAGCCTGTTCAACCGCACCGGGGTGGTCAAAGTCCATGTGGTGTTCGGCGCCGGCACCACTTCGCGGGCGTTGAGTCGGCAGATTCGTCAGGTGCTCGGCGAACGGCACGGCGTGGAAGACTTCAGCCTGAGCACCCAGGACGACATGCTGCGCAGCTTCAACCGCGTTCTCGGCACCCTGAGCCTGGCCATCGGCGCCTTGGGGGGCATTTCCCTGTTGGTCGGCGCCGTCGGCATTCTCACCATCATGACGACCACTGTGGGCGAGCGCACGGCGGAAATCGGCCTGTTGCGGGCGATTGGTGCCAGTCCGCGGCAGGTGCTCGGGCTGTTTCTCACCGAAGCGACGCTGCTGTCCCTGGCCGGTGGTCTGCTTGGTCTGCTGTTGATGGGCCTCCTGCTCGGGCTACTGCACCTGGCCATGCCGAGCCTGCCCTTGGCGCTGCAGCCGCTGTTTCTGCTGCTGGCGCTGCTGCTGGCGGCGGTGCTCGGCATTCTCGCCGGGCTGGCTCCGGCACTGCGGGCAGCCCGCCTGCATCCGGTGGCGGCTCTGCGCAGTGAGTAGCAGCCAGGCCAATGAGCCTGACGGGCTAGCTGTACGCTGCGTGACGATAACGTAAACGCCGGCGCTGGGCCGGTGATTTTAATTGGTTGGCGGCGGCAAAAACTGAGTGCAACACCTGACCGCTTCGGTAGGGTGTTGCATCGATCGGTTGAATCCACAGTCGATTGCAGTCCGTCATGACAGGCCTCAATCGCCAAATGCAATCTGGCACCTCAGCCCTCAGAAGTGACTATCATAAAAAATGCTTGCTTGCGATCTTGCAGCCAGGAGCTGCGCAGCAAGAAGCTTGCCTGAACATCGAGGAGGTTGCAGTCAGGTCGATCGACACCCCCTATCGAACAGGAAGTGGCTCGCATGAAAGCCATCAGACTGGTCGTCTCCGTGACGGTTTCAGGTATCGCTTTTGCCTGCTTTTCCTCAGGGTGCATCGCACAGCAAGTTACCGGTGAGCCGGGTTCGCCCAGGGCCACCACCACCATCAGCGGACAACAGCTTCCGTCGCCCGATCCGAAATTCGGTGGGGTGATCAAGGAAAAGGCTTCAGAGTCAACCGGCTGGTGGGCTCCGCGCATCGTACCGCCCAAGGGGGCGCCTAATGTACTGCTCATCATGACGGACGATAGCGGGTACGGCGCACCGGGCACCTTCGGTGGTGTCGTGCCGACACCCGCGATGGACCGCATCGCCAACATGGGGCTGCGCTTCACCAATTTTCACTCCTCGGCGCTCTGCTCGCCCACGCGAGCGGCGCTCATCACGGGCCGTAACCATCATGTGGCCGGCTTCGGGATAGTGGGCGAAGCGGCTACCGGGTTCCCGGGCTACAACTCGATCATCCGCAAGGAGAACGGCACCCTCGGTGCCATCCTCAAGGGCAATGGCTACGCGACCTCATGGTTCGGCAAGGACCACAACACGCCCTTTTATCAGGCGACCCAGGCCGGCCCCTTCGACCAGTGGCCGAACGGTCTGGGCTTCGAGTACTTCTATGGCTTTGTCGGCGGCGACACGAGCCAGTGGCAACCCAACCTGTTCCGCAATACCACAGCCATCTACCCATTCGAGGGCAATCCGGGCTGGAACCTGACCACGGCCATGGCCGACGAGGCAATCCAGCACATCAAGCAGCTCAAGGAAATCGCGCCCGCCAAACCGTTCTTTGTTTATTACGTACCGGGCGGCACTCACGCCCCCCATCATCCGACACCGGAGTGGATCAAGAAAATCAGCGACATGCACCTCTTCGACGAGGGCTGGAACAAGCTGCGCGATACCATCTTCGCCAACCAGAAGCGGCTGGGAATCATGCCCGAGAACGCGACACTGACGCCGTGGCCCAAGGAGCTGCCGCAGTGGGATTCCCTCAGCTGGGAGCAGAAGAAGCTGTTCATCAGGCAGGCTGACGTCTACGGCGCGTACCTGGCGTATACCGATCACGAAATCGGCCGCGTCATTCAGGCGGTCGAGGACCTGGGCGAACTCGATAACACCCTGATCATCTACATCGCCGGTGACAACGGCGCCAGCGCGGAAGGCATGCTCGATGGCACGCCGAACGAACTCACCACCTTCAATGGCGTTGCCGTACCGGTCAAGGACCAGTTCCTGTGGTATGAGTTCTGGGGATCAGACCGGACCTTCCCGCACTTTGCCGCCCCGTGGGCCTGGGCGATGGATACCCCGTTCAAGTGGGTCAAACAGGTGGCGTCGCATTTTGGCGGGACGGCTCAGGGCATGGCCATGGCCTGGCCCGGACACATCCAGGACGTGGGCGGCATCCGGCGCCAGTTCCATCATGTGATCGACATTGCTCCGACCATCCTCGAAGCGACCGGCATCCCGGTGCCGGATACGTTGAACGGTATTCCCCAGCGCCCCATGGATGGCGTGAGCATGACTTACACATGGGACCCGTCAAACGCCACCGCACCTACCCGGCACACCACGCAGTATTTCGAGATGCTGGGCAATCGCGCCATTTATCACGACGGCTGGGTGGCCTGCACGACCCCGGCGACGCTGCCGTGGTTACTGAGCAATGCCCCGCCACCCGACGTGATCAGCGGCTACAAATGGGAGCTTTACAACGTCATGGAAGATCCCACCGAGTCCAACGACCTGGCGACCAGCATGCCGGACAAGCTCCAGCAACTGCAGTCCATTTTCTATCTGGAGGCGCAGAAACATGATGTGCTGCCACTCGACAACACGACGCTTGCGCGTTGGGATACGCCGCGCCCGAGCCTGACAGCCGGACGAACGCTGTTCACCTATACCGGAGTACTGACCGGCGTGCCAACCAGCGGTGCGCCGAATATCATGGACAGGTCCTATACCATCACGGCCGAGGTCGAGATCCCCGACGGTGGCGCCGAAGGCATGATTGTCACTCAAGGCGGGCGCTTCGGCGGCTATGGGCTTTTCCTGAGCAAGGGCGACCTGGGCATAGGTCGAAGCAAGCCGGTGTTCCTCTACAACCTGCTCGACCTCAAGCGCACGACCTGGGAAGGACCTGAATTGGGCGCTGGCAAGCACACCATCGTCTTCGACTTCAAGTCCGAGGGCCCGGGCCTGGGCAAGGGTGGAACCGGGGTGCTCTCCGTGGACGGTCAGGAGGTAGCCAGCAATACCATGGAACACACCACGCCAATCGCGTTTCCCGAGGACGAATCCTTCGACATCGGTCAGGACACGCGCTCCGGCGTCGCGCTGGTGGAGTATCGCTACGAGGTTCCGTTCAAGTTCACAGGCCAGATCGACAAGCTGACCATCAAGCTTGAACCGATGCTCAAGGCAGCGCAGTAGTGCCAGCGACTTGACCCGGTCCGGCATAGTGCAGGACTGAGTGTGGTCGTGACCGCTGCCACCCGGCTAGAGTTCGGCGTGCTTGACCGGCACCACCCGATGACGCCTCGCCGCCCAGACGACCCCGCCCACCAGCAACACGATGGACACCACTTCCATCAAGCCAGGCACTCGCTGGCTGAACAGAAATCCGTATACACAGGCAAACAACGTTTCGAACACGATCATCTGGCCACTCAAGGACGTGGCCATTCGACGCGAGCAGGCATTCCAGAGTCCATTGGCAACCCACGAGCCACAGAGCGCCAGGAACAGGCAGACCCACAGAAATGTCATCCAGCGGCTGCTTTCAACCTGAGCGGGCACCAGGTTCGGGAACAGCAACAGGGCCACGATGCCGAACACGATCGCCACAATGCCCGTCACGATGCCCAGCAGCGTCGACCATTCGCTGCTGTTGAAATGGCTTTGCTTGAGATAACGGGCATTGTGGGTGGCATACCACGACCAGCAGACCACACCACTGAACCCGCAGGCCAGCCCCAGCAACTGGGAAGACAGCGAGGTGCTCGCCGCCCGCGCGCCGGAATGTTCCAGACTGACCGATACGATGCCCAGGAATACCATCAACAGGGGCAGCTTGAGCTTCGTCATGGGCAGCGAGCCTGCATCGCTACGCCCCAGAAAGGTAATGGCAACCGGCATCATGCCGTTGATCAGGGCGGCCGCGGTCACCCCGCTCAACTGCACGGAAGCGCCCAGCAGCGCATAGTTCAGGACATTCCCGGTCAATGACAGACGCAGCAACATCAAGGCATCGCTGCGTGTCAAACGTGACAGCAGGCGCGACGCGATCGGCAACGCCACAAGGAGCGAGAACAGCCCGTACAGGGCAAACCGCACACTGCTGATCAGCACGGCATTGAATTCCGGGAGCAACGAAGGGCTGATAATCACCCCACCCCAGATGGCGCCCGCCAACATCGCAAATACAATCCCACTGTTCATCATCTCGGCTCTGGCAGGCTATTTTGTCGACATTCTAGCCATGGTATACAGGCGCCACCTGCGATAAAAAGTTGGCCACCCATTCCAGTGCGGAATGTCGCGACATCGTTACCACCCCAGGAGAAGCCTCATCAACCGTTACCTGCGTACCCTGCCCCCACTGGAGACCCTGATCACGTTCGAGGCCGTGGGACGACACGCCAGTTTCACAGGTGCCGCTGGCGAACTCTTTCTCACCCAGAGCGCCGTGAGCAAACAGATGCGCCAGCTCGAGGACGCCATGGGCGTCCCGCTCTTCGAGCGCAAACCGCGGGGTGTCAAGCTGACCAGCGCAGGGGACGAACTGCTGATGACGGTCAACGTGCTCCTCGCCACGATGTACCAGAGCGTCACGCGCATTCGCAATGTCCATCAGTCCAACGCCGTCTCGGTGCTGGCGACCCATGCCCTGGCCCAGTTCTGGCTGTTCCCGAAACTGATCGAATTCAACAAGGCGTACCCGGAAATCGCCGTGCACGTACACGCGATCAACGAGTTCGATGAGGCCAGCCTCAATGATTTCGACCTGGGCATTCTCTATGGTTCTGGCGAATGGGCTTCGCTGGACAGCGATTTCCTGCTGCCGGAAATCGTCTATGCCGTGGCGCATCCTTCACTGGATGTCTCGGGGATCGAAACGCTGGAACAATTGGCACACGCCAACCTGGTACAGATCGACACCTGCGCCTGGCAATGCCTGGACTGGCATCAATGGTTCGGCCACTTCGGCATCGACTACACACCACGGGACAAGGCCCCGGTCTTCAATCAGCTGACATTGGCGTACCGGGCCGTGCAGCAAGGCATGGGCATCGGCCTGGCCTGGACATTCATGGCTGACGAGGCGCTGGCCAAGGGCGAACTGCAGCGGGTCACGCCCTTTCAATGCGTGACGGGCAATGGCGAGTTCCTGGTGTCGCTCAAGCATCGCAAGCGCTCTGCCTGTGCCGAGGTTTTTCGCCAGTGGCTCCTGGGGTCGATGGGCGACTGACGACGCATGCAGACACGTTGCTGAAGTGGCCCGACCGGGATGCGCGACTAGAATGAACCTTCAGCCCCCATTCTGGAGCATCAAGATGATCAGCAAGAACACCATTTGCCTCTGGTACGACGGCACCGCACTGGACGCTGCAACCTTCTACGCCAAGACGTTCCCGGACAGCACCGTGGGCGCTGTCCATCGCGCCCCTGGCGACTTTCCGTCCGGCAAGCAGGGCGATGTCCTGACGGTCGAGTTCACCGTGATGGGCATCCCTTGTCTCGGGTTGAACGGGGGCCCGGCGTTCAAGCACAGCGAGGCTTTCTCGTTCCAGGTCGCGACCGATGACCAGGCTGAAACGGACCGCTTGTGGAATGCGATTGTCGGAAACGGTGGCCAGGAAAGTGCCTGCGGCTGGTGCAAGGACAAGTGGGGACTGTCGTGGCAGATCACGCCTCGGGTTTTGACCGCCACCTTCACCAGCCCGGATCGAGCGGCGGCCAAGCGCGCGTTCGACGCCATGATGGGGATGACGAAGATCGACGTTGCTGCGATCGAAGCAGCCTTGAAGGGGTGACCCGCGCGTAGACAATTCCGACCGCTCGATTTCAGAGGAGACACAGCATGGACCGATTCACCGGCGGTTGCCTGTGTGGCAATGTACGAATCGAGGCAACGGGACGTCCGTACCGGGTCGGCCTTTGTCACTGCCTCGACTGCCGCAAGTTTCATGGCGCCCTTTTTCACGCATCCGCGATCTTCCCTCAGGATGCTGTGACGATCGATGGCGAAACGCGCGACTACGCCGGACGGTTTTTCTGTCCCCGCTGCGGCTCGTCCGTTTTCTCACGCAGCGCCGACGAAATCGAAGTGAACCTGGGATCCCTGGATGCCCCTGACCAACTGAAGCCTACCTATGAAAGCTGGATCATTCGGCGCGAATCCTGGTTGCCACCCTTTCCGCTCACGAGACGATACGAGCGCGATCGTGATGCCACGGGTCGATTTGAGAAGTAGGTCGCAGGTTCTGCAGTTTCAGTGTATTGCACAGGGACAGGCCTCGCGCACTCGGTGTAGCCGCTGCCGCAGGCTGCGCTGGAGCCCCGCGAGGGCTCCTCTGCGATCTTGAAAACCTGCGCCCGCTTTGCGGTCGAGCGCAGCCTGCGGCAGCGGCTACGCCGAACGTGCAATGCCATCCTCTGCCGTGCTCCAGCGAGCATTCGTGTGACGCCCATCCTGGGTCAACAGCGGCCCGTACATCTCCGGACGGCGGTCGCGATAAATGCCCCAGCTCAGGCGCTCCTCCCGTATGGCGGCCAGGTCCAGGCTGTGCACCAGCACGCCAGTGCTGTCGCGGTCAGCCTCGGCGAGGAGCTTGCCGTGGTGATCGCAAATGAAGGACGAGCCGTAGAAGATCATCTGCAGGTCCGGATCGGTGGTCGCCACTTCCCGGCCGACGCGGTTGGCCGCCACGACCGGCAGGATGTTGGCCGCCGCATGACCGCGCATGGTCATTTGCCAATGGTCACGTGAATCCCGGGCTGCACAGCCAGGTTCAGAGCCAATGGCGGTGGGAAACAGCAAGACTTCGGCACCCATCAAGGCCAGGCAGCGTGCGGTCTCGGGGTACCACTGATCCCAGCAGATACCCAGACCCATGCGCCCAAACGCGGTGTCCCAGACACGAAAGCCGGTATCGCCGGGGCTGAAATATTCCTTCTCCTGATAACCGATGGCGTTGGGGATGTGGGTCTTGCGATAAACACCCAGCAGGCGTCCATCGGCATCGGCCACGCTAAGCGAGTTGAAGTAGGCATTGCCAGCCTTCTCGAACCAGCTCAGCGGCAGCACCACGCCCAGCTCCTTGGCCAGCGCGGCGAAGCGCTTGAGCACCCCGCTCTCTTGATATTCCTCGGCCAGCGCCATGTGCTTGTAACTTTGCTCGATGCAAAAATACGGGGTGGCAAACAGCTCCTGCAGCAGGATGACCTGGGCGCCCCTGGCAGCCGCCTCACGCACCAACTGCTCGGCCTGATCGAGGTTGTGTTTCAGGTCCCAGGTGCAGGGCATCTGGGTTGTGGCAACGGTCAGGAAACCGCCGTTTCGAATTTCACTCTGCTGCATGACCAATACCTTTCAAATAAGTAATTGTTGCCAATGTAAACCGCCCAAGCGGTCATGGCATGCATGCTATGTCTGGAAAAAAGTCGAAACAAACGATAGATTTTGTACACTTATGATTAGATGGACTTATCAGAATGCTCAAACACTGGCCGCCCCTAAACACCCTTCGCGGCTTCGAAGCCGCCGCCCGACTGGGCAGTTTTCACAAGGCAGCAGCGGAGTTGCACCTCACTCAGTCGGCGATCAGTCAGCAGATCCGAACCCTCGAAGCCTACCTTGAACAACCCCTGTTCCTGCGTAACGGACGTAGCGTTGTCCTGACCAACGCCGGGGCCGACCTGCTCAGCACCACCCAGTCCCTGCTGCAGCAAATTGCCGTCGGGATTCGCCGCCTGGGGCAGTACCGCAAGCCCAACCAACTGGTACTCAACACCACCCCAGCATTCGCCCGTCACTGGCTGCTGCCACGCCTGGAAAGTTTCCGTCGCCAGCATCCGAAAGTGGATCTCTGGTTATTCACCACCGATACGGCACCGGAGGACATGGCCAGTGAGAATATCGATCTCGCCATACGTGATGACGCCAGTGCCCAGGCCGAGTACAGCTTCAAGGTGCTGCACACTGACCGCCTCTACCCGGCTTGCCACCCGAGTCTGCTGACAGTGCCCAGCGAACAGCGCACAACCCTGCATGGCGAGCGGGAAATGGACTGGAGCAACTGGGCAGTGGAAGCTGGCCTGGATGTAGGCCAGCAGGATCATGGGCTGAACTTCTCCGATCCTGGCCTGCTGCTGGACGCCGCCTGCACCGGGCTGGGTATCGCCCTGGTCAGCGAATTGCTGAGTCAGCAGGCCCGGGCCAATGGACTGTTGCAACCCTTGGTCGAGAAGACCATTCGCGGCCCCAACTGGGCCTTGCTGACCCATCGAGACAGCGAGAACGACCCACTGGCGCGCAGCTTCAGCGAGTGGGTGCTTGAGCATCTGGCAGCAGGAAGCCGGTCTACGTAACGGTTCTGGAATCGGCTGAAAGAGCGGCCAGCCACCCCCGATTTCGGAGTGAATTCCCCCACTAATGGGTGCCGTTCCCCAGCATTATTCGCGTCTCGATCAGCACAGAATTTCAACCTCTGACCAATGTTTGCCGGGCCTTCAGGCCATACGACACATTTTGTCACAGTCCTTGCAGAGTCATTACCAAGTGAGCTTCTCCCATTCATGAAAGGTGGAGAGTCGAGGAGATTTACCTTGGTGATCAGATCTTTCGTTCGCCGTTTTTTATGCTTTCTGGCCTGCCTGCTTACGGTAACGCTGGTGGCAGCCGACGAACCCCAGGGCAATGACAACCAGGATAATGAAAAGTGGCTGGAGCCGGCACGCTCCAAGCTCATTCATGTGACTGGCGGGATGCCGTTCTTTCCCCATCGGGCCAATACCCCCGGCAACCTGGTTTTGAATGTAAAGGACTTCGACAATGCCCAGGTATGTGGCGCCTGCCATACGGAGATCTACAAGCAGTGGCGCTCGTCGATGATGTCCCAGGCCTGGGATGAACCCATCTATCGGGCCTTGCTCCAGCGTGCGAGTTCGGCCACAGACGGGAAGGTCGATAACTTCTGCACCGGCTGCCATACCCCGATCGGTCTCACGACCGGGCAGATCACTTCGCAAGTCAACCGCTCCTCGATCGAAGACAGCGAGAAAAATCATCCGATGCCCGGGGTCGATTGCGAGAGCTGCCACAACATCAGTGGCCGCACGGGCCTCGATAACGGCGCCTATGTCCTGAGCCCTCGAGCGCACGGTAAACCGACCAAGTTCGGCCCGCGTAAAGATGCCGTTTCGCCCTATCACGACACCGTATATTCCGCCCTGCACACGCGCTCGGACTTTTGCGGCACCTGCCACAACGTCACGCACCCGTTCAGCAGCGTGGCGGTCGAGCGAACCTATGACGAATGGCAGGAGAGCTCCTACAGCCTCAACGACGTAACCTGCCAGAGCTGCCATATGCCGGGTTTTGCGGGTAAGGCTGCGATCATGGGGCCAGACCGCGAGCAAGTCGCCTCCCATTGGTTCAGCGGAGCCAACGCCATGATGCTGGATCATCTCGGTCAGCAAGAAGGTGCGCAACGTGCGCGCGCCATGCTCGCGGGCGCGGCGGAAATAAAGTTCCAGCAACTGCCGGCAGCCATCATTCCCGGGCAATACACCTCGGTTGCAGTGAAAGTTGCCAATGTCGGCGCCGGCCACAAGCTGCCGACCGGCTTTCCGGAGGGACGGGAGATGTGGATCGATTTCCGGGTGCTGGATGCCAGTGGTCGCGAGCTCTATCGGCTGGGCTCGATCAAGGACGGCAAGACCGAGAACGGCACGCGAAATTTCAAAGTGCACATAGGCGACAAGGACGGCAATCCGTTGGATGTCGAGGTCTGGAATGCCACGCAAATTCTCTCGGACAACCGCATTCTGCCCAAGGGCTACGATATTGGGGAGTTCTCCTTCCTGGTGCCGGCCGACGCCGTCGGGCCGCTCACCCTGACTGCCGAACTGAACTACTGGCCGTTCTCGCAGAAGCTGGCCGACTACCTGCTTGGCAAGGATAAGTTGAAGGTGGAAATCACCCAGATGGCCAAAGTCACACAGAGCGTACCCCTGTCGCCAAGCCTGCCAGTTGCCGGGGCAGACACTGCGCACTTTTAGCTGAGCAGTGTCGACGTCCAGACTGGCCCCGATCGCTGCGTGTGCAGCAATCGTCCGCTAAGCGACCTGTCGACGCATAGTAAGGATGGCCGCACCGAAGAAGATGAAAGTCGACCCCACGAGCCGGCTGATCCATCGAGAATACTCGGGCCGTGTAAACATGCCCTTGGCCCGGGAGGCAAGCGCCGCATACAGGCTCAAGGAAACCAGCGACAACGCCATGAATATCGACGTGAGAAGCAGAAACTGCGGCAGCAGTGCGGCGCTCTGGTCGATGAATTGCGGGAACAGAGCAGTGAAAAACATCGTCGCCTTCGGGTTGGTGGTCGCTGTCAGAAAGGCCGATTTGTACAGTTTCAAACGCGATGGCCTGCTCTCTTTGCGATCAGCGCGAACATCCTCCGCGAGCATCGGGCTCTTTTTGAGCAACTGCCTGGCACCCAGGTAGAACAGATAGCCGGCGCCCATGATCTTCACGGCGTTGAACATCCATTCAGAACTGGCGAGCAAGGCACCCAGGCCCAGCATGGCAGCTGCCGACAGGCAGAACAGTCCGCAGGCATTGCCCAGGGAGGACCACAGCGCGTAGCGCGGTCCATAGGACAGACTGTTGTTGATCGCCATCAAGGTGGCAGGACCGGGACTTGCGATGGCAATCGCTGCAACCAGGGTAAAAGCGAGAATCGAGTGAAGATCCATTGTTCAGACTCCATTTTTCAGACTTGAGTGTGATTGGATGGGTATTGCCAGTTACACGGCGACACTGAGCTGCCTGAACAAGGCCGCTACGGCTATCCCCGCCGCAATCGCCGGCAGGGGTTTGCGCAGCAGCAGCATCACGACCGCCGTCGTCAGCAAGGCGAGCCGCGCGCCGTTGTCACCCGTGACCGCCAGGGGCGCCAGAAGAGCCACCAGTACCGAACCGGACATGGCGCTGATGAACTGCTGTACCCGGTAGTTGATGGGCACGAAAGACATCACGAAAACCCCACCCCATCGCGTGGCCAGGGTGACTACCGCCATGATCAGGATGATGACGAATGTGCCGAAGCCTGCGCTTTCAATGTTCAACTTTCTTCTCCATCCACACAGCCCCCAGAAGGCCGCCCGCCAATGCCCCGACGACGACATGACTGTTTTCCGGCAGGTACCGGTACGCCAACAGCGATGAGCCGGCCGCCACGCTCCAGATGATCAGCATGCGCAGGTTCTTTTGCCCGCCGATCACCATCGCCAGCAGGAAGCAGCCCATCACCATGTCCAGGCCCAGGCTCACCGGGTCCTGGATCGCGCTGCCAAAATACAGGCCCAGCCAACTGCCCAATGCCCATGCCGACCACAAGGCAATGCCACCGCCCAATAACAGGCCCAGGCCCGGCTTGCCGACATTGAATGCCTGCATCGACATCGCCCAGTTGGCATCCGACACCACCAGCATCACGCCATAGCGTTTGGCGCGGGGAAGATCGCGCAGCCAGGGATACAAGGTCGCCCCCATCAAAAGGTGCCGGGCATTGATCGCAAACACGGTAATGATCAGGGGAACAATCGGCACCTGCCCTGCCCACAGATCGAGAACGGCAAACTGCGCAGCTCCGGCAAACACCAGGGTACTCATGAGCAGGGTCGACGAATCGTCCAGACCTGTCTGTGCGGCGGCCAGGCCGAAGGCCACCCCGAAGATCACTACGAACAGGGAAATGGGCAAGAGCTGTTTGAAGCCATCCCATACTTGCTGCGCATTCAGCTCCACTGAGCTTTTCTCGACACTCGACAAAACGTCGCCTCCTCTTCTCTGTCACGGCGTGCTGCGGTTTGGACGACATTTTGCCGGCTTGAGTTGAATCCAGAAAAGCGAATAAGTGTTATAAGGTGCATTCGTTTTTCGAATGGCAGGAAGTGGCGATGCATTCCACGGATTTGCAGATCGACTGGCTGAGAACCTTCGTGGCGGTCGGATACGGGCTCCATGACAGCCGCGGCGCGACAGATCTCGCGCTCCCAGTCAGCGGTGAGCATGCAGCTGAAAAAGCTGGAGGACAGCATTGGCCGCCCCTTGCTCAACCGCGAGCCCAGGCAACTCTCCCTGACCCCAGCTGGCTATGATCTGCTCGGCCACGCCCGCAAGGTGCTGGAGTCCCATTCGAACCTGGTGCTTGCGATGCACGGCGCAACGCTTTCAGGGCGGCTGACCTTCGGCGTCCCGGACGATTACGCGGTGCCTTATCTTGTTCCGGTATTACGCAGCTTTGCTGCCCGCTTCAACGAAGTCGAGGTGACCCTGGTGTGCGAGGAATCCACCGCGCTGTGGGCAAAAATCGACCGCGGTGAAATCGATCTGGCGCTGGTCACGCGTGATGCGCCTGCACGGGGCGAACTGTTGTTCCGGGAAGCCCTGGTGTGGGGAGCGGCCGAGCAGCATGAGGCATGGAAACGCAATCCCCTGCCCATTGCCGTGCACGAGCTCGGCGGACGCCTGCGCACCGAGATCCTGGCAACGCTTTCAGCCCAGCAACGCGAGTACCGGGTTGTTTACAACAGCCCTAACGTTGGCGGTCAATTAGCTGTCGCAGAAAGCGGCATGGCGGTAGCGGTGCTCACCCGCTGCAGCCTCTCGCCCAGCTTGAAGATGCTTGACGGTCGACAAGGGCTGCCCGAACTTCCGGTGGTGGAAGTCGTACTGATGCGCAGCCGGGATTCAAAGGGATCCCGCGCGGTGGATGCGATGTACGACCAGGTCATGCGAACACTGAAAGACCCGCTTTGCACCTGATTCATTGTGGCGAAGAAGAAGACCGCGAACGCGCCCCCGGGGCTTTGCGCTTTGTTCGCGCTTGTTCATCCTCCGCCAGCGCCTGACGAACGAGCGCCCTGGCCGCCCAGGCGGCGGCGTCGAGTGATTCATCGATGCTCGCGCGACCGACATCGCGCACGGCGATCAAGGCCTCGGTGCCCATGACGATCGACAGCGCCTGCTTCAGTCGCTTGCGCGCCCGGGGTGAGAGCACGTCCTTGAGCGAATCGACAATCGGCTCGATGTAGTTCATGCGTCGGCCCGGCCGCAGGGGCGTGTGGGACTCGTTCTCGAGCCACACCGTCATGAACGAACGCTCCATCACGTGCAGGCCGATCTCGTCGTCGATCAAGAGTTGGTTCAGCGCGTTCGCCGCCAGCCCCATGCTCTTTACCGGATCGTCTCCCGGCTGCCAGATGTGCTCCAGCGGCTGCATGTCACGATCGGCCGCCGTCTCGCTTATCAACGCCTCGACCGAGGGAAAGTAGCGATACGCCGTGGCGCGCGACACCATCGCGCGCTCAGCCACTTGCTCGATAGACGGGTTATGGCCCTCGTCGCGCAAGGCAACAGCGGCATCGATAAGCGCTTGACGCGTACGGCGCCGCTGATTGGCGCGGCCTTGTTGATCGCCGTCACGGACAGACGGGCTTGACTTCGAGGGCGGCATGGAATAAATGATACTCCGTCTTGTAATGAGACTTAAGTCTCATAATAGACATAGGGCAACCAATCAACAAGAGGTCGCCGCCGCGTCGGGCAGAACGACTTCACATTGATTATTCAGCTACTGAGCGCGCCTCAGGGCGCATGAGGTGAAGGTCATGAATCACAATCCCCGTTCGCGGACCTGGTTTCGGCTCGCTGCCATCTACTTTGCCATTGGCGTGGTGCTGGGTGTGGCGATGGGCGCGTCCGGCGACCACTCGCTCTTCGCGGTACACGCCCATGTCAATCTGTTGGGTTGGGTGTCGATGGCACTGTTCGGACTCATCGGCACAGCGCACCCCTCAATCACCGAGGGGCGCGTTGCTGCAGCGCAGTTCTGGACGTACAACGTTGGCGTCCCGGTGATGCTCGGCGCATTGACGCTGCGTCTCAAGGGGGTCTCGTCAGTCGAGCCATTGATTGCCGTCGCATCGATCCTCGTTGGCTGCAGTGTGCTGCTGTTTGTGTGGCTGGCGTTCTCGCGCATCGGCGCAGCGGCCGAGCGCTTTGGCAACGCGACAGGCGAATCGCGCTTGTCGTGACGAGGAAATGGGCAGCGTATCGGTGCGGGGTGAGATCCGCCTTGGATCGATTGCTGCCCTTCGCAACAGACTGCAACCGGCCAGAAGCAGACAGTGACATCGTGCCTATCCCCTGTGGGAGCGGGCTTGCCCGCGATGGCATCACCGCGGTGGTTCAGACAGACCGCAGCGTCTGAATCGCGGGCAAGCCCGCTCCCACAGGGGTTGGCATCCGATCATCATTTCACCGGCTGCTTCGGGTCGCGCCCCCCCAATCGAATACGTCCCCGAACCCAGAATCAATTCAATACCTGCAATACAGCACCCAGGATCAGAACTGCTACGCTTGAAACAATACCTTCGGCGCTTTCCAGGAAACCGGCGCACGCATTGTCTGTGGGCTGATGGAACAGTCGCATTACCAGATCCTGTGCCCAAGCGATTCAGACTTCGTTGAGCAAAGGAGTGGACATGTCCCCCCGCAAAAATAAGTCTGCCAACAGCATGACAAGGCAATCGGAAGACAACGGGGATGAGCTGGTCTTTCACTCGCGCAAGGAGCGTGTGTACGCGGGTGAGCAATTACGCGAGCGTCTGCCGCATGCGGTTCACGCCGTATGGAAACCACCGCGCAAGCACCGTGACCCTATCGAACTCCTCGAGGAGTCAAACCGCTATCGACTGCCGAATCTGGTGCCTGTGCGCTACGGCCGCATGTTGCGCAGCCCATTCACTTTTTTACGCGGTTCTGCGGGCTTGATGGCGCATGACCTGGCCACCATCCCGACCACTGGCATTACGGTGCAGGCCTGCGGGGATTGCCACCTGATGAACTTCGGGTTGTTCGCGACACCCGAGCGCAACCTGATTTTTGACATCAACGATTTCGACGAAACGCTCCCCGCCCCCTGGGAATGGGATGTAAAACGCCTGGCGATCAGTTTTGCCGTGGCCGCACGGGATAACCGACTCAGCGATAAAGAGGCACGGACCATAGCCACCGAATGCGTTCGTTCTTATCGCGAGCGCCTGCGCAAATTTTCCAGGATGAACCCGCTGGATGTCTGGTATGACTGCCTGGATGCCCAATCGATCATCGATATGGCGCCCAATGCTGAAATCAGGAAAATCCGGGAGCAATTGGTCGCAAAGGCCAGGATGCGTGTCGGCGATTACCTCTATCCCAAGATCAGCAGTGAAGTTGGGGGGCGACGGCGCCTGATCGATCAGCCGCCCATACTTTTTCATGTGTATGAAAAGGGCTTCATGCAGCACGTCCGTACGGCACTGCACGATTATCGATTGTCGCTACCCCATGAACGGCGCGTGCTCTTCGATCGTTACCGTCTCGAAGACATTGCCGTCAAAGCTGTCGGGATCGGCAGCGTCGGTACGTATTGTTTCGTCGGCCTGTTCTTTTCCGCGGAAAACCACCCTTTGCTCCTGCAATTCAAGGAAGCCTGTCCCTCGGTACTGGCGCCCTATGCAGGCAAGAGCACCTACGAGAACCAGGGGCAGCGCGTAGTCACGGGGCAGCGTCTGATGCAGTCTTCCAGCGACATCTTTTTGGGTTGGACACGCAGCCTGAACGGCCGGTACTTTTTTGCACGTCAGTTGCGAGACATGAAAATGTCAGCGCCCATCGAAGGCATATCCGCGGCACGATTGAAGATGTACGCCGAGTGGTGCGGTCTTACCCTGGCTCGTGCCCACGCCAAATCAGGGGATGCGGCGCTCATTAGTGGCTACCTGGGCAAGACGGACTCCTTCGACCAGGCCATCGGAAAGTTTGCCATCGCCTATGCCGATCAAAATGCAAAAGACCATGCCACGCTGGTGGCCGCAGAAAAATCAGGGCGGATCAATGCGTTGAGAGAGGAAGAGTGACGAAAGGATTCACAACCGTGAATGGTTTGAATCTGACATTGATGCACGCGACCCTTCCTTTTACCTGCCTGAAGGTCGAAGCAGGAGGTTGCCCCCCCACCATCACAAGGGCAGCGGCCTATCCTGGATAACCCGTTTCATGACGAGGGTGGAGGTAAGCCGTTGCACATTGGGCAACGTTGAAGGGCTTTCATCGTAAAGCCTTTGGAAGGCTGGTAGATCCTGGGCGATGATGTGCACTGTTGAAAGGCATCCAGTTGAGCATCGAGGTCTTCCTCGCGCTGATGCGAAGCGATCCATGAGGACGGAAGTAGAGTAAGGATGGTGGACTTGCCCCTGCAAAAC
>NZ_VXCP01000011.1:100764-100920 GCF_011355085.1 Pseudomonas akapageensis | reverse complement strand
CTGTTGGGGCAGAGCATGACGGGGGTGTCGCTGCTTGGGTTGGTGGCGGTGCTTGGGAGTATTCTGGCGGTGCAGTGGGCTTCGGGTCAGCGGCCGGTCATGGCGGCGGCCCGGAGCGTGCGGTGATTTAGAAAGTCCGCGTCGTCTGCATCGCTG
>NZ_VXCP01000011.1:0-100749 GCF_011355085.1 Pseudomonas akapageensis | reverse complement strand
CAAGCCAGCTCCCACAGGAGTTCCACGGTGATACGTACATCACTGTGGGAGCTGGCTTGCCAGCGATGAGGCCCTATCAGACGCCGACAGTTTCAACCAAGAATCAGGTAGGTCTTGCGCACAGTTTTACGAACTTCCCAGGTCCCCTGGGTATTGGCCGCAAAGTAGATCGCATTCCCCGCCCGAAACTCGATGGTATCGCCACCATCGGGGGTAAAGCTGCCTTCCCCCTCGATGAAATAGCTGTACTCCGCTTGCACGACCTGACGGCGGAAGCGACCGGGGCTGCACTCCCAGATGCCGGTCGAGGCGTTCTGCGCCGGGAGCTCCTGGTGCAGGGCCGTGCGCGCCTGGGCTACCGGCTCGCCGACGGGCGCGCCGATCGGGGCGGCAGGGGTGAAGGCACTGTCGTTTTCCAGGTGAATCAGAACAGGGTTCATAAGATCTCCTCAGGATTTGTCTTCCAGCCCGGCAGGGGCCAGTTTGGCGAGCATGCGGTCGAGCGGGGCAGCCTTGCGCCCGGCCATTTCCGCGCGTTCCTTGCGCAGTACCGCGTGGCGTACCAGCGAGCCGCCGAGGTAGCGCATGGGTTCTGCGGGGAATTTCTTGCACTGACGGCCAACCAGAGCGCACTGGCTCCATTCATCCTTGCGACCCAGGGCAAGGCTGGCCAGGATGCGCCCGCCCAGACGGCTGGGGCCCACGCCATTGCCGCTCCAGCCGATGCCGTAATGGATGTTTTCGTGGCCGCGCAGGTGGCCGAATACCGGCAGGCTGTCATAGGTGCGGTCGATCGGGCCGGACCAGGAATGAGTCACCGCCTTGTCATCGAGCATTGGATAGGTGCGACGCAGGTCGGCTTCGGTCAGGGCGATGCTGTAGGGGTCGTCGCTGAACTTCGGAGTGATCTTCGCGCCATAACTGATGACGCCGGTCCCTTTGCCGAACGCGATGCGCCCGTCGCGGGTGGTGCGGTAGTAGTCGACCATCATCTGCGAGTCGGTGATGGCTTCGGCGCCCGTCCAGCCCATCTGCTCCAGGCGCTGAGCGATGGGCTCGGTCACCACGATGGAGCTGTTGACCGGCACGATCAGTTTGGCAAGCTCGGGTAGGGCGGCCGACCAGGCGTTGGTCGCCAGCACGACGTTGGCCGCACTGATCCGCCCGCTCGCGGTGCTCAGTTGGACCGGGTTGCCGGCTTCGATGTGGGTCACGCCACTGTTTTCATGAATCTCGACGCCGGCGGCCAGCGCCACTTTGCGCATGCCGCGGACCAGCGCAGCCGGTTGTACGGTGGCGTTGCTGCGTTCCAGCACACCCGCCAGGTGCGTTTTCGAACCGGTACGGCGAGCGACTTCGCTGGCCGACAAGCGTTCGAACGGGGCCACGCCCAGGCGCGCGCAGGCATCGAGGGTGCCCTGCCAGCTGTCGATATGCTCGGGGCTGGTGGCGGTCCACAGCCAGCCGTTCTGCTGGAAGTGCGCATCGATCTTGTGCTGCTGGCAAAACTCGCCCAACTCGTAAATGGCCCGTTCGGCGCTTTGCCCAAGGAACAGGGCCTGTTCCTTGTCGCAGAAGGAGGTGAGGCTGCTGATCTTGGGCCACCAGGACATCACGAAACCGCCGTTGCGACCCGAAGCACCACCACCGCACACGTCCTGTTCCAGTATCGCGACGCGAATGTCCGGCTCGTGCTGTTTGAGGGTCAGTGCCGTCCAGAGGCCGACGAAGCCACCGCCGATAATAGCCACATCGACCTGATGCGCGCCCTGCAATGCTGCCGGGATGTGCAGCGAGGGCTCGGCGGTTTCCATCCAGTGGCTGCGCTTGAGCGCAGGAGTCAGCGCAAGTTTCATGGGGGTGTCCCTCTTGTTCGGAGCGTGTGGGCCTAGTCTTGAACGGCACGGCACGCACAACAATCAGGCGCGATTAAGAACGCGAGCGCCGGACTTGTTCGATCGTATGAGGATCATGGTTGCATGCCGGCGACATCCGCCGCGCGCAGGGCGAACCAAAGGATCGCCACGTCTTCGGTGTTGTCCAGCGAGCGGCCGGTGATCTCTTCGATGCGCCGCATGCGGTAGACCAGCGTTTGCTTGTGCACGTGCAGTTCCTTGGCGGCGGCCAGCCACGAGCGGTTGTGCGCCAGGAACACGCGCAGGGTGTGCAGCATGGGGGTGCCTTGCTGGCTGTCATAGTCGGCGAGGTTGCCCAGCACCTGGCGGAACACCCGGGCAGCCTCGTCCAGGCTTTGCGGTAGCCAGGGGCTGTTGGCACCCACTTGCGCATAGGCGGCCAAGGGGGTTTGTGCGTTGGTATGGGCCAACGCCAGGCGCGCTTCACGTAACGCCTCCAGGCAACGCTCAGGATGGCCCAAGGGGTTGCTCAGGCCCAGCGCACTGTGCAATCGGGCATGCAGTTGCGGCGCCACATCGCCCCAGTACAACAGAATCAGTTCCTCACCCTGGGCCCGCAACAACACAGACACGCCGTCGCGCTGCAAGGTCTCGTAGCATTCGGCCAGTGCCGCCGGTGCGGGGCGCGCCACGGCCAGGTGGATCTGTTCCCGGGGCTTGCCGAACTGGCTCAGGCGCTCTTCGGCCTGATGCCGGGACAGGCGTTGCTGCAACAGGTCGTCCAGCAGCTCGGAGCCCAGGCGCAGGCTGCGCTCGCATTCGACCCGCAAGCGTTCGAGCTCGATGCCGAGCACGGCAACCAGGTGGTGCAGCAAACCATAATCGGGCAGTTGCTCGCCGTGGGCGATCAGCCAGCAATCGCGCAGGGAGGGCACGGCCATTACCAGCGCCTCGCCCTCGGCCAGACGACAGCGACGTACCACGGGCTGGTTGCCTGTGGTCTCCAGGCGGTATTGCGACAGGGGCGCGCGCTGTTCCGGAGTCAAGCTGGCAAGGCCCGGCTGCCAGGGCTCCAGCGACTGCGGCTCGACCAGTTTGAGGCTCGCCTGTACGTCCTTTTCCAGACGTTGCAGCAGGGTCTTCAGGCCCAGCCCCTGGATACTCAAACGGGCGCTTTCATAGATCCGGGCAATGGTGTTGCGGCGCTCGAATTCTTCCTGGCGGCCGGCGTCGACAATGGCGCGGGTCACCGCTGCAAAGGGTACGCCGTAGTGGGTGACCAGCAGGGGAAAACCGAGTGCTTCGGCAGCCTGTTGCAAGGCCACAAGGTCCGCCGGCGCCTGCATGTCCTCGCCGATCATCAAGCCGGCCAGACCCGCGCCAGACAGACGTTCCACGTAGCGGCGCTGCTCGTCAGGCGCCACCGGAATGCCGATCCCGGTGGTCATCAGCAGGTCGCCTTCGCCAAACCATTGGGTGGGGTCGGCCAGCTCGCAGACATGCGCCCAGCGCACCGTCCGGCCAAGGCCCTGGCCACCGCTGAGCAGCCGCGTGCGCAGTTCGGGGATGGCGATGATGTCGCTGACATTCAGGGGCATGCGGGCGGCTTTCCGTTGGGGCATGAAGTGTGGGTGGCATGTTAGCGCAACTGTCCGGGCGACGCGGCATCCGGTGATCCCTGCTCATACGAAGGTACAAAGCTTGAGACACGAATGTTAATTGCGTCTGATTGTGGCCCCCGCGCACGGACCCGACACTGGCCGGGTCAGTCATTCAGCCGTGTCGGGTGTGTGCCCGCTGCGAACCGGAGATCATAACAATGCACAAGAATCTCATCCTTCCCTTGTTCCTTGCCGGCGCGGCCTGCTGCGCAACGCAGGCTCAGGCCGATCTCACCGTGGTCTCCCATGGCGGTGCGAACAAGGACGCGCAAGTCGCGGCCTTCTACAACACTTACCAGGCGCAGACCGGTACAAAAGTCGTCGCCGGTGAGTTCAATGGCGAGATGGCCAAGATCAAGGTCATGGTCGATACCGGCAGCGTTTCCTGGGACGTGGTCGAGATGGAAATGCCGGAACTTGCCCGGGCCTGTGATGAGGGCCTGCTGGAGGAGTTCAGTCCGGATCCTGCAATTGCCAAGAACCTGTTGCCAGAGACTGCCCAGCAGTGTGGCGTCGGCTTCTTTGTCTGGTCCACAGTCCTGGCCTACAACGCCGATAAGTTGCAAACCGCTCCCAGTGGCTGGCAGGACTTCTGGGACCTGAACAAATTCCCCGGCAAGCGCGGCCTGCGCAAAGGCGCCATGTACACCCTGGAGTTCGCCCTGCTCGCCGACGGCGTTCCGGCCAGCGAGGTCTACACCCAGCTCGCCACCAAGGAAGGCCAGGACCGCGCCTTCCACAAGCTGGACGAAATCAAGCCGAGCATCCAGTGGTGGGAAGCTGGTGCCCAGCCACCGCAGTACCTGGCCTCGGGCGATGTGGTGATGAGCTCTGCCTACAGCGGCCGTATCAGTGCCGTGCAGAATGACAGCCACCTGCGCATTGTCTGGAACGGCGGTATCTACGACATGGACGCCTGGGCCATCCCGCGCGGTTCGAAGAACTCGGCCGAGGCGCTCAAGTTCATCAACCACACCCTCGCGGCCGAGCAACAGAAAAGCTACGCCGAGAACATCGCCTATGGCCCGGTCAACCGCCAGGCAATCGGCCTGCTCAGCGCCAAGCGTCTGGAAGAGCTGCCGACCGGCGCCACCAACCTGCAACAGCAACTGCACATGAGCGCTGGCTTCTGGGCCGATCATGGTGAGCAACTGGAACAACGCTTCAACGCCTGGGCGGCCAAATAGCCCAGGTCGTCATCTCCGCATAGAGAGGGATGGAATCCCTCTCTTGATTTTGCCGCCCTCGAGGCGGCATTTTTTTGGAAGCGCCGCAATCCTCTGTAGCCGCTGCCGCAGGCTGCGCTGGAGTCCCGCAGGGGCTCCCCGGCGATCTTGAGATCCTGCGCCTGCCGCGCAGGCGAGCGCAGCCTGCGGCAGCGGCTACATGTCCGTCTTTTACCTGTGAGGTATGGGTTTCAGTCCGCGACTTGCAACACCAGTTTCACCCTGGCGCTGCCGCTCTGCAGAAGGTCATGGGCCTTGGCCACCTGCTCCAACGGCAAGGTCTCGATCCGTGGCGGACGGACCTGGCCACTGCCCAGCAAGGCGGCGATTTTGCCGAGTTGCACGCCGCTGGGCATCTTGCTCCAGGTAACCGCGGTGCGCAGGCCGCGCTGTGCGGCGCCGGCGTGATCCGGGCCGGGATCGCCCTCGGCGAGGGTCAGGATCGACACCAGCATCCCGCCGGGCCGAAGCATGTCCAGACTGCCCGGCAGGCTTGCACCACCCACGCAATCGAGGATCAGATCCACACCGTCTGGAGACCACTGGCGAGTGGCAGCCGGAATATCCTGCGTCCGGTAGTCGATACTGTGCTCGCAGCCCAATGACTCGACATAGTCGCGATTGCCGGCACTGCACGTAGCCGCGACATGCGCCCCGGCGATTCTCGCGAACTGGATCGCGAAGGTGCCAACGGCACCGGCCCCACCGTGCACCAGCACCTTGTGCCCCGCCTGCAGGCCGCCGTCCTCGAACAGCCCGGCCCAGGCCGCCAGGGCAGGTGTGGGCACTGCGGCTGCCTGGGCAAAGTCGAGGTTGTCGGGCATCGGCACCACAGACTCGCGGGAAACGCACACGTACTCGGCATAGGCTCCCCACTTCCCGGCGCCAACATCGCTCTGGGCGAAAACTGCTGCGCCTTCGGCAAACCCCGTCACGCCTTCACCGCTTCCCGCCACTGTTCCGGCCAGGTCAAAACCCAGGATGAACGGGAAACGGTAGGTGAGGAAACCGCTGAGCCAACCTTGGCGACATTTCCAGTCCGCCGGATTCACACCCGCGCAATGGACACGAATCAGCACCTCGCCCGGCCCTGGCATTGGCTTTTCCACCTCGGACAGCCGCAGTACATCGCTGCCTCCCAAACGGTCCATGACCACAGCACGCATAGTGATACCTCTGAAGTGAGCGTGAGGTTGAAAAAGGGAGCGGCTCAAGCGCCGCTCGGTTCTATGCCCGGGTGCGCCCATGCCGGGATCGTCGGTGCTGGCAGTGTGTCGCGGCCGTCCAGGGTGTAGACCGGCAACTGCTGCGCCAGCGGGAAGTGCAGGCTGTGGGTGACCAGGCCGGTACGCTCGCGGGCGGGCAGATGGCACAGCGCCAAGGCGGTCTCGGCCAGGTATTCGACAGGTTCGGTCGGGTAGCTGTCGGGTATGAAACGTCCACCGCCCGGGGTGCGGATCGCAGTGCTGGGCCCTACGGCATTGACCGCGATATTGTCGGCTTCGAGCTCCGCCGCCAGGCCCTGGGTAAAGCGATTGATCGCAGCCTTGACGGCGGCGTAGGCAGCAATGCCGCCCAGGCGTTCGAACTCGGCGTAAGGACGCAGCGGTGGCAGTGCGGTGACCGAGCCCAGGTTCAGTATCCAGCCGGCGCCACGGGCCCGCATCAAGGGAATCGCCGCCTGGCTGAGGGCGAAAGGTACCCGCAGGTAGTGGTCCAGGGTGCGTTCGAACATCTCCAGCGGCATTGTTTCGACGCTGCTGTATTCGGCGAATCCTGCGTTGTTGACCAGAATGTCGAGGCCACCGGCGGAAGCGGCGGCGCGTGCCACCAGGGTGTCGCGCTGGGCCGGCACCTCCAGGTCGGCGGCCAGGGCAATCGCTCGGCCGCCGGCCTGGGTAATCAGCGCAACCGTTTCGGCCAGGGTGCCGGGAAGGGTGACGGCGTCCTGCAGGCTGCGCGCACTGACCACGACCGTTGCACCTTCTGCCGCGAAGCGTTGGGCGATGGCGCGGCCGATGCCACGACTGGCGCCGGTGACCAGTGCGATTTTGCCAGCCAGTTTTTGCGATGTGCGGGTCATAGGGACTCCTTGTTATCAAGAGGTAGTGTCAGCAGGCTGGTGGCCTGCGCGCAGAACGCATGGGCAATCGCGTCCACGGTCCATTCGGGAAATTCCGGATCGAACCAGCGATCCACCCAGCCCCAGTGAAAGGGGTGGGTCAGGTATTCACCCAGCAGGCCATCGATGCTGGCGAACTCCTGCTGCCAGACATGGGTCCAGGGGCTGTCCGAGCACACCCGGCTCAGCTGCCAATTGCCGATGCTGGCGATGTATGCGGGCATGCGCAGCAGATCGCGCTCCAGGGCTGCGACCAGGCCTGGATCCTGTTCCGGGCGCACCCGCAACAGCAGGGTGCGCCAGATGCCATTCTGCAGGCCGACGGCACGCTGGCCGCCGCCAAGGCGCCGGTACGCCAGGCGGTCGACGCGAGCAACGCCGGGCAGTTGCGCCAGGGCAGCCTCGAGGTTGGCGTGGATTGCTTCGCTTGCCAGGTACAGGTCCAGGGTAAAATCACCTGCACCCCAACTGCCTTCGAGGTTGCGGCCCAGGCTGAAATGGCGAAGGCCGGGGAGGTATTGCAGGCGCCTTTGCAGTTCTTCCTGCAGCGTTTCGGCGATGGCGCCGGGGTTGAGGTACAGCTGTGCCGTTTCATGCCTCATGGTGCGTTGCCTCGGGTAAGGCCTGTGGCTGATCGGCGTCGCCCAGTACATGCCTGGCGATGTGCTGACCGAGTTCTTTGACGGCGGCCCAGAACTCGTGCACCTCGGCGCCGGCACCCAGGCGCATGCCGTAGTAGCCCCACACATCGGGCACCTGCCAGAGCAGCCAGAGTCTGTTCAGTTCGCCCGGCACGGCAACCGGTGGCGAGACCCAGCGTTGCTGCAGGGTCAACCCGCGCGCGCCGGCTTGCGGCAAGTAGCGTTCATCCAATAAGGTCAGCACCGCGGGGATGTGTTCCGGGGCGAGGAGGATTTCGTCGAGTATCTGGATCATGGTTGGCCTGCGCTGTGATCAGCCGCCATTAATCCACAAGCGCTTTTGGCCTACCGTCACCGGATCAATCACTAACCGTTACTGCACCGATCAACATGAGAAGTGGATGATGGCTTTCCGATCAGCACATGCCGTTCGCGTTCCCCACGGGCTGGGCACGCGATTGCTTGACGAGCTGGACCGCAACAGCCTGCCGGCAGGCGAGGCGCGGCAGCCGCTTTCGGCCGACGACTTCGTGAAACTGTTCCGCGACGCCATCGAGCAGCTTGAGGCCCAGGTGGCGAAGGGCGAGAGCCATCCACCGATGCGCAAGCAGGAAGTCGATCTGATGTGCCGCTGCCTGCTCAGTTGCAGCAGCCTGGTCGAGGCGATCGAGTGTGCCGCGCAGTTCTGTGCGATGTTGCACCCCAGGGCAGGGAAATTGAGCCTGGAGCTGCAAGGGGCGCGCGCAGTCTTCCATATGGATTCGTTGCGCCACAAACGCAGCTCGGCCGCCTGCCTGGTCGACTTGACCGGGCTGTTCTGCTACCTGCAACTGTTCGCCTGGCTGACCGGGCAGACGCTACCGGTGGACAGCGTGTTCCTGGCCCATCCCAAGCGCGAAGATGCCATGCCCTTTCTCGGCCTGTTCGACGCGCCGGTCGCGGTCGGCAAACCCACCTATGGCTTCAGCTTCGAGGCCAGCCTGCTGACGCGGCCGGTGATTCGCCAGCCTGCCGAACTGGCGGCGTTTCTCGTGGATTTCCCCTTTCGCCTGATCGGCGCAGCACCGAGCGTGGTCTCGGTCACGCAACAGGTGCGGGCATTTCTGCAGGCGGCGCTGGCCCATGAAAGCGAGCTCCCGACACTGGGCGCGATTGCCGCAGCCCTGGGCATCAGCGAGCCGACCTTGCGCCGCCACCTGGCGGCCGAGGGTGTCAGCTACCAGCAGCTGCGCAAGCTCTGCCTGTGCGAGTCGGCGCAGCGCTGCCTGCGCGAAACCGACTGGACCATTAGCCGCATTGCCGGCCATCTGGGCTTCAGCAGCGAGGCGGCTTTTCGGCGTGCCTTTCAGGATTGGACGGGGCAAGCCCCCAGCCGTTACCGCACCCTGGCCGCAGCTATCGTCTAAATGGACGATGGCTGATCCGGCGCGGGCGGCTCTACTGATGTCATTCGAACAGTCGGTAGGAGCAGCAGCATGGGCAGTGAACAGCAAGGCCGCGTCGCGGTCATCACCGGGGCGGCCAGCGGCATTGGCCGTGGCCTGGCCGAATACGCAGCCGGCCTGGGCATGCGCCTGGTGCTCAGCGATGTGGACGGCCAGCGACTGCAGGCGCTGTGTGCGCAATTGCAGGCGCAGGGTGTCGAGGCTGTCGCCTGCGTGACCGACGTCGGTGACCCGGCGCAGGTCGAGCGCTTGCGTGATGTGGCGGTGGAACGCTTCGCTGGCGTCGACCTGCTGTTCAACAATGCCGGGGTGATGCAGACCGGCTATTGCTGGGAGATCACCGAATCCCAGTGGCAGCGCATGCTCGACATCAACCTGCGCGGGGTGATCAATGGCATTCGCAGTTTTGTCCCGCTGATGCTGGAGCAGGGCCGGCCTGCCCATGTGATCAACACCGCTTCGCTCGCGGGCCTGGTCAGCAGTCCCATGATGGCGCCGTACAACGTCACCAAGCAGGCGGTGGTCGCGCTTTCGGAAAGTCTGCATTACGAACTGAGCCAGCTACAGGCGCAGGTATCGGTGTCGGTGCTGTGTCCGGGGCCGGTGGCCAGCCAGATCATGGCCTCCAACCAGGTCGCCGGCGCTGCCGATGCGCAGTTGAGCGAGATGCTCGACGCGAGCATTCGCCAGGGCATGTGCCCGCTGGAACTGGCGGCATTGGTATTTGCCGCCGTGCAGGAAAAGCGCTTCTGGATACTCCCCCATGACTTCATCAAACCGGCGGTGGAGCGGCGATTGCAGAGCATCCTGGAGGAGAGCAATCCGGTGTTTCAGTACTAAGGATTCTCGTTCCCACGCTCCGCGTGGGAATGCATCCTGCGACGCTGGAGCGTCTGACACGGCATTCCCACGCGGAGCGTGGGAACGAGGTAACGAGTAACGGTCAGGCTGCAGCGTCGTCGGTCACTTTCTTGTACAGCGACTGCCGCGGCTGGGCGAAAACGCGACGCAGCATGGGCTCGAAAAATTCCAGCGGCAGGGTTTCGCCTTCCGGGTCGAATGCCGCGGCGTCGTAACGGGCGCAGAATTCGATGGTTTGCTGGAACTGCGGGTGGTCCTTGAACTGCTCGCGCAGGTGCCGGTCCATGCCCAGGTGATGGAAGAAGTAGTAGCCCTGGAAGATCGCGTGCTTCTCGATCATCCAGTGGTTCTGTTCGCTGACGAAGGGCTTGAGCATGGCCGCGGCGATGTCGGCGTGGTTGTAGGTGCCCAGGGTGTCACCTATGTCGTGGAGCAGGGCGCACACCACATATTCCTCGTCTTCGCCGGCACGGTAGGCGAGGGTGGCGGTTTGCAGCGAATGGGTCAGGCGGTCCACCGGGAAGCCGCCGAAGTCGCCGTCCAGCAGTTTGAGGTGGGTCAGGATGCGGTCGGGTAGTTTGGCCGCGTAACCCGGGAAATGCCTGGCAATGTGAGTCCAGTCCTCGGCGGTGCCGTCATCCATGTGGGTGAAGTTGGCGCGATTGTTCATCGGCTTCTCTTATTGTTTGTTGGGTGGTGTCGACCAGTGTAGGAGTGTCGCGGCTAGCGACCAATCACGCAGGGTGCCAGCTTAGTGTCCTTGGCGGCCATCCGGGGCGTGGTGCACGTGCGCTAAACTCTGAGTGCTGACTATTGCCGGGAGCACTCCATGGCCACCATCGACCCTTTACCACCGCTGACTGCAAAGCGCCTTGAAGCCTTGCACCGTGAAGGGTTCGTCTTGCTGCCTGGCGTGCTCGATGGCATGGGCATCGCCACCCTGCGCAACGCCATCGACCAGCTCAAACCCCGGCATTGGGATTACAGCGGGCTGCTCGACCACTACAAATGCGTGTTCAACCGTGACCCGCTGTGGCTGCCGTTTCTTGACCTGCCCGGGGTCATCGAGCTGGCCGAAGCCGCCCTTGGCGACGACTGCCACATCATCGGCCAGACGGCCTGGCGCTGCCATCCCGGCTTCGTCGGCCTGGAACCGCATCTGGATTACCTGGTCGTGGAGCTGCCGCAAAGCCTGCTGGCCGATCCGGGCTTCACCTTGCCGATGCAGATCTGCACGGTGCAAATCTACCTCGACGATATCGACGCCAGCCTCTGCCCGACCCTGGTGATCCCCGGCAGCCACCGCGCCGGTCGCCGTCCGGTCAAGGGTGAAAGCCATTGGAAGGGCCGCCCCGCGCAGCCGGTGCTGTGCTGCGCCGGCGATGCGCTGATGTTTCGCAGCGAACTCTGGCACGCCGGCAGCAGCAACCTGACCGCCGACCGCAGCCGCTATCTGGTGCAGGTGCACTACGGCCGGCGGATGGTGGCGCAGAAGTTCTCGCCCTATCTGCACTGGCAGTTCAACCCGGAGGTCCTGGCCGCGGCGACGCCGAGGCAACGTCGGTTGTTGGGCGAGCACGAAGAGGCGGAATACGACTGAGTGGTGGGTCGTAGTTTTTTCCTGTTCAGGGACTACAAAAATCATCATTTCGCTGGCCTCACCTCGTGAACAGAATGGGCAGAAGGACCTTCATTCCGAGGATTAATAGATGTCACAACCCACCCACACCCGCATCCGCATGTTCAACACCAAGGAAACCTACCCCAACCAGTCCCTGGACAACGACCTGTGCCAGGCCGTACGCGCCGGCAATACCGTTTACGTCCGCGGCCAGGTCGGCACCGATTTCGAGGGGCGCCTCGTCGGTCTGGGTGATCCCCGGGCCCAGGCCGAGCAGGCCATGCGCAACGTCAAGCAACTGCTCGAAGAAGCCGGCAGCGACCTGAGCCACATCGTCAAGACCACCACCTACATCATCGACCCGCGTTACCGCGAGCCGGTCTACCAGGAGGTTGGCAAGTGGCTCAAGGGCGTGTTTCCGATTTCCACGGGGCTGGTGGTGTCGGCACTCGGCCAGCCCCAGTGGCTGATGGAAATCGACGTGATTGCCGTGATACCGGACTGAGGAGCACACCATGACGTTTTCCATCGTTGGCCGTTGTGCCGAAACCGGGCAGTTGGGCATTGCCATCAGTTCCTCCAGCATCGCCGTCGGCGCACGTTGCCCCTGGCTGCGTGCGGGGGTTGGGGCGGTCGCCTCGCAGAACGTGACCCTGCCAGCGCTGGGCCCGCAGATTCTCGACGGGCTGGATGCCGGCCTGGAACCGGCACAAGCCCTCGACCGGGCCCTGAGCAGCAATGGTTTCAGCCAATACCGCCAGGTCACGGTGATCGACCATCAAGGCCGCACGGCCTTGTTCAGCGGCACGCAATCGCTGGGCATCAACCATGCGCTGGCCGGCGAGCAATGCGTCGCGGCCGGCAACATGCTGGCCAGCAGTGAAGTGATCGAACGCATGGTCACGACCTTCGAACAGAGCGAAGGCTGCCTGGCGGACCGCCTGATGGCCGCGATGCATGCCGGGCTTGCCGAAGGCGGCGAGGCCGGTGTGGTGCATTCGGCGGCGCTGTCGGTGGTCAGCGATCTGCTCTGGCCGATCGTCAACCTGCGGGTGGACTGGTCGGAGGATGATCCGATCGGTGAGCTGCAGGCACTCTGGACGGCCTATAGCCCGCAAATGCAGGACTACATCACCCGCGCGCTGGACCCGACTCGGGCGCCGAGCTACGGCGTGCCTGGCGACGAGTAATTCCTCTGGGCTGAGCGGGTTGCCGGGCAATCGGCCCAGCCTTCATTTTCCGCCATCAAGGAGGCCCCCATGTCGACAAGTCGTGAGCTGCTGGCCCGGCTGATTGCCTTTAACACCGTCAGCCGCGAGTCCAATCTGGCGCTGATCGAATTTATCCGAGACTACCTGGCAAGTTTCGGCTGCGAGAGCGAACTGCTGTTCAACGCCGAACGGACCAAGGCCAACCTGTTCGCCACTCTTGGCCCGCGAGACCGCGGCGGCGTGGCGCTGTCCGGGCATACCGACGTGGTGCCGGTGGATGGCCAGGCCTGGACGGTCGATCCGTTCACCCTGAGCGAGCACGACGGCAAGCTGTATGGTCGTGGCACGGCAGACATGAAGGGCTACCTGGCCTGCGTGCTGGCGGCGGTGCCGCGCCTGCTCGCCAAACCCCTGCGCTTGCCGGTGCACCTGGCGTTCTCCTATGACGAGGAGGTTGGCTGCCTCGGCGTGCGCTCGCTGCTTGAGGCATTGGAGCAGCGTGAGCACAAGCCGATTGTCTGCATCATCGGTGAGCCAACCGAAATGCGCCCGGTCCTCGGGCACAAGGGCAAGCTGGCCATGCGCTGTTGTGTGCAGGGCGCGGCCTGCCATTCGGCGTATGCGCCCCAGGGAGTCAATGCCATTGAATACGCCGCCCGGCTGATCGGCCGACTCGGTCAGATCGGCCAAGGCCTGGCCGCGAAGGACTCGCATGATGAGCGCTTCGACCCGCCTTACTCGACGGTGCAGACCGGCATGATCAGCGGCGGCCGGGCGCTGAACATCGTCCCCGCCGAGTGCCAGTTCGACTTCGAAGTGCGCGCCTTGCCCGACTTCGATGCACAGCAGGTCGCCGATCAATTACAGGAATACGCCAGGGAAGAACTGCTGCCGCAGATGCAGGCGGTGCAGCCCCGGACGTCGATCCGTTTTCAGCCCCTGAGTGCTTATCCGGGGCTGGCGACCGATCCCCACAGTGAAGCGGCTGAACTGATTGCACAGCTCAGTGGTTCTCGCGAATTCGGCACCGTGGCCTTCGGTACCGAGGGCGGGTTGTTCGCCCAGGCGGGTATTCCCACGGTGGTCTGTGGCCCCGGCAGCATGGACCAGGGGCACAAGCCCGACGAATTCGTCAGCCTCGACCAGCTTGCCGCCTGTGATGCCATGCTGGACCGCCTGGCGCAGCACCTGCAGGACGGCTAACCAACTTTTTCATATCCCCAGAGCACATATTTAATAATTTTCCTTAGCAGCACCTTCAGCCACTATCGATCCATCCAAAAATAACCATGACCGGCCATGACCGGTTGCAAGCGAAGGAGCCCAATGGTGTTCGAACTCAATGATTGGCAACAGCGTGCACGCAGCCAGCGCTTTATCGACCGGGCCCTGATCGGCGGCCGTCAGGTTGCTGCCGAGTCAGGCGCGACCTTCGCGGCGATCAACCCGGCCACCAACCAGTTGCTGGCCAATGTCGCCGCCTGCGGCGCCGTTGAAGTCGACGCTGCAGTGCGCGCCGCACGCCAGGCCTTCGAGAACGGCCCCTGGGCACGCATGGCACCGGTGGAGCGCAAGAAAGTGCTGTTGCGCCTGGCCGAGCTGATCCTGAGCAACCGCGAGGAGCTCGCGCTGCTCGATTCGCTGAACATGGGCAAGCCGGTGATGGATGCCTACAACATCGACGTGCCAGGCGCCGCCGGTGTGTTCGCCTGGTATGGCGAAAGCCTCGACAAACTGTACGACCAGGTGGCGCCCACCGCGCAGAATGCCCTGGCCACCATCACCCGCGTGCCGCTCGGCGTGGTCGCGGCCGTGGTGCCCTGGAACTTCCCGCTGGACATGGCGGCCTGGAAACTCGCTCCGGCGCTGGCCGCCGGCAACTCGGTGATCCTCAAGCCCGCCGAGCAGTCGCCGTTTTCCGCCCTGCGCCTGGGCGAGTTGGCACTGGAGGCCGGGTTGCCGGAAGGCGTGCTGAGCGTGGTGCCGGGGCTGGGCGAGAGTGCCGGCAAGGCGCTGGGTCTGCACCCGGACGTGGATTGCCTGGCCTTCACCGGTTCGACCCAGGTGGGCAAGTACTTCATGCAATACGCCGCGCAGTCGAACCTCAAGCAGGTCTGGCTGGAGTGCGGCGGCAAGAGCGCCAATCTGGTGTTTGCCGACTGCCAGGATCTGGATCTGGCGGCGGAGAAGGCGGCGTTCGGGATTTTCTTCAACCAGGGCGAAGTCTGCTCGGCCAACTCGCGGCTGCTGGTAGAGCGCAAGATTCACGACGAATTCGTCGAGCGCCTGATCGCCAAGGCCCGGGAGTGGCAGCCGGGTGATCCGCTCAATCCACAAAGCCGCGCCGGCGCCATCGTCGACACGCGCCAGGCCGACAGCGTGATGGACTTCATTGACAGCGCTCGCAACAGTGGGGCGAACCTGGTCTGCGGAGGCCGACGCTTGAGTTTCAATGGCTCGAACAACTTCATCGAGCCGACGATCTTCACCGGAGTAAGCGCGGACATGCGCCTGGCCCGCGAGGAAGTGTTCGGCCCGGTGCTGGCGGTGACCCCGTTCGACAACGAAGACCAGGCCGTGCGTCTGGCCAACGACAGCATCTACGGCCTGGCCGCCTCGCTGTGGAGTGATGACCTGCACCGCGCCCACCGCGTGGCCCGACGCCTGAATGCTGGCACCGTGTCGGTGAACACCGTCGACGCCCTCGACGTCAGCGTGCCCTTCGGCGGTGGCAAGCAGTCTGGCTTCGGCCGCGACCTGTCGCTGCATTCATTCGACAAGTACACCCAGCTGAAAACCACCTGGTTCCAGCTGCGCTGATTCAAGCAGCCAATAACAAAAAGATTACGTCACCCAGCACCAAGGAGACATGCAATGACCGCGCAATTCGAACAACGTCGCACGACCAGTGATTACCAGGCCCTGGATGCGGCCCACCACATCCATGCGTTCGTCGACCAGAAAGCCCTGAACGAAGAAGGGCCGCGGGTGATGGTGCGCGGCGAAGGCCTGGCCCTGTGGGACAACGACGGCAATCGTTATCTGGACGGTATGTCGGGCCTGTGGTGTACCAACCTGGGCTACGGTCGCAAGGACCTGGCCGCCGCCGCCAGCCGCCAGCTGGAGCAGCTGCCGTACTACAACATGTTCTTCCACACCACCCACCCGGCGGTGGTTGAGCTGTCCGAAGTGCTGTTCAGCCTGTTGCCCAAACACTACAGCCACGCGATCTACACCAACTCCGGCTCCGAGGCCAACGAGGCACTGATCCGCACCGTGCGCCGTTACTGGCAGATCCTCGGCAAGCCGCAGAAGAAGGTCATGATCGGTCGCTGGAACGGTTACCACGGTTCGACCCTGGCCAGTACCGCGCTCGGTGGCATGAAGTTCATGCACGAGATGGGCGGGATGATCCCCGATATCGCGCACATCGATGAACCCTACTGGTATGGCCACGAAGGCGACCTGACACCGGCAGAGTTCGGCCTGCGTGCCGCCCGCCAGCTGGAGGAGAAGATCCTCGAACTGGGCGCCGAGAACGTCGCCGGCTTCATCGCCGAGCCGTTCCAGGGTGCTGGCGGCATGATCTTCCCGCCCGAGAGCTACTGGCCGGAAATCCAGCGCATCTGCCGTCAGTACGACGTGCTGTTGTGCGCTGACGAGGTGATCGGTGGCTTTGGTCGCACCGGCGAATGGTTCGCCCATGAATACTTCGGCTTCGAGCCGGACACCCTGTCGATCGCCAAGGGCCTGACCTCCGGTTACATCCCCATGGGCGGCCTGGTGCTGTCGCGCAAGATAGCCGAAGTGCTGGTGGAGCAGGGCGGGGTGTTTGCCCATGGCCTGACCTACTCCGGACACCCGGTGGCCGCTGCCGTGGCTACGGCCAATCTCAAGGCGCTGCGCGACGAGGGGGTGGTCACCCGGGTCAAGCAGGACACCGGTCCCTACCTGCAGCGTTGCCTGCGCGAGGTGTTTGGCAATCACCCGCTGGTGGGCGAGATCCAGGGCGCCGGGATGGTCGCTGCCTTGCAGTTTGCTGAAGACAAGGCCACGCGCAAGCGTTTCGCCAATGAGTCGGACATCACCTGGAGCTGCCGCACCCATGGCTTCGAAGAGGGTCTGATCATCCGCGCCACCCTCGGCCGGATGATCATGGCACCCGCCCTGATCGCCACCCGCAGCGAACTCGATGAGCTGATCGAGAAGACCCGGCGCGCGGTGGACCGCACAGCCCGGGAGCTCGGGCGGCTGTAAGTCAGCCCCGCCGTTCCATTCCTTGTTCTACCTAATCACGCCGGCCCATGAGGGCCGGCGCGACGGAACCCTTTTTGGCCTTTTTTTGGCCAGTACTGCCCCGCAATCCAATAACTAAGCCAACAGGCTGTGGGAGTGTTCCATGTTCAAGCCCTTGCTCAAGCGTTCCGCGCTGTCCCTTGCAACTACTGCGCTGGCCCTGGGAGTCGCCACCGGCACCCAGGCCGGCACCCTGTCCATCGGCCATACCACCTGGGTCGGCTACGGCCCGCTGTACCTGGCCCGCGATCTCGGCTATTTCAAGGAGCAGGGCCTGGACCTGCAACTGACCACCATGGAAGAGGCGTCGATGTACATGGCCGCCCAGGCTTCCGGCAAGCTCTCGGGTTCGGCCTCGACCATCGACGAGATCCTCAAGTACCGTCCGCAGTTCTGCTTCAAGGCCGTGGCCGCGCTGGACGACAGCCACGGCGGCGACGGCGTGCTAGTGGGCAAGGAGGTCAACAGCCTGAAAGAGCTCAAGGGCCAGTCGGTGGCGGTTAACGAAGGCTCGGTTTCGCAGTTCTGGCTGTCCTACCTGCTCAAGCGCAACGGCATGCAGATGAGCGACCTGAAAATCGAAAACATGACCGCCGACGACGCCGCCACGGCGTTCATCGCCGGACGCATTCCGGCGGCGGTGACCTGGGAGCCGCACCTGTCGCTGGTGAGCGCCAAGGGCCAGGGCAAGGTGCTGATCGACAGCACGCAAACCCCCGGTGTCATTGTCGACGTAGTGGCGCTCAACTGCGACGTCATCGAGAAGCAGCCGGAGGACGTCAAGGCATTGGTCAACGGTCTGTACAAGGCCGTGCAGTACACCAGGGAACATCCGCAGGAAGCCTACGCGATCATGGCCAAGGGCGTCGGCGGCTACCTGGCCGATCCGGTGGAAATGGCCAATGCCGCCAAGGGCGTGCGTTTCTACGACCAGGCCATGAGCGAAGAACTGCTCGGCACTCCTACCAAGGCCGGCGACATCAAAGGCGTGATCCGCCTGGCCAACGAGACCTGGAGCGCGCTGCAAGGCAAGCGCTTCGACGTCCGTTACGACGAACTGGTCGATACCCACTTCGTCACCCCGTAATCCCCCGACTGTTCCTCCCGCGCACCTGCGGGAGGTTCAAGCCTGCTCAATCAACTTCGCAAAGGAGGTGGCCGTGGCCACTCGTAAATCCTTACTCAACCGCTGCCTGACGCCCAAGGTCGACTTGCCGTCCAGGCTGCTGTTAAGCGCCAGCACCCTGTGCTGGTTGCTGGTGATCGGCCTGTGGGCCGGGCTGTCCTACGGCGGCGTGGTGCCGACCATGTTCCTGCCGACGCCGGGGGCGGTGCTGGAGACGGCGTTGCGCCTGACCCGCGACGGCAGCCTGGCCCAGCACGTGTGGGCCAGCGTCGAGGTGGTAATGATCGGCTTCGTCGTCTCGTCCCTGGTGGCGGTGCCGCTGGGGTTGCTGATGGGCAGCTTTCGCATCGTCCAGGCGTTTCTCGAACCGCTGGTGAACTTCATCCGCTACCTGCCGGTGACCTCGTTCGTGCCGCTGTTCATCCTGTGGATCGGCATCGGCCTGGAGCAGCGAGTGACCGTGATCATCTTCGGCGTGTTCTTCCAGCAACTGGTAATGATCGCCGACGTCTCCAAGGGCGTTTCCAAGGACCTGATCAACGCCTCCTACACCCTGGGCTCGAACCGCCGTGATGTGCTCTTCCATGTATTGGGCCCGGCGTCCCTGCCCGGCGTGCTCGATACCCTGCGGGTGACCATGGGCTGGGCCTGGACCTACCTGGTAGTGGCCGAGCTGGTCGCCGCCAACAGCGGCCTGGGCTACATCAGCCTCAAAGCCATGCGCGGTTTCCAGGTGGACGTGATTTTCCTCGCCATTGCCATCATCGGCCTGCTGGGCCTGATGACCGATCAACTCTTCCGAATCATTCGACTCAAGGTGGCATCATGGGCGCAGTAACAACGATGCAGCGTGATCATGCGGCGGCCAAGGCCGCACCAACGGCGGCCCCGGCGCGCTTGCGCGTGGAAGAAGTGAGCCTGCATTACCAGACACCCAACGGCTCGACCTTCACCGCACTGGACAAGGTTTCCTTCGAGGTGCCCGATGAACAGTTCGCTGTCCTGGTCGGCCCCTCGGGTTGCGGCAAGTCGAGCCTGCTGTACCTCACCGCCGGGCTGGCCGAGCCGACCTCGGGCAAGATCCATGTGGGTGGCCAGCAAGTCGAAGGCCCTGGTGTTGACCGCGGCATGGTGTTCCAGAGCTACACGCTGTTCCCCTGGCTGACGGTGCGCCAGAACGTCGAATTCGGTCTCAAGCGGCGCGGCATGCCGGCCCGCCAGCGCGCCGATATCGTCAACTTCTATGTCAACGAGGTGGGCCTGGCGCGGTTCGCCGACAACTACCCCAAGCAGCTCTCCGGCGGCATGATGCAGCGCGTGGCGATCGCCCGGGCCCTGGCCAATGACCCGCAGATCCTGTTGATGGACGAGCCCTTTGGCGCGCTCGACAGCCAGACCCGCCTGCAGATGCAACAGCTGTTGCTCAAGGTCTGGGGCAACAGCAAGAAGACCGTGTTGTTCGTGACCCACGACATCGACGAGGCGATCCTGCTCGGTGACCGCGTCTACGTGATGGGCGCTCGCCCCGGCAGGATCAAGAAGATCCTCGACGTGCCGATCGAGCGTCCGCGCTCGCTGGACATGGTCATGGACCGCACCTTCATTGACATGAAACGGGAGATCTTCGGCCTGTTGCATGAGGGTGAAGAAGAGGTCCATTGACGGTCGCTCCCCTCTGCCTGAGGGATCAGGACACCCGCCGCTTTTATTCGCACTGATTCAAGACTTGCGCAGCACCGGCACCGCTCAGGTGCCGGCCTGACGCTGCGCGCCCGGCAGGATTTCGTCGGGCGGCGCACCCGCGGGCAAAGGCTCTGCATCAGTAAATTGTAGGCAATAAGCAGCTTAATAATATTTTACCGATTCAAGGGCGCTCCCTAGTCTTGACCCCATCAGCACAGGCCAGCGACGACCGACCTGAATCAACCCGCCTTTGAGAAGGACACAGACATGACCGTTGAAAAAATAGAAATAGATACGCTTGTTGTGGGTGCCGGTCAGGCCGGCGTGGCCATGAGTGAACACTTGAGCAAACTCGGCGTGCCCCATCTGGTCCTGGAGCGCAATCGCATCGCCGAACGCTGGCGCACAGGGCGGTGGGATTCGCTGGTGGCCAATGGTCCGGCCTGGCACGATCGTTTTCCGGGTCTGGAGTTCGACGGTCTCGATCCTGACGCCTTTGCCGGCAAAGAGCAGGTAGCCGATTATTTCGAAGCCTATGCCGAGAAGTTCAACGCCCCCATCCGCACCGGTGTGGAAGTGACGAAAGTGGAGCGCAATGCTGACCGGCCGGGCTTCACCGTCGAAACCTCCGAGGGCGTGATCCAGGCCAATCAGGTAGTGGTCGCAACCGGGCCGTTCCAGCGTCCTGTAATCCCGGCGATCGCGCCTGAAAGCGCAACGATCTCCCAGATCCACTCGGCCGAATACCGTAATCCGCAGCAGCTGCCCGAGGGTGCTGTTCTGGTGGTGGGTGCCGGGTCGTCGGGGGTGCAGATCGCCGATGAGCTGCAGCGCTCCGGCAAGCAGGTTTACCTCTCGGTTGGCGCCCACGATCGTCCGCCACGCGCCTATCGCAACCGCGACTTCTGCTGGTGGCTGGGTGTTCTCGGTGAGTGGGATGCGGAGGGCGTCCAGCCGGGCAAGGAGCATGTCACCATAGCCGTCAGCGGTGCGCGTGGCGGTCATACGGTGGACTTCCGCAGGCTTGCCCATCAGGGGATGACGCTCGTGGGTCTGACCCAATCGTTCAACGACGGTGTGGTGACCTTCGAAGCGAATCTTGCCGACAACATTGCGCGCGGCGATGAGAACTACCTTGCGCTGCTCGATGCGGCTGACGCCTATATCGCGCGCAATGGCCTCGACCTGCCGGAAGAACCGCAAGCACGGGAAATGCTCCCGGATCCGCAATGCGTGACCCATCCTATTCTTGAGCTCGATCTGGCCAAGGTTGGCGTGACCTCGATCATCTGGGCGACCGGCTATGCCGTCGATTACAACTGGCTGAACGTCAACACCTTCGACGCCAAGGGCAAGCCACAGCATCAGCGTGGTGTTTCCAGGGAGCCTGGCGTCTATTTCCTGGGCCTGCCGTGGCTGTCGCGTCGAGGTTCGGCTTTCATCTGGGGCGTCTGGCACGATGCGAAGCATATTGCCGACCATATCGTCAAACAGCGCAGCTATCTCGCCTACCGTGATCCTTCGCAACGCCAGGCAGAGGCTGATCGAAAGGCAAGCTCCGATGAAACCTGCCCCGAATCCAATGTTCAATCCGTCAGAATGATGGAGGCCATTTGATGCCTACCCATACCCGCATCCGCATGTTCAATACCAAAGAGACGTATCCGAACCAGTCGCTGGACAACGATCTCTGCCAGGCCGTCCGTGCTGGCAACACCGTCTACGTAAGGGGGCAGGTCGGCACGGACTTCGAGGGCAACCTGGTTGGCCTGGGCGATCCTCGTGCCCAGGCCGAGCAGGCGATGAAGAACGTCAAACAGTTGCTCGAGGAAGCTGGCTCGGACCTGTCCCACATCGTCAAGACCACCACCTACCTGATCGACCCGCGCTATCGCGAGCCGGTGTATCAGGAGGTTGGCAAATGGCTCAAGGGTGTGTTCCCCATCTCCACCGGGTTGGTGGTCTCGGCCCTGGGGCAGCCGCAATGGTTGATGGAGATTGATGTGATTGCGGTGATCCCGGACGCCGGCAACTGACGGATCCTCACCTCGTCCGCCTCGTTCCCACGCAGAGCGTGGGAACGAGGCATTTAACAAGGGGACGTCGGGGGCGCTTGCTGGTATTGCCAGCAAGCGCTGATTCGATCTACTCGGCGAGCTGGATCGGTTTTTGCGAGTGTTTGTCGGTCTTGTAGCGCAGGGCCACGGCAGGCGCCTCGCTGCCCTTGCCGGTTTCGAGCCATTTGCGCAGGCGGGTAGCGTCGGCGAAGTGGGTGTACTTGCCGTAGGCATCCAGAATCACCATGGCCACCGGCCGGTCGTCCATGGTGGTCAGCAGTACCAGGCAATGGCCGGCTTCGTTGGTGAAGCCGGTCTTGGTCAGCCTGATGTCCCAATCGTTCTTGTTGACCAGGTGATCGGTGTTATGAAAACCCAGGCTGTACCTTGGGTTGGTGAACGACACGGTCTTTTCCCGGGTCGTGCTCAGCTCGCTCAGCAACGGGTAGTTGCGTGCCGCCAGCAGCAACTTGCTCAGGTCGCGTGCGGTGGACACGTTGCCGGTGGACAGGCCGGTCGGCTCCACGTAACGGGTATGGCTCATACCCAATGCCCTGGCCTTGGCGTTCATGGCGGCGATGAAGGCGCTGTAGCCTCCCGGATAGTGGTGCGCCAGGGTTGTAGCGGCACGGTTCTCCGACGACATCAGGGTGATGAGCAGCATGTCGCGGCGATTCAGCTGACTGCCCAGCCTGACACGTGAATACACGCCTTTCATGTCCGGGTTCTGGGTAATGGTGACCGTGAGGATATCGTCCATCGATTGTCGGGCGTCGAGCACCACCATGGCGGTCATCAGCTTGGTGATCGAAGCGATCGGACGCACCATGTCGGCGTTGTTCGAGTAGAGCACCTGGTTGGTTTGCAAGTCGATCAACAAGGCGCTGCCCGAAGCCAGGCGAAGGGGCGAGGGCGCGCGTTGGGGTGTGGGTGAGGGTTGTTGGGCAATAGCGTTCGACGTGACGGTGGCCGTGCCTGTAAATAGCAGGAGCAGGCTCAAGATCGAAAGGGAGGTTTTCACGTGTTGCGCTCACTAAGTGGTTAAGTATGCCGTTGGCAATGCAAGGGCTTTATTAGTAGAAAAACCGTTACATTTTATGAGTATGGCTGAGGCACTGTCGATTGCCGGGGAGCGTTTATATCCATTTGGATGTGAAATTATCGCCATCTTCTCCAAGGCAAAAATGGTGTATGGACCGTGGCTCAATAAAAAGCCCCGCAACGAGGCGGGGCAAGGGGGTGTGCGGAGCAACGCACGATGAATACAGATGTAGTACGACTGTAGTACAGATGTTCAGTGGTGTAGCGTCGAAGGCACCAGCGACTGGAAAAGCGCCTCGGCAGCGGGCAACGAAGCCAGGGGGCCGCTGATCGGCTCACCGTCCTGGACCAGGTACCAGCAGGCCAGCAGGCCTTTGGCTCTGAGCGTGGCAGGCACGGCGCTGCCAATGACGGACATGATCTTTACCGAGTGCATGGAAGTCTCCTTCAGTTCATGGCGCTAGGTTACGGCGCCTGCTGATCCGGGAGAAATCATCGCGCTCGATAGTGCTCATTGATGCCAATGAGGCAGGTCTGCACCTCGACCTGCCCCAGGCCCGCCGTTACCAGCGTGGCGGTCCGTAATACACCGGGCCGTAGTAACGCGGTGGCGGTGGCGGTGGATACGGTTGGTAGTAGACCGGGGGCGGCGCCACATAGACCGGCTGTTGAACATAGACCGGTTGCTGCACGTAAACCGGCTGCTGTTGAACGTAGACAGGTCGGCTGTTATAGCCAATCGCCGCACCCACTACCGCTCCGACCACGGCGGCACCCAGCAGCGGACCGGGGCCATAATAATAGCCGCCGTGACCACCGCCATGGGCGGACGCCTGGCTTGCCAGGGCCAACGAGCCGATGAGCAAGGCAATCTTGGGGAATTGACGAATCATGATCGATCCTCTGGTGCATCCCCGGCGAAGGTGTCTGCGATAGACCCGTTTATTGTCGCTGGGGATACTAATATGACAGCCGAAACGTCAGGGGTGACACGCGCATTGAGTAAAGGTTTTGTAAGGCCGGACAAGCGGTCGCGGGCCTGCATCCCTGCGCCTTCATGGGGCATACTGCGCGCGTCTTGAAGCCGTGCCCATGGAGAAAAACGATGCCCCTTGTCCCAAACAAAGACACTGTGTTGTGCATGTCGCTGGCGGGAAGGCCGGGAAATTTCGGCGTGCGCTTTCATAACCATCTGTATGAGCAGTTGGGCCTCAACTATTACTATAAGGCCCTGACCACCCACGACCTGCCGGCAGCGATAGGCGGTATTCGCGCGCTGGGCATTCGCGGCTGTGGCGTGTCCATGCCGTACAAGGAAGCCTGCATTGCCCTGGTCGATGAGCTGGACGCCTCGGCGGCGGCGATCCAGTCGATCAACACGATCGTCAATACGGCCGGCCATCTGAAGGCCTACAACACCGATTACATTGCCATCCGCCAGTTGCTCGAAAGCCATGGGCTGAGCGCGCAGACGTCGTTCGCCTTGCGTGGCAGCGGCGGCATGGCCAAGGCAGTGGCCTCGGCGCTACGTGATGCCGGGTTCGGGCAGGGGACGATCATCGCCCGCAACGAGCAGGCCGGGCGAGCGCTGGCCGATGCCTGTGGCTATGGGTGGCGTGCCGAACTGGGTGAACTGCGCCCGCAGATGCTGGTGAATGTGACGCCGATCGGCATGGCCGGGGGCGAGGAGGCCGATCGGCTGGCGTTCGAGGCGCAGGCGATTGATGCGGCGCAGACGTTGTTCGACGTTGTCGCGATGCCCGCTGAAACGCCAATGATTCAACGCGGTCGGGCCCACGGTAAGCAAGTGATTACCGGCCTTGAGGTGATCGCCATCCAGGCACTGGAGCAATTCGTGCTCTACACCGGCGTGCGGCCGGACCTGGAGCAGGTCCGGCTGGCGACCGAGTACGCCCGCGGCTGAGCAGGCTTACTCAAGCCGGGCCAGGCGCTCCTCGAGTGCGGCGATGCGTGCTTCCAGCTCGTCGATGCGTTCGGCCGACACGGCAGGGCCCGACCCGCGCTCCGGGGCATTCTGGCGTGCCGCCAGGATCGCCTCGATGTCGGCCGGGTCGCCCAGGGCGTGGGTGTAACGGTCTTCGCGCTGGCCGGCCTGGCGCGGGATCAACAGGGCAAAGCCGCGGGCGATCAGACGCTCGAGCTGGTGCACGACCTGTTCGGCATCTTCGAATTCATGCATGCGTCCGCTACGGGTCAACAGCTCGTTGACGGTCTGCGGACCGCGCAGGAACATCAGGCCGATCAGCGTGACCTGGGCCGGGACCAGTTCCAGGGCCTTGTCGATGCGGTGCTCCCAGCGGTCGGCACGGCTGCCCATCACCAGGCGCGCCATGCCCCGGCCTTCGAGCGCGCGCAGGCTCTGGCCGACCTGGCCCTGGGTCAGGTTGGTGACCGGCTCGCGGCTGGTTTTCTGGTTGCAGGCCAGCACCAGGGCATTGAGGGTCAGGGGGTAGGTTTCGGGGCTGGTGGCCTGTTTCTCGATCAGCGAACCCAGGATCCGGATTTCCGTACTGTTGAGCGTGGCGGCAGAAGGAGTATCGTGTTCGGCGGACATGGCCCTGTCTCTTTGCGAATGAAAGCCCTAGCCTAGGTGCGCAGCGCACTGAAAGACAAGCCACCCCTTCACTGTGTCATCAATCTATCAGGATATTTCATGAGTATTTCTCTGTACGCAGCCTCCGTTCCGGTTTTCAAACAGATGCTCACTGCCCTGAGCGGCGTGCTGGCCAAGGCTGAAGCCCATGCCACCGCAAAGAAAATCGATCCCAACGCATTGCTGCAGGCGCGTTTGTATCCGGATATGTTCCCGCTGACCCGTCAGGTGCAGATTGCCGTTGATTTCGCCAAGGGCGTTTCCGCCCGTCTGGCGGGTGTCGAAGTGCCGTCCTACCCGGATACCGAGCAAACCTTCGCCGAGTTGCAGGACTTGCTGAAAAAGGTCCTGGCGTTCGTCGACGGCATCAAGCCTGAGCAAATCGACGGCCAGGAAGGGCGCGAAATCGTCACTCGCCCGGGCACCGACAAAGAGAAGCGCTTCACCGGCCAGAGCTACCTGCTGAGCTACGGCCTGCCACAGTTCTTCTTCCACGTGACCACCACCTACGCGATCCTGCGTCACAACGGTGTGGAAGTGGGCAAGCGCGACTTCATGGGCGCGTTCTGATTTGACCGCTGTGCCCGGCATACAAGGTGTCGGGCACATTGTCGAGGGTCAGGCGCGGACAGTCGGTTCGTCCTGCGCCAGGCACGCCGCTGCGGTGAACAGCACGTCGGTGGAGGAGTTCAGCGCGGTTTCCGCCGAGTCCTGCAGGATGCCGATGATGAAACCTACCGCAACCACCTGCATGGCGATTTCGCTGGGGATGCCGAACAGGCTGCACGCCAGTGGAATCAACAGCAGCGACCCCCCGGCCACCCCCGAAGCACCACAGGCGCAGATCGCTGCCACCAGGCTCAGCAGTACGGCGGTCGGCCAGTCGACGGCAATGCCCAGGGTGTGCACGGCGGCCAGGGTCAGTACGGTAATGGTGATTGCCGCGCCGGCCATGTTGATGGTTGCCCCCAGCGGGATCGATACCGAGTACGTGTCTTCATGCAGCCCCAGTTTCTCGCTCAAGGCCAGGTTGACCGGAATGTTGGCAGCCGAGCTGCGGGTGAAGAAGGCAGTAATGCCGCTTTCGCGCAGGCAGGTGAATACCAGCGGGTAGGGGTTGCGGCGCAGCTTCCAGAAAACGATCAGCGGGTTCATCACCAGGGCGACGAACAGCATGCAGCCGATCAGCACCAGCAGCAGGTGCAAGTAGCCGAGCAGGGCGCCCAGGCCCGATTGCGCGAGTGTCGAGGCGACCAGGCCGAAGATACCGAGCGGCGCGCAGCGAATGACGGCACGTACAACCAGGGTGACGCCGTTGGACAGGTCGCCGAGCACGGTGCGGGTAGTTTCGCCGGCATGGCGTATGGCGATGCCCAGACCGATGGCCCAGGCCAGGATGCCGATGAAGTTGGCGTTCATCAGGGCGCTGATCGGGTTCTCCACCACGCTGAGCAGCAACCCCTGCATGACTTCACCGATACCGCCCGGGGCGCTGACCGGCACATCGTGGGTTGCCAGGGCCAGGCTCGAAGGGAACGCCATGCTGGCGATGACCGCGACCACGGCTGCGCCGAAGGTACCGAGCAGATAGAGGACCAGAATCGGGCGGATATGGGTTTCCTGACCGTGCTTGTGGTTGGCGATCGACGCCATCACCAACACGAACACCAGGACCGGCGCCACGGCCTTGAGGGCCGAGACGAACAGTTTGCCGATGAAGGCCAATTGCAGGGCGGCGGCCGGGAACAGCAGCGCCAGGGCGACACCGGCAATCAGGCCGATGAGGATCTGCATGACCAGGCTGGTGCGGTTCAGCAGGTTCATGACGGGGTTGGAGGCAGCGGTCATTGAAGTGTCTCTGTCTTGTTCAAAGGGCCGGCCTTGTGGGCCTGCCGTAAGGCGCAGGAGCATGCGGCAGCGGATGGCTGGCGCGAAAGGGGCGCGACTTTAGCACAGGGACGTGAGGCTTTGCCTTGATTGGTGTCAACCGTTTCTGCTGTTAAGATGCGCGCCCTTTTTTTTGCCTGGCGTTTTGCGACCGCTATGCGCTCGAGCGCGTAGCGGTCGCAAAAACTCGTTTCCTGGAGTTTTCATGTTATTGCCCATTCTCTTGTTGGCCGCCGCCGGTTTCACGGTGCTGACCACAGAGTTCATCATTGTCGGCCTGTTGCCGGCCATTGCCCGTGACCTGCAGGTGAGCGTGTCGCAGGCGGGCCTTCTGGTGACCTTGTTCGCCTTTACCGTGGCCTGTTGTGGACCTTTTCTGACGGCCTACTGCACGCGTTTCGAGCGCAAGCGTCTGTTCATTACCATTCTGGTGGTCTTCGGCCTGTCCAATGCCCTGGCAGCGCTGGCCTCGAATATTTATATGATGGGCCTGGCTCGTTTGATCCCGGCGCTGGGCCTGCCGGTGTTCTGGGCCCTGGCCAGTGAAACGGCCGTGGATATCGTCGGGCCGGACCATGCCGGCAAGGCCATCGCAAAAATCAGTTTCGGCGTGGTCTGCGCCACGGTGTTCGGCATTCCCGTCGGCACCTTGATCGGCGATGTCCTGGGCTGGCGCGCCGCGTTTGGTGTCCTGGCGCTGGTGGCCTTTGCCAAGGCGTTCTTGCTGTACGGCTTTCTGCCCAGGACCCGGCGGCACGACGAACCTGTCTCGCTACGGGAACAGTTCGCCCTCCTGCGCAGCCCATTGATGCTCGGCCATGTGCTGCTGTCGGTGCTGGTGTTCAGTGGCATGTTCACGGCCTACACCTACCTGGCCGACATCCTGGAGCGCTTGGCCGGTTTCGACGGCACGGTGGTGGGCTGGTGCCTGATGGGCTTCGGCGCCGTGGGCTTGATCGGCAATAGCATGGGCGGACGAATGGTCGATCGCCATCCCTTGATTGCCTCGTTGGTGTTCTGCAGTTTCATGATCGTCGGCATGGTGGCGCTGGTGCCGAGCATCCATTCGCTGGTCGGCCTGGCCGTGGCGCTGGGGATCTGGGGCGTGACCCAGGCGGCGCTGTTTCTGGTCAGCCATGTCCGGCTGATCAAGGCCGCACCCCAGGCGCCAGCCTTCGGCGCATCGCTCAATATCGCCGGGGGCAACCTGGGTATTGGCCTGGGCGCGTTGATCGGTGGTCGGGTGATCGACACCCTGGGGCTGGTCAGCCTGGGTTTTGCCGCCGCCGGGCTGATCGCCCTGGCGGCCATGCTGGCAGTGTTGTTGATGAGTCGCTGGTTTACGCCAGAGGTCAATGGCGCAAGCGATAGCCTGTCTTGAAAATCCAGCTCACCACCGCGATGCACGCCAGCAAGAAGCCCAGCGTCATGCCGATACTGACCCAGACGTTGACGTCCGCCACACCATAGAAGCTCCAGCGAAAGCCGCTGATCAGATAAACCACCGGGTTGAACAGGGTGATTTTTTGCCACAGCGGCGGCAGCATGCCGATCGAGTAGAAGCTGCCGCCCAGGAAGGTCAGCGGGGTGATGATCAGTGCCGGCACCACCTGCAGTTTTTCCCAGCCGTTGGCCCAGATCCCGATGATGAAGCCGAACAGGCTGAAGGTGACGGCCGTCAGCACCAGAAACAGTGCCATCACCCAAGGGTGTGCAATCTGGAAGTCGACGAACAGGCGCGCCGTGACCAGGATGATCAGGCCCAGAATGATTGACTTGGTGGCCGCTGCGCCGACGTAGCCGATCAGGATTTCGAGGTACGAGATCGGGGCCGACAACAGCTCATAGATGGTCCCCGAATACTTGGGCATGTAGATGCCGAACGAGGCATTGGAAATGCTTTCGGTCAGCAGCGCCAGCATGATCAGCCCCGGCACGATAAAGGCGCCGTAACTGATGCCTTGAACCTGGGTCATGCTCGAACCGATGGCCGAGCCGAACACCACGAAGTACAGGGAAGTGGAGATCACCGGGGTGGCGATACTCTGCAACAGGGTCCGCCAGGTGCGCGACAGTTCGAACGTGTAGATTGCGCGGATTGCATGGAAATTCATGCCGAGGCCCTCACCAGGCTGACGAAAATATCTTCCAGCGAGCTTTGGCTCGACTGCAGGTCCTTGAAGTCGATGGCATTGCGGTCCAGGTCCTTGAGCAGTTCGGCAATGCCGGTGTGTTCGCGCTGGGCGTCGAAGGTGAATACCAGAGCATGGCCATCATCGACCAGCTCCAGAGGGTAGCCGGCGAGAGCGCCGGGCACGGCGCTCAGGGGTTGCTTGAGCTGCACGATGAGCTGCTTCTTGCCCAGTTTGCGCATCAGTGTGGTCTTGTCTTCGATCAGGATGATCTCGCCGTTGCGGATCACGCCGATACGATCGGCCATTTCCTCGGCTTCTTCGATGTAATGGGTGGTGAGGATGATGGTCACCCCGCGTTCGCGCAGGCGCCGGACCATCTCCCACATGTCGCGGCGCAGTTCTACGTCGACGCCGGCGGTGGGTTCATCGAGAAACAGGATGCTTGGCTCATGGGATAGCGCCTTGGCGATCATCACGCGGCGCTTCATGCCCCCGGACAGTTCGAACAACTTGGCGTCACGCTTGTCCCACAGGGACAGGTCGCGCAACAGCTGTTCCAGATAGGCCGGGTTCGGTTTTTTGCCGAATAGCCCGCGGCTGAATTGCACGGTGGCCCAGACAGTCTCGAACACGTCGTTGACCAGCTCCTGGGGCACCAGGCCGATTTGCGAGCGGGCGGCGCGATAGTCGGCACGGATATCCTTTGCGCCAACCAGTACCTGGCCGTCGCCGATATTGACGATGCCGCAAATGATGCTGATCAGCGTGGTCTTGCCAGCGCCATTGGGGCCTAGCAGGGCGAAGATTTCACCCTTGTGGATCTGCAGGTTGATATTTTTCAGCGCCGGGTGGCCGGACGCGTAGGTCTTGTTCAGGTTCTGAACCGAAATCACCGGCTGCACGGGAACTCCTTTTCGGGCGAGGGAAAGGGCAATTGTAGGGCAAGCGGGCCTCAGGTCACTGCCTGATCGGTAAACAGCTCGCGTCGGGCGCCCTCGGTGATGGCGACGATGCCGGGGTGCTTGACCTTGCGTTCCACCGAGATGGCATAGAACGATTCGGTGACCGCATCGGTCTGCCCGATCAGCCTGACCCCGTATTGCTTGCACACTTCATCGGCGATCACGCTGGGGGCGATGAAGATGCCACTGCCCGATTGGCCAAAGGCCTGCATCAAGGCGCTGTCATCGAACTCGCCGATAATCCGTGGCTGCAACTGTTGTTCGGCGAACCAGCGCAGCAGCCGACTGCGCACGACCGTTTCCGGGCCCGGAATCAACAGGGGCGCATGGTGCAGGCAGGCCGGGAACGCCTCCTCGCAGCGTGCGGCCAACGCCTCGGTGGCGAAGAAGCTGACCCCGCATTCGCCCAACTTCTGGCTGTAGCCCTTGATGTCCAGGTGGCTGGGCATGGGGCTGTCGGAAATCACCAAGTCCAGGCGCTGGATCGCAAGGTCGGCCAGCAAGCGTTCGAGCTTGTCTTCGCGGCAAGTGATGCGGATCGGCTCACTCAATTCCATGGTCGGCGCGATGAGACGGTAGACGATGGACTTGGGCACCACGTCGGCGACCCCGACCCTGAACACGATCTGTTGTTCGCCGGGTTGGGCCCGCAGCATGGCTTCCAGTTCGTTGCCCATCTGGAACATCTGTTCGGCGTAGGGCAGCGTCTGGCGGCCGGTCTCGGTCAGTTCGAGCTGCCGGCCGACCCGTCGAAACAATTCGATGCCGTAGGTTTGCTCGAGCAGGTTGATCTGTCCGCTGATGGTCTGCGGTGTCAGGTTCAACTGTTCGCCGGCACGTACGATGCTGCCGGTCTTGGCCACGACCCAGAAGTAGTGCAGCTGCCGGTAATTGAGCATGTGCATTCTCGGATTCGTAAAAACCGAAGTATAACCGGGATAAATACGAATTTTCCTGATGTGTTGCTGTCTTTAGAATGCATCGCTATCGAGGAGCCAGCATCCGAGGACTGGCCGTACACGTGAGGAACACATGATCGAACTCAAATCCATTGGTACTCCGCTGGTCCTGATGGCCGCATTGATGGCCGTCAGCGGTTGTGACCAGGCCGAAAAAACAGCCCAGACCATGCTCAACCAGGCGGCCGAATCGGCCAAGCAGGCCATCGACGAAACCAACAAGGCAGCGCAACAGGCGCTCCATTCCGCAAACCAGGAGTTGTCGGGCAAAAAAGCGACGCCTACCGGCGAGCACAGTAAAACGTCCCAGGAAATTTAACAGTCGGCCCCGCCGCGTCAGGATTGCCCCATGGAATACCTTTTAGAACTTGCTGCAAGCCCTACCGCCTGGATTGCCCTGGCGACCCTGGTGGTGATGGAAATCGTGCTGGGTATCGATAACCTGATCTTCATTTCGATTCTGACCAACAAGCTGCCCGTGGCGCACCGGGCCAAGGCCCGCCGCATCGGTATCAGCATGGCGCTGGTGTTGCGCCTGGGCTTGTTGAGTACTGTGGCCTGGATCGTGCAACTGACCGAGCCGGTCATCGAGGTGTTCGGCCAGGCGTTCTCCTGGAAGGACATGATCCTGATCGCCGGTGGCCTGTTCCTGTTGTGGAAGGCGACCAAGGAGATCCATCACAGCGTCGACCCGGTGTCCCAGGCCGAACAGCTGGAAGAAGGCGTGTCTTCACGGGTATCGCTGGGCTTTGCCGCCGCGATCGGCCAGATCCTGATGCTCGACATCGTGTTCTCCATCGACAGCATCATCACGGCCGTGGGCATGACCGAGCACTTGCCGATCATGATCATCGCGGTCATCGCTGCGGTGCTGGTGATGTTGCTGGCTGCCGAGCCGTTGGCGAAGTTCATCAATGACAATCCGACGGTGGTGATGCTGGCCCTGGGGTTCCTGATCATGATCGGCATGACCCTGATCGCCGAAGGCTTTGGCGCTCATGTGCCCAAGGGCTATGTCTACGCTGCAATGGCCTTCTCGGCCGCTATCGAAGGCTTGAACATGCTTTCGCGGCGGGCCCGGCAGAAGCGGGCTGCAGTCGAAGCCTGAAGCAGTCGCTGAAGCACAACGGCCGTCCCCGGTGAGAACCGGGGACGGCCGTTTTCGTTTGTCCTGGGGGTGGATCAGTGGGCCGATACGTGTTTCGCGTGGTCCTTGCGCCCATGGGTTGATGGCTGTGGCACCTGAGGGTGGTGGTGATGGCGGCGGGTGATTCGCATCACGCCCCACAGCATGGCGGCAGCAACGGCCAGCCAGGCGACGATCAACATGAAGATGGTCATGCCAAGGCTCATGAATGCCTCCTTAGACTTCGCAAGCTCTCGCGCTCGCTACAGGTCACAGTCTAGCCGCTGGAGTGTTTCAAGCTATTGACCAATGGTCTAGCTGCTTGGGCCAGTTTGCTCTATAGGGCAGGGCCAACTGCACACAAAGGCTATACCCGGTGCCATCATCGCCCTATTATCAGGGGCCAGGCCGGATGGTCGACAATCCGGCGCCAGAACAAGTGACTGACTCATGCTGACTCGATTGCACTCTGCCTTGCCCAAGCGCCTGCTGCTGACTTGCGCCCTGGCCCTGACCCTGACGGCGTGTGCCGGTACGGTCGATCCCGAGATCCGCCGGTTGCCCGAGCGGGTGGAACTCAACGGCGTGCCGTTCTTTCGCGGTTACGCCAACCAGAGCGGCTCGATGGCTTTGGCCAGCATGCTCGCACAGCAGGGGGTGAGGGTTACCCCGGGTTTGCTCGACAAGCCGTTGAACCTGCCAGCGGGCGTGGCGAACCTGGAGGGCTCGATCCAGAATGTTGCCCGTGACTACGGCATGCTGGTCTATCCGCTGGACCACAACCTGCCGGCCTTGCTGACTCAGGTCGCGGCGGGCAATCCGGTGTTATTGCGCTACAGCGATGGCATCGCGTTCATGGGGGAGCCGCGTTATGCCTTGCTGGTCGGGTATGACAGTTACAAGCAGAACGTGTTGCTGCGCTCGGGCATGAATCGGCGTACGCAGATCAGCTTCGGCAGTTTCACGTCGGCGTGGGAGAAGGAGGGCAGTTGGGCCGTGCTGGTACAAAAGCCCAACCAATTGCCGGCCCAGGTGGATCGCCAGCGTTGGTTGAAGGCGGCCCATGACTTGGGCCAGGCGGGGCAGGAGCAGGCCGCGGCGCAGGCGACGCGGGCCATTGATGCCAAGTGACGCAACTCCACCCCCAGCCTCGTTCCCACGCTCCGCGTGGGAATGCCTCCTCTGACGCTCTGCGTCGTGACGCGGAGCGTCAGGCACTGCGTTCCCACGCGGAGCGTGGGAACGAGGTGAGGGTTCAGCCTCAGGCGTATCAGACGCCCAGACGATCACGCAGGCTGTAGTACCAGGCACCCATTGCGGTAAACGGCGTGCGCAGCAGCTGGCCACCCGGGAACGGGTAGTGCGGCAGGTCGGCGAACGCGTCGAAGCGTTCGGCCTGGCCACGCAGGGCTTCGGCCAACACCTTGCCCGCCAGGTGGGTGTAGGTCACGCCGTGACCGCTGCAACCTTGCGAGTAATAGATGTTGTCGCCCAGACGACCCACTTGCGGCAAGCGCGACAGGGTCAGCAGGAAGTTGCCGGTCCAGGCGTAGTCGATCTTCACGTTCTTGAGCTGCGGGAAGGCCTTGAGCATTTTCGGGCGGATAATCGCTTCGATGTTTGCCGGGTCGCGTGCACCGTAAACCACGCCACCACCGAAAATCAGGCGCTTGTCGCTGGTCAGTCGGTAGTAATCGAGCAGATAATTGCAGTCTTCGACGCAGTAGTCCTGGGGCAACAAGGTGCGGGCCAGTTCTTCACCCAACGGCTCGGTGGTGATCACTTGCGTGCCGCACGGCATGGATTTGGATGCCAGTTCCGGTACCAGGTTGCCCAGATAGGCGTTGCCGGCCACGATCACGAACTTGGCGTGGACCTTGCCCTGCGGGGTATGCACGACAGGGCTTGCGCCGCGATCGATACGGGTGGCAGGAGACTGTTCGTAGATGGTCCCGCCGAGGGATTCCACCGCAGCTGCCTCGCCCAGGGCCAGGTTCAGCGGGTGAATATGGCCGCCGCTCATGTCGAGCATGCCGCCGACGTACTGGTCGCAGGCAACGACTTCACGGATGCGGCGCTGGTCCATCAACTCCAGCTGGGTGTGACCGAAACGCTCCCAAAGGCGCTTCTGGGACTCCAGGTGACCCATCTGCTTTGGCGTGATGGCTGCAAAGACACCACCATCCTTGAGGTCGCACTGTATATTATATTTGGCAACGCGCTCGCGAATGATCCGGCCGCCCTCGAAGGCCATCTGGCCCAGCAGTTGTGCCTGCTTGGGGCCGACAGTGCGTTCGATCACGTCGATATCGCGGCTGTAGCTGTTGACGATCTGGCCGCCGTTGCGGCCCGAAGCGCCGAAGCCGACCTTGGCTGCTTCAAGGACAGTGACCTTGAAGCCATGCTCGAGCAGGAACAGCGCACTGGAAAGGCCGGTGTAACCTGCACCGATCACGCACACGTCGGTGTAGACGTCATCTTGCAATGCCGGGCGCTCGGGGACGGCATTGGCCGATGCCGCGTAATACGACTGTGGGTAAGTAGTGTTCGCCATCCTGCAACCTCTGTTTAATATCTTTAACGAATGTGCAGATCCTACCCTAGAAAAATTCCGTCCACCAGATGGGCGTGAAAATCTCTTCATCCGGTTGCGGCAAAAAATACGCAGATTCATAGGCTTAGGTGTAAAAAAGAAGTTGACACCCCTATTAAATTCCGTAGAATGCCGCCTCACAGCAGGCACGTAGCTCAGTTGGTTAGAGCACCACCTTGACATGGTGGGGGTCGTTGGTTCGAGTCCAATCGCGCCTACCAAACAAAATCCGCTCTGCTGGGCGGTGTGAAAAAGGGTGATCCGAGAGGGTCGCCCTTTTTTGTTTTTGCGTTCCGTCAAAGGGATCGTGTCGTCCCCATCGCTGCGGTCCGGCGATCCGGCAAGCCAGCTCCCACAGGACCGTGCGCCGTCGAACCCTGTGGGAGTTGGCTTGCCAGCGAAGAGGCCATCACAGGCAAGACCGAAATCACCTACCGATCATCATAATCCCGACGCCGGTCATGGTCGCGGTCATAACGATCATAATGGTCGTGCCGCCGATGCTCGTGGCGCCATTGGTCCCGGTCGCGCCAACCGTCATCATCGTCGTAGTCATGGTAATAACACCCTGACAATGCCAGGACCACGGCTGCCAGGCTGAATTTCAAAAGGTGTGAAAACACGCTCGTCTCCTCGGCGCGGGGGTAATTCGTTCGCGCTAACCTGAGACAACAGAGCCTTGCATGTGTTTGATTGCGTTCAAAAAAAACTTGGCGCTCAGGGCGCAGGAAAACAGCCGCGCGGTAAAACCCGTGCACGATGATAAAATGCCGACCTTCTAACCCGGAGGGATGCGTGTGCGCAGATTGGCGGTAGTAATGGCAGTGTTGGCGTTGACCGGTTGCGGCAGCGATGTCGAGGTCGCGCACAAGGCGGTGGCCGATAAGCTGCAGAATCCGAAGTCGGCCAAGTTCACCAATGTCCGCACGACCGATCAGGGCAATATCTGCGGTCAGGTCAAGAGCAAGGACGCATCGGGTGTGTATGGCGGTTATCAGAGTTATGCCGCGATCAAGAACGACGGCCAGTTCAAGGTCGTATTCGACCCGGACGGGACCAACGCCGAGGTCCGTACCCTTTGCGGTGCAGGGCCGATCAGTGGCGAGGAGCATGCCGCTGCGGACCAGGCCGCAGCCAGTTGGGATGTGCAGATCGTCTCGGGCAGCAACATGGGCGCGCTCACTGACATGACTGCACGTCTGGTCGAGCATGGTTTTGTGCCCGTCGTGGTGACCCGGGACGGTAAGCCACTGGTGTTGATCGGTCCGTTCACCAGCAAGGCCGAAGCCGATGACAAGAAGGCGCAACTGATGGCTTCGCAGGGCATCGAGTCGGTCGTGGTCAAGCATCAGGAGTAGGGCGGCTTCCGTGGCTCGCACAGGTCGATGCTCTCGGGCTATGCTCTTGTCAGGAATGGAAATCGCCGATACCTGCAGCAACACGCGTCCGTGACGCGAGAAGCCTGAGAGGAGCTGCCTATATGTCCACACTGGAGCGGGCAATTGCGGTTGCGGCCAAGGCCCATGAAGGGCAGCGTGACAAGGCGGGGGCGGCTTACATACTGCACCCGCTGCGGGTCATGATGCGGGTCGACACGACCGAGCAACGGATCGTCGCGGTGCTGCACGATGTACTGGAGGATTCGGCCATGACCCTGGCCGACCTCGCGCGTGAAGGCTTCCCGCTGAAAATTCTGGCAGCGGTCGAGGCCTTGAGTCGGCGGCCGGATGAAAGCTACCAGGCCTTCGTCGAAAGGCTGTCCGATGATCCCTTGGCCAAGGCCGTCAAGCTCGCCGACATTGCCGATAACAGCGACCTTTCCCGGATAGTCGCGCCAGGTCCTGAAGACCTGGCGCGGATCGAGCGCTACCGGCGGGCTGCCGATTTTCTGCTGACGCTTACCTGAGGCTGAGGGTCAGCCGCAGGCGTTGAGGTTGACCGGGCCGACGAAGTCATTGCCGCGCCCCATCACGCACGCAACCTGCTGGTTGCGCTGGCGCTCCCACTCCTTGGCCGGATAGGTCTTGTCCCAGGCTTCATAGAGCTGCCGGTCCTGTTTGGACAGGCGCAGGTTGTACTGCTTGCTCATATAGAAGTAGGTGCGGGCGATCATGCCGCGAATGGAAGGACGCGGCATGACCTTCTTGGCCTTGAAGTCGACCTGGGTCAGGCATGAACCGTATTGTCCCGACTGTACCGGCAACCAGCCGAAGCTGAAGTTGCTGCGATCGCCATTGACCTCGCCGATGCTGGGCACCAGGTTATGCAAGTCCGCTTCGGCGCGCTGGTAGATCGGGTCGTTGCGCGAGCAGTTCTTGCGCCCGCCATCCTGCCAGCATTGGCGTTGATGGCCGATCTGCCAGGCCGGAACGATATGTTCCCATTCGATGCGCGCGGCGCGATTGGCATTCTTGCGCGGCACATAACCACAGGCGTCCAGGTTGACCCGGTTGCCGCTGTATTTGCAGCCGCAATAGAACTCGGTCGACTGTGGCGCGTAGAGCTTCCAGGCGATTTTCTTGGCCTCGTTGAAGGTGCGCGGCGCGTCGGCCTGGGCGTTGAAAGCGAGCAGCAGAGCGAGTACTGCAAAACCACGAACACGCATCCGTTCAATCTTCCTTCGGCACGACCCAGAACAACTGCACGCCGCCATCATCGCGATGGGCCAGCGTCACATTGTCGTTTTCAGCGATTTCTTCGAGCAGGGTTTCCCAGTCATCGGGAGACTCGTGCTCCAGGCGGAAAATCAGGGCGGACCTGGATTTTTGTGCGGTGGGAGAGTTGATGATCTTCTGGATGCGCAGGCCGAGCTGTTCATAGCTGCTGGCGGGATTCGGTGCTGCAGAAGTATTTGCCACGAAGCATTCCTTGTTTTAGCTGTACGTGCATACAGTATTTCACTGTAAGACAAATCGCAACAACTCGTGCATTGAAGTGCGCTTCTGACAATGGGAGGGGTGATTAAGTCAGGCTCGGACTGCATTTTTTTTCGGGCTGCTGCTCGTCGTCTGATTTGCCTGTCCAGTGATCAGCAGGAAGGGTGTAAAGCCCTACGCATCACCGAGATCGACGCTACGCTTTTCGATGCGCTGTTCAACTGACAAGAGGGTCTGACATGAACGGGAGAAGGTTTGGGCTTTCGTGGCTGGCGTTAGTCGCGCTGGTGGCTTTGGCGGGGTGCTCGTCACCGACGGTAGTGACCCTGCAAAATGGTACGGAATACGTGACCAAGGATAAGCCGCATGCCACTAACCCGCCTGGCTTCATCGAGTTCACGGATATTGCGGGCAAGCATTACAAGATCAAGACGGAAGAGATCGCCAGCGTCAAGGCTGAAGACTGAGTGAGGGCCGACCGCGCTGGCGATCAGGGGTCGGCTGGGTTCACGGGGTCAGTATTCCCGGAACATCCGTTGCAGTTCCTTGCTGTCCTGGGGTCTTGGTCAGGGCGACCATGGCCAGAATCCGCGCCTTTTGCGGGTTCAGGTCATGGGCCACCACCCGGTCGTAATTACGGTTTCCGAATTTTTTAAATAACTCCTTGATAATCATTGAATTAATTTCGTTTTGTGAACTAGTCTTGTGGGCACCTGATTCCAAAGTCCGAATACGACTACATAGTCAGGATCGAATTTCCGAGAGTTTTAAGGAAATGTCCTACGGACTTTTAGGGGCATGGCAGGGTAGGCTGGATGGCTGCGAGTTGAGTTGACAAACCCTCGCGGTGTTCCCATAGTTTACTAACGCAAACGTTTGCGCGCCCCTGATCGGCTGAGTGTCTTGTCCAGGCAGGCTGATGGTTCGCAATCACGATAATCATAAGATCAACGGAGTGAACCCATGAAGCATCCCTTCGCTGGACGCTTGCTCGCTGTTGCCATGCTGGCCTCCCTGTCCGCTGCACTGCCGCTCTCTGCCGCGGCTGCCCAAACCCCGGAAAAGCCCAAGGTCGCCCTGGTCATGAAATCCCTGGCCAACGAGTTCTTCCTCACCATGGAAGACGGTGCCAAGGCCTATCAGCAAGAACACTCCGCCGATTTCGACCTGGTCTCCAACGGCATCAAGGACGAGTCCGATACCAGCAACCAGATTCGCATCGTCGAGCAGATGATCGTCTCCAAAGTCGATGCGCTGGTCATCGCGCCGGCCGACTCCAAGGCGCTGGTTCCGGTCGTCAAGAAAGCCATGGATGCCGGCATCAAGGTGGTCAACATCGACAACCAGCTCGATCCTGATGTGCTCAAGAGCAAGAACATCAGCGTGCCGTTCGTTGGCCCCGACAATCGCAAGGGGGCACGCCTGGTCGGTGACTACCTGGCGGGCAAGCTTTCGGCCGGTGATGAGGTCGGCATCATCGAAGGGGTATCGACCACCACCAATGCCCAGCAGCGCACGGCGGGTTTCAAGGATGCAATGGAAGCGGCGCAGATGAAAGTCGTGTCCGTTCAGTCCGGCAACTGGGAGATCGACAAGGGCAACGCCGTGGCCGCGGCGATGCTCAACGAATATCCGGACCTCAAGGCGCTGCTGGCCGGCAACGACAGCATGGCCCTGGGGGCCGTTTCTGCCGTTCGTGCCGCGGGCAAGGTGGGCAAGGTCCAGGTCGTCGGTTACGACAACATCAATGCGATCAAGCCGATGCTGAAGGATGGTCGGGTGCTGGCCACGGCAGACCAGTTCGCGGCCCGGCAAGCGGTATTCGGCATTGAAGCGGCGCTGAAAATGCTCAAGAACCAGCCCGTCGAGGTCGACGCCAACAACGTGATCCAGACACCGGTCGAGCTGATTACCAAACCGTAGAAACCTAATGCCCCTGGAGAGAGCCTGATGTCTGCGACTGCCTCGACGGCCGTGCTTTCGGTCAGCGGTATCGGCAAGACCTACGCGCAACCGGTGCTGACCGATATCGATCTGGCATTGCTGCCGGGTGAGGTGCTGGCCCTCACCGGCGAGAATGGCGCCGGTAAAAGTACGCTGTCGAAAATCATCGGTGGTCTCGAGCTGCCAACCACCGGTGAAATGCAGTTTCAGGGGCAGCCCTATCGGCCGGGCAGCCGCGCGGGGGCCGAAGCGCTGGGCGTGCGCATGGTCATGCAGGAGCTGAACCTGCTGGCGACGCTTACCGTTGCCGAAAATCTGTTCCTCGACAACCTGCCCAACATGGGTGGCTGGATAAGCCACAAGAGGTTGCGCCAGGCGGCACTCGAGGCCATGGCCCAGGTCGGGCTCGAGGCGATCGATCCGGACACCCTGGTCGGCGACCTGGGTATCGGTCATCAGCAGATGGTTGAAATCGCCCGCAACCTGATCGGCGATTGCCATGTGCTGATCCTCGACGAGCCGACGGCGATGCTGACGGCGCGCGAAGTCGAGATGCTCTTCACGCAAATCGCGCGGCTGCGCAAGCGTGGCGTGGCCATTGTCTATATCTCCCACCGTCTCGAAGAGCTGGCGCGTATCGCCCAGCGCATCGCCGTGCTGCGTGACGGTCACCTGGTCTGCGTCGAGCCCATGGCTCGCTACGACAGCGCGCAACTGGTCAACCTGATGGTCGGTCGCACGGTCGGCGAGCATATCGATCTGGGGGCGCGGCAGTTTGGCGAGCCGATCCTGGCCGTCAAGGGACTAAGCCGGGCAGACAAGGTGCGGGATGTCTCGTTTCAGGTGCGTCAGGGCGAGATCTTCGGGATCTCCGGGTTGATCGGGGCAGGGCGGACCGAATTGCTGCGCTTGATCTATGGCGCCGATCCGGCCGACAGCGGCGCCATCGAGATGGGGTCGCCGCTTGCACCCGTGACTATTCATTCGCCGGTCGATGCCGTTCGCCACGGGATTGCCTTGATCACCGAGGATCGCAAGGGTGAGGGCCTGCTGTTGTCCCAATCGATCGCGGCCAACATTGCCCTGGGCAATATGCCGGCGATTTCCCGGGGTGGGCTGGTCAATGCCTTGGCCGAGCGTGCCTTGGCCCAGCGCCAGATCGACGCCATGAGTATTCGCAGTTCAGGCGCCGATCAGGTTGTCGGCGAGTTGAGCGGGGGCAATCAGCAAAAGGTGGTCATCGGCCGTTGGCTGGAGCGCGACTGCAGGGTGTTGCTGTTCGATGAGCCGACGCGGGGCATCGATGTCGGCGCCAAATTTGAAATTTATGCATTGCTGGGGGAGTTGACCCGTCAGGGCAAGGCGATAGTGGTGGTCTCCAGCGACCTGCGCGAGTTGATGCTGATCTGCGATCGCATTGGCGTGCTCTCGGCAGGGCGCTTGATCGACACCTTCGAGCGTGACAGCTGGACCCAGGATCAACTGCTGGCCGCCGCGTTTGCCGGCTACCGGAATCGCGAAGCACTGCTCCATGAGCCTGCCCACAGGAGCGCACCATGAAAACTTCCACCCTTCCCGATCCCGTAGTGCCCGGCGGCAAGCGCAACGGCCTTTACACTGGCCTTGGCACTTATCTGGGCCTGGCGGGCGCCTTGCTGGCGATGATCGTGCTGTTCTCGCTGCTGAGCAGTCATTTTCTTTCCTACGCCACTTTCAGCACCCTGGCCAACCAGATCCCCGATCTGATGGTCCTGGCGGTGGGCATGACGTTCGTCCTGATCATCGGCGGCATAGACCTGTCGGTGGGCTCGGTGCTGGCCCTGGCGGCTTCGACGGTCAGCGTAGCGATCCTCGGCTGGGGCTGGAGTGTGTTGCCTGCAGCACTGCTGGGGATGGGCTGCGCAGCGTTGGCGGGCACCATTACCGGCTCGATCACCGTGGCCTGGCGCATCCCGTCGTTCATCGTCTCGCTGGGGGTGCTGGAGATGGCCCGGGGCGTGGCCTATCAGATGACCAACTCGCGGACCGCCTACATCGGCGATGCCTTCGCCTGGCTGTCCGAGCCGTTTGCCTTCGGGATTTCCCCATCCTTCATCATTGCCTTGATGGTGATCATCCTGGCGCAGGCCGTGCTGACGCGTACGGTGTTCGGCCGTTACCTGATCGGCATCGGCACCAACGAAGAAGCGGTGCGCCTGGCCGGGATCAATCCCAAGCCTTACAAGGTCCTGGTGTTCTCGCTCATGGGGCTGCTCGCAGGGTTGGCGGCACTGTTTCAGATATCCCGCCTGGAAGCGGCGGACCCGAACGCCGGCGCCGGCCTCGAGTTGCAAGTGATCGCCGCCGTGGTGATTGGCGGGACCAGCCTGATGGGCGGGCGGGGTTCGGTCATCAGTACGTTCTTCGGTGTGCTGATCATTTCCGTGCTGGCCGCGGGGCTTGCGCAGATCGGCGCGACCGAGCCGACCAAACGAATCATTACCGGGGCGGTGATCGTCATCGCCGTGATCCTTGATACTTATCGCAGCCGGCGCGCTCGCCGGCGGACCTGAACAATGGCAACGATCAAAGATGTAGCCGCACTTGCGGGCATTTCCTATACCACGGTTTCCCATGTGCTGAACAAAACGCGCCCGGTCAGTGAGCGGGTGCGCCTGAAGGTCGAGGAGGCGATTGCGGAGCTCGATTACGTACCCAGTGCCGTGGCGCGTTCGCTCAAGGCCAGGAGCACGGCGACCATCGGGTTGCTGGTGCCCAACAGTATCAACCCGTACTTCGCCGAGCTGGCCCGGGGCATCGAGGACTGCTGTGAGCGCAATGGCTATTGCGTGATTCTCTGCAACTCGGACGACAACCCGCAAAAGCAGCGCAGTTACCTGCGTGTGCTGCTCGAGAAACGCATAGACGGCCTGATCGTGGCCTCGGTCGGTGAGCAGGCCGATCTGCTCAGCAGCCTGGCAACCGTGCGCACACCCATGGTCATCGTCGACCGGGAGCTGGAAGGCGTCGACGCCGACCTGGTGCGTATCGACCATGAGCGGGGCGCTTATCTGGCGACCCGGCATCTGCTCGATCTCGGCCATCGCGACATCGCCTGCATCAACGGTCCGACCGATACAAGCGTGGCGAAGTTACGTCTGGCGGGTTATCGCCGGGCCTTGGCGCAGGAGGGGGTTCAGTTCGTTTCACAGCGGGTGGTCGAAAGTGATTTCACCAGCCCGGGTGGCTACGAGGCTGCGGTGAAACTGCTCGAGCACGACCGGCCGACGGCGATATTCGCGGCCAACGACATGATCGGCATGGGTGTGCTGCGCGCCGCCGCCGAGCGCAATATACGGGTGCCGGGCGAGCTGTCGGTGATCGGCTTCGATGATATTCAGATGAGCAAATATGTGTATCCGGCACTGACCACCGTGGGGCAGTCGATCCGCGAGCTGGGGGAGATGGCAGCCGAGATGTTGCTGCGCAGGATCACTCAGCCCGAGGGGGACACCGAGCACAAGATCATCGCGCCGAGCATTGTCGTGCGCGAATCCACCGCACCGCGCCCGGACCAATTCAATGATTACCGCTGAAGCCGCCGAGGGCACGCCCGTGGCGGCGAACGTGGTGGTGGTCGGCAGTCTGAACATGGACCTGGTGACCCGTGCCGAACGCTTGCCGCGCCCAGGCGAAACCCTGGCTGGCGAGTCGTTTACGACGGTGGCGGGTGGCAAGGGTGCCAACCAGGCCGTCGCGGCTGCACGGCTGGGGGGCAGGGTCGCAATGATTGGCTGCGTCGGTGACGATGCCTATGGCGAGCAACTGCGCCAGGCCCTCGAACACGAGCGAATCGATTGCCAGGCGGTGACGCGCATCGAAGGCATCTCCACCGGCGTCGCGCTGATCGTGGTCGACGCCAGCAGCCAGAATGCGATCGTGATTGTCGCTGGCGGCAACGGCAGCCTGACGCCGGAGGCGGTGATGCGCTTCGACAGTCTGTTGCTGGCGGCCGATCTGGTCATCTGCCAGCTCGAAGTGCCTCCGGCGACCGTCGAGCACACGCTGAAGCGCGCACGGGCATTGGGCAAGACCGTGATTCTCAATCCGGCCCCGGTCACCGGGCCGTTGCCGGTCGATTGGTATTCGTCGATCGACTACCTGATTCCCAACGAGAGCGAAGCGGCCGCCCTGAGCGGTTTGCCGGTGGATTCCCTGGAAACGGCCAGGGTCGCTGCGCAACGTCTGCTCGAGCTGGGCGTGGGCAAGGTCATCATCACACTGGGCGAGCAGGGCGCGTTGTTTGCAGATGCCCAGGGTTTCGAGCATTTCCCCGCGCCCCGGGTTCAGGCGCTGGATACCACGGCCGCCGGGGATACCTTCGTCGGCGGTTTTGCCGCTGCGCTGGTGCAGGGTAGAGGCGAGCGTGAGGCCATCGCCTTCGGTCAGGCGGCCGCCGCGTTGTCTGTCACTCGGGCCGGGGCACAGCCTTCGATTCCCTTTCTCGACGAAGTGCGGCAGCCGTGAGCGGGCGGGCGCGAGACCTGATCATCGACACCGATCCGGGGGCTGACGATGTGGTGGCGCTGCTCCTGGCGTTGGCATCCCCCGAAGCACTGAATGTGCTGGCGATCACCACGGTGGCGGGGAATGTCCGGCTGGACAAGACGTCCCGTAATGCCTGTCTAGCCCGGGAGTGGGCAGGGCGTGCAGACGTACCGGTTTATGCCGGAGCCGACCGGCCTTTGCAGCGTGCTCCGATCTATGCCGAAGACATTCATGGTGAGGAGGGATTGCCTGGGTTGAGCGTCTATGCGCCCGAGCATGGCCTGGCTGAAGGCGGTGCGGTCGAGTACCTGGTCTGGACCTTGTCCAGGGCTGCGCCGCACAGCATCACTCTGGCCATGCTCGGGCCGCAGACCAATCTGGCCCTTGCGCTGGGTCAGGCGCCGGAGATCGCCCGCGGTATTCGTGAGGTAATCGTGATGGGCGGGGCGCAGGCCATGGGAGGCAATATCACGCCGGCGGCCGAATTCAACCTCCATGCCGATCCCCATGCAGCCGATGTGGTGCTGGCCAGTGGCGTGAAGCTGGTGTATTTGTCGCTGGATGTCACCCATCGGATGCTGACCAGCGAGGCGCGCTTCAGGCAGTTGGCGGCATTGGGCAATCGGGCTGGCGAGCTGGTAGTGGCGATTCTCGAAGCTTATGTGGCCACGGACATGGAGCGCTACGGTTTGTCCGGTGGACCGGTGCATGATGCCTGCGTGATTGCGTACCTGCTGCAACCCGGAATGTTCCGTGGTCGCCAGGTGCGTATGAGCATCGACTGTGGCGAAGGGCCAACCCTGGGGCAAACCCGGGTCGCCGACGCAGGTGCATCGGCGTTGCCGGCCAATGCCCTGTGGATCGAGGATGGCGACGCTCAGGCGTTCTTCGACTTACTCTGTGCTCGCTTGGTCCGCCTGGATTAGCGCCGCTTTTTCTTTGTGTCGCTCGAGCACCTGGCCGATGAACTTCTGCGCGCCTTCGTAGCCGATATCCTTGACCAGCAAGTCCATCGCGATAATGGTCAATTCTTCAGAGGTGCCCGGGCTGTAGGCACTGTGCCCCTCGGGGCGGGTGACCTTGATGTCTGCGTCTATGGTAAGGCTGGACATACGGAATCTCGATGCGTGGTGTGGGCGGGTTACCGGTTGCAATAGCCTAATGCCGATTGTGATGCGAACCAATCCCCCTCGATGCTGGCAGTTAACCATTTTGCCGGGCGTGCGGCACTGCTGCTTGGGAATAAAAGCGGGGGCGTGGCAAACTGAAGCCTTTTTCAAAGTCCGGTAACCGATGTGCAGATCGATCTGAATGACCCCGCGCAGTTCACCCTCGAAGGCGTGCGCCAGTTGATTGCCGGGGCCGATGGGGCAGTTCACAACCAATTGCGGGTGACCAGGGCAGGCATTGCGTTCATCTCGACCGTGGTCGGCGGTAGAGATACCGACGGTTTGTCCTTTCGTCTGGAAACCTGGGCCGCCGGGTCGGGTTGCGTAGGGCCGGTCGCGGCCAGCGACGCGGTCTGGGTGCAACAGATATTCAATGCCTTGCAGCAGAACTGGCCGAACCCGCCCTATGACTACATCGACGTCTACTGAGCGCTCGCCGTTAAATATTCAGTCACGATTTGTCGCCCCTTCGCGAAGCGGGCTCAGGCAGACTAGCGGCAATCATTTTTTACAAGGAGGATTCATGTCTCGCATGCGTGCATCATTGGGGGCTGTGCTGGCAGCAATGGTTCTGGCGGGTTGCTCGTCGTCAGGAACAACGTCCAAAGAGCCAGAGGTCGCTGCCAATTCCGATGGTCGTTGCCAGGCTGGCGCCGCCGACTTTGCCGTCGGCAAGCAGGCATCCGCCGAACTGCTGGAGCAGGCGCGTACGCGCTCGGGCGCGCAAGCGGCGCGCATTCTCAAGCCTCACGACATGGTTACCCTGGAGTACCGCTCCGATCGGTTGAATCTCAATGCCGACGATCGGGGTGTCATCACTCGGGTCAACTGCGGCTAACGCCTCAACGCCCTCGTTCCCACGCGGAGCGTGGGAACGAGGCAGGCATAAAAAAACCCGTCTCAAGGACGGGTTTTTTTCGTTCGGGGAGAATTACTCCGGACGAACTTGAGCAGCTTGCATGCCCTTTTGGCCTTTCTCTGCTACGAAAGAAACGGTCTGGCCTTCTTTCAGGCTTTTGAAACCGTCGGATTCAATAGCTTTGAAGTGTACGAACAGGTCGTCACCGCCACCTTGAGGAGTGATGAAGCCGAAGCCTTTCTCATCGTTGAACCATTTTACGGTGCCGGTTTGGCGATTAGACATGGTGTATCTCCAAGAAACATAATATTCAGTAGTGCTGTGCTGCTCAGGCCAACTGGGCACACGGAGACATCATAGTCTAAATGTTCGCTCGAGAACCTTTTTAGATGCGCCTGTTGCGAAACATTTGACTGCGTGTAGCCCTGATTTTTGCCGCAAACCCCCGGTTTTGCTGGGGATGAGGCTAAATCAAAAGGCTGAAAAAAAGCTGTAAAATCTGAAATTATCGGATGAAACGGCCTTTTTCGAGCCCCGAAAGGTCTGAAAGCACACCTGTCCAGCTCAGTTTACGCTCATTTTGCCGTGCCGCACGCGGTATGGACTTCAGTTTTGAGGCGATCTACCAGTGCGGCCGAGGCTGTGCCGTCGTTCAGCTTTCCGACCTCTTCTTGCGTGAATTTGCTGTCGACGACTTCCGCACTGCATTTGCAGTGTTGGGTGGCTCCTGCCGCGCTCACCTGATGTGCCTTGGCGGATGTTTCGCACGCTTTGAGGTATTGATCGCGTTGGCCATCCAGTCCGGCGGCATTGGCGGTCAATGGCAGCGCCATGGCGCAGGCGGCGACCAGAGAGAAAAGGTGCTGAAATCGCATACCGGTAACTCCTGTGTTCAGGTAGTTGAAAAGGCGAACCTTCTTGATATGTGAGGGCGAGCAATCCCTTCAAGTTCAGCGCACGCAACTATTTTGCGCAATTTGCCCGGGATTGCCGTGCCAGCGCAGCTCACACGCCATATCTATGCTAGGATGCCCGGCTCTGGAATGCCTGCTGGCCATATTTGGCCGCGCATCCCGGCAAACCACCCGAATTCGTTTTAATCCAGTCACTCTGGTTCGTTCTCTGGTTGGCCTGACGGCTCCTGCCAATGTAAGGCAGGCGTTATTGAACGGCCTGGATCGAATCTTGTACTGGCTCATCCCAACCCACGTGACCTTTGGTAGGGGTCACCACTAGGAGAGGAGGCGCCATGCCAACTATTACTCTTCCCGACGGCAGTCAACGTTCGTTCGATCATCCGGTATCCGTAGCCGAAGTCGCCGCTTCCATTGGCGCGGGCCTGGCCAAGGCCACCCTGGCCGGCAAGGTCAACGGCAAGCTGGTCGACGCCTGCGATCCGATCGAGGCCGATGCCACGCTGCAAATCATTACGCCAAAGGATGCAGAGGGGCTGGAGATCATTCGCCACTCGTGCGCCCACCTGGTCGGCCATGCGGTCAAGCAGCTCTATCCGACTGCCAGGATGGTGATCGGCCCGGTCATCGACGAAGGCTTCTACTACGATATCGCCTACGAGCGTCCTTTCACGCCTGACGACATGGCTGCCATCGAGCAGCGCATGCACCAGCTGATCGACAAGGACTACGACGTCATCAAGAAGGTGACCCCGCGTGCCGAAGTGATCGACGTGTTCAAGGCCCGTGGCGAAGAGTACAAGCTGCGCCTGGTCGAAGACATGCCGAACGAACAGGCCATGGGCCTGTACTACCACGAAGAATACGTCGACATGTGCCGTGGTCCGCACGTGCCGAATACGCGCTTCCTGAAGTCGTTCAAGTTGACCAAGCTATCCGGCGCCTACTGGCGTGGCGATGCCAAGAACGAGCAACTGCAGCGCGTCTACGGCACTGCCTGGGCTGACAAGAAGCAGCTGGCTGCCTACATCCAGCGTATCGAAGAGGCTGAAAAGCGCGACCATCGCAAGATCGGCAAGCGCCTGGGCCTGTTCCATACCCAGGAAGAAGCCCCGGGCATGGTGTTCTGGCACCCCAACGGCTGGACCCTGTACCAGGTGCTCGAGCAGTACATGCGCAAGGTGCAGCGTGACAACGGCTACCTGGAGATCAAGACCCCGCAAGTGGTCGATCGCAGCCTGTGGGAAAAATCCGGGCACTGGGCCAACTACGCCGAGAACATGTTCACCACCGAGTCGGAAAGCCGCGACTACGCCATCAAGCCGATGAACTGCCCATGCCACGTGCAGGTGTTCAACCAGGGCCTGAAAAGCTACCGCGAACTGCCGATGCGCCTGGCCGAGTTCGGTGCCTGCCACCGTAACGAGCCGTCGGGTGCCTTGCACGGCATCATGCGCGTGCGTGCCTTCACCCAGGACGACGCGCATATCTTCTGTACCGAAGAGCAGATGCAGTCCGAATCGGCCGCTTTCATCAAGCTGACCCTGGATGTCTATGCCGATTTCGGCTTCAAGGACATCGAGCTGAAGCTGTCCACTCGTCCGGAAAAACGCGTGGGTTCCGACGAATTGTGGGATCGCGCCGAGAACGCGCTGGCCGCCGCACTGGACAGCGCGGGCCTGCCGTACGATCTGCAGCCGGGCGAGGGTGCCTTCTACGGTCCGAAAATCGAATTCTCGTTGAAAGATTGCCTGGGCCGCGTGTGGCAATGCGGTACACTGCAGCTCGATTTCAACCTGCCGATCCGCCTGGGCGCAGAATACGTCTCCGAAGACAACGGCCGTAAACATCCGGTCATGTTGCACCGGGCGATTCTCGGCTCCTTCGAGCGTTTTGTCGGTATCCTGATCGAGCACTACGAGGGTGCGTTCCCTGCGTGGCTGGCGCCGACTCAGGCAGTGATCATGAACATCACTGATAAACAAGCAGATTTTGCGCTGGAAGTAGAAAAAAATCTGACCGAAAGCGGATTTCGTGCCAAGTCTGACTTGAGAAATGAAAAGATCGGCTTTAAAATCCGCGAGCATACTTTGCTCAAGGTTCCTTATCTCCTGGTTATCGGGGATCGGGAAGTCGAAACGCAAACTGTCGCTGTGCGTACACGTGAAGGCGCTGACCTGGGCTCCATGCCCGTCGCCCAATTCGCTGAATTCCTCGCTCAAGCGGTTTCCCGGCGTGGTCGCCATGATTCGGAGTAATTATTATTAAGCGTGAAATGAGACAAGATAAACGAACTGCACCGAAAGCCCCGATCAACGAGAATATCTCGGCACGCGAGGTTCGGTTAATTGGCGCTGACGGCGAGCAGATTGGCATCGTCTCGATTGATGAAGCGCTTCGTATCGCTGAAGAAGCGAAGCTGGACCTGGTAGAAATTTCTGCCGACGCAGTACCTCCGGTTTGCCGTGTCATGGACTACGGCAAGCACATCTTCGAAAAGAAGAAGCAGGTCGCTGCCGCGAAGAAGAACCAAAAGCAGGTCCAGATTAAAGAAATCAAGTTTCGTCCAGGGACGGAGGAAGGGGATTACCAGGTAAAACTACGCAACCTGGTACGTTTCCTGAGTGATGGGGACAGGGCCAAGATTTCCTTGAGATTTCGCGGCCGTGAGATGGCTCACCAGGAGCTGGGGATGGAGCTGTTGAAGCGGGTCGAACAAGACCTGCTCGAATACGGCTCGGTCGAACAGCATCCTAAGATGGAAGGACGCCAGCTGATCATGGTCATCGCCCCCAAGAAAAAGAAGTAATCAACAGGGCACGGCAGGCCTTGCGATTATGTTTATCCACTGAATGCGGAGTATCCGAACATGCCAAAGATGAAAACTAAAAGTGGTGCTGCCAAGCGGTTTCTGAAAACTGCTAACGGCATCAAGCACAAGCACGCTTTCAAGAGCCACATCCTGACCAAAATGTCGACCAAGCGTAAGCGTCAACTGCGCGGTAGCAGCTTGCTGCACCCGTCCGACGTGCAAAAAGTCGAGCGCATGCTGCGTCTTCGTTAATTTTTGGTTAAGAATAGAGGAAATTACTCATGGCTCGTGTAAAGCGTGGCGTCATTGCCCGTAAGCGTCACAAGAAAATTCTGAAACTTGCTAAAGGTTACTACGGTGCACGCTCGCGCGTATTCCGTGTTGCCAAGCAAGCGGTAATCAAGGCAGGCCAATACGCCTACCGTGACCGTCGTCAGAAAAAACGTCAGTTCCGCGCTCTGTGGATCGCTCGTATCAACGCTGGTGCGCGTACCAACGGTCTGTCCTACAGCCGTTTCATCGCTGGCCTGAAAAAAGCGTCGATCGAGATCGACCGTAAGGTTCTGGCTGATCTGGCAGTGAACGAAAAAGCGGCGTTTGCTGCGATTGTCGAGAAGGCTAAAGCCGTTCTGGCTTAAGTACCCCCGACAATCACCCGAGGGCATTTTTGCCCTCTGGTGTTAAACGTCATAAATAGGGGAAGAGCCTTCAGCTCTTCCCCTATTTCGTATCTGGAGTCTGTACATGGAAAACCTGGATGCGCTGGTCTCTCAAGCACTAGAGGCTGTGCAAAGCGCTGAAGATATCAATGCCCTGGAGCAAATCCGGGTTCACTACCTTGGCAAGAAGGGCGAATTGACTCAGGTGATGAAGACCCTGGGGAATTTGCCGGCAGAAGAGCGTCCGCAGGTCGGCGCCCTGATCAACGTTGCCAAGGAGCGTGTCACAGAGGTTCTCAATGCGCGCAAGGCGTTGTTTGAAGAGGCCAATCTGGCTGCCAAACTCTCCGCCGAGTCCATTGACGTAACCCTGCCTGGCCGTGGTCAGACCTCTGGTGGTCTGCATCCGGTTACCCGGACTCTGGAACGTATCGAACAGTTCTTCACTCGCATTGGCTACGGCATTGCCGAAGGCCCCGAGGTCGAAGACGACTACCACAACTTCGAGGCGCTCAACATCCCAGGCCATCACCCGGCCCGGTCGATGCACGACACCTTCTATTTCAATGCGAACATGCTGTTGCGCACCCATACCTCGCCGGTACAGGTCCGCACCATGGAATCGCAGCAGCCGCCGATCCGCATCGTCTGCCCAGGCCGTGTGTACCGTAGCGACTCCGATATCACCCATTCGCCGATGTTCCACCAGGTCGAAGGCCTGCTGGTCGATCGCGACATCAATTTCGCCGACCTGAAGGGCACCATCGAAGAGTTCCTGCGGGTGTTCTTCGAAAAGGAACTCGCGGTACGATTCCGTCCTTCGTACTTCCCGTTCACCGAGCCATCCGCCGAAGTCGACATGGAATGCGTGATGTGCAGCGGTAAAGGCTGCCGTGTCTGCAAGCAGACCGGCTGGCTGGAAGTCATGGGCTGCGGCATGGTTCACCCGAACGTGCTGCGTATGTCCGGCATCGATCCGGAGCAATTCTCGGGCTTCGCCTTCGGCATGGGCGTCGAGCGTCTGGCGATGCTGCGTTACGGCGTGAATGACTTGCGCCTGTTCTTCGACAACGACTTGCGGTTCCTTGCGCAATTTCGCTAGGTCGCACGCCCGTAACGAATCTTTAGGAGAGCAGGATGAAATTCAGTGAACAATGGCTGCGCGGCTGGGTAAGCCCGCAGGTAAGCCGCGACGAATTGGTCGCCCGCCTGTCGATGGCAGGCCTTGAAGTCGACAGCGTTACCCTGGCCGCTGGCGAATTCACCGGCGTGATCGTCGGTGAAGTGCTGAGCACCGAACAACACCCCGATGCCGACAAGCTGCGCGTCTGCCAGGTCAGCAACGGCAGCGAGACCTTCCAGGTCGTCTGCGGCGCGCCCAACGTGCGCCCGGGCCTGAAGATCCCGTTCGCCACCCTTGGTGCCGAACTGCCGGGTGACTTCAAGATCAAGAAAGCCAAGCTGCGCGGCGTCGAATCCAACGGCATGCTCTGCTCGCAGTCCGAGCTGCAGGTCGGTGAAGGCAACGACGGTCTGATGGAGCTGCCGGCCGATGCGCCAGTGGGTCAGGATATCCGTGTCTACCTGCAACTGGACGACGCCAGCATCGAGGTCGACCTGACCCCGAACCGCGGCGACTGCCTGTCGCTGGCGGGCCTGGCCCGTGAAGTCGGTGCGCTGTATGCCGCCGAGGTCACGCGTCCGGTTGTGGCCGCCGTCCCTGCCGTGCACGACGAAGTGCGTCCGGTAGAAGTATTGGCGCCGGCAGCGTGCCCGCGTTACCTGGGGCGTGTTATCCGTAACGTCGACCTGTCCCGGCCGACCCCGCTGTGGATGGTCGAGCGCCTGCGTCGCGCCGACGTGCGCAGCATCGACGCGGCGGTAGACATCACCAACTACGTGATGCTGGAGCTGGGCCAACCTCTGCACGCCTTCGATCTCGCCGAAATCAACGGCGGCATTCGTGTGCGCATGGCCGACGAAGGCGAGAAGCTGGTCCTGCTCGACGGTCAGGAAGTCACCCTGCGTAGCGATACGCTGGTGATCGCCGACCACACCCGCGCCCTGGCCATCGCCGGTGTGATGGGTGGCGAGCACAGCGGCGTGTCCGCGACCACTCGCGACATTTTCCTGGAAAGTGCCTTCTTCGATCAGATCGCCGTTGCCGGCAAGGCGCGTTCCTATGGCCTGCACACCGATGCTTCGCACCGCTACGAGCGTGGCGTGGACTGGCAGCTGGCCCGTGAAGCCATGGAGCGCGCCACCGGCCTGCTGCTGGAAATCACTGGCGGCGACGCTGGCCCGATCATCGAAGCCGTCAGCGAGCAGCATCTGCCGTCGATTGCACCGATCACCCTGCGTGCCGAGCGCATCACCCAGATGCTGGGCATGGAAATGGATTCGGCCGAAGTCGAGCGTCTGCTCGGCGGCCTGGGCCTGACCATTGCTGCCGATGGGGCAGGGCAGTGGCGCGTCGAAGTGCCAAGCCATCGCTTCGATATCAGCCTGGAAGTCGACCTGATCGAAGAACTGGCACGTCTGTACGGTTACAACCGCTTGCCGGTTCGCTACCCGCAAGCCCGCCTGGCGCCGCAAGCCAAGGCTGAAGCGCGTAGCGACCTGCCTGAGCTGCGCCGTCTGCTGGTGGCCCGCGGTTACCAGGAGGCGATTACCTACAGCTTCATCGATCCGAAACAGTTCGAACTGTTCAACCCGGGCGTCAAGCCGCTGTTGCTGGCCAACCCGATTTCCAACGACATGGCCGCCATGCGCTCGTCCCTGTGGCCAGGCCTGGTCAAGGCGCTTGCGCACAACCTGAACCGTCAACAGGATCGCGTGCGCCTGTTCGAAAGCGGCCTGCGCTTCGTCGGTCAGCTGGAAGGTTTGAAGCAAGAGCCGATGCTCGCCGGTGTGGCGTGCGGCAGCCGTCTGCCGGAAGGCTGGGCGCAGGGCCGCGACACCCTGGACTTCTTCGACGTCAAGGCCGATGTGGAAGCACTGCTGGGTCATGCCGGTGCCCTGGACGCGTTCACCTTCGTGCCGGGTAAACACCCTGCGCTGCACCCGGGTCAAACCGCGCGCATCGAGCGTGATGGTCGCGAAGTCGGTTACATCGGCGCGATCCACCCTGAATTGTCGAAAACCCTGGGTCTGGACCGTCCGGTATTCGTTTTCGAGCTGGTTCTGGCACAAGTGGCGCTGGGTAAAATGCCGAAATTCCAGGAGTTGTCGCGCTTTCCTGAAGTGCGTCGTGACCTGGCGTTGCTGGCAGACAAGGACGTTGCGGCCAGTGCCGTGCTTGAAGTAATCCGTGAAAATGCAGGCGAATGGCTCACGGACCTCAGGCTCTTTGACGTCTATCAGGGTAAAGGCATTGATCCCCATAGAAAAAGCCTTGCAGTTGGCTTGACCTGGCAGCATCCATCGCGCACTCTTAATGACGATGAGGTGAGTTCCACGACCCAAGCGATCCTCACCTCGCTCGAACAAAGGTTGAACGCCACGTTAAGGATGTAGCGTATGGGGGCTCTGACGAAAGCTGAAATGGCCGAACGTCTTTATGAAGAGCTGGGCCTGAATAAACGGGAAGCCAAGGAATTGGTCGAACTGTTTTTCGAGGAAATCAGGCACGCTCTCGAAGACAACGAGCAGGTCAAATTGTCCGGTTTCGGCAATTTCGACCTGCGCGACAAACGCCAGCGGCCTGGCCGCAATCCAAAGACGGGAGAAGAAATCCCGATCACGGCTCGCCGTGTGGTCACCTTTCGTCCAGGGCAGAAGTTGAAGGCCCGAGTTGAGGCATATGCTGGAACCAAGTCATAACGACGAGCTTCCGCCGATTCCTGGCAAACGCTACTTCACCATTGGTGAAGTGAGTGAACTTTGCGCTGTAAAACCCCACGTACTGCGGTACTGGGAACAGGAATTCCCTCAACTCAACCCGGTCAAGCGCCGCGGAAACCGTCGGTATTATCAGCGCCAGGACGTGCTGATGATCCGGCAGATCCGCGCCTTGCTGTACGACCAGGGCTTCACCATCGGCGGCGCACGCCTGCGCCTGTCGGGCGATGAAGCCAAGGACGACACCACGCAATACAAGCAACTGATCCGCCAGATGATCTCGGAACTGGAAGATGTGCTGGTGGTGTTACGCAAGTGAAACAACGCGTTAAAAATACTTCCACAATTCAAAAGCTTAAGGTATATTCTTAAGCGTTCCCGCAAGTACGGGAACAGGTTTCACGCCTAGTCGGGGCGTAGCGCAGTCCGGTAGCGCACTAGCATGGGGTGCTAGGGGTCGAGTGTTCGAATCACTCCGTCCCGACCATATTTTGATAAGGGGATCAGTCACTTACGGTGCTGGTCCCCTTTTTCATTTTCGCTCCGCGCAAACCCGCGCAAACCCGCGCAAAACTGGCGCAAAACTACCCTGCTGTGAGGAGGCTACTTGTTTGGCACTGCAGGGAATCTTGTGGGAAGAAGCTGGACTAACCGAGGCATGGCGGTGTCGTTGTACGGGAATACCCACTCCGTCGCCGGTAGAGGCAAGTGCGGTTTTGTTCATCGGTTTACTGACCTCCCACTGATGGTACCGGGAGTGGGAGAAGCAGGAGAGTGACGAGCCGGTGGCCGATGAGTGGCGCGAGGAGGAAGAGGCGCCGTTCTGATTGGCCACAAAAAAGCCCGCTCGACGGCGGGCTCTCTTCTTCGTGCTAAAACGATCTACCTAAGGAGCCACGGTATGCAGTCGCCTTCCGTTGACCTCGACCTGCTGGCCGATTGCGAACTCCTCGTGTGGGGAGCGCACCACTTGTTCTTCACCGGTACTGCTGCGAACTCTGTAGGCGCGTTCTTCCAGGCCGGTAGCAGTTTGCACACCATGCCCGACTAATAGCCCAATACCTGCACCGAGCAGTGCTCCTACAGGGCTGTCCCCCGCACCACCGACCAGCATGCCAGTGCCTGCTCCGAATCCGGCACCCGTGGTGGTGTCGCCTGTTTGCGAAAGCACCTCTTCAGCCTGTGCGGCGACTGCTCCGAAGAAGCTAAGGCTAATGCTGACGGCAGAAACGCTTAGAAGTTTCATGCTGCCTCCCAATGGCAAGCACAATTGCTTGCCATATTGACCGTCAGGAGAGGCCTACAGATGGAATGGCCTACCCATCCGGCACATGAACAAGCGTAGCCGGCAACATAACGCGCCAGCTGATTTGTACCCTTTAATGGAGAACTCTGCGACTCTCTCCAATCCTGATCCGATCAAGCGCCCGGTTTAATGCGTCCAAGGCATCGAGGAGAGCTTTCGCCTCGGCTTCCCGGCCATCACCCCATAGGCGTTCAGCCATTTTGTTCAGGGCTTGGATAGAGCGCTCAATTTCAGCAGCAGTCACTGCTGCTTTACTGTCTGTCAGCTTCTTCTTCATTGAGTAACCGTTTTGCAGGGCATTGCTCGTTTTTTCAGTATCTAGCGCGCATACGCCCGCCAGAACGCATGGCTATTCAGTCTTCCGGACAATCCTTCCCGCCTTCACCTCATCAGCATACGCGGCCAGCAGCGCATCCCTTGCACTGACTGGTTCGGATCTTGTAAAGCTATGCTTTAGATTATTCCCAAAGTCAGGGAGAAGCCGAATGACGGAAATGATCAGGATTCGTTTTTCTGAGATAGAGCGCGCGGTTCCGGACAAACCAGGTATCTACGAAATTTACACGGTCGACGGCCTCGCGCTAAAAGTCGGTATCGGAAAGGATTTGCGGAAAAGATTGATCCAGCATCGAAAGTCTCGTCAGAACCGACTGGTTCTTAAAATTGGTGGCGACTGGGATAATCCATCTGACGTAACCAGTAAGCAATCGATTTTGGCCAAGCATTTGTATTTCTCCTCACCTGTAGAGGGGTATGACTTGAAAACAGAAACTGGCCGACAGGCGTTCCTGGAGGAGTGCTGTTATGTCCTTTTTCGAGTCACTTCGACACGCGAGGAGGCCCGAGCCATTGAGCGACAGAGGGAGGCGGACGGAGGATTTTCGTATGTCGGTCGGGCCGGTAAGCACCGAGAGTAGAGAAGAGAAAAAACAAACCCCCCGGAAACTGGCCCTTTCGGGGGGTTCCATGTTCTCCCGGTCTCCCAGTCGGGGGAGAGAACATAGCCAAATACTACTCGTCGGGTGTCTCTAAAACGTGACGACCCGCGGCACGTTTCGTGGGCGTACGTGAAGGTGCAGCGACATCAAAGGCTGGGAATTCTTCGCGGGTGATCCAGGTCCCTTTGCAAGGAACTTCCATCTGGCGCCATGCATCGTAAAAGTATGTGGTCAGCCCTTATTGGCTTCATGCTTTTGGAGGACACGTCATGCGCCATATTATGCTCATCCCTGCGCTAGTGCTTTGCCTGCCCTTTGGGTCGACCCTGGCAGATGTTGATGCCGGGGATGTCGCGACTTCGGCTGGACTTTCCGCGTCGCTCTACTCAACGTTCAAGGACGACAAGATCGTGACTCCCGCCCGCGATGAGCTTTCCAGCTTCGTCGGTAGCGGCGGCGCTATTCGCGGAGCTTACCTTGAGTCGTTGCTCAAGCAGATTCGACAGGATCATCCAGGCCTCAAGGCCAGTGACGAAGAGTTGGCCAGAGCGCTCCTCACCCGTGAATGATTGTCTGCTGGTCGCTGACCAGGTCACTGCACCTGGTCAGTGGTTATCGCCTGATCGTTGACTGAGAGGTAGAGCACGCTTATACAGGTGACCTTCGCGCAGTGCAGTCAACGCAGGAAACCTTTATGAGTGATCAGACCGATATCCACGAACCCGAGCATGACCATTTGCTCGATCATGAGTTTTACGGAGAAGACGAAGAGGAGGGCGACCTTGAAGATCTTGATCCGGTGGATCAGGAGGACCTGGACGACCACATCGAATGGCTGAACGACAGGTAGGCGCTCACCCCCCCCCGACCTTGCTTTGTTCAATAAAATTTGACAACACCGCCAATTAAATTCGATTGATGTAATTGTTAGCTCACCAATACTAGGGGCTTCGGGACACCGTTTAGTCTGAAGAGTATTTGGGAGCAAGCCGCATGCAGTCGCAGAAAAAATTTGCCCTGGATTGGGTCGACCACAACCGCCAACAGCTGTCGGACTGGCACCAGATCATCTGGCACTACGCGGAACCGGCGTTTCGCGAGTACAAGTCCTGTGCCTGGTATGTGGAGCTGTTGCGCAAGGAAGGCTTTACGGTCGAAGAGGGCAGCGGTGGCATGCCGACCGCCTTCTGCGCCACCTTCAGCAATGGCCAGGGGCCGGTGCTTGCGACCTACGCCGAGTACGACGCGGTCCCCGGCAATTGCCAGGCGGCCGCCACGCGCAAGATGCCGCGTGAAGGGCTGTCGCGCTTTGCTCCGGGGCACACGGACCCGCACTCGGCGCTGGGCATCAGCGCGCTGGGCGGGGTGCTGGCAGCCAAGGCGGCGATGCTCGAATTCGGTATTCAGGGCACGATCAAATTCTTTGGTGAGCCCGCGGAAAAGCTTCGTGCTTCCAAGCCGGTGCATGCCGCCAAGGGTTATTACAATGACCTCGATGCCGCCATCAGCTTTCACCCCACGTACATGCTGCCGCTGAACAACACCACTACCTGGGATACCCACTGCGGCATTGCCTACGCCTATATCTACAGTTTCACCTGCGAGGATCCGGAGAACTGGATCGCCGCCGATCGCTACAGCCCGATTCCGCAGAACCATCTGGCCGCACGGGCACCCGGCGCCAACGATGCGCTGATGCACTTCTACAACCTCAACGAAAGCCTGCGCCGTTCCACCCTGCCGTTCACCGGGTTGTGGAGTTATAACGAGGCGATCCTGACCGCCGGCCAGGCCACGGCGGATAACCTGCCACCGCACTTGTCGCAGATTCAGTACCTGCTGCGTTGCGATTCTATCGAACAGGCCGAAACCATTTCCCAGGTGATGGACAACAACGCTGCCGCGGCGGCCATGGCCACCGGTTGCAAGTGGAAGAAAACCTGGGTGTGCAAATCCCGTGGTGGCTTGCCCAATCACGTGCTGGCGCAGGCGACCTACGACAACCTGGCCAGCGTCGGTGCGCCGCGCTGGGGTGAGGAGGCTTGCGAGATTGCCCGGGAAATCCAGAGCAATCTGGGACTGGAGCCGATGGCCGAGCCGTTTCTGCCAGCCACCGAGCAATTGATCGAGCCGCAGGAATGCGAGCGTCAGATGCGCCTGCAGATGCCTGCATGGCAGAAGTACCTGACCTCCGACGACTACCCCGAATACACCTGGCATTGCCCGACCGTGCGCCTGCTGGTGGCACGCCCCATGCTCTCGGCGCCGGCCGGCCATGTGTACCCCGACTGGGTGTCCAACGCCTTGGGCGGTATCCGCCAGACCATCGACCCGATGATCGAAGTGGCTTCGAAAACCATCGCCACGACCTTGCTCGATCTTTTCTGCGATGCCGATTTGCTCGATGCGGCCAAGGCTGAATTCAATGAGCGCACCGGGGGTGGCATCGGTGGCGAGCACTGGCAGGCGCCGTTGCTGCCGGCGGATTTCCAGGCACCCCATCGTTTTCGCTGGCCGGAATACATCCGCACTGTGCGTGGCGAGGAGTGGTGGATTCCGGCGCGGGATGACGAGTGATCAAGTGAGATCATGCTGTGCGCTCCCATGGGAGCGCCAGTTTGGTAGCACCACCTCGTGGTCGACCGGGATGGGACATATCGGCTTGTGCGTAACGACAAAGAGCGTTGTGTTGATTGGAATGGAACTCAGTATGTGAGCCCAGACAAGTGGCTCCGTCTGCACGTCGAGCGAATTGGTGGCTTCGTCCATAAACAGAATTCTGGGCTTTCTAAGCAGGCTCCTGACTATCGCCAGCCACTGTCTCTCGCCAGCGGACAGTTCGTCGATCGAGTCGTCGGTCTTCAGGGCTCGGTTGCCGAAGTGGTTGCTCCAAAGGTCCAATGTTTGCTGCACGGTCGAGGGGTGGATGGCAGGGCACCCCAGGGCGATATTTTCAAATACGCTGCCCTTCACCCATTCGACCTGCGCGCTCAGGTAATGGACATCATGCTGGGCGACAGCTTCAGCATCGATGATTTTTTTGTAGACTCTGCGCAGGTAAGTCGACTTACCAGCACCTGACGGGCCGACCAGCCTTATGCGTCTGCCAATTCCTATGAGAAGAACATCCGCTTTCTGCGCATAGGTCGTTTCGTGAGTCAAAACCACCCTGGACCATGCTGCTTTGTCGACGGTGAATTGCTCTTGTGCAGATCGTTGCACCAGATCATCCAGCAGTTCGTAGCCTGCAGATATGGAAATCAAACCATGTTGAATGTTGTTGATGGCTGCTGACGCTCCTGTGATAGGTGTCAGTACTCGTTCAAGATAGACCACGAGTAAAAATAACTGACTCGCCGAAATGGCGTCCAATGTGATCAGCCAGCCAGCCCATGCGAACACGAGCATATAGGCTACGCAAATGCTGAGTGTCAGATAGCTCGCACGTTTATATTTATGCAAGAAAAGAATCTTGTATTCATTTAGAGATTTTTCGATCAAGCGGCTGAGGCGGTATTTGAAAAATCGGCTGGCTTGCATCTCGCGGTTCATTTTCGAGTTGGCTAGAATATCGCCGCAATAGGCGAGTACCTCGTTGTCCGCGTCATAAGAACTGTGTCCGTATTGGATCTCTTTGGTGCGGCCGATGCCGGTTGCGATGTACAGCACGAAGGCCCCGATCAGGAAGTAAGCAATGAAGCTCGCGCCAATGATCGTGTAGACGATCGCCATTACAATGAGGATTTCGATAATGGCAGGAAAAATAACGACCACAAGCCCGTGCAACACCGACATCAAACCTATCTGCATTTTGCTGAGGATGGCAGTTCTCTCTGAAACCTCGCTCGCACTTTCTGAAAAGCCATTGTTGATTTTGTAGGTGCCGGTGATCCGCTCGACAATCGATGTGCAATATATATAGGTCGCCGAATACAGAACCGAATTGACCACCACCCAGCGTAAATCAATGACTGCCTGGCCCAGAAAACGTAGCAGTATGAAGGCCGCAATATAGTATGTGGCTTCTGTCCCTTGGCTATAAGCGCTGGAAATCGCCTCGATTACTTTCGCTATCGCAATGGGTGCCAGTGCGCTCAGTATCACACCGAGGACCATTATAAAAACGATCAGTCTGACTTTGGTTTTATGAGCGAGAATGAAGTCATGGATAACATCGGTATAAATTTTACTGAGGATAAGTTTTATGCTTTTGTTTTTCATGGGGCTACCAAATTTTACAGATGCTCTTCAATGAGTTTGGATAACGACTCAAGGTCCGTGATGGAAAATGTATCGATTGCATTCCTGATTCGAGTCTCCAAGTCAGTAATTTCCGGTGAGACCATTGCGATCCCGCTACGATGCATGATTTTTCTGCCGGAAGGACATGCCCAGAAAAAGGGAATGTCTGCGTGGATGATGTCATTTATTTCTTTTTCGATTAGCGCGTCGTCAATATTTGATATGAGCGATCCGGATCTGCAGAAACTGGAAAGTGTGGATTCTGCATAATCTTCAAATTTTAGCGTCTGATTAGGAGTGTAGATCCGGTCTATTACGGTTTTGTAGTGTGCGGTGGTTCTGATCAAAAGCCTTGTTTTCAGTTTGGATATGATGGCTGGGTTTGCTGATTGAATAATGCTGAGTTTGTGGTCTGCAATTAGTTTGTAAGTGGCTGCAAAACCGGAAAGTATATGTTTCTTGTACATCTCAATTTCAATGATTTCGCCTTTTGGGTTTTTTATTCTGTTGTCAAAAACCAGGTTTTTTTGTATGTATTTTATATTTTTATTTTTGTCGAGGTGCAACTCCAGGTTTGAGACTTCGGCATCGCCGCCTTTGATTCCAGAAAGGGATCTCTTGGGGGCGACCAAGCCTGTGTTAAGCAATCGAAAAGCACTGCTGCTCATCGCGCCATAGAAGTGGTAAAACATGCACTCGGTATCGATGATGTACGGGTGCCCATCATCGGCTAAGACGTTTTCAAAGTGCAGATCTGTGATCTGCAAAAAATAAGATAGGCACAAATGAATACCTAGCGAGTACCCATAGTTCTCGATCTTTTTTTTACAGGCGACCTTTGTGTTTTCCAGGTAAGGTGTTATCTGATAGCTAAGTAGATCGTCGTGTTCAATGTTCAGTGCGGGTGCTGGGAACTCCAGAGCTTGGTGTATATAGTCCAGGCAGTGGTTGTAAAGAAGAGAGGCTCGCGGATCTGTCAGTTTTAGCACAACTCTTTCGTTGCTGTTTTTCAGAATGACTGGACGCTGCCCGCCATTGTGGCTGTCGCCATTAAGGAAGCTGATTTGGTATTTTTCGTTTTTTCTTTTGGAATGCAAAATGTCGCTGAGTCTAGAGTAAAACAAGCTTAGTGTCTTAGCTCGCCCTATAAGCTTATTTTCAATAAACGCATGATATTGCGAGTCGGGCTTGGGTCCTATCAGGAGAGCGTGCTTGTAGGAAAATGCTAGTTTTTTAAGGTCTTGCTCGGCTGCTTTAAGGAAGGAGGTTGGATCGATTTGGTCTCTCTTGTATTTTGATATCTCGCGCCATAGAAGTCGGAGGGCGGTATTTTCTGGGTTTGTTTTTGGGTTCATTTCAATACCCTCAGTGAGATTTTTTTTTGGCTCGGGCTCTTGTGTGTTAGTGTGTGATGGGTCTTCCTGATTTAAGATACGGCTTTCTGCTGCACGCAAATAATTTCGGCTTTTTGCTAAGTCCTTGCTTTTCTAAAAAGCGCTCCATTCCGATAAAGCCACAAGTGAATATAGCTGTGTGATTAAAGCGTGTCGTGATCGCCTCTAGCAATTTGTCCGCAAGGCCCGTTCCACGGAGCTCTGAGGAGACACAAATCTCAGCGATATAGGTGGTGATGAAGTCGTCACTAAAAACTCGTGCCACTCCTAATACTTTTCCGGTGTCGCTGTCAGTTGCGAAGAATCCGATTGAGGTGGAGGCGAATAATTTGTTCATGTTGTTTGATGCGAGAAGCTCGCTCATGTCTCCAAACTTGCAGCTATCATAGAGTTTGGCGAGTTCTTCGTTGCTTATATTGGTTCGGTCCATGCTTATGAGAATATTCATTGTAATTTCCTTGAGGCAGCCACGGTTGCCCGTGGCTGTTCCTGGTGTGGTGAGTTATTTAAAAGTTAAAGGTAGTGGCATGTGCCGGTCGCGCAGCACTTGGATGTCGATGCGCTGAGCGGCGATGCTGCACTAGGATCAGTATAAATCGCGGGGTCGGTGTAGTAAGTGAAGTGTTTGTCCAGGTCTGTATAAATAGAGGGTTGAATGACAGTGTTTTCAGCTGTGTGACGTTTTGATACGATTGTTGAGATGTCCATAAGTTATTCCTTGTTGAAGTGTTACATTTTGAATTGCTGTTTGTACCTCCGTCAGGAAAGCATCGCGTATGATCCGGGCGGAGTATCACGTCGTCGATAAAGCTGGTGGCGAAGTGATGTTTGAAACTTAACACTGGTTCAGGGTATGTCCAGTGATATCTGGCATATATACACATGCTGTTTCAAATTGTTTGAGTCGAAAGTGTGGGGTGTTTTTTAAATTTTTGTATGTGGTGAATGTCTTGTTTCATTAATTTGCTTGTTTTGAAAAAATAATTTCAATATGAAAAAGAAAACAATATTTTCATCCGCGGAATGTCCGGCCATGCTTGTGTCGCTTGGGGAACGGTTGACACTCGCACGAAAGCGACGCCACATGACTGCGGAACAAATGGCCAATCGAGCGGGGTTGTCTGTTCCCACGCTCAGGGCCTTGGAGCGCGGACGTGCCGGAGTCGGTATCGGTGCTTATCTTGCGGTTTTGACTGTGCTGGGCTTGGAAAAAGATATTGAACTGATTGCCCGGTTTGATGAGGTTGGGTATCAGCTACAAGATATGCGGCTGCGGGCTAAAAAGCGTTGAGCCGGGCTTTTTCAGTACAGAAGTCGGGATTTGCGGGGGGAGGCGCTCCAGTACAGGAGTGGTGGATTCCGGCGTGGGATGACGAGTGATCAAGCGGGATCATGCTGCGTGCTCCCGGGGGCAGCACCAGCGTAAAGGTCTCATTTTTAGCAGTGGCGGCCACCCCTCACCCCAACCCTCTCCTCAAGGGGGAGAGGGGGCCGATTTGTGTTGGCTGCAGCAAATCTTTCAATCTCACGAGATCAGCTCCCTCTCCCCTCTGGGGAGAGGGTTGGGGTGAGGGGTGGGTTCACCTCAGTCAGACTTGCATACCATCCAGCACTGCATCCACCAGCGCCTTGGCCATCTCCGCGCTATGCAGGCTGGACCAGAGCAAACCATTGTGCTCCAGGCTATTTCCCTGCTGACAACAGGCATTGGTGCTGTCGCAAACCCCACGCAACAACAACGACGCATGCACCAGGGCATCTTCGGCGGCAATGCCATCGCGCACAGCGAACAAGGGCGCGTGGCCTGCATCGCAGGTGCCGAATGGGGTGGTGGAGGTTTTACCGAGGGAGAAAGGTGGGTCGGGGGTGATCTTTTTCATTATTCTGCTCCTAGATCCAAACATCGGAGCTGCCACTTAGCCTTTCTCACAAGTCAGGGTGGCAGCCGTACGCGGGGTGAGAAAACCGAGGGAACAGAAACCCGGCCAGACCGAAGTCTGCCCACGTACGGCCGCCATGAAGCTGCTGCCACTAAGTTCCTGTTCGGGTTTCTCACACCCGGCCGCTGTTTTCAGCGACCGAGTGAAGTTAGCCCCCCGACCTGGATCGGACAATCATCCCGAGGCGACAGCGCGCGCAGGATAATTCCTAAGATGATTTGTCGATAGATCGATGATGGTAACGGGATGTTTTACAGTCGCTCCCTGTCAGACCGTTTTAAAACGCGACAAGCACTCGATCACTTCCCGACTTCCCGCCACAGTCCCGAAAATCCCATTCTCCACGGTCACCATGTAAATGGCGGCTTCGTGCGCGTATTGATCGCCGCTGGCGCAGGCGTCTTCGATCAGCAGGTTCTGATAATTGCGGTCCTGTGCTTCGCGCATGGTCGTGCTGACGCACACATCCGTGGTGCAGCCGGTGAACAGCAGATGGGTGATGCCTTTGGCCCGCAGCACATGATCGAGCTCCGTATAGGTAAACGCGCCGTTGGCGGTTTTGTCGATGATGACGTCGTCCGGGCTGACATTGATTTGCGGATCGATTTCGAAACCCGGAGACCCGCGCAGCAATACGTTGGTGTTATCCAGACCCGATTGGGTGCGGCGCCACTTTTCGTAGGGGGTCATGTCGGCCATGTCGGCGCGATAGCCCTGGCGCGTATGGATGATCAGACAGCCGATCTTGCGTGCAGCCTCGATGACGTCGTTGACGATGGGGATGATTTTGCGAACGGACGCCGGGTCATATCCCATCTTCGCGAAGTAGCCATCGTGGGAGATGAAATCGATCTGCATATCGATGACCAGCAATGCGGTCTTGCCGGGTTCGAAGTTGCCATCGTAGGGGTAATTGAATGGGCGAGCGGTAATCGACATGCCGGTGCTTCCTTTGCTTGTTGTTTGCCCCCGATTCTAGCCTCGGCTGCCCGAGTTGCGTACCCATCCTGCCGATTTCCCCTCCCTCCATCCTGCTGTGTTGCAGGCCGCCGGTGCCAAGACCTATAGGACGTTTCGTTCATTTGCGTAAGAAGAGTGTTTCACGTTAGCGTTCTCATATGTAAACTATTCTCAATACCAAAAATCAGCAGCGTTTACAGGGGCGGGGAGCGTAATGAAATTGGGGTTGAGAGTGGGGAAGCAGGCACGCAAGCACGGCGTCGGAGCAATCACTTCACATTGGCTGGGGTTGGGTGCGGCGACGGCATTGAGCTCGCTGCTGCCATTGGCTGTAGTCCACGCGCAAGACGGTGCCGATAAAAGCACCAAGGACTATGTCGAGCTGGCACCCTCGTCCGTAAAGGCCAACGCTGTCGAAGACACCGGCTACGTCGCCAAGGAGGCGCCGGGTATCACCAAGAGCAATGTGCCGCTGATCGAGAACCCGCAATCGGTGACCGTGGTCACGCGCAAGCAGATGGATGCGCAGGATGCGCAGAACCTCAGCGAAGCCTTGCGCTACACCGCCGGTGTCAACTCTGAACCCTTCGGTGCGGACAACCGCAACGACTACATCTATATCCGCGGTTTCGACCAGTCCAACGACGGCCTGTTTCTCGATGGGCTGAACCTGCTCAACCGCAACTACGGCATGTGGCGCGTCGACCCCTACAGCCTCGAGAGCGTGGAAGTGGTGCGCGGCCCGAGCTCCGTCCTGTTCGGTCAAAGCTCGCCGGGCGGCCTGGTCAACCAGGTCAGCAAGCGTCCGACCGAGGTGCCTATCCACGAGGTCAGGGCTGAGTACGGCAGCTACGACAAGAAAATCGGTGCGTTCGACATCGGCGGCAAGCTGGATGACGACGGCCGCTTCCTCGGCCGTCTGACGGCGCAGGTCAAGGATGGCTCGACGCAGATCGACCATGTGGATGAAGACAGCTGGTTCATCGCGCCGGCGCTGACCTGGAATATCAACGATGACACCTCGCTGACAATCCTCACACAGGTTCAGCATGAGCGACTGGGCTCGGTGTTCCAGTACCTGCCGTATGAGGGCACTGTCAAAAAGAACCCGTTGGGTCGCTATGATGCCGATCTGTTTGTCGGTGAGCCGGACTTCGACCACTTCGATCGCGATCAGGAAAGCATCGGTTACAGCTTCGATCACGCGTTCAACGATGTCTGGAGCTTCAAGCAGAACTTCCGCTATCGCCATTTGAAGCTGGACTACAAAACTGTCTTCGGCCTGGGGTATTTCAACCCGGCGCCGACGGCGGACCTGGCACCGGAAGATTTTGCCCAGGGGTTCCGCGGTGCATTGACCTCCAAGACCAAGGTCACCGGCTGGGCGCTGGATAACCAGTTCCTGGCGCAGTTCAACACCGGTGCCGTGGAGCACAACGTGACCATGGGCGGTGACCTGCAATACACCACCTACGACATCTTCAACCAGAGCAGCCCGGGCGGCGACCCGAACCCGTTCGATTTCTTCAATCCGGTTTACGGCAACTTCACGCCGAGCGATCTGGAAACGACCAACGACTTGACCAGCGATGTGCGTCAGTTGGGCGCCTACCTCCAGGATCAGTTCAAGGTCGACAAGTTCGTCTTCACTCTGGGTGGTCGGGTCGACTGGGCGCGCGTGACGCAGGATGTCAACGGCGGCACGGGTGTCTTCGAGGCGAGCAATCCGGCGGGTAGCGCTGAGCGCAACGACCGGAAGGCCACCGGGCGCGCGGGTGTGGTCTATCTCGCTGACAACGGTCTGGCACCGTACTACAGCTACTCGCAATCCTTCGCTCCGACCGTGGGCCTGACCACCGAGATCATGAAGCCCACCACCGGTGAGCAGCATGAAGTCGGTATCAAGTACCAGCCGAGGGGGTCGAACAGCTCCGTCACCTTGTCGGCCTTCGACTTGCGCAAGCAGGACGTTCCGACCCTCGATCCTAACGACCCGACCGGTCAGCGCCAGATCCAGATCGGCGAAGTCAAATCTCGCGGTGTCGAGCTGGAAGCGATTGCCAGTTTCAGCGATGAGTTCAACGTGATCACCAACCTGACCTACAACAAGGTCGAGATCACCAAGGACACCAACTTCGAAGGCAACCGTCCGTTCAACGTGCCGGAGAAAATGGGCTCGATCTGGGCCGACTACACCTTCCAGAGCGGCGAGGTCAAAGGTCTGGGCTTCGGCGCCGGTGTGCGCTACGTCGGTTCGAGCTTCGGTGACGACGCCAACCGGCTGGATATCCCGGGCTACACCCTGGTCGACGCCATGGTTCATTATCAACTGGAAAACTGGCGCGTGCAGTTGAACGCCAAGAACGTTTTCGACAAAGAGTATGCCACCTGCCAGAACGGCGAATTCCGCTGCAACTACGGCTACCCGCGCATGATCTCCACGTCCGTGTCCTACGACTGGTAAGCGTCTTTCCCAAAACTTCGCCCCCTCCTGAACCGAGGGGGCGAGCCCATCAGCCAAGCTTGGTGTCGTCATGACTTCATCCCTTTTATCCCTCCTTCAGGCGGATGGCCGCCGGCTGTCCGTGCAGCAGCAGGGTGAGCAATTGCACATTGATTTCGAAGGCCGCTTCCTGGGTTCGCTCATGGTGGCCACGGGTACCGAACGCGCTCGCCTGGTGCTGCAGCCGTGCGAGGTCGCGCAGGTCAAGGAGCTGACATTGGCCGCGTTGCACGCGGCATTCCTGGTTCACCCGGTGCGTGAAATCGCGCTGTCGGTTCCGGGGCAGGCACAGGTCGGCATTCTGTTGCGCGAGGGCGTGGTGGTTCACGCCCAGGCCGACGACGCGCTGATTTGCCCGCAGCATTTATTCCGCCAGCACCCGCAGTCCTGGCTGGCGTATCCGCCTTCCAGTCAATATCCGTTGCAGTACCGGTTGAGCAATGGCAAGCGCCATCCACAACGGGCGCCGCGGCAAAGCGGCACTGTGTACCGGCGTTATGTCCCGGAAATCGAAGCAACGATTTCGTTGCGCACCCTCGACCCGCAGCACGATCTTGAGGTGTTCAGCCATTGGCAGAATGACCCGCGCGTGGCAGCGTTCTGGGAAATGACCGGCAGCCAGCAAGAGCATCGCGAGTATCTGGATACCTTGTTGGCGGACCCCAAGGTGCATCCGCTGATCGGCTGTTTCGATGATGAGCCTTTCGGCTATTTCGAAGCCTATTGGGCACGAGAGGACCGGATCGCACCTTACTACGATGTGGACGATTACGACCGTGGCATCCATATGCTGGTTGGCGAGCAACGCTTCCGTGGTGCTCATCGGATCGGCGCCTGGCTGCCGGCGCTGGCGCACTTCCTGTTTCTCGATGATGCCCGCACCCAGCGTGTCGTCGCCGAGCCGCGTGCCGACAACGCGAAGATGATCGACTATTTGCAGCGCACCGGTTTCTACCGTGAGAAGGAATTCGACTTCCCGCACAAACGCGCCGCGATGATGATCCTGCCCCGTGAAGTGTTCTTTGCCGATGCGCCGAACCATGGCGTGTGAAGCGCTTCACTCGTTCCCACGCTGACTCGTTCCCACGCTCTGCGTGGGAATGCATCCTGCGACGCTCCGCGTCGACGCTGGAGCGTCTGGCACTGTATTCCCACGCAGAGCGTGGGAACGAGAGACGAGCGCGCGGAGTTTTGCTTTCGCTTCTTAAATTAAAATCATTCTCATTCGTCAATTCCTCGACAAGCCAAAACAGGTTGTAGGCAGATGCCTACGATTTGGTCAGCTGATTCCGCTCGACAGGAAGGAACAATATGAGTTTCGACAGTGAAAATGCCGTCTTCATCGTGGTCGTCAATGGTGAGCAGCAGTATTCCATCTGGCCCGAATACAAGGCGATTCCCGAGGGCTGGCAGCCTGCCGGCAAGCGCGGTCTGCGCCAGGAATGCCTGGCCCACATCGCCAGCGTCTGGACCGATATGCGGCCGCTGAGCCTGCGTCAGCAAATGGCCAACTGATCGATCGTTGACCACTTGGAATTGGCGGGCGGATGCGTTTGCGTCCGTCCCACGTATCACAACCTCCACCACCGGCCGGAGTCGGTAGCGCGGGGGAGCACCAAGAGGGAGCTCATCATGGAACTGCTGCAAATGGCCAAGCGCCTGGATGTCGCCGGGATCGGCGTCGGCCCTTTCAATCTGAGTCTGGCCGCGCTGCTGGCCCCTCAGGCCCAGCTCAACAGCTGCTTCTTCGAGCGCAGGCCGCGTTTCGACTGGCACTCCGGGATGATGTTGCCCGGCACCTACATGCAGACCTCCTACCTCAAGGACATGGTCACGCCGGTGGACCCGAGCAGCCGCTACGGGTTCCTGAACTACCTGGTCGACAAAGGTCGTTTCTACCGTTTCATCAATGCCGAATACACCAATGTGCGCCGCGTCGAATACGCTGACTACATGCGCTGGGTGTCCGAGCAATTGCCCAATGTCGCGTTCTCCAGCGAAGTGCAGGAAGTCACCTTTGACGGTCATGACTTCGTCATCGGATTTGCCAATCGTCCTTCATTGAAAGCTCGCCACATTGTGGTGGCGACCGGCTTGCTGCCACACGTTCCGGAGTGGGGGCGGATGCTCAACGGCGAGCATTGCCAGCACAGTCATGGCTACATGCATGCGCAGCATTCGCTGGCCGGCAAGCGAGTGACAGTAGTCGGCGGCGGCCAGAGTGGTGCGGAGATTTTCCTCGATGTGCTGTCCGGGCGCCGAGGCGTGGTGTCCGAGCTGAACTGGATCACGCGCCGGGCCAATCTCGAGCCGCTGGACGAGACGCCGTTCACCAACGAGTACTTCTCCCCAGATTATGTGCGCGAGTTCTACGCGTTGCCTGAAGCCGACAAGCGTCGCCTGGTGGTTCAGCAGAAGCTGGCGGGCGACGGGGTATCGCCGGTCACGCTGCGTGAGGTTTCCCAGGCGCTGTACGAGAACGAATTCTTCAATAAGCAGTCGGTGCAGGCGCGTATTCTGCCGCAGCGTGAAGTGGTGGCCATGCAGCGTCACAACGGGCATTTCCAACTCACTAACCACAATGGCTTCAATGGCACCCGCGAACGTCTCGATAGCGATGAGGTGATTCTTGCCACCGGTTATCAGCAGACCATGCCCAAGTGCATTGCGGCCCTGGTTCCGCGCCTGGCCCATGATGCGGAAGGTGGTCTGTTGCTCAATCAGGATTATTCCGCGAAGTGGGATGGCCCGGCCGGCAACCGTATCTATGTCCAGAATGCCGGCCGCTTCACCCATGGCATTGCCGATCCGCAACTGAGCCTGGCGGCCTGGCGTTCGTCGGTGATCATCAACAGCCTCGCGGAAAAACCGCTGTACGCCACAACGCCCGTACCACCGCCGTTGACCTGGAGCCACGCGCGCGACGACGGTCGACAGGCTCGGGCATAACGCCGCTGACAGCGGAGTTTCAAACAAAGCCAAGGGAGGATGAATGGGGTTGCTAGGGCTGATCTACCGGCAGTACCGCTGGCCGTTGTTATGGGTGTTGCTATTGAGTGCGGCCAGCGCGGTGTTGAATGTCGGCGTCATCGCCTTCATCAAGAGCCGTCTGATGGATGCCGAGGGTGCTGCCGCAGGTGCGATGCTTGCATTCGCTGGCCTGCTGGCGCTGCTGTTCGCGTTGAGTTTCGGCGTGCAGGCCTTCATCGCCAACCTTGGGCATCGATTCGTCCATGGCTTGCGCCGCAGGCTGGTCAAGCAGGTGCTGGACTCGGATGTCGATCGCCTCGAAAGCCTGGGCAGTGCGCGTCTGCTGGCGAGCCTCAGTGGCGATGTACAGAAGATCACCATCGGCTTTATCAACCTGCCGGAGATTGTCTACGGCTCGACCCTGACCCTGGTCGCCTTTGGCTACCTGGCGTGGCTGTCGCTACCGCTGTTCGGCGCAACCCTGGCCTGGCTGACCTTGATGGTGGTTGTCAGCCAGCAACTGATGCGCCGCACCCAGGCGCACATGCGCCAGTTGCGTGAAGCCGACGACGCGCTGCACGAGCACTACCGTGCAGTGATCGAAGGGCGGCAGGAACTGGCGCTGAATCGCACGCGGGCGCAGCACCTCTACGAGCAGGAATACCTCGCCAGTGCCTCTGATTATTTCCATCATGTGGTGCGCGCCGATACCTTTCACTGGTCCAACAGCAACTGGGTCAACTGCATGATCCTGGCCAGTGTCGCGCTGGTTTTTGCCCTGCTGGGTGGTTATGGCTGGGCCGACTACACCGTGGCTTCGACCTTCGCCCTGGTGATCCTGTTCGTGCGCGCGCCCCTGGTGTCGAGCATGGCGGCGATTCCGAACCTGTTGGGGGCGAACGTGGCGCTGGACAAGGTCAACGCACTGCAACTGCAACCCTGGCGGAAAGGTTTCGACCTGCCGGCTGCCACGGCTTTCGAGGGTTGGCAGCGCCTGCAACTGGATGGGGTGGCTTACCGCTACCTGTCCGAAGACGGTTCGGGCTTTGTCGTAGGCCCGCTGGATCTGACGTTGCAGCGCGGCGAGCGGGTGTTCCTGATCGGTGGCAATGGCAGCGGCAAGTCCACGCTGGCGCGGCTGATCACGGGCCTGTATCGGCCCGGCACAGGTTGCCTGCGGGTCGATGGCCGAGAACTGGGCGACCAGGATGTCGCGGCCTATCAGCAGTTGTTCAGTACGGTGTTTACCGACTTTCACCTGTTTCGCCAGCTCCTTGGCGTGGCGGGCGCGGATGCGCCTGAAGGCGCCATCCAGGCATGGCTGGCGCTGTTGCGCATGGACAGGAAAGCGCGCATCGAACACGCGCGCTTGCTCGATCTTCAGTTGTCCCAGGGCCAGCGCAAGCGCCTGGGCCTGTTGCTGGCGGTGCTGGAAGGGCGGGGCGTGCTGTTGCTCGACGAGTGGGCCGCCGATCAGGATCCGGCCTATCGCCGCGAGTTTTATCAGCAGCTCTTGCCACGCTTGAGCGAGCAAGGCGTGACCGTTATTGCGATCACCCATGACGATCATTATTTCCACCTCGCCGACCGGCTCCTGAAGATGGAAGGCGGACGACTCTACGAATTGCCGGTGCCGGCCGCAGGCCAGGCACAGGCCGGGATACCTTTGCCATGAAGTTGATGCGAATGCTCTTTGGGCGCCATCCGGGGCTCGCCGTGGCCATCAGTCTGCTGAGCATATCGAGTGCGGCCATCGGCGTCGGGGTTATTGCGTTCATCAACCTGCGCCTGGCCCAGCCCGGTACGGCATTGGGGCCGGCCCTGGTGCAGTTCGCCGGGTTGTTGCTGGCGTTGCTGGCCTCGGGCGTGATCGCGCAGATCGGCATGACCAGCCTGGGGCACCGTGGCGTACTGATCCTGCGCAATACCCTGCTCAAACGGATTCTCGACACCTCCCTGGCGCGCCTGGGCACCCTGGGGCCGTCGCGAATCCAGGCGAGTCTCAGCGCCGACGTGCAGATGCTGTCGGTGGCCTTCGTGCGATTGCCGGTGGTGATCCACGGTGCGCTGCTGAGCGTTGCCGCGAGTGCCTACCTGGCCTGGCTGTCATTGCCCCTGTTCCTGGCGACCCTGGCCCTTATCGGGTCTGCGCTGCTGGTGGCCTGGCGGTTGCTTGGCATCACCCACCGTGAAGTGGCGAGCGCCCGGGAGGCGGCCGATCAGTTGTACGACAGCTATCGCGCGGTGCTCGAAGGGCGTAAGGAGTTACGCCTGAACCGTCATCGGGCGCAAAAGGTCTATGAGGAAGAGTTCGAACGCAGTGCATGCGCCGACCGCCGTCACCAGGCGCGTGCCGACCTGTTCTACAGCGCCTACAGCAACTGGATCAGCGTCATGCTGCTGGCAGCCATTGGCTTGAGTTTTTTCCTTGCCAATCACTTTGGCTGGGCGGACAACGCCGTCGCCACCACCTTCGCCGTGACCCTGTTGTACCTCAGTGCGCCACTGGGCCTGGTGGTCGGTGCGATGCCGGGGATCATTTCCGGTAATGTCGCATTGGCCAAGCTCGACAGTCTGGAGCTGGCTCCGTACCAGGAGGGTTTTGCCTTGCCTCAGGCACTGCCTGCCGACTGGCAGAGCCTCACCCTGGAAGACGTGCACTACCGTTATGGCGAGCGCGATGGTGAAGCAGGGTTTGCAGTGGGGCCCTTGAATCTGACCCTGCAGCGCGGCGAAGTGGTGTTTCTGATCGGTGGCAACGGCAGTGGCAAGTCGAGTATGGCGCGCCTGCTGTGCGGCTTGAGCGTGCCGGACAGCGGGCGGATTCTGTTCGATGGCCAGCCGCTGGATGCCGCGCAGATGCCCGCGTACCGGCAATTGTTCGCGGCAGTGTTTTCCGACTTTCATCTGTTCGCCCAGTTGCTCGATGGCGCGGGCGCAACCGCCGATTCGACGCTGGTGGCGCAATGGCTGGAGCGCCTGGCCCTTGGCGACAAGGTCAAGCCTGTGAATGGACGCCTGCCGGGTACGGCGTATTCCCAGGGCCAGCGCAAGCGCCTGGCGCTCATGCTGGCTGCGCTGGAGCAGCGTCCCGTGTTGCTGCTGGACGAATGGGCGGCCGACCAGGACCCGGAATATCGCCAGCTGTTCTACGTCGGCTTGCTTGAGTACCTGCGCAGCACCGGCAAGACGGTATTCGCCATTACCCACGACGAACGCTATTTCCACCTCGCCGACCGCCTGTTGAAGATGGATGCAGGCCAGCTCGTCGAACTTCAGGGGCTTTCCCGGGCCCGCGCTTCTCTCGATGCCGTGGCGGCGCTCAGTTCAGCAGACTGAGTGCGTCCGGTGCCTGCCTATCGATCAGTTGAAACGGAAGCCCCATGATTTATCTGAAACGCTTGGTCATCTTCCTGCTGGCGGCGTTGTTGCTGCTGGCTGGCACCTGCGCGGTTTATGCCTGGCGCTCGCTGCCGCAAACCGCCGGCGAAGTATCGGTGAACGGGTTGTCCGCCGCGGTCGACGTGGTGCGCGATGCCGACGGCGTTGCGCACCTGTTCGCGAAAACCTCGGCCGATGCCTATTTCGCCCTCGGCTACGTGCATGCCCAGGACCGGATGTGGCAGATGGAAATGAACCGGCGCATGGCCAGCGGCACACTGGCAGAGGTGTTCGGTGCCAAGGTCTTGCCCAGTGACCGCTTGTTCCGCACCCTTGGCTTGCATGCCATCGCCGAACGCAACCTGGCGGCGCTGGACGCCGGTACCCGGGCGACGCTGGAGGCCTACAGCAAAGGCGTCAATGCGTACCTGGCCGAGCACCCGGTGTTGGCGCCGGAGTTCGTGATTGCCAGCTTTCGTCCAGGGCCCTGGCAGCCCGCTGACTCATTGGCGTTTTTCCGGCTCATGGCCTGGCGCATGGCGGGCAATGTCTGGGATGAATTGGCCACCGCGCAGTTGAGCCAGCAGTTCAGTCCCGAGCAGGTGGCCGAACTGATTCCGTCCTATCCCGGTGACCAGCGCCCGGCACTGCCGGACCTCAAGCAACTGTACGCAGGCGCAGGCAGTCCATGGGCCGGGCTGCTGGCGGCCTTCCCCGAGCGCCAGCCGGTGGGCATCGGTTCCAACAGCTGGGCGCTGGCCGGCAGCCGTACCGACAGCGGCAAGCCGCTGCTGGCCAACGATCCGCACCTGATGCTCAGTGCGCCGACCCTGTGGTACCTGGCGCAACTGCATGCGCCGGGGCTGGACGTGATCGGCGCGACATTGCCAGGCATGCCGGGGGTGATTCTGGGGCGCAACCAGAACGTCGCCTGGTCGTTCACCAATACCCATTCGGACGTCGCCGACCTGTATCTGGAAAAGCAGCTGCCCGGCGACACCAGCCGTTACCTGACCCCTGAAGGCAGTGCCGCTTTCGGCGTGCGCGAAGAGCGCATCCGGGTCAAGGATGGCGACGATGTGCTGCAACGCGTGCGCAGCACTCGCCATGGTCCGGTGATTTCCGATGTGCTGGAGCGTGCCGGTACCCTGGCAGGCGAGGGCAGCGTGATGGCGCTGGACTGGGTCGGCCTGCGCGATGACGACCTGTCCCTGCAATTCCCGCTCAAGGCGGCCCTTGCTGCCGACGGTGCGGGCCTGCTGGCCGCCACCCGGGATTTCCATTCGCCACAGCAGAACATCGTCTATGCCGACAACGCCGGCAGCATCGGTTTTATCGCCGCTGGCCGGGTGCCGCAACGGCAAGCAGGCAACGACCTGATGGGCCGTGCGCCGTCGCCGGGTTGGGATGCACGCTACGACTGGCAGGGTTTCATCCCCTTCGACGCCTTGCCGCAACAGCTGGACCCGGCCAATGGCGAGCTGGTCACCGCAAACCAGAAGATCACGCCACCGGGCTATGACCGCTGGATCACGTCCAACTGGGTGCTGCCCTATCGTTCCGGGCGTATTCATGACCTGCTGGCCGAGGCGGGCGTCCATTCCCGTGAAGATATGCAGCGCATGCAAATGGATGCCAGCAACCCGGTTGCCCGGCAGTTGCTGCCGCTGATGCTGCAGGTTCCCACTCAGGATCCGCGAGCCGCCGAGGCTGTGCAGCGTCTTGCCAGATGGGATGGCGCAATGCTGCGTGCCCGCGCCGAGCCGCTGATCTATGCCGAGTGGCTGCGCCTGTTCACCGAGCGCCTGTACGCCAAACGCCTGGGCGAGTTGTACGAGCAGATCGGCGAGCACAATCCTGCCTTCATCGCCAATGTACTGGCCGACCGCGCAGGGGCGAGCCGTTGGTGTGCCGAAGCCCTGGACGAATCGGATGGGGCCGGTGCCTGCCGGCGCTTGCTGAGCGAAAGCCTGGTGCAGGCACTGGACAATCTGAGTCAGAAGTACGGCAGCTCCATGGACAGCTGGCATTGGGGGGATGCGCACAAGGCCTTGTCCCGTCATGCGGTGTTCGGCAACGTGCCGCTGCTGTCGCATTTGTTCAACCTGAGCATCGCCAACGACGGTGGCCGCGACACGGTGAACTACGCCGGTTACTACTACGACCAGGCCAGTGGCCTGTACCTGGACGATGTCGGGCCGGGCCTGCGTGCGGTGTACGACCTCGATGATCCGCAAGCTTCCGGTTTCATTCTCAGTAGCGGCCAGTCCGGCAATCCCTTTTCATCGCACTATGGCGACATGCTCGAAGGCTGGGCCAATGGTCGCCTGGTGCCGATGATCAGCGAGCGGCAGCGCCTGGAAAAACAAGCGCATCGCACTTTGGTACTGGCGCCGAGTCCCTGATTCTGCGATCGGTTGTTTGTTGTAAACTATTCTCATTGTCATTCGTCTTCTCTGCATAACCTGTCGATACACGCTCATTTTTCGTGATGCGTCGTCGACGATTGGTGGAGAAGACTCAGTGGTAAAACTCTTCTGTTTCCCTTATGCCGGGGCCAGCGCTCAGTTCTATGCGCGCTGGCGCCGTGGCTTGCCGGCGTGGCTCGATGTGCGGCCGGTGGAGCTGCCTGGCCGTGGTGCTCGCTTTGGCGAGCCATTGCACGAGCAACTCATGCCCCTGGTCGAACAGCTCGTCACCGAGTTGCGCGCCGATATCCACACGCCCTACGCCTTTTTCGGTCACAGCATGGGCGCCTTGATTGCCTTCGAGGTGACCCATGCCCTGCGCCGGCATGGCCTGCCGCAGCCCGAGCAGTTGTTCCTTTCCGGCGCCAGTGCGCCGGGTCACCGGGATGATGAGCGCTACGCCCGGCTGGACACCGACGCCGGACTGGTCGACGAGCTGCGCCGGCTCGGTGGTACTGCCGCAGAAGTCATTCACAGCCCCGAACTGATGGCCATGGTGCTGCCGGTATTGCGCGCCGATTTCCGCCTGTGCACCGGTTACGGTCCGGTGCACAGGCCACCCCTGACGTGCGCCCTGCACGTTCTGGGTGGTGATGGCGACTACATGGGCGCAGCTGCCCTGCAGGCCTGGCGCTCCGAGACTCGCGGCACCTTCAGTTGCACCTCGTTCGTGGGTGACCACTTCTTTTTGCACGCTCGCGAAGCCCAGGTACTCGATCACCTGTGCACACGCTTGGCGCGGTTGCGGCGTGCCGAACGGGTTTGCGGATGAATCAGCAGGCCGCCGAGACGGCTTTCAAGAGGATTACACAGATGCACGAGCGTATGGGTTGCACCGATTGGGGCGTCAACGTCCAGGAATTGATTCCCGGCCAGAGCCTGCCGCTATTGATCACCCCGCAGCAGGAGGGGACACCGCTGATGGCCAACTTCGCGGCCCTCGGCGAAGTGGCCGGCGCGCGCCTGGAGCAGGCCGGCGGTTTGCTGTTTCGCGGTTTCGAAGTCAATGGCATCGAGGAATTCCAGGGGTTCGCGGCGGCGTTCGGGCATCCGCTGCTCAGTTACGAATTCGGCTCCACGCCGCGCAGCAAGGTGTCGAGCGGAATCTACACCTCCACCGAATACCCCAGGCACCAACACATCCCCTTGCACAATGAGCAGGCCTACACCCGCGAGTGGCCGATGCGCATCTGGTTCTACTGCGCCCAGGCCGCGACCGTCGGCGGCGCCACGCCGATTGCCGACAGCCGCGAAGTCTACCGGCGCATCGATCCGCGCCTGCGCGAGCAGCTGGTCAGCCGCGGCCTGCGTTATGTGCGCAACTTCGGCAACGGCCTGGATGTGGCCTGGGAAGACGTTTTCGGCAGCGCCGACAAGGCCCATGTCGAGCGCTATTGCCGCGCCCATGGCGTGACCTGCGAGTGGAAGGATGACGGCGAGTTGCGCACCAGCCAGGTCTGCCAGGTGACCGCGGTGCATCCGCGCACCGGCGACAACGTCTGGTTCAACCAGGCGCACCTGTTCCATGTCTCCAACCTGCCGGCGGAGGTACGCGCCTCGTTGTTGGAGGTGGTCGACCCCGAGGACCTGCCACGCAACGTGTACTACGCCGACGGTTCGCCCATCGAGGACAGCCTGCTCGACGAAGTGCGCGGCGTGCTCGCCGAGCAGGAGATCAGCTTCCCCTGGCAGAACGGCGACATCCTCATGCTCGACAACATGCTGACCGCCCACGCCCGCCATCCGTTCGAGGGGCCGCGCAAGGTGGTGGTGGCCATGGCTCAGGGACACAGCGCCGATTGAGCGCTGGATTCCCGAAGACGACTTCGCGTTATGCAGCCGCCCGAACGGGCGCTGCTTTTAATCTATTTCCAAGTGAGTGATGTAATGAGCGTGCAAATTCCCGCGGACAGCACTTTCGTCGAACGCCTGCAACGCCTCGCCGAGCGGCAACCCACACGCACCGCGCTGCGGTTGCTGGTCGATGGCGACGACAACTGGCAGACCTGCAGCTTCGCCCAACTGGATGTACGCGCCCGTACCGTCGGCGCGGCCTTGCAGGGCAGTGCTGGTGCCGGAGAACGGGCGGTGTTGCTGTTCCCCAGTGGCCTTGACTATGTCGCGGCTTTCTTTGGTTGCCTGTACGCCGGTTGCGTCGCCGTGCCTGCCTACCCGCCGGAATCCCTCAAGCCCCAGCATCTGGAACGCTTGCTGGCGATCATCAGCGATGCCGAGCCTCGCTTCATTCTCACCGACAGCGCACTGCTGCCCGGTCTGCAAGCGTTGCAGCGCGACCAGCCAGCGCTGGCCGGCCTGGAACTGATTGCCGTCGATGTCCTCGATCCGGCCCTGGCCGGGCTGTGGCAGCGCCCGGGCATCCGTCCCGAAGACCTGGCCTTCCTGCAATACACCTCCGGTTCCACCTCGACGCCAAAAGGTGTGATGGTCGGCCATGACAACCTGATCGCCAACGAACGTGCGATTCGCAGCGGCTTCGGCATCCATGACAGCGACGTGATCGTCAGCTGGCTGCCGCTGTATCACGACATGGGGCTGATCGGCAGCCTGCTGCAGGGCATCTACAGTGGCATCGAAGTGGTGTTGATGTCGCCACGGCACTTCCTCGAACGCCCCTTGCGCTGGCTGGACGCGGTGTCTCGTTTCGGCGGCAGCGTCAGCGGCGGTCCGGATTTCGCCTTCCGCCTGTGCACCGAGCGGGTTCGCGACAGTGCCCTCGCAGGTCTTGACCTGAGTGGCTGGCGCCTGGCGTTTTCCGGCTCCGAGCCTGTGCGGCACGACACCCTGCAAGCCTTCTGCGATAAGTTCGTGCCTTATGGTTTCGACCCGCAAGCGCTGTTCCCGTGCTATGGCCTGGCCGAAGCGACCTTGTTCGTCAGCGCAGGTGTGCGCGGCGCGGGGCTGCGCGCCGAGAATTTCGTGCGCGATGACCTGGCACAGGGCCGGGCCGTGGCGGCGGAGCAGGGCGATTGCCTGATCGGTTGCGGCGGACCGGTGGCCGAGCACGAAGTGCGCATTGCCGCACCGGGCTCGCTGGCGGCCTTGGCCGATGGGCAAGTCGGCGAAATCTGCTTTGCCGGGCCGAGCGTCACCCACGGCTACTGGCGCAATCCCGAGGCCACGGCGGCGGCCTTCGTGGCAGACGGCGGGCAGACCTTCCTGCGCACTGGCGATTTGGGCTTCGTGCATGACGGCACGCTGTTCATCAGCGGCCGCAGCAAGGATTTGATCATCATCCGCGGGCACAACATCTACCCGCAGGACATCGAAAAAAACCTCGAAGATGAAATCGACCTGCTGCGCAAAGGGCGTGTGGCGGCATTCCCGGTGCAGATCGACGGTCGCGAGAGTATCGGCGTTGCCGTGGAAGTCAGTCGCTCGGTGCAGAAGCTGGTGCCGCCATCGGCGCTGTTCGCATCGATCCGCGAGTGCGTGGCGCTGGCACATCAGGAGCCGGCCAGCGTGATTCTGTTGCTGCAACCGGGCACCTTGCCCAAGACCACCAGCGGCAAGGTGCAGCGTTCGACCTGCCGCCGTTTGTGGGAATCGGGCAGCGACGACATCTATGCATCCTTTCCTGCCGATCTGGAGCCCCAGGCCAGCACCGAGCCGGCGTCGGCCTTGAGCCCGCGGGAAGCGCAGGTCGCCGCGCTCTGGCAGGACCTGTTGAAGGTCGAGCGGGTGCTGCCCGACGACAGCTTCTTTGCCCTGGGCGGTACGTCCATTCTGGCCATGCAGGGCCTGGCCCGCCTGCAGGACGAGCTCGGTATTCAACTGGAGCCGCGCCTGCTGTTCGAAGCGCCCACCTTGCGCGGCTTCGCGGCGGTGCTGGAAACGGCGCAGGCCAGCGGTCGGCCCGCGTTGCAGGCGATTAGCCGACTGCCTCGCAGCGGCGAATTGCCGTTGTCCCTGGGGCAGCGTCGCTTGTGGTTCCTTGCGCAACTGGAGCCGAACAGCAGCGCTTATCACATCGCTGCAACCTTGCACCTGCGCGGGGCGTTGAACCCTGTCGCGGTGCAGCAGGCCTTCGCCCGGTTGTTTGCCCGTCACGAAAGCCTGCGCAGCGAGTTCCCCCAGCGCGATGGCCAGCCCTGGTTGCGCTTGCTGCCCAGCGATGCCCTGCAGGTGACCTTCAGCCAATGGCCGGGCGACAGCCTTGAGCAATTGCGCGAACGCGCCGATCAGGCGATGCGTGAACCTTTCGATCTGCAGCAGGGCCCGTTGATCCGCGTGCAGGTGCTGCAGCGCGGCGCCGATGAGGCGCTGCTGCTGGTCAACCTGCACCACATCATCGCCGATGGCAGTTCCATGCAGGTGCTGATCGATGAGTTCGCCCAGCTCTACACCCATGCCTGTGTAGGCGGCGATCCACTGACTCTGCCTGCGCTGCCCGTGGGCTATGTCGATTTCGCCGAATGGCAGCGACTGCGTCTTGAGCGTGATGACGAGCAGCAACGTCAGTTGGCCTACTGGGTGGCGCGCCTGGGCGGCGAACAGCCGGTCCTGGAGTTGCCCACCGATAGCGTCGCCAAACAGCCGCGTCTGCAGGCTGCCAGTTTCAGTGTGAGCGTACCGGCCGTGTTGACCGCACAGTTGCGAGCCCTGGCACTGGCCGAGGGCAGCACCTTGTTCATGCTGTTGCTGACCTCGTTCCAGGCCTTGCTGCAACGCCTCAGCGGGCAGCGCGACATTCGCCTCGGGGTACCGGTGGCCAATCGTCCGCGCCAGGAGCTGCAGGGCGTGGTCGGCTTCTTCGTCAACACCCTGGTGCTGCGTGCCGAGGTTGATCCACAACAAAGTTTCGCTGCGCTGCTGCGCCAGTCGCGCAGTGAGGTACTGGATGCCCAGGCCCATCAGGACCTGCCGTTCGAGCAATTGGTCGACACCCTGGCGCCAGAGCGTAGCCTGGGTCACAACCCGTTGTTCCAGGTGGCGTTCAACCACCAGCAACAGGACCGCAGCGCCCTGCAATCCTTGCCGGGCCTGCAATTGCTGGGCCTGCAGCGTCTGCTGGGCGATGCCCAGTTCGACCTCAGCCTGGACAGCGAAGAACAGGCCGATGGCAGCCTGGCATTGACCTTCACCTACGCTTGCGAACGCTTCGACGAGCGCAACGTGGCGCGAATCGCCGAGCGTCTGTCGGCATTGCTGGCGCAATTGCCTGAGCAGGCTTTCCGGCCACTGGCCGAGCTGGACCTGTTGAGCGCCGATGAACAGCAACAACTGCATGCCTGGAGCCAGCCGGTCGGTGTCACCCCGAGCCGGCCGTTGGTGCACGACGCCATCAGCGAACAGGCCGCCCTGCGCCCGGACGCTATTGCCCTGGTGTGCGGCGACCGCTCGCTGACCTTCGCTGAACTGGAAAGCCGTGCCAACCAATTGGCCCATCGTCTGATCGCGCTGGGGGTAGGGCGGGAAACCCTGGTCGGCGTGGCACTGGACCGTTCGCTGGAACTGATCCTCGCGCCGTTGGCGATCATCAAGGCTGGTGGCGCGTATGTGCCACTTGACCCCGAATACCCGGCCGAACGCCTGGCCTACATGGTCAACGACTCGGGCCTGCAGCTGGTGCTGACTGATTCGTCGCTGGCTCTGGAATGGCCCGAAGGCGTGCAGGCATTGTCGCTGGACCAACTGGATATTAGTGGCGAATCTCCCGTGGTCCCGGCTGTGGCGATCGATCCGCAACAACTGGCCTACATGATCTACACCTCCGGCTCCACCGGCCAGCCCAAGGGCGTGACCGTCGAGCACGGCCCGTTGAGCATGCATTGCCGCGCCGCCGCCGAGCTGTACGACATGAGCGCCGACGACATCGCCCTGCATTTTGCCTCGATCAGCTTCGACGGCGCGGTGGAACAGTGGCTGTCGCCAATGATGTTCGGCGCCCGCCTGGTGATGCGCGGCCCGGGACTGATCTCGGCCGAGCAGAGCTACCAGACTCTGGTGGATGAGCAGGTCAGCATCGCCTATTTCCCTACCAGCTACGCCCATCAACTGGCCGAATGGGCCCTGGCCCATCCACAGGATTTAGCGCTGCGCTCGTGCACCATCGGTGGCGAAGCGGTGTCGCGGGAGACCTTCGAGCTGCTGCGCCGTGGTCTCAAGGCGCAGCGCATCATCAACGGCTACGGCCCGACTGAAACCATCGTCACCCCGACCCTGTGGCGGGCCGACGGCGATGTGGCGTGCGAGACGCCCTATGCGCCGATCGGCCACGCCGTCGGCAACCGTACCCTGTACGTGCTTGATGCCGACCTCAACTTGTTGCCGCCGGGCATGGCCGGTGAGCTGTATATCGGCGGCGAAGGCCTGGCCCGTGGTTATCACCAGCGTCCGGACCTGACTGCCGAACGCTTCGTGCCGGATCCGTTCTCGGCCACTGGCGGCCGCCTGTACCGCTCCGGCGACCGCGTGCGCTGGCTGGCCGATGGCAGCCTGGAATACCTGGGGCGCATCGACCAGCAGGTCAAGGTGCGCGGTTACCGCATCGAGCTGGGCGAGATCGAAGCCCGTCTGCAAGCCCACACCGACGTCGGTGAAGCGGTGGTGGTGCTGCGTGACAAGCGCCTGGTCGGCTATGTGGTGTCGTCCCGCGATGACAGCCTGGCCGAAGAGCTGAAGGCACAACTCAAGGACGCGCTGCCGGACTACATGGTGCCGAGCAAGATCCTGGTGCTGGAGCGGTTCCCGCTGACCCCCAATGGCAAGGTCGACCGCAAGGCGCTGCCGGAGCCGGTGTGGGAAAGCCAGAGTTATCAGGCCCCGACGACTCCAGAAGAACAAGCCCTGGCGGCGATCTGGCAACAGGTGTTGGGCCTGGAGCAGGTCGGCCTGCACGACAACTTCTTCGAGCTGGGCGGCGACTCCATCGTCTCGATCCAGGTGGTCAGCCGTGCGCGGCAGGCCGGCCTGGCGCTGACGCCGAAAGACCTGTTCCAGCATCAAACCCTGCAAGCGTTGGCACGGGTGGCCAAACCGGTGGAAGGCCAGTTGGCCATCGACCAGGGCCCGGTCAGCGGCGCGTTGCCGCTGACACCGATCCAGGCCTGGTTCTTCGAGCAGCCGATTCCCCAACGTCACCACTGGAACCAGTCGATCCTGCTCAAGGCCGCGCAACCGCTGGACAGCCAGGCGCTGAACTGCGCCTTGCAAATGCTGGTGAGCCATCACGATGCCCTACGCCTGAGCTGGCAGCAGGAAGGTGAACGCTGGACTCAGCGCCATCGCGACATCGCTGAGCAAGCGCTGTTGTGGGAACGGGAGGCGACCACCGCGGCGGAAATCACCGCCCATTGCGACGAAGCGCAAGCCAGTCTGGACCTGCAAGACGGCCCGCTGCTGCGCGCCGTGCACATCCGCCTGGCCGACGGCACAGCCCGTTTGCTGCTGGTGGTTCACCACCTGGTGGTCGACGGCGTGTCCTGGCGCATCCTGCTGGAAGACCTGCAAACGGCCTACACGGGACAACCGCTGCCGGCCAAGACCAGCGCCTACAAGCACTGGGCCGAACACCTGCAAGCCTTTGCCCAAGGCGAGGTCCTGCAAGCGGAAGTGGCGTACTGGCAACAGCAGTTGGCCGGCCCGGCCGATCAGTTCCCCGAGGACGGCACACCCGGCGCGGGCATCGAAAGCCTGACCCTGACCCTGGACAAGACCCGCACCGCGCAGCTGTTGAAAACCGCGAATGCAGCTTACCGCACGCGCATCGATGACCTGCTGCTGACGGCCCTTGCCCGCACCCTGTGCCGCTGGAACGGCCAGGCCAGCGTGCTGGTCGACCTGGAAGGCCACGGCCGCGAAGAGCTGTTCGCCGATCTTGACCTGACCCGTACCGTCGGCTGGTTCACCAGCTTGTACCCACAACGCCTGAGCAGTGTCGCGGACATCGGTGAGCACCTGAAAGCGACCAAGGAAACCTTGCGCCAAGTGCCAACCAAAGGTGTCGGCTTCGGTGCCTTGCGCTATCTGGCGGGCGCATCGCAACTGCGGGAGCTGCCCGCAGCGCAAGTGACCTTCAACTACCTCGGCCAACTGGACTCAAGCTTCGACGGGCTGTTCGAACTGGCCACGGAGTCTTCCGGGCAAGCACAAAGCGCCCAGGCACCCCTGTCCAAGCGCCTGGAAATCAATGCCCAGGTGCATGGCGCCGAGCTCAGTCTGAGCTGGCGTTTCGACGCGGCGCAGCACAGCATCGCCAGCGTGCAGGGCTTGCTGGATCACTACAGCCAGGCGCTGCACGAGGTGCTCGAGCATTGCCTGAACGCCGAGGCGGGCGGGGTGACACCCAGTGATTTCCCGCTGGCCCACTTGAGCCAGGAGCAACTGGACAGCCTGCCACCGGCGCCACGCGAGATCGAAGACATCTACCCGTTGTCGCCGCTGCAACAGGGCATGCTGTTCCACGCCCTGCAAGACAGCGCCGCGGATGCCTACTTCTATCAGCGAGGGTTCCTTATCGAAGGCACGCTGGACCAGGATGCACTGGTCGCCGCCTGGACCCGGGTCGCCGAGCGCTATCCGGTGTTGCGTACCGCCTATTACTGGGAAGAAGCCGGCACGCCGTTGCAGGTGGTGCTGCGCCACGCACGCATCGATCTGCAGGAGCACGACTGGCGCGGTCTGACCTTGGTCGAACAGCGCGGGCGTCGCCAGGCACTGCTGGACAGCGAACGTCGCGCCGGTTTCGATTTCCGTCGCGCCGGTGAAGTGCGCCTGAGCCTGTTGCGTGTCGCAACAACCCAATGGTGGCTGATCTGGAGCAACCACCATATCGCCCTGGACGGCTGGAGCATGGGCCTGATCCTGCGCGATGTACTGGGTCATTATCACGGTCACGCGGTAGCATCGGGCGCCATCGGCTCGCGGCCCTACGCTGATTACATCGGCTGGCTGCAACGGCAATCGGCAGAGGCCAATCAGGCGTTCTGGCGCGGGCAACTGGCCGGCTGGTCGGCACCGACGCCGCTGCCGGGTCGCCTCGCGAATGCCCCGGCGCAGCAAGGCTATGCCGAACTCACCAGCACCTTCGCCAGCAGCGACACCGCGCACCTGCGTGCCGCCGCCCAGCGCCTCGGGGTCACCATCAACACACTGTTACAGGGCGCCTGGGCCTTGCTGTTGGGCCACTATGCCCAGAGCCGCGACGTGCTGTTCGGCATCACCGTTTCCGGTCGAGCCTTGCCGCTGGCCGGTGTCGAAGAAATGGTCGGGCTGTTCATCAACACCTTGCCACTGCGGGTCGAGCTGCCGATGGAGCAGTCGGTGGCTACCTGGCTGCAAACCCTGCAGCGTACCAACCTGGACTTGCGCACCCTGGAGCACAGCCCACTGGCCGACGTGCAGCGCATGGCTCGCCCAAGCGACAGCGGTGAAAGCGGCGCGCTGTTCGAGAGCATTCTGGTGTTCGAGAACTACCCGCTGGACGAAGTGCTGCGCCATCAGCCGGCGGGCCTGAAGCTGAGCCTGCTCGACGACCAGGCAGCCGAAGCGGCGGCACGCGGGCGCAACAACTACCCGTTGAGCCTGATCGCCAGCCTCGACGAACAGCTGGAACTGACCTTCTCGTTCCAGCGCGGCGCCTTCACCGAGCGGCAGATCGAACGCCTGTTGCAGCAACTGCGGCAGGTGCTGGTGGCCATGGCCAATCAGCCGGAGCAGCGCCTGCAACAGCTGCCGTTGGCGCTGTCGAGCGATGCACCGCAAGCGCTGAGTGAACTGCACGGCGATACCCGTGATTTCTCGTGGGCCACCGTGCTCGACGGTTGGGTCGAACAGTTGGCCTTGAACCCCGACGCACCGGCGTTGCAGGACGAACACCAGTGCCTGAGCCGCGCGGACGTCGAAGCGGCGGCCAATCGCCTGGCCCATGCGCTGCTTGAACGCGGAGTGAGCCCGGAAACGCCGGTTGGCCTGTGTGTCGAGCCGTCAGTGGATCTGGTCATCGGCCTGCTGGGCATCCTCAAGGCCGGCGCGGTGTACGTGCCGCTGGACAGCCGCCAGCCTGCCGAACGTATCAGCGCGTTGCTCACCGGCAGCGGTGCGCCGCTGCTGCTGTGCCATGCCGCCACCCAGTCGCTGGCCGATGCCTGCGCGCATCCGGCGCTGGCACTGCACGGCTCCGAGCTGGAAAACCATGAGGCAGCTGCCCCTGTGCTGCAACTGTCCGCCGGGCAGGGCGCTTACCTGATCTACACCTCGGGCTCCACCGGGCAGCCCAAAGGCGTGCTGGTCGAGCATCGCTCGTTGGCCAACTATGTGCAGGCCGTGCTGGAACGCCTGGCGTTGCCGGCCGGTGCGAGCATGGCGCTGGTGTCCACCAGTGCCGCGGACCTGGGGCATACCCAGTTGTTCGGCGCACTGTGTAGCGGTCGCCTGTTGCATGTGCCAGGGCAGGAGCGGCGCTTCGACCCGGACCGCTTCGCCGATTACATGGCGCGCCATCAGGTCGCCGTGTTGAAAATCGTGCCCAGTCATTTGCGTGGTCTGCTGCATGCCGAACGCGCGGTCGATGTGCTGCCCAGCCATGCCTTGATCGTTGGCGGCGAAGCCTGCGACCGGTCATTGCTGGAGCGTATCCGTGCCTTGCGCCCGGACTGCCGGATCATCAACCACTACGGTCCGAGCGAAACCACGGTCGGCGTGCTGACCTGGGAACTGCCAGCCGATCACGCGACACCTGATCGACTGCCGCTGGGCCAGCCATTGGCCAACGTCGTCGCGCGGGTGCTGGACGCCGAACAACAGCTGTTGCCGGCGGGTCAACCGGGTGAGCTGTACCTGGGCGGCGGCTGCCTGGCACGTGGCTACCTGGGCCAGCCGGAGCAGACTGCGGAGCGCTTTATGGTCGCCCCGGCATTCCCCGGCGAGCGCCTGTACCGCACCGGTGACCGGGTTTGCCTGCGCGACGGCCAGCTGGAGTTTCTCGGCCGGGTCGACGATCAGGTGAAAATTCGTGGCAACCGCGTCGAGCTGGGCGAAATCACCGCCTGCCTGAGCGAGCTGCCGGGTGTGGCAGCCGCTGCCGTGCGCCTGGCCAGCCTGAACGCCGACGAACACCAGCAGCTGCTGGGTTATCTGGTGCCCTCGGCCGGTACCACGCTGGACCTCGACAGCCTGCGCGAAAGCCTGGTGCAGCGCCTGCCGGACTATCTGGTACCCGCACGTCTGCTGCTGCTCGAGCGTCTGCCCTTGAACGCCAACGGCAAGCTCGATCGCCATGCCTTGCCGCCGCTCGCGGCGCCGGTTGAAATGAGCGCTGCACCAAATTTCGCCGCACCTCAAGGCGAGCAGGAAATCCTCCTGGCCGAGATCTGGCAAGCGGTGCTCAAGTGCGACAAGGTTGGCCGCGACGACAATTTCTTCGAACTGGGCGGCGACTCGATCCTGAGCCTGCAAATCATTGCCCGCGCCAGAAAGCGTGGCCTGAAGCTGACGCCCAAGCAGTTGTTCGCCACACCGACCATTGCTGCACTGGCGGCAATGCAACACGCGCAGGTCGTGACGGTGGCACCTGCGGCACCGCGTATTCCCCGCTTGCCGCGCAACGGCGCCTTGCCGCTGTCCCTGGCGCAACAGCGCCTGTGGTTCCTCGCGCAACTGGAACCGCAAAGCAGCGCCTACACCATCGCCGGTGCCTTGCAGTTGAATGGCGATCTGGACCGCGACGCCTTGCGCCAGGCCTTTGCCCAATTGGCCGAGCGTCATGAAATGCTGCGTGCGGCGTTCTTCGCCGAAGCGGGGCAGCCGCGACTGCGGATCGTCGCCGGGCGCAGGCCGCTGTGGCACGACTTCGACATGAATGACGTACCGGCCGAGCAACGCCTGGCGGCCGTCCGTCAGCTGGGCGCCGATGAAATTGCCCGCCCGTTCGATCTGGAGCACGAGCCGCTGCTGCGCGTCACCCTGATGCAGCTTGAACAGGATAAGCACGTCTTGCTGGTGTGCCTGCACCACCTGATCGCCGATGGTTGGTCCATGGCGTTGTTGATGGACGAACTGGGCGAGTGTTACGCCGCCACCAAGGCTGGCCGGCCTGCGCAGTTGCCGGCGCTGGCGTGCGATTACGTCGATTACGCCGCCTGGCAGCGCAACCGACTGGAAGGCGGTGAGTTGCAACGCCAACTGGATTACTGGACCGCGCAGCTGGAAGAGGCGGGCGAGCCGTTGGCCCTGCCGTATGACCGAGCCCGTCCGGAGCAGTCCGATGGGCGCGGTGCCAGCCATGGCTTTGCCCTGGACAGCAAGCTGCTGGGTGATCTGCGCCACACTGCCCAGGCCAGTGGCTGCACCTTGTTCCATGTGCTGCTGGCCGGTTTCGGCCTGTTGCTGCAGCGCTACAGCGGCCAGCAGGATGTGCGCATCGGTTTGCCGGTCAGTGGGCGCGAACAGGGCGAAAGCCAGGGGCTGGTGGGTTGCCTGATCAACACCCTGGTGCTGCGCTTGCAGCTGGCCGGCGTGCAATCGGTCGGCGAATTGCTGGGCCAGGCCCGTGACGTCACCCTCAACGCCCAGGCCCACGCCGACGTGCCGTTCGAGCAACTGGTGGAGAAGCTGGTCAGCCAGCGCACGCCAGGGACGCATCCTCTGTTCCAGGTGTTGTTCAACCACCAGCGCCGCGATATCTCCGGGCTGGCACAACGCAGCGGGCTGGGCTTCGAACGCCTGGAACTGACCGAGCGCAGTGCCCAGTTCGACCTGGTACTGGATACCGAAGAAGACGCCGACGGCGCTGTGCAGGTGCGCTTGCTCTATGCCGCCGAACGCTTCGAGCCTGCGACCATCGAGCTTCTGGCGGCGCACTGGCAGCAGCTCCTCAAGCAACTGGTGGCCGGTAGCGAGACCGCACTGGGCCGCGTTCAACTCAACAGTGCTGCAGAGCTGCAGCAACTGGCCCAGTGGAGCGCAGTGCAGCAGAGCTTCCCCGACTTCGTGCCAGTGTCGACGCGCATCGCCACCCAGGCCGCCTTGCGTCCTGACGCCGCGGCGATCAGTCATCAGGGCGTCAGCGTCAGTTACGCCGAACTGGAACAGCGCGCCAACCAACTGGCCCATCGTTTGATCGGGCTGGGCGTCGGCACCGACGTGCTGGTGGGCGTGGCCCTGCCGCGTTCGCCGGAGCTGATCGTGGCCTTGCTCGCCGTGCTCAAGGCCGGCGGCGCCTACGTGCCGCTGGACCCGGACTACCCGGCCGAGCGTCTGGCCTATATGGTCGAGGACTCGGGGCTGCAGCAGGTGATCAGCCTGTCCAGCCTCGATCTGCAGTTGCCGGTGCAGGTGCTGGCGCTGGATACCCTCGACCTGTCCGCCGAACCGCTCAGCGCGCCAGGGGTGGCGATCGATCCGGAGCAACTGGCCTATGTGATCTACACCTCGGGTTCGACCGGCAAGCCGAAGGGCGCGCAGTTGACCCAGCGCAACGTCGAGCGTTTGTTCCAGGCCACCCAGGGCGATTTCGGCTTCAACGAAGACGACGTCTGGACCCTGTTCCACTCCTACGCCTTCGACTTCTCGGTGTGGGAGATTTTCGGGGCGCTGGTCCATGGTGGCCGTCTGGTGATCGTGCCGTACTTCACCAGCCGTTCGCCGGAAGACTTCCTCGCGCTGCTGGCCGAGGAGGGCGTGACGGTGTTGAACCAGACGCCGTCGGCGTTCCGCCAATTGACCCACCTGGCCCAGAAAAACGCGGCCGAACTGGCCCTGCGCTACGTGATCTTCGGTGGCGAAGCCCTGGAACTGGAAGCCCTGCGGCCCTGGTTCGAGCGTTACGGCGACCGCCAGCCGCAGCTGATCAACATGTACGGCATCACCGAAACCACGGTGCACGTGACCTACCGGGAAATCACCTGGCAGGACCTGGCGCACAGTGGCCCGAGTCCGATCGGCCGGCCATTGGCCGACCTCAGCCTGCACGTGCTGGACGCCGACTTGAACCCGCAGCCGGTGGGCATTGCCGGTGAGCTGTACGTGGGTGGCGCCGGTCTGGCGCGGGGTTACCTGAACCGTCCCGAGCTGACCTCCGAACGCTTCATCGCCAGTCCGTTCGATGCGCAGCAACGCCTGTATCGCAGCGGCGACCTGGCGCGGCGCACGGCTGACGGTGGCCTGGAGTACCTGGGGCGGATCGACCAGCAGGTGAAGATCCGCGGCTTCCGCATCGAGCTGGGTGAAATCGAAGCCCAGTTGCAGAGCCATCCGCAGGTCAGCGAAGCGGCGGTGCTGGTCAAGGACGGCGCCGGTGGTCAGCGTCTGGTCGGTTATGTGGCCAGTGCGGACCCGGCGATTCAGGACAGCCTCAAGGCGCACCTGCACGAGCGTCTGCCGGAGTACATGGTGCCGGCACAGATCGTGGTGCTGGCCACCTTGCCGCTGACGGTCAACGGCAAGCTCGACCGCCGTGCACTGCCGGAGCCGGAGGCTGCCGCAGGCCGCGAATATCGCGCGCCGCAGACGGAAACCGAGCAGGCCGTCGCCGGCATCTGGGCCGAGCTGTTGGGCGCCCCGCGGGTGGGTCTGGACGATGACTTCTTTGAACTGGGCGGCCACTCGCTGCTGGCGACCCAGGTGATTTCCCGCGTGCAACAGCAGCTGGGCACCCAGGTTGCACTGCGCGAGCTTTTCGAGGCCACCACCCTGACGCGTTTCTGCGCGCAGGTCGATGCCAGCCGTGGCCAGGCGTTGAACGCCGACACTGCGAGCCGGATGGCGGCACTTCTCACCGATTTGGAGATTGACTGAACATGCTTGACCAGACTGTCGCGCTAGAACTGGCACAGCGCTTCATGGCGCTGCCCGGCGAGAAACGTCGCGTATTCTTCCAGCGTTTGGGTGAACAGAACCTCAACCTCAACCTCAACCTGCTGCCGATCCCTGCCGGGATCGGTGCACAGAGCGCAGTGTTGTCCTACTCGCAGCAGCGCCTGTGGTTCCTCGCGCAATTGATGCCCGAGAGCAGCGCCTACAACATCGCCGGCTCCCTGCGCCTGACCGGCGCACTGGATCGCGCCGCGCTGCAACGTGCGTTCGCGCTGATCGTCGCCCGTCACGAAACCCTGCGCAGCCGTATTCAGCGGAGTGCCGATGATCAACCGCAACTGACGGTACTCCCTGCGCAAACGCTGGACATCCGCGAACAGGACCTGCGCGATCTGCCCGCACAGCAGCGCGAAAGTGCAGCCCGTGACGCGGCCACCGCCGAAGCGCAGATCCCCTTCGACCTGCAACACGACGCCTTGCTGCGGGTCGGCTTGCTGCGTCTGGCCGATGATGAGCATGTGCTGCTGGTAACCCTGCACCACATCATCGCCGACGGTTGGTCGATGAAGGTACTGATCGAAGAATTCGCCAAAGCCTACGCAGCGTTCAGCGCGGGCGGCGAGCCTGCGTTCGCACCCTTGCCGATCCAGTACCGCGACTACGCATTGTGGCAGCGCAGCTGGCTGGAAGCGGGCGAACAGGACCGCCAGCTGGCTTACTGGCGGCAACAACTGGGTGAGCGCCAGCCGGTGCTGGAACTGCCCGCCGACCACCCGCGCCCGGCTCTGCGCGATTACCGTGGCAGCAAGTACGGGCTAGTTGTGCCGGCCCCTGTCAGCGACGAGCTTCGCCAGTTTGCCCAGCGCCAGGGCTGCACACTGTTCCAGGTGCTGCTCGGTGCCTTCCAGGTGCTGTTGTATCGCTACAGCGGCCAGCGTGACCTGCGCATCGGCGTGCCCATCGCCAACCGTCAGCGTCTGGAGTGCGAAGGGCTGATCGGTTTCTTCGTCAACACCCAGGTGCTGCGCAGCGAAGTGGCGGGCGACATGGGTTTCGCCCACCTGCTCGATCAGGTCAAGCAAGCGGCCCTTGGCGCGCAGGCCCATCAGGACCTGCCTTTCGAACAACTGGTCGAAGCCCTGCAACCGGAGCGCAGCCTGAGCCACAACCCGCTGTTCCAGGTGATGTTCAACCATCAACGTCGCGACCTCGATGCCCTGGCCCAACTGCCCGGGCTGCGTGTCGAGCCGTTCGAGCGCGAAAGCCGCAACGCGCAATTCGACCTCAACCTGGACAGTGAAGAAGACAGCGCAGGCGTCCTGCGCCTGACCTTCGGCTACGCCACGGATCTGTTCGACGCCGTCAGCATCCAGCAGATCGGCCGGCATTTCCTGCGCTTGCTGCAGGTGCTGCCGCAGGTGTCGGACATGGCCCTGGACGCCGTGCCGTTGCTCGATGACGAGGAGCGGCGCGGTCTGCTGGCCATGGCCAACAACACCCGGGCTTTCCCTGAGCTGACGCCGGTCCACCGCCTGATCGAAACCTGCACCGCCCGTTGCGGTGACGCACCGGCACTGGTGGCCAATGGCGAAACCCTGAGCTACGCCGAACTGGAACAACGGGCCAATCGTCTCGCTCATCGACTGCTGGCATTGGGCGTCGGTGCCGACGCTCGGGTTGGCGTCTCGCTGGAGCGCTCGCCAAACCTGCTGGTGGCGTTGCTTGCCGTACTCAAGGCCGGTGGCGCTTATGTGCCGCTGGACCCCGAATTCCCGGCTGGCCGACTGGCGTACATGATCGAGGACTCGGGCCTGGAACTGCTGCTCACCAGCACCGGGGTTGCCGAACGCCTGAACCTGGCAGCGAATATCCAGGCCCTGTGCCTGGATACCCTCGACCTTGGCGCCGAGGCCAGCACCGCTCCGAACATCGCGGTAGACGCGCAGCAGTTGGCTTACGTGATCTACACCTCGGGCTCCACCGGCAAGCCCAAGGGCGTGATGGTCCGCCATGGCGCGCTGAGCAACTTCCTGCAGTCGATGGCCGAGGCGCCGGGTATCGCTGCCGGCCAGTCCTGGCTGGCCGTGACCTCGTTGTCGTTCGACATTGCCGCGCTGGAGCTGTACCTGCCACTGACCCGCGGTGCCTGCGTATTGCTGGCCAGTGCCGAGCAGGCCCGTGACGGCCTGGCGCTGCAAGCCGGCCTGGAAAAGGCCGATGTCATGCAGGCGACCCCGGCCACCTGGCGTATCCTGCTGGAGAGCGGCTGGCAGCCGACGTTGCGCCACACGCTGATCTGCGGCGGTGAAGCCTTGCCGCGCGATCTTGCCGAAGCGCTGGGCAGCAACGGTGCCCGGTTGTGGAACCTGTACGGCCCGACTGAAACCACGATCTGGTCCACTGCGCAGGCGATGAGCGCCGTCAGCGCGGCAAACCAGCCCATTGGTCGGCCTATCGCCGCGACCTCGACCCATGTGCTCGATGCCCGCCTTGAGCCGGTCGCGGTCGGCATCACCGGCGAACTCTACATCGGTGGCACGGGCCTGGCCCGGGGTTACCATCAGCGCCCGGACCTGACCGCCGAGCGTTTCGTGCCGGACCCCTTCGGTGAGTCGGGTGCGCGTTTGTACCGCACCGGCGACCTGGTGCGCTGGCGTCGCGACGGCGCCCTGGAGTACCTCGGGCGGATCGACCATCAGGTCAAGGTGCGTGGTTTCCGTATCGAGCTGGGTGAAATCGAAGCGCAACTGTTGGCCAACGCCGAAGTTCGCGCGGCCGTGGTGCTGGCCCGCGAAGCGGCCGGTGGCACGCGCCTGGTCGGTTACGTGGCGGCGACCGACAGCGACACGCTGGCCGAAACCCTGAAGGCCGAACTGCGCCGCAGCCTGCCCGAGTACATGGTGCCGGCGCAGATCGTTGTGCTGGCCCAACTGCCGTTGACGCCCAATGGCAAAATCGACCGCCTGGCCTTGCCCGAACCGACCTGGCAGACCCGGGTATGGCGCGCTGCCGAGAACGAGCCGGCGATCAGCCTGGCCTCGATCTGGGCGCAGGTGCTGGGCGCCCCACGGGTAGGGCTGGACGATAACTTCTTCGAACTGGGCGGTCATTCGTTGCTGGCAACCCAGGTGATCAGCCGTATTCGTCAGCAGCTGAATATCGAAGTGCCGTTGCGCAGCTTGTTCGAAGCCGCTGACCTGTCGGGCTTCGCCATGGCCGTGGCGCAGTTGCCGGCGCAGGTTGCCGCGTTGGCTCCTTTGCGCGCCGAGTCTCGGCCACAGGTATTGCCGTTGTCGGCGGCGCAACAGCGCCTGTGGTTCCTCGCGCAGTTGGAGCCTTCCAGCTCCGCCTACAACATTCCGGCCGCGCTGCAACTGCAGGGCGAGCTGGATCACCGCGCCCTGCAACAGGCGTTCGACGCGTTGGTCGCGCGCCATGAAAGCCTGCGCACGCGTTTCGTCCAGAATGCAGATGGCCAGCCAGAGCAAGTGATCGAGCCCGCCGCGCCGCTGTCCATCACTCAGGTATCGCTGCACGGTCACTCGCTCGCCGCAGCACTGGAAGAAGCGCGCCGCGAAGCCCTGCGTCCGTTCGACCTTGTCAGCGGCCCACTGTTGCGTGTCACGCTGTTGGAACTGGCGGTCGACCGTTGGGTGTTGCTGGTGACCTTGCATCACATCGTCACCGACGGTGGGTCGATGAGCATTCTGATCGACGAATTCGCCGAACTGTACCGCGCCGCCATCGATAACCGCGCCGCGCAATTGCCTGCGCTGACCTTGCAGTATGCCGACTACGCCTTGTGGCAGCAGCAGTGGCTGGACGGCCCGCAACTCGCCGAGCAACTGGCGTACTGGCGCGGGATGCTGGGCGGCGAGCAACCGCTGCTGGAGTTGCCCCTGGACCATCCGCGCCCGGCAATGCCGAGCTTGCGCGGTGCCAGGCATGTATTGACCTTGCCGCCCGCTTTCAGCGCACGCCTGCGCGAGTTGGCCGGGCAACGTGGGGCGTCGGTGTTCCAGGTGCTGCTGGCGGCCTACGCCTGGTTGCTTTACCGGCACAGTGGCCAGCGTGACCTGCGCATCGGCATCCCTCAAGCCAACCGTAATCGGCTGGAGATCGAAAGCCTGATCGGTTTCTTCGTGAATACCCAGGTGCTGCGCATCGAAGTCGATGGCAGCGAAGATTTTGAGCAATTGCTGCAACAAGTCACTGCCCGCAGCCTCGAGGCCCAGGCCAATCAGGACCTGCCGTTCGAACGTCTGGTGGAGGTGCTGCAACCGGAGCGCAGCCTCAGCCGCACACCGCTGTTCCAGGTGATGTTCAACCACCAGCGCGAATCCTCCCGTGGGCTCGGGCAGCTACCGGGGCTGAGCGCCGAAGTACTGCCCAACAGTCAGGGCAATGCACAATTCGAACTGATTCTGGACAGCCTCGAGGCGGCGGATGGCTCGTTGCAGCTGAGCTTTACCTATGCCGTCGAACTGTTCGAGGCCAGCAGCATTGCGCGCCTGGGTGAGCGCTTCGAACGCCTGCTCGAGCAACTGCAGGCCCAACCCCGTGCACCGCTGGCGATGCTGGACCTGCAACTGCCGGCCGAGCGCCAGTCCATTGCAGTCGACAACCGTTACGTCCATGCACTGCCGATCCATCAGCGCATCGCGCAACAAGCGGCCGAGCGTCCGGATGCGGTGGCGCTGGTGTGGGACGAGCAGGGTGAGCGTCTGCACATGAGCTTTGCCGAGCTGGACGTTCGCAGCAATCAACTGGCCCACCGCTTGCTGCGCGATGGCCTGCAAGCGGAACAACCTGTAGGCGTGTTGTTGCAGCGCACGCCGCAGTTGTTGATCGCCTTGCTGGCAGTGCTCAAGGCCGGAGGTGCCTATGTGCCGCTGGACCCTGAATTGCCTGCCGAGCGCCTGGCAGTCATGGTCCATGAAGGCGGATTGCAGCGGGTGCTGGGCGAGTCGGCCACCGAGGCGAGCCTGCCGACAGGAGTCCCGGCATTATTGCTGGACCGTCTGGACCTGCAGTACGAAACCAACAGCCTGCCCACTGTCGAGCTGCATCCGCAGCAGTTGGCCTACCTGATCTACACCTCCGGTTCCACCGGCAAGCCCAAGGCCGTGGCCGTCAGCCATGGCGCCCTGGCCGGACACCTGGCCGCGATGCAGGACATTTACCAGGCGACCCCCGGCGATGCGATGCTGCTGTTCGCGTCGCTGGGCTTCGATGCGGCCGCCGAGCAGTGGCTGTTGCCGCTGGCCGCCGGGGCACGGGTGGTGATTCGTGGTCAGGCGTTGTGGGGCATCGAGCGTCTGCTGGAGGTGCTGGACAGCGAGCGGGTCAGCCTGCTGGACTTGCCGCCGTCCTATGCCCAGCAACTGGGCGATGCCCTGCGTCGTCAACCCCGTGCGCTGGCGGTTCGCCTCTGCACCCTGGGCGGCGAAGCGGTGCCCACGGAAACCCTGGCACTGCTCCAGCAAACCCTGGGCTGCCAGCTGATCAACGGTTATGGCCCGACCGAGTGCGTGATCACGCCGCTGCTGTGGCAGGTCGATGGGCGCGCCTCGGCACTGCCTTACGCGCCATTGGGCGATGTGGTGGGGGCGCGCCAGGCGCATATTCTCGATGCCGATCTCAACCCGGTGCCAACCGGCGTGATCGGCGAGCTGTACATCGGTGGTGAAGGCCTTGCGCGTGGTTATTACCAGCGTGCCGACCTGACCGCCGAACGTTTCATCCCCGATCCGTTCTCGGCCATCGGTGGTCGTCTGTACCGCACCGGCGATCGTGTGTGCCGTCGTCATGACGGGCAACTGGAATACCTGGGCCGTATCGACCAGCAGGTCAAACTGCGCGGCTACCGTATCGAGCTGGGTGAAATCGAAGCCTGTCTGCTGGCCCATGCCGCCGTCAGCGAAGCCCTGGTGCTGGTCAATGGCAAGCATCTGGTGGGTTATGTGGTCGCGACGGCTGATGAGGTGTTGGCTCAAACGCTGCTGATCGAGCTGAAACAGCAACTGCCGGACTACATGGTGCCGAGCAGGATCATGCTGCTGGAGCGTTTCCCATTGACGCCCAATGGCAAAATCGACCGCAAGGCCCTGCCGGAGCCGGTATGGGAAAGCCAGGCCTATCAGGCCCCGACGACTCTGGAAGAACAAACTCTGGCAGCGATCTGGCAACAGGTGCTGGGCCTGGAGCAGGTCGGCCTGCACGACAACTTCTTCGAGCTGGGCGGTGACTCCATCGTCTCGATCCAGGTGGTCAGCCGCGCGCGCCAGGCCGGTCTGGCGCTGACGCCCAAGGACCTGTTCCAACACCAGACCCTGCAAGCCCTGGCGCGTGTGGCCCAGCCAGTCGTCGGTCAGTTGGCCATCGACCAGGGCCCGGTGAGCGGCGAGTTGCCGTTGACGCCGATCCAGGCCTGGTTCTTCGAGCAACCGATCCCCCAGCGTCACCACTGGAACCAGTCGGTGCTGCTCAAGGCTGACCAACCGCTGGACAGCCACGCGCTGAACAGCGCCTTGCAAGCGCTGGTGAGTCACCACGATGCGTTGCGCCTGAGCTGGCAGCAGCAGGGGAGCAGTTGGACCCAAAGTCATCGCGATATCAGTGAGCAACCGCTGCTGTGGGAGCATGAGGCTACGACGGCTGAAGAGGTCACGGCCATCTGTGCCGAGGCCCAGGCCAGTCTCGATCTGCACAAGGGGCCGTTGCTGCGCGCCGTGCACATCCGTGTGAGCGACGGTAGCGCCCGTTTGCTGCTGGTGGTTCATCACCTGGCGGTCGATGGTGTGTCCTGGCGTATCCTGCTGGAAGATCTGCAGCGGACCTACGCCGGCCAACCCTTGCCGGCCAAGACCAGCGCCTACAAGCACTGGGCCGAACACCTGCAGGCCTTTGCCCAAGGCGAGGTGCTGCAAGCGGAAGTGGAGTACTGGCAACAGCAGTTGGCCGGCCCGGCCGACCCGTTCCCGCAGGACGGCACACCGGGTGCGGGCATCGAAAGCCTGACCCTGAGCCTGGATAAGACCCGCACCGCGCAGCTGTTGAAACAGGCGAACGCAGCCTACCGCACGCGTATCGATGACCTGCTGCTGACTGCCCTGGCGCGCACCCTGTGCCGCTGGAGCGGCCAGGACAGTGTGCTGATCGATCTGGAAGGTCACGGCCGTGAAGAGCTGTTCGCAGGCCTCGACCTGACCCGCACCGTCGGCTGGTTCACCAGCCTGTACCCGGTACGCCTGAGCGCTCAAGGTGATCTCGCTACTGCGTTGAAGGCCACCAAGGAAACCCTGCGCCAGGTGCCGCACAAGGGTGTCGGTTACGGCGCCTTGCGTTACCTGGCAACCCAGTCACCACTTGGCCAGTTGCCCGCAGCGCAAGTCACCTTCAACTACCTGGGCCAGTTCGACACCAGCTTCGGTGCCGACGACCTGCTGCGCCCGGCCAGTGAGTCGGTGGGGCCGGAGCAGGGCAAGGGGACCCCCGCATTGGTGGGCCTGGAAATCAACGGTCAGGTCTATGCCGGTGAACTGCGCCTGAGCTGGCGCTTCGACAGTGCCCGTTTCAGCAGCACTCAGCTGCAAGCGTTGCTGGACGAATACCAGCGCGAGCTCGACAGCCTGCTCGATCACTGCCTGAGCCCTGCGGCCAGCGGTGTGACGCCGAGTGATTTCCCCCTGGCGCAACTGACCCAGGCGCAACTCGATGGCCTGGCGTTGGTGCCGCGCGAGATCGAAGACATCTACCCACTGTCACCGATGCAGCAGGGGTTATTGTTCCATTCACTGTATGCGCCGCAAGCCGGCACCTACATCAACCAGTTGTGCGTCGATATCGACGGCCTGGACGTCGAACGTTTCCGCGCTGCCTGGCAGGCCGCGCTGGAGCGTCACGCCATCCTGCGTACCGGTTTTGCCTGGCAGGAGCTGGCGGTGCCGGTGCAAGTGGTGCAGCGCCAGCTGCGGGTGCCGATGGAAGTGCTCGACTGGCGCGAACGCGCCGTGGATGACCAGGCGCTGGTTCAATTGGCGAGCGAAGAACACGCCCGTGGTTTCAATTTGCAGCAAGCGCCTTTGCTGCGCCTGTGCCTGGTGCGCGTCAGTGCCCAGCGTCACCGGTTGATCTGGACCAGTCACCACCTGTTGCTCGACGGTTGGAGCAACGCTCAGCTTATTGGCGAAGTGCTCAGCCACTACGCCGACCCGCTGGCGTTGCAACCGGTCAAAGGCGGCTTCCGTCAGTACATTGATTGGCTGCAAGACCAGGACGCAGCAGTCAGTGAAACCTTCTGGCGCGAGCGCCTGGCTCAACTGGACGAACCCTGCCTGCTGGCCAGTGCCGTCATCCAGAGCCAGGACAGCGGTTACGCTCAGCGCAAGCTGGCCCTGGCCGAAGACGAAATGCGCCGTCTGCGCGAATTCGCCCAGCAGCAGCGCATCACCCTCAACACCCTGGTGCAGGGCGCGTGGTTGCTGTTGCTGCAGCGCTATACCGGTCTGGACAGCGTGTGCGCCGGCGTCACCGTCGCCGGGCGGCCCACGCAGCTGGAAGGTGCCGAGTCCTGGCTGGGGTTGTTCATCAACACCTTGCCGGTGATTCAGCGGCCGCTCGCCGAACAGGCCGTGGGCGATTATTTACGCGCCCTGCAGGCGGACAACCTGGCCCTGCGCGAGCACGAGCACACGCCGCTGTACGCGATTCAGGGCTGGGCCGGACAGGGCGGGCAAGCGCAGTTCGATACCCTGGTGGTGTTCGAGAACTACCCTGTGGACCAGGCCTTGCGTCAGCGTCAGGACCAGGCGTTGCAGTTCGGCACCATCGAGCAGTTGGAAATGACCAACTACCCGTTGGCCCTGACCGTCAACCTCGGCGAGTCCCTGGAGCTGGCCTGCAGCCATGATCGCGGGGCGTTCGATGACGCCGCCGTACAGCGCTTGCTGGCGCAGTTGCGCCGCTTGATGAGTGAAATGGCTGCCAATACTGCGCAAACCCTGGGGCGTCTGGACTTGAACGAGCCCGAGGCGCGTCAGCAACTGGCCCAGTGGAGTGCAGTGCAGCAAAGCTTCCCGGATTTCGTGCCAGTGTCGACGCGCATCGCCACCCAGGCCGCCTGGCGTCCTGACGCCGTGGCGATCAGTCAT
>NZ_VXCP01000010.1:49046-473722 GCF_011355085.1 Pseudomonas akapageensis | reverse complement strand
CGCTCTGCGTGGGAATGCTTCCCTAGACGCTCTGCGTCGCACGGTCTGGCGCAGGACGCGGAGCGTCTGTCGCTGCATTCCCACGCGGAGCGTGGGAACGAGTATGCGTCCCTTCAAATGTCACCAAGCAGTGACATTCCCACATCCCTTCGTTACGTCCGCATCCAAGGGTCATGGTTAGACTCGTATGCAACGCAAGCACCAGACTTGCACCGCATAACAACAAGAAAGGTTATTCAGATGAATGCGATCCATCGCCTCGCCGCTGTCATTTCCCTCGCCTCGTTGTTGCCTTTGAGCGCCCTTGCAGCAGATACCGGCACGGTCGAAGTCCTGCACTGGTGGACTTCGGGCGGTGAAGCCAAGGCGGTCGAAACCCTCAAGCAACAAGTCGAGAAAGACGGTTTCAACTGGAAAGACAACGCCGTGGCCGGTGGCGGCGGTGCGGCGGCCATGACTGTACTCAAGACCCGCGCCATTTCCGGCAATCCGCCTGCTGCGGCCCAGATCAAGGGCCCGGATATCCAGGAGTGGGGCGCGTTGGGGTTGCTGACCAACCTCGACGACGTCGCCACCGCGAACCAGTGGGACGCGCTGCTGCCGAAAAAAGTTGCCCAGATCATGAAATACGACGGCCATTACGTGGCCGTGCCGGTGAATATCCATCGGGTCAACTGGCTGTGGATCAACCCCGAGGTCTTCGCCAAGGCCGGGGCCAAGGTGCCAACTACTCTTGACGAACTGTTCGATGCTGCCGACAAGCTCAAGGCCGCGGGCTTCGTGCCTCTGGCCCACGGCGGCCAACCCTGGCAGGACAGCACCGTGTTCGAGGATCTGGCGCTGAGTATCCTCGGCCCGAAAGGATTCAAAGCCGCTTTTGTCGACCTCGATGAAGCGACCTTGACCGGCGACAAGATGGTCGAGGTCTTCAAAACCCTGCAGAAGCTCGGCACCTACATGGACGCCAATCGTGCCGGTCGCGACTGGAACATCGCCGCCGCCGAGGTCATCAATGGCAAGGCCGGCATGCAGGTCATGGGGGACTGGGCCAAGAGCGAATGGACAGCCGCCGGCAAGGTTGCCGGCAAGGATTACCAGTGCGTGCCATTCCCGGGCACCCAGGGCAGCTTCGCCTACAACATCGATTCGCTGGCGATGTTCAAGCTCAAGGAGCCGAACGACATCAAGGCCCAGAATGACCTGGCCAAGGTCGCGCTGGAGCCGCAGTTCCAGTCCGTGTTCAACCAGAACAAGGGTTCCCTGCCGGTGCGTCAGGACATGGACATGAGTCAGTTCGACGCCTGCACGCAAAAGTCGGCGGTGGACTTCAAGGAAGCCGAGCAGGGCGACGGCCTGCAACCGAGCATGGCCCACAACATGGCGACGACCCTGGCGGTGCAGGGGGCGATCTTTGATGTGGTGACCAATTTCCTCAATGACCCGAAAGCTGATCCGGCCAATGCGGTCAAGCAGCTGAATTCGGCGATCAAGTCGGCCAAGTAGGGCTTTCTGGCCTCATCGCGGGCAAGCCCGCTCCCACAGAAGACTGCAGTGAACCCCTGTGGGAGCGGGCTTGCCCGCGATGCGGCGCAACGCGCCGCCAACCCCCAAACAGAGAACTTTCCTATGAGCACAATGACCGCATTGGGCCGAGTCTCGCCCACAGAAAAGCTGCAACGCTGGCTACCGAAACTGGTACTGGCCCCCAGCATGTTGATCGTCCTGGTAGGCTTTTACGGCTACATCCTCTGGACCTTCCTGCTGTCCTTCACCAACTCCAGCTTCATGCCCAGCTATAAGTGGGTGGGCCTGGCGCAATACGCCCGGCTGATGGAGAACGACCGCTGGTGGGTCGCCAGCAAGAACCTCGCGGTGTTCGGTGGCCTGTTCATCGCCATCAGCCTGGTGATAGGCGTCGTACTGGCGGTGCTGCTCGACCAGCGCATCCGCCGCGAAGGTTTTATCCGCACGGTCTACCTGTACCCCATGGCGCTGTCGATGATCGTCACCGGCACCGCCTGGAAGTGGCTGCTCAACCCCGGCCTGGGCCTGGACAAGATGCTGCGCGACTGGGGCTGGGAAGGCTTTCGCCTGGACTGGCTGGTGGACCCGGACCGGGTCGTCTACTGCCTGGTGATTGCCGCCGTATGGCAGTCGTCCGGTTTCGTCATGGCCCTGTTCCTCTCGGGCTTGCGCGGCGTCGACCAGTCGATCATCCGCGCAGCGCAAGTCGATGGTGCGAGCCTGCCGACCATCTACCTGCGCATTGTCCTGCCAAGCCTGCGTCCGGTGTTCTTCAGTGCCCTGATGATCCTGGCGCACATAGCGATCAAGAGTTTCGACCTGGTCGCGGCGATGACCGCCGGTGGCCCGGGCTACGCCTCGGACCTGCCGGCGATGTTCATGTATTCGTTCACTTTCAGCCGCGGCCAGATGGGCATGGGCTCGGCCAGTGCGATGCTGATGCTGGGCGCGATCCTGTCGATCCTGGTGCCGTACCTGTACTCGGAGCTGCGGGGTAAGCGCCATGCATAATCAACTGGCCAAACCGACCCTCAACTTCAGCCGCATCGCCATCTACGCCACGCTGCTGCTGGCCTGCGCGGTGTACCTGATCCCGCTGATCGTGATGCTGCTGACCAGCTTCAAGTCGCCCGAGGACATCCGTACCGGCAACCTCCTGAGCTGGCCACAGGTGATCACCGGCATCGGCTGGATCAAGGCCTGGGACACGGTCGGCGGCTTCTTCTGGAACTCGGTGAAGATCACCCTGCCGGCCGTGTTCATTTCGACCCTGCTCGGCGCACTCAATGGCTACGTGCTGACCATGTGGCGCTTTCGCGGTTCGCAGCTGTTCTTCGGGCTGCTGCTGTTCGGCTGCTTCCTGCCGTTCCAGACCGTGCTGCTGCCGGCGTCCTTCACCCTCGGCAAGCTGGGCCTGGCCAGCACCACCACGGGGCTGGTGATCGTCCATATCGTCTATGGCCTGGCCTTCACCACGCTGTTTTTCCGCAACTACTTCATGAGCGTGCCCGATGCCCTGGTGCGGGCGGCGCGGCTCGACGGCGCCGGCTTTTTCACCATCTTCACGAGGATCCTGCTGCCCATGTCGGTCCCGATCATCATGGTCTGCCTGATCTGGCAGTTCACTCAGATCTGGAACGACTTTCTCTTCGGCGTGGTCTTCGCCAGCGGCGATGCCCAACCGATCACCGTGGCCCTGAACAACCTGGTCAACACCAGCACCGGGGTCAAGGAATACAACGTCGACATGGCGGCGGCGATGATCGCCGGTTTACCGACCCTGTTGGTCTATGTCCTGGCTGGCAAGTATTTCCTGCGTGGGCTCACCGCCGGCGCGGTCAAGGGGTAACAACATGGCAACGCTCCAATTGCGCAACGTCAACAAAACCTACGGCAGCGGCTTGCCGGACACCTTGAAGAACATCGAGCTGAAGATCGAGTCCGGGGAGTTCCTGATCCTCGTGGGTCCGTCCGGCTGCGGCAAGTCGACCTTGATGAACTGCATCGCCGGGCTGGAAAGCATCAGTGGCGGGGCGATCCTGGTCGATGAAGCCGACATCAGCGGCATGAGTCCCAAGGACCGTGACATCGCCATGGTCTTCCAGTCTTACGCGCTGTACCCGACCATGAGCGTGCGCGAGAACATCGCCTTCGGCTTGAAAATTCGCAAGATGGCGCCGGCAGCCATCGAGGAAGAGGTCGCCCGGGTGGCGAAACTGCTGCAGATCGAACACCTGCTCGGGCGCAAGCCGGGGCAGCTCTCCGGTGGCCAGCAACAGCGAGTGGCCATGGGCCGGGCGCTGGCGCGGCGGCCGAAGATCTACCTGTTCGACGAGCCGTTGTCCAACCTCGACGCCAAGTTGCGGGTGGAGATGCGCACCGAAATCAAACTGATGCACCAGCGCCTGAAGACGACCACTGTGTATGTGACCCACGACCAGATCGAGGCCATGACCCTGGGCGACAAGGTGGCGGTGATGAAGGATGGGCTGATCCAGCAGTTCGGCACGCCACAGCAGATCTACAACGACCCGGCCAACCTGTTCGTGGCCAGTTTCATCGGCTCGCCGCCCATGAACTTCATCCCCCTGCGCCTGCAGCGCCAGGAAGGGCGTCTGCACGCGCTGCTCGACAGCGGCCAGGCCCGCTGCGAACTGCCATTGGGCTTGAGCGAAGCGGGGCTGGAGGATCGCGAAGTGATCCTGGGCATGCGCCCGGAACAGATCGTCCTTGCCCCGGCCGAACCCAACGGCCTGCCGAGCATCCGTGCCGAGGTACAGGTCATCGAGCCCACCGGACCGGACACCCTGGTGTTCGTCACCCTCAACCAGACCAAGGTCTGCTGCCGCCTGGCACCGGACATCGCGCCGCAGGTGGGCGAGACCCTGAACCTGCAGTTCGATCCGGCCAGGGTATTGCTGTTCGATGCCAGCAGCGGCGAGCGCCTGGGGGTGGTTGGCGGTGCGCAGGCAGAGGTCCATGCCGGCAATGTTGCGCAGTTCAAGGGACGTTGAGATCGATTCACCGCGTTTTAATAAAAATAATATGAGGACGTAATGGATGAACAACAAAGCAGTCGCAAGCCGGTGTCTATCTCGATTGACCGCACTCGCGGCGCTGAGCCTCGTCGGCAGCGTACACGCCGCCGGGGCCTTCGACCCCGAGTCGAAATGGATGTCGGGCGACTGGGGCGGTGCCCGTACCGAGCTGCTCGACCAGGGCTATGACTTCTCCCTGGAGTATGTCGGCGAAGTGGCCGGCAACCTCCACGGTGGCTTCAACGACGACAAGACGGCCCGCTACAGCGACCAGTTCGCCCTCGGGGTGAAGCTGGACCTGGAAAAGATCCTCGGCTGGCACGATACCGAAGCCAGGCTGACCGTCACCGAGCGCAGCGGTCGCAACCTGTCCAACGACCGCATCAGCGACCCGCGCACCGGGCAGCTCAGCTCGGTGCAGGAAGTCTGGGGGCGGGGCCAGACCTGGCGCCTGACGCAGATGTGGATCAAGCAGAAGTACTTCGACGGGGCACTGGATGTAAAAATCGGCCAGATGGGCGAGGGCGAAGACTTCAACAGCTTCCCATGCGACTTCCAGAACCTGGCGTTCTGCGGCTCGCAGGTGGGCAACTGGGTCGGTGATGTCTGGTACAACTGGCCAGTGGCGCAGTGGGGCATGCGCGTGAAATACAAGCTCACGCCGGAGTTTTTCGCCCAGATCGGTGTGTATGAGCAGAACCCGTCGAACCTGGAAACCGGCAACGGCTTCAAACTCAGTGGCAGTGGCACCAAAGGCATGATCCTGCCGGTGGAGTTCGTCTGGTCGCCACAGGTCAATGCGCTGCCGGGTGAATACCGCGTCGGTTACTACTACAGCACCGCCAAGGCCGATGACGTTTTCGAAGGTGCCGACGGCCAGCCGCAGCCCCTGACCCCCGGTGGCGAGTTCCGCTCCCACAGCAGCAAGCACGGTTGGTGGGCGGTGGCACAACAACAAGTCACTTCACGTAACGGCGACGCCAGCCGCGGCCTGAGCCTGTTCGCCAACCTGACGGTGCACGACAAGGCCACCAACAAGGTTGATAACTACCAGCAGCTCGGCGTGGTCTACAAAGGCCCGTTCGATGCCCGGCCCAAGGATGATATCGGCTTCGGTGTTGCGCGCATCCACGTCAACGATGACGTCAAAAAGCGCGAGCAGCTGGTCAATGATCTCAATGGCATCAACGACTACGATAACCCGGCATTCCTGCCGGTTCAGGAGACCGAGTACAACGCCGAGCTGTATTACGGCGTGCATGTGACCAACTGGCTGACGGTGCGGCCGAACCTGCAATACGTGAAGCATCCGGGCGGTGTGGATCAGGTTGATGATGCGATTGTCGCGGGGTTGAAGATTCAATCGGTGTTCTGACGTATCCTATGGGCTGTTTTGCGACCGTTTCACGGTCGATCGCGGGCAAGCCCGCTCCCACAGGGATTCGAGTTGCACCATCGATCCTCTGTGGGAGCTGGCTTGCCAGCGATGACGTCAGATCTATCACCGCAAATCTATAAGAATTCCCAGGACCGCCCATGCACGAACACCCACTCCAGCGCTTCTTCAAATCGCTGCGAACCCGACCGACCTTCGAGTGGGAGCGCTACCAGCAGCGCGACGTGCTGATCATCGATCATCCACACTGCCAGGCGGTGTTCAGCCGCCAGGGCGCGCAGTTGTTGCACTTCCAGCCCCGTGGTCAGAAACCCTGGCTGTGGTGTGCCGCTCAGTGGCCGCAGGTCGGTGCGATTCGCGGTGGGGTGCCGGTGTGCTGGCCCTGGTATGGCCGCCATCCGAGCGAAGGCATGTGGCCGGCCCATGGCTGGGCGCGCCTGGTCGACTGGAAGTTGCTTGAAAGCCGTGAAGACGAGCAGGGTGTCAGCCTGCACTGGCGTTTGCAGCTGTGTGAATGGCAGGTCGACTTGCATGCGCAGCTGGGTGAAACCATGGAGTTGCGCCTGACGACCGAGCATCAGGACACCCAGCCTTGCCAGTTGAGTCATGCTCTGCTGGCCTACTGGCGTATTAGCAGCGTCGCTGAGATAGCGCTGTCTGGGCTAGAAAATGCGGAGGGGTATGACCAATTGAACCGCCGCGCCTGCCGGCAAGAGGGCGATTTGAGGGTCAGCGGTGGTTGCCAGCGCGTGTACCAGCACGCGGGCGCCTTACAGCTTCAGGATCGTGCCTGGCAACGGCAGTTGAGCATCGACACTGGCGACAGTCAGGACACCGTGGTCTGGCACCCGGGCAGTCGGCCGTTGATGGGCGTCAGCGGGATCGAGAGCCAGGGGTTCGTGTGTATCGAGGCGGCCAGTGGCAGCAGCGACAGCCTGAGCCTGGCGCCTGGCGAGCAGGCGCATTTGACGCTTCAGGCGCAGTTGTTCAATTGAGCTCGTCGTCGATCGGGTAGCGGCTGGCGTTGAGGCTTTCCTTGATCTTGCGCAGATGCGGCTGGAAGTCCACGCCACGGCGAAGGGTCATGCCGGTTGCCAGTACATCGAGTACGGTCAGCTGAATGATCCGCGAAGTCATCGGCATATAGATGTCGGTGTCTTCGGGCAGCGGAATATTCAGGCTGAGGCTGCTGGCCTTGGCCAGGGGCGAATCGGCAGCGGTCAGGCCGAGCACCGAGGCGCCGTTTTCACGGGCCAGGCGTGCCACTTCGACCAGTTCGCGGGTGCGTCCGGTGTAGGAAATGATCACGAACAGCTCACCGGTGTGGGCGACCGACGCCAGCATGCGCTGCATCAACACGTCGGCATGGGCCGATACGGCCAGGTTGAAGCGGAAGAACTTGTGCTGGGCATCGAGCGCCACCGGGGCCGAGGCACCGAGGCCGAAGAAATGGATCTGCCGGGCCTGGATCAGCATGTCCACGGCGCGGCTGATCAGGTTCGGGTCCAGCTGCTGGCACGCGCTGTCCAGCGAGGCGATGGCGCTGCCGAAGATCTTCTGGGTGTAGGCGCCGGGATCGTCGTCGGCCTCCACTGCGCGGCTGACGTAGGCCGCGCCGCTGGCCAGGCTTTGGGCCAGTTGCAGTTTGAGCTCGGGGTAGCCGCTGACGCCGAACGAGCGGCAGAAGCGATTGACGGTCGGCTCGCTGACCTTGGCTGCCTGGGCCAGGGCGGCGATGCTGAAACGGGTGGCTTGCTGAGGGTTGAGCAGGATGACTTCGGCGACTTTGCGCTCAGCCTTGTTCAGCTCTTCGAGGCGGCCCTGGATCTGCTCCAGGAGGTTTCGCACGCGGTCCATGTAATGTCCTTGGGTCGAGGATGCAGCCAGCGGCGGCGCCGGCATGGCTGATTTTCACGATGGCCTATCGTACTGATGGCATGGAGGGTTAACCACTTGAATCTGTATACAGGATCAAATGTTGTGTTTATTACTACATTTTCCCTTGAAAGCCGCCTTGAAAAAAGGTATTTCTAGCCTAACTTGATAAAAGAACAAACATCATGCCATCGATAACCGTCGAACCCTGCACCTTTGCCCTGTTTGGCGCCTTGGGCGATCTGGCGCTGCGCAAGCTCTTCCCGGCGCTGTATCAGCTCGACCGTGCCGACCTGCTGCATGCCGATACGCGCATCCTGGCGCTGGCGCGTGAGCCGGGCGATACGCAGCAACATCTGGCGGCTATTACGGAGCATTTGCGCGAGTTCGTTCCGGCGGCAGAAATCGAAGAGGTGCCGTTGCGGCGCTTTCTCGACCGCCTGAGTTATCTGCATGTGGACTTTCTCGAACCTGCTGACTATGTCGCGCTGGCCGAGTACGTCGGTACTGCCGAACAATTGATCGCCTACTTCGCCACCCCTGCAGCGGTGTATGGCGCAATCTGCGAGAACCTGGCCAGGGTCGGCCTGGCCGACCGCACCCGTGCGGTCCTGGAAAAGCCGATTGGCCATGACCTGGCCTCTTCTCGCCGAGTCAACGATGCCGTGGCGCAGTTTTTTCCGGAGAACCGTGTCTATCGGATCGACCATTACCTGGGCAAGGAAACGGTACAGAACCTGATTGCCCTGCGCTTTGCCAACAGCCTGTTTGAAACCCAGTGGAACCAGAACTCCATCTCTCACGTGGAAATCACGGTGGCTGAAAAAGTCGGCATCGAGGGTCGCTGGGGTTATTTCGATCAGGCCGGGCAATTGCGTGACATGATTCAGAATCACCTGTTGCAGCTGCTGTGCCTGATTGCCATGGACCCGCCGAGCGACCTGTCCGCCGACAGCATTCGCGATGAGAAGGTCAAGGTACTCAAGGCGCTGGCGCCGATCAGCGGTGAGGGCCTTACCACCCAGGTGGTGCGTGGCCAATACATCGCCGGTTACAGCGAGGGACGTGCGGTGCCGGGTTACCTGGAGGAAGAAAACTCCAATACCCAGAGCGATACCGAGACCTTCGTGGCGCTGCGCGCCGACATTCGCAACTGGCGGTGGGCCGGGGTTCCGTTCTACCTGCGTACCGGCAAGCGCATGCCGCAGAAGCTGTCGCAGATCGTCATTCATTTCAAGGAACCGCCGCACTACATCTTCGCTCCCGAGCAGCGTTTGCAGATCAGCAATAAACTGATCATTCGCCTGCAACCGGATGAAGGTATCTCATTGCGGGTGATGACCAAGGAACAGGGCCTGGACAAGGGCATGCAACTGCGCAGCGGCCCATTGCAGCTGAACTTTTCCGACACCTATCGCAGTGCGCGGATTCCCGATGCCTACGAGCGGTTGTTGCTGGAAGTGATGCGAGGCAATCAGAACCTGTTTGTGCGCAAAGATGAAATCGAATATGCGTGGAAGTGGTGCGACCAGTTGATCGCCGGCTGGAAAAAGTCCGGTGATGCGCCCAAGCCGTATGCGGCAGGGTCCTGGGGGCCGATGAGCTCGATTGCACTGATAACCCGCGACGGGAGGTCATGGTATGGCGATATCTGAACTGAAACTGCCGGCAGGCGTGCGGGCACATGATTTCGTGAGCCCATCGCTGCTGGCCGAAGCCCTGGCCGGCAAGGTGGCCGAGCAATTGCGCACAGCGATCGAGCAGCGCGGCGTGGCGACCCTGGTAGTGTCCGGCGGGCGCAGCCCGGTGATGTTCTTTCAATGCCTGTCACGTCAGTCGCTGGATTGGTCGAAGGTGGTGATCAGCCTTGCCGACGAGCGTTGGGTGCCGGTCGAACATGTCGACAGCAATGCCGGTCTGTTGCAGCGCTACCTGTTGGTGGGGGACGTGGCCAAGGCGCGCTTCATTGGCCTGTACCGTTCGACAGCCACCCTTCAAGAGGCTGCGAACGAGGCCGACCAGGCCTTGGCCGAGCTGCCGCCCATCGATGTGCTGGTGTTGGGTATGGGGGATGACGGGCACACAGCTTCTCTGTTCCCCTATAGCCCGAACCTGGCCGAGGCGTTGCAGGCAGAAGGTACGCGACGCTGCCTGCCCATGCGTGCGCCGACGGTGCCGCACCAGCGTCTGAGCATGAGTCGGGCCCTGCTGGCCTCGGCACGCTTCCCGATCCTGGCCGTCGCCGGCCAGGGCAAATTGACTACCCTGCGTGACGCACTGGCGGGCGATGACATCGCCCAGATGCCGATCCGCGCATTTCTTCATTCTTCTTTAGAGATTTACTGGTGCCCATGAGCCAAGGATCAGCCGCTATGACGACGCTCGAGAAACAAAACCGCATGGCGGACAAGATCGCCCAAATCGATGCTATTTGTGCGAACGCAAAGATTCTTCCGGTCATTACCATTGCCCGTGAAGAAGACATTCTGCCGCTGGCCGATGCGCTGGCTGCCGGTGGCCTGAAAACCCTGGAGATCACCTTGCGCAGCGAGCATGGCCTCAAGGCCATTCGCCTGCTGCGCGAGCAGCGCCCGGAGCTGTGCGTCGGTGCCGGTACCGTGCTGGATCGAAAGATGCTCGCTGCAGTCGAAGCGGCCGGTGCCCAGTTCATCGTGACCCCGGGTTGCACCCAGGACATCCTTGAAGCCGGCGTGGACAGCCCGCTGCCGATGCTGCCAGGGATCAGCAGTGCTTCGGAAATCATGATGGGTTATGCCCTGGGTTACCGCCGCTTCAAGCTGTTCCCGGCGGAAATCAGCGGCGGCGTGGCGGCGATCAAGGCGTTTGCAGGTCCGTTTGGTGAAGTGCGTTTCTGTCCTACCGGCGGGGTTAATCCCGGCAACCTGAAAAGCTACATCGCCCAGCCAAATGTAATGTGCGTGGGGGGTACCTGGATGTTCGAGAGTGCGTGGGTCAAGAACCGCGATTGGGCACGTATCCAGGAATGCAGTGCCGAGGCGTTGGCGCTGTTCGACTGATTTGTTGTAGTGCTTTACGGCTTTTGGGTGCGCTTGGTCGGCGCACCTTTTTTTTGGTCTTGAGAATTTGAAGGGCCTGCGGCCCTTATCGCGGGCAAGCCCGCTCCCACAGGATTGATGTGTGCCATATCACCTCTGTGGGAGCGGGCTTGCCCGCGATCGACCGCGCAGCGGTCGCCGGATCTATCGACTCAACTCCGCCAAAGCCCCCACCAACACCCTCACTTCCTCAAGCGTCGTGGTAAACCCCGGCGTAACCCGAATGCACGGCCCGCACGCCGAGCCAGCGCGAACCACAGTGAACAGGTTGTACTCATCCAGCAACCGTTGAGCCATCGCCTGCTGGTCCGCATGCCGGGTAAAGCGAAACGAGGTGATCGCACTGTACAGCCGCGGATCGTCAGGAGTGAGCACTTCGATCCCGTCCAGTTCCTGCACCTGGCTTACCCACAGATCGCGCAAGTACTTCAGTCGCGCACCTTTGACAGTCGAGCCGCCCATGGCCTGGTGTTCGGCAAAGACGGTGGGCAGAGTCAGCCAGGCTGGAATGTTTGGGGTGCCATAGGGTGTGCGGGACTGGATGCTGTGTGGCAGGTAGTCGAGAGCGGCCATGTCCGGGTCGATCGCTTGCAAGCGGTCTTGCTGAATATAAATCACCCCCAGGCTCAGCGGCGCCCCCATCCACTTCTGCAGGTTATAACCGGCAAACGCCACGCCCAGCTCATCCAGACGAAAATCCAGTTGCCCCAGGGCGTGGGCGCCGTCGAGCACGACATCCACCCCCGCTGCCCGAGCCTTGGCTGCAATGGCCTGCACCGGCATGACCAACCCGGTACGGTGAGTGACATGGGTCAGCACCATCAATTTCAAGCGGGGATAGCGAAGCAGGGCGCTTTCATAGCTCTGCAACAGGCTGTCATGGCTTGCCGGATGCGGATGGCTGATCTCGATCACCTCCACACCGCGATTGCGGGCCAGCCAGCGCATGGCGTTCTGGATGCTGTCGTACTCAAGGTCGCTGATCAGTACCTGATCGCCTGGTTTGAAGGCGTTGTAGTTGCGGATCAACGATTGCAGCGCGGCCGATGCGCTCTGGGTCAGTGCGACGGTTTCAGGCGCAACCTGCACCAGTTCGGCAAGGGCTGCATGAATGCGCAGGTTATCCTGCTGCTCGAATTGCTGGCGAACGTGCAGCGAATTGCTGCGATTGATAAAAGCGATGTTCTGTTGGTACTGCTCGGCAACCGTACGGGTCATGCGCCCGAAGTAACCGTACTCGAAATTGATCGGGCCGGGTTCCACCTCATAGTCGGCGGCAATCCGTTGCCAGTAGCCTTCATCTCGGGCCAGGGTATTTGCATCGTGCAAGGCAGGGCAGGTGGACATCGTCGGGCTCGCTTGAAGTCAGTGGCGGGGAGCGGGGCGTGAATGTTTGGCGCGCAGCGGTTCGAGCAAGTCTGAAAGGCCGTTGTGGTCGATCTCATGCATCAGTGCCAGCAGACCACCCAGCTCCCCTTTGGGAAAGCCCTCGCGGGCAAACCAGTTCAGGTACGGGCCGGGCAGGTCGGCGATGATCCGGCCCTTGTATTTGCCGAACGGCATCTCACGGGTGATCAGCAGTTCCAGTTTTTCCGGGTTCATGGGGGGAAGGTTACCTGAGTGCGTGGATGGCTCGAAAATACATGCATTCTGCATGCAGGCCAAATGACAGTTCATGCAGAAAGCGCGAATACAGATTTTTGTGTTGTTTGTAAGTTTATGATTTAAAAAGATATTTTTATAAAAATAAGCTGGCATGAAGACTGCTCTTTTAAGAGTAACCCGCTCAACCAGAAGGAACAGAAAAATGATCGATGCCAATAAAGAAGCAGTATCTGTGCTCAACGATCTGATCGAGGTCAGCAAGGATGGCGAGGAAGGTTTCCGTACCTGTGCCGAGGACATCAAGAACCCCGAACTCAAGTCGTTATTCATCAAACGCTCACAGGAATGTTCGACTGCTGCGGCGGAACTGCAGGCTGAAGTGCGCACGCTCGGTGGCGACCCCGAGACGAGCACCAGTGTCAGCGGTGACATGCATCGGCGCTGGGTCGACCTCAAGTCGTTGTTGACCGGCAAGGACGAAGAAGCAGTGCTCAACGAGGCCGAGCGCGGTGAGGATCATGCCCTGAAAGCCTATCGAAGTGCGCTGGAGAAAGTCCTGCCGGCCAATGTGAAAGCAACCATCGAGCGCCAGTACCATGGCGTGCAGCGCAATCACGATCAGGTCAAGGCCCTTCGCAACATCGCTCAGGCCCGCTGAACATAGCGCGCAGTCAGGGGTGCAATCGGGTCAATCGCCGTATCTGACCTGATTGCGCCCATTGTGCTTGGCCTGGTAAAGCGCGGCATCTGCTGCGCAGAGCAGCGCCTCGAGCATCTTGTCGGCATCGGCCCATTGCGAGCTGACCCCGACGCTGACGGTGATCGGTTGCGTGTCACTGCCAAAAGGCGGCTGCGCTTCGATACTCGAGCGAATGGTCTCGGCGATCATCAGTGCGCCCCTGGAATCAGTCTCCGGCAGCACCACGACAAACTCTTCGCCGCCGTAGCGCGCCGCCAGGTCGCCGGGGCGACGAATGCATTGCTCGATGACTTGCGCCACATTGCGCAGGGCTTCGTCGCCACCCTGGTGGCCATGGCGCTCATTGAAGGCCTTGAAGTGGTCCACATCGACCATGAGCACCGACAGCGGGCGGGTGCCGCGTTGCGCTCGCGCCCATTCGAGTTCCAGGGTCTGATCCAGGCAGCGACGATTGGCCAGGCCTGTCAGGCTGTCGGTGGCAGCCAGAGTGGCCAGGTCCTGTTCGGCGCGATGGCGCAGCCGCAGTTCGCGCCCAAGCAGAACGGTCAGCCAGAGGATACCGATGCAGAGCAGGCCAGTGGCAACGCCAATCATGACCACCGTGCGCTTCCAGGAGGCATACACCTCTGCGGTGGGCTGGGCGACGATGACGATCAACGGCAAATCGCCGACACGGGAAAACGTATAAAGCCGTTCCTGTCGGGTGCGGGTTGAGAGGCTGGTGAAACTGCCCTGTTTCGCCTCCAGGATGCGCTTGAAATTCTCGCTCTCGCTGAAGTCATGGCCGATCATCGAGTCGCCCGGCAATGCGGGTTGCCGCGCCAGCAGATGGCCGCTGGTGTTCATCAGGTTGACGGAACTGTCCTTGCCGATGTCCAGGCTTTTGAACAGGTCATTGAAATAATCCAGGCGCAAGGCGCCGGAAGCCACACCTAGAAATGAGCCCTCAGGCGCGGATATGCGTCGACTGAAGGTGATGCTCCACTCCTGGTTGGTCAGAGGATTCTTGAAGGGCGGGCTGATCACCAGACCCAGGTCTGGATTTTCACGAAGCGCCTGAAAAATCTTCCTGTCGGCGAAATTGGCGGAGCGGGCGGTAACGCTGGTGGAGTCGGCGACGATATCGCCGTATTTGTCCAGCCACAGAATGTCGCCGCGAAAGGGGGCTGTGATGGCCGGGTTGAACAATACCTGCTGGCGTAACTCAGGCGGGATGGTCAGCAGGTCGGGGCGCTGCGAGATGGCAATGATGCCCTGTAGCGACTGGTCATAGAGTTCGACATTGCGCAGCACATCAGTGTCGATCAGTTGCACGATATTGGCCGCCGACCGTGAGGCAGCGTGTTCGGCGCTGGTACGCTCGCGAATCAACAGGAACGCGACAATCGCAACGATGGCAATCACGGCCAGACAGCTGCCCAGATTCAGGATCAGCTCCGGATGCGCGATCTTTCTTGATTGCCGCTGGGTTGAGTTGCGCGCTTTCATTGCTTTGATCGTGATAAGGAGGCAAGTGGATCGGTCGTGAACAGACTTGGGGGCAAATGAATGTGACGGCTATGCATTTGGTTATTCGCCCCTGTCCCAAGCAACAATTCCTGAGCAAGATCGATCAGTCAATGGCCTGATATACGGTATGGCAATGCGAGGGGGCGGTATTCTAGGGGCGGGTGGATAGCGGAACAAGCACTGAATCCGACGTACGCATACTGCACGGCGAACACTTCGCATGAGGGAAGTTGACCGTTTGCCAAAGCTGTCGAGATTTTTTCAATTCGGATAATGACTTATGAAAAAGGCCCGACAGGGCAGCAGGTTTTTTTGATCAAACGCTTGTTAGAAAATGTTGAAAAAGCAATCAACAACAATGCGTTTTTTGTCCAGGTTGCTGTCCGTCGTCACTGTCACGATGGCTGGTAGGTCATCATTACAGTCAGTGCAATTAACCGAGGTGTGAGAGGCGTTTTGTTTTCATCGTTATCGGTGCCTTATCAAGCGAGCTCAAGGACGTAGTTGTTATTGCGAAGCAGTATTTCTCCTTTAAAAGAAACATCATTGTTTGCACTTTTAACGGGTTAAAAAAAAGCCGCTGACAGCAGCGGCTTTTAAAACGACCGATCAGGCGACGGGTGCCAGATCGACGTCGAGGGAAACTTCGGTTGCGCGGATCAGCTGTCTTTCGAGGTCTCCTCTGAGTCCTGGATGGCTGATGTTTGCTGGGGCTGCACGCGTTCCTGATCTTGCGCGGTCAGCTCCTGGTTAGCCTGTTCGAAGGCGGCCTGGCGAGCGGCGTTGTGCGCCACGAACGCGCGCGACTCTTCGGCCATGGCAAGTGGAGACAACAACAACGAAGACAGAACAAAAGCGCTGGCAATACCCATACTGTTGGACATTTGAAAAGACCTTCTTGCAGAGCAAGTGCTATTAGGTGCGACTAAGTTAATAGTATTGCCGCGGTCGAAAAAGAGTGATTCAGGATAAGAACTGTTACCTGTTGGGTAATAGTCATGTGGGAAGATTGATGCCGAACGTGTTGCTGCCAGATTGGCTGCGCACGAACACCGTGCCGCCATGCATGAGCGCGATAGCCTTGACGATGGCCAGGCCCAGGCCGTGATTGCCACCGCTGTTGGTGCGCGAAGCGTCGACCCGATAGAAGCGCTCGAAGAGCATCGGCAAGTGTTCCTGGTCGATCGTGGGGCCAGGATTGGTCACCGCAAGGCTGACCTTCTCGGCGTCGGCCTGGATGCTGACATCGATCACCTGGCCAGGTTCGGTATGTTGTACGGCATTGTTGAGCAGGTTGATCAGCGCTCGGCGCAGGTGCGCCTTTTCGATCCGCACGTTGGCATCGCCATGGACTTCGACGCGAATCTGCGCGTCTTCCAGAATGAAATCCAGGTAGTCCAGGGTGGTCGCGACTTCTTCGGCCAGCGATGTGGAGGTCAGGGCGGTGGCCTTGCTGCCCTGGTCGGCACTGGCCAGAAAGAGCATATCGTTGATGATGCTGCGCAGGCGTTCGAGTTCTTCGAGGTTCGATTGCAGCACTTCGAAGTAGTGCTCGGCCGACCGGCCACGGGTCAGTGCAACCTGGGTCTGGCCGATCAGGTTGGTCAGCGGCGAGCGCAGTTCATGGGCCACGTCAGCGTTGAAAGCTTCGAGGCGCGAATAGGCCAGGTCGACCCGTTCCAGCGTTGAATTGAAAGCAGTGACGAACTGGCTGAGCTCCGGCGGCAGCGGCGACAGTTGAAGGCGTCCGGACAGCCGCGGCGGCGCGAGTTTTTGTGCCGCTTCAGACAGTGTGACCAGCGGCTTGAGACCGATGCGCGCGACCCAATAACCCAATGCCGAGGCCAGCACGACACCCAGGGCGGCGAGGCTGATCAGGGCAACCAGCAAGGTGTGCTGGGTGTGACCGAAGGTTTCGGTATCGATGCCGATCAAAAACGTCAGGGGTGGTCGTGGGGCAAGCGCCGGCAGGCGGCTGACGAGCACTTTGAGTGGATAGGGCTGCCCCGCCAGGTGCAGGTCGCGCATGCCTTCGGGCCCTTGGGAGAACTTGCGGATGGCCTCATCCGGCTGGCCGTATTCATAACCCGGATTGCCACTGACGACCCAGAAGCGGATGCGCTTGTCTTCCTGGCTCAGCAGGTTGAGCTTGGCGTTGATCTTGGCCCAGTGCTCCGCCGTGCCGTAGCGGGTGAGGGCCGACTCCAGCACGCTGTAGCGCGCCTCGAGCTCGGCCTCGGGCAGCAGGCCCAGGCGCTTGTCGACCTGCTGGTAGAGCGCAGCGCCGATCAGCACGAACACCAGCAGCGCGACCAGGGTGAACAGGGCGCTCAGACGCAGGGCAATGGAGTCAGTTCCGGTTTTCCAGGACATAGCCCATGCCTCGGATGGTATGCAGCAGCTTGGCCTCGAAGGGACCATCGAGCTTGGCCCGCAGGCGTTTGATCGCGACTTCGACGACGTTTGCATCGCTGTCGAAATTGATATCCCAGACCAGTTCGGCGATGGCGGTCTTGGAGAGAATTTCGCCCTGACGCCGGGCCAGCACACTGAGCAGGGAGAACTCCTTGGCGGTCAGTTCCAGGCGCTGTCCGCCACGGCTGGCCTTGCGGCTGATCAGGTCGATCCACAGGTCGGCGATGCTGATCTGCACGGGTTCATGGCCACCACTGCGGCGGGTCAAGGCTTGCAGGCGGGCGACCAGTTCGAGGAAGGAGAATGGCTTGCCCAGGTAATCGTCGGCTCCCTCGCGCAGGCCATGGATACGGTCTTCGACTCGCTCGCGCGCAGTAAGCATGATCACCGGGGTCTGCTTTTTGGCGCGCAAGCCACGCAACACGCCGTAGCCATCCAGGCCGGGCAGCATGACGTCGAGCACGATCACCTCGTAATCGCCCTCCAGGGCCAGGTGCAGGCCTTCGATACCGTCGCGGGCCACATCCACGGTGAAGCCTTGTTCAGTCAGGCCGCGGTGCAGGTAATCGGCGGTTTTCTCTTCGTCTTCGATAATCAGGACACGCATGATCGTCTCTCAATTGGCGTTCGGCAGCGCCGGACCGGGCACTGGCCTGCGCCGGTGAAACAAGCGCTCCAGTGCCAAGTATATGACCGGGGTGGTGAACAGCGTCAGTGCCTGGCTGACCAGCAGCCCGCCAACCACGGCGATGCCCAGGGGCTGGCGCAGCTCGGCGCCGGCGCCATAGCCGAACATCAGGGGCAATGCGCCGAACAGTGCCGCCAGGGTGGTCATCATGATGGGCCGAAAGCGTGTCAGGCAGGCCTTGTGGATCGCTTCCTCAGGAGAGAGGCCGTGATTGCGTTGGGCATCGAGGGCGAAGTCGATCATCAGGATGCCGTTTTTCTTGACGATACCGATCAGCAGGACCACGCCGATCAGCCCCATGATCGAGAAATCCTGACCCCACAGCCAGAGCAGCAGCAAGGCGCCGATGCCGGCCGAGGGCAGGGTCGAGATGATGGTCAGCGGGTGCACGAAGCTTTCATAGAGCACGCCGAGGATGATATACACCGCCACCAGTGCCGCGAGAATCAGCCAGGGCTGGCTCGACAGCGAACTCTGGAACGCCTGAGCCGCCCCCTGGAACGTACCGATGATCGAGCTGGGCATCCCCAGGTCGCTCATGGCCTGGTTAAGGATATTCACCGCATCGCCCAGCGCTACGCCGGGTGCGAGGTTGAAAGACAGGTTGGCGGCGGGGAACAGGCCATCGTGGGCGATCGAGAGCGGGCCGGTACTGGGCGGCTCGACCCTGGCCAGCGCCGACAGGGGCACCATCTCGCCGCTTTGCGGTGAGCGCAGATAGAAGTAATTGAGGCTTTCGGCCTTGCCACGTTGCTCGGCATCGAGCTCGAGGATCACTTTGTACTGGTTGGTTTCGGTCTGGAACTCGCTGATCTGGCGTTGGCCGAAGGCGTCATAGAGTGCCTGGTCGACGTCGGTGGTGGTCAGGCCGAAGCGCGCAGCGGCGATGCGGTCGATGGTAATGCGGGTCACGCTGCCGCCCAGCTGCAGGTCGTTGGACAGGTCGCGAAACGCCGGGTTGGCGCGCAGGCGTTCGGTCAGGCGCTCGGTCCAGAGGTTCAGTGCCGGGCCGTCGTTGCTCTTGAGCACATACTGGTATTGGGCGCGGCTTGGGCCGGAGCTGAGGTTGATGTCCTGGCCGGCGCGCAGGTACAGGACAATGCCCGGTACCTTGGCCATTTTGGGGCGCAACTCATCGATGAACTGGTTGACCGAAACGTCGCGATCGCCCCGGTCTTTCAAGGCGATCCAGAAGCGGCCGTTGGCGATGGTCTGGTTGCTGCCCGTCACCCCGACGGAGTGGGAGAACGCCTTGACCGCCGGGTCGGCTTCGACGATTTTGGCCAGCGCTTTGTGTTTTTCGACCATGTCCGGGTAGGAGATATCGGCAGCCGCCTCGGTGGTCCCGAGCACGAAACCGGTGTCCTGCATCGGGAAGAATCCCTTGGGAATGGCAACATAACCCACCACGGCCATGACCACGGTCAGGCCGAAAATGCCGAGCATCAGGCGCTGGTGCGCCAGGGCGCGGACCAGGCCGGTGTCATACCAGGCCAGCAGACGCTTGCCCAGGGCCGGGCCCTTGCCGGGAACATGCGGCGGATTGCGCATGAACTGCGCGCAGAGCATGGGCGCCAGGGTCAGGGATACCACGATGGAGATGAGGATGGTGGAGGTCGCCGTGAGGGCGAACTCCTTGAACAGCCGGCCGACCACGCCGCCCATGAACAGCAGCGGAATGAACGCCGCGACCAGCGAGAAGCTGATCGACACCACGGTGAAGCCGATTTCCCCGGCACCCTTGATCGCCGCTTCACGCATGCCTTCGCCGGCTTCGAGATGCCGGTGGATGTTTTCCACCACCACGATGGCGTCATCGACCACGAAGCCGACCGCGACGACAATGGCCACCAGCGTCAGGTTGTTCAGACTGAAGCCCAACAGGTACATCATGGCGAAGCTGGCGACCAGTGACACGCCCAGCACGCTGGTGACGATCAGGGTGGCCGACAGTTGGCGCAGGAACAGCGCCATCACCGCAATCACCAGCAGCACGGCGATCATCAGGGTAACTTCGACTTCGTGCAGCGAGGCACGGATGGTCTGGGTGCGGTCGTTGAGTACCGAAACCTTGACCGAGGCCGGCAACATGGCCTCGAGCCTCGGCAGGGCATCGATCACCCGGTCGACGGTCTCCACGATATTGGCTCCGGGCTGGCGGAAGACCACCAGGTTGAGCCCTTGCTCCTGGCCGGACCAGGCTTGCACATAGGCGTTTTCCGCGCCATTGATGACCCGTGCCACATCCTTCAGGTGCACCGGCGCACCGTTGCGGTAGGACACGATCAGATCGGCATATTCGTCGGGGTGGAACAGCTGGTCGTTGGTTGCCAGGGTCGAGATACTGTTGTCGCCATAGAGTGCGCCCTTGGCCAGGTTCAGGCTGGTTTGCTGGATGGCCTGGCGCAGGTCGGCCAGCGTCAGGCCCAGGGTTGCCAGTTTTTCGGGCACGGCCTGGACGCGAATGGCCGGGCGCTGTTGGCCGGTAATGTTGATCAGGCCAACACCGTCGATCTGGCTCAACTGCCGCGCCAGCAGGGTTTCGGTGTAGTCGCTCAGTTCGTTGGCGGGCATCTGCGTTGAACTGACGGTGAGGATCAGCACCGGGCTGTCGGCCGGGTTGACCTTGCGCCAGGTGGGCAGGCTTGGCATGTCCTGGGGCAGGCGCCCGGCCGCAGTATTGATCGCGGCCTGGACTTCCTGGGCGGCGGTGTCGATGCTCTTGTCGAGGGTGAACTGCAGGATCAGGTTGGTGGAGCCCAGCGCGCTGCTGGAGGTCATCTGGGTCATGCCGGGAATGGCGCTGAATTGCACCTCGAGCGGCGTGGCGACCGATGACGCCATGGTTTCGGGGCTGGCGCCCGGCAGCAGGGCATTGACCTGAATGGTCGGGAACTCGGCTTCGGGCAAGGGCGCGATCGGCAGCCGGGGAAAGGCGATGGCACCGAGCAGGACCAGGGCGAACGTCAGCAGCACGGTCGCGATCGGATGATCGACGCACCAGGCTGAAATCGAGCCACGGCCTCTCATGGTTGCACCTGGCTGCCAGCGACCTGTTCGGGTTCGATGGTATCGGGTGAAACCTGCACGCGGGCACCGGGCTTGAGGCGTGACTGGCCGTCGGATACCAGCACGTCGCCATCGACCACGCCGCTGATGATGTTCAGGTCGCTGTCCTGATACAGCACCTTGACCGGCACCGACTCGACCTTGTCGCCACTGACCCGGTACACGAAGTGCTGCTCGATGCCGCGTTGCACGACTTGCGGCGGGACGACCAGTGCATCGCGATCCAGGGCCGTCTGCACCTTGATGGTCACCAGTTGCCCCGGCCAGAGTTTCGCCTCGTGGTTGTCGAACACGGCCTTGGCGCGAATGGTGCCGGTATTGGCGCTTACCTGGTTGTCGATCAGGCTCAACTTGCCTTCGGCAAGCAGGCTTCCTTCGGCTTTGCCATTACCGCCCAGGTAGGCTTTGACAACGGCCGGGACGGGGGAATTGACCAGGGCTTGCAAGGTCGGCAGCAGTTGTTGGGGCAGAGAGAACTCGACCCCGATCGGGTCGATCTGGGTGACCGTGAACAGGCCCTGGGTGTCAGCGACCCTGAGGAAGTTGCCTTCATCGACATTGCGGATGCCGACACGGCCTGTGACCGGCGAGCGGATCTGGGTATAGGACAACTGCACCTGTGCCGAGGCAATCGCGGCCTGGTTGCCCAGGACGGTGGCCTTGAGGCGGTTGTACAAGGCCTGTTGCTGATCCAGGGTTTGCCGGGAGACGCCGTTGTCTTCGCTGAGCAGGCGGTAGCGCTTGAGGTCGACTTCAGCCACCTGCAATTGCGCCTGGCTTTCGGCCAGCTGTGCCTTGGCCTGGTCAAGACTGGCACGGATCGAGCGATCATCGATGGTGGCCAGCAGGTCGCCTTCCTTGACCCATTGGCCTTCCTTGACCGGCAGCCGGGTCAACACGCCTTCGACCTGTGGACGGATCACCACGCTGTGCAGCGACAGTACCGAACCGATGCCGCTGATGTAGCGCGGGACGTCTTGCTGGCGTGCACTAATCACTTTGACGGGGACCGCCACGGCGATCGCGGGCTTGATCGGCGCCGGGCGGGTCAGGGCCCAGGCGACGGAGGCCAGGACGATGAGGGTCGCGATGATCACGGCTTTCTTGGTCTGGGTTCGCATGCTTGCTGGGCGCCGGTGCCGGGGAAGGTGGAGGTATGGGAGTATCGAGATTCTCTCTTATAGCCTGCTGATCCGGTCAGCAGGGTGACTGAAAACTGACAGGATTGTCAGAGAGCGGGGTCTGATCTTCCTGATATAGGCATACCTGGCTATTTTCAGCCGTTTCCTACGCTTTCGACAGATTTTGCTAATGGATGGTTTACGCACTTGCCGTGAGACTTGCCAGCTTCTCGATCAGCTATAAAAAGAGGCTGCCAGTGGATAGCCAGGCTCGAAACGATTCACTGAAAACGCTGCTGGTATTTTTGCCGCTGTTGATGCTGTCGTTGACTCCCGGGTTGAGCGGCGCGCACGGGTGTCAGTTTTTACTGCCTTGGGCGGCAATCATCTGGTATGCCGCACGCCTGGAGCATTCGCCATTGCGCTGGGCGATCATGAGTTCCCTGGTACTGCTGGCGGTGAGCCTGAGGTACCACGAAGACAGTTCGCTGATCATGTCGGCGATTGCTGTGCTCTATGTGTTCATCTGGCTGTAGTGCGCCCGGTTCAAAGGCCCTGGGCTTCTACCGCCCGGGCAGCACGGATCAGGCAGTCGGTCAGGTCCGGCGAGGAAAACTTCGTCAAGACCGCATTGGCACCGGCTGCATTGGCTTTTTCACTGTTCATGGCGCTGTCCAGCGAGGTATGCAGCAGTACGTAGAGGTCGCGGAAGTCCGGGGTTTCGCGCAAGGTACGGGTCAGGGCATACCCGTCCATCTCGGACATCTCGATATCCGAGACCACCACGTTGATCTGCTCGGGGGTGCCTTGCAGTTCCAGTAGCCGTTCGATGGCTTCGCGAGCACTGCGCGCGGTGTGGCAGTCGATACCCAGGTTGCGCAGGGTCAAAAGCGATTGTTGCAGCGCGACCTGGCTGTCATCGACCACCAGGATATTGGCCTTGGCCAGAACCGCGGCATCTTCGTCGCTCAGTGTGGCCGGAGATGCTTCTATCGGTGCCGGCGCAATGCCGTGTATGACTTTCTCGATATCCAGCACTTGCACCAGCATGCCGTCGACCTGGGTCACGCCGGTGATGAAGGATTTGTTCCCGGCACCGTAGGGCGGCGGGCGGATATCGGTGGTCAGGCAGTGCACGATCTTGCTCACGGCCTGAACATGCAAGCCTTGTTTGGAGCGACTGATGTCGGTGACGATCAGGCAGCCACCTTTGGGGTCGAGCAGGGGCATCTCGCCTATCGCCCGGCTGAGGTCGATCACTGACAGCGATGCGCCACGCAGCGTGGCCACGCCTTTGACGTGAGGGTGAGACTCGGGCAGTCGGGTCAGCGACGGCAAGGGAATGATTTCGCTGACTTTCAGCAGGTTGATTGCCATGAGCTTGCCGCTGCGCAAGGTGAACAGCAGCAGCGAAAGAGAGTCTGCGCGAGCGTTTGGGGAAGCCATGGAAAAACCTTCTGGGTCAGGCCGCTGGAAAAACAGGATACCGGGTTATCGACCTGCCGGCCCCAGGCTTTAGCCGTGGCATTGAACTATTGAGCATGCTATCGGTTGTGCTCATTTCAAACCCAGGCGTTTGGCCAGTCTGCCGAGGTTGGCGCGATCCAGGCCCAACTCCCGGGCGGCACTGGCCCAGTTGTGCTGATGACGGCCGAGGCAAGCTTCTATCATTTGCCGCTGATACTGATCGGTTGCCTGACGCAGGTCGCCGACGGCAGTTGCCACGCCCGCGAGAGGTGCCAGTGCGGTTGCATCCTCATTCGGGGCCGAGGGGGAGGGCAGGTCCAGGTCGGCAGCGCTCAGGCTCAGGATTTTCGGCCTTGTGCGATGCTGGCCGAGCGCCTTGAGCGCGGAGCGACCAATCAAGTGTTCCAGTTCGCGGACGTTGCCCGGCCAATCGTAGGCCAGCAGCGCCGCCTGTGCATCAGTCGTCAGGCGCAGGCTGCCCAGGCCCATTCGCGAGCGGTTCTGTTCGAGAAAGTAGCCGCTGAGCAACAGCACATCCTTGCCGCGTTCTTGCAGCGACGGGACCTGCAAGGGATAGACGCTCAGGCGATGGTAGAAGTCGGCGCGATAACGGCCGCTGCGCACCTCTTCGGCCAGGTCGCGGTTAGTGGCGGCGATCAAACGGACATTGACCTGGTGTTCCTCGTCCGAGCCCAGGCGTTGAAGTTGACCGCTCTGCAGTACGCGCAAGAGCTTGGCCTGGACGGTCAGCGAAAGCTCGCCGACTTCGTCGAGAAACAGCGTACCGCCATCGGCCAGCTCGAACTTGCCCCGCCGGTCGCTCAATGCTCCCGTAAAGGCACCGCGCACATGGCCGAACAACTCACTCTCGACCAGCGTGTCGGGCAGCGCGGCGCAGTTGAGGCTGATCATGGGTTTGTGCGCGCGGGGCGATGCCGCGTGAATTGCCTGGGCGACCAGCTCCTTGCCGACACCGGTCTGGCCGGTAATGAGCACCGTCAGGTCACTGCTGCCCACCAGGCCAATTTCTTCGATCAGGCGCTTGTGCGCCTTGCTCTGGCCGATCAGTTCCTTGCTCTGTTGGCCGCTGGCCTGCCGATAGACCTCGGCACGCTGGTGTTCGTCTTCTGCGCGCAAGGCCAGCCGCTCGATGCGATCGGCAACGTTGACGGTCGCTGCCGCCAGGCTGGCGAATGCCTGCAGGGCGTCCAGTTCGATACTGTCGAAACGCTGCGGGTCGAGTGCGTCCAGGGTCAACAGGCCCCAGGGGCGCTCGTCGATAAACAGCGGGCAGCCCAGGCAGTCATGGACCTCGAGATGGTGATGCAAGCCGTCGACCAAGCCGTCATAGGGGTCGGGCAAATCGCTGTCGCTGGCAAAGCGTGTGGGTTCGGGGTTGTCGAGCAGCACCTGAAAGCGTGGGTGTTCACTGACCTTGAAGCGACGCCCGAGGGTGTCATCGCTCAGGCCATCGACGGCCATTGGCACCAGCCATTCGCCATCCAGGCGCAGGAGGGCGGCGGCATCGCAGGGGAGCAGGGCGCGCATGGATTCAAGCAAGCGCCGATAACGCTCGCGCTCCGGAAGTTCGCGGGAGAGGTCGCTGACAAGGGGCAACAAGGCGGTGAGCAGGTTTTTTGCGGTCATAATGACTCCATCAGGTCTAAATGACTATAAGCCCTCGAGAGTCATATTGACTATATTGTTTTTAAGTGATTGATTCATAACTAGTTTTTAGTTGGCACGATACCTGATTACTGGAAAAGCAAGTTAAACCATCAAGCAGCCACAAGTTCAGGAGACACCACATGCTTAGTGCCCAGTATCGCGCCATCGTCAAATCCACTGTTCCGCTTCTGGAGAGTGGCGGTGAAGCCCTGACCACGCATTTCTACAAGGTGATGCTCAGCGAATATCCGCAAGTGCGGCCGCTGTTCAACCAAGCTCACCAGGCCAGCGGCGACCAGCCGCGTGCATTGGCCAATGGCGTGCTGATGTACGCCCGGCACATCGATCAGCTGGACCAGCTGGGTGGTCTGGTCGGCCAGATCATCAACAAGCATGTCGCCTTGCAAATCCTTCCGGAGCACTACCCGATCGTCGGTAGCTGCCTGTTGCGCGCCATTGAAGAAGTGCTGGGCAGCGAGATCGCGACACCTGAGGTCATAGCGGCCTGGGCGGCGGCTTATCAACAGCTGGCGGATATCCTGATTGGCGCAGAAGCTGCAATGTATGAGCAGAAAGCCGCTGCCGTCGGCGGCTGGCGCGGTACGCGAGTGTTCAGGCTGGTCGAGCGGGTGGAAGAAAGTGCCGAGATCGTCTCGCTCTATTTCGCTCCGGTCGACGGTGGCGACATTCTCGCATTCGAAGCTGGCCAGTACATCGGGATGAAGTTGATCATCGATGGCGAAGAGCATCGCCGTAATTACTCCTTGTCGGCGCTGGCCAAGGCCGGGCAGTACCGGATCAGCGTCAAGCGTGAAACTGGTGGCAAGGTGTCGAATTACCTGCACGACCACCTGCGCGTCGGCGACACCCTGCAACTGTTCCCGCCGTCGGGCGAGTTCACTCTGGCGGTCAGTGAGAAACCTCTGGTGCTCATCAGTGGCGGGGTGGGTATTACGCCAACACTGGCGATGCTCGAATCGGCGCTTTCAACCGGGCGCCTGGTGCATTTCATTCACTGTGCCCGCAATGGCTCGGTGCATGCCTTCCGCGACTGGATCGACGGATTGGCCGCACGGCATCCGCAGCTCAAGCGCTTCTATTGCTATGACGAAGATGACGGGGTCAGCCCGCCAGCGGACGCTGTCGGGTTGTTGGATGAGAAACAGCTGGGGCAATGGTTGCCCGTGGAGCGGGATCTGGATGCCTATTTCCTGGGGCCGAAGGGCTTCATGGCGGCGGTGAAGCGTCACCTCAAAGGGCTGGGGGTGCCTGAGCACCAGAGCCGGTATGAGTTCTTTGGGCCGGCTTCGGCTTTGGAGTGAATCTCTACTAATTGAGGTTGGCTGATCCGGCCTCATCGCCGGCAAGCCGGCTCCCACAGAGATTGTGTTGGATATGGACTCTGTGGGAGCTGGCTTGTCGGATCGCCGCACCGCAGCGATGGGGCCGGTACTGACACCCCACAAAACATTATCCAAATGTTAATCCTGATTTAATCCCCCTATCCCTAACTGCATGATGCCAACGCTCAGCGTGTAAACTTCTGGCTATTCACACGTTCCAAGCGTCACATACAGATAAGGAAAGGGAATGAACGAACACATGCTGAATCGCGAGCGGCGTTTTCTGGTTCTGCTCGGGATCATCTGCCTCTCGTTGATTGGCGGTGCTTTATATATGCAGGTCGTCCTGGGCGAAGCGCCTTGCCCGTTGTGCATCCTGCAGCGCTATGCCTTGTTGTTGATCGCCGTGTTCGCTTTCATCGGAGCAGCCATGCGGGGCACGCGTGGCGTAACGATCTTCGAAGGGCTGGTGGTCCTCAGTGCCTTGGGCGGCATTGCCGCGGCGGGCAATCATGTCTATATCCTGGCGCACCCTGCGGTGAGTTGTGGCATCGATACCTTGCAGCCGATCGTCGATGGCCTGCCGTTGGCCTCGGTGTTGCCGCTGGTGTTTCAGGTCGATGGTTTCTGCTCCACGCCTTACCCACCGGTTCTGGGTTTGTCGCTGGCGCAATGGGCACTGTTGGCATTCGTGCTGACGGCCATTCTGGTGCCGTTGGGCATCTATCGGAACCGCCGTCGTCCGTAAGCGAATTTCACGCCATGAAATAGAATTGCCCTGGACTTCGATAAGAAAGGTCGGGGCATTTTTTTTGCCCGTGTTCTTATAAAATCCCTCTAAATACAATGACTTAAAGCGGGTGCGTCAGGTGCGACAATGTGTCGCGAAGTGGCTTATTGTTGCAGAATCGGTAAGGAACTGTTGCTAAATAAGTCATAGTCAACACTAGGTTACATATCTACAATCGCCCCAAATTTCGCTCGGCACCGCTTCGCGAGTCGTAAAACAGGGGAGCACAGGCTCCTTTGACTGACTCGGAAATGCATCGCCGCAGTGATGCCGGGCTGATACCCCTCCGTGATTTCCGCCAAATGGAATTGGTCTGAAAACAGGCTCCAAGCCAACGATTTCAGAATAATAGACCACCGCAATACACAGGTCTTGCCGAGCAGCCGCAGCTGATTCCGAGGCATGCCCGTATTCAATCCCGATAAATGCTGACGCTTGGCAGGACGAAGTGTCGGCGATCAAAACACCATTGCATTGAAGCAGCCGCTTTAGAGGTCGAGAGATGAGTAAAAAGCGTTACCCCAGACTGTTTGGCATTTTGCCCTTTTTAGGCATGCTTTTTCTCGGTGGGTGCAACATGACCCTGCTCAACCCGAAAGGGCAGGTGGGCATGGACGAGAGAAACCTGATTCTCATCGCAACCGGGCTGATGCTGCTGGTGGTGATCCCCGTGATCATTATGACCATCGCGTTCGCCTGGAAATACCGCGCGTCCAACAAGGCAGCCACCTACACGCCTGACTGGTCCCACTCGACCAAGATCGAAATCGCGGTCTGGGCTGTTCCGGTGATGATCATCATCGCCCTGGGTTACTTCACCTACATTTCGACCCACAAGCTGGACCCGTATCGTCCGCTTGAATCCGACGTGAAGCCTGTGACCATCGAAGTGGTCGCCATGGACTGGAAGTGGCTGTTCATCTATCCGGAACAAGGCATTGCCACGGTCAACAAGATCGTCTTCCCGGCCAACACCCCGGTCAATTTCAAGATTACTTCCGACTCGGTGATGAACTCGTTCTTCATCCCGGCACTCGGTGGCCAGATCTACGCCATGGCGGGCATGCAGACCAAGCTGCACCTGATCGCCAATGAAAACGGCGAGTTCGACGGTATCTCCGCCAACTACAGTGGCGCAGGTTTTACCGGCATGAAATTCAAAGCGTACGCCACCTCTCAGGCCGATTTCGATGCCTGGGTCAGTGAAGTCAAGAAGGCACCTAAACAGCTTGAAAAAGCTGAATACGACGCCTTGGCCAAACCTAGCGAAAACAACCCGGTCGAGCTCTATTCCTCGGTTCCGGCGAACCTGTTCCAGACCATCATCGACAAGTATGAAGGCATGAACAAAGGCAAGCCGCACCACCACGAGGGCAAAGAAGTCGCCGCGATGGAAGGGATGGACATGAGTATGCATTCAGCTGCTGGGGCAGAGGAGTAAAAGATGTTCGGTAAACTAAGTCTGGACGCGATACCGTTCCACGAGCCGATAGTCATGGTGACCATTGCCATGATCGCGCTCGGCGGTCTCGCGGTGGTGGGTGCTATCACCTATTTCCGCAAGTGGAGCTACTTGTGGACCGAGTGGCTGACTTCGGTCGACCACAAGAAAATCGGCGTGATGTACATCGTTGTCGCCATGATCATGCTGCTGCGTGGTTTTGCCGACGCCATCATGATGCGCTCGCAACTGGCACTGGCCTCCGGCGGTGGCGAAGGCTACCTGCCGCCTGAACACTATGACCAGATCTTCACCGCTCACGGTGTGATCATGATCATCTTCATGGCGATGCCATTCTTCACCGGCTTGATGAACATCGTGGTGCCGCTGCAAATCGGCGCCCGTGACGTGGCCTTCCCGTTCCTGAACTCCCTGAGCTTCTGGCTGCTGGTGTCGGGCGTGGTGCTGATCAACCTGTCGCTGGGCGTGGGTGAATTCGCCAAGACCGGTTGGGTTGCCTATCCGCCGCTGTCCGAGCTGGGCTATAGCCCGGGCGTGGGTGTGGACTACTACATCTGGGCACTACAGTTATCAGGTCTGGGTACGACGCTGACCGGGGTCAACTTCCTGGCCACCGTGCTGAAAATGCGCGCCCCTGGCATGAAGCTGATGGACATGCCGATCTTCACCTGGACCTGCAGCTGGGCCAACGTCCTGATCGTCGCTTCCTTCCCGATCCTGACCGCTACCCTGGCACTGCTGACTGTCGACCGTTACCTGGGCTTCCACATCTTCACCAACGAGTTGGGGGGCAACCCCATGATGTACGTCAACTTGTTCTGGGCGTGGGGCCACCCTGAGGTTTACATCCTGATCCTGCCGGCCTTCGGTGTGTTCTCGGAAGTGATCTCGACCTTTACCGGTAAAGCACTGTTCGGTCACAAGTCCATGGTCTACGCCAGCGGCGCGATCAGCGTCCTGGGCTTCGTGGTCTGGCTGCACCACTTCTTCACCATGGGTTCGGGTGCCAGCGTCAACGCCTTCTTCGGCCTGGCGACGATGCTGATTTCCATCCCCACGGGTGTGAAGCTATTCAACTGGCTATTCACCATTTACCAGGGCCGCCTGCGCTTCACCGCCCCGGTAATGTGGACCCTGGGCTTCATGATCACCTTCTCCATCGGTGGCATGACCGGCGTTCTGCTGGCCGTACCGGGTGCTGACTTCGTTCTGCACAACAGCCTGTTCGTGATCGCGCACTTCCACAACGTGATCATCGGCGGCGCGGTATTCGGTTACATCGCAGGTTTCGCCTTCTGGTTCCCGAAAGCCTTCGGCTTCAAGCTGAACGAGAAGTGGGGCAAGGCAGCGTTCTGGTTCTGGATCTCCGGTTTCTACGTAGCGTTCATGCCGCTGTACGCACTGGGCTTCATGGGCATGACCCGTCGCCTGAACAGCTCGACCAACCCTGAGTGGACCCCGTACCTGTACGTCGCGTTGGCCGGTGCGGTGCTGATCCTGTTCGGTATCGCCTGCCAGTTGATCCAGATCTACGTGAGTATCCGTGATCGCAAGGACAACCTGGACGTGACCGGTGACCCATGGAACGGCCACACCCTGGAATGGTCGACTTCGTCGCCACCACCGTTCTACAACTTCGCGCACCTGCCGCAAAATGCTGGCCTGGACGCGTTCACCGCAGCCAAGCGCAACGGTTCGGCATACAAGGTTCCGGGTCGCTACACCGCGATTCACATGCCACACAACACCGCTACCGGTCTGTGGATGGGCCTGCTGTTGACCGTCTTCGGGTTTGCCATGATCTGGCACATCTGGTGGCTGGCCGGCGCAAGCCTGGTGGGCACCATCGCTGTCTTCGTCGCTCACGCTGCACGTGACGACCAGGGCTACATGGTTCCGGCCGAAGAAGTGGCGCGTATTGAAGGCGAGCGCTTGAAGGCTCTGGGTCTGGCTCCGGCTGCCCCGGTGCACGGCGCACGTGTCGAACAGTTGGAGCGGGTGTAAATAATGTCCAATCTGGTAATGAATGCTGATGCTGCTCATGGTCACGACCATGGGCACGATGACCACCACGACGCAGGCCCGATGACCGTATTCGGTTTCTGGCTGTACCTGATGACCGACTGCATTCTGTTTGCGTCGCTCTTCGCTGCCTACGCCGTGCTGTCCAACAACTTTGCTGGTGGGCCGTCGGGCCACGATATTTTTGAACTGGATTACGTGCTGGGTGAAACCGCGCTGCTCCTGTTCTCCAGTATCACCTTCGGCTTCTCCATGCTGGCGATGTACAAGGGCAAGAAAAATGCCGTGCTGGCCTGGCTGGCCATCACCTTCCTGTTCGGCCTGGGCTTCATCGGCATGGAAGTCAACGAGTTCCATCACCTGATCGCCGAGGGCTTCGGTCCTCAGCGCAGCGGCTTCCTGTCGGGCTTCTTCACGCTGGTCGGTACCCACGGCCTGCACGTGACCAGCGGCCTGATCTGGATGGGCGTGATGATGTATCAGATCAACAAGAACGGTCTGAGCGCTACCACCAACACCCGCATGAGCTGCCTGAGCCTGTTCTGGCACTTCCTGGACGTGGTATGGATCTGCGTGTTCACCGTTGTCTACCTGATGGGGACTCTGTAAATGGCAAATGCACACAACTCCCACGCAGCGCATAGCCACGGCAGCGTGAAGTCCTACGGCATCGGCTTTGTGCTCTCGGTCATCCTGACGATCATTCCGTTCGGCCTGGTGATGTACCCGAGCCTGCCGAAGGAGATGACCCTGTGGATCATCGTGGCCTTCGCCGCGATCCAGGTGCTGGTGCACCTGGTCTACTTCCTGCACCTGGACCGCTCTGCCGAGCAGCGCTGGAACGTGACCGCCTTTGCCTTTACGGCGATGGTCATCGCGTTCCTGGTCGGCCTGGCGCTGTGGATCATGTCCAGCATCCATACCGTCATGATGGCGCACTGAGGAAGAAGGCATGTCCATTAAGCACTTTATCCAAATCACCAAACCGGGGATCATTTTCGGTAACGTGCTTTCTGTGGCAGGCGGCTTTTTCCTGGCCTCGCAAGGGCATGTCGATTTCGCCTTGTTCCTGGCCGCGGTGATTGGTACTTCGTTGGTGGTGGCGTCCGGTTGCGTGTTCAACAACTGCATCGACCGTGACATCGACGTGAAGATGGAGCGCACCAAGAACCGTGCAATGGTCCAGGGCCTGATCTCGACCAAGGTCGCGCTGGCCTATGCCACCCTCCTGGGGGTGGCGGGGCTTGGCCTGCTGTATCAGCAGGCCAATGCGCTGGCTGCCTTGTTCGGCCTGATCGGTTTCATCATCTATGTAGGTTTCTACAGCCTGTACCTGAAGCGCAAATCGGTGCACGGCACCCTGGTGGGGAGCCTTTCCGGCGCCATGCCTCCGGTGATCGGCTACTGCGCCGTGAGCAACAGCTTCGACCTGGCTGCCTTGACCCTGCTGGTGATGTTCAGCCTGTGGCAGATGCCGCATTCCTATGCCATTGCGATCTTCCGCTTCAACGACTACCTGGCCGCTTCGATTCCGGTTCTGCCGGTCAAGCGCGGTATTGTCGTGGCCAAGAAGCACATCCTGTTCTACATCCTGGCCTTCCTCGTGGCGACCTTGATGCTGACCCTGGGCGGCTACGCCGGGATGAGCTACCTGGCCGTGGCCGCAGCCATGGGCATGTACTGGTTGTACATGGCCTGGACTGGCTACAAGGCCGTGGACGATCGTCTCTGGGCGCGCAAGCTGTTCGTGTTCTCGATCTTCACCATCACCGCGTTGAGCGTGGCGATGTCGCTGGATTTCAAGGCACCGACCGAGTTGTTGCTGACTTACGCGCATTGAGATTGATGCTTTAAACAAGAACGCCCCGGGCTGCAGAGCTCGGGGCGTTTTTGTTTGTGCGCCAGTCACACCTCGTTCCCACGCTCTGCGTCGTACGTCGACGCTGGAGCGTCTATACCTGCATTCCCACGCAGAGCGTGGGAACGAGGCTGGTTAGGATTCGGAGCCATATGCCGAAAATAAGCATGTATACAAATTAAAATCCCAAAAATATTAAATAAAACAGGAAAATATTCTGGACAGCCACTGACCACAGGATTTATCTTCAGCCCTACGGCCACCACAGTGGCCGGCGTCGCTCGGACGGTTCCGGGCGCTTACGTAGCCGAGGAAATCATGGCCGAACAAGGTTCGTCGCGCCGCTTTGCGCGCATCGATCGTCTCCCCCCCTATGTCTTCAATATCACCGCCGAGCTGAAAATGGCCGCTCGCCGCCGTGGCGAAGACATCATCGACTTGAGCATGGGCAACCCCGACGGTGCGACCCCGCCGCATATCGTCGAAAAACTCGTGCAGGTCGCCCAGCGCGAAGATACCCACGGTTATTCGACCTCGCGCGGCATCCCGCGTCTGCGTCGCGCCATCTCACGCTGGTACAAGGACCGCTACGAGGTCGATATCGACCCGGAAAGCGAAGCCATCGTCACCATCGGCTCCAAGGAAGGCCTGGCGCACCTGATGCTTGCCACCCTCGACCATGGCGACACGGTGCTGGTGCCCAATCCCAGCTACCCGATTCATATCTACGGCGCAGTGATTGCAGGTGCCCAGGTCCGTTCGGTGCCGCTGGTGCCCGGTGTGGACTTCTTCAATGAGCTTGAGCGGGCGATTCGCGAGTCGATCCCCAAGCCGAAGATGATGATCCTCGGTTTCCCGTCCAACCCGACCGCCCAGTGTGTCGAGCTGGATTTCTTCGAGCGCGTGGTAGCCCTGGCCAAGCAGTACGATGTGCTGGTGGTACACGACCTGGCCTATGCCGACATCGTCTATGACGGCTGGAAAGCGCCATCGATCATGCAGGTCCCCGGGGCCAAGGACATTGCGGTGGAGTTCTTCACCTTGTCCAAGAGCTACAACATGGCCGGCTGGCGTATCGGCTTCATGGTCGGTAATCCGGAACTGGTCAACGCCCTGGCGCGGATCAAGAGCTACCACGACTACGGCACTTTCACCCCGCTGCAGGTGGCGGCCATTGCTGCACTGGAAGGCGATCAGACCTGCGTCCACGAAATCGCCGAGCAGTATCGTCAACGCCGCAATGTGCTGGCCAAGGGCTTGCACGAACTGGGCTGGATGGTCGAGGTGCCCAAGGCGTCCATGTACATCTGGGCGAAGATTCCCGAGCAGTATGCGCACCTGGGCTCGCTGGAGTTCGCCAAGAAGCTTCTGGCCGAAGCCAAGGTCTGCGTGTCGCCGGGGATCGGTTTCGGTGACTACGGCGACGACCATGTGCGCTTTGCCCTGATCGAGAACCAGGACCGGATTCGCCAGGCCGTGCGCGGCATTCGGCAGATGTTCCGGGCTGATGGGTTCGAACCGGCAACGACGAAACCGGCCAAGGCGCCACGCTGACCTGCCGACAGCCGTGATCGCACCTCTGCCGGCGCCTGGGGTCCAACCAAGGGAATGACCCCAGGCGCGGAGCTCCCATGCACAGCGATCGGTCTTATGAACGGTTTTACCTGACGCTGGCCATTCTCTTTGCCCTGTTGTTCGGCCTGCTGGCCATTGCCCCGCAAAACTGGGGCGACTGGGCACTGGAGAATGTGCTGGTGCTGTTGGTGATTCTGGCGTTGGCCGTCAGCTATCGCTACTTCAAGTTCTCGCGACAATCATTACTGCTGATTTTTCTGTTTCTGTGCGTGCATGAGTTGGGCGCGCACTACACCTATTCCCGGGTGCCTTACGACACCTGGTGCAAAGCCCTGACCGGCGAGACGCTGAACCATGCCATGGGCTGGCGGCGCAACAATTTCGACCGGCTGGTGCACCTGTGTTACGGCTTGTTTCTGATCTATCCGATCCGCGAAATCATGCGCCGCTGCGTGACGACCAAAGGTGTCTGGAGCGGCTTTCTTGCGCTGAACCTGATCCTTGCCACGTCCGCCCTGTACGAACTGGTCGAGTGGGTAGGTGGAGAGTTTCTGGGCGGCGACCAATCGGCTGCGTTTGTCGGGGCCCAGGATGACAGCTGGGATGCGCAAAAAGATATGGCCCTGGCCATGTTCGGGGCGGTTCTGGTGTTGCCGGTTCTGGTCTGGCGCGAGCGGCGCAGGCAGGTGTCCGTTGCCTGGAACAGCCCCTGACACCGTCTGTCCGCAGGCCGAAAATAAACCTCTCGGCCCCCCTGTTCAAGGCTTGGCCAATCCATAGAATAGGCGCCCAACGCTGCACCTCCACAACTACAAAATCCAGTCCTCCTGATCATGTCCGAAGCAAATCCTTGCCTGACCTGCGGCGCCTGCTGCGCGCATTTTCGTGTGTCTTTCTATTGGGGTGAATGCACCTCGGCCGGAGGTCCCGTGCCCGATGACCTGGTGGTGCAGGTCGGCCCCACGCGCGTGGCGATGCTCGGTACCGAAAGCCGACCTTCGCGCTGCACCGGGCTCAAAGGTGAGGTCGGGAAGGGCGTGAGTTGTTCGCTGTACGAACAGCGTTCCAGCACTTGCCGCGAGTTCGAGGCATCCTGGGAAAATGGCGAGGCCAATTCCCACTGCGACGCGGCGCGCGCGGCCTATGGCCTGGCACCGCTGGAAAAGCCGGTTGGAATGATCGATGTGAGTGAGTTGGAAGTGGCCTGAGCAACCGCCAGCTCAAACACTCACCCAACGCTGCCGGGCCCAGTAACTGAGCAGCTCTACGCCCAGTACCAGTATCAGCATGGCCAGGATGACCGTCGCCGCCTGAGCTTCCTGAAACAGGCTCAGGCTCATGTACAGCATCTGGCCAAGACCGCCGGCACCGACGAAACCGAGCACGCTGGCCATGCGGATGTTGTTTTCCCAACGGTACAAGCTATAAGCCAGGATTTGTGGCCAGACATTCGGCAGGGTGCCGTAACAGAAGGCCACAACTCGCCCACCTCCGGCGCCGCGCAGGGCTTCGGCAGGCTCGGCAGGGGTGTTCTCCAGTGCTTCGGCGAACAGCCGGCCCAGTACACCCGCGGTGTGCAGGGCCAGGGCCAGGGTGCCGGCATTGGGCCCAAGGCCCGCTGCCAATACCATCAGCGCGGCCCAGACCAGCTCCGGTATGGCGCGCAGGGCGTTGAGCAGCAGCCGTGAAAGGCCTTGCAATGCCCAGCCATAACGTCCGGCTGCAGGCAGCGCCAGCAGCAGGCCAAGGATCGCTGCCAGCAGCGTGCCCATGGCCGACATGGCAATGGTTTCCAGAGCGCCCCGGCCGACATTCAGCAGATGCGCAGTGGAGAAATCGGGGCTCAGAAAACGGCTGGCGTACTTGCCCATTTGTCCGAGTCCTTCGGTGCTGGCCAGGTTGCCCATGTCCAGTTCGAGAAAGCCGAAGCTCAGTGCAATCGTCGCCAGGATGGCCAACAACAACACCGGATTGCCCAGCCGTCTCATGCCAGTCGTCCTCGTAGCAGACGACTGAGCACGTCAGCCAGCAATACCAGCAACAGGAAGGTCAGCAACAGGCTCGCAACCTCGCCACCCGCGAACATGCGCAGCGACAGGTCCATCTGCTGGCCCAGGCCACCGGCACCGACAAAACCCATCACAACCGAGGCTCGAATCGCGCATTCCCAGCGGTACACGGTATAGGACACCAACTCTTCGGCGGCATTGGGCAATATTCCGTAGGCGAACGCCGCCAACCGCGAACTGCCGGCTTCGAGCAAGGCATGGGTAGGGCGGATGTCGACCGACTCGAAGATCTCGGCGTAGACCTTGCCGAGCATGCCGCTGTAGGTAATGGCAATCGCCAAAACCCCGGCCGTGGGCCCAAGACCCACGGCGCGCACGAACAACAAGGCCCAGACAATCTCGGGCACGCTGCGCAGGCCGATCAGGGCGATGCGCACCGGCCAGCGCAGCAATTGCGCCCACCACACGGGGCGCCCGCCCCGGGACAGCGCCGAGAGGGAAATCGCCCGGGTCGCCAGCAAGGCGCCGGGGATGGCAATCAGCAGGGCGAGTGCCATGCCGGCCGTGGCGATGGCCAGGGTTTCCAGGGTGCTCTTGTACAGCAGGGCGACAAAATCGCTGTTGTACGCCGGTGGCCAGAATCCGGCGATGAACTTGCCTATGGTCCGCGCGCTGTCGCCGGTTACCAGCACCTTCAAGTCCAGCTCGCTCAGGTTCAGGCCGGGCCAGAGCAGCAGCACGGCGAGCAGGCTCAAGGCCAGGCGCGGGAAGCCCGCCGGGTCGTTTATTTGGGCCTTCATCCGCATTCCGGAAACGGCTTGATGTGGGGTTTGGCCAGCGCGACCGGGTCGCTGTCGTGCAGCAATTGTTCATTGGCGTACAACGCCGTCAATTGCTCGCTACTGACCTCGGACGGCTTCAGATCAAAGGCAATCCTGCCGTCACGCATGCCGATCACCCGTTCGAAGTGGGTGAGGGCCAGATCCACCGCGTGCAGGCTGGCCAGCACCGTGGTGCCGCGCTGCCGGGCTTCCTGGTTGAGGACTTCGAGGGTGTGCCCGGCCAGGGTCGGGTCCATCGCCGACACCGGTTCGTCGGCCAGGATCAATTCGGGGGCCTGATACAGCACACGGGCGATGCCGACGCGCTGCAACTGTCCTCCGGACAGCTCGTCGCAGCGGACAAACAGCTTGTCGGCGATGTCCAGGCGCGCCAGTTCTTCTCGTACGCCGGCAGCATCCAGTGCATAGCAGAGATTGAGCATGCCCTTGAGAAACGACCATTGACCAAGCCGACCCGCGCTGACTGCGGTGACCACCCGCTGCCGGGGTGGCAAAGGAGGCGCCTGATGGATCATGCCGATGCGCGCCCGCAGTTTTTGCCGGGCGCGAGCGCTGAGGGTCCAGGGTTTGGCGTCGAGCAATTCGACTAAACCCGCGCCCGGTTGCAAGCGGGTCGCCAGCACGCGTAGCAGGGTGGTTTTTCCGGCGCCCGAAGGGCCGATGATTGCCACCCTTTCACCGGCTTCGATGGTCAAGTCGATGTGCTTGAGGGCTTCGATGCCACTGGCGTGAGACAGGCTCACGCCGGAAAGTTGCAATATCACTTCAGTAGTTCGGCGGAGCGGGCCGCGTCCTCGATACTTTTGTAGTTTTCCGGCTTGGTCTCGATGAAGCGGCTCGCAGCCTGCAGGTCAAGGATCGCCTTGTCCTCGGGTTTGGCCGGGTCCAGTGCGAGGAAGGCTGCCTTTATTTTCTCTCTCAGGGCCGGGTCAAGGTCGCCGCGCACGGTCCAGTTGTAATCGTAATAGGCTGGAGTGGTGGCAAATACCTTGACCTTGTCGGTGTCGACCTTGCCGGCATCGACCAGCTTCTGCCAGACCGAGGCATTGAGTACACCGGCATCGACCTTGCCAGCCTGGACCGCTGCAACGGTGGCGTCATGGGCACCGGAATAGCCTACGCGGCTGAAATATTCCTCAGGTTTGATGCCGTCCTGGAGCATGAAATAGCGCGGCATCAGGCTACCCGATGTCGACGAGACCGAGCCGAAGCTGAATGTCTTGCCCTTGAGGTCCTTGAGCGAATGCACGTCGGGGTCGGCGGTGATGAATTTGCTGGTGAATTGCTGATCCTGTTCGCGCTGGACCAGCGGAATGGCCGTTCCATTGGTCTTCAGGCTCGTCTGCACGAACGTGAAGCCGCCCAGCCAGGCCAGGTCCAGTTTGTCCGAGGCCAGCGCCTCGACCACTGCCGCGTAGTCGGACACCGGCACGAACCTCACCTCCATGCCCAACTGCTTCTGCAGGTACTTGCCCAGGGGTTCGAACTTGCGCAGTAATTCGGTGGGTGCCTCATCGGGGATGGCCGACACGCGCAGCACATCGGCTGCTTGCGCCATGATGGCAGAAAGGGACAGGGCAACGCCGACCGCGAACGCAAGGGAACGCTTGAGCATGGGGAAATCTCCAATTCATCTGCGGGGAAAAAGACAGCGAGCTGGGCCGAATTATAGATGCCCCTGCCGTTTGTAGCCGTCGCGATGGGGCGATGATTGATCTCAGCGCCGCTCAGCACGTGCGCGCAGGTATTCGATCACTTCGTGGCGATTGCCACTGAACTCGATGCGGTGGCCTTTGGCGTCGCGCTGATAGGCATACATCGGGTCGTAATACTCCTGGAGCAGGGCTGTGATCCATTCGCGATGCAGCTCGACGTTGCCACTGTTTTCCTGTTCGGTGAGCGCATCGTCCAGGATCAACGCCAGACGCTGATAGCGCTCGCCGCCCAGGCGTTTGACGATGCTCGCAAGGCTCTGGCGCAGGCGCTCTGCGAAAAAGGCAAAACCCTGCTCATCGCCATGGACGGCGATGAATTCGGCGCACAGATCAAGGATGTAGTCCTTGAGGATACGCTCGACCCGGTCGGCAAAGCTGTCTTCCAGCCACACCACCGGAAATTGCTGCATGCCCTGATACAACGCCAGCGGAACCGTGCAGCGGCCGACCATGCGCCCTTCATCCTCAAGCACGAACTGGTTGATGCCCTGGGCGCGCTTTTTCAGGATGTCGATGGCAAGCGTGTTCTCGAAATCGATTTGCGCCGGTTGCGGCGTTGCATGTTTGCCGAAACTGGAGCCCCGATGGTTGGCGTGGCCTTCCAGGTCCAGGGTGTTGCTCAATGCTGCCAGCGCTTCGGTCTTGCCCGTGCCGGTCAGGCCGCCGACCAGCACGAAGTTGCACTCGGCCACGGCGTTCTCGGTGGTGTCGATCAGGAAATTACGCAGCGCCTTGTAGCCGCCAAGCACGCGCGGATACTCGATCCCGGCTTCACTCTTGAGCCACTGTTGAGTGATCTGCGAACGCAGGCCGCCTCGAAAACAATAAAGATATCCCTGGGGTTGCGAGCGGGCGAAGGCGACCCAGGCCTCTATGCGCGCCTGTTTGACCGCGCCGGACACCAGGGTATGACCGAGTTCGATGGCGGCTTTCTGGCCGTGCTGCTTGAAGCAAGTGCCCACCCGCTGGCGCTCGTTGTCGTTCATCAACGGGGCGTTGACCGTGTGCGGGAAGGCGCCCTTGGCAAACTCGACCGGGGCGCGCACATCCATCAGCGGGATGTCGTCGAGGAAAATCCCGCGATAATCGGTGGTGTCCTCGCGCATCACGCCACCTCGACCGCGTGGCTCTGTCGGCTCACCAGTTCGCCGATTGGCGCCAGGTCAAGGCCCAGTTCGGCGGCCACGGCGAGGAACTCTGCCTCGCCGCTCGGTTCGACGGCTACCAGCAGCCCGCCACTGGTCTGCGGATCGCACAACAGCAGCTTGCGCATTTCCGGCAGCCGGGCGATGCGCTCGCCATAGCTGTCGAAGTTACGCAGGGTGCCGCCCGGGATACAGCCCTGATCCATATAGGATTCGATGTGGGCAATGCGCGGCACGCGGTCGTACTCGATGCGCGCGGTCAGCCGGCTGCCATCGGCCATTTCGACCAGATGACCGAGCAGGCCGAAACCGGTGACGTCGGTCATTGCCTTGACTCCGTTCAGCTTGCCGAAGCGGCTCCCGGGTTTGTTCAGCGTACACATCAGGTCGCGCGCCACATGCTGGTCTGCCGGCCGCAGCAGTCCCTTCTTCTCGGCCGTGGTCAGAATGCCGATACCCAGCGGCTTGGTCAGGTACAGCTTGCAGCCCTCGGTAGCGGTGTCGTTGCGCTTCATGAAGCGCTTCTCGACCAGGCCCGTTACTGCCAGGCCGAAAATCGGCTCCGGCGCATCAATCGAGTGCCCGCCGGCCAGGGGAATCCCCGCAGCGTCGCACACCGCTCGTCCGCCACGAATCACCTCACGGGCCACCTCCGGCGCCAGCACATTGACCGGCCAGCCCAGAATCGCAATGGCCATCAGCGGGTCGCCGCCCATGGCGTAGATATCGCTGATGGCATTGGTGGCAGCAATGCGGCCGAAGTCGAACGGATCGTCGACGATCGGCATGAAAAAGTCGGTGGTCGAGACCACGCCGCGCTCATCATCAATGGCATAAACCGCCGCATCGTCCCGCGAGGCATTGCCGACCCAGAGGTTGGGGTCGAGATTCTGCGCGCCACTGCCGGCAAGAATGACCTCCAGGACCTTGGGCGAGATCTTGCATCCGCAGCCAGCGCCGTGACTGTATTGAGTGAGGCGGATGGGGTCGGTCATGTCGGGGGGCTTCCTCGAAGGGTGGTCATTGGAGTCTAACAAATGGTGGCGGACATGCCGCTCGCTCGACTCAGGTTGCCCAGCGCAGCCCGGCAACACTCAACAGAATCAGCCCGATCCAGACAATTCTCCAGAGCGATACCCCGTCGCCCAGCCAGTACATGCCCACGATAGCGGTGCCGGCGGCACCGATTCCCGTCCATACCGCGTAGGCAGTTCCAACTGGTAACACGCGCAGCGCCATAGTCAACAGGTACAAGCTGCCAGCCAGTACGACCACGGTCCCCGCCAGAATCCACGGCCGCTCCAGACCATTGGCCGACTTCAGCCCGACTGCAAAGGCAATCTCCAGGCAGCCGGCAATAATCAACAGTAACCACGATGCGTTGTATGTCATTGAAGCGGGCCTTTTGTACGTCAAAAAAAAAGCGAGCCGCTGAGGGCTCGCAAAAGGGGGGAAAGATTCAGTTGGCCAGCAGTTTTCCACTGAACAGGCTGGCCAGGGTTTTCACGGTCAGCACCAACAGCGCCAGGGACAGAAACAGCAGAATCAAAGCAGCGATAACCATCAGCACAGTGCTGTCCTGGGCATGTGCATATTTGAGTGCCGCGTTGCTCAAGGCCGCGATGGGAAAGCTGATTGCCCACCACGAAGGGGTAAAGGGCACATCCCGACGGAACACTTTGAAACTCAGCACCACGAACAGAAACAGGCCGAAGTAGAACAGCACGCTGGCAAACCGATCGATCTCGCCAAACACATTGGTATACGCCAGAAAGCCCACTTCGAACGGTGCAATCAGAACCATCAGCGAAGGCACCATGCCTTTGGCCAGGGCTGCCTGGTGCACCAGCCGCGAAAAGATCCGGGTGTAGAAAATCAGTGCCAGCACCGCACCCACGGCCAACGCAAACAGATTGAATTCCGCGGCCCAGGCCATGGGCATATGCGCACCGGTGACCGCGATATCAAGGGTGGCAACGCCCGGGATCAGCCATGCAGGTACGGCATTTTGCGGGTCCTGGTTACCCGACAGCAGACGGGAAACCACCAGGCCTGCCAGCAGGACAGTCGACACGCTGCCCAGCACCCAAAGTGCCTGGCCAAGCAGTTGACTATGGGGGGCTGCGACTGCCGAGAGCAGCAACAACGCAATGGTGACGGTACCAAAGAAGTTGCTGGCGATCGGATGGTTGAATTCCGCTCGTACCGCTTCAGGGTGTTTTGCCCACTTGGTCAGATAGCCCAGTGTCAGCAGGATGAACACCAGCCCGGCAAAGATGCCGATCGCCTCACCCAGCACAGCGCCGATACCGAAATACTGGCCACTCAGGCGCCAGGCCAGGCTCAACCCGGCCAGGCCCATGACCGAACCGAACAGATTGATCGGCAGATTTTTGATGGATGTCGTGCTGGTCGATACCGATTGACTTGCAGCGACGGAGGGGGTGTATGCAGAGTTCATGGCGGTCTCCCGTTTGACTGAATTTGCCGTTAGAGCTATTTTCAGCCAAATGGCATTTGGCTGAAATAGTCATGTAACGACGTTTTCAGCCAATGATTCGACGAGGACAGACATCATGCGCATAACCCTTCTTGCATTCCCTCGCGTGCAGCTGCTGGACGTGGTCGGCCCGGCCGACGTCTTCGCCGAGGCGGCCAGGCAGCTCGGCAATCCACGTGCCTATCGGGTCGAGGTCCTCGGCACCGAAGGGGGAATGATCAAATGCTCAAGCGGCTTGAGACTGGCCATCGACGAAACCTTTGAAAACTACAAAGGCAAGATCGACACCCTGCTCGTGGCCGGCAGCCCGCACATCGACGAGATTGCCAGTAATCCGGCGTTGCAGGATTGGCTGCGCGAACAAGCAAAGTCCGTGCGCCGTATCGGCTCCGTCTGTAGCGGCGCCTTCGCCCTCGCTGCCGCGGGCCTGCTCGACGGGCGCCACGTGACTACCCACTGGAACTCCAGCGCGCGGCTGGCCAGGGAGCACCCGCAAACCCACGTCGACCCCGACAGCATCTTCATCAAGGATGGCAACATCTATACGTCGGCGGGTGTCACGGCGGGCATGGACCTGGCACTGGCGATGGTCGAAGAGGATCACGGCCGGGAACTGGCGTTGAGCGTCGCGCGCGAAATGGTCATGTTCTTCAAGCGGCCGGGCGGACAGTCGCAGTTCAGCGCTCAATTAGCGGCCCAGACCGCCGAACGCAGCGTGATCAGAGACGTGCAGGATTATGTGCTGGAAAACCTGAAGGCCGACTTGAGTGTGCCGACCCTGGCCGCTCGCGCCGGCATGAGCGAACGCAACTTCGCCCGTACCTTCAAGGCCGAAGCAGGCTCGACCCCGGCCGAGTTCGTCGAACTGGCGCGCATCGATGCCGCCAGGCGGCTGATTGAGGATTCGGATGTGTCGCTCAAACGGCTGGCCGATACGGTGGGGTATGCCAATCTGGATGGATTTAGAAGGGCGTTTGTGCGGCGGTTGGGGGTTGGGCCGAGTGATTACCGGAAGCGATTTTCGGGGTGAGGCTGATGGCCTCATCGCGGGCAAGCCAGCTCCCACAGAGTTGGTGCCAGGGTCGGTCCCTGTGGGAGCGGGCTTGCCCGCGATGCAGGCGCCGCGGTGCATTTTTGTTATCTCAATGGCGATAGCAACACGTAATAAATTGATTCATTCGATGAGTTGCCTGGCTTCAGCTTTACCGCTGCGCAGGCTGTTGATCGACTTGATCAGACGTTTAGCATTGGCAGGGGATCGCAACAGAAATGCTGTTTCCATCATGGCGACTTCCTGCAATGCCCGCAGAAACACATCGGGATTCTCGTCTCTGCGGCCATCTGCCAGAAATTCCGCAATAGTGTCGTCATCAGTCAGGAGCTTTGAATCCTCCAAGGTTCCTAGCTGAGTCATTGTCGTTCTCTTCGTTCTATCCAGCATGATCAAAAGTTCATGCAATGTGTTCGAGCGATTGTGGGCGTGCGCCTCCAAATTGGCTGTCAGCTTTTCGAGGCCAGATCAGTACGAAATTTCTGGCGTATTATCCATGCCAACCCTAATGAGCCCCCCCGCATGCAGCTGAAACACCTCATCCGCCGCCTCGACCTGGTCACCCTGCAGCTGTTCGTCACGGTGCACGAAGAAGGCACCCTGACCCGTGCCGCCGTGCGCGAAGCCATTGCCGTTTCCGCGGCGAGCAAGCGCCTGCAGGAGCTGGAGGAGGCGCTGGGCGTGACGCTGTTCGTGCGTCAGGCCAAGGGCATGGTGTTGACGGCGGCGGGCGAGACCTTGCTGCACCATGCCCGGCGCATGCTGGGCAATGTCGAGAAGATCGGCCTTGAACTGGGCGAGCATGTGCAGGGCATGCGCGGTTATGTGCGCATGCTGGCCAACCTGTCGGCGATCATTCAATTCCTGCCCGAGGACCTGCGCGCTTTCGTCGCCAGTCACGAACAGGTCAAGGTCGACCTTGAAGAGCGGCCCAGCGACGGCGTGATCCAGGGCGTGCTCGATGGCGCTGCGGATATCGGCATCTGTTCGGCTGACAGCGACACCCGAGGGCTGGTCAGCATGGGTTACAAGCGCGATCAACTGGTGGTGGTGATGCGCGCCGAGCACCCGCTGGCAGGCGAACAGCTGCTGGATTTCGCCGATACGCTGGATTTCGACTACGTCGGCCTGCACTCGGCCAGTTCCATCAACATGCGCACCCATGCCGCTGCGCGCAAGGCCGGGCGGGTGTTGCGCCTGCGCATCCATGTTCCCAGCTTCGATGCCGTGTGCCGGATGGTTCAGGCCGGAATGGGCATCGGCATCCTGCCGCGCAAGGCCTTCGAGCTGTTTGGCCAGGCCCTCGGCCTGCGCGCCGTGGCACTGCGCGATGATTGGGCCGAACGCGAACTGTTGCTGGTGGTGCGTGATCATGCTTCGTTGTCACCGGTCAGCCGATTATTGTTCGAGCACCTGCGTGCTCCGGAGCTCTAGTGTGCGGTGTTGAGCAAGCGTTCGTGTTTGGCGAACGATGCTTGCCAACATACGGTTGGATCAGGCGCCCGGCGCTCTTTTAGTCTTGGTTCCAACTCCAAGAACAAAAGAGGTAACCAAGATGACTGCCCCTCTCACCGGCATCCGGGTTCTAGAGATCGGTACGCTGATCGCCGCCCCGTTCGCCGCACGCTTGATGGCGGAATTCGGCGCCGAGGTCATCAAGATCGAATCGATCGGTCAGGGCGACCCCCTTCGCAAATGGCGAAAACTCCACGAAGGCACCTCGCTCTGGTGGTACCTGCAATCGCGCAACAAGCAGTCGCTGGCGCTGAACCTCAAGTCGCCCCAGGGCGTCGCCATCATCAAGCAATTACTCGAAGACACCGACGTCCTGATCGAGAACCTGCGCCCCGGTGCGCTGGAAAAGCTCGGTCTGGGCTGGGATGTCCTGCACGCCTTGAATCCGAAGCTGACCCTGGTGCGTATCTCCGGCTACGGCCAGACCGGGCCCTACCGTGATCGACCTGGCTTCGGCGCCATTGGCGAGGCCATGGGTGGCATTCGCTACACCACGGGTTCGCCGGATTCGGCACCGGCGCGGGTCGGGGTCAGTCTGGGTGACTCGTTGGCATCGATGCATGCGGTAATCGGCGCGCTGATGTCGTTGTTGCGGGTCAAGACAGGGCAGGGCGAAGGACAGGTGGTGGATGTGTCCCTGGTTGAAAGCGTATTCAACCTGATGGAGAGCCTGGTGCCGGAATACGACCTGCTGGGCAATGTGCGCGAGCGCACTGGCGGCGCGTTGCCGGGTATCGCCCCGTCCAACACTTACCCCACTGCAGACGGTGCCTATGTGGTGATTGCCGGCAACAGTGACCCGATCTACAAGCGACTGATGCGCACTATCGGCCGCATGGACCTGGCTGAAGCGCCCGAGTTTGCCCAGAACGATGGCCGCGCGCGGCAGAGCGACCTGCTCGATGCCGCGATTACCGAATGGACATCGGCCCACCCCATCGAACACGTGCTGACGGCACTGGAAACCGCTGAAGTGCCTGCCGGACGCATCTACTCGGTGGCCGACATCGTGGCCGACCCGCATTACCTGGCCCGGGACATGCTGCTCGACGCCGAACTGCCCGGCGGCACCCGGGTCAAGATGCCCGGCATCGTGCCCAAGCTCTCCGAGACTCCGGGTGAGGTCAACTGGCAAGGTCCTGCACTGGGCCAGCACACCGGTTCCATCCTCGCCCGGCTGGGCATGACCCCGGGTGATATCGAACGGCTGCAAAGCGAAGGAGTGGTGCAATGATCCGCGACTACAGCAGCACCTTGATCGTGCAGGAAGTCGCTCCGCGCGATGGCCTGCAGATCGAGCCGACCTGGGTCGAAACCCGGGACAAGATCGCCTTGATCAACCAACTGTCGCTCGCCGGTTTCACCCGCATCGAGGCCGGCTCCTTCGTCTCGCCCAAGGCCATCCCGGCGCTGCGCGATGGCGAACAGGTGTTCCAGGGCATCCAGCGCCAGCCTGGCGTCATCTACGTCGCGCTGATTCCCAACCTCAAGGGGGCACAACGGGCCCTGGCTGCCAATGCCGACGAGCTGAACCTGGTGATGTCCGTCAGCCAGACCCACAACCTGGCCAACATGCGCATGCGGCGCGAACAATCGCTGGCAGGCTTCGGCGAGATCGTCGCGGCGGTCCAGGGGCAGCCTGTCAGCCTCAATGCCAGTGTCGCGACCGCTTTCGGCTGTCCATTCGAAGGCAGGATCGATGAAGACGACGTCATGCGCATCGTCGACGCTTATCTGGCACTCGGCGTTCAAGGCGTGACCCTGGCCGATACCACCGGCATGGCCAACCCGCGCCAGGTCGAACGCATGGTGGCTCGCGTGCTGACCCGATTGCCCGCCGACGCGCTGACCCTGCATTTCCACAACACCCGCGGCCTGGGGCTGTGCAACGTGCTGGCCGCGTATGAAGTCGGCGCTCGCCGTTTCGATTCCGCGCTGGGCGGGCTGGGCGGTTGTCCGTTCGCCCCGGGTGCCTCGGGCAACATTTGCACCGAAGACCTGGTGAACCTCTGCGAAGAAGTCGGCATCCCCACCGGCATCGACCTGCCGCACCTGTTGCAGCTTTCACGCACATTGCCGGCGCTGCTCGGCCATGAACTGCCTGGCCAGGTGGCCAAGGCCGGTCGCAACTGTGACTTGCATGCAGCGCCGGTCGGCCTGATCGACTAACACAACCAACCCGCCACACTACAAAAACAACAGGACTGCACCACGGGGCAGTCCAAGTGGAGATACCATGAAAACCAATGTCCTCGAAGGGGCAGCCTTGCCGGCCGCCGTCGATATGGAAAAGGCCCTGATCCGCAAAGTCGCCTGGCACCTGATGCCGCTGATAATGATCTGTTATCTGTTCGCCTTTTTCGATCGTATCAACATCAGCTTTGCCAAGTTCCAGCTGCAGACGGACCTGGGTTTCAGCGACACCGCCTATGGCCTTGGCGCCAGTCTGTTCGTGGTTGGCTATGTCTTGTTCGAAGTGCCCAGCAACCTGATGCTCTACAAGGTCGGCGCGCGGCGCTGGATCGCGCGCATCATGATCTCCTGGGGGCTGGCAACGGCCATGATGGCCTTCGTCACCACCGAATGGCAGTTCTACGGGCTGCGCTTCATCATCGGTGCGATGGAAGCCGGCTTTGCCCCTGGCATTCTCTACTACCTGACCTTGTGGTTCCCGCAGAACTACCGGGGGCGCATCACCTCCATCCTGTTCCTGGCCTCGGCCTTCTCCGGGCTGGTCGGCGCACCGGTATCGGGTCTTGTGCTCGGTCATCTCGATGGCTTCATGAACATTCGCGGCTGGCACTGGCTGTTCTTGCTCGGTGGCTTGCCGTGCATTGCGCTCGGGCTGATGGTCTTGACCCTGCTCAAGGACCGCGTGCAGGACGCACCATGGCTCACGGCCGAGGAAAAGACCTTCCTCAGCAGCCGCATCAGCCAACAGGAACCGCACAAGTCCGGCAGCTCGTTGTTCGCCGCCATCCGCATTCCCGGTTTTCTCACCCTGGCGCTGATCTACTTCCTCATCCAGGTGGGCTCCTACGGCCTGAATTTCTGGGCGCCGCAATTGATTCGCAGCGCTGGCACCGAAAGCCCGACCATCATTGGGCTGCTCACCGCCATCCCCTACATCTGCGGCGCTATTACCATGGTCGTGATCGGCAGGCTGTCGGATACCAGTGGCGAGCGGCGTAAATACGCGGCGGGGCTGGTTGCGCTCGGGGCCTTTGGTTTTCTCTGCGCCGGGATCTTTGCCGACCACACCGTCTTCCTGATCGTTTCTCTTGGCCTGCTGGGTGCGGGTGTGATCGCCTCGATCCCGATCTTCTGGACCTTGCCGCCGAAACTGCTGGCAGGTGCAGGTGCAGGTGCGGCAGGTGGGATCGCCCTGGTGAACTGCCTGGGGCAGTTTGGCGGGATCGTCAGCCCGATCATGGTCGGGCGGATCAAGGATTTGACGGGGAGCACCACGCCGGCGCTCTATGTGATCGCCGTGACAGGGCTGATCACTGCCGCGTTGTTACTGTGGGGATTGCCTGAGCGGTTGCGGACCCGGGATGCGCGAAGCGAGACCTGATCCGGCCTTGTTGCGACCGCTTTGCGCTCGAGCGCAGCCTGCGGCAGCGGCTACACCGACCGAGTTGATTCGGACTCTTGTAGCCGCTGCCGAAGGCTGCGCTGGGCCGCAAAGCGGCCCCCGGCAAACCAATCCATCCTCAGGCCACCCGATGCCCTGTCGGCTCGGGCTCTGTATGAGGCTTGAGCACCAGCACATCGCCGTCCAAGTGATCGAGCACGTGCTCGGCCGTGTTGCCCAGCAGTGCACCCATCAATCCATGCCGGGCCACGGTGCCCAGGACGGTCACGACGGCTTCCAGTTGGTGAGCGATACGAGGAATCAAGGCCTTGGCCGGCCCTTCGCCGATATGCAGTCGGTGCTCGGGCAGCTCATATTCGTTCTGGAACCACTGGCATTGCTCGTGCAAGTGAGCGGCGACAACCTCGTCGATGGTGACATCCGGGCCGCCCTGGGGCATGAGGGCGGGAGAATAGGCGCAGACCACATGCAGGGAAGCACCCAACAGCTCACACAGGCTGGCGGCATAGTCCATCACATTACCCTGCAGGGCGACGTGTTCCTCATCATGATGTTCGACATCCATGGCCGCCAGGACGGTTCCTCCTTCCCAGGGCGCGGAGTTCCTGACCAGCAGCAAGGGCACCGGCAACTGGCGGATCAGATGCGCGTCGTCGCTGGCCGTGAACAATTGCTTGAGCCGTGGGATGGAGAAATGTTGCTTGATCACCAGGTCGCTTTCCTGGGCGCGACTGGCCGTGAGCACGGCGTGGCTGGAGTCTTCCCCGGCCTGCTCGCCGCGAGCACGTACGCCGAAGTGGCGCAGGCTGGTGACCTGCCGTTCGATGAATTCGCTCTGGTCGCTGTGCGGGTCAAAGACCAGCAGGTCCAGCGCGGCACCCAGTTTCAGGGCCAACTGCTGCCCACGCAGCAGGGCGGGGCAGTCTGAAAAGGGCGGCATGGTAACCAGGATCCTCTGTATCGTGCGCATGGCAATCTCCTGCTTACAGGAAGCATGATTGCGGGCTGGCCTCTCTTTCTTCGTGGTTATTGGCAAAAGGACAGCAGGGCATGCTCGCGGTGACAGTGGTTGAACCTGGCCCGTTCATTGGACGCAGGACGCGGGTGGTGAAACTGGTTTGCCCGCGTAATTCAGGAGTATGAGCCTCTTGCGCCGAGGGGCAAGGTCCGCCATCGGTCGGTTCAGGCGATTTGCGTATAACGCAACACCGCCAAGGTTATATGGGCACGAGCTGAAACATTTCAGCCTGTTGACTACGCAGGTTACAGCCAAACGCGCAAGTATTCATTGGTGGCGAACACCGGACCGCCCGTCGGTGGTTTGGCTCGAAAAATGAACGATCGGAAAAACCAGGCCTCTTATTTTCCAGCAGGCCGGTCCCCGGTGACCACGCACTGCACTCCCTAGTAAAAAAATGGACGTTCAACCTCATCTGCATCGTAGTGAATGCACATGGGGATTTTTTTTACCTGAGACTTGGAGTAACGATATGCCCTCATCAATGATTCGCTAGGCGAGTCGCTGCGTTCCTGAAGTGCCAGATAATTGATTTGGTTTTTTAAAGTGATCTTGATCCTGTAGTTGCGACCAAGTAGTTCGCACGCCTGTTGCATGATCATTTTGCACTATTGCATAGAGTGGAGAAGTAAACGTGGAGATTAATACAATTATCAGCCTGTTCGGGCAGAAAGAATCCATGGAGCTTTTGCGGTTGGCGGTTGTTTATGTTCATCTATTAGCCTGTTGCGTAGCCATTGGCCTGGTGTTTGCCAGCGATGCCGCAATGGTCAAGGATTTATTGAAAGGTCGTGTGTCGACGGGGCACGATAACGATCATATGGCAGGTCTGCAGAAGTCGGTTTCCAATGCGCTGATATTTTTGTGGATTACCGGGGCTGCGGTAATAGGCATTGATTATCTTGACAAAGGAATGACCTATTTTGCCAATCCGAAACTTCAAGCCAAAGTCATTATTGTGTTGTTGCTGACCTTTAACGGCATGTTGTTGCATCGCTATGTGTGCCCTGCATTGCTGAAGGTCGGGTCGCTGCTGGATCTTAAGGTCGGTGTGCGGATGTTTGCCCTGTTCTCCGGCGTACTGTCGGGTGTGTCCTGGTTGTATGCCGCCATGCTCGGTGTCGGTCGGCCACTGGCCTGGAAGTACTCGCTCACCGAGTTGTTGGTGGCGTATCCGGTGTTGATCGTGCTCGGGTTTGCGATGATGGTGGTGTTGACTCAGTGGGCGCGGAAGCTCAATGCGGCAGCGCCGGCTCAGGAGCCTTCCTGGGCGTTTGCGGGGATTCCGGCGCGGTGAGCTGATGTATGGCTTGGGAAAAACAGGTTCAGTTGATTGAGCCTGTTGCACGACAGCCCCCTCCAGAGTGAGGGGGTTTTTGTATGTGTCGTTTATCTTGAGCGTAGCTTGCGACTGTTAGCTTCCAGAAAGTTTGAGCAAACCAACAGCCAAAAGAAACCACACCCCACCAATCGATATGAGACCGACGGAAACAGCCATAAGCCGTTTGATTTCGGCGGGAAAGTTACGAACTTCCTTGGGATCAAGCTCGCCGCGCCGAACTTGAATCTTCGGCCAGAGCACAAAGCTAGCGGTGTTGGCGACCTGACTACAACGTGAAGAGAAACCAAAGCCCGACCAAAGCCGGTTATAGGTCCGAACACCACGGCTATTGGGAAATGCCGCGATTATTCTGTCGTAGTAGCGGTAAGTGATGTAGGCCAGAACTGCCATGCCAGACAGGCCGATCAACAAGGGGACTAGCAGAAAGGCGAATGCCCACCAAGAATGCCAAAAACCACTCATGGCTGGATTTGCTCATATAAAAATTCACCTGCCAATTCGCCAGCCGCACCACCGCCAGCACCGCCAAAGTACGAAGCGCCTCCAACTACCACTAGGACACAGGCGACCCCGCCAATGCCACCCGATCCCAAGCCGATGGCTGCGCAGATATAAGGTCCTGCGACGCTTCCCAAGCGTCCTATTAGCGCTCCGCCACCTAATCCAACTGCAAAGCTGCCGCTTTCGGTGAAACGGATTTTTTTGCATTCCTGCGTTTCTCCCGCACGACATACCTCCTGAACTTTCGCATAGGATGAAAAACCGCCCAATCCGACGCCAATATAGCCCCCATACTTCAGATATTTGGCCGCCTTGGCGATCTGCTCCATATACGTGGCATACCCGAGTATGTACCCGGAAGCGCCGGAACGGCTCCAGTGATGCACCGGGCTGCTGCTGGCCATACCAAGGTCGCGACGCAGGCTGTCGTAACTGCCGAGGTCGATTTGCTTGTTGAGGAAGGTGGTTTTCAATTGGGCGTCGAGTTGGCTGTAGAGCTGACGGCGCGTATCGAAGAGCGTCTTGCTTCGCAGGTGACCATGGGCCGAGAGTTCCCGTTGATGCAAAAGCTCGAGACTGCGCAGGGTGCCTTCGACCTGTTTGACGCCCTTCTCCAGCATGTCCTTGCCGACGCCCAGCGCTTCGCTCGCACCACCGGTGAGAAGCGCAATTTCGCCGAGATGACGCGCCATGAAGTTGGCCTCTTCTTCGCTCAGTGGCGCCAGGGCTTCGCGTACCTGGGCGGCCGCGGCCATCATGGCGGCGTCTTCGCGCGTGCAGGCTGTTGGGTTGTACGGGTCGCCGAGGACAAAGAGTTCGCCGGCCTTGAAGCCATGACCAAAGGAAGGGTTGAGCTGTTTGAGTCGATTGATCAATTGCGCCGCTGGGTAGGGATTGAGCTGGCGCAGGACCTGTTCACCGGACATGCTGTGGGGCACGATGTAGAAGCCCGGTTCCTGGGCCTCTGGGCTGCCGTAAATCGCTGGCGCTGAATTGTTAGAAGAAGCGAAACTGGATTGGCGTGGCGCCGCCGGGCTGCTGGTTTCGGCCGGGGAAGCCGATGTAGCCGTTGTTCGGCTGGCCTGCGGTGCAGCGCTTCGGCTTGACTCATAGCTGGCGTTGAAAATCGTAGGAATCAGTTCAGCTTTGCAGGGGCAATTGCTGAAGCTATCCAGATGTCCGGCCACGCGCCTGCCGTTGCTCGTGATGTATGAGACTCCGCCCGTGATCACATAGGTCTTTCCATCCTTCCCGCAGGTGACCCGGTCACCTTCACGTGCATGGGCGATTCCAAACATCATGACGCGTGTATCTGCTTCCTGAACTGTGCCACCGCAGGTGGTCTTGTCACCCAGGCGAATAAAATGTCCTTTGGTCATTGATTGAGCTCCTTGTACGAATAAACTGAGTCAGGGCCAATTGCCAGGCCCTAGACTCGATACAAGGGGAGCGGGAGTAAATCGGAAATTTCCCAAGATTCCATGGGAAAAGTGGTAGCAGTCATCAGCAGGGTCATGAGCCAGAGCTTCCTGGTGTATCGGTCAGGTAACAAAGGGTTTACAGCCAGTTGTTGATGTGGAGACAATAGCCAGCAGTAGTTTTCATGATTCTGGAATATGACTTTTAGAGCAAGGATTGGCAAATGATTGACTTTAACAACAAAGGCTTTTTCAAGCTGAAACAAAACGATGAGTACGCAGAGCGAGTCACTTCTCTACTGCTGGAGGGGGAGGAGGTGATCGACTCCTATAAATCCATGCGCGATGGCGTGGTATTTACTAACAAGCGAATCATCTCGGTAAATGTGCAGGGTATTACCGGAAGTAAAAAAGACTTCACCTCCCTTCCGTACAAAAACATCGTCGCCTATTCCGTGGAAACATCTGGAACATTTGACCTGGACTCTGAACTGGAAATTTACTTTTCGTCGCTTGGTAAAGTTAAGTTCGAATTTACCGGGAAGACGTCGATTGTAGAAATTTCGAAGTACATATCCAAACATCTGCTCTGAGCGGATGTGGGCGCAGAGGCAGTGCGAATTGGTGAGGATTGAGGTGTGAATTTGGAATTTGTGGTGATGGGGCGGGCCTCATCGCTGGCAAGCCAGCTCCCACAGAGTCCATGCACAACCGTTCCCTTGTGGGAGCTGGCTTGCCAGCGATGCAGGCGGTGCGGTGTGCCTGAAGTACCGTGTGAAGCGCAGGAATTGCGGGCATAAAAAAACCGGCTCAATGGCCGGTTTCTTTGCTGTGAGCCTGGTAGAAGGCTCTCAGTACTGCTGTTTGGTGCCCCGAGGGAGACTCGAACTCCCACTCCTTTCGAAAACGGATTTTGAATCCGCCGCGTCTACCAATTCCGCCATCAGGGCTTGCTGGCGGCGAAGTTTAGAGATGAGCTTACCGTTGGTCAACAGGTTTCATAGTCAATTTTTACGATTTCCGCTAAACTTTGCGGCCCTGTCGAACCGAACCCCATCATGCGCGTCGCCGATTTTGCCTTTGAGCTCCCTGATTCCCTGATCGCTCGCCACCCTCTGGCCGAGCGCCATAGCAGTCGCCTGCTGACCCTGGATGGTCCGAGCGGGGCGCTGGCTCACCGTCAGTTCACCGATTTGCTGGAGCATTTGCGCCCTGGCGATCTGATGGTGTTCAACAATACCCGGGTGATCCCGGCGCGTCTGTTCGGCCAGAAGGCCTCCGGCGGCAAGCTGGAGATTCTGGTTGAGCGGGTGCTCGACAGCCATCGGGTGTTGGCCCATGTGCGCTCGAGCAAGTCGCCCAAGCCGGGCTCGCAAATTCTGCTCGATGGCGGCGGCGAGGCCGAGATGGTCGCGCGTCACGATGCCTTGTTCGAGTTGCGCTTCGCTGAAGAAGTGTTGCCGCTGCTCGACCGCATCGGTCATATGCCGTTGCCGCCTTATATCGATCGCCCTGACGAAGGCGCCGACCGCGAGCGCTATCAGACGGTGTATGCCAAGCGCTCCGGCGCGGTGGCGGCGCCGACTGCCGGGTTGCATTTCGATGATGCGCTGCTGGCGGCGATCAAGGCCAAGGGTGTCGAGATGGCATTCGTGACCCTGCACGTCGGTGCCGGTACCTTCCAGCCGGTGCGGGTCGAGCGCATTGAAGACCACCACATGCATAAAGAGTGGCTGGAGGTCGGCCAGGATGTGGTCGATGCCGTAACCGCGTGCCGTGCCCGTGGCGGCCGGGTGGTGGCGGTGGGGACCACCAGTGTGCGTTCGCTGGAAAGCGCGGCGCGCGATGGTGTACTCAAGCCGTTCAGCGGCGACACTGACATCTTCATTTTCCCGGGGCGGCCGTTCCATGTGGTCGATGCCCTGGTCACCAACTTTCATTTGCCCGAGTCCACGCTGCTGATGCTGGTCTCGGCCTTCGCCGGTTACCCCGAGACCATGGCGGCCTACAAGGCTGCGGTGGAAAACGGCTACCGCTTCTTCAGTTACGGTGATGCCATGTTCATCACCCGCAATCCGGCGCCGCAAGCCCCCCAGGAAATCGCGCCCGAGGATCCCGCATGACCCGCACCTGTCGTATGTCCTTTGAGTTGCTGGCCACCGACGGTAAAGCGCGTCGTGGCCGCCTGACGTTCCCCCGTGGTGTCGTCGAGACCCCGGCCTTCATGCCGGTGGGCACCTATGGCACGGTCAAGGGCATGTTGCCCCGGGATATCCACGCCACTGGTGCCGAGATCATCCTCGGCAATACCTTCCACCTGTGGTTGCGCCCGGGTATGGAAGTGATCAAGGCCCACGGCGACCTGCACGATTTCATGCAGTGGAACGGCCCGATCCTGACCGACTCCGGTGGTTTCCAGGTGTTCAGCCTGGGTGCCATGCGCAAGATCAAGGAGGAGGGCGTGACCTTCGCCTCGCCGGTGGATGGCGCCAAGGTGTTCATGGGGCCGGAAGAGTCGATGCAGGTCCAGCGCGACCTGGGCTCGGACATCGTGATGATTTTCGACGAATGCACGCCATACCCGGCCGACGAAGACGTGGCGCGCATCTCCATGGAGCTGTCCCTGCGCTGGGCCCAGCGCTCCAAGAACGCCCACGGTGAAAACACCGCGGCGCTGTTCGGTATCGTCCAGGGCGGCATGCACCAGGACCTGCGCATGCGTTCGCTCGAAGGCCTGGACAAGATCGGCTTCGACGGCCTGGCCATCGGCGGCTTGTCGGTGGGCGAGCCCAAGCACGAAATGATCAAGGTGCTCGACTACCTGCCGGGCCAGATGCCCGCTGACAAACCTCGTTACCTTATGGGGGTGGGCAAACCGGAAGATCTCGTTGAGGGTGTGCGCCGCGGGGTCGACATGTTCGACTGCGTGATGCCGACGCGCAATGCGCGAAACGGTCATCTGTTTATCGACACAGGCGTGCTGAAGATCCGTAACGCGTTCCATCGTCATGACGATTCGCCGCTCGATCCGACCTGTGACTGCTACACCTGCCAGAACTTCTCCCGTGCTTACCTGCACCATTTGGACAAGTGCGGCGAAATGCTGGGTAGCATGTTGAATACCATCCACAATTTGCGCCATTACCAGCGCCTGATGGCTGGTTTACGCGAGGCTATTCAACAAGGTACATTGGCCGCCTTTGTCGATGCCTTCTATGCCAAGCGCGGGCTGCCTGTGCCGCCATTGGACTGATGTTTTCACGACCCTTTCGAGTCCTATTTTGCAACTGGAGTGCTAAATGAGCTTTCTGATCCCTGCCGCTTATGCGGATGCTGCCGCACCTGCCGCTGCTGCTGGCCCTGCCGGTACCGGCTTTGAGTGGATTTTCCTGGTTGGCTTCCTGGTCATCTTCTATCTGATGATCTGGCGCCCACAGGCCAAACGTGCCAAAGAGCAGAAAAATCTGCTGAGCAGTCTGCAAAAAGGCGACGAAGTCGTTACTTCCGGCGGTATTGCCGGCAAAATCACCAAAGTTGCCGATGACTTCGTCGTCGTTGAAGTGTCCGACAACGTTGAGCTGAAGTTCCAGAAGGGCGCAATCGCTGCGACCCTGCCAAAGGGCACGCTCAAAGCGATCTGAGATTCACACTTTTACCAATCGACGGGGCGCGCAAGGCGCCCCGCGTCTTGAACGGGCGGCGTGATGCTGAACAAATACCCTCTGTGGAAATACCTACTGATCCTGGCGGTGCTGGTGGTCGGTTTTATTTATTCCGCTCCCAATCTCTATCCTGACGATCCAGCCATTCAGATCAGTGGCGCAAGCACTGCGCTGCAGGTCAATCAGGCTGACCTGGATCGCGTGAGCAAGGCGCTCGCCGATGCCGGGATCCAGGTCAAGGCCGCAAGCCTGGCCGAGAAGGGCAGGGGCGGTTTGCTGCGTCTGACCAGGCAGGAAGATCAACTTCCGGCCAAGGACGTAGTGCGCAAGGCTCTGGGCGACGACTATGTCGTGGCGCTGAACCTGGCTCCGACCACACCCAAGTGGCTGCGCAGCCTGGCGGCAAGCCCGATGAAGCTGGGTCTGGACTTGTCCGGTGGCGTGCACTTCCTGCTGGAAGTGGATATGGACAAAGCCCTCGATGCCCGTTTGAAAGTCTATGAAGGCGAAGTAAAGACCCTGTTGCGTAAAGAGCGCGTGCGTTATCGCAGCCTGCCGCAGCAAGGCAATGCAATCCAGTTGGGCTTCAGCGACGATGAATCGCGCGAGCAGGCCCGAGTGCTGATTCGCAAGAATTTCAACGATTTCGAGCTGACCACCACCGAGCGTAACGGGATGTCGGTGCTGAGCCTGGCCCTGACCCCGCACAAGCTGGCAGAAATTCGTGAGTATTCGATCAAGCAGAACTTGACCACGGTGCGTAACCGGGTCAACGAACTGGGCGTGGCCGAGCCGCTGGTTCAGCGCCAGGGTGCCAACCGCATCGTGGTCGAGCTGCCAGGCGTGCAGGATACTGCCGAAGCCAAGCGTATTCTCGGCAAGACCGCGAACCTGGAGTTCCGTCTGGGTGCCGAGCCGGGTGCTTCGAAGGCTACCACCGAAACCTTCGAGTTCCGCGAAGGCAATCGCCCTCCGGCGGCTGTCGAGCGTGGCTTGATCATCACCGGTGACCAGGTGACCGATGCCCAGGCCAGCTTCGACGAGCACGGCCAGCCACAGGTGAACATCCGCCTCGACGGCCACGGCGGCGAGCTGATGAGCCGCGCCACGCGCAGCAACGTCGGTCGCAGCATGGCGGTGATCTTCATCGAGCAACGCCCGACCACTCGTTACGAGAAGCAGGTCGTCGACGGCGTCGAAAAAGACGTGCCGGTCCAGACCTTCAAGGAAGAGAAGCGCATCATCAGCCTGGCGACCATCCAGTCGCCGCTGGGCAGTCAGTTCCGGATCACCGGCCTGAACGGCCAGGGCGAATCTTCCGAGCTGGCGCTGCTGCTGCGTGCCGGTGGCCTGGCCGCACCGATGTACTTCGCTGAAGAGCGTACCATCGGCCCGAGCCTGGGTGCCGACAACATCGTCAAGGGTATCGATGCATCCCTGTGGGGCATGCTCTTCGTGTCGCTGTTCATCATTGCCATCTACCGCTTCTTCGGCATCATCGCCACCGTCGCGCTGGCGGTGAACATGGTCATGCTGCTGGCCCTGATGTCTCTGCTGGGGGCGACGCTGACCCTGCCGGGTATCGCCGGTATCGTGTTGACCATGGGTATGGCGGTGGACGCCAACGTGCTGATCTTCTCGCGCATTCGCGAAGAGATCGAAAATGGCATGTCCGTGCAGCGAGCGATCCATGAAGGTTTCGACCGTGCCTACACGGCGATTCTCGACGCCAACCTGACGACGCTGCTGGTCGGCGGCATTCTCTTTGCGATGGGCACAGGCCCGGTCAAGGGCTTCGCCGTCACCATGTCCCTCGGGATCTTTACCTCGATGTTCACAGCCATCATGGTGACCCGCGCTATGGTCAACCTGATCTATGGCGGTCGTGACTTCAAGAAGTTGTGGATTTAAGGGGCTGCCATGAAACGTACCATCAACTTCATGGGCGTTCGCAACATTGCGTTCGCCTTTACCATGTTCCTGACGGTGCTGGCGTTGTTCAGCTGGTTCCATAAAGGGCTCAACTTCGGCCTGGACTTTACCGGCGGTACGCTCATCGAGCTGACCTACGAGCACCCAGCGGACCTTTCCAAGGTTCGCGAGGAGCTGGTTCAGGCAGGCTACAAGGAAGCCGTGGTGCAGAGCTTCGGCGCCACTACCGACCTGCTGGTGCGCATGCCGGGCGACGACCCGACCCTGGGTAACCAGGTGGCCGCTGCCTTGCACAAGATCGGTGGCGACAACCCGGCCGTGGTCAAACGCGTCGAGTTCGTCGGTCCGCAAGTCGGTGAAGAGCTGCGCGACCAGGGCGGCCTCGGCATGCTCCTGGCGTTGGGCGGGATCCTGATCTACCTGGCCTTCCGCTTCCAGTGGAAGTTCGCGGTCGGCGCGATCGTTTCGCTGATCCATGACGTGGTCGTGACCTTGGGTATCCTTTCGTTCTTCCAGATCACCTTCGACCTGACGGTATTGGCGGCGGTGCTGGCAATCATCGGCTACTCGCTCAACGACACCATCGTGGTATTCGACCGGGTCCGGGAGAACTTCCGGGTGCTGCGCAAGGCGTCCCTGATCGAGAACATCAACATCTCGACCACCCAGACCCTGCTGCGGACCATGGCGACGTCCATCTCGACGCTGCTGGCCATTGTTGCGCTGCTGTTCTTCGGTGGCGACAACCTGTTCGGTTTCTCCATTGCGCTGTTCATCGGCGTATTGGCGGGTACCTACTCCTCGATCTACATCGCCAACGTGGTGCTGATCTGGCTGAATCTGAGCAGTGAAGACCTGATTCCTCCGGCCGTAACCACGGAGGTGGATGAGCGTCCATAACGGCGACATCCCTGTCTGAGGCATCACCCAAAAGGCGCGAGTTTTGAACTCGCGCCTTTTTTTGTACTCCAAGGCAAGGAGAAGGGCGGAGATTGATCCGCGAGTAATGGCCAGGAGGTTCACGTGAACAAGTCGATGTTGGTGGGTGCGGTATTGGGTGCTGTCGGTGTGACTGCCGGGGGCGCTGTCGCAACCTACAACTTGGTTAAAAGCGGCCCGGAATATGCCGATGTCCTGGCGGTCGAGCCAATCAACCAGCAAATCAAGACTCCACGCGAAGTGTGCAAGGACGTTGCCGTGACCCGGCAAAAGCCGGTCAAGGATCAGCATCAGATCGTCGGTAGCGTGCTGGGCGCCGTGGCCGGTGGTCTGCTCGGCAACCAGGTTGGTGGCGGCACCGGCAAGAAGATTGCCACGGTCGCAGGCGCCGTGGGCGGTGGCTATGCCGGCAACAAGGTGCAGGAGAATATGCAGAACAACGACACCTACACGACCACCGAGACGCGTTGCAACACGGTAAACGATATCAGTAACAAGGTGATCGGTTACAACGTGAAGTACGAGTTGGCGGGCAAGGCCGGGCAGGTGCGGATGGATCGTGATCCAGGATCGCGGATTCCGGTGGATAAGGAAGGGCGGTTGGTGTTGGATCAGGGGCAGGCTCAGCAGTAAGAGCGACCTCGTTCCCACGCTCCGCGTGGGAATGCATCCACAGACGCTCTGCGTCGCGACCTCTGACGCAGGAGCGTCAGACAAGGCATTCCCACGCGGAGCGTGGGAACGAGAGGCAAAAAAAAGCACCCCGAAGGGTGCTTTTTTTATGGGCGGCTAAAGCTTAGCGCTTCAGCGAAGCCGGCAGGTGCGGCTGGATCGCCGTCAGTACTGCCTTGAAGCACTTGGTGTTACCGGCAACGATGTGGCCCTTCTCGAGGAAGTCATGACCACCGGTGAAGTCGCTGACCAGGCCGCCTGCTTCCTGGATCAGCAGTGCGCCGGCAGCCATGTCCCATTCGGACAGGCCCGACTCCCAGAATGCATCGAAGCGACCGGCAGCCACGTAGGCAAGGTCCAGGCTGGCAGCGCCTGCGCGGCGGATGCCGGCAGTCTGGCCGACCAGGCTGCGAAACATGCCCAGGTAGTTGTCCAGGTTGTCCATCTGGTTGTCGCGGAACGGGAAGCCCGTGCCCAGCAGGGCGCCTTCCAGGCTCTTGCGCGGGCTGACGCGCAGGCGACGACCGTTGAGGGCGGCACCACGGCCACGGCTGGCGGTGAATTCTTCCTGGCGAACCGGGTCCAGAACCACTGCGTGCTCGAGGCGGCCGCGGTATTTGCAGGCGATGCTGACAGCAAAGTGCGGAACGCCACGCAGGAAGTTGGTGGTGCCGTCCAGTGGATCGATGATCCACAGGTAGTCTTCGCCTTCGCCGCTGCCTGCATGCAGGCCGGTTTCTTCGCCGAAGATACCGTGGGTCGGATAGGCCTTGCGCAGGGCATTGATGATGCTTTGCTCGGCTGCGCGATCGACTTCGGAGACGTAATCCTTGGCGTCTTTTTCGTCAACCTTGATGGAATCCAGGCGCTCGATGGAGCGGAAAATCAATTCACTGGCGCTGCGGGCGGCGCGCAGCGCGATATTCAGCATGGGCTGCATGGACGTTTCACCTGGGTCGTTAAAGAAAGCCGAACATTCTATCAGAAAACTTTGCGACATGAAGGACGACATTTGCTTTCGTAGCGCAATGTCGGTGGGTTCTGTAAGATTTGCTCCCTTTTCTCGTGTCTGTGAGCGCTCGCCTTGCTGCAAAATATTCGTGTTGTCCTGGTCAATACCAGCCACCCCGGCAATATCGGTGGGGCTGCGCGTGCCATGAAAAACATGGGGTTGTCGCGCCTGGTGCTGGTCGATCCGCTGGATTTTCCCTCCCATGAGGCCGATGCCCGTGCCTCCGGCGCAAGCGACATTCTCGAGGGCGCGCAAGTGGTCGCGACCCTGGAGGACGCGCTGGTGGGCTGCAATCTGGTGCTGGGCACCAGCGCCCGTGACCGGCGTATCCCCTGGCCGCTGCTCGATCCGCGTGAATCCGGCGTAATGGCTGTCGAGCATGCGGGGCAGGGCGAGGAAATTGCCCTGGTGTTCGGTCGTGAATATGCCGGCCTGACCAACGAAGAGTTGCAGCGATGTCACTACCACGTGCACATTCCTTCGAACCCCGACTTCAGCTCGCTGAACCTGGCAGCCGCCGTGCAGGTGCTCAGCTATGAAGTGCGCATGGCCTGGCTGGCAGCCGGTGGCCAGGCGAGCAAGGTCGAGAAAGTCGAAGTGGCTTCGGTTCGCAGCGGCGAGCTGGCGACGATGGACGAGATGGAGCGGTTCTACGAGCATCTGGAGAAAACCCTGGTCGATATCGCATTCCTCGACCCGGAGAAGCCCAAGCATCTGATGGCGCGGTTGCGTCGTTTATATGGGCGTAGCTCGGTCAACCGTTCGGAAATGAGTATTTTGCGCGGCATTCTCACCGAGACCCAGAAGGTCGCACGGGGTGAGCCGCATAAGCGGAAGGATCAATGATGTTCGAGCGTCTGCGTGAAGATATCCAAAGCGTATTCCACCGTGACCCGGCGGCCCGCAATGCCTTTGAAGTACTGACCTGCTACCCGGGGCTGCACGCGATCTGGTTGCATCGCGCGGCGCACGCCTTGTGGGTGTGGGGCTGGAAGTGGCTGGCGCGGTTGGTGTCGAACTTCGGTCGCTGGCTGACCGGCATCGAGATCCATCCCGGGGCGAAGGTCGGTCGGCGTTTCTTCATCGACCATGGCATGGGTATCGTCATTGGCGAAACCGCCGAAATCGGCGACGACGTCACCCTGTACCAGGGCGTGACCCTGGGTGGCACCAGCTGGAACAAGGGCAAGCGTCACCCGACCCTGGAAGACGGCGTGGTGGTCGGTGCCGGCGCCAAGGTGCTCGGGCCGTTCACGGTGGGCGCGGGGGCCAAGGTCGGTTCCAATGCGGTGGTGACCAAGGCAGTGCCGGCCGGTGCCACGGTGGTCGGTATTCCCGGTCGCATCATCATGAAGTCCGATGATGAGGTGGAAGCCAAGCGCAAGGCCATGGCCGAGAAAATCGGTTTCGACGCCTATGGCGTCAGCGAGGACATGCCCGACCCTGTGGCCCGGGCCATCGGCCAGTTGCTCGATCACCTGCAAGCGGTGGACGGGCGTCTGGAGGGGATGTGCGGTGCGCTCAAGGATCTGGGGAGCACGTACTGCGCCAAGGAGCTGCCGGCCCTGCGCGACGAGGATTTCGCCGACGTGAAAATCGAGGATCAAAGCAGTTCTCGCGCCAGCTGATGCAAGGGGCGTGTGCTCGCGCCCCGGCTTTGCTATGATGCCGCCGCTCTTTTGCGGGTATTCCCTACTAAGGTACTAGGTCATATAGTTGACTTAAACAGTAGGGAATTGCATACTCGCCCCCATTCCGAAACTCCGTGGTAATAGCCATGCGACTGACTACAAAAGGCCGATACGCCGTGACCGCCATGCTGGACCTGGCGTTGCACGCGCAGCATGGGCCGGTGTCCCTGGCCGATATATCCGAGCGCCAAGGTATTTCCCTGTCCTACCTCGAACAGCTTTTTGCCAAATTGCGCCGCAGCAATCTGGTGTCCAGCGTCCGGGGCCCCGGTGGCGGGTATCAGCTGTCGCGGGACATGGAAGGGATCCAGGTTGCCCAGGTTATCGATGCCGTCAACGAATCGGTCGATGCAACCCGTTGCCAGGGGCTTGGCGATTGCCATGCCGGCGACACCTGTCTGACCCACCACTTGTGGTGTGATCTCAGCCAGCAGATCCACGAATTTTTGAGCGGTATCAGTCTGGCTGATCTTGTGACTCGCCGTGAGGTGCAAGAAGTAGCCCTGCGTCAGGACCTGCGCCGCAGTACTGGCAGGACGCCGCATCTGGAAAAGATAGAAACGTCCGCCGTCGAATGATTGCCTGAACATTCGACTCAAATGAGCGGTGCGCCTGCCTGATAGGAGATTTTCAATGAAGTTGCCGATTTACCTCGATTATTCCGCGACCACCCCGGTTGACCCGCGTGTCGCACAAAAGATGAGCGAATGCTTGCTGGTTGACGGCAACTTCGGCAACCCGGCATCGCGCTCCCACGTCTTTGGCTGGAAAGCCGAAGAAGCGGTCGAGAACGCTCGTCGCCAGGTCGCCGACCTGATAAACGCCGATCCGCGTGAAATCGTCTGGACCAGCGGTGCAACCGAGTCCGACAACCTGGCTATCAAGGGAGTCGCGCACTTCTATCAGACCAAGGGCAAGCACCTGATCACCTCCAAGATCGAGCACAAGGCGGTCCTGGACACCACGCGCCAGCTGGAGCGTGAAGGCTTCGAAGTTACCTATCTGGAGCCGGGTCCCGAGGGCCTGATCACTCCGGCCATGGTCGAGGCGGCCCTGCGTGACGACACCATCCTGGTTTCGGTCATGCACGTGAACAACGAAATCGGCACCGTCAACGACATCGCCGCCATTGGCGAACTGACCCGTTCGCGCGGTGTTCTGTTCCACGTCGACGCCGCCCAGTCCACCGGCAAGGTCGAGATCGACCTGGCCAAGCTGAAAGTGGACCTGATGTCCTTCTCGGCGCACAAGACCTACGGCCCCAAAGGCATCGGCGCCCTGTACGTGAGCCGCAAGCCACGCGTTCGCCTGGAAGCGGCCATGCACGGCGGCGGTCACGAGCGCGGCATGCGTTCCGGTACCCTGGCCACGCACCAGATCGTCGGCATGGGCGAGGCTTTCGCCATTGCCAAGCAGGAGATGGCGTCCGAGAACGTGCGCATCAAGGCCCTGAGCGAGCGCTTCTTCAAGCAGGTCGAGCACCTCGAAGAGCTGTACATCAACGGCAGCATGACCGCCCGCGTTCCGCACAACCTGAACCTGAGCTTCAACTACGTTGAAGGCGAGTCGCTGATCATGGCGCTCAAGGATCTGGCCGTGTCGTCCGGTTCGGCCTGCACCTCGGCCTCCCTGGAGCCGTCCTACGTCCTGCGTGCCCTGGGTCGCAACGACGAGCTGGCGCACAGTTCCATTCGCTTCACCTTCGGCCGTTTCAGCACCGAAGAAGAAATCGACTACGCCGCGCAGAAAGTCTGCGAGGCAGTGACCAAGCTGCGCGCTCTGTCGCCGCTGTGGGATATGTACAAAGACGGTGTCGACATCTCCAAGATCGAGTGGGCGGCGCACTAAGTAGTCGCCACCTAGAGCGACTCCCTGATGAGTGAGGATTAAGCACCATGGCATACAGCGAAAAGGTCATTGACCACTACGAGAACCCGCGCAACGTCGGCAAGATGAACGCCGAAGATCCGGATGTGGGCACTGGCATGGTTGGCGCACCGGCGTGCGGCGACGTGATGCGTCTGCAGATCAAGGTCAACGAGCAGGGTGTTATCGAAGACGCCAAGTTCAAGACTTACGGCTGCGGTTCGGCAATCGCTTCCAGCTCCCTGGCCACCGAGTGGATGAAGGGCAAGACGCTGGACGAGGCCGAGACCATCAAGAACACTCAGCTGGCTGAAGAGCTGGCGCTGCCACCAGTGAAAATTCACTGCTCGGTACTCGCGGAAGACGCCATCAAGGCGGCCGTTCGCGATTACAAGCAGAAGAAAGGTTTGCTCTAAGTCGCTTGCGTGCAAGTAAGGAGTCTCGATGGCTATCAGCATGACAGAAGCCGCCGCCAACCATGTCCGGCGTTCCCTTGAGGGGCGCGGCAAAGGCGACGGTATCCGCTTGGGTGTTCGCACCACTGGCTGCTCGGGTCTGGCCTATGTGCTGGAATTCGTCGACGAGGCCGGCAGTGAGGATCAGGTGTTCGAAAGTCACGGTGTCAAAGTGATCATCGACCCCAAAAGCCTGGTCTACCTCGATGGCACCGAGCTCGATTTCGTCAAGGAAGGGTTGAACGAAGGCTTCAAGTTCAACAACCCTAACGTGCGCGGTGAGTGTGGCTGCGGCGAAAGCTTCAATATCTGAGGCTGCGCGTGGGTACTCCTTGTCATTTCGCCCTGTTTGACCTGAAACCGAGTTTCCGTCTGGATCTCGAGCAATTGGCTGCGCGCTACCGTGAGTTGGCGCGCGGGGTTCATCCTGATCGCTTTGCTGACGCTTCCGAGCGTGAGCAGCGCCTGGCGCTCGAGCGTTCGGCCGGTCTCAACGAGGCCTACCAGACCCTCAAGAGTGCGCCCAAGCGGGCGCGCTACCTGTTGGCGATCAGCGGTCATGAAGTGCCTCAGGAAGTCACCGTCCACGATCCGGAGTTCTTGCTGCAACAGATGGAGTTGCGCGAAGAGCTCGAGGATCTGCAGGACAGTGCCGACCTGGCCGGTGTGGCAACCTTCAAGCGTCGCTTGAAAGGCGCCCAGGACGAGTTGAACGAAAGCTTTGCCGCTTGCTGGAATGATGCAGCGCAGCGCGAACAGGCCGAGCGCCTGATGCGGCGCATGCAGTTCCTCGACAAGCTTTCTTACGAAGTGCGCCAGCTGGAAGAGCGCCTCGACGATTAACCCAGTGCCGCCGCTGGCTGCACGCCTGATACCCAGATAAGCATGGCCCTACTGCAGATCGCCGAACCCGGCCAGAGTCCTCAGCCCCACCAGCGTCGTCTGGCGGTTGGCATCGACCTTGGCACTACCAATTCGCTGGTCGCTGCGTTGCGCAGTGGTCTTTCCGAACCTCTTCCCGACGCGCAAGGGCAGGTCATTCTGCCGTCTGCGGTGCGCTATCACGCCGATCGTATCGATGTGGGCCAGATTGCCAAGGCGGCTGCCTCCAGTGACCCGCTCAACACCGTGCTGTCGGTCAAGCGCCTGATGGGCCGTGGCCTGGCGGACGTCAAGCAATTGGGCGAGCAACTGCCTTACCGCTTTGTCGGTGGCGAATCGCACATGCCGTTCATCGACACGGTCCAGGGGCCGAAAAGCCCGGTCGAAGTCTCCGCCGATATCCTCAAGGCCCTGCGTCAGCGGGCTGAAGAAACCCTGGGTGGTGAGCTCGTCGGCGCGGTGATCACCGTGCCGGCCTATTTCGATGACGCCCAGCGTCAGGCCACCAAGGATGCCGCCAAGCTGGCCGGCCTCAATGTGCTGAGACTGCTCAATGAGCCGACCGCGGCGGCCGTGGCCTATGGCCTGGATCAGCACGCCGAAGGCGTGGTGGCGATCTACGACCTGGGTGGCGGAACTTTCGATATTTCCATTCTGCGCCTGACGGGCGGCGTCTTCGAAGTCATGGCTACCGGTGGCGACAGCGCCCTGGGCGGCGATGACTTCGACCATGCAATCGCGACCTGGATGGTCGAGCAGGCCGGTTTGTCCGCCGACCTCGACCCGGGTGCCCAGCGCAGCCTTCTGCAAGCGGCATGCGCGGCCAAGGAAGCACTGACCCAGGCCGATTCCGTGGAAGTGGCCCATGGCGACTGGCGTGCCGAACTGACCCGCCAGGCATTCGACGCCCTGATCGAGCCGATGGTGGCGCGCAGCCTCAAGGCCTGCCGCCGCGCCGTGCGCGACAGCGGCATCGAGATCGAAGAAGTCGAAGCCGTGGTCATGGTCGGTGGTTCGACGCGCGTGCCGCGTGTACGTGAAGCGGTCGCCGAGCTCTTCGGTCGCCAGCCGCTGACCGAGATCGACCCGGATCAGGTGGTTGCCATTGGCGCTGCCATCCAGGCCGATACCCTGGCCGGTAACAAGCGCGACGGCGAAGAGTTGCTGCTGCTCGATGTGATTCCGTTGTCCCTGGGGCTGGAAACCATGGGCGGCCTGATGGAGAAGGTGATTCCGCGCAACACCACGATCCCCGTGGCCCGCGCCCAGGATTTCACCACCTATAAAGATGGCCAGTCGGCCATGATGATCCACGTGCTGCAGGGTGAGCGCGAGCTGATCAGCGACTGCCGTTCCCTGGCGCGTTTCGAGTTGCGCGGGATCCCGGCCATGGTGGCGGGCGCTGCGAAAATCCGCGTCACCTTCCAGGTTGATGCCGACGGCTTGCTCAGCGTCGCTGCCCGCGAACTGGGCTCGGGTGTCGAGGCCAGCATTCAGGTCAAGCCATCCTATGGCCTGACCGATGGCGAAATCGCCCGGATGCTCAAGGATTCCTTCGAACATGCCGGTTACGACAAGGTGGCGCGCCAGCTGCGCGAACATCAAGTCGATGCCGAGCGCCTGCTCGAAGCGGTGCAAGGCGCCCTGGATGCCGACGGCGAGCGTCTGCTCGATGCCGAAGAGCGCATGGTGATCGAGCACCAGATGGAAGAATTGCGTCAATTGATGAGCGGCACTGATGGTCCGGCCATCGAGCAGCAGACCAAGCGTCTGTCCCAGGTGACCGATGCCTTTGCCGCCCGCCGCCTGGATTCGACGGTGAAAGCTGCGCTGGCGGGGCGCAACCTGAATGAGATTGAGGAATAACGATGCCGCAGATCATTTTTCTGCCACACGAAAAGTTTTGCCCGGACGGTATGGTTGTAGAAGCCGAGACGGGCACTTCCATTCTCGAAGTGGCCCATGAACACCATATCGAGCTCGAGAGCGCCTGCGGCGGAGTCTGTGCCTGCACCACGTGCCACTGCATCATTCGCGAAGGCTTTGACTCGCTCAATGAAGCCGATGAGCTGGAAGAGGACTATCTTGATCGTGCCTGGGGCCTGGAAGCGCAGTCGCGCCTGACCTGTCAGGCAAAGGTCGGGACTGAAGACTTGACCGTCGAGATACCGAAATATTCGCTCAACCATGCAGCCGAAGCGCCGCACTGATTCCAGGAGCTGTCATGAGTCTGAAATGGGTTGATGTACTTGATATTGCGATCGAGCTGGCGGAAAGCAAGCCCGACGTGGACCCGCGTTACGTGAACTTCGTCGACCTGCACAACTGGGTCGTGTCTTTGCCGGAGTTCGGCGACGATCCCAAGCACGGCGGTGAAAAGGTTCTCGAGGCCATCCAGGCCGCGTGGATCGCAGAAGCCGACTGAGCGCACTCGGCAGGTTAGGCAATCCCCCTAAACCCGCGTATAATTCGCGGGTTTAATTTTTCGCACATTACCGTTTCTGGAGTTACACCATGGCTGTTCAACGTACTTTCTCCATCATCAAGCCTGACGCCGTTGCTAAAAACGTGATCGGCAAGATCGTGACCCGTTTCGAAGACGCTGGCCTGCGCGTCGTAGCTTCGAAAATGAAGCAACTGTCCAAGGCTGAAGCTGAAGGCTTCTACGCTGAGCACAGCGCTCGTGGTTTCTTCGGTGACCTGGTTGCCTTCATGACTTCCGGTCCGGTTGTCGTTCAGGTTCTGGAAGGCGAAAACGCCATCGCTCGCAACCGTGAGCTGATGGGCGCCACCAACCCTAAAGAAGCTGCTGCCGGCACCATCCGCGCTGACTTCGCCGAATCCATCGACGCCAACGCCGTCCACGGTTCGGACTCCGAAGCCGCTGCTGCTCGCGAAATCGCTTACTTCTTCGCTTCTACCGAGGTAACCACTCGCTAAGCATCGGCTTAAAGAGTGAAGGTGAATCCATGACGACATCGACTGTTAAAACCAACCTGCTGGGTCTCACCCAGCCGGAAATGGAGAAATTCTTCGACTCAATCGGGGAGAAGCGTTTCCGTGCCGGTCAGGTAATGAAATGGATTCACCACTATGGCATCGATGATTTCGACGCCATGAGTAACGTCAGCAAGGCCTTGCGCGAAAAGCTCAAGGCCTGTGCTGAAATTCGCGGGCCGGAAGTGGTCAGCGAAGACATCTCCAGCGACGGCACCCGCAAGTGGGTGGTGCGCGTAGCGTCCGGCAGCTGTGTCGAGACCGTCTACATTCCCCAGGGCAAGCGCGGTACCTTGTGCGTTTCGTCCCAGGCCGGCTGTGCGCTGGACTGCAGTTTCTGCTCCACCGGCAAACAAGGCTTCAACAGCAACCTCACCGCCGCCGAAGTGATCGGCCAGGTGTGGATTGCCAACAAATCCTTCGGCAGTGTCCCGGCTACCGTCGACCGTGCCATCACCAACGTGGTGATGATGGGCATGGGTGAGCCATTGCTGAACTTCGACAACGTGGTCGCCGCCATGCACCTGATGATGGACGACCTCGGCTACGGCATCTCCAAGCGCCGGGTGACCCTGTCCACCTCGGGCGTGGTGCCGATGATCGACGAACTGGCCAAGCACATCGACGTGTCGCTTGCCCTGTCGCTGCACGCGCCCAATGACGCGCTGCGCAACGAACTGGTTCCGATCAACAAGAAATACCCGTTGAAAGTGTTGCTCGACTCCTGCCAGCGCTACATGTCCGCACTGGGCGAGAAGCGCGTGCTGACCATCGAGTACACCTTGCTCAAGGACGTCAACGACAAGCTCGAGCACGCCGTGGAAATGGTTGAACTGCTCAAGAATGTACCGTGCAAGATCAACCTGATTCCGTTCAACCCGTTCCCGCATTCCGGTTACGAGCGGCCAAGCAACAACGCCATCCGGCGTTTCCAGGATCACTTGCACCAGGCGGGCTTCAACGTCACGGTGCGCACCACGCGCGGCGAAGACATCGATGCCGCCTGTGGCCAATTGGTAGGGCAGGTGATGGACCGCACCCGCCGCAGCGAACGCTATATCGCCGTGCGTCAGTTGAACGCCGACGATATACCGCAAAGCGCCACGGATCGGACCTGAAGAGAGGATCTACATGACCCTGCGCGTTGCGCTGCTGATGCTGTTGGTCAACTTTGTGGCTGGATGTGTCTCCACGGGCAATGTCGATCCGCTGAGCACCGGCAAGGGGCGCGATGAAGCACGTCAGGCTTATGTACAACTCGGTATTGGTTATCTGCAGCAGGGTCTGGTCGAACGCGCGAAAATCCCCCTGAAAAAAGCCCTTGAGCTGGACAGCTCCGATGCCAACGCCAATGCGGCGCTGGCCTTGGTCTTCCAGGCCGAAGAGGAGCCGGAGCTTGCCGACCAGAGCTTTCGCAAGGCACTTGCCGCACGCCCGGTCGATGCGCGTATCCTGAACAACTACGGTAGCTTCCTGTACGAACAGAGCAGGTACCAGGAGGCGTACGAGATGTTCGGCAAGGCCGCCGCCGATTCGCTGTATCCCGAGCGTTCGCGGGTTTTCGAGAACCTCGGCATGACCGCCTTGAGGCTGCAGCAGCGCGAAGACGGCCAGGCGTATCTGGAAAGGGCCTTGAGATTGAATCGCCAGCAGCCGCGGGCGTTGCTGGAAATGGCTGAGTTGTCTTACGAAGACAGGCATTATGTGCCAGCCCGAGACTTTTACGACCGGTTCAGCCAGTTGAGCGAGCAGAATGCCCGCAGCCTGCTGCTCGGTACACGGTTGGCGAAAGTATTCGATGACCGTAACAAGGCCGCCAGTTTTGGCCTGCAATTAAAACGACTCTATCCCGGTACGCCGGAATATCAGCAATACCTGTCGGAGCAATGATGAAAGCGGCGCATCCCGAAGTAGTAGCAGCGACTCGCGTCAACCCCGGTGAGACCTTGCGCCAGGCCCGCGAAAGCAGAAACTGGTCGCTGCCCGAGGTGGCGGTAAAGTTGAACCTCACTCAGGTTTCCCTGGCCAACCTGGAAGCCGGCGCTTTCGACAAGCTGCCAGGGCACACCTTTGCCCGTGGTTATATCCGGGCCTATGCCAAGCTGCTGGGAATGGATCAGGCCGCGCTGGTCCAGGCCTTCGACCAGTACACCGGCACCCACGCTCAAGGCAGTGAAGTGCATAGCCTGGGCCGCATCGAAGAGCCGGTGCGGATGTCGCACAATATCCTGCGTATCGTCAGCCTGTTGCTGCTGGTCGCCGTGATCGGTGGCGGCTTCATCTGGTGGCAGGACCAGACTACCCTGCGCGGCAAGGACCTGGCCAACCTGGCCATGGAGCATGTCGAAGTCGAAAGCGCCGATGGCACCACCCAGATTCACCAGCTCGACGAACCTGAAGACCAGGCCGTGAGCGATGCCCAGCAACCTGAAGAAACACCTCTGAGCCTTGATCAGGGCCAGCCGGCAGCCGATGCGACGGCGCCAGTCGTTCCGGCCACTCCAGCTGCTCCGGCCGCTCCGGTCGCAACCCCGGCGCCGACTGCCGCGGTCGTCACTCCTGCCGTTACGCCGGCCCCGGCAGCGCCTGCTGCACCGGTCGTCGCGGCAACCGTGCCGGCCACTACCGCTCCTGCGGTGCCTGCTCCCGCGCCCGCGCCTACTCTGGCTCCAGCTGCCGTGGACGCAGCGCCCGTCGCCGGTGCCGGTCAGTTGCACGTGCAATTCGTTGCCAATTGCTGGACCCAGGTCACCGACGGCAACGGCAAGGTCCTGTATAGCGGGCTCAAGCACAAGGGCGAGACCCTTGCTGTGAACGGCAAACCACCTTTCTCGCTGCGTCTGGGCTATGCCCGTGGTGTGCAAGTGACCTATAACGGCCAGGCCGTTGATGTAGCGCCTTTTATCAGTGGCGAGACTGCTCGCCTGAAGCTGGGGCAATAAGTCATGCACGGCGAATCTCCAATCAAGCGTCGCGAATCTCGTAAAATCTGGGTAGGTTCAGTTCCTGTCGGCGGTGATGCACCGATCGCCGTGCAGAGCATGACCAACACCGATACCAACGATGTTGCCGCGACCGTTGCGCAAATCAACCGTCTGGTCGATGCCGGTGTGGACATCGTCCGCATCTCCGTCCCGGACATGGATGCGGCCGAGGCCTTTGGCAAGATCAAGCAATTGGTCCAGGTGCCGCTGGTTGCCGATATCCATTTCGACTACAAGATCGCCTTGCGCGTCGCTGAACTGGGCGTCGACTGCCTGCGCATCAACCCGGGCAACATCGGCCGGGAAGACCGTGTTCGCGCCGTGGTCGATGCCGCCCGTGACCGGGGTATCCCGATCCGCATCGGCGTCAACGCCGGGTCGCTGGAAAAAGACCTGCAGAAGAAATACGGCGAGCCAACCCCGGCCGCACTGGTCGAGTCGGCGCTACGTCATGTGGAGCACCTCGATCGTCTGGACTTCCAGGACTTCAAGGTCAGCGTCAAGGCCTCGGACGTGTTCATGGCCGTCGAAGCCTATCGCCTGCTGGCCAAGCAGATCATCCAGCCGCTGCACCTGGGTATCACCGAAGCCGGTGGTTTGCGCTCCGGTACGGTGAAATCTGCCGTAGGCCTCGGTATGCTGCTCGCCGAGGGGATTGGCGATACTATTCGCATCTCTCTGGCGGCCGATCCGGTCGAGGAAGTGAAAGTCGGTTACGACATCCTCAAGTCCCTGCACCTGCGTTCGCGTGGCATCAACTTCATCGCCTGCCCGAGCTGCTCGCGGCAGAACTTCGATGTGGTCAAGACCATGAACGAGCTGGAAGGGCGCCTCGAGGATCTGCTGGTACCCCTGGATGTCGCGGTGATCGGTTGCGTGGTCAACGGTCCGGGTGAAGCCAAGGAGGCCCATGTCGGCCTTACCGGTGGTACGCCGAACCTGATCTACATCGACGGCAAGCCGGCGCAAAAATTGACGAACGACAACCTGGTCGATGAGCTGGAAAAGCTCATTCGGCAGAAGGCGGCCGAAAAGGTCGAAGCCGACGCGGCGTTGATCGCCCGCGGTTGATCGGACCTTTTGATAAAGAATCGCTAAGGATTTTCTGTGAGTAAATCTCTGCAAGCCATCCGTGGCATGAACGACATCCTGCCCGAACAGACGCCCCTGTGGCGCTATTTCGAAGGCACCGTGGCCGGTTTGCTGGATAACTACGGTTATCGGCAGATCCGCATGCCGATCGTCGAGTTCACCGAGCTGTTCAAGCGCTCGATCGGTGAAGTCACCGACATCGTCGAAAAAGAGATGTACACCTTCGAGGACCGCAACGGCGATTCGCTGACCCTGCGCCCTGAAGGTACCGCGGCCTGCGTGCGCGCTGTGCTCGAACATGGCATCACCGGTGGTGGTCAGGTGCAGAAACTCTGGTACATCGGCCCGATGTTCCGCCATGAGCGCCCGCAGAAAGGCCGTTATCGCCAGTTCCACCAGATCGGCGTGGAAGTCTTCAACCTCGACGGTCCGGACATCGACGCCGAACTGATCGTGCTGACCTGGCGCCTCTGGGGCCAGCTCGGTATCCGTGACGCGGTCAAGCTGGAGCTCAACAGCCTGGGCACCAGCGAAGCACGTGGACGTTATCGCGATGCGTTGGTCGAGTTCCTCTCGGCGCGCCTGGACCTGCTCGATGAAGACAGCCAGCGCCGCCTGAAGACCAACCCGCTGCGCATCCTGGACACCAAGGTGCCGGAAACCCAGGCATTGCTGGCCGATGCGCCGAAGCTCGAAGAGTACCTGGACGAAGAGTCGCGCCTGCACTTCGAGGGCCTGAAGGCTCGCCTGGATGCTGCCGGCATTCCCTACGTGCTCAATCCCAAGCTGGTGCGCGGCCTCGATTACTACAGCAAGACCGTGTTCGAGTGGGTCACCGACAAACTCGGTGCCCAGGGCACCGTCTGTGCCGGTGGCCGTTACGATGGCCTGGTCGAGCAGATGGGCGGCAAGCCGACTACCGGCGTTGGTTTTGCCATGGGTATCGAACGGCTGATCCTGCTGCTGGAAACCCTGGAGCAGATTCCCGAGTCCATCGCCCGTCAGGTCGATGTCTACCTGTGCGCCTTCGGCGAACAGGCAGAGTTGGCGGGCCTGGCCCTGTCCGAGCGGGTGCGCGACAGCGTGCCGGGCTTGCGCCTGCAAGTGAATGCCGGCGGCGGCAGCTTCAAGAGCCAGTTCAAGAAGGCGGACAAGAGCGGTGCGCTCTACGCCTTGATCCTGGGGGACGACGAACTGGAGCAACAAGTGGTAGGTTTCAAACCCCTGCGTGGTCAGGGCGAACAACAAAACATTGCCTTCGATGCTCTGGCCGAGCATCTGGCAGCCTGCGTCGTGCAGGGTTGAAGCTGGCAAACAGCCGATTAAGCGAATAGGAGTATTGGGGTGTCGAGTACTGAAGAAGAGCAACTCGCGGCTGTAAAGGACTGGTGGGAGCGTAACGGCAAGCCCCTGTTGACCGGCGGCCTGATGGCGCTGGTGATCGTGTTCGGCTGGCAGGCCTGGCAGAAATACCAGAGCAACCAGGCGCAAGGCGCTTCCAACCTCTATCAGGCGCTGCTGGAAACCTCGCTGACCCCGACTGGCAAGCCCGATACCGCCAAGGTGGCCGAGTTGGCCGGCAAGCTCAAGAGCGAGTTCGGTGGTACCGCCTACGCCCAATACGGCAGCCTGTTCGTGGCCAAGGTGGCCGTCGATGCCGGCAAGCTCGACGACGCAGCAGTCGAACTCAAGGCCGTGCTCGACAAGCCGGTCGACACCACTCTGGGTGAGATCGCCCGCCAGCGTCTGGCACGGGTGATGGGCGCTCAGAACAAGGCTGACGAAGCGCTGAAACTGCTTGCCGGTGATGCCGAAAAAGCCTTCCTGGCCAGCCGCGAAGAGCTCAAGGGCGACCTGCTGGTACAGCTGGGCCGCAGCGACGAAGCGCATGCCGCTTACGAAAAGGCCAAGGCTGCGCTGTCTGATGAAGCAGCGGTCGGTGGCCTGCAATTGAAGCTGGACGACCTGGCCAAAGGGGATGCGTGACGTGATTCGTTGGAAACATGCAGCATTGCTGGCCCTGGCCCTTCTGGCTGCGGGTTGCAGCAGCAACAGCAAGAAAGAATTACCACCGGCCGAGTTGACCGACTTCAAGGAAGAAGTAGTCCTGAAGAAGCAATGGAGCCGCTCGATCGGTGACGGTCAGGGCGAAACCTATAACATGCTGGTGCCGGCCATCGAGAACGAGCGTATCTACGCCGCCGACGTCAATGGCGTGGTGATGGCAATCGACCGCTACAACGGCGATGTGCTCTGGAAGAAGGACCTCGAGTTGCCGGTCTCCGGCGCTGTAGGTGTGGGCTCTGGCCTGGTCATGATCGGCACCCTCAAGGGCGAAGTCGTGGCCATGGATGCCATCAGTGGTGAAGAGAAGTGGCGTTCACGCGTCACCAGCGAAGTGCTTGCGCCGCCTGCCACCAACGGTGACGTGGTGGTCGTGCAGACCCAGGATGACCGTGTGATCGGTCTGGACGCCGCTACCGGCAACCAGCGCTGGATCCACGAAAGCACGCCGGCGGTACTGACCCTGCGCGGCACCGGTGCACCGATCGTTACCAATCGTCTGGCCATTGCCGGCCTTTCGACCGGTAAAGTCATTGCACTGGACACTCAGAACGGCGTGCCGGTCTGGGAACAGCGCGTGGCCATTCCGCAAGGCCGTTCCGAGCTCGACCGTGTGGTCGATATCGACGGTGGCCTGTTGCTGTCTGGCGGCACGATCTATGTGGCCAGCTACCAGGGTCGTGTTGCCGGTCTTGACCTCGAAAGCGGTCGCGTACTCTGGCAGCGTGATGCGTCCAGCTATGCTGGCGTGTCCCAGGGCTTTGGCAACGTCTATGTGAGCCTGGCTTCGGGCACGGTAGAAGGCATCGACGAACGTTCTTCCACAGCGCTGTGGAGCAACGACTCGCTGGCCCGTCGTCAATTGTCGGCGCCGGAAGTGTATTCCAGCTATGTAGCGGTGGGCGACCTGGAAGGTTACCTGCACCTGCTCAGCCAGGTAGACGGCCGTTTCGTCGGTCGCGAGCGCATCGACAGCGATGGTCTGCGGGCGCGTCCCCTGGTGGTTGGCGACATGATTTATGTGTATGGCAACAGCGGCAAGCTGGAAGCGCTGACAATCAAGTAATGCGTTAGCTATGCTTGGGGTAATCATCCCCAAGCGGCCTTGCTCTGCAAGGCTTGCGGCACTTCACGTGCTGCCCCGAGCACCAGCCGCTGCCTCGCAGCGGCTTTTGTATTTTCTGAATTAACGAAGTGGAGAGCCGCATGGTTCCCGTAATCGCCCTGGTGGGCCGACCGAACGTCGGCAAGTCCACCATGTTCAACCGCCTGACCAAAAGCCGCGACGCCATTGTTGGCGACCTCTCTGGTCTGACCCGTGATCGCCAATACGGTGAGGCAAAGTGGCAAGGGCGCTCCTATATCCTGATCGACACCGGTGGTATTTCCGGTGACGAGCACGGCATGGACGAAAAGATGGCCGAGCAGTCGCTGCTGGCCATCGAAGAAGCTGATGTCGTTCTGTTCCTGGTTGATGCCCGCGCCGGCTTCACCGCTGCCGACCAGATGATTGCCGAGCACCTGCGCAAGCGTAACAAGCGCTCGATACTGGTCGCCAACAAGATCGACAACATCGATCCTGAAATGGCCCGCGCCGAATTCGCCCCGCTGGGCATGGGCCATGCCATCGGTGTCGCCGGTGCACAGGGCCGTGGCGTGAATACGCTGCTCGAAGCCGCCCTGGCCGAGTTCCCGCGCGATACCGAAGAAGAAGACCTGAATGCCAACGTCGCCGAAGGCGAGGAAGCAGTCCGGATTCCGGGTCCGAGCGAGAAGGATGGCATCAAGATCGCCATCATCGGTCGCCCCAACGTCGGCAAGTCGACCCTGGTCAACCGCATGCTGGGTGAGGACCGGGTCATCGTCTACGACCAGCCCGGCACGACCCGCGACAGTATCTACATCCCGTTCGAACGCAACGACGAGAAGTACACCCTGATCGACACGGCCGGGGTGCGCAAGCGCGGCAAGATCCACGAGGAAGTCGAAAAGTTCTCGGTGGTCAAAACCCTGCAGGCGATCAAGGACGCCAACGTCGTGATCTTCGTCATGGACGCCCGCGAAGGTGTGGTCGACCACGACCTGAACCTGCTGGGCTTTGCCCTGGAGGCCGGTCGCGCCATCGTCATCGCCCTGAACAAATGGGACGGGATGCAGCCGAGCGAGCGTGATTACGTCAAGACCGAGCTGGAACGCCGGCTGTTCTTCGTCGATTTCGCCGACATTCACTTCATCTCGGCGCTGCATGGCACTGGCGTGGGCAACCTGTATCAATCGGTGCAGGCTTCGTTCAAGTCGGCGATCACCCGTTGGCCAACCAGCCGCCTGACCCAGATTCTCGAAGACGCGGTCAGCGAGCACCAGCCGCCGATGGTCAACAGCCGCCGGATCAAGCTGCGTTACGCTCACCTGGGTGGTGCCAACCCGCCATTGATCGTGATCCACGGTAACCAGGTCGAGAAAGTACCGAATTCGTACGTTCGTTATCTGGAAAACACCTATCGCCGTGTGTTGAAGCTGGTCGGTACGCCGATCCGCATCGAGTTCAAGGGTGGCGAGAACCCGTACGAAGGCAACAAGAACACCTTGACGGACCGTCAGGTCAACAAGAAGCGGCGCTTGATGTCACATCACAAGAAGGCTGAGAAGAAGCGTCGCGACAAGCGTTGATCGCATGGCGGCCGCTTTGCGGCCGATCGCGGGCAAGCCCGCTCCCACAGGGGGCAACACAAACACTGTGGGAGCTGGCTTGCCAGCGATAAGGCCCAAAGGGCCTTCAAGTACCAAAGGGCGCCACAAGGCGCCTTTTTCATGCCCGCTCAATGGGATATCCTCGAAGGCACCCGCGCCGTCGTGAGCCGGGTGTTCAGCAGGGAATGGCCCATGATCAGCAGCAAGTTGCCGAATGTCGGCACGACCATCTTCACCCGCATGTCTGCGCTCGCCCATGAAACCGGCGCGCTCAATCTGTCCCAGGGTTTCCCCGATTTCGCAGCGCCCCAGGCGTTGTGTGACGCGGTCGGGCGACACATCGCCGCCGGTCACAACCAATATTCACCCATGGCCGGCTTGCCCGCGCTACGCGAGCAGGTAGCGGTAAAGATTGCCCGCAGCTATGGCGTGAACGTCAATGCCGACACCGAAGTGACTATCACTCCGGGCGCCACCGAGGCGATTTTCTGCGCCATTCAGGCTGTGATCCATGCCGGCGATGAAGTCATCGTCTTCGACCCGGCCTACGACAGCTACGAGCCGTCGGTGGAGCTTGCCGGTGGGCGCTGCGTGCATGTCCAGCTGAGTCCGAACGACTTCGCCATCGACTGGCAGAAGCTCGAAGACGCGCTGAGCCCGCGCACCCGGATGATCATCCTCAACAGCCCGCACAACCCCAGCGGTGCGTTGATTTCTCGCGCCGAGCTGGATCAACTGGCGAAACTGATCGAAGGTCGAGATATCTACCTGATCAGCGACGAAGTTTACGAACACCTGGTTTACGACGGTGTGCCGCATGTCAGCGTGCTGGCCCATGAAGCGCTGTACCAACGGGCCTTCGTGGTGAGCTCGTTTGGCAAGACCTACCATGTCACCGGCTGGAAAACCGGCTATGTGGTGGCGCCGGCGGCCCTGACCGCCGAACTGCGCAAGGTGCACCAGTACGTCAACTTCTGTGGTGTTACGCCACTGCAGTGGGCATTGGCGGACTTCATGGCGGCTCACCCGGAGCATGTCGAGGAGTTGCCGGGTTTCTACCAGGCCAAGCGGGACCTGTTCTGCGACCTGCTTGTACCTTCGCGCTTCACCTTCAAGCGGGTACCGGGCACCTACTTCCAGTTGGTCGATTACTCTGCCATCCGTCCCGACCTCAATGATGTCGAGATGTCGTTGTGGATGACCCGCGAGCATGGTGTGGCGACCATTCCGATTTCGGTCTTCTACCAGCAGCCGATCCCCGAACAGCGCCTGGTGCGTCTGTGTTTCGCTAAACGCGAGGAGACGCTGCGTCAGGCGGCGGAAAAACTATGCGCGATCTGAGCAGCTTGCCCAATTTGAATGTGGCCCTGGTACAGACCACCCTGGCCTGGCATGACCGGGTCGCCAATCTGCAACATTTCGAGCAACTGATCGAGCAGGCCAGCGGTGCCGACCTGATTATCCTGCCGGAGATGTTCACCACGGGCTTCTCCATGGAGTCGGAACACCTTGCAGAGCCGGAGAGCGGCCCGACCTCGAAATGGCTACGGGCCCAGGCGAAAAAACTCGATGCGGTCGTCACGGGCAGCATCATCATTCAGACCGCCGATGGCAGCTACCGCAACCGCCTGCTCTGGGCTGCGCCGGACGGGGAGTTGCTGCACTACGACAAGCGCCATCTGTTTCGCATGGCCGGGGAGCACAAGCACTACACCGCGGGTGATCAGCAGGTGCAGTTCGATCTCAAGGGTTGGCGGATCCGTCCGCTGATCTGCTACGACCTGCGCTTCCCGGTGTGGAGCCGCGATGCCCAGGACACGGACCTGCTGATCTACACCGCCAACTGGCCGGGCGCGCGTCGATTGCACTGGAACCGTTTGCTGCCGGCGCGTGCTATCGAGAACCTCTGCTATGTGGCGGCGGTGAACCGGGTGGGTACCGACGGCAAAGGCTTTGCCTATACCGGTGACAGCCAGGTGCTGGACTTCCAGGGTGAAAGCCTGCTCAGCGTGGGGGAGGGCGATGGGGTGTTTCAGGTGTGCCTGAGTGGGGCGGAGCTGGCGGCGTATCGGACGCGGTTTCCGGCGAATCTGGATGCGGATGCCTTCGAATTGCGGTGAATTCGCTGCGAGTGCTGCGCACTCGATCGCGGGCAAGTCCGTTCCCACAGGTATTGTTGCGATCTTGGGCCTTGAAACGATCCTGTGGGAGCTGGCTTGCCAGCGATGAGGCCGGTCCAGACGGCATAAAAAAACCGGCCCAAAAGGCCGGTTTTTTGTACCTGACGGTTGTTACGCCGCTTTGGCTTCCTGCTGGCTCAACGACCGGTTCAGTGCACTGAACAGCGCCTTGAAGCTGGCCGTGGTGATGTTCTCATCGATACCCACGCCATGCACCGGACGTTCACCGGCCACACGCAGTTCGATGTAAGCCGCCGCTTTCGCGTTGGTCCCGGCACCGATGGCGTGTTCGTTGTAGTCCATGATCTCGACGGCAATCGGCAGGCCGGCCACCAGTGCTTCCAGGGCGCCGTTGCCCTTGCCACGCCAGTGCACGGTCTCGCCGTCGCTGTTGACTTCGACCTCGACCTTGCTGACACCGTTCTCTTCCTGCAGGCGATGGCTGACCAAGGCATAAGGCAGGTTGGCTTGCAGGAATTCTTTCTGCAGCAAGGAATAGATCTGCTGCGCGGTCATTTCCAGGCCCAGACGGTCGGTTTCACGCTGGACCACCTGGCTGAACTCGATCTGCATGCGACGTGGCAGGCTGATGCCGTATTCCTGTTCGAGCAGGTAGGTGATACCACCTTTGCCGGACTGGCTGTTGACGCGGATCACTGCCTCGTAGCTGCGGCCGATGTCGGCCGGGTCGATCGGCAGGTAAGGGACTTCCCACAGGGCGTCGTCTTTCTGCTGGGCGAAGCCCTTGCGGATGGCGTCCTGGTGCGAGCCGGAGAACGCGGTGTGAACCAGGTCGCCGACATAGGGATGACGTGGGTGTACCGGGATCTGGTTGCACTCTTCGACGACCTTGCGCACGCCGTCGATGTCGGAGAAGTCCAGTTCCGGGTCGACACCCTGGGTGTAGAGGTTCAGGGCCAGGGTCACCAGGTCGACGTTGCCGGTACGCTCGCCGTTGCCGAACAGGCAGCCTTCGACGCGGTCGGCACCGGCCAGCAGGCCCAGTTCGGTGGCGGCAATACCCGTGCCACGGTCGTTGTGGGTGTGCAGACTGATGATCACGCTGTCGCGACGGGACACATTGCGGCAGAACCATTCGATCTGGTCGGCATGGACGTTAGGCATCGAGACTTCGACGGTGGCCGGCAGGTTGAGGATGATCTTGTGCTTCGGCGTTGGGTTCCAGACCTCGATCACTGCGTCACAGACTTCCTTGGCGAACTCCAGTTCGGTGGCGCTGAAGGTTTCCGGCGAGTACTGGAAGGTCCACTGGGTTTCCGGCTGCTGGGCGGCGTATTTGACGAACAGCTTGGCCGCGTTCACGGCGATCTCTTTCACGCCTGCCTTGTCCTGGTTGAAGACAATGCGGCGGAACGATGGGCTGGTGGCGTTGTACAGGTGGACAATGGCTTTTTTCGCGCCGCGCAGGGATTCGAAGGTCCGTGCGATCAGGTCTTCACGGGCCTGGGTCAGTACCTGGATGGTGGTGTCGTCCGGAATGTGGCCGTCTTCGATCAGGGTACGCACGAAGTCGAAGTCGGTTTGCGAAGCGGACGGAAACGACGCCTCGATTTGCTTGACGCCGACGCTGACCAGGGTCTTCCAGAAGCGCAGTTTCTTGGCGGAGTCCATGGGCTCGATCAGCGATTGGTTGCCGTCGCGCAGGTCGGAGCTGCACCAGATCGGCGCGACGGTAATGGCCTTGGACGGCCAGGTACGGTCAGGCAGATCGATGGTCGGGAACGCGCGGTACTTCTTCGAAGGGTCTTTGAGCATGGTCATGGAAGCAATCCTTTAATGTGCGGCCTTTGAAAAGGGCCTGCCAAGAGAACAAGAGATGAATAGGCGAGGCGACGCGATTCAGCTTGGCAGTCGGGCACTGACCAGGCAGAGGCTGCTGTGTTGGCGGAGCTGGATGAGGGTGTGAGAGGTCTTCATGTCTTCAACCCTAACCATTGAGGTGAAAGATGGCAAGCCTGTAGAGAAAATTGAGATAAATGTTCGAGTTGCGCGCTTTTGCGAGAAATTCTGCTTCTTCTGGAGCAAAAAGACCGCGCCAATTGCGCGGTCTTTTTGAATGGCGCAAGCCGTCTTACGGCTGGAACGCCCCGATGAAAATCGCCGGATCCACCCGGGCGTCATTGAGGCTGACATTCCAGTGCATATGCGGTCCGGTCGCGCGCCCGGTCGAGCCGACGCGACCCACTACGCCGCCCCGAGCCAGGCTCTGGCCAACCTTCACATCAATCTTCGACATATGGCAGAACATGCTGATAAAGCCCTGGCCATGGTCGACGAACACGGTGTTGCCATTGAAGAAGTAGTCGCCGACCAGGATCACCTTGCCGGCGGCCGGGGTCTTGATCGGGGTGCCGGCGGCGACGGCGAAGTCCAGGCCGGCGTGGGGATTGCGTTCTTCGCCGTTGAAGAAGCGGCGCACGCCGAAGCGGCTCGACAGCGGGCCGTTCACGGGTTTGTCCAGCAGCAGGTTGCTTGGGGTGCCGGGGCTGAAGCTGCGGTAGGCGTTCAGTTGTTCGGCCATTTCCCGCTCGAAGCGTTTCAGGTCGGTCGGGTTGGGGTTGACCTGGCGCTGGTTTTTCAGGGTGATGCGTTGTTCCGGGTAGGCTTTCCTGCCCACCGTGAAGTTCAGGGTGCGCGTGCCCGACGTGAGCTGCGCAGGCCCGGGCTTGAGCGTCAATGGCAGGCCGACGACGGCCAGCCAGTTGTTCTGTTCCTTGATCACCATGACGGGCCGGCCGCCGAAGCTGGCCTGGGGCGCGCGCTCGGCCGGGCCCAGGTCGATGACCGCGACGCCGCCGGGCACGGGCTTGTTGAGCATGCGGGTGATGTAGCTGTCGGCATGGGCCGGATTGGCAAAGAGCAGGCACAGCAGCATCAGTGGAGCGAAAAGGCGCGGCATGAATCAGTCCAGTAAAGAAAGCGTGACCGGGGTCAGATGGTTGTCTTCGACGCGAACCTGCAACTCGCCTTCACCCAGACGCGCGGTGAGGCGTTGGCCGGTGTGGGTCTGGTCGGCGCGGCGGATGGCCTGGCCGCGCTCATCGAGCAGGATGCTGTAGCCACGGCTCAGCGTCGCCAGGGGGCTGACCACCTGCAGGGTCTGCACCTGGGTTTGCAGTTGCAGGCGGCGCGCCTTGAGACCTTCGCGCATGGCGCGAGGCAGGCGATCGGCGAGCGAGTCGATCCGTTGCTTCAACAGGGCCAGGGTACGGCCCGGATGCTGCGCGGCCAGGCGGGTGTCGAGCCGGGCCAGGCGTTCGCGGCGGGTGTTGAGGCGCTGCTCGAAGGCGCGACGCAGGCGCATGTCCAGGTCGTCCAGGCGCTGGGCCTGCTGGCGCAGGCGCTCGCCGGGGTGACGCAGGCGCCGGGCCAGGCCTTCCAGGCGCAGGCGGTCGTGGCTCAGGCGGTTCTGCATGCGCAGCAGCAGGCGCCGCTGCAGGCTTTCGATGCGCCGTTGCAGATCGCTGCTGTCCGGCGCCAACAGTTCGGCGGCGGCCGAAGGGGTTGGCGCACGCACGTCGGCAACGAAATCGCAGATCGACACGTCGGTTTCATGGCCGACCGCACTGACGATCGGCGTGATACAGGCGTCCACGGCGCGGGCAACGGCTTCTTCGTTGAAACACCAGAGGTCTTCCAGAGAGCCGCCGCCACGGGCCAGGATGATCGCGTCGAAGCCGCGGGCATCGGCCAGTTTCAGGGCGCGGACAATCTGCCCGATCGCTTCGCGGCCCTGGACGGCGGTCGGGATCAGCGTTAGCTCGACTTGCGGTGCTCTGCGGCGGAACACACTGATGATGTCGCGAATGACGGCACCGGTCGGCGAACTGACAATGCCGATGCGCTGGGGGTGAGCCGGCAACGGGACTTTACGCTCGGCGCTGAACAGGCCTTCGGCGCCGAGTTTTTCCTTCAGGGCATCGAAGGCGAGGCGCAGGGCACCATCGCCGGCCGGCTCGACCGTGTCGAGAATCAGTTGATAGTCGCCACGACCCTCGAACAGCGAGACCTTGCCGCGCACTTTCACCGCCAGGCCATCCTTCAGTGCCTGGCGCACCCGCGCAGCGTTCTGCCGGAACAGGGCACAGCGTATCTGGGCGCCGCTGTCCTTGAGGGTGAAATAGATGTGGCCGGACGCGGGGCGGGCGAGGTTGGAAATCTCGCCTTCGACCCAGACGCTGCTGAACACGTCTTCGAGCAGCACCCGGGCGCGGCCGTTGAGTTGGCTGACGGTGAGGACTTCGCGGTCGAGACCGAGGCGTTGGAAGGGATCTTTAATCATGGGGGGCATGATAAGGGTATTGGGTGGGGAATCTCCATCGTAGTGAAGCCGGGAGTTGTTGGTTGTCTTTACGGGCCTCATCGCTGGCAAGCCAGCTCCCACAGAGGTTGGTGTCGTCCCCTGTGGGAGCTGGCTTGCCAGCGATGAGGCCCTGAAGGTCTATCCCTTGACCTCCAGCAACAGAAGATTAAGCTTCCACTTCAAGCATTTAGCAGGCCCGCTCCATGATCACCCAAAGCATCATCGTCCCGAAAATCTCCACCTTGCCCGTACATGAACCCCGGGCACGGGCGATCCTGCGCTGGCTGGTGAGAAAGGACATCATCCAGGAACAACTGACCACCTGCGGCCGCACCGGCAACCATATGGCCCACGCCATCGCCCCGGGCGCGCGCAATGTCGTGCTCAAGCCGGAGCTGTTGCCGTTCGACGAGCCGATCAACGGCCTGGAAGTCATCACCAAACGCTGCATCTATACGCCGCAGGTGGGCTTTCTTGAAGAAGCGGGCTGCCCAGAGTGCCGCCAGGAAATCGGTGAAGCGCTGTTCGAGAGCCTGGAAGAGTGGATGCCGGGCCACACCGACAACTTCACTTGCCCCGAGTGCGGGCATGAAGACGATATCAACGGTTTTCTGTTCCTGCAGCCCTGCGGGTTTTCCAACCTGGGCTTCATCTTCAATAACTGGGCGCCGGCGGGATTCAAGCAGGAATTTCTCGACGAATTCGCCGACTGGCTCGACCTGCCGGTCACGCATGTAGTGGTGCAGCTGCAAGGCAAATGACGATTGGCCGATCTTTACATTGAGCCGACGGCTATGTATGAGTATAATGGCGCGCTTCCATTTTTCCCGCTCGGGAGCCCCCGCGATGCTGCGTATCAGCCAAGAAGCCCTGACCTTCGACGACATTCTCCTGGTCCCCGGATATTCCGAGGTTCTACCTAACGAAGTCAGTCTCAAGACCCGTTTGACCCGTGGCATCGAGCTGAATATTCCGTTGGTTTCTGCCGCAATGGACACCGTTACTGAAGCCCGACTGGCAATTGCCATGGCTCAGGAAGGCGGCATCGGCATCATTCACAAGAACATGACCATCGAGCAGCAAGCTGCCGAAGTGCGCAAGGTCAAGAAGTTCGAAGCCGGCGTGGTCAAGGACCCGATCACCATCGAGGCCGATGCCACGGTGCGTGACCTGTTCGAACTGACTCGCCAGAACAACATTTCCGGCGTACCGGTACTGCACAATGGCGACCTGGTCGGCATCGTGACGTCCCGTGACGTGCGTTTCGAAAACCGCCTGGATGCCACCGTTCGCGAAGTGATGACGCCTAAAGAGCGCCTGGTCACCGTGCGCGAAGGCGCCGACAAGAACGAAGTGCGCGAACTGCTGCACAAGCATCGCCTGGAAAAGGTCCTGATCGTCGACGACAAGTTCGCGCTCAAGGGCATGATGACCGTCAAGGACATCGAAAAAGCCAAGGCTTACCCGCTGGCCAGCAAGGACGACCAGGGTCGTCTGCGTGTCGGCGCTGCGGTCGGCACCGGTAAAGACACCGGCGAGCGCGTTTCCGCGCTGGTGGCTGCAGGCGTCGACGTGGTTGTGGTCGACACTGCCCACGGCCACTCCAAGGGCGTGATCGATCGCGTTCGCTGGGTCAAAGAGAATTTCCCTGAAGTGCAGGTCATCGGTGGCAACATCGCCACTGGCGCTGCCGCCAAGGCCCTGGCCGAAGCCGGCGCCGATGCGGTCAAGGTCGGTATCGGCCCAGGCTCGATCTGCACCACCCGTATCGTTGCTGGTGTGGGCGTACCGCAAATCAGCGCTATCGCCAACGTTGCCGCCGCCCTCGAAGGCACTGGCATCCCGTTGATCGCCGACGGCGGCATCCGCTTCTCCGGTGACCTGTCCAAGGCCATCGTAGCCGGTGCTTCCTGCGTGATGATGGGCTCGATGTTCGCCGGTACCGAAGAGGCACCGGGCGAGATCGAACTGTTCCAGGGCCGTTCCTACAAGGCTTACCGCGGCATGGGTTCGCTGGGTGCAATGTCCCAGGCCCAGGGTTCTTCGGACCGTTACTTCCAGGACTCCTCGGCCGGTGCCGAGAAGCTGGTTCCGGAAGGGATCGAAGGCCGCGTGCCGTACAAGGGCTCTCTGACCGCGATCATCCACCAGTTGATGGGTGGCCTGCGTTCTTCGATGGGTTACACCGGCAGCGCCGACATCGAAGAAATGCGCACCAAGCCTGAGTTCGTCCGCATTACCGGTGCGGGCATGGCTGAATCCCACGTTCACGACGTGCAGATCACCAAGGAAGCGCCAAACTACCGCGTAGGTTGAGGCTTCAAGCAAATCATCAAGCAACCGGGGCTGTTTTATTCAGCCCCGAGTTGTTTCTGAATCAAGACTGTTTCTGAATTACTTAGACGAGACTGAATCATGGCCCTCGACATTCACGCTCACCGTATCCTGATCCTCGACTTCGGTTCCCAGTACACCCAGCTGATCGCCCGCCGCGTGCGCGAGATCGGCGTGTACTGCGAACTGCACCCGTTCGACATGGACGAGGATGCGATTCGCGAATTCGCTCCGAAAGGCGTCATCCTCGCCGGCGGCCCCGAGTCCGTGCATGAAGCCAACAGCCCTCGCTGCCCGCAAGCCGTGTTTGACCTCGGCGTCCCGGTCTTCGGTATCTGCTACGGCATGCAGACCATGGCCGAACAGCTGGGTGGCAAGGTTGAAGGCTCCGAGCTGCGTGAGTTCGGTTATGCCCGTGTCGACGTGGTCGGCAAGAGCCGCCTGCTCGACGGCATCGAAGACCATATCGACGCCGACGGCCTGTTCGGCCTCGACGTGTGGATGAGCCACGGTGACAAGGTCACCAAGATGCCGGAAGACTTCCACATCCTGGCCAGCACCCCGAGCTGCCCGATCGCAGGCATGTTCAACGACGAGCGTGCCTACTACGGCGTGCAGTTCCACCCGGAAGTGACCCACACCAAACAGGGCGGTCGCATCCTCTCGCGTTTCATCCTCGACATCTGCGGCTGCGAAGCCCTGTGGACCCCGTCGAAGATTGCCGAAGACGCAATCGCCAACATCCGCGCCCAGGTCGGCACCGACAACGTTCTGCTGGGCCTGTCCGGCGGCGTTGACTCTTCGGTGGTTGCAGCCCTGCTGCACAAGGCCATCGGCGATCAACTGACCTGCGTATTCGTCGACAACGGCCTGCTGCGCCTGCACGAAGGCGAGCAAGTGATGGCCATGTTCGCCGAGAACATGGGCGTCAAGGTGATCCGCGCCAACGCCGAAGAGCAGTTCCTGAACAACCTGGCCGGCGAAGCCGACCCGGAGAAGAAGCGCAAGATCATCGGCCGTACCTTCATCGACGTGTTCGATGCCGAGTCGAGCAAGCTGCACAACATCAAGTACCTGGCCCAGGGCACCATCTACCCGGACGTGATCGAGTCGGCTGGCGCCAAGAGCGGCAAGGCCCACGTGATCAAGTCGCACCACAACGTCGGTGGCCTGCCGGAAGAAATGAACCTCAAGCTGGTCGAGCCCCTGCGCGAGCTGTTCAAGGACGAAGTCCGTCGCCTGGGTCTGGAACTCGGCCTGCCGTACGACATGGTCTACCGTCACCCGTTCCCGGGCCCGGGCCTGGGTGTGCGGATCCTCGGTGAAGTGAAGAAGGAATACGCCGACCTGCTGCGTCGCGCCGACCACATCTTCATCGAAGAACTGCGCAAGGCCGATTGGTACCACAAGGTCAGCCAGGCCTTCGTGGTCTTCCAGCCGGTGAAATCGGTAGGTGTGGTCGGTGACGGTCGTCGTTACGCCTGGGTCGTGGCCCTGCGTGCGGTGGAAACCATCGACTTCATGACCGCTCGTTGGGCACACCTGCCGTACGAGCTGCTGGAAACCGTCAGCGGCCGGATCATCAACGAGATCGAAGGCATCTCCCGCGTCACTTACGACGTCTCGAGCAAGCCGCCAGCGACCATCGAGTGGGAATGATCCATTAGGTGAGTCCCGAACCGCCATGCCCCACAAGGGCATGGCGGTTTTTTTTGCGCGGTAACTATCTAACGCCAGTGCGGGTGAGGGGGCTTGCACAGTCAGGCTTCCTTTGTAATGGAAGTTACCGTCATGAACAGCAGTCCCTTTTCATCCGACTTGCGCGCTGATCTGTCCACTATTGCAGAGCGCGTGGTCCGCGCCTTTCCGGATCTGCACGCCGATGCCCGTGATACTGCAGCCCGGTTGCTCAAGACCCAGGGCAATCTGATAGGCAATCCGGACCGTATTTACTGGCATCGCTTCTCGGGAGCGGTCAGTAGCAGTAGAACCTTTACCGGCTGGGAGCACTACGGCACCCCGGATCAATCCATGACCCTGACCGAGCTGGTGATGCGCCGTTTCCGCGCCAGCGACCAGGACAATGCCGATCTCCTGGCCTTGTACGGCGGCTTCTACACAGCGGGGGCCGAAGCCCGCAAGTTCGATGAGACCAATGAAGTGCGACTGGATCCTCAGCACGTCCTCAATGCGCTGTGGGCGCTGGATTTCGGTGCCACCTACCAGCGCAGGCTGGAGGTGTTCTGGCGCGACCACGGCGGCGACGTGCGAACACTGGCCAAGCTCAATTACCTGTCCGAAGCCCTGTTGGCAGGCTTGAGCGGGCAACTGGACGAGGCGCAGCTGAAGCTGGTGTTCGATGCGGCCGGGTTCGACAGCGCCAGTGTGCTTGACCCGGCGCAGTTTGAACGGACCCAGCCGCCTCGTGCAGATGTCACCGTGGCCACCTTGAGCCTGGCTGGGCGAGCGTCCACCGATGCGCTCTGGCTGCAGGGGGCAAGTGGCGGGCACGTGCTCTACCTGCCGGGGGCGGTGCCGTCGTTTCAGGGTTTTGCCAGTGAGCGGGATGTGGGCGAGACATTGTTCGGCTGGTTGCAGGTGGCGTCTTGCACTGAGCAGTTGCTGGCGCATTTTTCCAGCGATCCCGTGGTCCTGAAAGCGCTGCGCGATCAGATGAATCACTCGGCCAAGGGGCCCGTCGCGGATTTCGTCGCCCAGGTGCAGCGCCGCCCGGTCGAGGGCGATCCCTTTACCTGGATGCGCGACACTGCGCGGCAGCGCATGGTCTATGAGACGGACGCTGCCTTGCGCACCAATGCCGAACTGCGCGCGCAATTGTGGGTAGGGTATCTTGGCGTGGCAGCCAGGCTATTCGGCACTGCGGCTCCCATGGGCTGGCCGCTGGCGCTGCTGGCCGTGGCGGTCAATGCCGCCAGCCTGGGGCTGAATATCGAACAGGCGATCAATGGTGACAGCCTGCAAGAGCGTCGCGACTCCGTGCTCGGGGCAATCCTTGCGGGTATTGAATTGCTGCTGAACCTGCCGTTTCTCACTCCGCTCGGGCAGAGCTCGGCGCAGCCGCTGGCGCAGCTCGAAAGTAATATTCTGCTGGACGTCGCGCCAGCTACGTCGGGAAGCGCCAGGGGCGTGTTCACCCTTGCCGACGGTGGTCAGTACATCGAGCTGCAAGGCGCTACCTATAGGGTGCGCTTCGATGGTGCACTGAAAAGTTGGCTGATTATCCCCGAGGACAATCCCTTTGCCTTCAGTGGCGCAGTGCCAGTTCGTCTTGGCGAAGAGGGCGAGTGGGAGCTGCTTGAGTCCGTCTGCCTGCGCGGGGGCGGGCAGTGCCTGGGAGGCTTGCCCCTTGATCCGCCAGAGCCCCTGGACTATTCGGCCTTCGAAGTGCCGGCGCAGCAGTACGATGTCCCCGTGACTGCCCGCTCTGCCGTGCGAGAGCTGTTGAGTAGTGCCAACCGACGGTTATTGGCAGGTGACTTTTATGATCCGGACTCAAACCTGTTGCAGGTGCTCGATAGCCTGAACAACGTGCGCGAGCACTTGAGTCAGGATGCCAGGGCGTTTTTTGCGCGCCGGCCGCCGTTGCCATCGCGCGATGTGACTGTTCCTGAAGCAGGTGCCCCGGCGCAGCGTGCCTTCATACAGATGTTCGATGAGCATGCCGGGGTGGTCATTGGCGAGTCGCATCAGGCGATCGCCAGCAAGCGCTGGCTGGTGGAAAACTTCAAGCCGTTGTACGCAAAAGGCGTACGGACGCTTTACCTGGAGCATCTGCTGAGCGATCTGCATCAGGCTGACCTGAATATATTTTCCAGCAGCGGCAGGATGAGTAACAACCTGCAGCGCTACCTGAGGGCGCTGGATAGGGGGCATAGAACCGATCCGAGCGGCACCTATAACTACCTTGAGCTGGTAAGAAAGGCTCGTGCTCAAGGTATCCGGGTGCAGGCGCTCGATTGTGCGGCGAGTTATCGACTCGACGGTCTGAATGAGCCGGGAGGGACCTTGCGTCAACAGGTCATGAATTACCACGCCGACCGGGTCATGAGCGCAAGCCAGGCCGCCCGCCCCAATGACAAATGGATCGCCCTGGTCGGGGACTCTCATGTCAATCGCTACAAGGGGGTGGCAGGGCTCGCCGAGCTGCGAGATGTGCCGGGCCTGCGCATCGTCGATGCAGGTCCTGGACAGGAGACCGGGATCACGCTCGATCCAGGCGAGTACTACCGACCGAGCATGGGCAGGCCCGACGGTATCGTCCAGGCGGACCTGCGTCTGGCAGTGAGGACGCGAGCCGAACCGGTAGAACATCTCGATCCGGCCACCGCACCGCCGGGGGTGATCCGGCCCAGGGCCTAGTGGCCTGTGCGGCAACTCTTCACTTAATCTTTCTCAATTGCAGGTGTATCGTATTCGCCCCTCATTGTCGGCACCTGTCCAGGGGCCGACATGTTGATCCATGTATTACGAGGTGCCTGCTGCATGTCCTTTACCCGGCGACAAATACTCGGTGGCCTGACCGGCCTGGTGGCGATCGGTCTGGGGGCCGGTGGTGCGGCGCGCTATTGGCTGGGGCGTCCCGATCCGAATGCCGGGCATGACTACGAGTTGATCGCGGCGCCCCTGGACGTGGAGTTGGTACCGGGTTTCAAGACCGAGGCCTGGGCTTTTGGTCCGTCTGCACCTGGCACCGAATTGCGTGTGCGTCAGGGTGAATGGTTGCGGGTGCGCTTTATCAACCATCTGCCGGTGCCAACCACCATTCATTGGCATGGCATCCGCCTGCCGCTGGAAATGGACGGGGTGCCGTATGTGTCGCAGCTGCCGGTCATGCCGGGCGAGTACTTCGATTACAAGTTCCGGGTGCCGGATGCCGGCAGCTACTGGTATCACCCCCATGTGAACAGTTCCGAAGAACTGGGCCGGGGACTGGTGGGGCCGTTGATCGTCGAAGAGCGCGAGCCGACGGGGTTTCTCCATGAGCGCACCTTGAGCCTGAAGAGCTGGCATGTGGATGAGCAGGGGGCCTTCGTGCCGTTCAGCATCCCTCGTGAAGCGGCACGCGGTGGTACCGCCGGGCGGCTCTCGAGTATCAACGGCGTGCCGGGCGCCACAATCGATCTGCCAGCCGGGCAAATTGTCCGGGTGCGCCTGCTCAACCTCGACAACACGCTGACCTACCGCATCAACCTGCGGGGCAATGCCGAAGCACGCATTTACGCGCTGGATGGCAATCCGGTTGAGCCCCGGCCCATGGGCAAGGATTACTGGCTCGGTCCAGGCATGCGTATCTGCCTGGCGATCAAGGTGCCGCCGGCAGGTGAAGAAATTGCCCTGCGCGACGGCCCGGTGCGGCTTGGCACATTTCGCTCGGTGGCGAGCGAACAGGCGCCCGGTGACTGGCCGCCAGCCTTGCCGGCCAACCCGGTGGCCGAACCGGATCTGGCCAATGCGGAAAAACTCAACTTCAACTTCGAGTGGGTGGGGTCGGTTTCGGTCGACACGGATAACGGCAAGCCGCCGAGCCTCTGGCAAATCAATGGCAAGGCCTGGGACATTACCGACAAGACGTGCGCCGATCGCCCTATCGCGACGTTGAAGAAGGGCAAGAGCTATATTTTCGAGTTGAAGAACATGACCCAGTACCAGCATCCCGTGCATTTGCACGGCATGAGTTTCAAGGTCATCGCTTCCAACCGGCGCAAGATCGTGCCGTACTTCACGGACACTTACCTGCTAGGCAAGAACGAGCGCGCCCAGGTGGCGCTGGTGGCTGATAATCCAGGCGTATGGATGTTCCATTGCCATGTCATCGATCATATGGAAACCGGCCTGATGGCGGCCATCGAGGTAGCCTGATGCGTCAGCCACAGATCATTGACCGCAGCAAGGACCAGCACTACATGCGCGAAGCGCTGGCGCTGGCTGCCCAAGGGGCGGCCATGGGTGAGGTCCCGGTAGGCGCGGTACTCGTACAACACGGTGAAATCATCGGGCGTGGTTTCAACTGCCCTATCAGTGGCAGTGATCCCAGCGCCCATGCCGAAATGGTTGCCATACGTGCCGCTGCCCAGGCAGCCTGCAACTATCGCCTGCCTGGCAGCACGCTGTATGTGACGCTGGAACCTTGCAGCATGTGCGCCGGGTTGATCGTGCATTCGCGCATCACCCGGGTGGTTTATGGTGCGTTGGAGCCCAAGGCCGGGGTGGTTCAGAGCCAGGGGCAGTTCTTTACCCAGGGCTTTCTCAACCATCGGGTGCTGGTGGAGGGTGGGGTGCTGGCGGAGGAATGTGGGACGATCTTGAGTGAGTTTTTCAAGGCCAGGCGGGCGAAAGCCTGAAGGCCCGTTGGGCCTTATCGCGGGCAAGCCCGCTCCCACAGAGGTTTGCGGCACACTCGGGGTCTGTGGGAGCTGGCTTGCCAGCGATCGACCGCAGAGCGGTCGCAAGGCCTGTTACAACTGCGGAGCCTGTTCCGTAGGCTTGGTCTTGTCCACACCCGGCACATGCAGATTGCTGTCCGCCACCTGGCTGCCTTCAAGCTGCGGCTGGGTCACCCAGGTAAGAATGTCGTAGTAACGACGAATGTTGGCAACGAAGTGCACCGGTTCCCCACCCCGGGCATAGCCGTAGCGTGTCTTGCGGTACCACTGCTTCTGCGAAAGCCTTGGCAGCATTTTCTTCACGTCCAGCCATTTGTTCGGATTCAGGCCTTCCTGCTTGGCCAGCTTGCGCGCGTCATCCAGGTGGCCGCTGCCGACGTTGTAGGCCGCCAGGGCAAACCAGGTGCGATCCGGCTCTTCGATGTCGTCGTCCAGCTGGCTTTTCATGTACATGAAGTACTTGGCGCCGCCCTTGATGCTCTGCTGGGGATCGAGCCGGTTCGACACGCCCATGGCCTCGGCGGTGCGCTGGGTCAGCATCATCAGCCCGCGCACGCCCGTCTTCGACGTGACGGCGGGTTGCCACATGGATTCCTGGTAACCGATCGCCGCCAGCAGGCGCCAGTCGACCTGCTCGTCCTTGGCCGAGGTACGAAAATGCTTCTCGTAGCGTGGCAGGCGCTGCTGCAGATGTTGGGCAAAGGTGTAGGCGCCGACATAACCAAGCACATCGACATGGCCGTAATAGCGATCTTTCAAGCGTTGCAGGGTGCCATTCTTCTGCACCTTGTCGATGAAGTCGTTGATCTCGTTGAGCAGGCTGTTGTCGTCCCCAAGGGCGACGGCCCAGCGCTGGTCCCGGGCATCGCCCAGGTCGAAGGCGACTCGTACGTTCGGGAAGTAGACCTGGTTCATGGCCACTTCATTGGAGTCGACCAGGGTCAGGTCAATTTGCCCTTCATCCACCATGCGCAGCAAGTCAACGACTTCAACTGCGTCGGATTCTTCGTATTGCAATGCCGGATATTGCTTTTTCAATTCTGCCAGCTGTTCGGCGTGGGAGCTGCCCTTGAGCACCATGATGCGCTTGCCGACCAGATCCTTGGCGTCGGTCGGCCGCGATTTGCCGTTGCGATAGATGATTTGCGGGGTGACTTCAAGGTACGGATGGGAGAAGCGGGCTTCGAGCTTGCGCTTTTCGCTGCTGACCAGGCCTGCGGCGGCGATCACCGGGCCCGATGGCTGGCCGAGGCTGGCGAAAATATCATCGAGGTTATCGGCGGTTTCGATCTTCAGTTCAACCCCGAGGTCATCGGCGAAGCGCTTGACCAGCTCATATTCGAAGCCGGTTTCGCCGTTGCGATCCTCGAAGTAGGTGGCCGGGCTGTTGCGGGTTATGACGCGCAGGACGCCATCTTCCTTTACTCGCTCGAGGGTGCTGGGTTTATCAACACAGGCACCAAGCAGCAGGAAGAGTCCGGTTGCGATGAGCCATTTGGCGCAACGCTGGCGCAAAGCAGTCTGGGCAAACATAGGTGCAGTATACGCAAAGGACCCCACTCGCCATATCTCGACAGCAGGTGGCTTGTCTGCTAGCGCGATGTAGGAAATCGCCTACGTCGCAAGAAACCTGTCTAGGGTGAGGCTCGGCAGCTTGAAAAGTATGGGTGACGGTGTGCTGCGAAGAGGCTTTTTTGGCGTTTATGCAGCCTGCCGACGTTCGGCCAGCGCTTCGCGTGCCGTTTCGGGTGCCGTAACCCGCGGTTTAGGCTAGAATGCACGGCCTCTAAGCACACCCCCTTCCTGAGGCTGTCCCGACGATGTTGATCCTGCGCGGCGCTCCTGCCCTTTCTGCCTTTCGCCACGGTAAATTACTCGAGCAACTGAGCCAGAAAGTCCCCGCTGTTAGTGGCTTGTATGCTGAATTTGCTCACTTCGCCGACGTTTCCGGCGTTCTGACCGCTGAACAACAGCAGGTGCTGGCCCGCCTTCTGAAGTACGGCCCAAGCGTTCCGGTTCAAGAACCGACTGGCCGCCTGTTCCTGGTCATGCCGCGTTTCGGCACCATTTCGCCCTGGTCGAGCAAGGCCAGCGATATCGCCCATAATTGCGGCCTGAGCGAAATCCAGCGCCTGGAGCGCGGCATCGCGTTCTATGTCAGCGGCGAGTTCAGCGAAGCCGAGGCGGCGATCATCGCCGACGTATTGCACGACCGCATGACCCAGGTCGTATTGAACAAGCTTGAAGAAGCTGCCGGCCTGTTCAGCCACGCCGAACCGAAGCCCCTGACGGCGATCGACGTTCTCGGTGGTGGCCGCGCCGCACTGGAAAAGGCCAACACTGAACTGGGCCTGGCCCTGGCCGAAGACGAGATCGATTACCTGGTCAACGCCTTCGTCGGCCTCAAGCGTAATCCGCACGACATCGAACTGATGATGTTCGCTCAGGCCAACTCCGAGCACTGCCGGCACAAGATTTTCAACGCCAGCTGGGACATCGACGGCCAGAGCCAGGAAAAAAGCCTGTTCGGCATGATCAAGAACACCTTCCAGATGCACAACGAAGGCGTTCTCTCGGCGTACAAGGACAACGCAGCGGTCATCGTCGGCTCGGTCGCCGGTCGCTTCTACCCGAACCCTGAAACCCGCCAGTACGGCGCGGTGCAGGAGCCGGTGCACATCCTGATGAAGGTCGAGACCCACAACCACCCGACCGCGATTGCCCCGTTCCCGGGTGCATCCACCGGTTCCGGTGGCGAGATTCGCGACGAAGGTGCAACCGGCCGTGGCGCCAAGCCGAAGGCGGGCCTGACCGGTTTCACCGTGTCCAACCTGCAGATCCCCGGTTTCGAACAGCCCTGGGAAGTGCCGTACGGCAAGCCCGAGCGCATCGTTACCGCGCTGGACATCATGATCGACGGCCCACTGGGTGGCGCTGCGTTCAACAACGAATTCGGCCGTCCGGCCCTGACCGGTTACTTCCGTACTTTCGAGCAATCGATCAGCACCCCGCACGGCGACGAAGTGCGCGGCTACCACAAGCCGATCATGCTCGCCGGCGGCATGGGCAACATCCGCGCCGATCACGTGCAGAAGGGTGAAATCACCGTCGGCTCCAAGCTGATCGTACTCGGCGGCCCGGCCATGCTCATCGGTCTGGGCGGCGGTGCCGCTTCGTCGATGGCCACCGGCACCAGCTCCGCGGACCTGGATTTCGCCTCGGTACAGCGCGAAAACCCGGAAATGGAGCGCCGTTGCCAGGAAGTGATCGACCGCTGCTGGCAGCTGGGTGACAAGAACCCGATCAGCTTCATCCACGACGTGGGTGCGGGCGGTCTGTCCAACGCCTTCCCGGAACTGGTCAACGATGGCGGCCGTGGCGGTCGCTTCGAATTGCGTAACGTGCCCAACGACGAGCCAGGCATGGCGCCGCTGGAAATCTGGAGCAACGAGTCCCAGGAGCGTTACGTCCTGGCCGTCGATGCCGCCGATTTCGAGCGCTTCCAGGCCATCTGCGAGCGCGAGCGTTGCCCGTTCGCAGTGGTCGGTGAAGCGACTGCCGAACCGCAGCTGACCGTCACCGACAGCCACTTCGGCAACAGCCCGGTGGACATGCCGCTGGAAGTGCTGCTGGGCAAGGCCCCGCGCATGCACCGTTCGGCTGTGCGTGAAGCGGAACTTGGCGATGACTTCGACCCGAGCGGCCTGGACATCAGCGAATCCATCGAGCGCGTCTTGCACCACCCGGCGGTGGCCAGCAAGAGCTTCCTGATCACCATCGGCGACCGCACCATTACCGGTCTGGTTGCCCGCGACCAGATGGTTGGCCCGTGGCAGGTCCCGGTAGCCGACGTTGCCGTGACCGCGACCAGCTTCGACGTGTACACCGGCGAAGCCATGGCCATGGGTGAGCGCACTCCGCTGGCACTGCTGGATGCTCCGGCGTCCGGTCGCATGGCCATCGGCGAAACCCTGACCAACATCGCCGCCTCGCGCATCGCGAAGATTTCCGACATCAAACTGTCGGCCAACTGGATGTCGGCTGCCGGTCACCCGGGTGAAGATGCCCGCCTGTACGACACGGTCAAGGCTGTCGGCATGGAACTGTGCCCTGAGCTGGGCATTACCATCCCGGTGGGCAAGGACTCCATGTCCATGGCCACGCGCTGGAAGGATGAGGGCGTCGACAAGAGCGTGACCTCGCCGCTGTCGCTGATCGTCACCGGCTTTGCGCCAGTGGCTGATATCCGTCAGACCCTGACCCCGCAACTGCGCATGGACAAGGGCACCACCGATCTGATCCTGATCGACCTGGGCCGTGGTCAGAACCGCATGGGCGCCTCGATCCTGGCACAGGTTCACGGCAAGCTCGGCAAGCAGGCTCCGGACGTCGATGACGCCGAAGACCTGAAAGCCTTCTTCGCGGTGATCCAGGGCCTGAACGCTGACGGTCACCTGCTGGCCTATCACGACCGTTCCGACGGTGGTCTGCTGACCAGTGTCGTGGAAATGGCCTTTGCCGGTCATTGCGGTCTGAACCTGAACCTCGATGCTTTGGCCGACACTTCGGCTGATATCGCTGCGATCCTGTTCAACGAAGAGCTGGGCGCAGTGATCCAGGTTCGTCAGGACGCAACGCCCGATGTACTCGCACAGTTCAGCGCCGCTGGCCTGGGTGACTGCGTATCGGTGATCGGTCAGCCGATCAACAACGGCGAAGTGAGCATCTCCTTCAACGGCGAAACCGTATTCGAAGGCCAGCGTCGTCTGCTGCAGCGTCAGTGGGCTGAAACCAGCTACCAGATCCAGCGTCTGCGCGACAACGCCGACTGCGCCGAGCAGGAATTCGATGTCCTGCTGGAAGAAGACAACCCGGGCCTGAGCGTCAAGCTGAGCTTCGACGTCAACCAGGACATCGCCGCGCCTTACATCAAGAAAGGCATTCGCCCACAGGTTGCCGTGCTGCGTGAGCAGGGCGTCAATGGTCAGGTGGAAATGGCTGCGGCGTTCGACCGCGCCGGCTTCAACGCCATCGACGTGCACATGAGCGATATCCTTGCCGGTCGCGTCGATCTGAACGACTTCAAGGGCATGGTCGCCTGCGGCGGCTTCTCCTACGGCGACGTACTGGGCGCCGGTGAAGGCTGGGCCAAGTCGGCACTGTTCAACAGCCGCGCCCGCGACGCTTTCCAGGCGTTCTTCGAGCGCACCGACAGCTTCGCCCTGGGTGTGTGCAACGGTTGCCAGATGATGTCGAACCTGCACGAATTGATCCCGGGCAGCGAGTTCTGGCCGCACTTCGTGCGCAACCGCTCCGAGCAGTTCGAAGCGCGGGTGGCGATGGTCCAGGTGCAGGAGTCCAACTCGATCTTCCTGCAGGGCATGGCCGGTTCGCGCATGCCGATCGCCATCGCTCACGGTGAAGGTCATGCCGAGTTCGCAAGCGAAGAAGCATTGCTCGAAGCCGATCTGTCCGGTTGCGTGGCCCTGCGTTTCGTCGACAACCACGGCAAGGTCACCGAGACCTACCCGGCCAACCCGAACGGTTCGCCACGCGGAATCACCGGCCTGACCAGCCGCGACGGTCGCGTCACCATCATGATGCCGCACCCTGAGCGTGTGTTCCGTGCCGTGCAGAACTCCTGGCGTCCGGACGACTGGAACGAAGATGCGGCGTGGATGCGCATGTTCCGTAACGCCCGTGCGTGGGTCAACTAAGGGTGTACAAGCTCAGCTTCTTCGTGCCGCCAAGTCATGTCGAGGCTGTCAAAAGTGCCGTATTCGCCGCCGGAGGGGGGCGAATCGGCAACTATGACTGCTGTTCGTGGCAGACGCTCGGCCAGGGCCAGTTCCGCCCGTTGGATGGCAGCCAGCCATTTCTCGGGCAGACTGGCGTGGTCGAGCAGGTCGAAGAGTGGAAGGTTGAGCTGGTTGTCGAAGACAGCCTGATCGCCGCGGTGGTGATGGCGCTCAAGCAGAGCCATCCGTATGAAACGCCAGCCTATGAAGTCTGGCGTTTGCTCGATATCTGATCCTCTCAGTTTATTCCGTGCTCAATGCTCGACGGCAAGACTTGTCGAGTGTTGTGTCCGCCTGTGCGTAACACGCCGAGGTCGACCTTGCGGTCGGCCTTGTCGGTTTCACTTTCGGTCCCCTTGTAGGCATTCATGACGCCAGTGACCAGATCCACGGGGGAATTGGAGCCATTGATGCCGACCTGGGTTCGGCTATCGAAGCCTTCGAGCGTGGTCATCTCGACCTTGCCGGAACCCGGCGCCACCTTGCCGTTACTGGATTTGAGTGTTGCGCCTGTCAACAGGGTGTTGCCTTCAACCTTGAGGTCGATGCCATTGCGGCCGCTCAGGGATGAAGCCTGGGCCACGGTATTTCTGTCGATTTTCTCGATTTCGGCGTTGAGCGTTGCAGTGCGGTCGGTATCCAGGCCCTGGATATCCTTGCCGAATTTTTCCTTGAACTTGCCGCTGGCAGGCCCGGCAAAGGCGCTCACGCCATTGAGCAGTCCTTGCGGGTTGTTCTCCTTGCTCAGCTTGGCGTCGACCTTGACCTTCAGGCCGCTGACCTGATCCTGGCGGCTTTCGACCAACAGATCGCCGCCAACCTTGCCATCGATAAGCCTGGCATCGATATCGACGCCGCTGAGCCGGGTATCGAGAAAGCTGTCAAACGTCACCTGATCGGCACGCAATCGGCTGTTTGCATGGGTCGTGCTGTCGAGTTTGTCGATATCCACCTTGGCCCGAGCATAGAGACCAGAGGTGCTCTTGCTGGCGTCGCTGGCAACCGTTTTATTGACGCCGACGCCTGCCATCAAGTCCAGGTTGTCGCGAAACTCGGTCGAGGTGGCATCCTGAATGCGGATACCGCCCTGGCTGGTCTGGAGCTTGATGCGGGTGGCGTTCGCCAGCAGGCCTTCCAGGTCGATGGCGTTTTCCTGGGTGCCGCCAGCGGTGACGGCAAGTTCGGACTGGCTGTTGAACGCTGCCCCTTTGAGTGTGCGTGACTGCTCAAGGGTACGACCGGCCTGGAAATGACCGCCAATGCCGCCGCCCTTGCTGCTCGAATCAGCCGTTTTGTTGGCACTGGCGCTTACTTGCAGCGCGCCGCCAAGCTTTTGTCCCTCGGCCGTATGGGTGTCGACGGCGGCAAGGATCTCGACTTTGTCGAGTGTACTGAGTTCGATGCCTTGCACCTTGTTGTCGGCAGAGCCGATGCGTGTGCCTTCGAGGCGGGTACCCTTGCTGCCCTCGAGGCGTACCGGACCTTGGCTGTCGATTTCCGCTACCCGTGCCTGGGTATCCTCGCTGGCTGACGTCTGTTTGTTGAGCAACACGCTGGCGCCTGCGCTCTTGCCGGCAGCGGGGCTGTTACCGCCTTTCGCCCAGCCATTGCCGTCGAAGAGGTTTTCGCTTTTGCTTTGGCGATCGTTGGCCTGGGCCAGGGTCAGCGTGCCTCCCGATTGAATCGAGACCGGTCCACTCCCGCCGTTGATACGCGTACCTTCATAGATACCGTCACTGCCCAGTTGCACCTGGATGCCGGTTTGCCCATAGAGGCTGCCCGGTACCGCCGTACTGGTTTCGCTGGTGCGTTCGATGGAACCGCCGGTAGCAGCCAGGCGGGCGTTTACGTCACTGCCTGTGTTGGTAAACACACGGAAACTGCCATCGACTTCCAGGCGTGACAGTTCGCTGCTGCTGGTATCGTGCGCTGCTTTCATGTCGTGGCTTTTGGCGTCGATCCGCAGTGTGCCCGCGCGGGCTTCATAACGGGTGCCACTGTCGCTCAAGTGCCCGGCGATGTTTGTCTCCAGGGTGGCTGAACTGAACTCGCTGACGATGGCCTGGCTTGTGGATTCTTTCGAGACCCGGTTCAGGTGATTGATCTCAAGGTCTGCGCCGAGGCTGGGCGGCAGGAACGCGTCTTCGATGGCTGCCTGCTGGAACTTGGTTTCTTCTTCGCCATTGACGAGCCGCTCGATGGGGCGCGTCAGGTCCTTGTATTCGATGCTGGCGCCGAGGTTGCCTTTCCAGTTCGTTTCTTCGACGATTTGTTCGCGGGTGGCTGATGCTTCGCGATTGTCCATGCTGCCGGCCACGATCCGAGTGGGCCCTTTGGCGCGCAATTTGGCCGCTTCTGTTTCGATGTGACCGTTGCCAGCATCTGCTGTGATTGTCAGCTTGCCGCTGGAATCGATCAGGGTGCTTACAGGTGTGCTCTGTTCGTCAATGCTATGCCGGGCCTGTTGATAGCCCTCGAAGGCACTGCCGACGCGGTCGATACCTCCGGTCAAGGCGAGACCACCGCCGGATCGGGTGTCGGTTTTTTCGCTGCGTATCCTGTCGCGACCGGCGAGCAATTTCACCGATTCGCCGGCAATCTGCACATCATCGACGGTGGACTCGATGGTGGAACTCTCAACGATGAGGTTCTTGCCCGAGTCGATCTTCACCTCGCCACCCTTGAGGGTGCTGCCGATAATCGTTGAGCGGTCTTCAAGGGTCTGCTGCTCGCGTACCTCGTAGCCGACCGAGGCGACGAACTGGCGAGAGTCAGGCTTGCCATCGAGGGCATCTTTGGTCTGTTTGGCTTGCGCGGTAAAGGATCGGCTGCTTTCGCGGGTGTCCGATGAAAGCGTGTCTGTGGCCCCAATGATGTTTATGTCGCCTGCGGCTTGAACGGCCAGGTGCTCTTTGGCGGTAATGTTGGAGCCGATGACACGCAGCTCTTGCGCACTGGCCAGGCGCAGGTTGGTCTCTGAACCGATGTCGCTGGAAAGGACCGTGGACGACCGGGCTTGCGTCGAGGTGCGCTGGCTGATCAGGCCGAAGACCTTGCTGTCATGGGTGGACTCGTTGGTCTTGAAGTCCGTCTGGGCGTTTTCAATGATCAGGGCGCCTTTTTCGCTGATGACCCGCGACTGTCCTTCACCCATCACACGGCTGCCAGTGATTCGCACATCATCGGAGATGATCGACAGGTCTCCCTTGGCGAGCACCTCACTGCCGTTGCGGTTGAGCCTGATCCGGCTGTTCTCGCCGCGGTTGCCGAAAAACGAGCCGGAAACGAGGTCGCCGCTGTAGTCCTTTTTTTCACTCGATTCATCGAGACTGATCGTATCGATCGCGACCGTTCTTGCCTTGATGTTCACATCACCTTCACTGCGCACCGAGCTGCCACGAATATCTGTCCTGGCACCGCTTTGCAGATTCAGGGTGCGACCAGATAGTTGGCTGGGGACTGCGGATTCGGTCACTGAGCTGCTGTCGCTGTCACCGCGCCAGAGGTGCTTGCGGTGGCGTATGGATTCGCGCTCGACCTTGCGATCGATGCCGGCTGTGATCATCAGGTCGTTGCCGGCCGTGAGGTTCAATGTGTCCCCGGCTTTTACCCTGGCGGCAGCCAGCCGTGCATCGTTACCGGCTTGAAGGGAGATGTGCCTGCTGGCATCGAGCTGCGTACCGATTTGCGACTTGTCCGATGTCTCCACAGTCCTGGAGTAGGTTTCGGTGGTGATGAACCAGAAGCTTTTGCTCCACTCTGTGTTGGAGCGGCTGAGTTTTTCCCGGGTCAAGGCATCGAGTACCAGGTCCTTGCCAGCCTTGGCGTTGATATCGCGACCACTGGCATTGACCGCGGTCAGGGTGATATTACCCAGCGCGTCCAGGTGCATGTCGCCCTGGCCCGCGGACAGTCTGGAACGGTCCTTCGACGCGTCGCGCTCACCGATCTCGAGATTGCCTGCGGAGCTGATCTGCAAACCCTGGCGTGCTTCTACTGCTGGCGCACCCAGTCTCACCCCGGCGCCATTGGCGGTGCTGACAATCTTGATCCGGCCGGCTTGCATTGCACCGAAGAGGCTCGCGTCGATACGCGGGTCGGCAGAAGCGGCGGGGGCGACTTCGACAATCTGGCCATCGGCATGGTTTACCCGATTGCGCCCGGCGGTGAGGTTGAGGTCGCCCTGGGCAACGATCAGCCCGCGCGAATCGATTCGGGGCGCCAGCAGGTCAAGGGCGCCTTCGCGATTTTCCAGGCCCTTTTCGTGAACCTGCAGCGAGCCTTGGGCGTTCAGGGTATTGAGGCGTTTGAGCCGGCCATCTTCGATTTCTGGCGTGCCGACCAGGAAGCCGGCCCGGGTGGTGTTGATGAAGCTGGCGCCATTGACGGAGATACCGTTGGGGTTGGCCAGTACATAGTCCGCCGGCCGCCCGAATATTTCCTGTGCGCCGTTGATGCTCGACGGATTGCGGCTGATGACTTCATTGAGGATGACACTGGCGGCCTGGCCACGGAATTGCGGGTTGGCCGCGAGTACACCGGCCAGGGCGGACTGCCCCCCCTGCAGCGCGTTGTTGAGAACGGCGCCCGGCGTGGCAACGTTGTAGTCCAGAAACTGATTATGGGAAAGACCCTGGCCATTGGGGGCCACGATATCGATGACCGGGACACCATGGTTCTGGCTGATGAGTGGGGTACCACCGGGCCCGGCGGCTGGTTGCAAGCCATCGGCTACGGAGGGCAGGCAGGGTGCCAGGAGAATGCTGGAGATGACCCAGCGCAGCGTATCGGGCCGGGGCCGTAACGCATCGTTTTTGTCGGGTTTCATTTTTGTTCACTTTTTATTTAGGTCAGATGTTCAGCGACAGGCTGATCAGCCAATAGCCAGGCTCGTGGCTGACGGGCTGTTTGCTGGTTTCATTCAGGCTTTTCTGGTAATCGAGTTCGAGCTGGCCTCCTACCCAGCCCAGATCTACTCCTGCATGGGCACCGGACAGCTGTCGCTCCGGCGTTTGCGTCGTGGCTTTGGCCCAGGCCAGGTCAACGCCCAGGTGTGGTGTGACTTGCAATTGCTGATCGAGCCTGACCGTCAGGCTCAGGGTGTTGCGAAGAACGGCGGCGCTGCTGCTGGCAAGGCTGCTCTGGCGCCATCCGCGCACGGCGGAATCATCGGTGAGCAATAGCTGCTCGATCGGCGGTAGCCTGTCCTGGCTGTATTGCAGGTTCAGTTCGCTGTTCCAGCGCCAGGGGATCGCCAGCAGCAGGCCTTGGCGGGTGTAGCCGAGGTTGCCCAGGTATTTGCGAAACTGCGGGTCGGGCGCGTCAGGTTGTGCCAGGCGGGTATCGGCGCCCGCGCCGTTCAGGCCCTGGGCGTAGCCCAGGTAGGCGCTCCAGATGCCGTCGTTGATCCAGATCAGGTTCAGGCCGGTTTGCGCGACCAGCAGGGTCGGGCTTTGCAGAGGTATCCGGTAGTTGAAGAAGAAACTGTCGAGGCTTTTGCGGTTGAGGCTGGTGCTGGCGCTGAGCAAGGTCCGCTGATCGCGCCACAGTGACCGCTCCAGGCTCAGGCCATGGTAGGTGCTTGTGCCGGTGACCTGGAACGAGGTACCGGGCAAGGGGTTGGCGTATTCCAGACGGTTGGTGCTGAGGCTGAATGTCCAGGGACCATAAGGAATGCTGTATTGCAGCCCGACGCTACGGCTGAAGGCTGGGCCTTGGGCAAGGGTATGGCTGGCGGTAACGCGAAGGTAGTCATTGAGTTGCAGGGGGCTGTCCAGACTCAGGCTGATGCCGCTGCGGTTGCGCCCGGTTTGCAGGCCGCCGCGATTGTCGAGCGTGGCGCCCAGGCCCCAGCGTGGCGGACGGCTGTTTGGGCGGATGACGATGCGTGAGCCGCCGCCGAACTGGCCGGGCTCGATGTCTGCGGTCAGGTCGAAGGCGCGCAACCGGTTCAACTGGTCCAGGCCTTGCTCCAGGTCACGCAGCAAGAGGGGGCGGCCGAGCATGTCGGGGAATGCACTGGCAAGGGAAAGCGGCAGCTCGGGGTCGCCTAGCTCGATGGATTCGACAAAGCCTTCGACGATCAGGATGTCCAGGCTTGCGCCGTCCTCCAGGGGGCTCACCAGGTAGGGGCGAGCGCCGATATAGCCTTCGCGCAGGTACAGGTCGGTGATCGCCTTGAGCAGGCGGTTGACCTGGTGATCATCCATGCAGCCGCTTGGCAGGTTTGACAGCGCCTGGATGATGTCCGCTTGTGGGATCTGTTGGTTGCCGCCAATGCGCAGGCCGGAAATATCTCGGCAAGTAGACAATGCTCCAGTGCCGGGTGCCGTCGTTGCAGTCGCTGGCGAGGTGGGCGCGGCACCCCTGCGATTACGCTGCAATTGCCGAAAACGTTGCGCCCGGTGGTCGGCTTCTTCGCGTTGCCTCTCTTGTTGGTACAGGCGCAGGGCGTCGTTGGAGGCGGCGTCGGGGCTGGCCAGGGCCAGGCCCACAGCCACTGCGAGGGGAAAAGGTTTGAAGGTTCGCAGCATCGTGCTGCCCCTTTTTATTGATCGGCCAATCGGGAGATTGGCGACCTGACAAAAGGACCAATCCGTTCGAATTGATCCTATTGAGTTTGTCGCTTGAATGAATTGGGAGGCTTCTTCGGCTCAAGTGGGACGAAGATTAAGAAGATGAGGGGTGCGTCAAGCGCGTGGGCGTGATACTTCCGTTCAGGCATAAAAAAAGGCGCCCGGTGGGGGGCGCCTTTCTTGAGCGAGTCGCAGAGGGGTCAGGGACGGATTTCGATCATCGTGCCGTCCTGGACCATCTCCCAGACTTCCCGCATGTTGGCGTTGGTCAGGGCGATGCAGCCATCGGTCCAGTCCAGGGTATGGAAGACCGATTCCGGAAATTCGACGCTATCCGGGGTGCCGTGGATCATGATCATGCCGCCAGGCTCGAATCCATCGCGGCGGGCGCGTACCGAATCACTGATGTTCGGGTAGGAAATGTGCATGGCCAGGTTGAAACGGTCGCTTTCCTTGCGCCAGTCAATCCAGTAGAGACCTTCGGGCGTGCGTTTGTCGCCTTCATACATCTTGGGGCCCGTTGGACGCTTGCCCAGGGAGATGCGATAGCTCTTGAGGGGTTTGCCATTGCTGATCAATTGCAGCTGGCGGCTGGATTTGAGCACCAGCACCTTTTCGATGAAGGGTTGCGTAGTGACGGATTTGGTCACGATGGTCTCGGTGTAAGACGCCGAAGCCGTCGAGGCGATAATGAGGCAGAAAAAAGCAAGCAACCAACGCATTGAAACAATTTCCCTGAAGGTGATGCACGCTGCTTGCGCCGGTGCCATGGGTTAAAAGTTGAATTCAGACCTTTGGCAACTGTGCGAGCAGTGGCGGCAAAGCTTCGTTGCGAACCGGGTAGTGCTGTTCGCGCCGGTCGCTGAAGTAACATTCTAAGGTACGTCCCACCGTCCGGAAAGCCAGCTCCGACCAGGGAATATCGCTTTCATCGAAGAGTTTCACTTCCAGGCTTTCCACACCAATGGCGAAATCCAGGTCGGCGAGCTCGGCGCGGAAGAAAACATGCACCTGATTGATGTGCGGCAAGTCGAAGAGCGTGTACAGGTTCATGTCACCCAGCCGAGCGCACGCTTCTTCGTCGGTTTCCCGGCGTGCCGCCTGTTCGAGGGTTTCGCCATTCTCCATGAAACCGGCAGGCAGGGTCCAGTAACCGCGCCTGGGTTCGATGGCGCGGCGACACAATAGCACCTTGTCGCCCCATACCGGCAGGCAGCCGGCAACGATGTTGGGGTTCTGGTAGTGAACGAGGGTGCAATGGTTGCAGACATACCGCAGGCGATTGTCGCCCTCGGGGATGCACTGGATCACCGGGTTACCGCACTGGCTGCAGAATTTCATGCTTGGATTCCTGATGGCTGTGCCTATCTTGGCGCGTGTGGTCACTGGCCGGCAAGCTGGATTGACACAGGGGGTTGGGCAGTACGCTGCTTTGGTGCATGATGCGGGGTAGGCTTTGAATCGAGAGAAACCATGCTGGATGAGCTACTTCGCCGTGTAGGCAGTCATACGCCGCGCACCCTGGAGACGGAAACCGATGAGCGGTTTCCCGAAGCCGCCGTGTTATTGCCGATAACCCGCAGCGAAGAACCCGAACTCGTCCTGACCTTGCGCGCCAAGGGGCTATCGACCCATGGTGGCGAAGTCGCATTTCCTGGTGGCCGACGCGACCCTGAAGACCCCGACCTGGTCTATACCGCGCTGCGTGAAGCCGAGGAGGAAATCGGCCTGGCGCCTGGGCTGGTGGAAATCATTGGTCCCTTGAGTCCGCTGATTTCCCTGCATGGGCTGAAGGTCACGCCTTTTGTCGGGTTGATTCCCGATTTCGTCCAATACCGGGCCAACGATGCCGAGATCGCCGCGGTGTTCACGGTGCCGCTGGAATTTTTCCGCCAGGACCCGCGTGAGCATACCCACCGTATCGACTATCAGGGGCGCAGTTGGTACGTGCCCAGCTATCGTTACGGCGATTACAAGATCTGGGGATTGTCGGCGATCATGATCGTCGAATTGGTCAATCTGCTTTACGATGCCGACATTCGTCTGCATCAACCCCCCGAACGCTTCATCAATACTTGAGCTGCTTAGCGGCCGCCACTGCCTGAACGTTGAGGAATCACGCATGAAGTACCGTCTGGGCGACTCTCGGGTCGAAACCCATCCCGACAGCTGGGCTGCGCCCACTGCCACCCTGATTGGCAAGGTGCGCCTGCAGGCCGGCGCCAGCGTCTGGTTCGGCGCCGTGCTGCGTGGTGACAATGAGTTGATCGACATCGGCCCGGACAGCAATGTCCAGGACGGTACCGTGATGCACACCGACATGGGTTGGCCGCTGACCCTCGGCAAAGGCGTGACCATCGGCCATAACGCCATGCTGCATGGCTGCACCGTGGGCGACTACAGCCTGATCGGTATCAATGCCGTCATTCTCAATGGTGCGCGGATCGGCAAGCATTGCATCATTGGCGCCAATGCGCTGATCGGCGAGGGTAAGGAAATTCCCGACGGGTCGCTGGTCATGGGGTCGCCCGGCAAGGTCGTGCGCGAACTGACCGAGGCGCAGAAGAAAATGCTCGAAGCCAGCGCGGCTCATTATGTGCACAACGCCCAGCGTTATGCGCGCGAACTCGCGCCGCAGGAAGACTGATGAGCACCGAACGGCCAGTGCCTTCTCCGTGCATCAGCGTGTGTGCACTGGACGATGACGATATCTGTGTCGGCTGCCAGCGTACGTGCGAAGAAATCACCCGCTGGAGCCGCATGGACAATACCGAGCGGCGCCAGGTGCTGCGCCTTTGCAACGAGCGGGCGCGCGCCAGCGGCCTGCTTTGGGACGTTGGCTCGCCACCACGGGTCTGATCTTCATGTAAAATGGTCGCTTTTCAGCGGGGCTGCTCCGAACGGGTGCAGCCCTCGAACCGCTCCCCTGAGGACCTGAGATGACCCGTATCGGAACTCCATTGTCGCCGACCGCGACGCGCGTATTGCTGTGTGGTTGCGGTGAGTTGGGCAAGGAAGTGGTAATCGAACTGCAGCGCCTGGGCGTTGAAGTGATTGCCGTCGACCGTTACGCCAATGCCCCGGCCATGCAGGTCGCCCATCGCAGCCATGTGATCAACATGCTCGATGGCGATGCCCTGCGTGCAGTGATCGAGGCCGAGAAGCCGGATTTCATCGTCCCGGAAATCGAAGCCATCGCCACCGCGACCCTGGTGGAGCTGGAGAGCGAAGGCTTTACCGTGATTCCGACTGCCCGTGCGGCGCAGTTGACCATGAATCGCGAAGGCATTCGTCGCCTGGCCGCCGAAGAGCTGGACCTGCCGACTTCGCCTTATCATTTCGCCGATACCTTCGAAGACTACCGCAAGGCCGTCGAAGACCTGGGCTTCCCGTGCGTGGTCAAGCCGGTCATGAGTTCCTCGGGCAAGGGCCAGAGCCTGCTCAAGAGCGTCGATGACGTGCAGAAGGCCTGGGACTATGCCCAGGAGGGCGGACGTGCCGGTAAAGGTCGAGTCATCATCGAAGGGTTCATAGACTTCGACTACGAAATCACCCTGCTGACCGTTCGTCATGTCGGCGGCACCACCTTCTGCGCGCCGGTCGGCCATCGTCAGGAGAAGGGCGATTATCAGGAATCCTGGCAGCCGCAGGCCATGAGCCCGGTTGCGCTGGCCGAGTCCGAGCGTGTAGCGAAGGCTGTGACCGAGGCCCTGGGTGGTCGTGGCATGTTTGGCGTGGAGCTGTTCATCAAGGGTGATCAGGTCTGGTTCAGCGAAGTTTCGCCGCGTCCGCATGATACCGGTCTGGTGACATTGATCTCCCAGGACCTGTCGCAATTCGCCCTGCATGCACGGGCTATCCTGGGCCTGCCGATTCCGCTGATCCGTCAGTTCGGGCCGTCAGCGTCGGCGGTGATCCTGGTCGAAGGGCATTCGCAACAGACCGCATTCGCCAACCTGGGGGCTGCGTTGAGCGAGCCTGATACCGCGCTGCGCTTGTTCGGCAAGCCGGAAGTCAACGGCCAGCGCCGCATGGGCGTGGCCCTGGCGCGGGATGAGTCGATTGAAGCGGCTCGGGCCAAGGCGACTCGGGCTTCTCAGGCGGTCAAGGTCGAACTGTAAGCGACCACCTTATCTCCCCCCTGTACCTCGTTCCCACGCGGAGCGTGGGAACGAGGGGGGGTAACAAGCATCAGGCGATACGATTCAAATCGCTCTCCCGCGTCTCCTTCAGGCACAGCACAGCAACCAGGCTGAGCAACGCCGCCACCGACACATACCCGCCCACCCAGCTCAAGCCACCCATCGCCACCAGCTTCTGAGCGAAGAACGGTGCGGCCGATGCGCCAACGATTCCCCCCAGGTTGTAGGCCGCCGATGCGCCGGTATAGCGCACGTGGGTGGGGAACAGTTCGGGCAGCAGGGCGCCCATGGGGGCGAAGGTCACGCCCATCAGGAACAACTCAATGGCCAGGAATACGGCCACGCCAGCCGTCGAGCCATGGGTCAGCAACGGCTCCATGGTAAAGCCCGAGAGAATCGCCAGCACGCTGCCAACGATCAACACCGGCTTGCGCCCGAACCGGTCGCTTGCCCAGGCCGACAGCGGGGTCGCTGCGGCCATGAACAGCACGGCGAAGCACAGCAGGGCGAGGAAGGTTTCCCGGCTGTAGCCCAGGGTCGTGACGCCATAACTCAACGAGAACACCGTCGAGATATAGAACAGGGCGTAGCAGACCACCATCGCCGCGGCACCCAGCAGCGTGGGCGCCCAGTATTGAGCGAACAGCTCAACCACCGGCATTTTCACGCGTTCATGGCGTTCGACGGCCTTGGCGAAGATGGGGGTCTCTTCCAGCTTGAGCCGCACATACAGTCCGACCAGGACCAGCGCCGCACTCAATAGAAACGGAATACGCCATCCCCAGGAACGAAACTGTTCATCGCTCAGCAGCATGGCCAGCGTCAGGAACAGGCCGTTGGCGGCGAGGAAGCCGATCGAAGGGCCCAGTTGTGGAAACATGCCGAACCAGGCGCGCTTGCCTTTGGGCGCGTTCTCGGTGGCGAGCAGGGCTGCACCGCCCCATTCGCCACCCAGGCCCAGGCCTTGGCCGAAGCGCAGCACACACAGCAATATCGGCGCCCAGGCCCCGATGCTGTCATAACCAGGCAGCACGCCAATCAGTGTCGTGCAGATCCCCATCAACAGCAGCGAAGCGACCAGTGTCGATTTGCGACCGATACGGTCGCCAAAGTGGCCGAACAGGGCAGAACCCAGCGGGCGGGCGAGGAAGGCGATGCCGAAGGTCAGGAACGCCGACAGCATCTGCGCGGTGCCGGACGTCTGCGGAAAGAATACCGGCCCGATCACCAGCGCCGCGGCGGTGGCATAAACGTAGAAGTCGTAGAACTCGATGGCCGTACCGATGAAGCTGGCGGTGGCGACGCGTGCGGTGGAATTGGCCGGTGGCGTATCGGAGGTGTCGTTATAGGTGGTGCTGGTCGCCATGTGCGAGTCCCTGATAGTCGAGCGTGTCCATAAGTGGCTCGAGTATAGGAAGCGCGCTACCGGGCTTCAACGCTTTCTGCCGGACAGGGACAGGGCGCCGGTTTGCCAGACCAGCACGCGGCTGACGCGGTTTTCTTCGGTCTCGAGGATTTCCAGGCGGTAGCGACCGATCTTCAGGCATACCGTGGTTTCCGGAATGCTTTCCAGGGCTTCGGTGACCAGGCCATTCAGCGTCTTGGGGCCATCACAGGGCAGGTGCCAGCCCAGGCATTTGTTCAGCTCGCGGATCGACACCGCGCCTTCGATCACGAAGCGGCCGTCAGCCAATGGATGGATATGCGGGTTATCGAGGCTGTGTTCGTCCTCGAATTCGCCGACGATTTCTTCGAGGATGTCCTCCAGCGTGACAATGCCCTGGACTTCCCCGTATTCATCGACCACCAGGCCAAGACGGCGCTGCTGCTTGTGGAAATTGAGCAACTGCAGTTGAAGTGGCGTGCTTTCCGGGACGAAATAAGGTTCGTAGCAGGCCGCCAGCAGTTGCTCCACGGTCAGCTCGCCCCTGGGCAGCAGATGGCTGATCCGGCGGGTGTTGAGGACTGCCTCGACCTGGTTGATGTCGCTGTGAAAGACCGGCAGGCGGGTGTGCCGGCTGATGATCAATTGCTCGATGATTTCTTCGATCGGGTCGTCGAGGTTGATGCCATCGACTTCGCTGCGCGGCACCAGGATGTCGTTGACCGTGATCTTGTCCAGGGCCTGAATGCTGTTGGTCAGCTGAGGTTTGTGAGCCCTGGCATCCTTGGCGAGCTCGTTGAGCAGCTTGCCGGTCGTGTCGTCGTTGTCCTGCTGGGCAATTGGACCCGATTGCACGGTAAAGGGGCGTAGCACAAGCTTGGCAATGCACTCGAACGGCCAGGCCAGTGGGTAGATGGCTTTGAACACTGGCTTGAGCAGGCCGTTGCCAAGGCTGATAAAGGCTTGCGGGTGGCGGCTGGCGAGCAGTCGCGGCAGAAACTCGGTAAAGGTGAGGATGATGCAGGTGGCGCCAAACCCCGCCAGCCAGGGCCCCCTGGCGTCCAACAGGTGTATCGCCAGCAGGGTACCCAGGATTACCGACACCACGTTGCACAAGGTCTTGCTCAGCACCAGGCTTTGCAGCATTACCTCGAGTCTTGGTCGGTCGCCTGCGCGGTTATTGGGGCGCTGTGCTGCCAGATGGTTTTGTGCGGCTTCCACTGCCGTGAACAGCGCCGACCAGAGCAGGGTCAGGGCCATGACGCCGAGTACCGGGCCTAAGGGTAAGTTATCCATGGGCCCGGGCCTTCAGATGTGCAGGATGTATTCGCGTACCAGCTTGCTGCCGAAGTACGCCAACATCAGGAGGCAGAAGCCCGCCAGGGTCCAGCGGATAGCCTTGTGGCCGCGCCAGCCGAGATGATACCGACCCCACAGCAGCACACTGAAGACGATCCAGGCCAGGCAAGCGAGCAGGGTCTTGTGCACCAGGTGCTGGGCGAACAGGTTCTCGACGAACAGCCAGCCCGAGATAAGCGACGTCGAGAGCAGGCTCCAGCCGGCCCAGAGGAAGCCGAACAGCAGGCTTTCCATGGTTTGCAGTGGCGGGAAGTTCTTGATCAGGCCCGACGGATGCTTGTGCTTGAGCTGGTAGTCCTGCAGTAACAGAAGCAGGGACTGGAACACGGCAATGGTAAACATGCCATAGGCCAGGATCGAGAGCAGGATATGCGCCAGGATGCCCGGCTCCTCATTGATCAGGGGCACGGTGCCGGTAGGGGCGAACTGGGCGATCAGCGTGGTCGCCACGCCCAGCGGGAATAACAGTAGCAGCAGGTTTTCCACCGGGATTTGCGTGCAGGCGATCAATGTCAGGGTGATGACGGCAACGGCGATCAGACTGGCGGCGCTGAAAAAGTCCAGGCTCAGCCCCAGCGGGGTCAGCAATTGCCAGAACAGCGCCGTGGCATGGCCCACGACCGCCAGTGCGCCAAGCAGTCCAAGCAGGCGTTTATCGGCCCGGGAACCCTGTCCCAGACGGATTCCTTGGTAGAGCGTCGCAGCGGCGTACAAGAAGGCGGCGGCGAGGCTGGGTAGCAAACTGGGTGACAAGGGGAGCATAAGTCCTGTTAGGCAAGCCCGAAAGGGGATGAGTTTGGCATAGAACCCGCCTGGCACGAAAGACGCCTGTATGGTGTCCGTGCGGCAGAGTCTTCGCTATAATCGGCGACCTGCCCTTGCCACCGGCTCGTCGAGCATCCCCGCGAGCGCTTGCAACAGCTGATAAACCTCGGTTCGACAGAGCCCGAAAGGATCACGAATGTTTGAAAACCTGACCGACCGTCTTTCGCAGACGCTGCGCCATGTGACTGGCAAGGCCAAGCTGACCGAAGACAACATTAAAGATACGTTGCGCGAAGTGCGTATGGCTTTGCTCGAAGCCGACGTCGCCTTGCCGGTGGTCAAGGACTTCGTCAACAAGGTCAAGGAGCGCGCTGTCGGCACCGAAGTGTCGCGCAGCCTGACGCCGGGCCAGGCATTCGTGAAGATCGTCCAGGCCGAGCTCGAAGGCTTGATGGGCGCAGCCAACGAAGACCTCGCCCTCAACGCCGTGCCGCCTGCAGTGGTACTGATGGCTGGCCTGCAGGGTGCGGGCAAGACCACCACCGCCGGCAAGCTGGCGCGCTTCCTTAAAGAGCGCAAGAAAAAGTCCGTGATGGTGGTGTCGGCCGACGTCTACCGTCCGGCTGCAATCAAGCAGCTCGAAACCCTGGCCAACGACATCGGCGTGACGTTCTTCCCGTCCGACCTGAGCCAGAAGCCGGTCGCCATTGCCGAAGCGGCCATTCGCGAAGCAAAAATCAAATTCATCGACGTGGTCATCGTCGATACCGCCGGTCGCTTGCACATCGACGCCGAAATGATGGCCGAGATCAAGGACCTGCACGCCGCGGTCAAGCCGGTCGAAACCCTGTTCGTGGTCGATGCCATGACCGGCCAGGACGCCGCCAACACGGCCAAGGCCTTTGGCGATGCGCTGCCGCTGACCGGTGTCATCCTGACCAAGGTCGACGGCGATGCCCGTGGCGGTGCCGCCCTGTCGGTCCGTGCGATCACCGGCAAGCCGATCAAGTTCATCGGTATGGGCGAAAAGAGCGACGCGCTCGAGCCGTTTCACCCCGACCGTATCGCCTCGCGGATCCTGGGCATGGGCGACGTGCTCAGCCTGATCGAGCAGGCCGAGCAGACCCTCGACAAGGCCAAAGCCGACAAGCTGGCCAAAAAGCTCAAGAAAGGCAAAGGCTTCGACCTCGAAGACTTCCGCGACCAGCTGCAGCAAATGAAGAACATGGGCGGCCTCGGCGGTCTGATGGACAAGCTGCCGAACATGGGCGGCGTGAACCTGGCGCAAATGGGCAACGCCCAGAACGCGGCCGAGAAGCAGTTCAAGCAGATGGAAGCCATCATCAATTCCATGACCCCGGCCGAGCGCCGCGACCCCGATCTGATCAGCGGTTCGCGCAAGCGTCGGATCGCCATGGGTTCCGGCACCCAGGTGCAGGACATCGGTCGCTTGATCAAGCAGCACAAGCAGATGCAGAAGATGATGAAGAAGTTCACCGCCAAGGGCGGCATGGCCAAAATGATGCGCGGCATGGGCGGAATGTTGCCCGGCGGCGGCATGCCAAAAATCTAGAGAATTCAGATTGCCAGCCAGCCCGTAGGGGGTGGCTGGTCATCCGAACCCCGCCTCGGCGGGATTACCTGCCACTGCTTGCAGTGGCTCAAATTGCAGATCTGCCTGGTGCGCCGTCCGGCGCCGGAAAATGGCATTTGCAAAAGTCCGTATATTCCTTGAGAATATGCGGCCTTTCGGGCACCCGTGTGCCCGCTGTGCATTATGATTTGCAGCACCGACTACAGGAACGATGTTCAATGCTAACCATCCGTCTTGCCCGTGGTGGCTCTAAAAAGCGCCCATTCTACACCCTGACCGTGACCGATTCGCGTAACCCGGTTACCGGTTCGCACATCGAACAGGTTGGTTTCTTCAACCCTATCGCTCGTGGCCAGGAAGTTCGCCTGTCCGTTAAGGAAGACCGCGTTGCTCACTGGCTGAGCGTTGGCGCACAGCCGTCTGAGCGTGTTGCTCAGCTGCTGAAGGAAGCTGCCAAGGCTGCCGCCTGAGCAATATGAACGCGACGCCAGAAAGCGCTGATGACTTGATCGTCGTCGGCAAGATATTTTCGGTTCACGGCGTTCGCGGCGAGGTGAAGGTTTATTCCTTTACCGATCCGATTGAAAACCTGTTGGATTACCGCACCTGGACGCTTCGGCGTGACGGCGTGGTGAAGCAGGTAGAGCTGGTCAGTGGCCGTTCCACTCAAAAGGACCTGGTCGCCAAGCTCAAAGGCCTCGACGATCGCGATGAAGCCCGTCTTCTGAGCGGTTATGAGATTCTGATCTCGCGTAGCCTTTTGCCCAACCTGCCTAGCGACGAGTACTACTGGTACCAGTTGGTAGATCTGAAAGTCATCAATCAGGACGGACACTTGTTCGGCAAGATTGATCACCTGTTGGAGACCGGCGCGAACGATGTAATGGTGGTCAAGCCTTGCGCAGGCAGTCTGGATGATCGCGAGCGTCTGTTGCCCTATACGGAGCAATGCGTGCTGGCAATCGACCTGAATGCAGGCGAAATGAAGGTTGAATGGGACGCGGACTTCTAAACGATGGCGAGCCTTCGTGTCGAAGTCATTACGTTGTTCCCCGAGATGTTTTCGGCCATCAGCGAGTATGGCATTACCAGCCGCGCGGTGAAGCAGGGGTTGTTGCAACTGACCTGTTGGAATCCGCGGGACTACACCATAGATCGTCACCATACGGTGGATGATCGGCCGTTTGGCGGTGGTCCGGGGATGGTGATGAAGATCAAGCCCCTCGAAGATGCTCTGGTCCAGGCCAGGCAAGCAGCAGGGGAAGCAGCGAAGGTAATTTATCTGTCGCCGCAAGGCCGTCAACTGAATCAGTCGGCGGTACGCGAACTGGCGAATGCAGAATCGTTGATTCTCATCGCAGGTCGTTATGAAGGCATCGACGAGCGGTTTATTCAGGCTCATGTCGATGAAGAGTGGTCGATTGGCGACTATGTACTGTCTGGCGGTGAGCTGCCGGCAATGGTCCTGATCGATGCGGTTACACGACTGCTGCCCGGAGCTTTAGGGCATGCGGACTCCGCCGAGGAAGACTCCTTTACGGATGGTCTGCTTGATTGCCCGCATTACACCCGACCGGAGGTATATGCGGATCAGCGTGTTCCCGACGTGTTGCTGAGTGGCAACCATGCACATATCCGGCGATGGCGTTTACAGCAGTCCCTTGGAAGGACCTATGAACGACGCGCCGATCTTCTGGAAAGACGCTCGCTTTCTGGAGAAGAGAAGAAGCTGCTGACGGAGTATCTCCGTGAGCGGGACGATAGTTAACGTATCGATGGTAGATCAGACGATTTACCTTAGGAGCACAGCATGACCAACAAAATCATTCAGCAGATCGAAGCTGAGCAGATGACCAAAGAGATCCCGACCTTTGCCCCGGGCGACACCATCGTCGTTCAGGTGAAAGTGAAGGAAGGTGATCGTTCGCGTCTGCAGGCCTTCGAAGGCGTTGTAATCGCCAAGCGTAACCGTGGTCTGAACAGTGCTTTCACTGTTCGCAAGATCTCCAACGGTGTTGGCGTAGAGCGTACTTTCCAGACCTACAGCCCGCAGATCGACAGCATGGCCGTGAAACGTCGTGGTGACGTGCGTAAAGCCAAGCTGTACTACCTGCGTGACCTGTCCGGTAAAGCAGCGCGCATCAAGGAAAAACTGGCTTAAGTCCAGTTTTGCCAGCGGTCACGGGGCCGCGATGCAGAAAAAAGCAGCCTTCGGGCTGCTTTTTTGTTGCCTGCAATTTTTCAGGCTGGGGCGTCCTGTTCGATCAGTGACACCAGGGTCCAGCCCGGTCCTGGTGTCAACGCGGTATCGGGTGTGAAGACATGCACCCAACCCTGGTTGTCACGGGCGAACAGCAGTGTCGCCCGATCGCCGTGCAAGGCTTGATAGTCATTCCAGCCAAAACCGTCGGTCAGATGAGTGCTGTAGAGTTCGGCCCCCTGGTTGAGTAGATTTGCCAGTTGCGAATAGGTCAGGGGCTGGCTGCCAAGGAAGTGTCCACGGTGTTCGCCACTGGCGCGGTGTTTATCGGTTCGACTGGATTCCAGGCCGCTGGCCAGGGCGAACTGGCGCTGATGGCCAAAGTCATGGCGAAAGCGCATGGACGCCAGGGTATTCAATTCGCCGGCCGGTGAAAGTCCCAGCAAGTGGCCGAGGCCGACCAGGTCAAGGTGGGCATCGGCATGTTGCGATGCGGGATTGCCGAAGTAGGTCGGCAATTCTTCCATTCGCGCTGCGCGAATGTTTTCCCAACTGGAATCGGTCAACAGCACGCGGCTGCCCAGTTGCTGCAGCGCCTTGCCGAGGGCGCGCGCCGGAGGGTTGGCGCCTACGATCAGAAAGCCGCTGGGCGCCGGCTCCGCAACTTTCAACAAGCGCGCCAGGGGCCTGGCCGTGGCACTCTGCAGCACCACGGTGCCGATGATCACGGCGAAGGTCAGCGGTACCAGCAGCAGGGCGCCTGCATGCCCGGTTTCATGGAGGCGGATGGCGAAAATGGCCGACACGGCAGCGGCGACAATACCTCGAGGAGCAATCCAGGCCAGCAGTGCCCGCTCACGCCAACCCAGGTTCGAGCCAGCGGTACAGATCGCCACGTTCAATGGCCGGGCAATCAGCTGTATCACCAACAGCAGCGCCAATACCGCCGGCCCCAGGCCCAGCATCGCCTGAAGGTCCAGGCGTGCGGCGAGGAGGATGAACAGCCCGGAAATCAGCAGAACGCTGAGGTTCTCCTTGAAGTGGAGGATTTGCCGGACGTCGACGCCGTTCATGTTGGCAAGCCCCATGCCCATGATGGTCACCGCCAGCAGCCCCGATTCGTGCATGACCTTGTTGGCTCCAATGAAGATGCCGAGCACGGTCGCCAGCGTCGCCAGGTTGTGCAGGTATTCCGGCAGCCATTGACGGCGGATGATCTGCCCGAGCACCCAGCCACCGACGGCGCCGAACAGACTGCCACAGAGAATCACCCCGGCGAAAACCAGCAGGCTGTGGCTCAGTCCTTCGCCGGTGGCGCTGGCAATGATGAAGCTGTAGACCACGACCGCCAGCAAGGCGCCGATCGGGTCGATGACAATGCCTTCCCAGCGCAGAATGCTGGCAATGGTCGCCTTGGGCCGTACCACTCGCAGCATGGGGACGATCACGGTCGGACCGGTCACCAGGGTCAGGGTGCCGAACAGCAGCGCGAGCATCCAGTCGAAACCCAGCAGCCAATGGGTGGCCAGGGTAATCACTGCCCAGGTCGCCAGAGCGCCAATGGTCACCAGGCGACGCACCACGGTTCCGACGTCGCGCCATTCGGAAAGGTGCAGGGTCAGGCTGCCTTCGAACAGCACCAGTGCCACTGACAGTGAGACCAATGGCATCAGCAGCGGGCCGAACAGCGCTTGAGGGTCAAGCAGGCCCAGGACTGGACCGGCGAGTATGCCGCTGAGCAACAGGAACAGGATCGCAGGAAGTTTCAACCGCCAGGCGAGCCATTGGCAGCCCAGTGCCGCAGCCCCGATTCCCCCGAATGCCAGCAAAATCTGATCTTCGCTCATTCTTGCTCCCTAAGCTGGCTGCGTTATGGAAGACTAGTGCCGGCTTCGTCCTTTCTCTAATTTTTCGCGAACCCTTGTGCCTTCGAGTTTTTATGCCCGCTATTGAACACCCGCTGATCGATCAATTCCTCGATGCCCTGTGGCTGGAGAAAGGTCTTTCCGATAACACGCGCGAGGCCTATCGCAGCGACCTGGCACTGTTCCATGGCTGGCTGCGGGAGCAAGGGGTTGAGTTGATCGACACCGGTCGCGAGATGATTCTCGACCATCTGGCCTGGCGCCTGGAGCAAGCCTACAAGCCCCGTTCCACGGCCCGTTTTCTCTCTGGCGTGCGCGGCTTCTATCGTTACTTGCTGCGGGAAAAATTGATCGGCGTCGATCCGACCCTACAGATCGAGATGCCGCAACTGGGCCGGCCGTTGCCCAAGTCCTTGTCGGAAGCCGACGTCGAAGCGCTGTTGCTGGCGCCGGACTTGAGCGAGCCGATCGGTCAGCGTGACCGGGCAATGCTCGAGGTGCTGTATGCCTGCGGCCTGCGCGTGACCGAACTGGTCAGCCTGACCCTGGACCAGGTCAATCTCCGTCAGGGCGTGTTGCGCGTCATGGGCAAGGGCAGCAAGGAGCGGCTGGTGCCGATGGGAGAGGAGGCGGTGGTCTGGGTCGAACGCTACTTGCGCGATGGTCGCAACGACTTGCTTGGCGGGCGCCCCAGCGATGTGTTGTTCCCCAGTCAGCGCGGCGAGCAGATGACCCGGCAAACCTTCTGGCACCGGATCAAGCATCAGGCCCAGGTCGCCGGTATCAGCAAGACGCTGTCACCGCATACCTTGCGCCATGCCTTCGCCACCCACTTGCTCAACCATGGCGCCGACCTGCGGGTGGTGCAAATGCTGTTGGGCCACAGTGATCTGTCCACGACCCAGATCTATACCCATGTGGCGCGTGCCCGTCTGCAGGACCTGCATGCCCGGCATCATCCGCGCGGTTGAGACCGGGGCCCGGGCGCACAGTTGTTGTTACAGTCGCAGTCGGCCCCGCCAGACGAATGTGGTAGGCTTGACCGGTTTGTACGGGGGGCATTGAATGTGCACCATTTTTGTGCACGGCCGTAGTACGGCTGGCCCCACGTCCGCCTTTTAGGAGTTCTCATGCGTGTGACCCGAATTTTTGCCGCTGCCATTGCCCTGGTCAGCAGCTTTGCCATGGCCAATGACGCCGAGCAAACCATTCGCAAGACCCTCGAAACCCTGCAACTGGAAGTGCCGGTCGACAGCGTGGCCGCCAGCCCGCTCAATGGTCTGTACGAAGTCAAGCTCAAGGGCGGTCGGGTGCTGTACGCCAGTGCCGACGGTCAGTTCGTGATGCAGGGTTACCTGTACCAGATTCAGGATGGCAAGCCAGTCAACCTGACCGAGAAGACCGAGCGCCAGGCGATTGCCAAGACCATCAATGGCATTCCGAGCGCGGAAATGGTCGTGTTTCCGGCCGTGGGCGAGACCAAATCGCATATCACCGTCTTCACCGACACCACCTGCCCGTACTGCCATAAATTGCACGCCGAGGTCCCTGAGCTGAATCGCCTGGGCATCGAAGTCCGCTACGTCGCGTTCCCGCGTCAGGGGCTGGGCTCTGAAGGTGACCAGCAATTGCAGGCGGTCTGGTGTTCCAGTGACCGCAAGGCGGCACTGAACAAGATGATCGACGGCAAGGAAATCAAGGCAGCCAAATGCGCCAATCCGGTCAGCAAGCAATTCCAGCTGGGCCAGTCGATTGGCGTCAGCGGTACACCGGCCATCGTTTTGGAGAGCGGTCAGGTGATTCCGGGCTACCAGCCGGCGCCGCAAGTTGCCAAACTGGCGCTGGCAGCCAAGTAATTCTGCCTCGTCAGGGCATGTCCCTGGCGAGCACGGTCTGGCGGATTGACCGCCAGGCCATTCAACAGCGAGCCGCATAGTAGTCTGCGGTAGTTTTCACGGCCGACTTCGCGTCGGCCGTTTCATGGGGAGTTCACAGTGAAACCGGTCAAAGTAGGCATCTGTGGGTTGGGGACCGTCGGTGGCGGTACCTTCAATGTACTTCAGCGTAACGCCGAGGAGATCGCCCGCCGTGCCGGGCGTGGTATCGAAGTGGCACAAATTGCCATGCGTTCGCCTAACCCGAACTGCCAGATTACCGGTACCCCCATTACCGCGGATGTGTTCGACGTTGCGAGCAATCCCGAAATCGATATCGTCATCGAGCTGATCGGCGGCTATACCGTTGCCCGCGAACTGGTCCTCAAGGCCATCGAGAACGGCAAGCACGTGGTCACCGCGAACAAGGCGCTGATCGCCGTTCACGGCAACGAAATCTTCGCCAAGGCCCGCGAGAAGGGCGTGATCGTGGCCTTCGAAGCCGCAGTGGCAGGCGGCATTCCCGTGATCAAGGCGATTCGCGAAGGCCTGTCGGCCAACCGTATCAACTGGGTGGCGGGCATCATCAACGGCACCGGTAACTTCATCCTCACCGAAATGCGCGAAAAGGCCCGGACCTTCGAAGACGTCCTGGCCGAAGCCCAGGCGCTGGGCTACGCCGAAGCAGATCCGACCTTCGACGTCGAAGGCATCGATGCAGCGCACAAGCTGACCATCCTGGCCTCGATCGCATTCGGTATCCCGCTGCAATTCGACAAGGCCTACACCGAAGGCATCACCAAACTGACCACCGCCGACGTCAACTACGCCGAAGCGCTGGGCTATCGCATCAAGCACCTGGGCGTTGCTCGCAGCACCGACAGCGGCATCGAATTGCGCGTGCATCCGACCCTGATCCCGGCCGATCGCCTGATCGCCAACGTCAATGGCGTGATGAACGCCGTGATGGTCAACGGTGACGCGGCAGGTTCGACCCTGTTCTACGGCGCCGGTGCCGGCATGGAGCCGACCGCATCCTCCGTGGTGGCCGACCTGGTCGACGTGGTCCGGGCGATGACCTCGGACCCGGAAAACCGCGTACCGCACCTGGCCTTCCAGCCCGACTCGCTGTCGGCGCACCCGATCCTGCCGATCGAGGCCTGCGAAAGCGCGTACTACCTGCGCATTCAAGCCAAGGATCACCCGGGCGTGCTGGCCCAGGTGGCAAGCATCCTGTCCGAGCGCGGCATCAACATCGAATCGATCATGCAGAAGGAAGTCGAAGAACAGGACGGTCTGGTGCCGATGATCCTGCTGACTCACCGCGTGATCGAACAGCGCATGAACGACGCCATCACCGCCCTGGAAGCCTTGCAGGACGTGGTTGGCAGTGTCGTACGCATCCGCGTCGAACAACTGAATTAAGCGGTATTTGGTTTAGAGGAATTGGTCATGCGTTATATCAGTACCCGCGGCCAGGCACCGGCCCTGAATTTCGAGGACGTGCTGCTGGCTGGTCTCGCCAGCGATGGCGGCCTTTACGTGCCGGAAAACCTGCCGCGCTTCACCCAGGAAGAAATCGCTTCCTGGGCCGGCCTGCCGTATCACGAGCTGGCGTTCCGGGTCATGCGCCCGTTCGTCACCGGCAGCATTCCGGATGCCGACTTCAAAAAGATTCTCGAGGAAACCTACGGCGAGTTCGCCCACGCTGCGGTCGCGCCGCTGCGTCAGCTGAACGGCAATGAGTGGGTGCTCGAGCTGTTCCACGGCCCGACCCTGGCGTTCAAGGACTTCGCCCTGCAACTGCTCGGCCGCCTGCTCGACTACGTGCTGGAAAAGCGCGGCGAGCGCGTGGTGATCCTCGGCGCCACCAGTGGCGACACAGGTTCGGCGGCGATCGAAGGCTGCCGCCGTTGCGAAAACGTCGACATCTTCATCCTGCACCCGCACCAGCGTGTGTCGGAGGTTCAGCGTCGGCAGATGACCACCATCTTCGGCGAGAACATCCACAACATCGCTGTCGAAGGGAACTTCGACGACTGCCAGGAAATGGTCAAGGCCAGCTTCGCCGACCAGGGCTTCCTCAAGGGCACCCGTCTGGTCGCCGTGAACTCGATCAACTGGGCGCGGATCATGGCCCAGATCGTCTACTACTTCCATGCGGCCCTGCAGCTGGGCGGCCCGTCGCGCTCGGTGGCGTTCTCGGTACCGACCGGCAACTTCGGCGATATCTTCGCTGGTTACCTGGCGCGCAACATGGGCCTGCCGATCAGCCAGCTGATCGTCGCGACCAACCGCAACGACATCCTGCATCGCTTCATGAGCGGCAACCAGTACGTCAAGGAAACCTTGCACGCGACGCTGTCGCCGTCGATGGACATCATGGTCTCGTCGAACTTCGAACGCCTGCTGTTCGACCTGCACGGGCGCAACGGCGCGGCCATTGCCGGTTTGATGGACAACTTCAAGCAGGGTGGCGGCTTCAGCGTCGACCAGGATCGCTGGACCGAAGCCCGCAAGCTGTTCGATTCGCTGGCTGTCGATGACGAGCAAACCTGCGAAACCATCGCCGACGTCTATGCGCAAACCGGCGAAATCCTCGATCCGCACACCGCGATCGGGGTCAAGGCCGCACGCGAATGCCGTCGCAGCCTGGACATCCCGATGGTCGTGCTCGGCACTGCGCATCCGGTCAAGTTCCCGGAAGCGGTGGAAAAAGCCGGCGTTGGCAAGGCACTCGAGCTGCCGGTGCATCTGTCCGATCTTTTCGAGCGCGACGAGAAGTGCACGGTCCTGCCAAATGATCTCAAGGCCATCCAGGGCTTTGTCAGCCAGCATGGCAACCGTGGCAAGCCGCTCTGATTGACTCGATCTGCAACACATAAAGCCCGTCTCCTGACGGGCTTTTTCTTTTCTACGTGCCACACTGCTGTCGGTTTTTGATCAAGGGATGGATACGACGTTGTCGAGGGATGCGGTTACCAACGGATACTGGGCATTGCCTTTGGCGAGAGCCGTCCTGTGCCTGTTGCTCATTTACCCCGGGCTATTCGCCCAGGCTGCACAGAGTCTGCCATTCACCCTGGTTCAGCCGTTCGCCGAACTCGAACCCATGGCCCTGGACAGCGATGAACAGCAATGGCTGGAGCGCAATCGGGTGTTGCGCATCGGCATCTCGATTGCCGATTACGAGCCGGTGGACATTACCATCGACCGTAACCGGTACCAGGGAATCAGCGCCGATTACCTGAGCCTGGTGGCCCGGCGCCTGGGTGCGCAGACACGGGTGCTCGGCTATGCCAGGCGCGAGGAGGCCATCGAGGCATTGCACAGCGGGGCCATCGATATTCTCACCAGTGCCAATGGGTTCGAGCGCAGCGTGCCGGGTCTGGCGTTCTCCTCCGACTACATGCCGGACCGCTCGATGGTGGTCACCCGCAGCAACGACAACCCGGCCCACATGAACCTGGCCGGGAAGAAAATCGTCTTGCTGGACGGTTATGCCGATACCCGCGTGGTCCACCGCAGGTATCCGGGCAGCGAAATCATTGTTGCGCCCAACCTCTTCAGCGGCTTCGAGGCGCTCAATCAAGGTGAAGTGGACGCCTTAATCGGCAATGAGGTGATCATCCGCGCCTATCTGGCACTGCGGCCATACATACGACTGCACATTTCCGGCCCGAGCGCCTTGCCGCCCATTGGTTTCGCGTTCGCCACGCGCGCCAGCGACAAGCCTTTGGGGGCAATGATCGATCGTGCCCTGGCCAGCATCGATGAGCCGCTACGCCGGGAAATTTTCGGGCGCTGGACCTTGGGGCTGGGCTCGGACATCGGCCAGCAAAGGGTTACGCTCACTGATGCGGAGCGGGCCTGGATTGGCCAGCACCCACAGGTGGTGGTGGCCGCGACCCAATATGCCCCTTACCTTTTTCGTGACGAACGTCAGGCTTGGGTCGGACTCAACAACGACGTTCTGGCGACGATTTCGCAAATGACCGGCCTGCAGTTCGTCTACAAACCATCTTCGTCCATTGCGCAGAGCCTGAACCTGCTTCAAAGCGGCCAGGCAGACATGAACACCACCCTCAGCGATACGCGCGACCGTCGCGCTTTTCTGAGTTTCACCCATTCCTTCGGCGGGCAGAGCTGGGTTTTCATTGTTCGCCCAGCGGATATCGCCTTGAGTTCATTGCACGACCTGTCGGGGCGTGTCCTGGCCTTGCCTGCCGAGCATGCGCTGCAAGCCACGATTCAACGCGAGCACCCCGAGATCAGGCTGCTCCTGGTGGACTCGCTGCAAGAAGCCCTTGAGCGAGTGCGCAGCGGTGGGGCCGATGCGACGATCGACAGTGAAATCGGCGCATACCGGGCGGTAGGGCGTGAGCCCGGTGGTGCGCTCAAGGTCGGACGCAGTGTCGAAGGTAAATGGGCTGCGGATCGCTTTGCGGTCAGCACCGCTCAGCCGGAACTGGCGAGCATTCTCAACAAGGCTCTGGAAGCGTTTCCGGTTGCCGAGATGCGTGCGATGCGCATGAAGTGGCTGGGCGCCGTGACGACTCCGGCACCTGTCTGGCAACGCATTGCCCCATGGCTTTACTGGGCCGTGGCGGCGGCCCTCCTGTTTGGCCTGGCCTCCCTGGTGTGGAGCAGTCGGCTGAGGGTGCAAATCCGTCAACGCGAAGAGGCCGAAGAAGCCCTCAATGACCAGCTCGCGTTCAAAAGGGCGTTGCTCGATGGCATACCCAATCCGATTTATGTTCGCGACCTGCAAGGGCGATTGATTTCCTGCAACAAGAGCTACGAAGAATGCTTTTCGCTCAGCCTCGACGCTATCAAAGGCCGCACGTTGCCCGATATCGATGTCATTCCGGTGAGTGAGGCTGCGCAGATGCACGCCGACTACCTGGCGTTGCTGAAAAACCCCAAGCCGGTTTTTGCCGATCGGCAGATCCAGATCGCCGGGCGCCGGATCCATGCCTGGCAATGGACCGTGCCGTTCTATCGTGCCGACGGCCAACTACAGGGGTTGCTCGGCGGTTGGATCGATATCAGCGAACGCAAGCAACTCGAAGCTGCATTGCAAGACGCACGTCAGCAGGCAGAGCAGGCCAACCAGGCCAAAAGCGCATTCCTTGCGACCATGAGCCATGAAATTCGTACACCCATGGCGGTCATTATCGGCCTGCTCGAGCTGGAGCGGGAAAATGCCCGGGCACAGGGACTGCAGCCGTCCCAGGCGCTGGAAGTTGCCCACCAGTCGGCCCGCGAATTGATCGCCTTGATCGGCGACAGCCTGGACCTGGCCAGGATCGAAGCGGGCAGCATGCAGTTGTCGCTTGAAGCATTGGCACTGCGGCCATTCTTCGCAGGCATCGTCGAACAGTTCCGGGTGCAGGCTGGCGAAAAGGGGCTTGGCCTGACCCTGGACTTTTCGCCCGAAGCCGAGGGCAGTTACTGGTTCGACGCCATGCGCCTGCGTCAGGTACTGGTCAACCTGCTGAGCAATGCCATCAAGTTCACGCACCAGGGCCAGGTACGCGTGACGGTGAGTCGTGTCGCCGTTGGCAAGGCCCAGGTGAGCTTGCGTATTGGCGTACAGGACGACGGCATCGGTATCAGTCCGGAGCAACAGGCCCGGATCTTCAAACCCTTTGTCCAGGCAACTCCCCAGTCGGCATCCGAATATGGCGGATCGGGCCTGGGCTTGAGTATTTGCAAGCAACTGATCGAATTGATGAGCGGGCGAATCGAACTGAACAGCGTGCCCGGGCAAGGCACGCAGGTCAGTATCGAGCTTGCGCTGGCCGTGGCGAGCCGGGTGGCATGCGCTGATCCGGGGCTTGCGGCGGTGCGGCCGTCGGTGCCTGCGCGACGTGTCCTGGTGATCGATGACCTTTCTGTCAGTCGCCTGGTCCTGGCCCAGCAGCTTGAGTTCCTTGGCCATGAGGTCCTGGTGTTCGGCGATGCGCAGGCGGCATTGGAGGCCTGGCAAATCCAGACCTTCGATCTGGTGCTCACTGACTGCAACATGCCGGGCATGAATGGATATGCGTTGGCCCAGGGTATCCGCAGCATCGAAAAGCTCGAGTATCGAAAGCCGGTGGCAATCGTCGGCTGTACGGCCAATGCCCTGAAGCAGGAGCGTGCCCGCTGTCTCGACGCGGGTATGGATGAGCTGCTGGTCAAGCCGGTCGAACTTGATCGATTGGCCCAGGTGATACAGCAGTTCACGGCGCCGTTGTCGTTCGATATGCGTGTACTGCGGCAGATGACCCAGGCCAACACGCCGGTCCTGCAGCAAATGTTGCTGGAACTGCACAAGAACCTCGATCAGGAGCACACCGCCTTGACCACAGCTATCGAAGAGCGGGCCGGGGAGCCCATCAGGGCCTCATTGCATCGCCTGAAGGGGGCGGCCTGCCTGATCGATGCCGTTCCTCTGGCGCGTGCCTGTACCGAGCTGGATGCCTTTTGCCGAGAGCATCCGGCCGACATCCCGAGCCTACAATGGACGACGCTCGAAACGGTCATTCGGCAGTTGCAGGCTGATATCGCGATTGCGTTGGCGGAAAACTCTCAAGAGATTTAGGACTTGTCCTATGGGTTGTCCTCAGGGCTTTTTCTAGAGTGCACGGACCTGTGGCGTGGTCCACGGCGGTAACTGCGGAGAGTCCTATGCAATCACTCAAGGTCCTGATTCTTGAAGATCACCCGTTTCAACTGATGGCCTTGCATCAGATGCTCAACGCCAATGGCGTCTTCGATGTGTTGACCGCCGAGAGCGTTGAGTCCGCCTGCCGGTCGCTGGAGCGGCGGGGGCGTGTCGATGTGGCCATCTGCGATTTGCAGATGCCCGACGCCGATGGCCTGGCGCTGATACAGCATCTGGCCAATGAGGGCCTTGCCGGTGCATTGATCGTTCTGAGTGGTGCCGAGCGCAATGTGCTCGACAACGTGAGCCAGTTGGCCCGGCAATTGGGGCTCAGGGTGTTGGGCAGCTTGCAGAAACCTGCCTGCGCTGCCTCCTTGCGCAAACTGCTTGAGCAGTATCTGCACGAAACACCTGAACCCCAACCGGTGAAAGCGGTTGCTCCGCAGAGCGGCGTGCCCGATCTGCAAGCGTTGCGACCCGAACAGTTCGAACTCACCCTCAGCCAATGGGTCGTGCACTATCAACCCAAAGTCTGCTTCGAGGGCACGCTGGTGGGGGTCGAAGCGCTGGTGCGCTGGCAACATCCCACGTTGGGGTTGCTGACACCCAGGCAGTTCCTGCCAATGATCGAGCAGGCCGGCCTGCTGGCGACCATGACCTGGCATGTGCTCGATCAAACCCTCGCGTTCAGCGCCGGGCATCGGCTGGACAATGGCGACGCTCTGCCTGTGGCAGTGAACATATCGCCTCGGTTGCTGGAACATGAGGATTTCACCCGGCAAGTCACCGCGGCGCTCGAACGCCATGGCGTGCCGGCCAACGCACTGACCCTGGAAATCATCGAATCGGCGCAATGCGCACTGGATATTGCACAGCTGGAGGGTTTGCTGCGCCTGCGCATATCGGGATGCCAGTTGTCGATCGATGACTTCGGCATGGGCGATTCCAACCTGCAACGCCTGCTGGAATTGCCATTCAGCGAATTGAAACTGCCCAGCGAATTCATTCGCGGCATGGCCAATGATGGCAGGAAGGCCGCGGTGGTGGCCGGAGCCCTGATGATGGCCCGGCGCATGGACCTCAAGGTCGTGGTCGAAGGTGTCGAGACAGTCCAGGACCTGCTTTCAATCAAGGCATTGGGCAGTCCCGTCATACAGGGGTATTTCATTGCCCGTCCGATGGATGGCAATCACCTCAAGCGCTGGATAGCTGACCGCGAAGGCTTCTGCAACCGGCCCATTGATCAGCTCATGCCCAGTTCCTGCAGACGGATGTAGAGCGCGGCATCGTTGGGCACACCTAACTTGCGCATGGCACTGACCTTTTGGCTGCTGACCGTTTGCTTGCTGCGGTTGAGCAGGGCGGCGATCTGGCCGACCGTATGGCCTGCAGCCAGCAACCGCATGACCTCCAGCTCCCTGGGCGAAAGCGGCTCCTGGGCAAGTGCCTGATCCGGGCGGACTTCGCCATCCTGCAGCAGCTGCCGTTGCACCGAGTCGGAAAGGTAAGTGTTGCCCCGTCGCAGGTGCCCGATAGCCTGGGGCAATTCATTGGCCAGGCTGGCCTTGCTCAGCACGCCTGCCACGCCAATCGCCAGCATTGCTCGAAACAATCCGGCGTTGTTGAGCATGGTCACCACCAGTATCGGCAATCCTGGGTGGTGGCGGCGAATCTGCTCCAACAGCTTCAAACCGTCGTTCTGGTGTTTGAACGGCATCATGAAGTCGGTAATCAGCACATCGCAGTCCGTAGCCTGCAATTGCGTCATCAATTCGAGCGGGCTGCCGGCTTCGCCGACCACGGTCACCTCAGGTATCTGCTCGAGGACTGCCCGCAGGCCGATGCGGAAGATCGGGTGATCGTCTGCCAGTACGATGCGTAACGGGGTGGTGCGGGGGAGGGTCAAAGGGTGGCTCCACATAACCATGTATATCTGACGAGCGAATTCAATTTGTCATATTCAGCGAGCATGCTCAGTGATAACGCGACTGCGCAGCACCTTTGATTTCGGACACGTGAATGGTGAACAAGATGGAAAGCATCAGCTTGTTGCTAAACGAAGCACTGACACCCTATCAGGTCACGCTGCACCCATCGGATTTGCCCGGTAAGTGTCAACTGACACTCGCCACTTCCTCAGGCGCCATTGTGCTTGAGCGAACGTTCAGTTTCTATCAACTGCAAGACAAGCGTCTGTTGACCGACGTTGTCGATGGCCTGCATCGCGATCTGCTGATCGCCGAAGGGCGATTGCAGCCCTGCGTCATTGCAGCCCTGCGCAACGTCGTGCAAAGCAAGTCCTTTACCCTGTCGTTAGCCTGACAGGGAACCTTCGGGCAATGCGGTACTCCTATGCTGCAAGGGCAGGGGATACGCATTGAGCTCCGATGCGGATTGCCTGTCGTATCGGACATTAACGACGCTGTCCGCAATGATCTGGTTTGACCCCGAGCGGCTCCCCACCGTTCGGGGTTTCTTTTTGCGTGTCGCAAAAGAATTCAGGGGAGCCTCTGGCCCTGCTCGAAGAAAAAAGATTGTGCATCTTGCAGGTACTGGCTGCGCAGCTGCGGATCCAGCCATTGGGCGTAATAGCCGGCAAGGGTCTCCCGGCGCAGCGCCGCCAGCTCCTGGTTGATTCGCAAGATGGCCGCGCGCCCCAACGCGGTATCGGAGCAACCCACGTGGATAAACTGATACGTGTTCACACCCTGGATCGGAAAGAAGGCGAATTCATTTTCGACCATGGCTTGTCGCTGGATCTGATAACGGGCTTCCGACCAGTAGCCCAGCACGACTTTCAGCCTCCCTGCCTCCTGCATCTGTAACAGGCTGCCCACGGCATCGTTGCCATAATGGGGGACCAGGGTATGGGCAGGCGCGGTCTTGAGCAAACCATCGAGCTGTTCGCCGTAACTGCGTTCGGCTACCAGACCGACCTTGATCGATTGCGCCGCCAGCAAGGCCGCAAGATCGATTTTGCGGTCGTGCAAGAACGGCTCGAGGATCGCTAGATCACGCTGGCGAACAATGAGACCATTGCTCAGCAAGCCGATGCTCGGGACGGAAAACACCAGGAACTTGCTGCGCTCGGCTGTCCAGAGCAATGTCGGGTCGCAGGTGAAGTTGTGTTCCTTGAGCATTTGCATGCCGCGCGCACGATTCACCCGTTGGATGTTGTGCTGATATTCCGGCATACCGGCGATCAGCAGTGGCAACAAGTGATCGACCGCGCCATTGCCTTTCTGCGGGCCTTCGAAAATAGTCAGCGGCGGCAAATCCCGCAACAGCCAGGTCAAAGTCTCCTTGGCCTGTGCCGCAGTAGTGGCAGCGACGCAGGCCAGCAATACCAGCAGGGCTGGCAGCCGGCGCTTTTTCCCGGGCATCGAGCAGTCTGTCATTGCACGCAATCCTTGGCTCAGGTGCAGCTGATCCTAAATCGTTCCCAGTTCGCGTAATCGCGCAATGGTCGCAGCGTCATACCCCAGTTCGCCGAGCAGCTCATTGTTATGGGCGCCGAGTTCTGGGCCGACCCATTCGGCCGAGCCCGGGGTTTCCGAGAGCTTGGGCACGATCCCCGGCATCTTGAACGGTTTGCCATCGGGCAAGCTGGCCTGCAGGAACATCTCCCGGGCCAGAAACTGTGGGTCGTTGAACATGTCTTCGGCCGAGTAGATGCGGCTGGCTGGAACCTGTGCTTCGTTGAGCACGGTCATCAACGCGTCCAGCGGCAGGGTCCGCGCCCAGCGATCGATGATGCCGTAGAGTTCGTCGCGGCGCAGATCGCGCCCATCGTTGCTGGCCAGGGTCGGATCGTTGGCCAGGTCGTCGCGACCGATGGCCAGCATGAAGCGCTTGAAGATCGCATCACCGTTGGCACCGATCTGTACATGCCGGCCGTCGGCGCTGGTGTGGATCGAGGACGGCGTGATCCCCGGCATGATGTTGCCGGTGCGCTCGCGAATAAAGCCGAACACATCGAATTCCGGGACCATGCTTTCCATCATGGCGAAGATCGCTTCATACAGTGCGACATCGACTACCTGGCCCTGACCGCCGTTGACCTCGCGATGCCGCAGCGCCATCAGCGCGCCGATCACGCCCCATAGCGCCGCAATGGAATCACCGATGGAAATGCCCGTGCGCACCGGCGGGCGATCCTCGAACCCGGTGATATAGCGCAGCCCGCCCATGGATTCGCCGACGGCGCCGAATCCCGGCTGGTCTTTCATCGGCCCGGTCTGGCCGAAGCCCGATAATCTGACCATCACAAGCTTTGGGTTCAATGCATGCAGTACATCCCAGCCGAGCCCGAGTTTCTCCAACACGCCCGGACGGAAATTCTCGATCAGGATGTCCGCTTCGCTTAGCAGCTTCTTGAGGATTTCCTGACCCTCAGGGTGCTTGAGGTTCAGGGTCAGGGATTTTTTGTTGCGGGCCTGCACGAACCACCACAGCGAGGTGCCTTCATACAGCTTGCGCCACTTGCGCAGCGGGTCGCCGCCATCGGGGGACTCGATCTTGATCACTTCGGCACCGAACTCGGCGCAAATGCGTGAGGCGAAGGGGCCGGCGATCAGGGTACCGAGTTCGATGACTTTGACACCGGCGAGAGGTTTGGCGGCAAGTTGCATGGCAAGTCCATAGCGGCAGGGCAGGATCGATGTTTTTATCACAGGCAGGGCCTGGCAGATACCCGACAGGCGACTCTCATTCGTTCAACGCCTGCGCATCGGTTAGACTGTGCGACTTTCCTCGCAGCAAGAAGCCCGTTCATGGCCCAGCCGTCCACGACCTACAAGTTTGAACTGAACCTCACCGACCTCGACCGTGGGGTGTATGAGAGCGTCAAGCAAACCATCGCCCGCCATCCCTCCGAAACCGAAGAACGCATGACCGTGCGCCTGCTTGCGTATGCGTTCTGGTACAACGAGCAGCTGTCGTTCGGCCGCGGCCTGTCAGAAGTGGACGAACCAGCATTGTGGGAAAAAAGCCTGGATGACCGAGTGCTTCACTGGATCGAAGTCGGCCAGCCGGACGCCGAGCGCCTGACCTGGTGCTCCCGTCGCACCGAACGCACCAGCCTGATGGCCTACGGCAGCCTGCGCGTATGGCAGACCAAGGTCGTCGATGCGGTCAAGAACCTAAAGAACGTCAACATCGCCGCCGTTCCCCAGGAAGTCCTCGAGACGCTGGCCAAGGACATGCCGCGCGTCATCAAGTGGGATGTGATGATCAGCGAAGGGACCATTTTCGTCACCGATGACCGTGGTCAGCACGAAGTCCAGCTTGAGTGGCTGCTGGGCGAGCGCGGCTGATCCATGCGTATCGAACCACGCCAACTGCCCGCAACCCTGCCCTTTCTCGGTGACCTGCCGCCGCTGCTGACTCGATTGTATGCGGCGCGTGGCGTGCAGTCCGAGGCTGAACTGGACAAGAGCCTGGCACGGCTGATCCCTTTCCAGCAGCTCAAGGGCATCGATGCAGCGGTGGATTTGCTGCTGGTCGCACTGGAGCAACGCCAGCGCATCCTTATTGTCGGTGACTTCGACGCCGATGGCGCCACGGCCAGTACGGTCGGCGTGCTGGGCTTGCGCTTGCTTGGCGCGGCCCACGTCGATTACCTGGTGCCTAACCGTTTTGAATACGGTTACGGCCTGACGCCGGAAATCGTTGCGGTGGCGCTGCAACGCCAGCCCCAGCTGCTGATCACCGTCGACAACGGCATCTCCAGTGTCGAAGGTGTCGCAGCGGCCAAGGCGGCCGGCCTGCAGGTGCTGGTCACCGACCACCACTTGCCGGGCAGCGAACTGCCGGCGGCCGACGCCATCGTCAATCCGAACCAGCCCGGCTGCGAGTTTCCGAGCAAGGCGCTGGCCGGAGTGGGGGTGATCTTCTATGTCCTGATGGCCCTGCGCGCACGCTTGCGCAGCCTGGGCCACTACGCGACCCGGCCGCAGCCCAACATCGGCGAGCTGCTCGATCTCGTCGCGCTGGGCAGCGTGGCCGACGTGGTGCCGCTGGATGCCAACAACCGGATTCTGGTCCACCAGGGGCTGGAGCGGATTCGTGCCGGGCGTGCCCGACCGGGGCTCAAGGCAATCCTGGAAGTGGCCAGGCGCGATCACAGTCGCATCACGTCCACGGACCTGGGTTTCATTCTGGGCCCGCGCCTGAACGCCGCCGGTCGTCTGGATGACATGAGCCTGGGCATCGAATGCCTGCTCAGTGACGACCCGGCCCTGGCCCGGGAAATGGCCGCGCAGCTGGATGAATTGAACCAGGACCGCAAATCCATCGAGCAGGGAATGCAACGCGAGGCCCTGGCCCAGCTCAAGGACCTGCCGCTGGAATCGATGCCGTTCGGTTTGTGCCTGTTCGAGGCGGACTGGCACCAGGGCGTTATCGGCATCCTGGCTTCGCGCATGAAAGAGCGCTACCACCGCCCGACCATTGCCTTCGCCGATGCCGGCGACGGGATGCTCAAGGGGTCGGCCCGCTCGGTGCCGGGTTTCCACATTCGCGATGCCCTGGACGCCGTGGCGGCGGGGCATCCGCAGCTGATCAGCAAGTTCGGTGGGCATGCCATGGCTGCCGGCCTGTCGTTGCCGGCAGCGAACTTCCAGGCCTTTGCCGAGGCGTTCGATGCCGAGGTGCGCCGCCAACTGCGCGAAGACGACTTGACCGGTCGTTTGCTGACCGACGGTACGCTGGCGGTCGAGGAGTTCCATCTGGAGCTGGCCCGGGCCTTGCGCCATGCCGGTCCCTGGGGGCAGCACTTCCCTGAGCCGTTGTTTCATGGCGTATTCCAGCTGGTCGAACAGCGCGTAGTCGGTGAGCGTCACTTGAAGGTCGTGCTCAAGAGTGAATGCGGTTCAGTGAAGCTCGACGGCATTGCCTTCGGTATCGACCGCGAAGTCTGGCCAAACCCTTCGGTACGCTGGGTTGAGCTGGCCTACAAGCTCGACCTCAATGAGTTCCGTGGCCAGGAAACCGTGCAGTTGATGATCGCGCACATGGAGCCGCGTTGAACGAATAGCGGGGAAGCGCCAGCAAAGTGGTCTAGGCTCTAAATCACTGTCTGATTTGTCATGTGAACCTGCGGGGAAGATTCTCGTCTGTCGACTTTTCAAACAGAACCTGGAGCCTTACCACTTGATTTGAGAGGTGCCCCATGAGTCTGCTGCTTGAACCCTACACCTTGCGTCAACTGACCCTGCCCAACCGGATTGCGGTTTCACCCATGTGCCAATATTCCAGTGTCGATGGCCTGGCCAATGACTGGCACCTTGTTCATCTGGGCAGCCGTGCCATCGGCGGCGCCGGCCTGGTATTCAGCGAAGCGACGGCGGTAACCGCCGACGGACGCATCACGGCTCAGGACCTGGGCCTGTGGTGCGACGAACAGATCGCGCCATTGCAACGCATCACCCGCTTCATCACCGCGCAAGGTTCGGTGCCGGGTATCCAGCTGGCCCATGCCGGGCGCAAGGCCAGCACCTATCGCCCCTGGCTGGGCAAGCACGGCAGCGTGTCGGTCGGTGATGGTGGCTGGGTCCCGGTCGGGCCCTCGAAAATTGCCTTCGACCCTGAGCACACGGCGCCCACGGAACTCAGCGAAGGGCAGATCCAGGGCATCATCCAGGCCTTTGTCGATGCCGCCCAACGAGCGCTGGTCGCCGGTTTCAAAGTGGTCGAGATACATGCTGCGCACGGCTACCTGCTGCATCAATTTCTGTCACCCATCAGCAACCAGCGTCGTGATCAATACGGTAGCTGTTTCGAAAATCGCATCCGCCTGACCCTGCAAGTGACCGAAGCGGTGCGTGCGGTCTGGCCGGAGGAGCTGCCGCTTTTCGTACGCGTATCGGCTACCGACTGGGTCGAGGATGGCTGGAACCCGGACGAAACCGTCGAACTGGCGCGGCGCCTGAAAGCGCTGGGTGTCGACCTGATCGATGTCTCTTCGGGCGGTACTTCGGTCAATGCCGAGATCCCCACAGGCCCGGGCTACCAGACCCGCTTCGCCGAGCGCGTGCGCAAGGAATCCGGCATCGCTACCGGCACAGTAGGCATGATCACGGAACCTGCCCAGGCCGAACACATCCTGCGCACCTGCCAGGCGGACATCATCCTGCTGGCCCGCGAACTGCTGCGCGACCCGTACTGGCCGCTGCATGCCGATGACGATCTGGGTGGACAAAAAGCCATCTGGCCGGCGCAATACCAACGCGCCACCCATCGGGATCAGCCGATTCATGAGTCGGATTTGCGGGATTGATTGCAATAAGAGTGCACACCGCAAAAGGTTCAATGCCACGCCCGACCCGGCAGCCAGGCCGGCTCAGGCGTGCGCTTCGCGGCTCAAGACATCACTTACCCACTGGTTGATGCTTTTATGGGCCAGCTCGGCCTTGACCGCGACGCACGCGTGCAAGGCCGGTTCCAGTCGCAGACTCAGCTTGCCCGAATAGGCCTTTTGCGGTGCACGCCCGATGCGTGCGCAGGCAGCCAGATAATCGTCCACAGCCTCTTCGAACGCCTCGCGCAATTCGGATACCGATTCTGCATGGAAGCCAATCACGTCCCGAATCCCGGCGACGTGTCCGATCAGCAGGCCATCTTCGTCGCTGTACTCGATGCGGGCCGCGTAACCTTTGTAATTCATTACATTCATGGGGTAATTCCCGCCTGCTCCAGAAAAGAACGCGCATCACGTACCTGGTACGGTTTAGCCTCCTTGTCTGGATGAGGCCGATGGAAAGTGCCGACAACGTCGTTGAGTTCGAAGCGAACGCGAGAGCTATTGCCTTCGATTGTTCTTGCTCCAACCGCTATCAGCAGCGACTCGATACGAATCCACTCCAGCGTCTTGGGAACAGGTTTTGTGAATATTGCGAAGAGTGTAGAGCGCTGATGATTATTCATGGTATCAGATTATGATACCTAATGGTGGCGCTCAATGGATGAGAAGTAGGAGAGGGCGTTGCGTGCCGTCGGAGAAGTCTTATTACTCGTTCCCACGCTCTGCGTGGGAATGCATCCAGAGACGCTCTGCGTCGCCTTGGGGAATATCGACGCGGAGCGCCTGGAACGGCGTTCCCACGCAGAGCGTGGGAACGAGAGTCCACTCCTTACTTACTGACCTTCCAGGCATCGCCCGCCGGGGCGTTGCCGTGGTCATAAGGCTTGGCCAACCACATGTAGAGCAGGCCCAGGCCGATCACGATGACGGTGCTCACCACCATCGAATAGTTGATGTACCAGGCGGCATCCGGGGTGCGTGGCCAGGCCATGTTGATGATGGCGCCGACGCCGTAGACCAGCGCGCCGATGTTCACCAGCAGGCCCCACCTGCCCAGGTTGAACTTGCCGCTGGGTTTCCAGCCGCGAGCACGGGCGTACAGGGCGGCGAGCACGATCATCTGAAAGGCCAGGTAGATCCCGATGGCGGCGAAGCTGACGATCGTGGCCACGGCATCCTGCAGGAAGAAGCCCATCACGATGATCAGCGCCGGCAATACGCCGGAGACGAACAGCGCGGCAACCGGCACCTGAGTGTTGGGTGAAATGCGCTTGAGCAAGTGGCTGCCGATGATCATCTGATCCCGTGCATAGGAGTAGAGCAGACGGCTGGCGGCGGCCTGCAGGCTGATCACGCACGAGATGAACGAGACCATGACCACGCCCATGACCACTTTCGAGCCGACGCTGCCGAAGGCATTGTTGAGGATGGTGGTGACCGGGTCCTTGTCGGTGCCGTTGATGACTGCGTTCATGTCCGGTACGGCGAGGATCAGTGCCAGGCAGGCGAACATCGCGGCCACACCGCCAATGTAGATGGTCATGCGCATGGCGATCGGAATGCGCTTGCTCGGGTTGGGCGTCTCTTCGGCCACGTCGCCGCAGGCTTCGAAACCGTAGTACAGGAACATCCCCGCCAGGGACGCGGTCAGGAACGCCGGCAAGTAGGAGCCGTCGATGCTGATATCAAAGGTGTTGAACAACACGCTGATCGGCTGATGGCGTTCAAAGACCAGCAGATAGACACCGACCACCACCGCCCCGATCAGCTCGCAGAGAAAGCCGAACATGGCGATGCGGGCCAGCACCTTGGTGCCGCTCAGGTTAACCAGGGTGGCAAACAGGGTCAGTATCAGGGCGATGATAATGTTGGTATCGCCGCTGGGCTCAAAGCCGAGCATCGCGGCCAGATAAGGGCCGGCACCCACGGCAACGGCCGCGATGGTTACACAGAGGGCGATGGCATAGATCCAGCCGACCATCCACGCCCAGCGCTTGCCTACCAGGCGGCGCGCCCAGGGGTAGACGCCACCGGAAATCGGGAACTGCGATACCACTTCACCGAAGATCAGGCAGACCAGCAACTGGCCGCAGCCCACCAGCAGATAAGCCCAGAACATCGGCGGACCGCCGGCGGCCAGGCACAGGCCGAACAGAGTGTAGACGCCCACGACAGGGGACAGGTAGGTAAAGCCCAGGGCGAAGTTCTGCCACAGGCTCATGCTGCGGTCGAAGTTTGAGGTGTAGCCCAGTTGCCTGAGCTGTTCGGCATCGGTATCGGCGACTGTTGTACTCGGGGTGACACTCATAGGTATTTGCTCCAGAAAAATCGGCAGATTTTTAGGCTCGGTTGTTATTGTTTTTGATCTGGATTGCGGGTGAAGCACTGTAGCCGCTGCCGTAGGCTGCGCTCGCCTGCGTAGCAGGCGCAGGATCTCAAGATCGCCAAGGAGCCCCTGGCGGGACTCCAGCGCAGCCTGCGGCAGCGGCTACAGGTAATGTGTTGCCTTAATGCTTGAACATCACATGCCGTACAATGGTGTAATCCTCCAACCCATACATCGACATGTCCTTGCCATACCCGGACAGCTTCTGCCCGCCATGGGGCATTTCGCTGACCAGCATGAAGTGCGTATTGACCCAGGTGCAGCCGTACTGCAGGCGTGCCGACATGCGATGGGCGCGGCCCACATCCTGGGTCCAGACCGACGAGGCCAGGCCGTAGTCCGAATCGTTGGCCCAGGCCAGTACCTGTGCTTCGTCGTCGAACTTCGTCACCGACACCACCGGCCCGAACACTTCGCGGCGGACGATCTCGTCATCCTGTTGGGCATCGGCCAGTACCGTCGGCTCGAAGAAGTAGCCATCGCCTTCCACCGCCTTGCCACCGGTGACCAGGCGCATGTGCGGCTGGGCGATGGCGCGCTCGACCAGACCGGCGACGCGGTCGCGGTGCTGGGCGGTGATCAGCGGGCCGAGCTCGGTGTTCGGGTCATCCTGCAGACCGTGCTTGATGCTGGCGACAGCGGCGCCGAGCTTCTCGACGAATTTTTCGTAGATACCTTTCTGCGCATAGATGCGGCAGGCCGCGGTGCAATCCTGGCCAGCGTTGTAGAAGCCGAAGGTGCGAATGCCCTCGATCGCGGCATCGATGTCGGCGTCATCGAAGATGATCACCGGGGCCTTGCCGCCCAGTTCCATGTGCATGCGCTTGACGCTGTCGGCGGTGCTGGAAATGATGTTGGCGCCGGTCGCGATCGAGCCGGTCAGCGAGACCATGCGTACCTTCGGATGGGTCACCAGCGGGGTGCCGACGGTAGGGCCGCGGCCGAACACCAGGTTGAGCACGCCGGCCGGGAAGATCTCGGCGGCCAGTTCGCCCAGGCGCAGGGCAGTCAGCGGCGTTTGCTCGGAGGGCTTGAGCACCACGGTGTTGCCGGCGGCCAGGGCCGGGGCGATCTTCCAGGCGACCATCATCAGCGGGTAGTTCCACGGCGCGATGGAGGCGATCACGCCGACCGGGTCGCGACGGATCATCGAGGTGTGGCCCGGCAGGTATTCACCGGCGGTGGAACCGCTCATGCAGCGATTGGCCCCGGCAAAGAAACGGAACACGTCGGCAATCGCCGGGATCTCGTCGTTCAGTGCTGCATGGTAGGGCTTGCCGCAGTTGTCCGATTCCAGCTTGGCCAGCTCTTCGCCGTGGGCTTCGATGGCATCGGCCAGCTTGAGCAGCAGCAACGAGCGGTCTTTGGGTGTGGTCTGCGACCAGCTTTCGAAGGCGGCATCGGCAGCACGTACGGCAGCATCGACCTGGGCTTCGCTGGCCTCATTGATTTCTACCAGCACCCGGCCCAATGCCGGGTTGTAGACCGGCTGGCTGGCGCCTTCGCCAGTAACCAGTTGGCCGTTGATCAACAGTTGGGTTTGCATGGCTGAATCCTCAAGGTGCTTGATTCGAATCACAGTTATTTGCCGCCACTGCCGGCCACGCTTTCGCCGCCGCGGGTCAGGTAGTAGGCGCCAAGAATCGGCAGCATGGTCACCAGCATCACCAGCATGGCGACGACGTTGGTCACGGGCACGTCGCGCGGACGGCTGAGCTGATTGAGCAACCAGAGCGGCAGGGTCCGCTCGTGGCCCGCGGTGAAGGTGGTGACGATGATTTCATCGAACGACAGCGCAAACGCCAGCATGCCGCCTGCCAGCAACGCCGAGCTGAGGTTGGGCAGGATGATGTAGCGGAAGGTCTGCCAGCCGTCGGCACCCAGGTCCATGGACGCCTCGATCAGGCTCTGGGAGGTGCGGCGCAGACGGGCGATGACGTTGTTGTAGACGATCACCACGCAGAAGGTCGCATGACCGACCACGATGGTGAATACGCCGGGTTCGATGCCCAGGGTCTTGAATGCCGAGAGCAGGGCGATACCGGTGATGATCCCGGGCAGGGCGATCGGCAGGATCAGCATCAGCGAGATACCTTCCTTGCCGAAGAAATCCCGGCGGTAGAGGGCTGCCGAAGCCAGGGTGCCAAGCACCAGCGCGATCAAGGTGGCCAGAAAGGCGATCTGCACGGAAAGCTTGATCGCGTCCACCACGTCCGGCCGTGCGAACGTCACACTGAACCACTTCAGGGTGAAACCCTGGGGCGGAAAGCTGAACGCCACATCCTGGGTGTTGAAGGCATAGACGAAGATGATCAGGATCGGGAAGTGCAGGAACACCAGCCCGCCCCAGGCGGCCAGGCGCAGGCCCAGGGACGCCTTTTGAGAAGAATCAGAGTGCATCGAAGGCCCCCAGTCGTTTGACGATGGACAGGTAGATGGCAATCAGCACGATCGGCACCAGGGTGAAGGCGGCGGCCATCGGCATGTTGCCGATAGCGCCTTGCTGGGCGTAGACCATGCTGCCGATGAAGTAGCCGGGCGGTCCGATCAGCTGCGGCACGATGAAGTCGCCCAGGGTCAGCGAGAAGGTGAAGATCGAGCCTGCGGCGATGCCCGGCACCGACAGTGGCAGGATCACCTGCATGAAGGTCTGCCGGGGTTTGGCGCCAAGATCCGCCGAGGCTTGCAGCAACGACGGTGGCAGGCGTTCCAGGGAGGCCTGGATCGGCAGGATCATGAACGGCAGCCAGATGTAGACGAACACCATGAAGCGGCCCAGGTGCGAGGTCGACAGGGTGCTGCCGCCGACACCCGGAATGCCCAGCACAAATTGCAGCACCGGCTCCAGATTCAACTGCTGGACGAACCACTGAGCGACGCCCCCCTTGGCCAGCAGCAAGGTCCAGGCATAGGCCTTGACGATGTAGCTGGCCCACATCGGCATCATCACCGCGATGTAGAAGAACGCCTTGGTCTTGCCGGTGGTGTAGCGGGCCATGTAATAGGCGATCGGAAAGGCAACGATGGCGCTGGCGATCGACACGGCCACGGCCATGCCCAGGGTGCGCAGGATGATGTCGAAGTTCGCCGGGTTGAACAGGGCGACGAAGTTGGCCAGGGTCAGCTCGGGCGTGACCGCCATGGTGAAGTCGTCGAAGGTGTAGAAACCTTGCCACAACAGGTTCAACAACGAGCCGAGATAAATCGCGCCGAACCAGGTCAGCGGCGGTATCAGCAGCATCGCCAGGTAGAGGTTGGGGCGCCGCCAGAGCAGGTTGGAGAACCGCCTGAAGGGTGAGTACACCGGCGGTTGCGCCGTTTTTTCCAGGGCCAGGCTCATGTCACTTGCCCTCGCTCAAGGCGGTTTCCTGCAAGGCGGTCATGGCCTCGCGGGCCCAGCGCGCTGTCAGGCGCTGGCCGGGTTGGTGCACAACGGCGTGTTCCAGCCATTGATTGTTGGCCTGGCTGACGCTGAGCATCTGGCCGTTATCCAGTTTCAGTTCATAGCGAGTGGCGCTGCCCTGGTACTGGATGTCATGCAGCAGGCCGCTGATCTCTACTTCATGGCTGGCCACCGGGCCGTCGCCGAAGCGGATGTGTTCGGGGCGGATCGAGAAGGGCAGTTGGCTGCCGCTCAATTGTTGCGCCAGTTCGCCGCGCACCACGTTGGAGGTGCCGACAAACTCGGCGACAAAAGTCGTGGCCGGTTTCATGTACAGGTTGCGTGGGGTATCGACCTGTTCGATACGGCCCTTGTTGAACACGGCGACCCGGTCGGACATCGACAGGGCTTCGGTCTGGTCGTGGGTGACGAAGATGAAGGTAATGCCCAGCTGGCGCTGGAGCTTTTTCAGCTCGCCCTGCATCTGCTCGCGCAGTTTCAGGTCGAGAGCGCCCAATGGCTCGTCGAGCAGCAACACGCGAGGGCGGTTGACCAGGGCGCGTGCCAGTGCCACCCGCTGGCGCTGACCACCCGACAGCTGTACCGGCTTGCGTGCGCCATAGCCGCCCAGGGCGACCATGTCCAGGGCCTCTTCGGCGCGGGCCATGCGTTCCTGCCTGGCGACGCCCTTGACCTTCAGGCCATAGGCGACGTTGTCGCGCACGTTCATGTGCGGGAACAGGGCGTAGTCCTGGAAGACGGTGTTCACGTCACGCTGGTAGGGTGGCAGGCCCGCGGCTTCGGCGCCGTGAATGCGGATCGAGCCGGCACTCGGTTGCTCGAAACCGGCGATCAGTCGCAGGCAGGTGGTCTTGCCGGAACCCGAAGGGCCTAGCATGGAAAAGAACTCGCCGTCCTGGATGTCGATGGAAACCCGGTCAACGGCTTTCACATCGCCGAATTGACGTGAAACTTGGGTGAACTGGACTGCAAGCGTCATGATGCGATGCTCCAAATAGGCGTGGGTGTGCGCAGCGGCCCGGCCTGGACTTCTGAAAAGGCTGAAACGTGTTCGTGGCGAGCCCGGTGGGCTCGATCCATGTAGCCGCTGCCGCCAGGCTGCGCTGGAGTCCCGCAGGGGCTCCCCGGCGATCTTGAAATCGTGCGCCCGCTTCGCGAGCGAGCGCAGCCTGCGGCAGCGGCTACAGGGGGCGGTGTCTTACCTTCCGCCCATAATGGCGATGTAATCCTGCGTCCAACGGCTATACGGCACGAACTTGCCACCTTCAGCCTGCGGGGTCTTCCAGAAGGCGAGTTTGTCGAACTGGTCGAAACCATTGGTCTTGCAACCTTCGGCACCCAGCAGCTCGCTACCGGTGCACGCCGCAGGCACCGCCGGCAGCGAACCGAACCAGGCGGCGACGTCACCCTGGACCTTCGGTTGCAGCGACCAGTCCATCCACTTGTAGGCGCAGTTGGGGTGTTTGGCGTCGGTGTGCAGCATGGTGGTGTCGGCCCAGCCCGTGGCACCCTCTTTCGGAATGGTCGAGGCCACTGGCTGCTTGTCGGCTTGCAGGCCGTTGACCATATAGCCCCAGGAACTGGACGCGGCGACGCCTTCGTTTTTCACGTCGCTCATCTGTACGGTCGCGTCATGCCAGTAGCGGTGGATCAACGGCTGTTGTTCGCGCAACAGGTCGAGCACGGCCTTGTACTGGGTTTCGGTCAGTTCGTAGGGGTTCTTGATGCCCAGCTCGGGTTTGGCCGATTTCAGGTACAGCGCCGCGTCGGCGATGTAGATCGGGCCGTCGTACGCCTGGACGCGGCCCTTGTTGGGCTTGCCGTCGGGGAGGTTCTGCGGCTCGAAGACAACGCTCCAGCTGGTTGGCGCTTCCTTGAACACGTTGGTGTTGTACATCAACACGTTCGGGCCCCACTGATAAGGCGTGCCGTAGGTCTGATTGTTGACCACGTACCAGGCGCCGTCCTTCAAGCGCGGGTCGATGTTCTTCCAGTTCGGGATCAGCGCGGTGTTGATCGGCTGCACACGCTTGCCGACGATCAGGCGCAACGACGCATCGCCCGATGCGGTGACCAGATCATAACCACCCTTGGCCATCAGGCTGACCATTTCATCGGAGGTGGCGGCGGTCTTGACGCTGACCTTGCAGCCGGTCTCTTTCTCGAAACCGGTGACCCAGTCGTAATTCTTGTCGCTTTCACCGCGTTCGATGTAGCCGGGCCAGGCCACGATATCCAGCTGGCCTTCGCCCTCGCCAACTTTCTTGAGCGGTTCAGCGGCCTGGAGGCTGGCACTGGCCAGCAGGGCTGTGGTCAGTGCGCTGAGCAGTGCAGTCTTTTGCACGAACATGAGTTATCCCTCTTTTTTAAATTATGGTCGGGGCAGTTGTGAACGTGATGTAACAATCAGTCTCGCTATTAGAGTAGTGCTGTTATTGATGCTTAACTCAAATGCTCGCCATGGCGTGCCATGATGTGGCGCACCACGCTGTAGTCCTGCAGCGAATCACTGGACAGGTCCTTGCCATACCCGGAGCGCTTGAGCCCGCCGTGAGGCATTTCGCTGACCAGCATGAAGTGGCTGTTGATCCAGGTGCAGCCGTACTGCAGGCGTGCGGCGATCTGCATGGCCTTGTCCAGGTTCTGGGTCCAGACCGAGGATGCCAGGCCATATTCCGAGTCGTTGGCCCAGTCGACCGCCTGAGACAGCTCCTCGAAACGGGTCACAGTCACCACCGGGCCGAACACCTCGCGCTGAACGATCTCGTCGTTCTGCTTGCAGCCGGCCAGCAGTGTCGGTTGGTAGTAAAAGCCGGGGCCCGAATGTACGGCGGCGCCGGTGACGCGTTCGATATGCGGCTGGCCGAGGGCGCGCTCGACAAAACTGGCGACGCGGTCGCGCTGTCGGGTGCTGATCAGGGGGCCGATTTCGTTGTCGCCATCGCGCTTGCCGGCAAAGCGCAGGCTGCTGACGGCCGCGCCCAATTCGGCGACCAGACGATCGTGAATACCCGCCTGGGCATAAATGCGGCACGCCGCGGTGCAATCCTGACCGGCGTTGTAATAGCCGTAGCTGCGCACACCCTCTACCACCGCCTGGATGTCGGCATCGTTGCAGACGATCACCGGTGCCTTGCCGCCGAGTTCCAGGTGCGTGCGCTTGAGGGTCTTGGCTGCTGCCTGGAGGATTTTCTGCCCGGTGACGATATCGCCGGTCAGCGACACCATGCGTACTTTCGGGTGGCTGACCAGGTGACTACCGACGCCTTCGCCGCCACCGCAGACAATGTTCAAGACGCCCGGTGGCAGTATTTGCGCGAGTGCCGGTGCCAGCGCCAGGATCGACAAGGGCGTGTGTTCCGATGGCTTGAACACCAGGGTGTTGCCGGCCGCCAGCGCCGGGGCGATTTTCCAGGCGGCCATCATGATCGGGTAGTTCCAGGGGGCGATGGAGGCGACCACACCGATGGGGTCGCGGCGCACCATGCTGGTGTAGCCCGGCAGGTATTCGCCTGACAACTGACCGGTCTGGCAGCGCACGGCGCCGGCAAAAAAACGGAAGACATCGACGGTGGCGTTGAGATCATCCTGGCGCGCCAGGTGCAGTGGCTTGCCGCAGTTCAGTGCTTCCAGGCGAGCCAATTGATCAGCCTGTTTTTCAATCGCATCGGCGATGGCCAGGAGAATGGCCGAACGCTGTTGCGGGGTGGTTCGCGACCAGCTGGCAAAGGCGCGATGCGCTGCGTTGATGGCGGCTTCGACCTGCTCGGTGCTGGCTTCGGCAATCTGTGTCAGGACTTCGGCCGTGGCCGGATTGAGGATGGGTTCGACAAAACCCTGGCCGGCAACCAGCTCACCATCGATCAACAGTGCGGTGAACAGCTGAGTCGGTTGTGCGCCGGCCATTTTGCGAGTTCTCTTTTCTTCTGATGGCACGGTGCGCTCCATAAAACACTTTATGAAAAAAGCAGCCCGACCTTAGGTTCTCGATGGAAACAGACTAGTGGTCGGGCCTGAGGTCTACAAATTCTAAATACTGAAAGCAGCATTCGATTAAATCGATGGCCTGCGTCCGCCGCCGGGTTGTTCGCGGGCCACGGTCAGGAAAGGGTCCACCAGAGCCGGTCGTGCCGTGCCCCGGCGCCAGGCCAGGCCTACGTCGAGGGTCTGGTTGAGGTCGGCCAGTGGCCGGGCCTCGATGATGTCGCCCTCCAGCGACCAGGGCCGGTAAGTCATGTCCGGCTGGATCGACACCCCGAGGCCTGCCGCGACCAGGCTTCGCACCGCTTCGGTGGAGGCCGTGCGCAGGGTGATGCGCGGTTGCAGGCCGGCGCCGGACCAGATGCGCTGGGCATTGCGGTCCATCTCATCGACATTGAGCTGGATCAACGGCTCCCGGGCCACATCCCCCAGGCTGATACTGTCGTGCTCGAGCAGCGGGTGCTGGGCCGGCAGCCAGAGGCGGTGCGGCGAATGGGTGAGCACTTCGGTTTGCAGGGCATGCCGATCTTCGAGGTTGGACAGGATCAGTACCCCGACATCGATCTCGCCACTGACCAGCAAATGTTCGATGTAGGGGCGCTCGTCTTCCATCACCCGGATTTCGACATTGGGGTACGCCCGCTGAAAGCGCGTTAACAGGTCGGCCAGGTAATAACCAGCGACCAGGCTGGTCACGCCGATGGTCAATTGGCCGGCAACCTGGTCGGTGCTTTGCTGCAGGCTGCGCTTGGCGTTGTCGACGGTGGCCAGGATCAGATGGGCCTGGCGCAGGAATTGATGGCCCTGGTGAGTCAGGGTCATGCCCTTGGCGTGGCGGTTGAACAGGTTGACGCCGATTTCCTGCTCCAGTTGCTGAATGGCCAGGGTCAGGGTGGATTGCGAAATGAAGACAGCCTGGGCGGCAGCAGAGATCGAGCCGGTTTCGGCCACGGCGATAAAGTGACGAATCTGGCGCAGCGTCATCATAAGAAGCGGTCTTCTCGGTGAGTTTTATCGATTTTCTTGAGTGTATATCCTTTTTATCAATGGATAATGGCCAAGTGAAAGCATTCTGTGGTGCCGCGGTATCAAATAGTCACAGGAAAAATCCGAGGTATCTGTCGGAAAGTAGACGGATAGTGGGTAGGCTCTGTCGGCTATACTCCGCCAATTTTTGCGCGTGCCGGCATTGAACGCTTGAGGGGCTGATTTTGAAAAATTGGACATTGCGCCACCGGATACTGGCGAGTTTCGCCGTGATCATCGCCATCATGATGTTGATGGTGATTGCCTCCTATTCCCGTCTGGTATCGATCGAGGCCAGTGAGGAAAGTGTCCGCACCGACAGCATTCCGGGTTTGTACAGCGCCTCGATCATGCGCAGTGCCTGGGTCGATAGTTTCGTCCTGACCCAGCGAGTGGTCGGGCTTTCCGATCATCACGTGCTGACTGTAGAGGACATCGAGCAGTACAAGAGCGCCAAGGCGCGCCTGGCAGGCAGCAAAGTCAGTTATCAGCGCACCATCCAGGAGGCCGACGACCAGGCCCGCTTCGATGAGTTTCTCCGCCTTGAAACTGTCTACGACGAGATTATGGAACGTGTTCTGGATGCCTATCGCAAACAGGACTTCGTCCTGGCCGAACGGCTGGTGCTCGATGAGCTGACGCCGGCATGGATGGCTGGTCGCAAGCACTTGAACATTGTCATCGAGCACAATCGCCAGGCCACCGAAGACGCTACCGCATCCATCGTTGCAGCTGTTTCGGCAGCCAAGATCAGCATGGGCCTGTCCTTGCTCGTGGCCGTCATCGCTGCCGCCATCTGCGGACTCTTGCTGATGCGCACCATCATGGCGCCGATGCAGCGCATCGTGAATATCCTTGAGGTCATGCGCACCGGCGACCTGAGCACCCGCCTGAACCTGGAGCGCAAGGATGAGTTCGGTGCGGTGGAAACCGGCTTCAATGACATGATGACCGAGCTGACGGCACTGGTATCCCAGGCGCAGCGTTCTTCGGTACAAGTCACCACGTCGGTGACCGAGATTGCCGCTACGTCCCGGCAGCAGCAGGCCACGGCCACCGAGACTGCGGCGACTACCACTGAGATCGGTGCGACCTCCCGCGAGATCGCGGCAACCTCCCGGGACCTGGTACGGACCATGACCGAAGTGACCTCGGCCGCCGACCAGGCCTCGATCCTCGCAGGCTCCGGCCAGCAGGGGCTGGCGCGCATGGAAGAAACCATGCACCAGGTCATGGGCGCGGCCGATCTGGTCAACGCCAAGCTGGCGATCCTCAATGAGAAGGCCGGCAACATCAACCAGGTGGTGGTGACCATCGTCAAGGTTGCCGACCAGACCAACCTTCTTTCGCTCAATGCCGCTATCGAGGCGGAAAAGGCCGGCGAATATGGCCGTGGTTTTTCCGTTGTCGCGACCGAGGTGCGGCGCCTGGCTGACCAGACCGCCGTAGCGACCTACGACATCGAGCAGATGGTCCGGGAAATCCAGTCGGCGGTGTCCGCCGGTGTCATGGGCATGGACAAGTTCTCCGAAGAAGTGCGCCGCGGTATGTTCGAGGTGCAGCAAGTCGGCGAGCAACTGACGCAGATCATTCAGCAGGTCCAGGCGCTGGCGCCACGGGTGTTGATGGTCAACGACGGGATGCAGGCCCAGGCCACTGGCGCCGAACAGATCAACCATGCCCTTGCGCAACTTGGCGACGCCAGCAGCCAGACCGTGGAATCCCTGCGTCAGGCCAGTTTTGCCATCGATGAGTTGAGTCAGGTGGCGGTCGGCCTGCGCGGCGGCGTTTCGCGTTTCAAAGTCTGAGACGCCAATGAACGAGCTTTCATCGGGTCGCGGCGCCCTGTCGACGTCGCCGAACAGACTGTTCCTGGTCTTTCGCATCGGCGCGGAACGTTTTGCCCTGCAAGCCACTGAAATTGCCGAAGTGTTGCCGCGCCTGGCCCTCAAACCGATCGCCCAGGCACCGCACTGGGTTGCCGGGGTGTTTGCCCATCGCGGCGCACTGGTGCCGGTGATCGATATCAGCGCCTTGACCTTTGGCCAGCCGGCGGCGGAGCGAACCAGCACGCGGCTGGTGCTGGTGCATTACCGCATCGATGTGCGGCGTCCGGATTTGCTCCTTGGCCTGATACTCGAACAAGCCACCGACACACTGCGCTGCAACCCTGCGGACTTTCACCCCTATGGCCTGGACAATCGCCAGGCGCCCTACCTGGGGCCCGTGCGTGAAGACGAGCTGGGTCTGTTGCAACGGATCGAAGTGGCAGACCTGCTGCCTGAAGAAGTTCGTGCGCTGTTGTTCCCGCTGCAGCCCGAGGGCGAGGGCCGGGCATGACGGATCAGCAGCGTTTTTTTCGTTTCCTTCAGGACCGCATCGGCCTGGACGCCAGCTCGGTTGGCAGCGCCATGATCGAACGTGCCGTGCGCCTGCGCTGCTCGGCGGCCAAGGCTCATGATCTGGATGACTACTGGCTGATGTTGCAGCAGTCGGTGCCCGAACAGCAGGCCCTGATCGAGGCGGTGATCGTTCCGGAGACCTGGTTCTTTCGTTACCCTGAATCCTTTGCCGCATTGGCCCGTCTGGCCTCAGAGCGCCTGGCCGAATTGAAGGGTGCCCGGCCGCTGCGCATCCTCAGCCTGCCCTGTTCGACGGGGGAGGAGCCTTACTCGATCGCCATGGCGTTGCTCGATGTCGGCATTGCCGCGCACCAATTCAAGGTGGTGGGCATCGATATCAGCCCACAGTCGCTCGAGCAGGCGGGTGGCGCGCTGTATGGACGCAATTCCTTTCGTGGTGCGAACCTGGCCTTTCGCGAACGACACTTTGTGCTGCAAGCTGGAAAGCATGCGCTCAGCAAGCGGGTTCGCAACCAGGTACAGCTTCAGGTGGGCAACATACTGGATCCGGAGCTGCTGGCCGGTGAGCCCGTTTTTGATTTCGTGTTCTGTCGCAACCTGCTGATCTATTTCGATGTGCCAACCCAGAAGCGGGTGTTCGAGGTGCTCAAGGCACTGACTTGTGAGCAAGGCGTATTGTTCATCGGCCCCGCCGAAGGCAGCTTGCTGGCACGCCTGGGCATGCGTCCGCTGGGCATCGCCCAGTCGTTTGCCTTTGTTCGGCATGACGAACCGACAGTGGTCGACCTGCCCAGGCCGCAGTCAATGGCACCGCCACCGCCACCGCCACCGCCACCGCGCCCACAGCTTGCGGCGCGTCCGCTGCCACAGGTGGTGCCGATCAGCCGGGCGCGGCCCCGGCAAGTACTCCTCGGTGAGCCAGCCAAGGCGATGCTGCCGGCGCAAGAGCCCACGACCCTGCTGGAGCAGATCGCCTCATTGGCCAACGAGGGCAAGAGCAATGAAGCGCGCGCGGCGTGTGAGCTCTATTTGCAGCGCCATGCCCCGGATGCCCAGGTGTTCTATTGGTTGGGGTTGCTCAGCGATGTGGCTGGCAAGACGCTCGAGGCCCAGGGTTTTTATCGCAAGGCGCTCTATTTGCAACCGCAACACTCCGAAGCCTTGGCGCACCTGGCGGTTCTGCTGGCCTCCCAGGGCGACATGGCGGGGGCGCGGCGCCTGCAGGAGCGCGCCAACCGTAGCGAACGTAACGCTGAAAGTGAGCGCAAACGATGATTGGCCTGACTTCGCTGAATGTCATCCAGGCGGATGCACAAGCCATTGACGACTGCTGGAACCGGATCGGGGTGCATGGCGACAAAAGTTGCCCGCTGCTGGCCGAGCATATCCATTGTCGCAATTGCGACGTGTACGCGGCCGCCGCCACCCGGCTTCTCGATCGCTATGCGTTATCCCAGACGCCGCAACAAGTCTACGCCGAGCAGCAAGTCGGGGCAGGTACTCGCTCGCTGTTGCTGTTTCGTCTGGGGGAAGAGTGGCTGGCCCTGGCGACCCGCTGCCTGGTCGAAGTGGGGCCGGTGCAGCCGGTGCATTCGCTGCCGCACCAGCGTTCCAAAGCCCTGCAGGGCGTGGCGAACGTGCGCGGGGCATTGGTTGCCTGCCTGTCGCTGGGCCAATTGCTCGGGCTTGATAGCGTTGCCGTCGGCACGCCTTCGTCGCGGGTCATGCCGCGGATGTTGATTCTCGCCGCACCCGGCGGTGCGGTGGTGGTGCCGGTCGACGAAGTCGATGGCATCCACCGGATCGACCCCGGTACCTTTGACCACGGCCAGGCCGGCGTAAGGTTCACCCAGGCCGTGTTGCAATGGAAAGGCCGCAGCGTACGCGTCCTGGATGAAGAGCAGTTATTGTCTGCCGTGACCCGGAGCCTGACATGACCCCAGAGCAGATGCGCGATGCTTCATTGCTCGAGTTGTTCAGCCTGGAGGCCGAGGCCCAGACCCAAGTCCTGAATGCCGGGCTGCTGGCGCTGGAGCGCAACCCGTCAGAGGCCCGGCAACTGGAAGCCTGCATGCGCGCGGCGCACTCGCTCAAGGGCGCGGCACGTATTGTCGGGGTCGAGGCGGGAGTCAGCGTCGCCCACGTCATGGAGGATTGCCTGGTCAGTGCCCAGGAGGGGCGCCTGTACTTGCTGCCCGAGCATATCGATGCACTGTTGCAAGGCACCGACCTGCTGATGCGCATCGCCACCCCGGGCGATACATCGAGCGGCCCGAACGAGATCGCTGCGTACCTGGCGCGGCTGGCTGGCCTGTTGGAGGCGGGAGCCGGGAATGTGCAACCGGCGCCGGCAGCATGGGTCGAGCCAGAGGTGGAGCCAGAACCGGAACCAGAGCCCGTCCCGGACCAGGAGCCCGCCTCGGATGAGCCGGAACCTGCTCCGGCCATGGCAACCGGCGCACGCAAGGGCAAGCGCGCTGCCGAAGGGGCCGAGCGAGTCTTGCGGGTGACCGCCGAGCGTTTGAACAGCCTGCTCGATCTGTCGAGCAAGTCGCTGGTCGAAACTCAGCGCCTCAAGCCGTACCTTGCGACCATGCAGCGGCTCAAGCGCATGCAGGGCCAGAGCATTCGGGCGCTGGACGACTTGAACACACAACTGCACGCCAGTGGTCAGAGTCCTGAAGTGCAGGACGCCCTGGCCCAGGTCCAGCGCCTGCTTGCTGAAACTCAGCGCATGCTGGTGCAACAGACGGTGGAGCTCGATGAGTTCGGCTGGCAGGCCGGCCAGCGCGCGCAGTTGCTCTACGATACAGCGCTGGCCTGCAGGATGCGTCCGTTTGCCGATGTACTCGCCGGGCAGGCGCGCATGGTCCGCGATCTGGGGCGCTCCCTGAACAAGCAGGTGCGCCTGGAGGTCGAGGGTGACAAGACCCAGGTCGATCGCGATGTGCTGGAAAAGCTCGAGGCACCGCTGACGCATTTGCTGCGCAATGCCGTCGACCATGGCATCGAATCACCGGAACGACGAATTCTGGTCGGCAAGCCAGCTGAAGGGTTGATCCGGCTCAGGGCTTCCCATCAGGCCGGCATGCTGGTGTTGATGATCGAGGATGACGGCGCGGGTATCGACCTTGAGCACCTGCGTCGCAGCATTGTCGAGCGGCAGTTGTCGCCGGCCGATACGGTCGCGCAACTGAGTGAAGCCGAGTTGCTGAGCTTCCTGTTCCTGCCGGGTTTCACGTTGCGCAACAAGGTGACCGAGGTGTCCGGCCGTGGGGTCGGGCTCGATGCGGTCCAGCACATGGTCCGCCAGCTGCGTGGTTCGATCACGCTTGAACAGGCAGGCGGGCAGGGCAGCCGGTTCCATCTGGAAGTGCCCTTGACCCTGTCGGTGGTGCGCAGCCTGGTGGTGGAAGTCGGTGGCGAAGCCTATGGCTTCCCGCTGGCCCATATAGAACGCACGATCGACCTGCCGACTGCAGACATCGTGCAGATCGAAGGGCGTCAGCATTTCTGGTTCGAGGGGCGGCATGTCGGGCTGGTCGCGGCCAGCCAATTGCTGAACCGGCCATCGAGCCAGGACTCGGGCGACTCTCTGGCGGTGGTGGTGATTCGCGAGCGCGATAGCGTCTACGGCGTTGCGGTCGAGCGTTTCATCGGCGAACGCACCCTGGTGGTCCTGCCCCTCGATGCGCGGCTGGGCAAGATTCAGGATATCTCTGCCGGCGCTCTGCTCGATGATGGTTCGGTGGTATTGATCATCGATGTCGAAGACATGCTCCGTTCAGTGGAGAAATTGCTCACCACCGGGCGCCTGGAGCGGATCGACCGGGGTGTGCGACAAATCAGCGAAGCGGTACGCAAGCGCATCCTGGTGGTGGACGACTCGCTGACCGTGCGTGAGTTGCAACGCAAGCTTTTGAGTAACCGTGGCTATGAGGTCGCGGTCGCGATCGATGGCATGGACGGTTGGAATGCCCTGCGCGGCGAGGATTTCGACCTGTTGATCACCGATATCGACATGCCACGCATGGACGGTATCGAGCTGGTCACGCTGCTGCGTCGGGACAGTCGCCTGCAGTCGCTGCCGGTCATGGTAGTGTCTTACAAGGATCGAGAAGAAGATCGGCGACGTGGACTGGACGCAGGCGCCGACTACTATCTGGCAAAAGCCAGTTTTCATGACGATGCCCTGCTCGATGCAGTGGTGGAGTTGATCGGGGGAGCTCAAGGATGAAGATCGCCATTGTCAACGATATGCCCATGGCCGTGGAGGCCTTGCGCCGGGCCCTGGCGTTCGAACCGGAACACCAGGTGGTGTGGGTCGCCAGTAATGGCGCCGAAGCCGTGCGCCTGTGCGCTGAATCGACGCCGGATCTGATCCTGATGGATCTGATCATGCCGGTGATGGATGGCGTGGAAGCAACCCGCCTGATCATGGCCTCGACCCCTTGCGCCATTGTCATCGTCACGGTCGATCGCCAGCAGAATGTTCATCGCGTGTTCGAGGCCATGGGCCACGGCGCCCTGGATGTCGTCGATACACCAACACTGGGCGCCGGTAATGCGCGGGAGGCTGCCGCGCCGCTGTTGCGCAAGATCCTCAACATCGGCTGGCTGATCGGTCAGCGCAATCCTGCATTGCAGACGGTCGACACGCCGTTGCGTGAAGTCGCCAAGCGCCAGGGCCTGGTCGCCATCGGCTCTTCGGCGGGCGGTCCGGCCGCGCTGGAAGTCCTGTTGAAAGGGTTGCCGGAAAATTTTCCTGCCGCGATCGTGCTGGTGCAGCATGTGGATCAGGTCTTTGCCGCAGGCATGGCCGAGTGGCTGGGCAGTGCCTCGGGGCTGCCGGTACGCCTGGCCCGCGATGGCGAGCCGCCGCAGAAGGGTACGGTGCTGCTGGCGGGTACCAATCACCACATCCGCTTATTGAAAAACGGCACACTGGCCTATACCGCCGAGCCGGTCCATGAGATCTACCGGCCTTCAATCGATGTGTTTTTCGAAAGCGTGGCCCATCACTGGCGCGGCGATGCCGTCGGCGTGCTGTTGACCGGCATGGGCCGCGATGGCGCTCAAGGGCTCAAGTTGATGCGTCAGCAGGGATTTTTGACGATCGCCCAGGATCAACAAAGTAGTGCGGTCTTCGGTATGCCGAAAGCTGCGGCGGCGATCGATGCCGCTGTCGAGGTGCGATCGCTGGATCGAATCGCACCGCGACTCAAGGAGATTTTTTTGAAATGAACCCGATTCAGTCCCTGGTGACAGCGCATGCATGATCTACCCATCGACGGTTTCAAGGCCGCCAACGAAAACGCCGCCATGGTTTTGCTGGTCGATGACCAGGCGATGATCGGCGAAGCGGTACGCCGCGGTCTGGCCCAGGAAGAGAATATCGACTTTCACTTCTGCGCCGACCCTCATCAGGCCATTGCCCAGGCGGTCCGGATCAAGCCGACGGTCATCCTGCAGGACCTGGTCATGCCGGGGCTCGATGGCCTGACGTTGGTGCGCGAATACCGCAACCACCCGGCTACCCGGGATATTCCGATTATCGTGCTCTCGACCAAGGAAGATCCGCTGGTCAAGAGTGCGGCGTTCGCAGCCGGGGCCAACGATTACCTGGTGAAACTGCCGGACAATATCGAGCTGGTCGCACGCATCCGTTATCACTCGCGCTCCTATCTGACACTGCTGCAGCGCGATGAAGCCTACCGGGCCCTGCGGGTCAGCCAGCAGCAACTGCTCGACACCAACCTGGTCCTGCAAAAGCTGATGAACTCTGATGGCCTGACCGGGCTGTCCAATCGCCGGCATTTCGACGAGTACATGGAGCTGGAATGGCGCCGGGCGATGCGCGAACAGGCGCAATTGTCGCTTTTGATGATTGATGTCGACTATTTCAAATCATATAACGACAATTTCGGCCATCTTGATGGGGACGAGGCCTTGCGCAAGGTGGCCGAGGCCATTCGCGAGTCGTGCAGTCGGCCATCCGATCTTCCAGCACGCTACGGCGGTGAAGAGTTCGTGCTGGTCTTGCCCAACACCTCCCATGGCGGTGCTCGGCTGCTGGCCGAAAAGCTGCGCCAGACCATCGAGGCGCTGCAGATTCCCCATGTGTCCCCGGAACCCGGTTCCAGCCTGACCGTCAGCATCGGCCTGGCGACCATGGTCCCGCAGGTCGGTAGCCACTGTCGGCAGCTGATTTCGGCGGCGGACAAGGGGCTGTATCTGGCCAAGCACAACGGTCGCAATCAGGTTGGCGTCGATTAAAAAGTAACCGTTTGGCCCAAAAGTCGGCGAGAAGGGGCGTTTTCGTCGGAGCCGGCTGCCGGGCGGGCTGCCGCGCGCACCTGAGTGCGTTATACTCTCCGGCTTTTGACACGTTACGTACGAGTGCTGCCCGCCATGGAAATCAACCCGATCCTTAACACTATCAAGGACCTGTCCGAGCGCTCCGAAACTATTCGGGGGTATCTTTGACTACGATCAAAAGCATGAGCGCCTGACCGAAGTCAATCGCGAGCTTGAAGATCCGTCTGTCTGGAACAAACCCGAGTACGCCCAGGAGCTGGGGCGCGAGCGCTCCGCACTGGCACAGATCGTCGAGACCCTGGACGAACTGTCCGGCGGTCTGGCCGATTGCCGTGACCTGCTCGACATGGCCGTCGAAGAAGACGACGAAGGCGCTGTCGGCGATGTCGTCGCCGAACTCGAACGCCTGAACGAAGCCCTCGCCAAGCTCGAATTCCGTCGCATGTTCAGCGGCGAAATGGACATGAACAACGCCTACCTGGATATCCAGGCCGGCTCCGGCGGCACCGAAGCCCAGGACTGGGCCAACATCCTGCTGCGCATGTACCTGCGCTGGGCCGACAAGCGTGGCTTCGACGCCACCATCATGGAACTGTCGGCCGGTGAAGTCGCCGGTATCAAGGGCGCAACCGTGCACATCAAGGGCGAGTACGCCTTCGGTTGGCTGCGTACCGAAATCGGCGTGCACCGCCTGGTGCGCAAGAGCCCGTTCGACTCCGGCAACCGTCGCCACACCTCGTTCTCGGCGGTGTTCGTTTCCCCCGAGATCGACGACAAGGTTGAAATCGAGATCAACCCGGCGGACCTGCGCATCGACACCTACCGTTCCTCCGGTGCCGGTGGTCAGCACGTAAACACCACCGACTCGGCCGTACGTATCACCCACGTACCGACCAACACCGTGGTCAGCTGCCAGAACGAACGCTCCCAGCACGCGAACAAGGACACCGCCATGAAAATGCTGCGGGCCAAGTTGTACGAGCAGGAGATGCAGAAGCGCAATGCCGCTTCCCAGGCGCTGGAAGACAGCAAGTCCGACATCGGCTGGGGTCACCAGATCCGTTCCTACGTGCTCGACGCGTCGCGGATCAAGGACCTGCGCACCAACATCGAACGCAGCGACTGCGACAAGGTGCTCGACGGTGATATCGACGAATACCTGGAAGCCAGCCTCAAGCAGGGGCTGTAACGCGACAACCGGCGGCGGCAACCGCTTGCTCCTCTGTGGGAGCGGGCTTGCCCGCGATCCCTTGCCAACGGCAAGGGTGCAATGAACCCGTGATGGAAAAATGTGACGACATGAGCGACCTCAAACTCGACCCGCAAGACCTGCAACAGGAAGAAAACGCCCTGATCGCCCTGCGCAAGGAAAAGCTTGCCGCAGAACGCGCCAAGGGCCAGGCCTTCCCCAACGACTTCCGCCGTGACAACTACTGCAACGACCTGCAGAAACAGTATGTCGACAAGACCAAGGAAGAGCTGGAAGCTGCAGCGATTCCGGTCAAGGTTGCTGGTCGCATCATGCTCAACCGTGGCTCGTTCATGGTGATCCAGGACATGACCGGTCGTATCCAGGTCTACGTCAATCGCAAGACCTTGCCGGAAGAAACCCTGGCCGCGGTCAAGACCTGGGACATGGGCGACATCATCGCCGCCGAAGGCACCCTGGCTCGTTCCGGCAAGGGCGACCTGTACGTCGAGATGACCAACGTGCGCCTGCTGACCAAGTCACTGCGCCCGCTGCCCGACAAGCACCACGGCCTGACCGATACCGAGCAGCGCTACCGCCAGCGTTACGTTGACCTGATCGTCAACGAAGAAGTGCGCCAGACCTTCCGTGTGCGTTCGCAAGTCATCGCCCACATCCGCAGCTTCCTGATGAAGCGTGACTTCCTGGAAGTGGAAACGCCGATGCTGCAAACCATTCCCGGTGGTGCTGCGGCCAAGCCGTTCGAGACTCACCACAACGCGCTGGACATGGAAATGTTCCTGCGTATCGCGCCTGAGCTATACCTCAAGCGCCTGGTTGTCGGCGGCTTCGAAAAGGTCTTCGAGATCAACCGCAACTTCCGTAACGAAGGCGTATCGACCCGGCACAACCCCGAGTTCACCATGCTCGAGTTCTACCAGGCCTACGCTGATTACGAAGACAACATGGACCTGACCGAAGAACTGTTCCGCGAGCTGGCGCAGCTGGTACTGGGCAGCACCGACGTGCCTTACGGCGACAAGGTGTTCCACTTCGGTGAGCCGTTCGTCCGTCTGTCGGTGTTCGACTCGATCCTCAAGTACAACCCAGAGCTGACCGCCGATGATCTGAACGACATCGACAAGGCCCGCGACATTGCCAAGAAGGCCGGCGCCAAGGTGCTCGGTTTCGAAGGCCTGGGCAAGCTGCAGGTGATGATTTTCGAAGAGCTGGTCGAGCACAAGCTGGAGCAGCCGCACTTCATCACCCAGTATCCGTTCGAAGTATCGCCGCTGGCCCGTCGCAACGACGAGAACCCGAACGTCACCGACCGCTTCGAGCTGTTCATCGGTGGCCGCGAAATCGCCAACGCCTATTCGGAGTTGAACGACGCCGAAGACCAGGCCGAGCGTTTCATGGCTCAGGTGGCCGACAAGGACGCGGGTGACGATGAAGCCATGCACTACGATGCCGACTTCGTTCGCGCCCTGGAGTACGGCATGCCGCCGACGGCCGGTGAAGGTATCGGCATCGACCGCCTGGTGATGCTGCTGACCAACTCACCGTCGATTCGCGATGTGATCCTGTTCCCGCACATGCGGCCGCAAGCCTGATCGCTGTGAACAAGCCGCCTTCTCAGGCGGCTTTTTCTTGCCTGAAAAAAACTGATCCAACGGACAATTTTTGAGGAAAGCCTTTCGTGACTCCTGCAATGGCTCTACAAGGTGCTGCTGGCGTTGCCACAGCAGTGGCGGAAAGTGTTCAGTATCAAGGCCGCAAGGCCAGCCGCCAGGGTAGCGAGCAGCGTCGCCAGGAGATCCTCGACGCGGCCATGCGCATTGTCGTGCGCGATGGCGTGCGTGGTGTGCGTCATCGTGCCGTGGCCGCCGAGGCGGGCGTTCCGCTGTCGGCCACGACCTACTACTTCAAGGATATCGACGACCTGCTGACCGATACCTTTGCCCAGTACGTCGAGCGCAGCGCGGCGTTCATGGCCAAGCTCTGGGAGAGTACCGAGATCATCCTGCGTCAGTTGCTCGCCCAGGCCAGTAATGTGCCATTGTCGCGTGGGCAACTGGCCGACGAGATCGCGAAAATGACCGCCGATTATGTACAGCGGCAATTGTTGATGCGGCGTGACTACCTCATGGCCGAGCAGGCCTTTCGCCAGGAGGCCTTGCTCAGCCCGCGACTGGCCGAACTGGTCTGCTCGCACCAGCAGATTCTGCTCCAGGGCACCTGCCAGTTGCTGCAGGTATTGGGCTCGCGCGAGCCCCAGCAGGATGCCAAAGTGTTGACGGCGATTATCGGACGGATGGAATATCAGGGGCTGCTCAAAAACGAGCAACCGCATTGCGACGCCGAAATGCTCGGCATTCTCTCGCGGTTTATGCATTTGGTGCTGGCTTCGGAGTAACGCGTGGTCCTGTCTGGGAGAGCTGAATGAAAGCCTGGCGCCTGGTATTCGCCTTGTCGTTTGTGTTGTTGAGTGGTTGCCTGGTGACCTTCAAGGAGCCGATCCCGGCCAGCCAGGCCGCACCGGTTGGCCTGTTGGGAAAATGGACCAGCAAGGACGCCTGGGGCGAGTCGCGCAAGCTGGAGATCAGCCGCTCGGGCACTAATCTGTACAAGGCGGTCAGTTATCCCAAGGGCCACAAATCGGCCAAAGAGGAGTACGGTTTTACCGTCTCCCGCCACGGCAATCGCTGGTATGTATCGGCCGCTGTGCCGAAGCAGTTCGGTGCGAACTATGCCATCGCTGGTTTCGATCTGAGCGATACCAACGAGCTTGTGGTTTACAGCCTGGACATCGAACGCATCGAGCAGGCACTGCAGCAAAAGGCACTCAATGGCGAAGAATTCGAAACCAGTGAGGGTGAAGGCATGCTGATCACCAGTAGCCTGGACAAGGTTTTCGCCTATCTGGATGACCCGGCCAACTCCGACCTGTTCGTCGAAGTGGCGCGTTTCCAGCGGCCAGCCAAGTAATCGAACGAGAAGGAGCTTTGGGTGGACGACTACCAGCAGACGATACGCACGCTGTCTGACCGCATCGTGCTGGCGCAGGCGCCGATTCGCGTGCTTGATGCGGTGAAGTGGGACGACAGCATTCGCCAGGGTTTCCTCGATGCCAAGGGCCGGGAGATGCCGGCGGTCGACCGCGCCTACTACGAAGGGCGACCGCTGTCGTTCGACTCCAGTGCAGTGAAGCTGGAGTTCCAGAACATCGAGCGTGATATCACGCGTCAATTGGGCCAGTTCAACCCGGTCGGGCAGATCATGCGGCGCATGTGCAAGGAATACCGCATGGTGCTGCGCATGCTCGAAGCGCGCGGCACCGAGGATTTCGGGCTGATCTCCCAGGAACTGTACGGCGCGGCCTCCGATGCTTTCCATGCCGGTGACCCGACCCTGTCGGACCTGGGCATCATGCTCTCCGATTACCTGAACAATATCGACGTGCGCGGCGACCTCAAGGACGAGCCCAAGAACCTCACGGCCAAGCAGGCCGTGGAGATGCTTCAGGGCCGCCTGAACAAGGTATTCGGGGAAGCCGAAGACACCATTCGCGTGTTCGAGTCCGACGGCATCGTCGCCGATGCGGCAGCCGGTGCCGACTACATCAAGATCCGCACCGATGCCATGTTCAACAGCCGCGATGTCAGGGCCCTTGAAGTACACGAAGGCCTGGTGCATGTCGGCACCACGCTCAATGGCCTGAACCAGCCGATCTGTACCTTCCTGGCCAAGGGGCCACCTTCTTCGACTGTGACCCAGGAGGGGTTGGCGATCCTGATGGAAGTGATTGCCTTCGCTTCCTACCCGAGTCGGTTGCGCAAGCTCACCAACCGCACCCGCGCCATCCATATGGTCGAGGAGGGCGCCGACTTCCTGCAGGTCTACGAGTTCTTCCGTGACCAGGGTTTCGAAATGGCCGAAGCTTACGGCAACGCCAGCCGGGTGTTCCGCGGCTCGGTGCCCAATGGCCTGCCATTTACCAAAGACTTGTCCTACCTCAAGGGCTTTATCATGGTTTACAACTACATTCAGTTGGCCGTGCGTAAAGGCAAGCTCGAACAGATTCCGTTGCTGTTCTGTGGCAAGGCTACCCTTGAAGACATGCGGACCCTGCGCCTGTTGGTCGATGAAGGCCTGGTCGTGCCGCCCAAGTACCTGCCGGAGCAGTTCCGTGACCTGAACGCCCTGTCGGCCTGGATGTGCTTCTCCAACTTCCTCAACCACCTGAGCCTGGACCGTATTGAAGCGGACTACTCGAACATTCTTTAGCAGGCTCATCGGGGCGCTCGGCCTCATCGCATTGCTGTCGGGGCTGAGCGGCTGCAGCTCGTTGCTGTTCTACCCCGAGCCTGGCTTGCCTTTCACCCCGAAAAAAGCCCACCTGGAATACAGCGACGTCTACTTCAAGGCTGCCGATGGCACTCGCCTGCACGGCTGGTGGCTGCCGGTCAAGGCGGGTGTGCCGCTCAAGGGCACGGTACTGCATTTGCACGGCAACGGCGGCAACCTGGCCTGGCACCTGGGCGGCAGTTGGTGGCTGCCGGCAAAGGGGTATCAAGTCCTGCTGCTCGATTACCGCGGCTATGGAGTGAGCGAGGGCAAGCCCGAACTGCCGGAGGTCTACCAGGACATCGACGCGGCGATGGACTGGTTGCAACAAGCCCCGCAAGTGCAGGGCAGACCGCTGGTGTTGCTGGGCCAGAGCCTCGGTGGTGCCCTGGCCGTGCACTATCTGGTCGAGCACCCTGAACAGCGCGAGCGGTTCAAGGCCCTGGTGTTCGATGGAGTGCCGGCCAGCTATCGCGATGTGGGGCAGTCTGCCCTGAGCTCCTCATGGCTCCTCTGGCCGCTGCAGGTGCCGTTGTCCTGGCTGGTTCCGGATGGCGACAGTGCAATTCGATCGATGGATCGACTGACTGGGGTGCCGAAACTGTTCTTCCAGAGCATCGACGATACAATCGTGCCTCTTTCCAATGGCATCCAACTGTATCAAGCTGCGCCGCCGCCCAGGGTCCTGCAGCTGACCCGAGGTGGGCACGTGCAAACCTTTTTCGACCCGACCTGGCGCAAGGTCATGCTGCGGTTTCTGGATGACCCGCAGCACTTCAACGGGCTGCGACGGTTGGCGGAGGTTCCGAACTATCCGCAGGCTGCGCCCGTGCCGCCTTCCGACGATGAACCTTCCGAGAGTCCGCAATGAGTGAAGAACGTAACGCCATCCCCCTGATCATCACGGGAATCTGCAGCATCCTCGGCACCGTGGGTGCCCTGTGGTACTACGGGTACCTGCATTTCGCCAAACCGGAAGATGCGCTGCTGCTGTCCGACTTCACCATGCTCAAGACCATTCCGGGGGAGGATTACAAGGTGTCCCTGGACCCCGCACCGCAAGTGGCGCAGTGCATCGATGGCGTGCTGGTGCTGTTCGATACCGAGCAGAAGGGGCTGACCGGTGTGCTGGTTGATCGCAAGAAGCAGGCGGTGCGGTGCATGGGGCAGGAGACGCCGCAGAAGGTTGAGTAAGGCTTGTAATTGATATCGTCTTTTCGGGCCTCATCGCTGGCAAGCCAGCTCCCACAGGGTTGTGGCGCACACAAAACCACTGTGGGAGCTGGCTTGCCAGCGATGACGTCAGCCCAGGCGACACAAAAAGCAATTAGTGCTTCTGCTCATCATTCTGGGCAGAAAGATCATGCAGATACCGCCGCGACAACGCCAGAAACCGCGGCGTAGGCCCAATATCCTCATACAGCGGATCACCCTCTTCGTCAGTGGCAATCACCAGTTGTCCCTTGACGTAGGGGAAGCTGGTTTCCAGCTCTTCCAGCGCAGCCCCGAGCAGTTCACCCAGCAGTTCCTCCGGCTGACGTTTTGGGTACATCTCGGCGATCGCCGCCAGGCGTGCAGCCGATTCCACGTCCAGATGCAGGCTATAGGCAGTCTTGGTCAGGCGGCCCTTGGCATTTTGTTCCCAGTGTTGGGCAAGCTCGCGAATTTTCATATGAACCTCACCGCCTGGGCGGCACAAAACCCTCATGGGGCGTTTGTTCAGATTAGCCCTGTTTAACCTTGGTCGCCTTGTAACCGGGCGGCGGGCTGGGGCACTCTGTCTGTTGAGTGGTGTTTTCCTGAAGTGGCCGATGCTGGAGAGAAGACCGATGACCGATATCGACGCGCGCTTGCGCGAGGACGTCCATCTGCTGGGCGAGTTGCTGGGCAATACCATTCGCGAGCAGCATGGCGATGCGTTTCTGGAGAAGATCGAGCGCATTCGCCGAGGGGCCAAGGCTGACCGACGCAGCACGGACATCAGTGCCGAGCAACTGAGCTCCAGCCTCAATGATTTGAGCGAAGACGAACTGCTGCCCGTTGCCCGGGCCTTCAATCAATTTCTCAACCTGGCCAATATCGCCGAACAGTACCAACTGATTCGCCGCCGCGACGCCCACCAGCCTGAGCCCTTCGAGGCCCGGGTGCTGCCGGAATTGCTGGCGCGACTCAAGGCCGCAGGCCACAGCGACGAAGCCCTGGCCCGGCAATTGGGGCGCCTGGACATCGAGCTGGTGCTCACTGCACACCCGACCGAAGTGGCTCGTCGCACCCTGATCCAGAAGTACGACGCCATTGCCGCGCAGCTGGCGGCCCAGGACCATCGTGATCTGATCCCCGCCGAGCGCGAACAGATCAAGCGACGCCTGGAACGCCTGATCGCCGAAGCCTGGCACACCGAAGAAATCCGCCGTACCCGACCGACCCCGGTCGACGAAGCCAAATGGGGCTTTGCCGTCATCGAGCATTCGCTCTGGCAGGCGATCCCGAGCTACCTGCGCAAGGCCGACAAGGCGCTGCATGACGCCACCGGCTTGCACCTGTCGCTGGAGGCTGCCCCCATCCGTTTCGCGTCCTGGATGGGCGGTGACCGTGACGGCAATCCGAATGTCACCGCTGCGGTGACGCGCGAAGTGCTGTTGCTGGCGCGCTGGATGGCCGCCGACCTGTTCCTGCGCGATGTCGATAACCTGGCTGCCGAGTTGTCCATGCAGCAGGCCAACGCTGCATTGCGCGAAGTGGTCGGCGACAGTGCCGAACCCTACCGGGCGCTGCTCAAGCGCTTGCGCGAACGGCTGCGGGCAACCCGTAACTGGGCCCAGGCATCGTTGCCCGAGACTCAGCCGGCGTCGGCCGAGGTTCTGCACAGCAACCGTGAACTCATTGCAACGCTGGAGTTGTGCTTTCAGTCCTTGCACGAGTGCGGCATGGGCGTCATCGCCAACGGCCCGCTGCTTGACTGCCTGCGTCGGGCGGTGACCTTCGGCTTGTTCCTGGTGCGCCTGGATATCCGTCAGGACGCGGCGCGACACACGGCAGCATTGAGCGAAATTACCGATTACCTGGGCCTGGGGCGCTACGGCGACTGGGACGAAGAGACACGTATCGCCTTCCTGCAAAAAGAGCTGAACAACCGCCGCCCCTTGCTGCCGGCACATTTCAGGGCCCAGGACGAAACCGCCGAAGTCCTGGCGACCTGTCGCGAAATTGCCGCCGCACCGGCGGACTCGCTGGGCTCATACGTAATCTCCATGGCCGGTGCTGCCTCCGATGTGCTGGCCGTGCAATTGCTGCTCAAGGAAGCCGGCGTGATGCGACCGATGCGGGTCGTGCCGCTGTTCGAGACCCTGGCGGACCTGGACAACGCGGGGCCGGTGATGCAACGACTGTTGCTGTTGCCGGGCTATCGCGCCGGTTTGCAGGGGCCGCAGGAGGTCATGATCGGCTATTCCGACTCGGCCAAGGACGCCGGTACCACGGCTGCCGCCTGGGCCCAGTACCGGGCGCAGGAAACACTGGTGCGGATCTGTCGCGAGCAGCAAGTCGAGTTGGTGTTGTTCCACGGTCGTGGCGGCACCGTGGGGCGCGGCGGCGGCCCGGCGCATGCGGCGATCCTGTCGCAGCCGCCGGGATCGGTGGCCGGGCGCTTCCGCACCACCGAACAGGGCGAGATGATTCGTTTCAAGTTCGGCCTGCCGGACATCGCCGAACAGAACCTCAATCTGTACCTGGCAGCGGTGCTGGAAGCGACCTTGCTGCCGCCACCACCCCCGGAGCCCGCGTGGCGCTCGCTGATGGACGAGCTGGCCGCCGACGGTGTCCAGGCGTACCGCAGCGTGGTGCGCGACAACCCGCAATTCGTCGAGTATTTCCGCGAGTCGACGCCAGAGCAGGAGCTGGGACGGTTGCCATTGGGCAGCCGCCCGGCCAAGCGCAGGGCCGGTGGCATAGAAAGCCTGCGGGCCATTCCATGGATCTTCGGCTGGACCCAGACGCGGTTGATGTTGCCGGCCTGGCTGGGCTGGGAGGCGGCGCTCGGCAAGGCCCTGGAACGCGGGCAGGGGCCGTTGCTGGCGAGCATGCGTGAACAGTGGCCGTTCTTCCGTACACGCATCGATATGCTGGAGATGGTTTTGGCCAAGGCCGACGCCGATATTGCCCGACTCTACGACGAACGTCTGGTGCAACCGGAACTGCGACCTTTGGGTGCACATTTGCGCGACCTATTGTCGCAGGCGTGTACGATCGTGCTGGGTCTGACCGGACAGTCGGTGTTGCTGGCACATAGCCCTGACACACTGGAATTCATCCGCTTGCGCAATACGTATCTGGACCCGCTGCATTTATTGCAGGCCGAGCTGCTGGCCCGATCACGGGTACGCGAGACGGCTCTGGACAGCCCTCTGGAGCAAGCGCTGCTGGTGACTGTCGCCGGAATTGCGGCCGGTTTGCGTAATACCGGCTGAGTCTGGCAAGCTCGAATAAAAGAAAAAACGACCACCCGAATGCGGCGAAAGTGACATCCCTTGCGCCCATTCGAGTGGGGTTGCACTTTGGTCAACCCGGTGCAAAAGCGTCCACCGGCTGCCACTTTGTCGCACTTTCGACGGCTTGTGTGGCACAAGTGTGCTGTGTATCTTGATCAGCCTTTGGCCCGATTTGTGGCCTGCACCAGATTCTGGGATTGGCCCCTGTGGCGAGTCCGACGACTTTCATATAAAAAATTGAGGAGCACATCGATGCGCGTCATTCTGCTGGGAGCTCCCGGGGCCGGTAAAGGTACTCAGGCACAGTTCATCACTGAAAAGTTCGGTATTCCACAGATCTCCACCGGCGACATGCTGCGTGCCGCGGTCAAGGCTGGCACCGAGCTGGGCATCAAGGCCAAGAGCATCATGGACGCCGGTGGCCTGGTCTCCGACGACCTGATCATCGCCCTGGTCAAGGACCGTATTGCCCAGGCCGATTGCGCCAAGGGTTTCCTGTTCGACGGCTTCCCGCGCACCATCCCACAGGCTGAAGCCCTGGTGACTGCCGGTATCGAGCTGGACGCCGTGGTCGAGATCGCCGTCGAAGACGAAGAGATCGTTCAGCGTATCGCTGGCCGCCGTGTTCATGAAGGCTCGGGTCGCGTTTACCACGTCGTCTACAACCCGCCGAAAGTGGCTGGCAAGGACGATGTGACCGGCGAAGACCTGGTTCAACGCAAAGACGACACCGAAGAAACCGTGCGCAAGCGCCTGGCTGTCTACCACGAGCAGACCAAGCCGCTGGTAGACTTCTACCAGAAACTGTCTGCCGCCAACGGCAAGCCGAAGTACAGCCGCATTGAAGGTGTGGGCTCGGTCGAAGCCATCACCGCCAAGGTGTTCGCTGCATTGAACTGATCATCGCTGCGATGTTCATACAACGGCCCGCTTGCGGGCCGTTGTTGTTTATAATGCCGCCCTCTTTTTCATTCGCCTGGAACCCCCGATGACCACCTTGCTGGCCCTGGATACCGCCACTGAAGCCTGCTCCGTTGCCTTGCTGCATGACGGCAAGATCCTGAGCCACTATGAGGTGATCCCGCGCCTGCACGCGCAAAAGCTGCTGCCGATGATCAAGGACCTGCTGGCCGAAGCCGGGACCAGCCTGTCGGCAGTCGATGCCATCGCCTTCGGCCGCGGCCCTGGTGCCTTTACCGGTGTGCGCATTGCCATCGGCGTGGTGCAAGGCCTGGCCTTTGCCCTGGAGCGCCCGGTCTTGCCGGTGTCGAACCTGGCGTTGCTGGCCCAGCGGGCCTGGCGCGAACACGGTGCGCGGCAGGTGGCTGCGGCCATCGATGCGCGCATGGATGAAGTGTATTGGGGTTGCTACCAGGAGAACGCAGGGGAGATGCGCCTGGTCGGTGCCGAGGCGGTGCTGCCGCCGGAGAAGGCCTGCCTGCCAGCCGAGGCGAGCGGTGAATGGTTCGGTGCCGGCACTGGCTGGGGTTATGCCGACCGTATTCCAGTGGCCCTGAGTGGCCAGGACGCGACGCTGTTGCCGCACGCGCTGGATTTGCTGACCCTCGCCCAGTTCGCCTGGGGGCGGGGTGAAGGCATTGCGGCCGACCTGGCTCAACCGGTTTACCTGCGCGACAAAGTGGCTACGCCGAAGGCGCGGTGACGGGCAGTTCGTCGGCTTTTTTTGCGTCGAATCAAACCTTTTTCATTATCTGTGGTCCAGTTATCAGTCGTACATTTGCGCAGTGAGCAAAGTGCAACTAAATTGCCATCATCGATCATGAGAAGACCGTTATGCGAATAGACGGAGTTTCCTCACATTCCTATCCCGTCAAGCGCCAGCCTCGCAAAGGCAGGGTGCTGATCGATGATGCGGTCGAGGATCTGGATGGTGAATACGAAGTTCGCACCGACCCTGCTTCCGTCTCTAGCAATGCCCCGCGCGCCCAGGGCAGCCGCATCGGCACCCTGCCGGCCCGTCAGCAGGACATGATCTTTCCACGCGCCCGCAACAGTCGGGTTGCTACCGCATTGGCCAGCTACCTCACCACAGCCAGCCTCGGCGACTGGGAAATGGAAGTGATGGGGCTCGACCTGTATATTTGAGCGGATGACCGATCCGCAACTGCCTTACTACCTCGGATGCCCGTCCTGGAGCGAAAACGCCTGGCGCGAGTACCTGTATCCGGATAACGCCAAACCCGTCGATTTCCTCTCGTTGTACGCCCAGGTGTTCAACGCTGTCGAAGGCAATACTACCTTCTATGCCCGGCCCGCACCGGCCACCGTCGAACGCTGGGCCCAGTGCATGCCCGAGCATTTTCGGTTCACCGCCAAATTCCCCCGTGACATCAGCCACAGCGGTGACCTGCGTCAGCAGGTGACGGCAGCCGAAGACTTTTTCTCATTGCTCAAACCCTTGGGTCAGCGCGTCTCGCCATTTTGGTTGCAGTTGCCGGCCACCTTCTCGCCAATGCAGTTGGCGGAGCTGGCGGGTTTTCTCGATGCGCTCGACCGGCCATTGGCCGTCGAGGTGCGGCATCCGGCGTTCTTTGCCAAGGGCGATGAAGAGCGGCTGCTCAACCGCATACTGCTCGATCGTGGTGTGGAGCGCATTTGCCTGGACCCGCGCGCCTTGTTCAGTTGCAACTCCAGTGCCCCGGCCGTGCTTCACGCACAATCGAAGAAGCCTCGGGTGCCGCCGCGTCCGGCAGCCTTCAGCCAATCGCCGCAGGTACGTTTCATTGGCCATCCCGAGCTTGCCGCCAACGAGCCGTTCCTGCTGCCCTGGCTGGACAAGGTGGCCGGCTGGATCGAGGAAGGACGCACGCCCTACATCTTCCTGCACACCTCCGACAACTACCTTGCCCCGGCCCTGGCGCAGCGCTTTCATCGCGGCCTGATGGAACGATTGCCGGGCCTGCCGGCCTTACCTGAGCTATACAGAGAGCCTGTCAGTGAGCAGCTCGGGTTACTCTGAGCCAGTTGATCCTCAAGGAGTGTGCATATGGATGTTCAAACCCTTCGAGCCCAGGCGTTCAAAGCCTTGCATGAGCGTGATGGGGCCTTTGTGATTCCCAACCCGTGGGATGCGGGGTCGGCGAAACTGCTTGCAAGCCTGGGCTTCGAAGCCTTGGCGACCACCAGTGCGGGCCTGGCGTTCTCGCTGGGTCGGCCCGATGGCGAAGGCGCGATTTCCCGCGAAGAAACCTTGATCAATGCCAGGTCGATAGTCGATGCCACGGCGTTACCGGTGGCGGCGGATCTCGAGAACGGCTTTGCCGACGATCCCGAAGGCTGCGCCGAGACCATCCGCCAGGCTGCCGCGGCAGGCCTGGTGGGCGGCTCGATCGAAGATGCCACGGGTCTTGCCGAGGCGCCGATCTATCCTTTCGCTCACGCGGTCGCGCGGGTCGAAGCGGCCGTGGCGGCGGCGCGCAGTCTGCCGTTCCCGTTCATGCTCACCGCCCGGGCGGAAAACTTCTTGAATGGCCGCATGGACCTGGATGACACCATTGCCCGCCTGCAGGCATTTGCCGAGGCCGGAGCCGACGTACTGTATGCGCCGGGTTTGCGCACCCGCGAAGAGATTGCTGCCGTAGTGCAAGCCTTGGCACCCAAGCCGGTGAATGTGTTGATGGGGCTCAGTGGTGTCAGGCTGACGGTCGATGAATTGAGCGATCTGGGCGTCAAGCGCATCAGCGTTGGGTCTTCACTGGCGAGGGCGGCGTATGGCGCATTCTTCAGGGCTGCCGAAGACATTGCCGGCCATGGCCGGTTCGACTTCGCCGAGCAGGCTATGCCCTTTGCGCAGTTGAATCAGTTGTTCAAGCGCTGAGCCTGTAGTTTAGTGATTGCAATCCATTTTCCCGCATATTTTTCGGAAATTTCCGATTTACTCTAAATCCCCTTGTATCGAGTCTAGGGCCTGGCAATTGGCCCTAACTCAGCTTATTCGTACAAGGAGTTCAATCCATGGCTAAGGGATATTTCATCCGCCTGGGCGACAAGACCACCTGCGGTGGCGCAGTTCAGGAAGCAGATACACGCGTCATGATGTTTGGCATCGCCCATGCTCGTGAAGGTGATCGGGTCACCTGCGGGAAGGATGGAAAGACCTATGTGATCACGGGCGGAGTCTCATACATCACGAGTAACGGCAGGCGCGTGGCCGGACATCTGGATAGCTTCAGCAATTGCCCCTGCAAAGCTGAACTGACTCCTACGATTTTCAACGCCAGCTATGAGTCGAGCCGAAGCGCTGCACCGCAGGCCCGCCGAACAATGGCTCAATCGGCTTCCCCAGCCGCAACCAACAGCCCGCCAGCACCACGCCAATCCAGTTTCGCTTCTTCGAACAATCCAGCACCCGCGATCTACGGCAGCCCAGACGCCCTGGAGCCGGGCTTCTACATCGTGCCCCACAGCATGTCCGGTGAGCAGGTCCTGCGCCAGCTCAATCCCTACCCGGCGGCGCAGTTGATCAATCGACTCAAGCAGCTCAACCCCTCCTTTGGCTACGGCTTCAAGGCCGGCGAACTCTTCGTCCTCGGCGACCCGTACAACCCAACGGCCTGCACCCGCGAGGATGCCGCCATGATGGCCGCAGCCGCCCAGGTGCGCGAAGCCTTGGCGCCACTGAGCGCAGAAGAAGCCAACTTCATGGCGCGCCATTTGGGCGAAATTGCCCTTCTCACCGGCGGTGCGAGCGAAGCGATGGGCGTCGGCAAGGATATGCTCGACAAGGGGCTCAAGCAGGTCGAAGGCACCCTGCGCAGCCTTGAGCTTTTGCACCAACGGGAATTCACGGCCCATGGACACCTGCGAAGCAAGACGTTCTTCGATACGCGCCATCAGCTCTACGGCCAGCTTGACGCCCAGTTGAAAACCACCTTCTTCAACAAGCAAGTCGACCTCGGCAGTTACGACAGCCTGCGTCGCGACCTGGGTATGGCCAGTAGTAGCCCGGTGCATCACTGGAGCCGTTCCGGCGCCTCCGGGTACATACTCGGGTATGCCACGTATATGGAGCAGATCGCCAAGGCGGCCAAGTACCTGAAGTATGGGGGCTATATTGGCGTCGGATTGGGTGGTTTCTCTTCCTATGCCAAAGTTCAGGAGGTTTGCCGGGCTGGTGAAACCCAGGAGTGCCGGAAGATTCGATTTACCGAGACGGGTAGTTTCTTTGGAGGGATGGCTGGCGGCAGCCTGGTGGGATTGCTTGCTAGTCCTGTGGCTGGCCCTATCTGTGTGGCCGTCGGCTTAGGAACAGCAGGAGTTGGCACAGCGCTCTGCGCCATCGTGGTCGTAGGAGGGGCGTCTTACGCAGGTGGAGTCGGTGGGGAAGCAGCAGGTGAGTGGATGGGAGACTTTATTTTCGGGACGCTTAACCCATGACAACATTTTGGAGTTCTTGGTGGGCTTTTGCTTTTATGTTAGCCCCCTTTCTGGTCGGCTTTTCAGGTATGGCGATAAACGCTTACACAACACATCACGACTTGGAGAAAATGAAAGCCGTTTTTCGCAATAGTCAATTTTTGACTACTACCATGCGATTTTTGGCAGGTTTCAGCTTTTTTTCTCGCATGATAGAAACCGGCGTTATTGCAGGGGCAGTGTTATGGCCGAAGCAATTTCTCAAGCATGGTCTGCTCGACCCCAACGAGTTACGCAACTTTCCTGCGCACCTCAAGCGGCGGCTGGCTATTTCGATTTACCTGACATGGACAGGAGGGGCTTGGCTGTTTTTGGCAGTTGGTCTACTCAAGCTCACAGAAGGCTGAAGCCTCAGGCCGCCAACCGCACATTCTGCAACACCACCGGCCGCGTCCAGCTGATATCGAAGTCCAGATGCTCTTGCTGTTCACGCAATGTCACGGCATCGAAAGGCTCCGGCTTCTTGTCCAGCAGATCCATTTCAAACTCTGCAATCGGCAAGTGCATTGGGCGTGGCGCGGGCGCCGGGCCTGGCTCGGGTACAGGCTGGCCGGCGTTCAGCACCAGAGGACGCACCCAGCCGCTTTCGAAATCGAGTTGCCTCTGCTGGGCAATGATTTCAGCCGGTTCGAAGGGAGGCGCAGGCTTGTCGAGCAAGTCCATTTCAAATTCGGCAATCGGCAGGAACAATGGCTCCGGCGGACGCAACGCGGTGTCCTGCACATCGCACAGGCGCTGGGAGATGATTTCGGCGAGGACTTCGCTGCCACCCAGGGGTTCGCCCGTCTTCGGGTCGACCTTGTTGACCGTTGCCGCAGACACTTGCTTCGCATCGCCCATCTGGTCGGCCATGGCCTGGGCAAAAAAGTCCTGCCACAGGTGGCTGACACCGCCCAGTGCCTGGGTATTGCGCAGGCTGTAGTCGCCGACCAGCGGCAAATGACCTATCGATGCGTATTGAATGTCTGACATGGCAGTCGCGAAGCGTCCGGGTCTGGCAAAATACCGAATATCTGGTTATCGGCCATTTGCGCCGATCATTTAATTTTTGAGTGCAGGAATTCATGGTTGAGCAAATAGCGGGCAGCCGCATCCGCGTCGAAGCACTGGTCCCGGCCTGCCAGGCCCAGGCCGAGCAGTGGGCAAGCCGGTTGCAACTGCCGCTTTCGGACGATGCTGCGCAGTTCGCGGTACAGATTGGCGAGGCCGGTTTGCAGTTGCAGCAGCTCGGCCCGGAGGCACCGGGCCCGGTGCGGGTGGATTTCGTCGAAGGTGCCGTGGCCCATCGTCGCCTGTTCGGTGGCGGCAGCGGGCAGATGATCGCCAAGGCCGTGGGTGTCCAGCAAGGCGTACGGCCGCGTGTTCTGGACGCCACGGCGGGGCTGGGCAAGGATGCTTTCGTGTTGGCGAGCCTGGGCTGCGAGATGAGCCTGATCGAGCGTCAGCCGTTGATTGCCGCATTGCTCGAGGACGGTCTGTTGCGCGCCAAGGGCGATGCCGAGGTGGGCGCGATCATTGCTCGCATGCGTCTGTTGACCGGCAACGCCATCGACCTGATGCGCGCCTGGGAAGGCGAGGCGCCCCAGGTGGTTTACCTGGACCCCATGTTCCCCCATCGCGACAAGAGCGCGCTGGTGAAAAAGGAAATGCGCGTGTTCCGTCCCTTGGTCGGCGACGACATGGATGCGCCGGCGTTGCTCGAAGCCGCCTTGGCCCTGGCCAGTCACCGGGTGGTGGTCAAGCGCCCACGCAAGGCGCCCTGCATCGAGGGGCCCAAGCCGAGCCATTCGCTGGAGGGCAAATCGAGCCGCTACGACATTTATCCGAAGAAAGCGCTCAAGGCCGATAAGCCCGCATAAACAACGCCACCACTTCCTCGACATGCTCCTCGGCGGCTTGCGCGTTGAGGGGGCCGGCACAACCGAGCAGGAGCTTGAAGTTGGCGGCGCCCTTGAGCAGGCAGAAAAAGTGTTCGGCAGCGTTGCGCGGCTTGTCGATGCGCAGCGCGCCGCTCTGGTCGATCCGGGTCAGCAGGCCTTCCATCTCGCTGATGACCCGCATGGGGCCGGCCTCGAAAAAGATCTGGCACAGGCGCGGGTCCTGGCTGCCCAGGGTCATGATCAGCCGATGCAGATTGACCGACTCGCGGCTGCTGATCAGTGCCTGAAAGCCTCGGCCGATGTTCATCAGCACGGTTTCGATCGGCACCCCTGCGGGCAATTCGAAAAACAGCTCCGGCAACTGCGCCTCGCAGGTGGCGATGACGGCGGCGGAAAACAGCGTCTCCTTGTCCGTGAAATGGCTGTACACCGTGAGCTTCGACACACCGGCAGCGGCGGCGACGGCATCCATGCTCGTGCTGGCGTAGCCATTGCTCAGGAAGAGCTGTTTGGCGGCGTCGAGGATGGCCTGGCGCTTGGCCAGATCCTTGGGGCGGCCCGGGCCGCTCTGTACTGCTGGATCGTTAGGCATGCGGGACTTGAATAGTGGACTGATCAGTTTGGCATCTTACCGCGTCCAACAGCCCGAATCAGGAGGAATATCCATCGTCTGACGATTAGCTCGGACGAACCCTTCAATGGTTTGTAATCCCTCTTGGTACGAAACTTCCTGATTTTTTCCCTGGCGTTCACAGCCATTTGCTGATCAATAGAATCGCGTCTCATTTTTATTGAGGCGTTATTTCATGAAGCACAATACGAACATCAGTTTGCCTTCGGTACTGGGTGTGGCGCTGATGGGGTGCTCGCTTCCGAGCATGGCGCAGGACTGTTGCGAGACGGCAACCATCGAGCTCGAAAGGATCAACGTCGGGGCGCAAGCCGAGCAACGTTACCGCAGCGAGCGCTCGGCTTCGGACAAGTACGCCGTCCCGCTGCTGGACGTGCCGCAGACCATCACGGTCGTGCCCCAGCGCGTGATACGCGAGCAGGGCGCCCTGAGTCTGCGCCAGACCTTGTCGAACGTTTCCGGCATCACCTTCAACGCGGGCGAGGGCGGTGGCGGCTCGGGCGACAGTATCAATATTCGCGGCTTCAGCGCCAACGCCAATATGCAGGTCGATGGCTTGCGTGACAGCCCCCAGACACGCCGCACCGATACCTTCAATATCGAGAGCGTCGAGGTGATCAAAGGGCCGAACTCGGTGTTCGGTGGGGCCGGCACCACGGGCGGCACGATCAACATTATCAGCAAACAGCCCGAGGCCGAGGCGTTTACCCGTCTGGGGGCAGGCATCGGCACGGACCAATACAAGCGCAAGACACTCGACACCAACCAGCGCCTCGATGAGCTGGCACCCGGGGCGGCGTTTCGCCTTAACCTCATGGCCCATGGCAATGACGTGCCGGGTCGTGATCAGATTGATCAGCGCCGCTGGGGCGTCGCACCGTCCCTGACATTCGGCATGGATGATCCCACGCGCCTGACCCTGAATTACTTTCATCAACGCGAGCGTGATCAGCCCGACTATGGCCTGCCGGCGCGAGATGGCAAGGTCCTTCTCGGCGTTGGCCGCGCAAGCTTCTTCGGTTATAGCAACCTGGACCGGGACGAAATCACCTCCGACAGCTTTACCGTTACCTTCGAACATGATTTCAATGATGATCTGTCCCTGCGTAATCTTTCGCGGTTTGCGCGAATACGGCGCGAGTCCGTCATCTCGGCCTCGCACGTCAAGACAGAGGGTTTGCCACCGGGGCGCTACAAGCCAGTCGGGGCGCAGGGGTATGGCCGAGATGTCGAAACCGCGCTGTGGATCAACCAGACGAACCTGACCAGTCGCTTCGGTACCTTTGGGCTCGGGCACACACTCATCGTGGGAAGTGAGGTTTCCCGCGAGCATTACGACCGCGCTGCTTCTTCGTACAACCTCACTCGTTTCGTTCCTGCCGGGGGCTTCGATCTGTCTAACCCGCCCGGTTACTGGAATGGCCCGACGGATTTCGAGCCTCTGGCCAGAACCCGCAACAGCCTGGACGACAAGGCGCTGTACCTGTTCGACACGCTGGCCTTGAGCGAGCAATGGGACTTGAGCCTGGGCCTGCGCTACGACCTGATCACCGGGCGTGCCAAAGAGACCAAGGCCGACGGCACGATCAGCCAGGTGAACACCCGGGACGGTCAATTCAGTCAACGCGCCGGGCTGGTCTACAAACCGACCGAAAACGGCCGCGTCTACCTGGCCTGGGGCACGTCCTTCAACCCATCGGCGGAGCACCTGGTTTCCACTGGCAATGGCTACAACGCCAGCGCCTCGGAGCTTGCGCCCGAGCAGAACACGACCTGGGAACTGGGCACCAAATGGGAGCTGTTGCACTCGCGCCTGGGACTCGAAGCCGCCTTGTTCCGCGTGGAAAGGGACAACGCCCGCGAACGCCTGCGCGACGGCACTGTGCTGTTGGCCGGTCATCAACGGGTACAGGGCCTGGAGCTGGCCATGACCGGCGAATTGACCGAGCAATGGCACGTCTTCGCCAACTTCACCTACCTGGACAGCGAAACCCTCAAGTCTCGGGTCACGCCAATGCGCGAAGGTCAGGCACTGAGTAATACGCCGCCGCGTTCCTTCAATCTGTGGACCAGCTATGAACTGCCCGCCGGGCTTACCCTCGGCTACGGGGCGCGTTATGTCAGCGAGCGCAATCTGACTTCGGTGGATACCGCCAAGATCGGTGCCTATTGGGTCCACAACGCGATGCTGCAATACCAGGTCAACAAAGAACTGGAGCTGCAACTCAACGCCAACAATCTCTTCGACAAGGCCTACGTCGAACGCGTGCGCCAGGTGATCGGTAGTGCATCACGCTCTTCGGCGCTGGAGTTCGGGGATGCCAGGGCGTTGATTGTTTCCGGCGTCTACAGTTTCTGATCCGACCCGCAGGGGTGAAGGGGGCGGGAGGGGCCTGGAAAATTCTATGCAACAGTTGCTTCCCCCCTCCGGTACCCTGATTTAATATACTCGCGAGTATAAATATTCCAAGCGTCATTCGCGAAAGGTCGTTCATCATGTTGCGCCATGCCTTGCCGCTCGCCTTGCCCATCACTCTGACCCTGCTGCTGGCCGCCTGTGGCCAGGAACAGGCCGTGCAAACGGCTGTGCGCCCAGCCATGGTGGTGCAGCCGCAGCCGGCGGCGTCCGCGGTGGACAGCTATCCCGGCGAGGTGCGCGCGCGGCTGGAGCCGGAGCTGGCGTTTCGCATCGGCGGCAAGGTCAGTCGGCGTCTGGTCGAGGAGGGTGAGCGAGTCAAGGCCAACCAGTCCCTGGCCGAGCTCGACCCGCAGGACGTGCGCCTGCAGTTGGAGGCCATGCGCGCCCAGGTCGCGGCGGCGGAGGCCAACCTGCGGATGGTGCGTGCCGAGCGCGATCGCTACAAAACCTTGATGGACCGGCAAATGGTCAGCCGGTCGCAATACGATAACGTCGAGAACCTCTACCGATCCGGTGAAGCCCGACTCAAGCAGATCCGCGCCGAGTTCGACGTGGCCAGCAACCAGGCCGGCTACGCGATATTGCGCGCGCCCCAGGATGGCGTAGTGGCCAAGCGGCTGCTCGAGGTCGGGCAGGTAGTCGCCTCGGGGCAAACGGTATTCACCCTGGCGGTCGATGGCGAGCGCGAGGTGCTGATCAGCCTTCCTGAACAGAACATCGGTCGTTTCAAGATTGGCCAGCCGGTGTCCGTCGAGCTCTGGTCACAACCGGACGCCCGCTTCGATGGCCGCATTCGCGAGCTGTCGCCTGCCGCCGATCCGCGCTCGCGCACCTTTGCCGCACGCATCGCCTTCACCGCCGGCAAGCTGCCGGCAGAACTCGGGCAAAGTGCCCGGGTGTTCATTCAGACGGCTGAAAATGTGCCGCTGTCGATACCGCTGTCGGCACTCACCTCTGAAAATGGAGTGAATTACGTCTGGCGGGTCGACGCCAACAGCACTTTGAAGCGCACCCCGGTGCGCACCGGTGCTTTCGGCGAAACCAGCGTGCCCGTGCTCGAAGGCTTGAATGCCTCGGACTGGGTAGTGGCAGCAGGTGTTCATGTCCTGCATGAAGGACAGCAGGTACGGCCGGTGGACCGGTCCAATCGCGTGGTGAATCTGGCGGCCAAGGAGTAGTCCCCATGGGTTTCAACCTTTCGGCATGGGCGTTGCGCAATCGCCAGATCGTGCTGTTCCTGATGCTGCTGTTGGCCGTCGTCGGTACGCTTTCCTACACCAAACTGGGGCAGAGCGAAGACCCTCCATTCACCTTCAAGGCCATGGTGATCCGCACGAACTGGCCGGGCGCCAGTGCCGAGGAAGTGTCCCGGCAAGTCACCGAGCGCATCGAAAAGAAGCTGATGGAAACCGGCGAATACGAGCGCATCGTTTCCTTCTCGCGCCCTGGTGAGTCGCAGGTCACCTTCATTGCCCGCGACTCCATGCATTCGGTGGAAATTCCCGAGCTGTGGTACCAGATCCGGAAAAAGGTCGGCGATATTCGGCATACCTTGCCGCCGGGCGTCCAGGGCCCGTTCTTCAACGACGAATTCGGCACCACCTTCGGCAATATCTATGCATTGACCGGTGAAGGGTTCGACTACGCCGTGCTCAAGGACTATGCCGACCGGGTGCAGATACAACTGCAGCGGGTCAAGGATGTGGGCAAGGTCGAGCTGCTCGGCTTGCAGGACGAAAAGATCTGGATCGAGCTGTCCAACGTCAAGCTGGCGACCCTGGGGTTGCCGCTCGTAGCCGTGCAGCAGGCGCTGGAGGAACAGAACGCGGTGACCACGGCCGGGTTCTTCGAAACCCCGAGCGAGCGTCTGCAATTGCGCGTCAGCGGCCGCTTCCAGACGGTGGAGCAGATCAAGGCGTTCCCGATCAGGGTCGGCGACCGTACGTTCCGTATCAGCGATGTGGCCCAGGTTCGCCGCGGTTTCAATGACCCACCCGCGCCGCGCATGCGCTTCATGGGCGAGGATGCGATCGGCCTGGCCGTTTCGATGAAGGATGGCGGCGATATCCTGACCCTGGGTAGCGCGCTGGAAGCGGAGTTCGAACGAATCCAGCAGAATCTTCCGGCCGGCATGCAGTTGCGCAAGGTGTCCGACCAACCGGCGGCGGTGAAGAGCGGCGTCGGCGAATTCGTCCGGGTGCTGGCCGAAGCCCTGGTGATCGTGCTGCTGGTGAGCTTCTTTTCCCTTGGCCTGCGCACCGGCCTAGTAGTGGCCCTGGCCATTCCGCTGGTGCTGGCGATGACCTTCGCCACCATGTACTACCTCGGCATCGGCCTGCACAAGATATCCCTGGGCGCGCTGGTGCTGGCCCTCGGCTTGCTGGTGGATGACGCGATCATTGCCGTGGAAATGATGGCGATCAAGATGGAGCAGGGCTTCGACCGGCTCAAGGCGGCCAGTTACGCCTGGACCAGCACGGCGTTTCCCATGTTGACCGGCACTCTGATCACCGCGGCAGGCTTTCTGCCGATCGCCACCGCCCAGTCGGGCACCGGCGAGTACACCCGTTCGATCTTTCAGGTCGTGACCATCGCCTTGCTTGCTTCCTGGGTTGCAGCGGTGGTGTTCGTGCCGTATCTCGGGGAGCGCTTGCTGCCGGACCTGGCCAAGCTGCATGCGGCCCGCCATGGCGGCTCAGCAGCGGGCCACGACCCCTACGGCACGCCGTTTTACCAGCGCGTCAGACGCCTGGTCGAGTGGTGCGTGCGTCGGCGCAAGACGGTCATTCTGGCGACCATCGTGCTGTTCATCGGCTCGGTGGTGCTCTTTCGTTTCGTGCCGCAGCAGTTCTTCCCGGCCTCCAACCGGCTGGAGCTGATGGTCGATCTGAAGTTGGCCGAAGGGGTTTCCCTGAGCAACACCGCCGAACAGGTTCAGCACCTCGAAGCGCTGCTCAAGAATCATCCGGGCATCGACAATTACGTGGCATACGTGGGCACCGGTTCACCTCGGTTCTATTTGCCGCTGGACCAGCAACTGCCGGCGGCCAGCTTCGCCCAGTTCGTGGTGCGCGCCAAAACCATCGAGGAGCGCGAGCAATTGCGCAGTTGGCTGATCTCGACGCTCAACGAGGAATTTCCGGGTCTGCGTTCGCGGGTCACGCGCCTGGAGAACGGACCGCCGGTGGGCTATCCGGTGCAGTTTCGTGTGACCGGCGAGCATATCGACGAAGTGCGCGCCCTGGCGCGCAAGGTCGCGGAAAAGGTGCGCGAGAACCCCCATGTGGTCAACGTTCACCTGGACTGGGAAGAACCGAGCAAGGCCGTCTACCTCAACATCGATCAGGACCGGGCCCGGGCCCTGGGCGTGAGCACGGCGAACCTGTCGAAGTTCCTGCAAAGCTCCCTGACGGGGGCCAGCGTCAGTCAGTATCGCGAAGACAATGAGTTGATCGAGATCCTGTTGCGCGGCACCGTCCAGGAGCGCACCGAACTGTCACGCCTGCCAAGCCTGGCGGTGCCGACCGACAATGGCCAGAGCGTTGCGTTGTCGCAGATCGCCACACTCGAATACGGATTCGAAGAGGGCATTATCTGGCACCGCAACCGCCTGCCGAATGTGACCGTGCGCGCTGATATCTATGACAAGGAGCAGCCGGCCACGCTGGTGAAGCAGATCCTGCCGACCCTTGAACCGATTCGTGCCGAGCTGCCTGATGGCTATCTGCTGGACGTGGGCGGCAGCGTCGAGGATTCGACACGGGGGCAGAACTCGGTGAAAGCCGGGGTGCCCCTGTTCATCGTGGTCGTGCTGACCTTGCTGATGGTGCAACTGCGCAGCTTCTCGCGCACCTTCATGGTCTTTCTCACAGCGCCCCTGGGACTGATCGGTGTCACGCTGTTCCTGCTGGTGTTCCGTCAGCCGTTCGGTTTCGTGGCCATGCTCGGCACCATTGCCTTGTCGGGGATGATCATGCGCAACTCGGTGATTCTGGTCGATCAGATCGAACAGGACATCGCCGCCGGGGTGGACCGTTGGCAGGCAATCATCGAGGCCACGGTGCGGCGCTTCCGGCCCATCGTCCTGACTGCCCTGGCGGCGGTACTGGCGATGATCCCGCTGTCGCGCAGCGTGTTCTTCGGGCCGATGGCGGTGGCGATCATGGGTGGGCTGATCGTGGCGACGGCGTTGACGTTGCTGTTCCTGCCGGCGCTGTATGCGGCGTGGTTTCGGGTGAAGAAGGGCCAGGTTTGATTTCGACCGTACTCTCGTTCCCACGCTCTGCGTGGGAATGCGGTGGCAGACGCTCTGCGTCGTGACGCGGTGCGTCAGTAGAGGCATTCCCACGCAGAGCGTGGGAACGAGGTGATTCGTGGTGTAGCCGTTATCGAATCAAAGCGTACCGAACACCTTCTTCGCCAGGCTGGTCGCCGCCGCCGCGGGGTTCTCGCGGATCGTCGCTTCCTGCTTGGCGATCATTTCGAACAGGCCATTGAGCGCCTGTTCGGTCACGTAGCCTTCGACATTGGCATTCTTGGTATCGAGCACGCCCAAGGCCGCCGCTTGCCCGGCAAAGTTGTTGTATTGCTGGGCCAGACCCACCTTGTCGGTGGCTTGCTTGACGATAGGCAGGAACTTGACGCGGATCTGTTCGCGGCTGGTCTTGCTCAGGTACTGGGTGGCCGAATCCTTGCCGCCGTCGAGAATGCCCTTGGCATCCTCGACGGTCATTTTCTTCACCGCATCGACCAGCAATGCCTGAGCTTGCGGCACCGCGGCCTCGGCGGCCTTGTTCATGCTGCTTTCCAGCTGCTCGACCTCGGCACCCATGCCGAATTTCTTCATGGCCTTGGCGGCCTTGCCGAGGTTACCTGGCAATTCGATGCGTACCTCGGGGTCATTGCTGAAACCACCGGGCTTGCCGAGTTGCTTGACCGCAACCTGGGCGCCCTGGATCAGTGCGTCCTTCAAGCCGCCGGTAGCATCCTTTTGCGACAGATCGCCCAGGGAAAGTGCGAAGACATTGGCCGACAGCAGCAAACCCGCGAACAGGCAGGCTTTGGTAAGGGGATGGCGCATGGAGGCTTCCTGTTGTGTTCTGAAGATGTTCAATGAACCTGATCTGTTTGTTCGTCGAGATTACCCGGGCGTTTCGGCTTCTCTCAAGCACCTTGCTCGGCCGCGTCCTCGCTGCGGTGCAACGCCACCTGCCGAATCGATAAACGAATTTCTGCCGGCAATACCCTTTTCGCGACCCCTTCGGACAGATCCCCGAGCAATTCGTGGTAGCCCAGCTTGCCCGCCGCATCGCGGGTCACCACTTCCTGGTCGAGCATGGTCTGGATGAAGTGACGGAACAGGCTCTTGTCGAAGAATTCCGGTGCGTTGAGGCCATGCAGGATCGACAGGCGCTGGGCCATGACGGTGCACAGGTCTTCCAGTTCCTCGGCGCTGAGGGTGTCCTGGCCGCTGTTGAGCAGCAGTGAGGTGGCCATGTAGAAACGTTGCAAGGTCTGGGTGATGGAGCGCGACAGCAGCGTCAGCAGAACAAAATGGCGCGAGCTGGGCGCTGGGCGCAGATAGACCTCGTTCTCGAAGCGCAGCAGTCCTTGCTCGACGAAGGCATGCAGCCACTGATCGATCACCTGGTCGAGATCATCGAGCGTCCAGCGGATGAACAGTTCCGATTGCAGGTACGGGTAGAGCGCGCGGGTATAGCGCAGGATCTGCTCGCGGCTCATGCGCGAAGCACTCTGGAAAAAGCTGGCCAGCAGCGCTGGCAGGGCGAAGATGTGCAGTACATTGTTGCGGTAGTACGTCATCAGGATCGCATGCTGTTCATCCAGGTACAGAATCTTGCCCAGTGCATCGCTTTGCTCGGACAGCAGGTCCATGCCCTTGACGTACTCGATCAGCGCCCGCCCATCGCCCTGAGGCAAGGTGGTATGCGGTGAGTAGGGCACTTTGCGCAACAGGGCCAGGTACAGGTCGAGCACCCGCGCCATGGCACGGTCATCCAGCGCCAGTTTGTTGGTAGAGAGCAGGGCCAGGGCAACCAGATTGACCGGGTTGATGGCCGCCGCTTCGTTCAGGTGCCGGGCGACTTTCTGGCCGAGGCGGTGGGTCGTCTGGTTCAACCAGGCTGGGCGAAATTGCGGGCCGTGCTCCTGTTCGCGCCAGTCGGGTTGCTGTTGATCGAGAAACTCCGCCAGCTTGATCGGTTCGCCGAAGTTGACCGCAACCTGACCGAAGCGCTGCTTGAGCGCGCCGAGCACCTTGAAGATATCGAAGATCGATTCTTTTTTCTTGCTCGCGCCGCGCAGCTCGCCCAGGTAGGTGCGACCTTCCAGCACCCGTTCATAACCGATATAAACCGGCACGAAGACGATGGGCACGCGTGAGGAGCGCAGGTAACTGCGCAAGGTGATCGCCAGCATGCCGGTCTTGGGTTGCAGCATGCGTCCGGTGCGCGAACGTCCGCCTTCGACGAAGTATTCGACTGGAAAGCCCTTGGTGAACAGGGTGTGCAGGTATTCGTTGAACACCGCCGTGTACAAGGGGTTGCCCTTGAAAGTGCGGCGCATGAAGAAGGCTCCGCCGCGGCGCAGCAGGTTGCCGATCAGCGGCATGTTGAGGTTGATCCCGGCGGCGATATGCGGCGGGGTCAGGCCGTTGCGAAACAGCAGGTAGGACAGCAGCAGGTAGTCGATATGGCTGCGATGGCAGGGGACGTAGATGATCTCGTGGCCCTGGGCGATACCTTGCACGCCTTCGATGTTATTGACCTTGATGCCGTCGTAGATCTTGTTCCAGAACCAGCTCAGGACCACTTCGAGAAAGCGGACAACGGTGAAGGTGTAGTCCGAGGCAATCTCGTTGCCATAGCGCAGGGCCTGGGCTTCGGCCTTGGACAGCGGGATCTTCTCGCGCTCGGCTTCATCGGCAATGGCCTGACGCACCAGCGGGTCGTGGACCAGGCCTTTCACCAGGTTACGCCGGTGGGAAATGTCCGGACCGATCACGGCGGTTTTCAGATTACGGAAATGCACCCGCAGCAGGCGCTGGGTCATGCGCACGGTGCGTTCATGGCCCTTGTTCTGCTTGATCAGCTCACCCAGATGAATGGGGGCCGAGAATTGCACCCGGGTCTTGCGGCCAAGGATCAGGATACTCATCAGGCGGCGCAGACGCCCCGTCACGGCCCAGCTGTCGGCGAACAGCAGTTTCCAGGGGCTCGACTCGCTGACCGGGGACTGGCCCCAGAACACGCTCACCGGAATGATCTGGGCGTCTTCTTCGGTATGCTCGCTGATGGCGGCGACCAGCCGCGACAGGGTTGGCGGCGCACCGCGCTTGTCCTGGCGGCCCAGCCAGTCGGGTTCCGGTGTCAGGTAGAAGAAGGCGGCCGGTTCCAGCAAGGTCCCGACCGAGACAGGCAGTACCGGACGTGGCAGGCCGGCCTTGGTGCACTCGGCATCGACCACGGCCAGGTCACTCAGCGATGGCGATTCCAATACGTAGAACACCGGGCGGCTGCGGTCCAGGTTCAAGGTGAAGGACGACTGATTGATCGTCTCCGAGCGGACCCAGAGGTACAACAGCCGACGCAAGGCGCCAAACACGAGACGACGGAACGGGGAGCGGGTCATACGGCTTCTGCTTTGGCTGAAAATAAAAACGAGCATTTGCTCGGTTGGTCGCGCCCTAGTGTGACGTATCTGCGCAAGTTCAGCAAAATGCCGCGCGGTCATCAAAATTATGGCGAGGCTGTCATATACTCGACCCGCCGAGGTTTCAGGCAGTTGCTGAAACCTGTGCTGTCAGCAAGGGCGCTTCCATCATCTTCCATAATAAAAAAGACGGAGTAGTACAGATGTCGTCTCGTGAGACTGGTAACGTGAAATGGTTCAATGACGCCAAGGGATATGGCTTCATTCAGCGTGAAAGCGGCCCGGATGTATTCGTGCACTATCGCGCCATACGCGGCGAAGGCCATCGTTCCCTGGTAGAAGGGCAGAAGGTCGAGTACGCGTTGGTAGAAGGCCAGAAAGGCCTGCAGGCTGAAGATGTTGTAGGTTTTTAAGCGACTGCGAAAAAAGGCCCGTCATCTCTCGCAGGTGACGGGCCTTTTTCGTTCAGTTGGTACGCCAGGTGATTTCTTCTTCACCGTCGGCGCTGATGCGGATCCAGACGTCCGCGGTTTCCTCGCCTTCTTCCTCGACCCAGCTTCCCGGTGCGCAGCGCACTTCCACGTTCAGTGCGGCGAAGGCGGCGCGTGCGCAGGCAATGTCGTCGTCCCAGGGCGTCTGGTCGCTTTCCAGGTACAGGCTGTTCCACTTGCCGACGGCCTTGGGCAGCCAGGTCACCGGTACATTGCCGGCCTTGCACTTGTAGGTCTGGCCCTTCTGCACCCAGTCGCTGCAGGGGCCCAGCGCCGCGCCCAGCCAGGCGGCGATCGCCTTGTGGTCCACGTCGGCGTCTTTCAGGTAAATCTCGATATCGGGTTGGCGCATGGACGTACTCGCTTGTGGGCCGCGTGGGTTAGTGCAGCACAAAATAATCGTAACGCATCGATACCGTGACCACGAACGGCTTGGCCTGTTCGATGACCTCGGTGCGACGCTCGGCGCTGGCGCGCCAGCCATGGGGGGTCATGGCCAGCAGATCGGCGCGGGACTGGCCGTCGATCAGCTTGATCTTGTACTTCAAGGTCTCGCTGTGAGCCAGGTGCATGCCGTCGGGCACTTGCGCCAGGTGTTTGTCGTCGACGTATTCACGTACTTCGTCGTAGAGGCGCTCGCGCAGTTCGATCAAATGCTCACTGGTCGGGCCTACCCTCATCAAGCCGCCACCGGGGCTGAGCAGGCGCTTGGCCTCGTGCCAGTCCAGCGGGCTGAAGACGCTGGCCAGAAACTGGCAGCTGGCATCGGGCAATGGCACGCGGGCCATGCTCGCCACCAGCCAGGTCACGTTCGGGTTGCGTTTGCAGGCGCGCTTGACGGCCTCGCGGGAAATATCCAGCGCGTAGCCATCGGCGTGGGGCAAGGCCTCGGCGATCTGCGCGGTGTAATAGCCCTCGCCACAGCCGATGTCGAGCCAGCGCGCCGGCGAGCGTTCGGCCGCGAGCTCAGCCAGACGCTGGGCCACCGGTGCATAGTGGCCGGCGTTGAGAAAATCGCGTCGGGCTTCGACCATGGCCTGGTTGTCACCCGGGTCGCGGCTGTTCTTGTGCTGCACCGGCAACAGGTTCAGGTAGCCCTGGCGGGCACGGTCGAAGCGATGGCCGGCAGGGCAGACCACGCCATTGTCGACGGCTGCCAGCGCCGCTGCGCAGATTGGGCAGGTCAGCATCAGGCGAGCAACTTCACGAGGGTCTGGTAGTAGATTTCGGTCAGCACGTCCAGATCGCTGGCCAGCACACGCTCGTTGACCTGGTGGATGGTGGCGTTGACCGGGCCCAGCTCGACCACCTGGGTCCCCAGGGTCGCGATGAAGCGCCCGTCGGAGGTGCCGCCGCTGGTGGAAGCCTTGGTTTCGCGACTGGTGACCTGCTTGATGCTGGCCGACACGGCGTCGAGCAGGTCGCCCGGCTCGGTCAGGAACGGCAGGCCCGACAGCGCCCAGTCCACATGCCAGTCCAGGCCATGCTTGTCGAGGATGGTCGCGACCCGCTGCTGCAGGCCTTCGACGGTGGATTCGGTAGAGAAGCGGAAGTTGAACACCGCCACCAGCTTGCCGGGAATCACGTTGGTGGCGCCGGTGCCGCTGTTCACATTGGAGATCTGGAAGCTGGTCGGCGGGAAGAAGGCATTGCCGTCGTCCCAGTGCTCGGCAGCGAGTTCGGCCAAGGCCGGCGCGGCCAGGTGGATCGGGTTCTTCGCCAGGTGCGGATAGGCCACGTGGCCTTGCACACCACGCACGGTCAATTTGGCGCCGAGGGAGCCGCGACGGCCGTTCTTGACCACGTCACCCACCAGCGAGGTGCTCGACGGCTCGCCGACGATGCACCAGTCCAGGCGCTCCTTGCGCGCGGCCAGGCGTTCGACCACGGCCTTGGTGCCATGGTGGGCCGGGCCTTCCTCGTCGCTGGTGATCAGGTAGGCGATCTTGCCCCGGTGATTCGGGTAGTCGGCGACGAAACGTTCGGTCGCCACCACCATGGCCGCCAGGCTGCCTTTCATGTCGGCCGCGCCTCGGCCACAGAGCATGCCGTGTTCGTCGATCAGGGCATCGAACGGGGCGTTCTGCCAGGCCTGCTCCGGGCCGGTCGGGACCACGTCGGTATGCCCGGCGAAGCACAGCACGGGGCCTTCCTGGCTGCCATGGGTGGCCCAGAAGTTGTCGACGTCCTCGATGCGCATGGGTTCGAGGGTGAAGCCGGCATCGCCCAGGCGCTGCATCATCATTTTCTGGCAATCGGCATCGATCGGCGTCACCGAGGGGCGACGGATCAGGTCGCAGGCCAGTTGAAGGGTAGGCGAGAGGTCGGCTGGGGCCGTCATGGAAAGACTCCGGAGCAAGGCAGGGCGGGCAAAGGGCGACAGTTTAAAGCAAAACGGGGGGTGTGATGCATGCCGAATCGGATATGCGGGATGCAGGGCGCTTTCTTGTCTCTTCAGAGAAATCCGTGTGTGTCTTAGGAAAATTCCGAGATTCCTTGGGAAAAGGCCCGGCGAGGGGAGAAGAGCCACTTTCTACCATTGCGCCATGCCTTGGAAGGCAGCTGTTTTGAGAGCAACCAACCCGTACAGGAATGTATCGCAATGAAATTTTCACCGCTGTTTGCCCTGAGCGCCCTGATCGCTGTCGCGCCGGTCGCCTTTGCCCAGTCCACCACCGACATCACGGTTACCGGCACCATCACGCCGGCGGCTTGTACACCTTCGATCGGCGGTGGTGGCAACTTCAATTTCGGCACAATCGCTGCGCAGGACCTGAGGCAGGACGTCCCGACGGGCTTCATGTCGTCGCTCCGGCCATTGAGTGTGGTGTGCGATGCGCCCACGCGCTTTGCGCTTCATGCTGTGGATGGGCGCGCCGGAACCGATACAGAACCGCACGAAGAAAGTTTCGGCCTGGGATTGAACGGTACGGAAAAGATCGGCATGTACGCCCTGCGCACCACCGACTACATCGCCGACGGCAATGCCTCGACGAAGCTCGTAGAGTCATTCAACGGTGGCAACACCTGGGTTGACTATGGCAGCGATGCAGCCTACATCCCCAACACGATTCAGCCCAGACTGATTGGCGTTTCCGTGGACGCTGGGAGTGAACCCAGTGCGATTGGGGTTCTTGCGGCAAACCTTCAGGTAGTCATGTACATCAACGCGGCCAAGGACCTGACGCTGACCGATGAAGTCCCTATCGACGGTGCTTCCACGCTGGAAGTCGTCTACTTGTAAGCACGACACTCAACCCGATTGCCTGCAATTTCCAAAGGGCTGCCCCAGCGGGCAGCCCGCTGCGATACGCCATGTTGCTGGAGGAGAGTCATGACAATGAAGTCAGCATGCGCATTCACTTTTGTCGCTTCACTGTCGGTGGTCAGCGGCGCCTTTGCACAATCCACTACCGATCTCTCGGTGACCGGCACTATCACGCCGGCATCGTGCACACCGGTGCTCAGCGGCGGCGGTGAGTTCAATTTCGGCAAGATCTCGGTGCAGGACCTTGATCAGGAAGCAGCAACAGGGTTCCTGTCGCCAGCCCGGCAGTTGAGTGTGGCGTGTAAAGCGCCCACCCGTTTTGCCCTGCGGGCCGTGGACGGTCGTGCCGGCTCCCAGCCGACGGTGACCTATGACAATTTTGGCCTGGGTCTCAATGGCGTTGAAAGAATTGGCGAGTACAGGTTGCTCACGAGCGGCTATGCCGCCGATGGCAGCGCTTCGGTGGATGTCCTGGAGTCCCGTGATGACGGGGTTTCCTGGCTTAAAGCGCCCTCTGACGAACACTACCTCTTCAATACCAACGGTCCGAACCTCACGGCTGTAGCGGTCGTCGGCGCCAATGAACCCAGTGCGATCGAGACGCTGACTACCCAGCTGGCCGTCAGCATGGCTATCGCTCCGGCCAAGAGTCTCACGCTGACCAATGAAGTCACCATCGATGGCGCGGCCACGCTTGAGGTTATCTATCTCTAAGTCGTGCAAAAAAAAAGGAATCTGACCATGAAGTTCGCCCCCACGCTCATAGCGGCTGCCGTGATTTCGGCGATGCCGACTGCATTTGCACAGTCCACCACGGATATTTCCGTCACCGGCACCATCACGCCGGCCGCATGCCGGCCTACGTTCGTTGGTGGCGGTGTCGTCGACTTTGGCCGTATCGCGTCCCATGATCTGGAGGAGGATGCGCATACCCCGCTGCCAGAGAAAGCCCTGGCGCTGACGGTGGTGTGTGACGGGCCGACGCGTTTTGCCCTGCGCTCGGTGGACAACCGGGAGGGCTCGGCAACATGGCCTTCCGGCGCTGGCGCAAGGGCCGCTTACCGGGCTCATGGCCTGGGCATGTCGGGCGAAGAAAAGCTTGGGCATTACCTGCTGGATATTGAGCCGGCCAACGCGCAGATCGATGGTGCGACAGCCTATGCCACCTACACCCAGGACCAGGGCTTGACCTGGAGCAACACGGCCGATGCCGTTCATCCCATCTCGCCGCTGGAGCTGGTGGGGTTCAGTTTCAACGCAGGGCACAGCGCAGGGCCGGATCCGGTCACCCATCTGGCGAGCGCTCTGCGCATCTCCGCGCATGTGGCGCCGGCTCAGGAGTTGAGCCTGACCGATGAAGTCGCACTGGATGGTTCGGCAGTGATTGAAGTGGTTTACCTATAAGACATCGGATTGAAATCGGTATTTGCACAAGACAAATCCGCAGTGTCCTAAGTGCGTTCCGACAGGCGTGAATGACAGTGTCCGGCAGAGAAATCTTAAGGCAAAGCCTAGAGTTTTGATTCCGCCGTTGAAGGTTGCTGTATTCGCTGGACAGGTCTTATGTGTTCCTAAGAAGCAGCCTACTTTTGTCGGTGGAAGCGTCTGACAGATAAAACTTACGTTAAAACATAAAGTTTCAATTCCGCAATCGAAGCGGTTTTTGAAGCATTTACCTTGTAATGAGAGTTTTTTATGAAATTTACGCCTCTTTTAGCTTTGACTGCGCTGGTTGTTGCAGCACCGGCCGCCTTCGCAGCGTCCACTACCGATATTAGCGTTACTGGGACTATTACTCCGGCGGCGTGTACACCAACGATTGCCGGTGGTGGAAATTTCGATTTGGGTAACATCTCCGCGGCGGATCTCAAGCAGGATGAAGAAACGATACGCAGGAAAAGGTCATCATTCAGCGTGGCTTGTGAAGGACCAGTGCGCTTTGCACTAAAAACTACGGATGAAAAATTGGGGACTGCTACCGATAGCGCTGATCCTGAATTTGACTTTGGTCTTGGAATGAATGGAGCAGAAAAAATTGGCCGATATAATTTAGTGTTGAGTGAAAATATCGTCGATGGAGTCGCGGACAGAGTTTTTATAGTTTCTTCCGATGATGGTCTCACTTGGCAATCAGGTGGGTCGACTCTGGTACAAGAGGTGTTCAATTACCAAGTCGGCAATAGAATTATTGGTTTAACCACCGGCTCCGTTATCGATGGGCCATCGGCCATCACGAATCTGAGCGCAAACATACATCTGGATGTGCGCATTGCCCCTGCGAAAGAGCTGACTCTGACCGACGACGTGCAAATCGACGGTGCATCCGTGATTGAAGTCAAATACCTATAAATAGAGTGCCGGCCGGCATATCCAGTATGCCGGCCTTTCTATAACAGCTTCACCTGCGTTTTTTTCTTTTATCAAAAGCTCTCGACGCCATCCCACTCTTTTACGGGTGCGTAGCGTCGTGCCCGGAGTATTGCCATGAATCTTACGCACGTGCGCAGGCCTGCACTGCGCTGTCTGCCCATTCTCGCCGGCCTGCTGGGCCTGTTTCCGGCCTTGCCCGCCTGGGCTGACGGCATGATCCCCGAGACCTCGGTGGTGATTGTCAAGGAAGCCGACGGCGAGGCATCGATCAAGGTGCGCAACAGCGACACCAGCACTGCATTGCTGCATGTGACGTTGCAGGACATACCGGAAGACCCGGAACCCTTGCTGTTCCTCACCCAGCCAGTGTGGCGGGTAGAGGCCGGAAAAGAGCAATTGGTGCGCTTCATTCTGCGCAGCGAAAAGCCGTTGCAGACCCAGCGCCTCAAGCGGGTGATTTTCGAAGGTATTCCGCAAACCGCCAAGGCTGCAGAAGCGGGTCAGGCACGGGTTGGCGTCAGCGTGCGGCAGAACCTGCCGGTGATCCTGCACCCCAAGGACCTGGCACCCAACCGTGAGCCCTGGACCGGCCTGCAGTGGTCCCTGGCCGACGGCAAGCTCACCGTGCGTAACGAAACATCCTACGTGGTGCGCCTGGCGCAAGAGCTGAAATTGCTGCCTGGCAACCAGGCCGCCCGCTTGCCCCGCAGTTATGTATTGCCGGGTGACAACATCACCGTGGAGGTCGACGGCCCGGTGAGCGGCGCGCCGACCACGGTGAAGTTGTTCCCGGCCACCGTATACGGCTTTGCCGTGGATGCGTTTGAGGCACCCCTGCGTGCTGGCGGCGCCTGATATGCGATCCATTTTTACCGAGCACCCGGGGCGGACACTATTGGCCAAGGGCCTGTTGCTATGGAGTTGCACCCAGGCCAGCGAGGTCTTCGCCGCACCCTTGACCTTCGATGCCGACATCCTGCGCCAGCGCGGCATCGACCCCAGTCTGATCGAGTACTTGAGCGACGCCGCACGATTCACCCCCGGTGTGCACGCGGTAACGCTGCGAGTCAACGATCAGCCGCGCGGTCGTGTGAACGCGCGCTTCCAGGCCGACGGCCAGTTATGCTTCGACCAGACCCTGCTCGATGCCGCCGGGCTGCAAATGCCGGGGAAAAGCACCGATAGCGATGCCGCGACCTGCCGGGATTTTGTCGGCGCCTATGAGCAAACCCAGGTGAACTCGGACCCTGCAAACGATGAAGTGGCCCTGGTCGTGCCGACCCAGGCCCTGAAGGCGCCAGAACATGAACAGGATTTGTCTGCCTACCATACCGGTGGCACGGCCGGCATCCTCAATTACGAGTTGCTGGGTTTGCGCAATGAATTCGATGGCCAGAACAGCGAATACTGGTCGGCCAATACCGAAGTAGGCTTCAACGCCGGCGACTGGATCGTGCGCAGCCATCAATTGCACACCTCGGTCGACGGCAATTCCCGCACCGAACACCTGGACGCCTACGCCCAGCGCACCTTTGCCCAACTGGGCACCGTGTTGCAGGCCGGGCAGATCGGCCTGGGCAACCCGGTGCTGGCCGGTGCGCGCATTACCGGCCTGCAATTGACGTCCGAAGAAGCCTTGATGGTGCCCACCCGCCGTGGGGCAATCGAAGGCATCGCCCACAGCCAGGCGCGGGTGGAAGTGCGTCAGGCCGGGGCCTTGATCTATTCGACCGTGGTACCGGCCGGGCCTTTCGCCTTGGGCAATCTGCCACGCCTGGACCGTCGTACCGATCTGGAAGTCACCGTGATCGAAGCCGATGGCGAGCAGCGCAGCTTCACCGTGCCGGCGGCGATGGTGGCGTTGGATTTGCCCGCGCCGGGGTTTGTGCTCGGTGCCGGCCAGGTGCGCGATACCGGCGGTGTCGCCCGCGAGCCCTGGGTGGTCAGCGGCGGCTGGACTCAGGCCATCAGCGGCACCTCCACCCTCAGTACCGGTTTGATGGCCGCCGAGGACTACTATGCCGGCGGCCTGGGTATTGGTGTGCAACCCTGGACAGATTCGCAGGCGCAGTGGCTGGTGCAATCCTCGCAAGCGTCCCGCGAGGGGGTTCGAGGCGTGCAAACCCAGCTCTCGCTGTCCCAACGGCTGGGCGAGGACTGGTCGATCAATGCCGCTGCCGCCCAGCAAACCAGTGGTTACCGGGATCTGATCGACACCCAGCTGGACTTCGACCAGTCGAGCCAGGGCGGCCGTTATCACAACCAGTACAGCGCAGGCGTATCGTGGGCGCAGCCCTGGCTGGGCAGCTTGAGTGCTGGCTATGCGCGTTCGACGTTGTTCGACGGTCGTTCCACCAGTCGTTCCTACGCCTCGTGGGGGCAGCGATTCGGCCAGGTGTCGGTGTCGGCCAGTGCCGAGTGGAACCTGGGCGGCGACGATGGTATCGACAACGCGGTGTACCTGAGCGTGAGCCTGCCCCTGGGCGAGCGCCGCCGCCTGCGCACTTCGGTGCGCAACAGCGGCGGGGAGAACCGGGTCGGTGTTTCGCTGCAGGAGCAGCTCAGCGATACCGCCAGCTACCGCCTGGGCGCCGAGCGCGACAGCCGCGATGGTGAAGTGGACTTGAACGCCGGTGTCTCGCTGCTGCCGCGCTATGCCCAGCTGGAAATGGGCTATACCGGCTATGGCAACGGCAACCGTGGCTACAGCGCCGGCCTGCGCGGTGGCCTGGCCGTGCACGACGGTGGCGTCACCTTGTCGCCGTATGCGGTTCAGGACACCTTCGGCGTGGTGTCGGTGGGCGATGTGTCCGGGGTGAAGGTGTCGACCCCTGCCGGGCCGGTCTGGACGGACGGCACGGGCCAGGCCGTGGTCGCGCAATTGTCGCCTTACGGCAACAGCCCGGTGGAAGTACAGACCAAAACCTTGCCGCGCAACATCGATATCAACAATGGCGCAACGGTGCTGCAGGCCGGTCGCGGTGCGGTGGCGCGGGTCGACTTCGGCGTGGTCAGCACGCGTCGGGCGCTGCTGCAGGCGACCACCGCCGACGGCAAGGCATTGCCTGCCGGGGCGATGGTTACCGACGGCGAGGGCGAGTTCGTCACCCTGGTTCAGGAGGGCGGGCTGGTGTTTGCCCCCAATGTTGAAGTCAGCCCTCGGTTGTGGGTCAAAGCGCCGGATCAGCCGGCCTGTGAATTGCAGTTCGCCTTGCCGGACGAGCCCGACCTGCAGGCCTATTACGAAACCACGTCGGCCGTGTGCCGGACGCCATGAGAGTAACCCCAGTGACCTATTTATTATCCGTGCACCGTGTTGCTTTCACTGCGGGCCTGGCACTGGCCGTGTCGATGTTCACCCCCACGGCCCAGGCCATGGCAGAAGGTTGCGACGTCTCGATCAGCCAGCCGTTGATCGATTACGGTCTGTTCAACCGCACAACGCTCAAGGCCCAGGGCGGCGAGCTGCCATTGGGCGTGCGCAGCCTTCGGCTGAACGTGCATTGCGCACAAGCGGACACCATGACCCTGTTCTACCGCGCCCTGCCGGCCAGTGCCGAACGCTTTCGCTTTGGCGAGCAGGGCAGCTATGCCCTGCGCCTGAGTGACGCGCTGCTCGATGGCGAACGCGTCGATCTGGCGCCAGTGGCGGCGGCCGGGCAGCCTCCAGGCCAGGCAGACGCGGCCATTGCGTGGCTGCCGGATAAAGGGCTGACGCCGGTCAAGGCGGGCAGTATTGTCCAGGGACGATCCTTCACTGCGAGTCTGGAGGTCCGCGCCTGGGGCGATGAGGCCGCGCTGGGTCGTGGCGATTCCGTGACCTGGAACAACAGCGGGCTGTTGGAAGTGTCCGGTGCCCGGCGCGAACTCGGGTTGCAGGTGGGCTTCGCCCCGGCTGCCTGCACGCCGCGCCTGGGCAATGGCGGGGTGGTCGACTTCGGCCGTATTCAGGCGCAGCAGCTGACCCGCGACAGCGCCACTAAACTGCAACGCAGCCTGTCGTTGAACGTCCAGTGCGACGCACCCACCCGCTTTGCCTTCTCGGCCCGGGACAACCGGCCCAATGCCGTGCGGGCAACCTTGAGCGAAGTGGACGCCAGTGCGGTCTTCGGCGTCGGCAAGACCCGCTTCGGTCAGGAGCTGGGTGGCTACGTCACCTGGGTGGACAACACCGCCACCGGCGATGGTCATGCACTGAGCGCCATGCATGGCCAGCCCGGCGGGCAGGGGTGGCTGGCGCCGGCCGCTGCCGCGTTCCTGTACCCCGATGGTCGATTGCTGGGGTTTGGCACGCACGCCGACATGGCAACCGGTCCCACGGCCATGACTCAACTGAGCGGCACCCTGGGCGTGGATCTTTATCTGGCTCCGGCCAACACGCTGACATTGACTGAAGAGGCCGCTATCGATGGCGCTGCGACCATCGAGATCGTTTATCTGTAAAGCATGGACATCAATAAAAAAGGGAAGGAGGTATCACAGATGAAATACCACGCTGGATTCAAGGCAGGGCTGCTCGCCCTGTTGTTCGCCCCCCTGGTGAATGCCCAATCCACCACCGAGCTGATCGTGCAGGGCACCATCACCCCGGCATCCTGCACCCCGGCGCTCTCGGGTGGCGGGGTGGTGGATTTTGGCAGGATTTCCGTACAAGACCTCAGCAAGACCAACCGCACCCGGCTCAAGCCAAAACCCATAGGCCTCACACTCACCTGCGAAGCCCCCACCCGCTATGCCCTGCGCATGAAGGACAACCGTGACGGTACGGCCCTGGTCAACAGCGGCATCTACTATGGCCTGGGGCTCGACAAGAGCGGCAACAAGATCGGCCTGTACGAAGTGCAGTTCGATCCGATGCGCACCCAGGGCGATGAGATCGCGCAGATCTACAACACCGACTCCACCACCAACGGCAATGCCTGGGACGCGGCGGACCTCAAGGTCGATCGTATCGGTGCGAATTCATTGCTGGGCTTCTCCGACACCCTGGGCAGCAGCGCGGGCCCGGTCGCGATTCGCGATCTGACCGCGACCTTGATGGTTGAAGTGGTGGTGGCGCCCATGCAGGATCTGGATACCAGCGACGACATTCAGTTTGACGGGGAGGGGACGCTGGAAGTGGTTTATCTATAACGGGCTTTCGTTCACAGGGCTTCAATAAAAATACCCAAATCTTTCTATTTGGGTATTTTTTTTGCCCTGTGTCTAGCTGGCAGTTTTGATAGTTATTTTTCAAGGCGGTTGTGAGTATTTTCACATTGACAAATCACTATTGGGGCGTTACGACGATGAGTCTGAAAGATCAAGTAGACGTCGACCATATTGGGCTAGATCAACGAAAAATTCAGTTGTTTGCAGGTGATGTACTCGACGTCATTTCAAATGATCCAGTGGATTTTTTGTTTATTATGTGCGAGCCGAATAATTATTACAGTCATCCAGTCGAGCTTCTTGAGCAACTGAAAGAGCGCGGTATTTCCGTTGCTGAGCTTGCGCTCCAACCGGCGAGGGATTTTCGTCCGTTGCTGCCGTGCTGGATATCGGAGCCTGTGCCTGACGCTCAAAATGTCGGTTTTCGTAGATTGGTAGTGTTCGAACCCGTGAATGATCGCGAATTCGTGGCAGCGCTGACCTGGCAGGCGTATCAGGCGATGCGATTGTTCAGTGGTGAAGATTCACCGAAAACCGTGGCTGTCCACATTAAGGAAACTGCAGACTGGGTGCCGATCCTGCTGAGAATGAATTTTTTTGCGGCCGCCAGCCTCGGAGCCAGAACACCATGGAGTACGACCAAACTCGTCGTAGAGGGTAGGGCTGAGGCTATAGCGGTTGGTGAATTTACGCGGTTGAAAGGTCAATATCTAAATCCCGGTATAGCGATAGATGAGGAGTTTGAAGCGCTTGTTAAAACCATCGGTCACGATTGCTCTGCGGGTGTTGAGGCTATTGATTGCGGTCGTACTGCGCAAGAGTTGGGGTTGACGGAAAGGCAATTTAGAGCGATTCGGGATTATACGGGCCCTGATTCATGGATCGTGAACGGCATATTGCGTCGCCACAAAGTATTTGATCCTGAGTATGCGCAGGTTCACGCTTTCATTGAGGCGATCAATACCGGCCTTGCACAACTGAAAAACTATACCGAGGAAGCGCCCGTTGTTCGTTTTTTTGGACCTTTTACAGGTTCGGAGGATGCTTATCAAGATGGGAGGATTGTCCACGAGCTTGCCTTTACCAGTACCTCTAAAAGGGTTGATTTTCAATGGTTTTTGTCGGGTTATAAGCTAGTGTTGAGGAGCAGAGTCGGTAAAGATATTTCGAGTATTGGGGTGCCGAGTGAGGAAGAGGTCCTCTTTGGAATCGGTATGGAACATCGGTTGTTTGATCTTCACGATGTTACCGATGTGCAGGGATCAATGACAGTCTGTCTGTCCGATCAAACATTCCCTGAGTCGTCCAATATTCTCTCGCCACAACTCTGAGGACCAGCCTCGTGAAAAAATTACCACCCCCTTCCCCCAAAGCCCTTGGCTATGTTCTGCAGTACGCTCCTTCGTCAGCCATGTTGAATAAACTTGGCGAAGAGAGCCTTCAATGGCAGAAGTCGCTTTACCTCTTCCTGAGGGTGTTCTACGCCACACACTTCTTCGCGCCATTTGACTGGATGAAAGAGTTTTCGGGCAAGAAACGCAAGCAAATGGACGACGTGTCATTGCTCGACACTGCAGACGCCGAGCAGGTGCGCAAACTGTTGATCGCCCATGTGCGAGCGGACCGGTTTTGCCAGGGGCATCTGAACAAAATTATTCGCGATGGCTATCTTGAGCGGGCGCTCGATCGTCTTCGAGTATTGAATACATCGCCTTGAAATGGCTCAACCAAAAATACCCAAATCGTTCGATTCAATCTCGTTCCCACGCTCCGCGTGGGAACGCAGGTCCAGGCGCTCCAGCGCCGATGTGCCTGAGAACGCGACGCGGAGCGTCGGTGAGGCATTCCCACGCGGAGCGTGGGAACGAGATTACGAGAGTTAGCGCTGGCCGGGCGGGTCCAGCACCGCGCCGATCAACGCCTGCGCCGCATCGAGCTGTTGAATCAGCCCGAGCACCAGTGCTTTGTCATTCAGGTGCAGGTGATCGACCACATCCCAGGCTGTAGCTTCGGCGTATTCGATCAATGTGGTGGCGTGGGCCAGCGCGTCTTCGGCCGGGATGCCGCCACGCACGGTGAACATGGGTTGGCCGTTGCTGTCGACGGTGCCGAAGGGTTTTTCGGTGGTGAAGTGTGAGGGGGTTGAAGCGGGTGGATCGGGGACGATTTTTATCATGGCTTTCTCCTACATCGTGGAGCCGCCTTCTATTCGCTGCGAAACGAATGGGTGGCAGCTGTACGCGGGTTCGCAGACCGGAGATGTAGGAACCCGGCGCACCCGAAGGTGCCCCGCGCACAGCTGCCATAACGCAAGATCGGGCAGGTAGATACGCCGACACTCGGAAATGAACGCTGAACTACATCTCAGGGCTGCGAAACCCGGTCGTTGAATTGGCAACGACCGGTTCAGACTAGCCACCTGAAAACACAGGCGCAACAGCGTTCAAGGCGGGTTGATTATGCTTGGGAAATGTCGCGCAAGAAATAAAGAATTTGCCTACAGATAGACCGCTATCGCTGGCTTGCCAGCGATTGGGCCGCAAAGCGGCCCCTCGCGAACCTACCGACTCTACCGAGCCGTCACCGGCGCCGAAGCATCCTCAGGCTTGGGCAACGACGACAACATCGCCATGATCAGCGCCGCCAGGTACGGCAGCGACTGCACCAGCAACATGGCCACCCAGAAGCGCATGTCCGCGCTCGGCATGCCCTGGACCAGACAGATGCCAGCAGCAGCACCCCACAACAGCAGCATGATGAACAGCTCTTCACGCGCTTCCGACAGGGCCACCAGCAAACCATGGCTGTCGGCGTTCTTCGGCGTGCGGAAGAACGGGATGCTGGTGGTGAAGAAGCCATACAGCACCGCCTTGGCGATGGTGTGCGACAACGCCAGGCCCGCCAGCGCGGCAGCGAAGGCGTCCTTGAGGTTGACCCCCACGGCGCGGCGGTACAGGAAGATGATCTTGCCCACCTTGAACACGAACAGCGCCAGTGGCGGAATCGCGAAGATCAGCAGCGGCGGGTCGACCCGTTGCGGCACGATGATCATCGCCGCCGACCACAGCAGGGCACCGACGGTGAAGAAGATATTCATGCCATCGGCCACCCACGGCAGCCAGCCGGCGAGGAAGTGGTAGCGCTGGCCACGGGTCAGCTCTGTGTCCTTGCCGCGCAAGAGGCTGGCGGCGTGGCGCTTGATGATCTGGATCGCGCCATAGGCCCAGCGGAAGCGCTGTTTCTTGAAGTCGATGAAGGTGTCGGGCATCAGGCCCTTGCCGTAGCTGTTGTGGGCATAGGCAGCCGAATAACCCTTTTCGAACACGCGCAGACCCAGCTCGGCGTCCTCGCAGATGCACCAGTCGGCCCAGCCCAGTTCTTCGAGCACCGAGCGCCGGGTCATGGTCATGGTGCCGTGCTGGATGATCGCGTCACGGTCGTTGCGGGTGACCATGCCGATATGGAAGAAGCCCTTGTATTCCGAGTAGCAGAGCTTCTTGAAGGTGCTTTCGTTCTGGTCGCGGTAATCCTGAGGCGACTGCACCACGGCGATTTTCGGGTCGGCAAAATGCGGGACCATGTGCTTGAGCCAGTTGCGGTCCACGCAGTAGTCCGAGTCGATCACGGCGATCACTTCGGCATCTGGTGCGGTGTGCGGGATCAGGTAGTTCAGCGCGCCGCCCTTGAAACCGGCCAGGGGGGATACGTGGAAGAACTTGAAGCGCTCGCCGAGCATTTCGCAGTGGGCCTTGATCGGCTCCCAGACGGCCGGGTCCTTGGTGTTGTTGTCGATAATCAGGACTTCGAAGTCCGGGTAATCGAGGTTGGCCAAGGCATTGAGGGTCTGTTTGACCATCTCCGGCGGCTCGTTGTAGCAAGGCACGTGCACCGAGACTTTCGGTCGGTAGGCGCTGTCGGCCTGCACCGGCAGAAACTCGCGGCGGCGCTTGTGGATCCACACCGCTTCGGCCAGTTCATGGGCTTCGGTCAGCAAGACGATGAACACCCCGAGCGCACCGAGGGCGAGCAAAAAGCCCACGGTCAGGCTGAACCAGGTGCTGTATTGCTGGCTGTAGTCGTAGCCGATCCACACCAGTACCGAACCGCAGAGGAAGGCGATGAAGGTCAGGAAAGTCCGCCCGCGCTGGCGCAGGGCCGAACCGTCGATCAGCAGCAGGGCCAGGGACAGCATGGCCAGTACCACCGAACCGACGGCGAGCACGCGCCACTGGGGAATGGCGACCACCGGGCCTTCGAAGTTGAATTTCTGTTGCCGCGCGGCGTTGAACACGCCCCAGTAGGCGCCGACCGATCCTTCGTCGCTGACTTTCCACGGCTGATCGAAGGCCTCGATCACGAAGTAGTTGTAACCCTGGCGGTTGAGCTTGTTGACCAGCGAGCGCAGGTAGATCGCCTGATCGGCCTGGGTGGCATCGGCGCCGCCGCGCATGCGGCCATTGCTCGGCCAGCCGACTTCAGACAGCAGCAGTGGCTTTTTCGGGAACAGGTGCTTGAGGTCGCGGGCCCGGTCGAGGACGAACTGACCGGCATCCTTCATCGGGATGAATTCCCAATATGGCAGGATGTGCGCGGCAATCAGGTCCACGTGCTTGGCCAGTTCCGGGTGTTCTTTCCAGATGTGCCATTGCTCGGAGGTCGTCACCGGCACTTTGACAGCGGCACGGACACGGTCCAGGTAGCCCATCAATTGCTCCGGCGTCACTTCCTCGCGGAACAGGGCTTCGTTGCCCACCGTCACCCGGACCACGCTGCGGCTGGTGTTGGCCAGCTCGATGGCGCGAGCGATTTCACGCTCATTGCGTTCCTGGTCTGGGCTGAGCCATACGCCCAGGGTCACGCGCAGGCCGAACTCTTCGGCCAGACGCGGGATATCGCCCAGGGCACCGTCGACCGAATAGGTACGGATGCTGTCGGTCAGCTTGCTCATCTGTTCCATGTCTTGACGCATTTCGTCGTCAGACGGGTACTGAGCCTTCTGCGGGGCTTGCCCGAGGCGGAAGGGCGAGTAGGAAAAACCGGAGATTTGCTCCGGCCAGTCGGGGGCCGAGACAGGGCGGTTGATCAGCGCCCAGAACCCTGTGAACAGCGCGGCGATGGCCACGACTATCACCAGGTTGATACCAAATTTACGCGATGACATAGATAGTTCGGGTTCCGAAGGGTGGAACGGGCTTAGTCGGCAAGCGCCGCAAGGGCGCGCATCCTGCTCTTTACCTGACGTAGGATCTGTGTGCAGGCACGGTGTTGGATTTGCTTTATGCCGTGAAGTTCTGAGGCCCGTGCAATTGTCGTCCAGGACAGGGAAATAACCTGAACTATTAAAGCAGGATTACAGGTTGTATTGTTAATTGCCTACGGGAAGAGGGCAGCGCCGGTAGCCCGGGGGTGTTCTATGAGCCCGTCCGGCCTATAATGCGCGCCGGTTTTTTCGGGTGTTGCTCATGAATACAGAAGATCCACGTTTCGCCGGTGTCGCGCGCTTGTATGGCCTGGAGGGCATGCAACGCCTGCGTGACGCTCATGTGGCCATCGTCGGCATCGGTGGGGTCGGCTCCTGGGCGGCGGAAGCCATTGCCCGTTGCGGGGTCGGTCAGATCTCCCTGTTCGACCTGGATGATGTCTGCGTCAGCAACACCAACCGCCAGTTGCACGCCCTTGACGGCAATGTCGGGCGGGCCAAGGTCGAGGTCATGGCCGAGCGCCTGCGTGGTATCAACCCGGATTGCAAGGTGCAGGCCGTGGCCGACTTCGTCACCCGCGAAACCATGGCCGAGTACATCACCCCGGACATCGATTGCGTGATTGATTGCATCGACAGCGTCAACGCCAAGGCGGCGCTGATCGCCTGGTGCAAGCGGCGCAAGATCCAGATCATCACCACCGGCGGTGCGGGCGGGCAGATCGACCCGACGCTGATCCAGGTATGCGATCTGAACCGCACCTACAATGACCCGCTGGCGTCAAAAGTGCGTTCGACCCTGCGCCGCGACTACGGTTTTTCCCGCACCGTGACCCGCCATTACAGCGTGCCTTGTGTGTTCTCCACCGAACAACTGCGCTACCCAAAACCCGATGGCAGCATCTGCCTGCAGAAGAGTTTTGTGGGGGATGGAGTCAAGCTCGATTGCGCCGGCGGTTTCGGCGCAGTGATGATGGTGACGGCGACTTTCGGCATGGTCGCCGCGACCAAGGCGGTGGACAAGATCGTTGCCGGGATGCGCCGCCCCTCGGACCGGCAGAAACCGGCTCAGGCGCCCGCAACCAACTGACGCATGCGCTGCAGCACGGCATTGAGGCCATTGCTGCGCGAAGGTGAGAGTTGGCGACCGAGCCCCAGCTGGTTGAACCAGTCAGGCAGGTCCAGGTGCTCGAGCTCATCGATGGCAGTGCCGTTGACCCGCACCAGCAACAGCGCCAGCAGGCCACGCAGCAAGCGTGCATCGCTGCTGGCGGTAAACAGCCAGCGTCCGTCCTGTTCCCGCGCGGTCAGCCAGACCTGGCTTTCACAGCCGTGGACCAGGTTGTCTGCGGTTTTCTCGGCTTCGTTCAGGGGCGTCAGGCGATCTCCCCACTGCATCAGCAGGCGGGCGCGCTGTTCCCAGCCGGCGGCCTGTTGAAAGGTCTCCAGTGCGCCCTGGGCTTCAATGGAAAGGCTCATCGCAGCAGCTCCAATGCCTGGTCCAGCGCACTGAAAAAGCGCTCCAGATCGTCGCTGTCGTTGTACAGGCCCAGCGAGACACGAATCGCACCCGCCAGGCCCAGGCTTTTCATCAGCGGCATGGCGCAGTGGTGACCGGCGCGCACTGCAATGCCTTGTTCGGTCAACAGGTGCGCCAGGTCGGCGTTGTGCACGCCCTCAACGGTAAAGCTCACCAGCGCCAGTTCCGGACGCCCGAGTACCTGAGCGCCCTCGCGATCATTCAAGCCGCGCAGCAGGTGACCATGCAGCGTCGCTTCATGGCTCGCAATCGCGTTCTGATCCAGGCTGCCCAGGTAATCGAGCGTCGCGCCCAGGCCGATCACGCTGGCAATCGGCGGGGTGCCGGCTTCGAAGCCCAGGGGAGCGGGCCGAAAGGTCGCCGACTGATAATCGGCCACCTGAACCATCTCGCCGCCGAACTGCCAATGGTCGAGCAGGGCCAGGGCCTCGCTGCGACCATAAAGCACGCCGAGGCCGTCCGGGCCATAGAGCTTGTGGCTGGAAAACACATAGAAGTCGCAGCCCAGTTGCTGGACGTCATGACGCCCATGGACCACACCCTGGGCGCCATCGACGACTGTCAGGGCGCCCTGGGCCTTGGCCAGGGTGATCAGGGGCTGAAGGGGTTGCCAGGCACCCAGTACGTTGGACAGCTGGCTGACTGCCAATAGACGGGTGCGCGGGCTGATCAGCTGGTGAGCGGCATCGAGGTCGATCAGGCCGTGCTGATCCAGCGGCAGTACCACCAGCTTGAGCCCCTGGCGCAGGGCCAGTTGTTGCCAGGGCAACAGGTTGGCGTGGTGTTCCAGGGCGCTGATGACGATCTCATCGCCTGCGTTGAACCGGGCTTGCAGGCCATAGGCCAACAGGTTCAAGGCCGATGTGGCGCCATGGGTGAAGACGATCTGGTCGGGGCTGGCCGCATTGAGCCAGTAGGCGACCTTGCCCCGGCTGTTTTCGAAGGCCTGGGTGGCCAGGGCGCCGGGCAAGTGTTGGGCACGGTGCACATTGGCGGCGCCGTGGCTGTAATAGTGGGTCAGTGCGTCAAGCAGGGCTTGGGGTTTCTGCGTCGTGGCAGCACTGTCCAGATAGGTCTGGTGCTGTCGTTGCAGGGCGGCGATGGCGGGAAAGTCCGCGCGCCACGGGGAAGGCTGGAACATGATATTGGCTCAGGCCAGGCATCAGGCCCGGACACGTTCCGGGCCTGACTACGCCACTTAGTTGTGAGCGTGCAGTGCTTCGTTCAGCTCGATGGCCGACTTGTGGGTCTTGCATTCCACCGCGCCGTTGATCGAGTTGCGACGGAACAGCAGGTCGGTCTGGCCAGCCAGTTCACGGGCCTTGACCACCTTGACCAGCTGGTTCTGTTCATCGAGCAGGGCCACTTTGGTTCCGGCGGTGATGTACAGGCCGGCTTCGACGGTGTTGCGGTCGCCCAGCGGGATGCCGATGCCGGCGTTGGCGCCGATCAGGCAGCCTTCGCCGACCTTGATGACGATGTTGCCGCCGCCCGACAGGGTACCCATGGTCGAGCAACCGCCACCCAGGTCCGAACCCTTGCCGACGAACACGCCAGCCGAGACACGACCTTCGATCATGCCCGGGCCTTCGGTGCCGGCGTTAAAGTTGACGAAGCCTTCGTGCATGATGGTGGTGCCTTCGCCGATGTAGGCGCCCAGGCGTACACGAGCGCTGTCGGCGATACGTACGCCGCTCGGGACCACGTAGTCGGTCATTTTCGGGAACTTGTCCACCGAGAAGACTTCCAGCAGCTCGCCCTTGAGGCGTGCTTCGAGCTGAAGCTCGGCCAGTTCGGCCAGATCGACCGCGCCCTGGCTGGTCCAGGCCACGTTCGGCAGCAGGGGGAAAATGCCGGTCAGGTTCAAGCCGTGGGGCTTGGCCAGGCGGTGGGACAGCAGGTGCAGCTTGAGGTAGGCCTCGGGCGTGGACGTCAGCGGCGCGTCTTCGGCCAGCAGGGTGGCAACCAGCGGCTTGTGGCTTTCGGCCAGGCGGGTCAGCAGGGCGGTCTGGGCAGCGTCGACGCCCTTCAGGGCATCAGCCAGTTGCGAAGCTTGGGTGGTGGTGAACGCGATGGCCTGGTTGCCACCGGTGTAACCCAGCACGGGTGCGATGGCGGCTACCAGCTCGGCCGAAGGATTGACGAGCGGTTGTGCATAGAAAACTTCCAGCCAGGTGCCTTGACGATTCTGGGTGCCGACGCCGAAGGCCAGGCTGAACAGGGTAGTGGACATGCAGTTACCTCTTGCGAATGAGTGGGGCCATGATCGCCAGTATTACTGGACGGCCGCCGCATAAATGTCGGGTTTGAAGCCAATCACGGTCTTGCCGCCGAGGTCGAGCACCGGGCGCTTGATCATCGACGGTTGCGCGAGCATCAGCTCGATCGCCTTGGCCTGATCCAGGTCGGCCTTCTGTTCTTCGGAAAGCTTGCGAAACGTGGTGCCCGCGCGGTTGAGGACGACCTGCCAGCCATGCTCGTCGCACCAGCGGGTCAGGTGCTCACGGTCAATGCCGAGCGTCTTGTAATCATGGAAGCTGTACTCAATGGCTTTTTCATCAAGCCAGGTACGCGCTTTCTTCATGGTGTCGCACGCTTTGATCCCATAAAGGTGCAACGAATTGCTGTTATCAGTCACGGATTGCCCCCTTGGAAAAAAACGGTGACGGATTATGCCACGATTCAATCTCGTTCCCACGCTCTGCGTGGGAATGCCGCGGCTGATGCGCTGCGTCGTGGCTCCCCGGGTTCGACGCAGAGCGTCTGGGGCCGCATTCCCACGCGGAGCGTGGGAACGAGAGTGTGTAGCATTGTGTTACAGGTTAACCCGGATTCTGCGACTTTTGTGCAGCGGTCCGCTAACAGGGTAAACCGCTAATATGTCGCTTCAATGGCGAACCTTTATCCGGATCAATTCGTCGATCGCGCAACCAGGAGAAACCCAGCCTTATGCAGTCCGCTTATACCGTCCTGATCCTGTTGATGCTGGTCAGTGTCTCCAGGCTGATTGGACGGGTGATTCCGTTGCCCTTGCCGTTGGTGCAGATCGGCGCGGGGGCGCTGTTGGCGTGGCCGACGCTGGGCCTGCACGTGGCACTGGATCCGGAGTTGTTCCTGTTCCTGTTTCTGCCACCCTTGCTGTTCTCCGATGGTTGGCGCATGCCCAAGCGCGACCTGTGGCGGCTGCGTGGGCCGATCATTACCCTCGCGGTGGGGTTGGTGTTGTTTACCGTGGTGGGCGCCGGTTATTTCATTCACTGGCTGATGCCCAGTATTCCGTTGCCGGTGGCCTTTGCCCTGGCAGCGGTGTTGTCGCCCACCGACGCCGTGGCGGTTTCGGCCATTGCCCAGGATCGCCTGCCCACACCCTTGATGCGCATGCTGCAGGGCGAAGCCCTGCTCAACGATGCGTCGGGCCTGGTGACCTTCAAGTTCGCCCTGGTAGCGGCCATCACAGGGGTGTTTTCGCTGACCGAGGCGAGCCTTTCCTTTGTGCTGGTAGCGTGCGGTGGCCTCGCCACTGGCGTGGTCCTGAGCTGGCTGCTCGGCCGCCTGCGCAGCTGGATGATTGCCCGCGGTTGGGACGATCCGGCCACCCACGTGGTGTTCATGTTGTTGCTGCCCTTTGCTGCGTACGTGTTGGCCGAGCGCCTGGGCGTTTCGGGCATCCTTTCGGCGGTGGCGGCCGGCATGATGCAAAGCTGGCTGGACTTGTTGCCCCGCCAGACCAGCACCCGCCTGCTCAATCGCAGTGTCTGGGCGCTGCTGGAGTTTGCTTTCAATGGTCTGATCTTCCTGCTGCTGGGGCTGCAACTGCCGGACATCATCAAGGCCGTCGTCAGTCACGAGACATCGCTGTGGCCAACCCTGTTGTGGCGTTGCCTGGACGTGGTGGCGATCTTTCTGGTGCTGCTGGTCCTTCGGTTCATCTGGGTGCAAGGGATCTGGCGCCTGATCGGTGCCGTGCGCCGCTGGCGCGGTAAGACCGAGCTTACGCGGGTACCCAATGCACGCTCCTGCTGGTTGCTGACATTTGGCGGCGTGCGCGGTGCGGTGACGCTGGCGGGTGTCATGTCGGTGCCGCTGTTGATCGATGCAGGCACGGGATTTCCCGAGCGTGACCTGCTGATCTTCATTGCTGCCGGGGTGATCCTGTTGTCACTGGTGGCGGCCTGCATTGCGTTGCCGCTATTGCTGCGAGCGATTCCCAGGGGCTCGGATGATGCCTTGCGCGAGGAGGTTCGCCAGACCTGGCGACGCACTGCCGAAGCGGCGATTCATGCCCTCGAGGCCGAGGACACTGTCGAACAGGCGGCGCCCCAGGATGCGGCGCAGGCGGCGCTTGCGGCCGAGCTAAAGGCGCAGATCATGTCCGAATATCGTCACCAGCTGGATGTCTTCAATGATTCGGCCGAGGCCCAGGCCCTGGCCTGGCAGATGGATCAGCTCGAGCGCCGGCTGCGGGTGCGCGCGCTGAAGGCTCAGCGCCTGGAGCTGTACAAGCTACGGCGTCATGACCAGATCGGCGATGAGGTCTTGCGTGAGGTACTGGGGGAGCTGGACCTGAGCGAGGCGAAGCTGGGGAAGGTGTGATCGCAGCAATCTGCGGGGGGGGGGCACGGTCGGCGTAGCCGCTGCCGAAGGCTGCGCTGGGGCCGCAAGGCCCCTGGCAATTTCGAAATCTTGCGCCCGCTGCCGCGGTCGAGCGCAGCCTGCGGCAGCGGCTACATGGGGCGCCGTTCGCCCCAAAGATAGCGCCTGCAGATGGCGGGCAGGGTGCGTGTCAGCCTTTTACAAAGTCGCGAATCCGCTCGGCGGCTTCGACGCACTCGGCCAGTGGCGCGACCAGGGCCATGCGCACGCGATTGGCGCCCGGGTTGAGGCCGTCGACCTCGCGCGACAGGTAAGAGCCCGGCACTACGGTGACGTGCTGCTGCTCGAACAGGTCGCGGCAGAACTGGGCATCGTCCATCGGCACTTTCGGCCACAGGTAGAAGCCGCCGTCGGGCTTTTGCACATCCAGCACCGGTGCGAGGATCTCCAGCACGGCATCGAACTTCTCGCGGTACAGGGCGCGGTTGGCGCGCACATGCACTTCGTCGTTCCAGGCAGCGATGCTGGCCAGTTGGGTCTGAACCGGCATGGCGCAACCGTGGTAGGTGCGGTACAGCAGGAAGGCCTTGAGGATATCGGCGTCACCGGCCACGAAGCCTGAGCGCAGGCCCGGCAGGTTGGAGCGCTTGGACAGGCTGTGGAACACCACGCAACGCTTGAAGTCGCTGCGGCCCAGGGCGGCGCAGGCGCTGAGCAGGCCGGCGGGCGGGGTTTGTTCGTCGAAGTACAGCTCGCTGTAGCATTCGTCGGCGGCGATCACGAAGTCGTGCTCGTCGGCCAGGGCGATCAGCTTTTTCAGGGTTTCCAGCGGGATCAGCGCACCGGTCGGGTTGCCCGGCGAGCACAGGAAGAGAATCTGGCAGCGTTGCCAGATTTCGGCCGGCACGGCATCGAAGTCCGGGTTGAAACCGTTTTCGTCCAGGCACGGCAGGTAATGCGGCTGCGCGCCGGCCAGGAAAGCCGCGCCTTCATAGATCTGGTAAAACGGGTTGGGGCTGACCACCAGCGCATCGTCGCTGCGGTTGACCACGGCCTGGGTAAAGGAGAACAGCGCTTCGCGGGTGCCGTTGACCGGCAATACATGGCGTGCCGGGTCCAGCCAGCCTGCCGGGACGCCGAAACGGCGTTCGCACCAATGGGCGATGGCTTCGCGCAGGGCCGGGATGCCCAGGGTGGTCGGGTAGACCGCCATCTGGTCGAGATTGGCCGACAGCGCCTCGGCGACAAAGCTTGGTGAACGGTGCTTCGGCTCGCCGATCGACAGGGCGATGGCGCGTTTGTCCGAAGGTTTGACGCTGCCGAGCAGGGCGCGGAGTTTCTCGAACGGGTAGGGCTGGAGCTGGTTCAACGCATTATTCATAAGGTACGAGTCTCGAACTAAATGGTCAGGCGCGATATTTCGATGCCGGCCTGATTGACGCTCAGTTGATTGACGATTGCGTCCTGCAACCGACTGCACAGTTGTGGGTCGGAGAGTGGGTGATTGTTGGCGTCGGTGATGAAGAACACGTCTTCCACCCGTTCGCCCAGGGTGGCGATCTTGGCGTTTTGCAGCGACAGGTCGAATTCCAGGAAGATCTTGCCGATTCGGGCCAGCAGACCCGGACGATCCGGTGCGCTGAGCTCGAGAATGGTCACTGGGCGCTGGGCATCGTTGTGGATGGTCACCTGCGGAGCGAAGGCGAAGTGCTTGAGCTGGCGCGGCACCCGACGCTGGATGATGGTCGGGTAGTCATCGGGGTTGCGCAGGGCGTCGGTGAGGCCTTCGCGGATTTCCTTGACGCGCTTCGGATTGTCGCCGATCGCACCGCCGTCGTTGTCGAGCACGATATAGGTGTCGAGGGTGAACTGGCTGCTGGAGGTGATGATCCGGGCGTCGTGGATATTCAGGTTGAGCTGGTCCATCGCCGCCACCGTCACGGCAAAGAAGTCGTGCTGGTCGGGTGCGTAGATGAAGATCTGGGTGCCGCCCTCGAACTCGCGCTGGGTGGTTTCCTTGATCAGTACCAGCGGGCCGCCGTCGGCCGGTTGCTGGAGGATCTCCTCGCTGTGCCAGGCGACGTCGCCGGCGGTGTGGCGCAAGAAGTAATCGTCACCCAATTGCGCCCAGAGTTGTTCGACATCGTCAGGGTCGGTGCCGTTGCGCACCAGGATGTCGAGGGCCGCGCTCTGGGTCTGGCGGATCTGTTCTTCACGGTCGAGCGGGTTCTCAAGGCCACGGCGCAGGGCGCGCTTGGTCTCGGTGTAGAGCTGGCGCAGCAGGCTGGCACGCCAGGAGTTCCACAGGCTCGGGTTGGTGGCGTTGATATCGGCCACGGTCAGCACATACAGGTAATCCAGATGAATCTGGTCGCCGACCCGGTGGGCGAAATCATGGATGACCTGCGGGTCGGAGAGGTCCTTGCGCTGGGCGGTGGTCGACATCACCAGGTGGTTCTGCACCAGCCAGACCACCAGGCGGCTGTCCCAGGCCGGCAGTTGATGACGCTTGCAGAACGCTTCGGCATCGATCGCGCCGATGTCCGAATGGTCGCCCTGGCGGCCCTTGCCGATGTCGTGGTAGAGCCCGGCCAGGTAGATCAGCTCCGGTTTCGGCAGCTTGCCCATGCGCTTGCTGGCCAGCGGGAATTTCTCGGAAACCGGGGTGTACTGCAGTTTGCGCAGATGCTTGATCAGGTTGAGGGTGTGCGCATCGACCGTGTAGATGTGGAATAGGTCATGCTGCATCTGCCCGACGATATCGCCGAATTCCGGCAGGTAGCGCCCGAGGATGCCGTAGCGGTTCATGCGCCGCAGGTTGCGGTGGATGCCGATCTCGCACTTGAACAATTCGATGAATAAGCTGGTATTGCGAATATCATTGCGGAAATCATCGTCGATCAGGTGGCGATGTTCGCGCAACAGGCGAATGGTGTCGGCGCGTACGCCCTTGATTTCAGGGTGTTGCGCCATCAGCACGAATATTTCCAGCATGGCGAACGGCGTGCGCTTGAACACGTTCGTGTGGGTCGCCTCGATATAGCCATCGTGCAGCTGAAAGCGCGAATTGAGCGGCTGTGTGCTGCTGCTCGAGTCGGGGGCGAGAATGACTTCCTCGAAGTGCTGGATGATCAGGTCGCTGAGCTCGGCGATGCTCATGACCACCCGGTAGTACTTCTGCATGAAGCGCTCGATGGCCCGCTTGCCATCGTCGTCCTTGAAGCCCAGCAGGCCGGCGATGCTTCGTTGGTGGTCGAACAGCAGCCGGTCTTCGGCGCGGCCCGCGAGCATGTGCAAGGCATAACGCACTTTCCACAGGAATTCCTGGGAAGAAGCCAGCAGGTTGTTTTCGCTTTCCAGCAAAAAGCCTTCGCCGGCCAGGGCGTGCAGGTTCAGGGTGCCATACTGGCGCCGCGCTACCCAGAGGATGGTCTGAATGTCACGCAGGCCACCTGGCGAGCCCTTTACGTTGGGCTCCAGGTTGTATTCGGTGTCGTTGTACTTGTGGTGCCGGGCCTTCTGCTCGGCACGCTTGCCCAGAAAAAACTCCTTGCTCGGCCACATCTGCGCCGTACTGGTGACATCCAGCATGCGTTGGCGCAGGTGTTCGGGGCCGGCTATGGTGCGGCTTTCCATCAGGTTGGTGATGATGGTGAGGTCGGCACGGGCCTGTTCGGCGCACTCTTCGATCGAGCGCACGCTCTGGCCGACTTCAAGGCCGATGTCCCAGAGCAGGGTCAGGAAGCGTTCGATGGAATCGCGAAAAATCTCGTGGTCGGCGCTGTCGAGCAGGATCAGCAGGTCGATATCGGAGTAGGGGTGCAGTTCACCCCGGCCGTAGCCGCCGACGGCCACCAGGGCGATGTCGGCGTCTTCACTCCAGTCGAACTGCTTCCAGGCCTGTTGCAGGATGTTATCGACGAACCAGGCACGGTCCTCGATAAGGCGGCGGATTTCCCGGCCGTTGCGAAAGCGCGTATCGAGCACTTCGCGGGCCTGGCGGATCGCTTTCTTGAAGGCAGCGATGGGGCTCGCCTTCAAGGCCAGTTCGGCCTGGAACTGGCCGCGGTCGAACAGCTCCGGGTCAACCTGGGGCATCGAGATCGCCTTCCTTTATCGAGAACAGTTCAATCAAGAGGCGCGTGGGATGGTGTCATCGCTGCGCAAGGTGAAGATTTCATAGCCGGTGGCGGTGACCACCAGGGTATGTTCCCACTGGGCCGACAGCTTGCGGTCTTTGGTGATGGCGGTCCAGCCATCGCCCAGCACCTTGGTTTCGGCACGGCCCTGGTTGATCATCGGCTCGATGGTGAAGGTCATGCCTTCCTTGAGTTCCATGCCGGTACCGGCACGGCCATAGTGCAGGATCTGCGGCTCTTCGTGGAACACCTTGCCGATGCCGTGGCCACAGAACTCGCGCACCACCGAGAAGCCGTTCTTTTCAGCGTGCTTCTGGATCACTTCGCCGATATCGCCCAGGCGGCAGCCCGGCTTGACCAGTTCAATGGCCTTGTACATGCATTCCTGGGTCACCTGAGACAGGCGCTCGGCCCAGACCGGCACGGTGCCGACGTGGAACATGCGGCTGGTGTCGCCGTGGTAGCCGTCCTTGATCACCGTGACATCGATGTTCAGGGTGTCGCCATCCTTGAGCGCCTTGTCGTTGGGGATGCCGTGGCAAACCACGTGGTTGATCGAGGTGCAGATGGACTTGGGGAAGCCCTTGTAATTCAGTGGGGCAGGGATCGCCTTCTGCTCGTTGACGATATAGTCGTGGCAGATGCGGTCGAGCTCTTCCGTGGTAACGCCGGGCTTGACGTATGCACCGATCATTTCCAGCACCTCGGCAGCCAGACGGCCGGCGATGCGCATCTTCTCGATGTCTTCGGGGGTTTTGATGGTGACAGTCATACGGGCTCTCTCGGCGCGCGTTGGCGCATGTAAACACGGGTAAGTCGCAATTCTAACAGACGCGCGGTCGTTGCATGCTGCGCCTGCGATTGCATCTCTATATAAAGGTGATGAGGGCCATTGTTGCGCGAATCAAGCCTGCACGCAAAAGCCGTGGTTCGCTGGTGGTTCGGTAAAGTGATTTCGGGTTTCTCTGCGTTCAATTCTGTGATATAAAATGCGCCGCTTTACGGGGATACCCCCGAAAGCCTAAACCCACACACGTGTCGACACGATGACCTGGGTGCCCGGAGCTCGAAGCTGCTGGTTGGTCATTGGGATACGTGGAGGCCTAACCCGACTTATCAAGGAACTATCATGTCCCAAGTCAATATGCGCGATATGCTGAAGGCCGGTGTGCACTTCGGTCACCAAACCCGTTACTGGAATCCGAAAATGGGCAAGTTCATTTTCGGCGCGCGCAACAAGATTCACATCATCAACCTTGAAAAAACCCTGCCTATGTTCAACGAAGCTCTGACTTTCGTTGAGCGCCTGGCCCAGGGCAAAAACAAGATCCTGTTCGTCGGCACCAAGCGTTCGGCTGGCAAGATCGTTGCTGAAGAAGCAGCACGTTGCGGTTCGCCGTACGTCGACCACCGCTGGTTGGGCGGCATGCTGACCAACTTCAAAACCATCCGTGCTTCGATCAAGCGTCTGCGCGACCTGGAAACCCAGGCCGAAGATGGCACCTTCGCCAAGCTGACCAAGAAAGAAGCCCTGATGCGCACCCGTGATCTGGAAAAACTGGATCGCAGCCTGGGTGGTATCAAGGACATGGGCGGTCTGCCTGACGCGCTGTTCGTGATCGACGTTGACCACGAGCGCATCGCAATCACCGAAGCCAACAAGCTGGGCATCCCGGTCATCGGCGTTGTCGATACCAACAGCAGCCCTGAAGGCGTTGACTACATCATCCCAGGCAACGATGACGCCATTCGCGCCATCCAGCTGTACATGGGTTCGATGGCTGACGCTGTCATCCGTGGCCGCAACCACGTTGCTGGCGGTACCGAAGTGTTCGTCGAAGAAGCTCCGGCAGCCGCAGCTGAGTAATTGACGCCCTGGCGTTGACTCAGTAAGCAAAAAGGGGGCTTTGCCCCCTTTTTGCCACCTCGAAATCCCTTTACCGGCGTAGTCATTGCATTCTTGTTTTTGCGCAGTAACCGGTAACGGGTTTCAAGAATTGATCGCCCGTGAGCATCGGGTGGAATGGTTGAAAACCTATCCAAGAGGAATTTGAAATGGCAGCAATTACTGCAGCGCTGGTCAAAGAACTGCGCGAGCGTACCGGCGAAGGCATGATGGATTGCAAAAAGGCCCTGGAAAAGGCTGGCGGCGACATCGAAAAAGCCATTGATGACATGCGTGCTTCGGGCGCCATCAAGGCTGCCAAAAAGGCTGGCAACGTTGCCGCTGAAGGCGCCATCGCCATCAAGGCAGACGACAAGGTAGCCGTCCTGCTGGAAGTCAACTCGCAGACCGACTTCCTGGCCCTGCAAGACGACTTCAAGAACTTCGTCGCTGAAAGCGTTGAAGAAGCTTTTGCCAACAAGCTGACCGACGCAGCTCCGCTGATCGCTTCCCGTGAAGCCGCTCGTGAAGCCCTGGTTGCCAAGTGTGGCGAAAACGTCAACATCCGTCGCCTGGTGCGCGTTGAGGGTGACGTTGTCGGTACCTACCTGCACGGTAACAAGATCGGTGTTGCTGTTGTCCTGAAAGGCGGTGACGTCGAGCTGGCCAAAGACATCGCCATGCACGTAGCAGCTAGCAACCCTGAGTTCCTGCTGCCTTCGGAAGTTTCTGCCGAAGCGATCGAGCGCGAAAAAGGCGTCTTCCTGACCCTGAACGAAGACAAGATCAAAGGCAAGCCTGAGAACATCGTCGAGAACATGGTCAAAGGCCGTATCGCCAAGTTCCTGGCTGAAGCCAGCCTGGTTGAGCAGGCGTTCGTCAAGAATCCTGAAGTCAAGGTCGGTGACCTGGCCAAGAAAGCTGGCGCTGAAATCGTTTCCTTCACTTACTTCAAGGTAGGCGAAGGCATCGAGAAGCCAGTTGACAACTTCGCTGAAGAAGTTGCCGCTCAACTGGCTGCTGCCAAGCAATAAGACGGATTTCTATCTGTCGCCCCGAAGAGGCTGCCCGCTCACGCGCGCAGCCTCTTTGTCAAAGGGCAGGGGGTTGATGGCTTACAAGGCCGATCCCCCATGGCGCAGTCGCTGCGCCACGCTAGAGTTAGCCCAGGCTGTAAACAGCCGGCTCAGAATTTTTTAAAAACGCCGCAGGAGAGAACTCGCAATGGCTCAGCAGGTTAGTGGTCGTCAACCTCGCTATAAACGCATTTTGCTCAAACTTAGCGGCGAGGCCCTGATGGGCTCGGAAGAGTTCGGGATCGACCCGAAAGTGCTGGATCGCATGGCACTGGAAGTCGGTCAGTTGGTCGGTATCGGTGTCCAGGTCGGTCTGGTCATCGGCGGTGGTAACCTGTTCCGTGGTGCAGCCCTGAGCGCTGCCGGCATGGACCGTGTCACCGGCGACCACATGGGGATGCTGGCAACCGTAATGAACGCCTTGGCCATGCGCGACGCGCTGGAGCGTTCCAATATCCCTGCCATCGTCATGTCGGCGATTTCCATGGTAGGCGTTACCGATCACTATGATCGTCGCAAGGGTGTTCGCCACCTCAATTCCGGCGATGTCGTCATTTTCGCCGCCGGTACCGGCAACCCGTTCTTCACCACCGACTCGGCAGCCTGCCTGCGCGCCATCGAAATCGATGCCGATGTGGTCCTCAAGGCAACCAAGGTCGATGGTGTGTACACTGCCGATCCATTCAAGGATCCGCATGCTGAGAAATTTGACCGTCTGACGTACGATGAAGTACTCGATCGCAAACTCGGCGTGATGGACCTGACCGCTATCTGCCTGTGCCGCGATCACAAGATGCCGTTGCGGGTGTTTAACATGAACAAGCCTGGCGCTCTGCTGAATATCGTAGTGGGCGGCGCTGAAGGAACTCTGATCGAGGAAGGCGAAGAATGATCAACGAAATCAAGAAAGACGCTCAAGAGCGCATGAAGAAGTCGCTGGAGTCCCTGGCGCATGCCTTCGGCCGTATTCGTACCGGTCAGGCTCACCCAAGCATTCTCGAGGGTGTGATGGTGCCGTATTACGGTTCTGACACGCCGATCAAGCAGGTGGCCAACATCACGGTCAAAGATGCGCGTACCCTGCAAGTGGTGGCATTCGAGCGCAACATGCTGGCAGCCGTCGACAAGGCGATCCAGAGCGCCGGCTTGAACCTGAACCCCACCAACCTGGGTGAATTGCTGCTGATCTCCATGCCGGCCCTGACCGAGGAAACCCGCAAGGGCTTCACCAAGCAGGCCCGCGAAGCGGCTGAAGATGCCCGTGTTGCTGTGCGCAACATCCGTCGCGATGCGCTGAGTCAGTTCAAGGACCTGGTCAAAGAGAAAGAGATCAGCGAAGACGAAGAACGTCGCGCAGCGGATGAAATTCAGAAGTTGACCGACAAGTTCGTGGCCGAGATCGAAGTTGCCGTGAAACAGAAAGAAGCGGACTTGATGGCCGTATAAGGGTTAAAGGCGCTTTCATGGAAAAGACTAAGCAGGCTGTGCCGCCTTCGGTACCTCGCCACGTCGCGATCATCATGGACGGGAACAATCGCTGGGCGAAGAAGCGCCTGTTGCCTGGCGTTGCCGGGCACAAGGCGGGTGTGGATGCGGTGCGGGCGGTCATCGAGGTGTGTGCCAAGGCCAAGGTCGAGGTGCTGACCCTGTTCGCGTTTTCGAGCGAGAACTGGCAGCGCCCGGTCGATGAGGTCGGCGCCTTGATGGAGTTGTTCTTCTCGGCGTTGCGGCGTGAAGCCAGGCGCTTGAACGAGAACAATATCAGCCTGCGAATTATCGGGGATCGCTCGCGCTTTCATCCGGAGTTGCAGGCGGCCATGCGCGAAGCCGAAGCGCTGACTGCCGGCAATACGGGCTTTATCCTGCAAATCGCCGCCAACTACGGTGGTCAGTGGGATATCGCCCAGGCTGCGCAGCGACTCGCCCGGGAAGTGCAGGCCGGCCATTTGCGGCCTGAAGACATTACCCCGGAACTGCTGCAGACCTGTCTTGCAACCGGCGACCTGCCGTTGCCCGATCTGTGCATCCGTACCGGTGGCGAGCACCGCATCAGTAACTTCCTGCTGTGGCAGCTGGCCTATGCCGAGTTGTACTTCAGCGATCTGTACTGGCCTGACTTCAAACACGAGGCCATGCGCAAGGCGCTGGCCGATTTTGCTTCGCGTCAGCGTCGTTTCGGTAAAACGAGCGAGCAGGTCGAATCTGGAGCTCGTGCTTAATGCTTAAAGAAAGAATCATCACCGCGTTGATTCTGTTGCCGATCGCCCTGTGTGGTTTCTTCCTTCTGGAAGGTGCAGGGTTTGCCTTGTTCATCGGCCTGGTGGTGACCCTCGGTGCCTGGGAATGGGCGCGTCTGGCTGGATTCGAATCGCAGTCCTTTCGAACCGGTTATGCCGCGATCATCGCGGTTTTGCTGTTTTTGCTGCATCTTCTGCCTGAACTGGCGCCCTGGGTGTTGGGGGCGTCCGTCCTGTGGTGGCTGACGGCGACCTATCTGGTGCTGACTTACCCGGGTACCAGCGAAAAGTGGTCCAGTGCCGCCTGCAAGTTGTTGATCGGACTCCTGATCCTGCTGCCGGCCTGGCAAGGGCTGGTATTGATCAAGCAGTGGCAACTGGGCAACTGGTTGATCATGGCGGTCATGGTCCTGGTCTGGGGCGCCGATATCGGTGCGTACTTTTCCGGCAAGGCCTTCGGCAAGCGCAAGCTGGCGCCTCAAGTCAGCCCGGGCAAGAGCTGGGAAGGCCTGTATGGCGGGTTGATACTGAGCCTGGTCATCACCACGGTGGTTGCGGTGCACCGCGACTGGAGTGCTGCGAATCTGCTCCAGGGCTTGTTCGGCGCTGCGGTGGTCGTGCTGGCATCGGTGGTCGGTGACCTGACTGAAAGCATGTTCAAGCGCCGTTCGGGAATCAAGGACAGCAGCAATCTGCTGCCGGGTCACGGCGGTGTGCTCGATCGCATCGACAGCCTGACTGCGGCCATTCCCGTGTTTGCGGTGCTGCTCTGGGCTGCGAATTGGGGTGCAATGTGAGTAAGCCTCAGCAAGTCACCGTACTGGGGGCCACCGGTTCCATTGGCCTGAGTACGCTCGACGTCATTGCGCGGCATCCTGATCGCTATCAGGTGTTTGCCCTGAGTGGTTTCTCGCGTCTGACTGAATTGCTGGCATTGTGCGTGCGCCATGCGCCGGTCTTCGCTGTCGTGCCGCATGCGGCAGCGGCTGTCGATTTGCAGGCGAATTTGCGTGAAGCGGGCCTTGCAACCGAAGTGCTGGTGGGCGAGGAAGGCTTGTGCCAGGTCGCTGCCGCCCCCGAAGTCGACACCGTGATGGCCGCGATCGTCGGCGCAGCGGGCTTGCGGCCAACCCTGGCGGCTGTCGAGGCGGGCAAGAAGATACTGCTCGCCAACAAGGAGGCGCTGGTGATGTCCGGCGCCCTGTTCATGCAGGCCGTTCATCGCAGTGGTGCGGTGTTGCTGCCCATCGACAGCGAGCACAACGCCATATTCCAGTGCTTGCCCGGAGACTTTTCCCGTGGTCTGGGTAATGTCGGCGTGCGGCGTATCCTGTTGACTGCCTCGGGAGGTCCCTTTCGGGAAACCCCGCTGGCGGAGCTGGCCAATGTTTCGCCGGAGCAGGCCTGTGCCCACCCGAACTGGTCCATGGGGCGCAAGATCTCGGTCGACTCGGCGAGCATGATGAACAAGGGGCTCGAACTGATCGAAGCCTGCTGGCTGTTCGATGCCCGGCCATCCCAGGTCGAGGTGGTGGTGCATCCACAAAGCGTGATTCATTCATTGGTCGATTATGTCGACGGTTCGGTCCTGGCGCAGTTGGGCAATCCCGACATGCGTACACCGATCGCCCATGCCCTGTCCTGGCCGCAGCGGATCGACTCCGGTGTGGCCCCGCTGGATCTGTTTGCCATTGCCCGGCTGGACTTCCAGGCACCGGACGAACAGCGCTTCCCTTGCCTGCGCCTGGCGCGTCAGGCTGCCGAGGCGGGCAACAGTGCCCCGGCCATGCTCAATGCGGCTAACGAGATTGCCGTGGAGGCATTTCTCGAGCGGCGCATCCGCTACCCGGAGATCCCGAGTATTATCGAAGAAGTGCTCAACCTTGAGCCTGTCGTTGCAGTCGAAGGACTGGATGCGGTATTCGCTGCAGATGCCAAGGCACGGCAGCTGGCCGGACAATGGTTGAGTCGTCACGGGCGCTAGGGCGCTGCGCGTGAGCGCAGGCAGCCTGGGTCCGGTGGAAGTTATTCGGAGAAAGACATGAGTGCGCTCTACATGATTATCGGCACCCTGGTGGCATTGGGTGTGCTGGTCACCTTTCACGAATTCGGTCACTTCTGGGTGGCACGCCGTTGTGGTGTCAAGGTTCTGCGTTTTTCCGTGGGCTTTGGCATGCCCCTGCTGCGCTGGCGCGACCGCCAGGGCACCGAATATGTCGTGGCGGCGATTCCGCTGGGCGGCTACGTGAAGATGCTCGACGAGCGTGAAGGCGAAGTGCCGGCCGACCAGCTCGACCAATCATTCAACCGCAAGTCGGTGCGCCAGCGCATTGCCATCGTCGCGGCGGGTCCCATCGCCAACTTCCTGCTGGCCCTGGTGTTCTTCTGGGTGCTGGCAATGCTCGGCACTCAGCAGGTGCGTCCGGTCATCGGCGAGGTGGAAAGCGGCAGTATGGCCGCTGTCGCAGGGCTCAGTGCCGGTCAGGAAATTGTTTCAGTTGATGGCAAGGCCACCACTGGATGGGCCGAAGTCAACCTGCAGCTGGTTCGCCGCCTTGGTGAGAGCGGCGCTCTGCAGGTGACGGTCCGCGACGAAGGTTCGACAGCAGACGTCTCGCACCAGTTGACCCTGAACAACTGGCTCAAGGGCGCCGACGAACCGGATCCGATTCGCTCCCTGGGCATTCGCCCCTGGCGTCCCGCGCTGGCGCCGGTACTCGCCGAGCTGGATCCCAAAGGTCCGGCGCAGGCTGCCGGGCTCAAGACCGGCGACCGGCTGCTGAGCCTCGACGGTGTGGCCTTGACCGATTGGCAGCAGGTGGTCGATACGGTTCGTGCCCATCCTGGCAGCAAGGTCGCTTTCAAGATCGATCGTGACGGCGCGCCAATCGATGTTTCGCTGACCCTCGCCAGCCGTGGCGAAGGCAAGGCAGCGAGTGGTTACCTCGGCGCCGGGGTCAAGGCTGTCGAATGGCCACCTGGCATGCTCCGCGAAGTGAGTTACGGTCCGGTGGCTGCCATCGGCGAAGGGTTCCAGCGTACCTGGACCATGAGTGTCCTGACCCTCGACTCGCTGAAGAAAATGCTGTTCGGCGAGCTGTCGGTAAAAAACTTGAGCGGACCGATAACCATTGCTAAAGTGGCGGGCGCTTCGGCCCAGTCCGGCGTTGGGGATTTTCTGAATTTTCTCGCCTACCTGAGCATTAGCCTGGGGGTTCTTAATTTGCTGCCCATTCCTGTACTGGATGGGGGGCATTTGCTGTTTTACCTGATCGAATGGGCGCGGGGTCGTCCGTTGTCGGATCGGGTACAGGGTTGGGGGGTCCAGATCGGTATCAGTTTGGTGGTAGGGGTCATGCTGCTTGCCCTGATAAACGATTTGGGTCGACTGTAAAGCTTCGCTCAAAGCGAACCTGCCGCATTTTGCGGCAGTTTGTTTATTGCCAGTTGGAATAAGAAAGGACTTCATGAAACGTCTGCTGCTAACTGCGGTTCTCGCCGTACTGATGATCGCTGAAGTTCACGCCGAGTCCTTCACCATCTCCGATATTCGCGTCAATGGCCTGCAACGGGTATCCCCCGGCAGTGTCTTTGGCGCCTTGCCGTTGAATGTCGGTGATGAAGCGGATGATCGACGCCTGGTGGAATCCACACGTGCGTTGTTCAAGACCGGCTTCTTCCAGGATATCCAGCTGAGTCGCGAAGGCAACGTCCTGATCATTACTGTAGTCGAACGCCCATCGGTCTCAAGTATCGAAATCGAAGGCAACAAGGCGATCTCGACCGAAGACCTGATGAAAGGTCTGAAGCAATCCGGCCTGGCCGAAGGTGAAATCTTCCAGCGTGCGACCCTTGAAGGCGTTCGTAATGAACTGCAGCGCCAGTACGTCGCTCAGGGCCGTTATTCGGCCACCGTGGACACCGAAGTGGTCCCGCAGCCGCGCAACCGTGTTGCCCTGAAGGTCAAGATCAACGAAGGCACCGTTGCGGCCATCCAGCACATCAACATTGTCGGCAACACCGTCTTCCCCGAAGAAGACCTGATCGACCTGTTCGAGCTCAAGACCACCAACTGGCTGTCGTTCTTCAAGAACGACGACAAGTACGCCCGTGAAAAGCTCTCCGGTGACCTGGAACGCCTGCGTTCCTACTATCTGGACCGCGGCTATATCAACATGGATATCGCCTCGACCCAGGTATCGATCACGCCTGACAAGAAGAACGTGTACATCACGGTCAACGTCAACGAAGGCGACAAATTCACCGTTCGCGACGTGAAGCTCTCCGGTGACCTCAAGGTACCGGAAGACCAGATCAAGTCGCTGCTGCTGGTCAAGCCGGGCCAGGTGTTCTCGCGCAAGGTCATGACCACCACCTCCGAGCTGATCACCCGTCGCCTGGGTAACGAGGGCTATACCTTCGCCAACGTCAACGGCGTGCCGCAGCCGCATAACGAAGATCACACCGTCGACATCACTTTCGTGGTCGATCCGGGCAAGCGTGCCTACGTCAACCGTATCAACTTCCGTGGCAACACCAAGACCGAAGACGAAGTACTGCGCCGCGAAATGCGTCAGATGGAAGGTGGCTGGGCATCGACTTACCTGATCGACCAGTCCAAGACCCGTCTGGAGCGCCTGGGCTTCTTCAAGGAAGTGAACGTCGAAACGCCAGCCGTTCCGGGTACCGACGACCAGGTCGATGTGAACTACAGCGTTGAAGAGCAGGCCTCGGGTTCGATTACCGCCAGCGTCGGTTTCGCCCAGAGCGCAGGTCTGATCCTCGGTGGTTCGATCAGCCAGAACAACTTCCTCGGTACCGGTAACAAGGTTTCGATCGGCCTGACCAAGAGCCAATACCAGAGCCGCTACAACTTCGGCTTCGTCGACCCCTACTGGACCGCCGATGGCGTCAGCCTGGGTTACAACGCGTTCTATCGCACCACCGACTACAACGACCTCGATGTCGACGTGGCCAGCTATGCGGTAGACAGCATGGGGGCGGGTGTCAGCGTCGGCTACCCGATCAGCGAGACCTCGCGCCTGACCTTCGGTCTGACCGCACAGCAGGACAAGATCAAGACCGGTGTCTTCACCGTCGATGAGATTTTCAACTTCATCAATCAGGAAGGCGACAGTTACCTGAACTTCAAGGCGTCCGCCGGCTGGTCTGAATCGACCCTGAACAAGGGCGTGCTGGCCACCCGCGGTCACTCGCAAAGCCTGGTGCTGGAAACCACGACCCCGGGCAGCGACCTGTCGTTCTTCAAGCTCGACTACCGTGGCCAGGTGTTCCAGCCACTGAATGACAAGTACACCATGCGCCTGCACACTGAGCTGGGTTATGGTGATGGTTATGGTTCGACCTCGGGCCTGCCGTTCTACGAGAACTATTTTGCCGGTGGTTTCAATTCGGTTCGCGGTTTCAAGGACAGCAGTCTCGGGCCACGCAGTACGCCGAGTACGGGCAAGAACCCGGGCACTCAGTTCGACCCGGATCAAGATCCGCTACCTTTCGGTGGTAACGTACTGGTCCAGGGCGGTGTGGAATTGCTGTTCCCGATGCCGTTCGTCAAGGATCAGCGCTCCCTGCGGACCTCTGTCTTCTGGGACGTGGGTAACGTGTTCGACTCCAATTGCGGCTCGCAGCCGGACTGCTCGAGCGTCAGCTTCTCGGACATGGCCAGTTCCGTGGGCGTGGGCGTGACCTGGATCACGGCACTGGGCCCGTTGAGCTTCAGCCTGGCAACGCCAATCAAGAAGCCGGACGACGCCGATACCCAGGTGTTCCAATTCTCTCTCGGTCAAACCTTCTAAGCGTCTGACCCAAGCTAATAACAACGAATTCTGTAGGAGTGCATCGTGCGTAAGTTGACTCAACTGGTTCTTCTGACTGCGGCCCTGGTCGCGACTCCGGCCTTCGCGGAGCTGAAAATTGCCGTTCTGAACTATCAGATGGCCTTGCTCGAATCGGACGCGGCGAAGAAATACGCAGTGGACGCCGAGAAGAAGTTCGGCCCACAGCTGACCAAGCTCAAGACCCTGGAAAGCAGCGCCAAGGGTATTCAGGATCGTCTGGTCAGCGGTGGCGACAAGATGGCCCAGCCTGAGCGTGAGCGCCTGGAGCTTGAATTCAAGCAAAAGGCCCGTGACTTCCAGTTCCAGTCCAAGGAGCTGAACGAAGCCAAGGCTGTTGCCGACCGTGAAATGCTCAAGCAGCTCAAGCCGAAACTGGATAGCGCCGTGGAAGAAGTCATCAAGAAAGGTGCCTACGACCTGGTGTTCGAGCGTGGCGCAGTGGTTGATGTCAAGCCTCAATACGACATCACTCGCCAGGTCATCGAGCGCATGAATCAGTCGCGCTGATCATGACTCTGACCCTGAAGCTCGGCCAGTTGGCCGAATTCCTCGGCGCCATCTTGCGTGGCCCGGCGGACAAGGACATCACTGGGCTGGCCACTCTGCAGGAGGCCGGCCCGGCTCAACTGAGCTTTCTGGCAAATCCCCAGTATCGCAAGTACCTGGCTGACAGCAAGGCTGCGGCCGTGCTGCTCAAGGCAGCCGATGCCGAGGACTTCGCCGGTGATGCGCTGATTGTGCCGGATCCTTATCTGGCCTATGCGCGTATTTCTCATCTGTTCGATCCCAAGCCCAAGGCTGCAGCAGGTATTCACCCCACCGCCGTAGTGGCCGAGGATGCCGTGGTCGACGCCAGCGCCAGTATCGGTGCATTTGCCGTGATCGAAAGCAAGGCGCAGGTCGGCCCGGGTGTGACCGTGGGCGCGCATTGCTTTATCGGCGCACGCTGCGTGATTGGCGAAGGTGGCTGGTTGGCGCCTCGTGTGACCCTGTATCACGATGTTCGCATCGGCAAGCGGGTGGTCATCCAGTCCGGTGCGGTGCTTGGCGGTGAAGGCTTCGGCTTCGCCAATGAGAAGGGCGTGTGGCAGAAAATAGCCCAGATCGGCGGCGTGACGGTCGGCGACGATGTCGAAATTGGCGTGAATACCGCCATCGATCGCGGAGCCCTGGCCGATACGCAGATCGGCAACGGCGTCAAACTGGATAACCAGATTCAGATCGCACATAACGTGCAGGTCGGAGATCACACCGCCATGGCGGCCTGCGTCGGGATTTCCGGCAGCACCCGCATTGGCAAGCATTGCACCATTGCCGGCGGTGTCGGCATGGTCGGTCATATCGATATTTGTGACGGCGTGTTCGTCACCGGCATGACCATGGTGACCCACTCGATTACCGAGCCGGGCGCCTATTCTTCGGGTACGGCCATGCAGCCAGCGGCGCAATGGCGCAAGAGTGCGGCGAGGATTCGCAAGTTGGACGACATGTCGAAACGCCTGCAACAGCTGGAAAAACGTGTCGAGGCCGTGACCCCGGGCGGTAAAGCTTCATCAGAAGGCTGAAACCATTTTCCATATCAAGTGTGCTCAGCCGCTAAACTGCCTCCTTGATTTGCAATAGGAGTGTTGCGCGAAAGTGCGCGCTCCCTATCTTTACTACAGGCTTCCCTTTGAAATGATGGACATCAACGAGATTCGCGAATACCTGCCCCACCGTTACCCTTTCCTGTTGGTGGACCGGGTAGTGGAGCTGGATGTCGAGGCGCAGCGCATTCGTGCCTACAAGAATGTCAGCATCAACGAGCCGTTCTTCAATGGCCACTTCCCCCAGCATCCGATCATGCCGGGCGTTCTGATCATTGAAGCGATGGCCCAGGCCGCCGGTATTCTCGGATTCAAGATGCTCGACGTTAAGCCTGCCGATGGCACGCTTTACTACTTCGTGGGTTCGGACAAGCTGCGCTTCCGCCAGCCGGTAACGCCTGGCGATCAGTTGATCCTCGAAGCCAAGTTCATCAGCTGCAAGCGCCAGATCTGGAAGTTCGAATGCCAGGCGTCGGTGGACGGCAAGCCGGTATGCTCGGCTGAAATCATCTGTGCGGAACGCAAACTATGAGTTTGATTGACCCTCGCGCAATCATCGATCCGACGGCCGTACTGGCCCCGGGCGTCGAGGTCGGCCCTTGGTCGATCGTAGGCGCGGGTGTGGAAATCGGCGAGGGTACGATCATCGGGCCACACGTGATACTCAAGGGCCCGACCCGGATCGGCAAGCACAACCGCATCTATCAATTTTCCTCGATAGGTGAGGACACGCCCGACCTCAAGTACAAGGGCGAAGTCACCCGGTTGGTCATGGGTGACCATAACGTCATCCGCGAAGGCGTGACCATTCACCGTGGTACCGTCCAGGACCGCTCCGAGACCACCCTTGGCGACCATAACCTGATCATGGCCTATGCCCATATCGGGCATGACAGCGTCATCGGCAATCATTGCATTCTGGTCAACAATACCGCCCTGGCGGGCCATGTGCATGTGGATGACTGGGCGATCCTGTCCGGCTATACCCTGGTGCACCAGTTCTGCCATATCGGTGCCCACAGCTTTTCCGGCATGGGGACAGCCATCGGCAAGGACGTCCCTGCGTTCGTCACCGTCTTCGGCAACCCGGCCGAGGCCCGTAGCATGAACTTCGAAGGCATGCGCCGCCGCGGATTCAGCGACGACGCCATCCACGCATTGCGTCGTGCCTACAAGGTGGTCTATCGCCAGGGGCTGACGGTCGAGCAGGCAATAGCCGATCTGGCAGAGCCGGCGTCGCAGTTTCCGGAAGTCGATGTGTTTCTCAAGTCGATCCAGAATTCGACCCGCGGCATTACTCGCTGATCATGGCCGGTCTATGCGTAGCGCTGGTGGCGGGTGAGGCCAGCGGCGACATTCTCGGCGCGGGCCTGATGCGCGCGCTCAAGGAGCGGCACCCCGATATCGAGTTCATTGGTGTCGGCGGCCCGCTCATGCAGGCACAGGGGCTGACCTCCTACTTTCCCATGGAGCGCCTGGCGGTCATGGGCCTGGTCGAAGTGCTGGGCCGCCTGCGCGAACTGCTCAAGCGACGCAAGCTGCTGGTACAGACGCTGATCGAGCGCAAGCCCGACGTCTTCATCGGTATCGATGCGCCGGACTTCACCCTCAACATCGAACTCCAGTTGCGCCGTGCCGGCATCAAGACCGTGCACTACGTCAGCCCGTCGGTCTGGGCCTGGCGGCAGAAGCGGGTCCTGAAGATCCGTGAAGGCTGCGACCTGATGCTGACACTGTTTCCCTTCGAGGCGCGCTTCTACGAAGAGAAGGGCGTACCGGTGCGTTTTGTCGGCCATCCGCTGGCCGATACCATCCCGCTGGATGCCGACCGTAGCGCGGCCCGTGCCGAGTTGAACCTGCCCGAAGGCCCATTGGTGGCCTTGATGCCTGGCAGTCGGGGCGGCGAGGTCGGTCGCCTGGGGGCTCTGTTTCTCGATACTGCCGAGCGCCTGCGGGCCATGGTGCCGGGCGTGCGCTTTGTCGTGCCTTGCGCCAATACTGAGCGTCGCGCCCAGCTCGAGCAGATGCTCGCCGGGCGTGACCTGCCGTTGACGCTCCTCGATGGCCGCTCGCACCAGGCTTTGGCGGCCTGCGATGCGGTGCTGATTGCCTCGGGTACGGCGACCCTCGAAGCGCTGCTCTACAAGCGCCCCATGGTGGTTGCCTACCGGCTGGCACCGCTGACTTACTGGATTCTCAAACGTCTGGTCAAAAGTCCTTACGTGTCCTTGCCCAACCTTCTGGCGCAAAGGCTGCTGGTGCCCGAACTGCTGCAAGAGGCGGCGACGCCCGATGCACTGGCCCGGACATTGGCGCCATTGATCAGAGCGGGTGTCGAGCAGACCGAAGGGTTCGACCAGATCCACCGGACCTTGCGTCGCGATGCCTCCAACCAGGCCGCCGAAGCGGTCCTGGCCTTACTGAGTAACCGATAGATGCAAATGGGATTGGACTTCAACCTGGTCGAGGACCTGGTTGCCGGCGTGGATGAAGTGGGCCGTGGCCCGTTGTGCGGCGCAGTTGTCACGGCAGCGGTGATCCTCGATCCGAATCGACCGATTCTCGGGCTCAACGACTCGAAGAAGCTCACCGAAGCACGGCGTGAGCTGCTGTTCGAGGAAATCTGCGAAAAAGCCCTGAGCTGGTGCATCGCGCGGGCCGAAGTCGAGGAAATCGACCGGCTCAACATCCTCCATGCCACCATGCTGGCCATGCAGCGTGCGGTGGAAGGACTCAGTGTCACGCCGAAACTGGCGTTGATCGATGGCAACCGCTGCCCGAAACTGGCGGTGCCCTCGGCACCAGTGATCAAGGGTGATAGCCAGGTGCCTGCCATCGCTGCGGCTTCGATCCTGGCCAAGGTCAGTCGCGACCGTGAAATGGCTGCTTTCGAATTGATCTATCCGGGCTACGGCATTGGAGGACACAAGGGCTACCCGACTGCCGTTCATCTGGAAGCCTTGTCCCGCCTGGGGCCGACACCGATTCACCGACGCTCGTTTGGTCCCGTGCGGGCCGCTTATGAGGCGCGTGAGCAGTTGGATTCCGGTTTTACGCTAGCCTGAGCTGGCTGATGTTTTTATCAAGGCCCGGTACAATCCGGGCCTTGTTGTTTTTGGCACCTATAGGATCACCATGTCGGCTTCTTTCGTTCATCTACGCCTGCACACCGAATATTCGCTGGTCGATGGTCTGGTGCGGATCAAGCCGCTGGTCAAGGCCCTGGCCGGGATGAACATGCCGGCGGTGGCCGTCACCGACCAGAACAACATGTGTTCGCTGGTCAAGTTCTACAAGACCGCAATGGGTGCCGGGATCAAGCCGATCTGCGGTGCCGACCTGTGGCTGGCCAACCGCGACCCCGAGGCGCCGCTCAGTCGCATCAGTTTCCTGGCCATGAATGCCCAGGGCTACCGTAACCTGACCGAGCTGATTTCCCGTGGTTTCATCGAAGGTCAGCGCAATGGCCAGGTGATTATCGACAAGGACTGGATCCCGCCCGCCAGCGAAGGCTTGATTGCCTTGTCTGCGGCCAAGGAGGGTGACATCGGCATGACACTGCTCGGTGGCAATCCGGACGACGCCGAAGCGCTCCTGCGCGAATGGATGGCGATTTTCCCCGACCGTTTCTATGTCGAGATCCAGCGCACCAACCGCACCAACGATGAAGAATACCTCCATGCGGCCGTGGCCCTGGCCGACAAGGTCGGTGCGCCGCTGGTCGCTACCAACGACGTACGCTTCATCAAGCAGGAAGACTTCGAGGCGCATGAGACGCGCGTCTGCATCGGTGAAGGCCGCGCCCTCGACGACCCGCGCCGGTCGAAAAACTACAGTGACCAGCAATACCTGAAAAGCCCGGCCGAGATGGCCGAGCTGTTCAGTGACCTGCCCGAAGCCCTGGAAAACACCGTCGAGATTGCCAAACGCTGCAATATCGACGTCAAGTTGGGCAAGCACTTCCTGCCCGACTACCCGATCCCCGATGGCATGACCATCGATGAATATTTCCGCAAGGTGTCCTTCGATGGCCTGGAAGAGCGCCTCAGCGTGCTGCTGCCCAGAGATACCACCGAAGACTACGAGGCCAAGCGCCAGGTGTATGTCGACCGGCTGAATTTCGAGCTGGATATCATCATCCAGATGGGGTTCCCCGGTTACTTCCTGATCGTGATGGACTTTATCCAGTGGGCCAAGAACAACGGCGTACCGGTCGGTCCTGGCCGGGGGTCGGGTGCCGGGTCGCTGGTGGCCTACGTACAGAAGATCACCGACCTCGATCCTTTGGAGTACGACCTGCTGTTCGAGCGGTTCCTGAACCCGGAACGGGTTTCGATGCCCGACTTCGACGTCGACTTCTGCATGGACGGTCGCGACCGGGTCATCGACTACGTGGCCGAGAAGTACGGCCGCAACGCGGTGAGCCAGATCATCACCTTCGGTTCCATGGCCGCCAAGGCTGTGGTTCGTGACGTGGCGCGGGTGCAGGGCAAGTCCTACGGCCTGGCGGACCGCCTGTCGAAGATGATTCCCTTCGAAGTCGGCATGACCCTGGAAAAAGCCTTTGAGCAGGAGGAAATCCTGCGTGACTTCCTCAAGGTCGACGAAGAGGCCGCGGAAATCTGGGAGATGGCGCGCAAGCTCGAAGGCATCACCCGAAACGTCGGCAAGCACGCCGGTGGCGTGGTAATCGCGCCGACCAAGCTGACAGACTTCTCGCCCATCTATTGCGATGAGGAAGGCGGCGGCCTGGTCACCCAGTTCGACAAGGACGACGTCGAAGCTGCGGGCCTGGTCAAGTTCGACTTCCTGGGTCTGCGGACCCTGACCATCATCGACTGGGCCCTGAAGACCATCAACCGCGACCGGGCCAAGGTCGGCGAAGAACCACTGGATATCGCCTTCATTCCGCTGGACGACAAGCCGACCTACAGTCTGCTGCAGAAAGCTGAAACCACCGCGGTGTTCCAGCTTGAATCGCGCGGCATGAAGGAGCTGATCAAGAAGCTCAAGCCCGACTGCCTGGAAGACCTGATCGCACTGGTGGCGCTGTTCCGTCCGGGCCCGTTGCAATCGGGCATGGTGGACGACTTCATCAACCGCAAGCACGGTCGCGCCGAGCTTGCCTATCCGCACCCCGACTACCAGTACGATGGCCTCAAGCCCGTGCTGGCGCCGACCTACGGCATCATCCTGTACCAGGAACAGGTGATGCAGATCGCCCAGGTCATGGCCGGCTACACCCTCGGCGGCGCGGACATGCTGCGTCGCGCCATGGGCAAGAAAAAGCCCGAGGAGATGGCCAAGCAGCGCGGTGGCTTCATCGAAGGTTGTGCCAACAACAATATCGATGCAGACCTTGCGGGTAACATCTTCGACCTGGTGGAAAAGTTTGCCGGCTACGGCTTCAACAAATCCCACTCGGCTGCCTATGGCCTGGTTTCCTATCAGACCGCCTGGCTGAAAGCGCACTATCCGGCGCCATTCATGGCCGCGGTACTCTCGGCGGATATGCACAACACCGACAAGGTCGTGACCTTGATCGAAGAAGTGCGCACCATGAAGCTGCGCCTCGATGCGCCGGACGTGAATACCTCCGAGTTCAAGTTCACGGTGAACGACGAAGGCCGGATCGTCTACGGCCTGGGCGCAATCAAGGGTGTCGGCGAAGGTCCGGTGGAAGCCATCACCGAGGCCCGTCAGGAAGGACCGTTCAAGGACCTGTTCGACTTCTGCGCACGTGTCGACCTCAAGCGCATCAACAAGCGTACCCTCGATGGCTTGATCCGCAGCGGCGCGCTGGATCGCCTCGGGCCGCATTTCCATGACGAGCCCAAGGCCTACCAGGCCAATATCGACCGCAACCGGGCCGTATTGCTGGCGGCGATGGAAGAGGCGATCAAGGCGGCGGAACAGACAGCCCGTACCCATGACAGTGGCCACAGCGACCTGTTCGGCGGTTTGTTCGTCGAAGAAGATGCCGACGTCTACGCCAACCATCGCAAGGCCAAGGAGCTGACCCTCAAGGAGCGCCTGCGCGGCGAGAAGGAAACCCTGGGCCTCTACCTGACCGGTCACCCGATCGACGAATATGAAGGCGAGATTCGCCGTTTTGCTCGTCAGCGTATCATCGACCTAAAGCCGGCCCGCGATACCCAGACCGTGGCGGGCATGATCATTGCGCTGCGCGTGATGAAGAACAAAAAGGGCGACAAGATGGGCTTTATCACCCTGGATGACCGCTCGGCAAGGATCGAGGCGTCGCTGTTCGCCGATGCATTCCATTCGGCCCAGTCCCTGCTGCAGACCGATGCCATGGTGGTGGTCGAAGGCGAAGTCAGCAATGATGACTTCTCCGGTGGCCTGCGCCTGCGGGTCAAGCGGGTGATGAGTATGGAAGATGCGCGTACCAACCTGGCAGAAAGCCTGCGGTTGAAGGTGCATACCGAGGCGCTCAAGGGGGATCGGTTGTCCTGGCTGGGCGAATTGTTCAAGCGCCACCGGGGTGCCTGTCCGATCACCATGGAGTACACCGGGCCCGACGCCAAGGCGTTGCTGCAGTTCGGCGAGGGGTGGCGAATCGACCCGGCCGACAGCTTGATTCAAGCGCTGCGTGACCAGTTCGGCCGTGAGAACGTCTTTTTGCAATATCGTTGAGCCACACCCTTGGCCAGAATGCCTTCAATGAGGGCTTTTACGGGGGTGGGGTTTTTAACTGTGATTTATTAATCTCGACCTGAATGCGCCTGATCCCTTATGGTAGGGCGCCAAACGGATCAACCGGCCGGCCGCTTGGCCGTCGACCCAAGACGGATGCCTATGAACCCGAATTTTCTTGATTTCGAACAGCCGATTGCTGACCTGCAAGCCAAGATCGAAGAGCTGCGCCTGGTCGGCAACGATAACTCGCTGAACATCGGCGATGAGATCGCTCGTCTGCAAGACAAGAGCAGCACGCTGACCGAGAGTATTTTCGGCAACCTGACCAGTTGGCAGATTGCGCGCCTGGCGCGCCATCCGCGTCGTCCCTATACCCTGGACTACATCAACCACATCTTCACCGAGTTCGATGAGCTGCACGGTGATCGGCACTTTTCCGACGATGCGGCCATTGTCGGCGGCGTTGCCCGTCTGGAAGACCAGCCGGTGATGGTGATCGGTCACCAGAAGGGTCGTGAGGTGCGCGAGAAAGTCCGCCGCAACTTCGGCATGCCGCGTCCTGAGGGCTACCGCAAGGCCTGCCGTCTGATGGAAATGGCCGAGCGTTTCAAGATGCCGATCCTGACCTTCATCGACACCCCGGGCGCCTACCCGGGCATCGATGCCGAAGAGCGCAACCAGAGCGAGGCGATTGCCTGGAACCTGCGCGTCATGGCCCGCCTGAAAACCCCGATCATCGCTACCGTTATCGGTGAAGGCGGTTCCGGCGGTGCGCTGGCGATCGGTGTGTGCGACCAGCTGAACATGCTGCAGTACTCCACCTACGCCGTTATTTCTCCGGAAGGCTGCGCGTCGATTCTGTGGAAGACTTCCGAGCGGGCAGCCGATGCCGCCGAAGCCATGGGTATCACGGCCGAGCGCCTGAAGAACCTGGGTATCGTCGACAAGGTCATCAACGAGCCACTGGGCGGCGCCCACCGCGACCCGGCCGCTGCTGCTGCCGCGATTCGCCAGGAGCTGTCTTCGCAGCTGGCCATGCTCAAGAAGTTCGACAACGAAGCGCTGCTGGCGCGCCGTTATGAGCGTTTGATGAGCTACGGTCTCTGATTTGATGCTTTGAGCGCAAGGTCCTTCGGACCTTGATCGCGGGCAAGTCGAGTCGTCGCACCGCCGCTCCCACAGAGATCATGCGAACACCGCAAAAACCTGTGGGAGCTGGCTTGCCAGCGATCGAGCGCGCAGCGCTCGCAACGGTACCCGCCCCATGCAAACCCTCCACAACCACCTGCTAACCGCCCTGGCCCCCTGGCGCAACGCCCCGGCCTGGCACATCGCCCTCTCCGGCGGCCTGGACTCCACCGTCCTGCTCCACCTCCTGGCCGACCTGGCCCAACAGCACCCATTACCCCCCTTGCACGTCATCCACGTCCATCACGGCCTGCAAGCCGCCGCCGACGCCTGGCCTGATCACTGCCGTGCACTCTGTGCGGCGCTGCACCTGCCGTTGCAGGTCGTTCAGGTTCAGGTCGAGGCTGGCGCCAGCGTGGAACAACAGGCCCGTGAAGCGCGTTACCGGGCCTTTGAGCAGGTGCTGCAGGCCGATGAAGTGCTGCTGACCGGTCAGCACCGGGAAGATCAGGCCGAAACCCTGTTGTTCCGCCTGCTGCGCGGCGCCGGGTTGCGTGGCCTGACGGCGATGCCCGGGCATCGCCCGCTGGGTCGGGGACACTTGGTGCGGCCGCTGCTGGAGGTCTCGCGCAGCGAGCTGCTGGACTACGCCCGAACCCACTCGTTGAGCTGGATCGAAGACCCGTCCAACACCGACACGCGTTATTCACGGAATTTTTTGCGTCACCAGATATTTCCTGCGCTCGCGGAACGGTGGTCGCAGGCGGCGACGAATATGGCCCGCAGTGCAGGGCATTTGAGCGAAGCCCAGGGCTTGCTCGATGAAGTGGCCGAGCAGGATCTGGGCGCCGCGTCGACTTCGACTGAATTTGCCTGGCTGGCCCTGCCATCGTTGGCGCTGGCACCCTTGCAGCAGTTGTCGCCGGCTCGTCAACGCAATGCTTTGCAGTACTGGCTCAGTGCCTGGACGCGCCTTCCCGACAGCCGGCACTGGGTGGGTTGGGACAATCTGCGCGATACCGGCGAGCAGGGCAGGCCGATCTGGCGATTGACCGATGGTGAGCTGCACCGTGCCGGCGGGCGTCTCTGGTGGTTGTCCGGCGTCTGGCTGCAACCTCCAGGCAGCCCGCTTGACTGGCCCGATCCCTCGCAGCCTCTGTTGCTTCCAGGCAATGGCACGCTATGGTTCAGCGGTATTTTGCCGCAGGGTCGCTACGAAATTCGGTACCGGCAGGGTGGTGAAGTACTGTTACAAGCACAGCGCGGGCAGCGCGACCTCAAGCGCCTGCTCAATGAATGGGGCCTGCCCCTGTTTGCCCGCGCCCGGTTACCGCTGCTGTACCGTGACGGTCAGTTGCAGGCCGTGGCAAACCTGCCTGGAACAGGGGAGCAGGACTGGCAATTGCACTGGAAGCCACCGACGAGCGAGCAACGTTTGAGATGAAAGGCCGTTTCCGGTAGACTACGCTCCCTTCTTGATACAACTTCTGTGGATTCTTCTGAAACGCAGCAGTTGCCGATTACCAAGCAGTCTTTGCTGGGCGATTCTAAAAATGTGTAGCGAGCGCCGTACCGGGTCGTTTTATCCCGGTCTGTACAAACGCAGCTGTTTTTCGAGATGCACTGTGAACAATGCAGGTGATCGGGGGCTTCGGCCTTCCTTCGCTTTCCCCGGCGGCTCTGACCGCTTTAACGCAGACTTCTAGGGTTTTTCATGACGCGCTACATCTTCGTCACGGGCGGTGTTGTTTCTTCATTGGGGAAAGGCATTGCCTCGGCTTCATTGGCGGCCATCCTGGAGGCGCGGGGACTTAAGGTCACCATGCTCAAGCTGGACCCGTACATCAACGTCGACCCGGGCACCATGAGCCCGTTCCAGCACGGTGAAGTGTTCGTCACCCACGACGGCGCCGAGACCGACCTGGACCTGGGCCACTACGAGCGGTTCATCCGCACGACCATGACCCAGAACAACAACTTCACCACCGGCCGTGTCTACGAGCACGTGCTGCGCAAGGAGCGCCGGGGTGACTACCTGGGTGCAACCATCCAGGTGATTCCGCACATCACCGACGAAATCAAGCGCCGCATCATCAAGGGTGCCGGCGACGCCGACGTGGCGATGGTCGAGATCGGCGGTACCGTGGGTGACATCGAGTCGCAACCGTTCCTCGAGGCGATCCGCCAGCTGCGTGTCGAAGTCGGTTCCAAGCGCGCGATGCTGATGCACTTGACGCTGGTTCCGTACATCGCCACCGCAGGCGAGACCAAGACCAAGCCGACCCAGCACTCGGTGAAGGAACTGCGCTCCATCGGCTTGCAGCCAGATGTGCTGATTTGCCGTTCCGACCACCCGGTCGATGTCTCCTCGCGCCGCAAGATCGCGCTGTTCACCAACGTTGAAGAGCGTGCGGTGATCTCCCTGGAAGACGTCGATACCATCTACAAGATCCCGGCCGTGCTGCACGCCCAGGGCCTGGACGACTTCGTCGTCGAGCGTTTCGGTCTGCAATGTGGCGGTGCCGACCTGTCCGAATGGGAAAAAGTGGTCGACGCCAAGCTCAACCCCGAGCACGAAGTCACCATCGCCATGGTCGGCAAGTACATGGAGCTGCTGGACGCCTACAAGTCGCTGATCGAAGCGATGAGCCACGCCGGCATTAGCAACCGTACCAAGGTCAACCTGCGCTACATCGATTCCGAAGACATCGAGAACCAGGGTACCGAACTGCTCGAAGGCGTCGATGCCATCCTGGTACCGGGCGGCTTCGGTCTGCGCGGTGTCGAAGGCAAGATCACTGCGGTCAAATTCGCTCGCGAGAACAAGATTCCGTACCTGGGTATCTGCCTGGGCATGCAGGTTGCCGTGATCGAATTCGCGCGCAACGTCATGGGCTGGAAAGACGCCAACTCCACCGAGTTCGATCGTAACTGCGGTCACCCGGTCGTCGGCCTGATCACCGAGTGGGAAGATGCCACCGGCGCGGTCGAAACCCGTACCGAGGCTTCTGATCTGGGCGGCACCATGCGCCTGGGCGCTCAGGAATGCCAACTGCAAGCCGGTACCAAGGTTCATGATTGCTACGGCAAGGACGTGATCGTCGAGCGTCATCGTCACCGCTACGAAGTGAACAACAACCTGCTGCCGCAACTGATGGAAGCCGGCCTGAAGATCTCCGGCCGTTCCGGTGACGGTGCGCTGGTCGAAGTGGTTGAAGCCAACGACCATCCATGGTTCGTCGCTTGCCAGTTCCACCCGGAATTCACCTCGACTCCACGTGACGGCCACCCGCTGTTCAGTGGTTTCGTCAAGGCCGCTTTGGCTCAACATCAGCAGAAAGCCTGACCCGGGAACTGAAAAAGCATGGCGCAGAAGATCATCCGCGTAGGCAACATCGAAATCGCCAACGACAAGCCCATGGTGCTGTTTGGCGGCATGAACGTGCTGGAAAGCCGTGACATGGCGATGCAGGTCTGCGAAGAGTACGTAAAGGTTACCGAGAAACTCGGTATCCCTTATGTGTTCAAGGCCAGCTTCGACAAGGCCAATCGCTCCTCGATCACCTCTTATCGTGGTCCAGGCCTGGAAGAGGGCATGCGGATTTTCGAAGAGGTCAAAAGCACCTTCGGCGTGCCGCTGATCACTGACGTGCATGAACCGGAGCAGGCTGCGGTGGTTGCCGAGGTCTGCGACATCATCCAGTTGCCGGCCTTCCTGTCGCGTCAGACCGACCTGGTCGTGGCCATGGCCAAAACCGGCGCAGTCATCAACATCAAGAAGGCCCAGTTCCTCGCGCCTCAGGAAATGAAACACATCCTGACCAAGTGCGAAGAAGCCGGAAATGATCAGTTGATTCTCTGCGAGCGTGGATCGAGCTTCGGTTACAACAACCTGGTCGTCGACATGCTGGGCTTCGGCATCATGAAACAGTTCGAATACCCGGTGTTCTTCGACGTGACCCATTCCCTGCAAATGCCGGGTGGTCGCGCCGATTCCGCCGGTGGTCGCCGTGCCCAGGTCACGGACCTGGCCAAGGCCGGCATCAGCCAGAGCCTGGCCGGGCTGTTCCTCGAGGCTCACCCGGACCCGGACAATGCCAAGTGCGATGGCCCTTGCGCCTTGCGCCTGGACAAGCTCGAGCCGTTCCTGGCTCAGCTCAAGGCACTGGACGAGCTTGTTAAGAGTTTTCCGACGGTAGAAACCGCGTAAACCTCAATTCTCCGGTAAAGTATCGCACGATTATTTCTCTGGCCCTCGGGCCAGAGCCTTGTCGTCCTCAGGCCTGCCCGCTGGTAAAACGCCTGATGATGGCATCCGATTTCTCTCAGCTGCGTCGTTTTCGTCAATCTTGGAGTGCTTACAACAATGGCTAAAATCGTCGACATCAAAGGTCGTGAAGTTCTCGACTCCCGTGGCAATCCCACTGTGGAAGCGGACGTGCTTCTCGACAACGGCATCATCGGCAGTGCCTGCGCGCCGTCCGGTGCTTCCACCGGCTCGCGCGAGGCGCTGGAGCTGCGTGATGGCGACAAGAGCCGTTACATGGGCAAGGGCGTACTGAAAGCCGTCGCCAACATCAACGGCCCGATTCGCGCCGCGCTGCTGGGCAAGGACCCGGTTGACCAGAAAGCCCTCGACCGCATCATGATCGAGCTGGACGGTACCGAGAACAAGGGCAACCTGGGCGCCAACGCAATCCTCGCCGTATCCCTGGCCGCTGCCAAGGCTGCTGCCCACGATCAGGACCTGCCGCTGTACGCACACATCGCCAACCTCAACGGCACTCCGGGCGTGTACTCCATGCCAGTGCCGATGATGAACATCATCAACGGTGGCGAGCACGCCGATAACAACGTCGACATCCAGGAGTTCATGGTTCAGCCGGTCGGCGCCAAGACCTTCTCGGAAGGTCTGCGCATGGGCACCGAGATTTTCCATCACCTCAAGGCTGTGCTGAAGGCCCGTGGCCTGAACACTGCAGTGGGTGACGAAGGTGGTTTCGCGCCTAACCTGGCTTCCAACGAAGACGCGTTGTCGGCCATCGCCGAAGCCGTGGCCAACGCCGGTTACAAGCTGGGCACTGACGTGACCCTGGCCCTGGACTGCGCTGCCAGCGAATTCTACGAGAACGGCAAGTACGATCTGGCTGGCGAAGGCCAGGTGTTCGATGCTGAAGGTTTCGCCAACTACCTCAAAGGCCTGACCGAGCGTTTCCCGATCATCTCGATCGAAGACGGCCTGGACGAGTCCGACTGGGCTGGCTGGAAGATCCTTACCGACAAGATCGGCGACAAGGTCCAGTTGGTTGGCGACGACCTGTTCGTGACCAACACCAAGATCCTGAAAGAAGGCATCGACAAGAAGATCGCCAACTCGATCCTGATCAAGTTCAACCAGATCGGCACCCTGACCGAAACCCTGGAAGCCATCCAGATGGCCAAGGCCGCCGGTTACACCGCCGTCATTTCGCACCGTTCGGGCGAAACCGAAGATTCGACCATTGCCGACCTGGCTGTCGGTACTTCGGCTGGCCAGATCAAGACCGGTTCCCTGTGCCGTTCCGACCGCGTTTCCAAGTACAACCAATTGCTGCGTATCGAAGAGCAACTGGGCGCCAAGGCGAAGTACAACGGCCGTGGCGAGTTTCGCGGCTAAGCGATAGATGGTAAAAAGACACTAGGGCGCGCCTGAAATGTCCCACGGGGGCCTTTCAGACGTGTCCTACTGCGAACGCTACACAGCACAAAGCCTGGCCATTGCCAGGCTTCGTGCCATCAGTCGTTTCGCAGGTGCGGCTGTCTTTTTCCACTGGATACCTTGATGCGCAGTCCCTATTGGTTGTTCCTCGTCCTGCTTCTCCTGCTCGGTGGCCTGCAGTATCGCCTTTGGGTGGGTAACGGAAGCCTGAAGCAGGTTGCCGACCTACAGCAGCAAATCGCCGACCAGCACGCCGAAAACGAGCGTCTGCTGGAGCGTAACCGTGTCCTGGACGCGGAAGTGCTGGAGCTGAAAAAAGGCATGGAGACCGTGGAAGAACGCGCTCGCCATGAACTGGGTATGGTCAAGGAGGGTGAAACCCTCTACCAGTTGGCCCAATGATTTCGCCACTGCCTGACTTCTGGGCCGTGGTTCCGGCCGCAGGCATCGGCGCCCGAATGGCTGCCGACCGTCCCAAGCAGTACCTGCAATTGGGCTCGCGGACCATCCTCGAGCATAGTCTCGACTGTTTTCTCGACCACCCCAACCTGAAGGGGCTGGTGGTCAGCCTTGCGGCTGACGATCCTTACTGGCCGACCCTGCGAAGCGCCAGCGACTCACGCATCCAGCGGGCCGCTGGTGGTCAGGAGCGGGCCGATTCCGTACTCAATGCATTGTTGTTGCTGCATGCCCAAGGGGCTGGCGATGACGACTGGGTGTTGGTCCATGATGCTGCCCGACCTAACCTGGCGCGTTCGGACCTGGACAAGTTGCTGGCCGAGCTTGCCGACGACCCGGTCGGCGGGCTGTTGGCAGTGCCGGCACGTGACACCCTCAAGCGCGCCGATGCCAATGGCCGGGTCAGTGCCACCGTCGACCGCAGCACGATCTGGCAGGCCTATACACCGCAGATGTTTCGTCTGGGGGCATTGCACAGGGCATTGGCTGACAGCCTGGTGGCCGACGTGGCGATCACCGATGAAGCCTCGGCCATGGAGTGGGCAGGGCAGGCGCCGCGGTTGATCGAGGGGCGTTCGGACAATATCAAGGTGACGCGGCCGGAAGATCTGGAGTGGTTGCGCCAGCGCTGGGCGCTGCGTCGCTGAATCCTTCCTCGTTCCCACGCTCTGCGTGGGAATGCATCCAGCGACGCTCTGCGTCACGCTCGTGCAGGTCGACGCGGAGCGTCTGACACGGCATTCCCACGCAGAGCGTGGGAACGAGAATCTAAGGCACTGAATACTCCGGCCTGCCAGCCAACCCCTCCCGCAAATAATCCACCAACTTGCGCACCTTCGGCGACAAATGCCGTTGCTGCGGATACAGCGCCCACACCGCCGTATTTGGCGGTTGATGAGCCTCAAGCAACGAAACCAGTGCACCACTGTGCAAGTGCTCAAGCACGTAGTAATCGGGCAACTGGCACAACCCCACACCCCTCAAGGCAGCATCGAGCACCGCCTGCCCACTGTTGCAGCGCCAGTTGCCCTGCACCCTCTGAGTAAACTCACGCCCGTTTTGCTGCAACTGCCACAGGTCCGAACTGCCGATCAGGCAATTGTGCCGGCTCAACTCCGAGAGGCTGTGCGGGCGACCATAGCGTTCAAGGTAGGAGGGCGATGCGCACAGGTACATGCGCCTGGGGGCCAGGCGCGCCGCCACCAGGCGAGACTCCTGCAGACGTCCCAGGCGGATGGCGAGATCCAGCCCTTCGTGAACCAGGTCCAGGGTGCGATTGCTCAACTCGATGTCCACCCGCAATTGCGGGTAAAGCCCCATGAATTGAGTCACCAACGGCACGATGAAGCGCTCGCCGTAGGCCACAGCGCAGGTCATGCGCAGCAACCCTTTCGGTTCGCTGGTGAGATCGCCCACGGCACGCAGGGCTTCCTCGCGCCCGTCCTGCAGGCGCTGGCAATGTTGCAGGAAGGTCTGGCCGGCTTCGGTGAGCGCCACCCGGCGCGTACTGCGGTAGAGCAGGCGCGTCTGCAAGCGCTCTTCGAGGCGGGCGATCTGCCGGCTGATGTGCGAGGACGATACGCCCAGCCGCTCGGCGGCCGCGGTGAATTGGCTGCACTCGGCCACGGCGACGAACTCATCGATGCCTTCCCAGCGATTTTCGTTCATTGATTATCCCTGCATGGCAATAATGTTTTGCCTTTGCATGGATTATTCACCATTCAACGCTCAATTACACTGTCAGCCTACTGTCCCCTCTGCTGGAGAAGATGATGATCAAGTCCCGTGCTGCCGTAGCCTTCGAGGCCAAGAAACCGCTGGAGATTGTTGAAGTCGACGTGGCAATGCCCAAGGCCGGTGAAGTGCTGTTGCGGGTGGTCGCATCCGGCGTCTGCCATACCGATGCCTACACCCTGTCCGGTGCGGACCCGGAAGGGATCTTCCCGTCGATTCTCGGTCACGAAGGCGGCGCTATCGTCGAAGCGATCGGCGAGGGCGTGACCTCGGTGGCGGTTGGCGATCACGTCATCCCGCTCTATACGCCTGAATGCGGCAAGTGCAAATTCTGCCTGTCGGGCAAGACCAACCTGTGCCAGGCCATTCGTGCGACCCAGGGCAAGGGCCTGATGCCCGATGGCACCAGCCGCTTCTCCTACAAGGGCCAGCAGCTGTTCCACTACATGGGCACTTCGACGTTCTCCGAATACACCGTGCTGCCGGAAATCTCCGTGGCCAAGATCCAGAAAGAAGCGCCGCTGGAAAAGGTCTGCCTGCTCGGTTGTGGCGTGACCACCGGTATCGGTGCCGTGCTCAATACGGCCAAGGTCAAGCCGGGTGATACCGTGGCCATCTTCGGCCTCGGCGGCATTGGTCTGTCGGCGATCATCGGTGCGGTCAAGGCCAAGGCCAGTCGTATCATTGCCATCGACATCAACCCGGCCAAGTTCGAAATCGCCCGCCAATTGGGCGCCACCGACTGCATCAACCCGAAAGAATACGACCGTCCGATTCAGGAAGTGATCGTCGACCTCACCGACGGCGGCGTGGACTTCTCCTTCGAGTGCATCGGCAACGTGCAACTGATGCGCGCCGCGCTGGAATGCTGCCACAAGGGCTGGGGCGAATCCGTGATCATAGGCGTCGCCGGTGCCGGCCAGGAAATATCCACTCGTCCGTTCCAATTGGTGACCGGTCGCGTCTGGCGCGGTACGGCTTTTGGTGGGGTGCGTGGCCGCAGCGAGCTGCCAAGCTACGTGGAGATGGCCGAAAAAGGCGAAATTCCGCTGGATACCTTCATCACCCATACCATGGGCCTGGAAGACATCAACAAGGCTTTTGACCTGATGCACGAAGGCAAGAGCATTCGTAGCGTCATTCATTTCTGAGGTCCATCATGAGCCTGGAAAACCTTTCCTGCCAGAAAAGCTTCGGCGGCTGGCACAAGCGTTACAAGCATCATTCCGCAGTGCTCGGCTGTGACATGGTGTTTGCCGTGTACCTGCCGCCGCAAGCCGAGCAGGGTGGCAAGCTGCCTGTGCTGTACTGGTTGTCGGGGTTGACCTGCACCGACGAGAACTTCATGCAAAAGGCCGGGGCGCACAAGCTCGCGGCCGAGCTGGGGTTGATCATCGTGGCGCCGGATACCAGCCCGAGGGGGGCACAGGTTCCGGGTGATCCGGACGGTGCCTGGGACTTTGGCCTGGGTGCGGGCTTTTACCTGAACGCCACCCAGCAACCCTGGGCCGAGCATTACCGCATGCACGACTACGTGGTGCAGGAATTGCCGGAGCTGATCGAAGCGCATTTCCCGGCTTCCGACCGTCGAGGTATCAGCGGACACTCCATGGGTGGTCATGGTGCGCTGGTTTGCGCACTGCGCAATCCCGGGCGATATCGTTCGATCTCGGCGTTTGCGCCGATCAGCAATCCGATCGATTGCCCGTGGGGGCAGAAAGCCTTCTCGCGCTACCTGGGAGAAGAGCGGTCGCGCTGGCGCGAGTGGGATGCCAGTTTGCTCATCGCCGATGCTACGGAGAAATTGCCGCTGCTGGTGGACCAGGGCGATCGTGACGATTTCCTCGCCACCCAGCTCAAGCCCGAGGCACTGGTCCAGGCGGCCCGCGCAGCGGGGCATCCGTTGGAGTTGCGATTGCAGCCCGGCTATGACCACAGCTACTACTTCATCGCCAGCTTCATCGACGATCACTTGCGCCACCATGCACAGGCGCTCGGGTGAAACGTAGCGGGACAAATCGGCCCATTGTTGGACAAAGTAGGTAGAATCACGCCCTGACTCAATCGGGGCGTTTTTTTTATGCGTATTGGCCACGGCTACGATGTGCACCGTTTCGGTGAAGGCGAATTCATAACCTTGGGAGGCGTGCGTATCGCACACAAGTTCGGGCTGCTCGCGCATTCCGATGGCGACGTATTGCTGCACGCCCTGAGCGATGCCTTGCTTGGCGCCGCCGCGCTGGGCGACATCGGCAAGCACTTCCCGGACACGGACCCGCAATTCAAGGGCGCCGACAGCCGCGTGTTGCTTCGTCACGTCGTCGCCATCGTCCAGGCCAAGGGCTGGAAGGTCGGTAACGTCGACGCCACCATCGTCGCCCAGGCGCCGAAAATGGCCCCGCACATCGACACCATGCGGGCACTGATTGCCGCTGACCTGCAGGTCGAACTCGACCAGGTCAACGTCAAGGCCACGACCACCGAGAAACTCGGTTTCACCGGCCGTGAAGAGGGCATTGCCGTCCACGCCGTTGCCTTGTTGTTGCCAGCATGACGGAACTCGAACTGCTCGGCCCGCGGGCTTCGGGCGAGGCACTGGGCAGCGCCGTCCTCAAGGCGACGGCTGAAGATTTCCAGGTCGATGAAGTCCTGGATATCCCCTTGTCCGGCGTTGGCGAGCACCTCTGGCTTTGGGTGGAAAAGCGCGGCCTCAATACCGAAGAGGCGGCGCGCCGGTTGGCCAAGGCCGCGGGCGTGCCTCTGCGCACCGTCAGCTATGCCGGTCTCAAGGACCGCCAGGCCCTGACCCGGCAGTGGTTCAGCCTGCACCTTCCGGGCAAGGCCGACCCGGACCTGGGCGCGGCCGAAAACGATACCTTGCGCATTCTCAAAATCGCCCGGCACTCACGCAAGTTGCAACGCGGTGCCCACTCGGCCAACGGCTTTACCTTGCGCCTGACCCAGCTCAGCGCAGACAAGGAAGCGCTGCAGGCTCGGCTGGAGCAGCTCAAGCAGCAGGGCGTGCCGAACTATTTCGGCACCCAGCGCTTCGGGCACGAGGGTGGCAACCTGTTCGATGCGCGCCAATGGGCCGAACGCCAGGCCCTGCCCGAGCAACGCAACGTGCGCTCGCGGCTGCTGTCCACGGCGCGCAGTTATCTGTTCAACCAGGTGCTCGCCGCCCGCGTTGCCGACGGCACCTGGAACAAGGCGCTGGTCGGCGACTTGCTGGCATTCACCGATAGCCGCAGTTTTTTTCCAGCGGGTGTCGCTGAATGCAGCGACCCGCGCCTGGCCATCCTCGACCTGCACCCGACAGGGCCGCAGTGGGGGGAAGGGGATTCACCGGCAACTGGCGTGGTCCATGATCTCGAACAAGGCATCGGCGCTCGCGAGCATGCCTTGTGTACCTGGTTGGCTCGGGCGGGAATGTCACACGAACGTCGCATTCTGCGACTGCCCATTGGCGGTCTGACATGGCATTATCCCGAGCCTGATATTCTGCAACTTGAATTCGTTCTTCCGGCCGGATGCTTCGCTACCGTCGTGGTGCGCGAACTCGTTGATCTGGTGTCGGCAGGGCAGACGGACAGCTCATGCGCATTCTGATTTCAAACGATGATGGAGTAACCGCACCCGGTCTTGCGGCGTTGCATGCTGCGCTGGCCGACTATGCCGAGTGCGTGGTGATAGCCCCTGACCAGGACAAAAGCGGTGCGAGCAGTTCGCTCACACTCGACCGCCCGCTGCACCCGCAGACCCTGGCCAATGGTTTCATCAGCCTGAACGGGACGCCGACCGATTGCGTTCACCTGGGACTCAACGGCCTGTTGCCCGTTGAGCCGGACATGGTGGTCTCGGGCATCAACCTGGGGGCCAACCTCGGCGATGACGTGCTCTATTCCGGTACGGTCGCGGCAGCGCTGGAGGGCCGTTTCCTGGGCAATACCTCCTTTGCCTTCTCGCTGCTCTCGCGACTGCCGGACAACCTGCCGACCGCCGCCTATTTCGCGCGCAAGCTCGTCGAGGCTCACGCCACGCTCGAGTTGCCGCCACGTACCGTGCTCAACGTCAACATTCCCAACCTTCCCCTCGACCATATCCGCGGCGTGCAACTGACCCGCCTCGGCCACCGCGCACGTGCCGCGGCGCCGACCAAAGTGGTCAATCCACGGGGCAAGGAAGGCTACTGGATCGCCGTGGCCGGGGACGCCGAAGACGGCGGCCCGGGTACCGACTTTCATGCGGTCATGCAGGGCTTCGTTTCGATTACGCCGTTACAGCTGGACCGGACCTTCAATGATGCCTTCGAGCGCATGGAAGGCTGGCTGGAAGGATTTCGTTGATGCGTGAACAAGATGACATGAGCCGTCGCGGCATCGGCATGACCTCGCAGCGCACCCGCGAGCGCCTGATCCAGCGCCTGTGCGATGAAGGGGTGTCGAACGCCCGCGTGCTGGATGTGATCCGGCGCACGCCGCGTCACCTGTTTGTCGACGAGGCGCTGGCGCACCGTGCCTATGAAGACACCGCCTTGCCGATCGGCCACAACCAGACCATCTCCCAGCCCTACATGGTCGCGCACATGAGTGAGCTGCTGCTGGAGGCAGGTCCCCTGGACAAGGTCCTGGAAATCGGTACCGGTTCGGGCTATCAGACGGCCGTGCTGGCGCAACTGGTCGAACGGGTGTTTTCGGTGGAGCGGATCAAGGTCCTGCAGGACCGGGCCAAGGAGCGCCTGGTCGAGCTCAACCTGCGCAACGTGGTGTTTCGCTGGGGCGATGGCTGCGAAGGCTGGCCAGCGCTGGCACCTTACAACGCGATCATCGTCACGGCGGTCGCCAGTGAGGTCCCACAGGCGTTGCTTGACCAATTGGCGCCTGGTGGAAGGATGGTCATTCCGGTAGGCAATGCGGGCGACGTCCAGCACTTGATGCTGATTGTGCGTGAAGAGCATGGTTTCTCCCGACGCGTGCTCGACGCGGTGCGTTTCGTCCCTTTGCTCAACGGTCCGTTGGCCTGAAACAAGCTTTTCCGGCATAAGTGAATTTCGCACGAACTTTCTGGTCTATGTGCGGAGTTCGAATAATCCTGAAAATGTATGTTGGTTCATACTTTGTTTCCGGACTGTCCGTAATAGGGTTGTGTTTGGTTATAATTGCGCACTATTACATTTTTATATTGGTCACCTTTAAAGGGAGCGGCGGGTGAGTCTCACAGTCATTCGGCAGCGCACAGGTCTATCGAGCTTAAAGCTACTGGTGATTGGTTTTGCCTTCGGTACCGTATTGACCGGTTGCTCCTCTACCTCCACAACGAGTGGCGCCGGGGTTGTGGACCGCAACAAGACGGTTGCACAACGTCCAGTCGTGACCACGGGGCAATATGTGGTCCAGCGCGGCGACACCCTGTTTTCGATCGCCTTTCGCTATGGCTGGGATTACAAGGCCCTGGCCGCCCGCAACAATATCCAGCCGCCCTACACCATTCGCCCGGGGCAGGCGATTCGCTTCGACGGTCGCTCCAGCGGCTCCAGCGCCCCCGCCACGGCGGTCACCACGACTTCCAACCAAGGGCCTTCGTCGTCCAGTAAAACCACGGTCATTCGACGCCCCATCAATGGCGCACCGGTGGTTGCGACGGCACCCCAGACGGCACCTCAGCCGGCGGCTCAGGCACCTTCGAACAGTGCCCCCGAGGCCACGCCCGTGCCCGCGGGCGAGCGTACATCCGGTAACTGGGCCTGGCCGGCCAACGGTGTATTGATTGGTAAATTTGCTTCAAACGGGAGTTTGAATAAAGGCGTTGATATCGCCGGGGATTTGGGACAGCCTGTTTTTGCTGCGTCTGATGGTTCGGTGGTGTACGCCGGGAGTGGCTTGCGGGGCTACGGCGAATTGGTAATCATCAAGCACAGTGACACCTACGTGAGCGCCTACGGTCATAACCGCAGGCTATTGGTACGGGAAGGGCAGCAGGTCAAGGTAGGGCAGACTATTGCCGAAATGGGTTCCACGGGCACTGACCGGGTGAAGCTGCATTTTGAGATTCGCCGTCAGGGCAAGCCTGTAGATCCGTTGCAATTTCTGCCACGTCGTTGATTGCACCCCGCCTGTTCCTGCACGTAGTGGGGACAGGCTTGAACGCTGCCAAGGAGATCAGGCGTCGTTCGGGCTTGAGGTCGAACTCAGCAAAGGACTATAACAATGGCTCTCAGTAAAGAAGCGCCGGAGTTTGACATCGACGATGAGGTACTCCTGATGGAGGCCGAATTCGTTATGGAAACGATGTCGAGCGAAGAAGAAAAACCTGCTGTATCTTCGGTTCGCACCAAGGCCAAACACTCCACTTCGCTTAAACAGCACAAGTACATCGATTACACCCGGGCGCTCGACGCTACCCAGTTGTATCTCAACGAAATCGGTTTTTCGCCTCTGCTCTCTCCGGAAGAAGAAGTCCATTTTGCGCGCTTGTCGCAAAAGGGGGATCCGGCTGGACGTAAGCGCATGATCGAAAGCAACTTGCGCCTGGTGGTGAAAATCGCCCGACGCTATGTCAACCGTGGCCTGTCGCTGCTGGACCTGATCGAAGAGGGCAACCTGGGGCTGATCAGGGCCGTCGAGAAGTTCGACCCTGAACGGGGTTTCCGCTTCTCCACCTACGCCACCTGGTGGATTCGTCAGACCATCGAACGCGCGATCATGAATCAGACCCGGACCATCCGGTTGCCGATTCACGTGGTCAAGGAGTTGAACGTCTACCTTCGCGCTGCACGCGAACTGACCCAGAAACTCGATCACGAGCCTTCTCCGGAAGAAATCGCCAGCTTGCTGGAAAAGCCGGTCGGCGAGGTCAAGCGCATGCTCGGCCTGAACGAGCGGGTATCTTCTGTCGATGTGTCGCTTGGCCCGGATTCCGACAAGACCTTGCTCGATACCTTGACCGATGATCGTCCTACAGACCCCTGTGAGCTGTTACAGGACGACGATCTGTCACAGAGCATCGATCAGTGGCTCAGTGAGCTTACTGACAAGCAGCGTGAAGTCGTGGTACGGCGCTTCGGCTTGCGCGGGCATGAAAGCAGTACGCTGGAGGACGTAGGTCTGGAGATCGGCCTGACCCGTGAGCGGGTGCGGCAGATCCAGGTCGAAGGCCTCAAGCGCTTGCGTGAAATCCTCGAGAAGAATGGTCTGTCCAGCGAGTCGCTGTTCCAATAGCTGAGCTTTACCTGGTACATACGTTGTTCTTGAAGCGCCCCGATCGATTCGGGGCGTTTTCATTTGGGCGCGTAAAACGCTGCGCATTAGCGTTTTTTGTAGGACATCGCTTACGCGCGACGTAAGCAATCATGCCAAGGCGTACTGGAAGGCCCCTTTGCTTGGCTTGGTTGTTTTCTATCTGTTTGAAAATAAAGGGTTTTTCTATTGTGTCGGGTGTGGGCGGGACTTTTCTTGAAAGATTTTCCCGGTTGCTCCAAATGCTGAAAACTCTAATATCCGTACTGTGTCTACGGACAGACACAGGCTTTCAAGGATGACGGCCAAGGACATCGCAGGACGCGATTCATCAGGATGATGAAAGGGAAAACAGGGACTACGGAAAAAATGTGGGCGGGTCAAACCGCCCCTTTTTTTGCCTTGAGATTTTTGCGACCGCTCCCGCGGTCGATCGCTGGCAAGCCAGCTCCCACAGGGTTCTCCGCTGCACCTGTGGGAGCTGGCTTGCCAGCGATGAGGCCGTACCTGACACACAGGCAAAAAAAAAAGGCCCACAAGGGGCCTTTTGACAAGTCCGGCTGGTGCTTAGCGCTCCAGATCCTTGATCTTGCCTTTGACGCCGTCAAACTCTTCGGCATCGGGCAGTGCTTCTTTCTTCTCAGTGATGTTGGGCCAGATTTCGGCCAGCTCCACATTCAACTGAATGAATTCTTGCATGTCTTCAGGGACTTCATCTTCCGAGAAGATGGCTTGCGCAGGGCATTCAGGCTCGCACAGTGCGCAATCGATGCACTCATCCGGGTGAATCACCAGGAAGTTCGGGCCTTCGTAGAAGCAGTCCACCGGACAGACTTCTACGCAGTCGGTGTACTTGCACTTGATGCAGTTGTCGGTGACGACGAAGGTCATTTCTAATTCTCTCCTCAGGCGGCGGCAGCGGAGCCCTTCCAGTCAGGGCCGCTAGGTTCGGGCCAGGCAGCCGGCGGACCAGGCTAAGAGTCCGCGGCATTCCCAAACCGCGCGGGATTCTATCAGCTTGAGCGCGAGTGCGTTAGATCCGTGTCTTAAGTGTATAGAGCAATTCGAGCGCCTGACGCGGGGTCAGACCATCGACATCGGTCCTGGAGAGCTCCTCGAGCACTGGGTGCGGCAGGCTGGCGAAGAGGTCGCTCTGGTGCGGGACTGATTCCTTGCCCCGCGTAGGACTCGGCACTTCATGCGGTAGGCTCGATGTCTCGAGACGGCTCAGGTGCTCACGCGCACGTTGAATCACCACCCCGGGCACACCGGCCAGTTGCGCCACGGCAAGGCCATAACTCTGGCTCGCAGGCCCCGGCAGCACGTGGTGCAGGAACACGATTCGTTCATTGTGCTCGGTGGCGTTGAGGTGCACGTTGGCGACCAGTGGTTCGCTTTCCGGCAGCACTGTCAGCTCGAAATAATGGGTGGCGAACAGGGTATAGGCACGCAATTGAGCCAGGCGCTCAGCGGCGGCCCATGCCAGTGACAGGCCATCGAAGGTACTGGTGCCGCGACCGACTTCGTCCATCAGCACCAGGCTGCGTTCGGTGGCGTTGTGCAGGATGTTGGCGGTTTCGCTCATTTCCACCATGAAGGTGGAGCGGCCACCGGCCAGGTCATCGCTGGAACCGATACGGGTGAAGATCCGGTCTACCAATGACAGTTCGCAACTGGCCGCCGGGACGAAGCTGCCGATATGGGCCATCAGCACAATCAGTGCCGTCTGGCGCATATAGGTGGATTTACCGCCCATGTTCGGGCCGGTAATCACCAGCATGCGTGTGTTGTCGTCCAGGCTCAGGTCGTTGGCCACGAATGGCGTGGTCAACACCTGCTCGACCACCGGGTGACGACCCTGGTTGATACGCATGCACGGCTCTTCGACGAAGGTCGGGCAGTTCAGGTCCAGGGTCAGGGCGCGTTCGGCCAGGTTGCTCAAGACATCGAGTTCGGCAAGGGCTGCCGCGGTGTCCTGCAAGGGCGGCAGGTGCCCGATCAGGTTCTCCAGCAGCGCTTCATACAGCATTTTCTCGCGGGCCAGCGCCCGGCTCTTGGCCGACAATGCCTTGTCTTCGAAGGCCTTGAGCTCCGGCGTGATGAAACGTTCGGCACCCTTGAGGGTTTGCCGGCGAATATAGTCGGCCGGTGCCTGCTCGGCCTGCTTGCTCGGCAGCTCGATGAAATAGCCGTGGATGCGGTTGTAGCCGACTTTCAGGTTGGCCAGGCCCGTACGGGCCTTTTCCCGGACTTCCAGGTCGATCAGGAACTGGCCGGCGTTCTCGCTGAGCGATTGCAGGTCGTCGAGTTCGCTGTCGTAGCCGGTTTTCAGCACGCCTCCGTCACGGATGACTGCGGGCGGGTTGTCGATGATCGCTTTTTGCAGCAGATCGGCCAGTTCCGGATAGGTACCGGCAATCACCGCCAGGCGCGCCAGGTGCGGGGCCTCGAGCTCGGCCATGGCGTTCTGCAGCTCCGGCAAGGCGCCGAGGGCGTCGCGCAGGCGCGCCAGGTCGCGAGGGCGGGCATTGCGCAGGCCGATCCGGGCGAGAATCCGCTCGATGTCACCGATTTCCTTGAGCTGCGGTTGCAGCTTCTCGAAGCGGTAGGCTTCGAGCAGGCATTTGATCGAGCTTTGCCGTGCCTGCAAAACTTTCAGGTCACGCAATGGGCGATTCAGCCAGCGGGTCAGCAAGCGGCTGCCCATGGCGGTCTGGCAGCGGTCTATCACCGATTGCAGAGTATTGTCGCGCCCACCAGCCAGGTTGGTGTCCAGTTCCAGGTTGCGCCGGCTGGCGCCGTCCAGCACTACGGTGTCGTCCAGGCGTTCGTGCTTGAGACTGCGCAGGTGTGGCAGGGCGGTGCGCTGGGTTTCCTTGGCGTAGCCGAGCAGGCAACCGGCGGCGCCGATGGCCAGGGTCAGCTTTTCGCAACCGAAGCCTTTCAGGTCCTGGGTGGCGAACTGTTGGCACAGGCTCTTGTGCGCCGAATCACGCTCGAAATCCCAGGGCGCGCGGCGGCGCGAGCCACGGCGTTTTTCCGCAGGCAACCCCTGGGGCCAGTCATCGGGAATCAACAGCTCGACCGGGTTGATCCGTTCCAGCTCCGCCAACAGGTTTTCCCAGCCCTTGAGCTCAAGCACCGTGAAGTTGCCGCTGGTGATGTCCAGCACCGCCAGACCGAACAGACGCTCGTCGCCGAGCACGGCAGCAATCAGATTGTCGCGGCGCTCATCGAGCAGGGCTTCATCGCTGACGGTGCCGGGGGTGATGATGCGCACCACCTGGCGTTCGACCGGGCCCTTGCTGGTGGCAGGGTCGCCGACCTGTTCGCAAATCACCACCGACTCGCCCAGCTTCACCAGTTTGGCCAGATAACCTTCGGCCGCGTGGTAGGGGATACCGCACATGGGAATCGACTGCCCGGCCGACTGCCCACGGGCGGTCAGGGTGATGTCGAGAAGTTTCGCGGCTTTCTTCGCATCTTCATAGAAGATCTCGTAGAAATCGCCCATGCGGTAGAACATCAGCTGGTCTGGGTGCTGGTTTTTCAGCTTCCAGTACTGCTGCATCATCGGGGTGTGATTTTGGAAATCTGAAATTGCTTTGTTCATCAGGGAGATAGCGCGTTCTGTATGAATGGCTGAGGCAAATTTGGGGGCGTTCAGTCTTGGGCCGAGCGTAGGCAGTCATTTTCAAAGGCGGGAGGTTAGCACAAGGGAAGGGGCTAACGCGGATCTGAAGGACGGTTTGTCGAAGCCTGGTAGTCTGCGTTTAGTCTATTTCAGCGCGTGTGACGAAGAGAGAGTGCTCGCCTCACCAACAATCGGATAATGCTCATGGCGGCATTGAGCTCTTCTTCGTTTCGTATTGACACCACGCATTGCTCCTTGTCGATGCCCGCAGCGCCTGTCTGGATTTAGTAGTAACGGCGCTGAGCATTGTTTAGCCAATGCAAGGGGAGGGGCAATCAGTAAAATGTAACTCCCCTGGCTTGAATTAACCCTGACATTTTCTCGTTCTCACGCGTGTGAACGAGAGAACGATAAAGGCGTGGTACTGGGGCTTATCCAGAATATTGAAATGGCGCGAGCGTTGGTGGATGGGGCAACCGGGTCGTATCGATAGATCGCATCGCCTGCATCGCTGGCAAGCCAGCTCCCACAGGGTTTGATGTCGTTCACAAAATGGTGATTTTTCTCGTTCCCACGCTCTGCGTGGGAATGCAGTGCACGACGCTGAGCGTCTTCGGAGGCATTCCCACGCAGAGCGTGGGAACGAGAGGACGAGGGAGATTACCTGACATCCGGCCAAAATCGCTCGCCACCACCGGGCGCTTCGGTCCAGGCCTGCAACGAGCGGGTCGGCAGGTCGAAATAATCGCGGGTACGGGCATAGCCATGTCCGCCCATGCGGCCAATGGCATCCAGCCCGAGCTGGTCGATGTACAAGGTCTTCGGGTCGATCAGTTCATCGCGCACGTGGGCCATGACCACCTCGCCCAGGATGATTTCCCGGGACTGTCCGATCGACAGCGCCATCATCCGCCGACATTCCAGGGCAACCGGTGCTTCGCCGATGCGTGGGCATTTGACCCGGGTGCCGGGAATGGCCGTGAGCCCTGCGGCGGTCAGTTCATCGAACCCCGGGGCGAAGGGTACGGCGCAGACGTTCATGGCTTCCACCAGGGCATCGGACACGATGTTGACGGTGAATTCCTGGTTGAGCTGGATGTTGCGCGTGGTGTCCTTGGGGCTTTGATCGCTGTAGTTCTCCACGCCCAGGGCGAGGATGGGCGGATCAGCCGACAGCGCGTTGAAGAAGCTGAAGGGGGCGGCATTGACCCGGCCCTCGGCATCGACCGTGGTCACCAGGGCAATGGGGCGTGGGACCACGCTGCCAATCAGTATCTTGTATTTCTCGCGTGCGCTCAGTTGACTGAAGTCGAAGCTTTGCATGGCATGCTCTCTAAGTCTGTGTACTCTAAGTCCGTGGCTCGCTCAACGCACTCAAGGGCAGGGTGGCGCTGTAGTCGTCGGCGAACGGGATGGCCGGTTTGAACAGACGGCGCCAGTCGGGGCGGCCGAAGGCGCGATCGGCATGGCTGCGCATCAGGGTGTGAAATTGCTGCTGGGCCTGGCGTTGCAGGCTGGGGTAGTCGATGCCGAGCACCTGGCCGTCCTGCATGACGCAGCGACCATCGATATAACTGGCCACGCAGTCGTCACCCCGTCCTGCCAGGATAAGGTTTTTCAACGGGTCGAACAGCGGGCCCAGGTGCAGGCCGTCGAGGCTGAACACCGTGATATCCGCCTTGGCCCCGGGCGCCAGGCGACCGATGTCGTCGCGGCCCAGGGCCTTGGCGCCGCCGAGTGTGGCGGCGTTGTACATATCCAGGGCAGTGCAGTGCTCGGCGTTGCCATCCTTGATCCGGGCGATGTTCAGGCCCTGGCGCATGTTGTCGAACAAGTCCGCCGGCCAGGTATCGGTACCCAAGGCGATGTTGATGCCCTTGCTGCGATAGCGACCAAAGGAATCCAGTGCTTCGCCGTCTCGGGCGAACACCACCGGGCAATGCACCAGGCTGGCGCCGCCATCGACCAGGCGTTGCAGGTCATCCTCGCCGCTCGTATAGATGCCATGGGGCAGCACGCTGCGGGGGCCGAGCAGGCCGAGTCGATCCAGCCAGCCAAGTGACGAATGCCCACGCAGTGCCTGCACCAGCGCCAGTTCACTCACGGACTGGCAGCAATGCAGGCGCATCGGCGCATCCAGTTCGCGGCTGAGGGCGGCGGTGCGCTGCAGCAGCGCCGGGGTGCAGGTCTGGATGCGATCCGGCAACAAGGCGCCACGGATCAGATCGCCGTGGGCACCATTGAAATCGGCAAAAAAACGCTCGGCGGCTGCCAGCCCGGCCAGGCCACGCGCTTCGTCCCAATGCTGGGCCAGGCTGCCATCGGCGCGCCAGTAACTCATGCCGCTCATGTAGCAGGGGCCAAGATAGGTACGCAGACCCAGTTCGGCGGCAACATCGGCCACCGCGGCGAACTCGTCGTAGGTCTCGGCCCATTCGCGGTAGTACATGGAGGTGATCGGCATGGCCGTGGTGATGCCGTTGCGGATCAATTGGGTGAAGGCATAACGGTACTTGAAGACTTCATCGATGGCGCTGTAGCTCTCGCGAGGGCCGGCCGCCAGATATTCCTCCGACCACATGCGTCCCATGTCACGTTCATCGCCGTTGTCCAGGGTCAGCACCGTGGAGTCGAGGTCGCCCAGGGCATCCAGGTCGATGAAGCCGGGTCCGATCAAGGCATTGCCATGGTCGATCCACTGATCCACCGGGCCTTCGAAACCACGCCCGACAAACAGGATTCGAGCGCCCTCGAAGACCACTTCGCCGTCACGCCACAACACATGCTGGTTCCCGTCGAAGCCGACCACGCAGCTGGCCTTGAGACCGATTCGCCGAGCCCTGTTCACAAGCGGCTTTCCAGCAGGCGGCCATGCTCGGCGATCAGTTTGCCAGCGCGATAAACCTGGCGCTGCGGCCGCGCGACCACGGCTTCACCCAGGGTCTGGACGGGAAGCAGGAGAAAGTCGGCAGGTTGTCCGACGGCCAGGCCGTAGTCGTCCAGGCCCAGGGCGCGGGCACCGTTCACGGTGGCTGCATCGAAGGCCGCGGCCAGTTGCTCATCCTTGTTCAGGTCGAAGCGAAAGGCCAGGAGCATGGCGCGTTCGAGCATGTCGCCGTTGCCCATCGGCGACCAGGCATCGCGAATGCCGTCCGAGCCCAGGCACAGGTTGACCCCGGCCTGTTGCAAGGCGAGGAAGGGCGGGATCGGGCAATCGGCCGGCGCCGAACTCATCAAGGAGATTCCCAGGGCGGCCAGGCGTTCGGCCAGTGGCAGGACCCGTGCCCAGGGCTCCATGCCCAGGCAATAGGCGTGGCTGATCATGACCCGGCCCTGACGCTGGAAGCGTTCGGTGTAGTCGGCGATCAGGGCGATCTGCCAGAGCCCGAGTTCGCCTTTATCGTGCAGGTGGATGTCGATGCCCCGATTGTGTTCCCGCGCCAGGTCGAAGACAAAGTCGAGCTGGGCGATGGGGTCGTTGTCGATGCCGCAGGGGTCCAGGCCGCCGACGTTTTCCACGCCCAGGCCCATGGCCTCGCGCATCAGCTCGGCAGTGCCGGGACGACTGATCAGGCCGGTCTGCGGGAAAACCACCAACTGCAAATCGATCAGATCGCGGTAGCGTTCGCGCAACTGCAGCATGGCCTCGACATGACGCAGGCCGAACTCCGGGTCGATATCCACGTGACAGCGCATGCGCAGCGAACCGCGTGCGATGCAGTTTTCCAGCAAGGCACCGGCCCTTTGGGCAATAGGGGTGTCGATTTCGCGCAGTACCTGGCGCTCATTGGCAATGTAGTCCTTGAGTGTCGGCCCGGCGCTGTTGCTTCGCCACGGCTGGCCCCACAGGGTCTTGTCCAGGTGAACGTGGCTCTCTACCAGCGCCGGTGTCAGCACCTGGTTGCGGCCATCGATGTCGCCTGCCGCGAGGGGGGAAGCGATGGCCGGCCGGCGCTCGGCAATTCGACCGGCTTCGATGCGTATGTCCTCGGCTGCGCCGCCATAAGGGCGAACGTTGCGCAGCCAGCATGAATCATTCATGGCAATCCTCTACAAACAGGGAAGCGGCCGTCAGCGACGGCCGGGTTTCGAATCAGCCCTTGAGCTTGGACCAGATGCGGTCCTGCAGTTCGCGCGCCTTGTTGCTGCATTCCTTTTCCGGACGCAGGCGCGAGGCGAACTCTTCGGGCATGTTGATGGCGTCCATGACCTTCCACTTGGGGTCGAGCAGCTTGTCGCTTTCGATGCCGTTGGCGTAGGCGATGGCGTTGGAGACGGCGGCGGCGTTTTCCGGCTTCATCATCCAGTCGATGAACACTTTCGCGTTGTCCGGGTGCGGCGCGCTTTTCGGCACGGCGAAGTTGTCCTGGAACATGGCCAGCCCTTCACGCGGGTAGACGTACTTGATGGTGCTCTTCTGCAGGGTCGCGCGGGCGGTCGAGCCGTTCCAGTTCTGCATCATGATCACTTCGCCGGAGGCCATGCGGTCCACGGTGTTGTCGGAGCTGTACATCTTCAGGTGGGGTTTCTGTTTCTGCAGCAATTCGAGGATGCGCTTGGCGTCCTGCGGGTTTTCACTGCACTCGTCCACGCCCAGATAGTGGCTGGCGGCATTGATCACGCTGCTGGAAGTGTCCAGGGCGGCGAGTTGACCGCTGACTTCGGGGCGAGGCTCGAAGAACTCTTTCCAGGAGTCGTCCAGCTTGCCGCCGGGTACGCGGGCGCTGTCATAGGAAAAGCCCGTCGAACCCCAGAGGTAGGGCGCAGAGAACTTGCGGCCCGGGTCGAAGGATGGATCGCGGAAGGCCGCTTTGACGTTCTTGAAGTTGGCGAGCGTCGGTGCATCGATTTCCAGCAACAGGTTCTGCTCGATCAGGGTGCGCATGATCGACTGGGACGGCACGATCACGTCATAGGCCGCACCGCCGGCCTGCAGCTTGGCCAGCAGGGTCTCGTTGCTGTCGTAGCCGTCCATGGTGACCTTGATCCCGGTCTCCTTTTCGAACTTGGCGAGCAACTCGACCGGGTAATAGTCGGTCCAGTTGTAGAAGAACAGCTCCTTGGGCTCCTGCGCCTGGGCGCAGAGGGAAGTCAGACAACTCAGGGTGAAGCCGGCGATACCGTAACGCAGGGCTTTCAACATCATGGTCTTGCACTCCACAGCAATTGAAGGGTGAGGGTTTCAGGTTTCAACGGGTCTGCGCCTTGCCGCGCTGTCCCAGCCAGAAGGACAGCACGACCAGCACGATGGAAATCACCAGCATCAGGGTCGAGATGGCGTTGATTTCGGGAGTTACCCCGGACTTGATCGCCGAAAAAATGTAGACCGGCAGGGTGGTCGAGCCGGGCCCGGCGACGAAGAAGGTCATGATGAAATCATCCAGGCTGACCACGAAGGCCAGAACGGCGCCGGACAGTACTGCTGGCCACAACAGCGGCAAGGTCACCCGGCGAAAGCACTGCCAGGGGTTGGCATACAGGTCGTTGGCGGCTTCCAGCAGGCTCTTGTCCAGATCGTTGAGCCGTGCGCGGATCGGCAGGTAGGCGAAGGGAATGCAGAAGCCGATATGGGCAACGATCACCGTCAACAGGCCCAGCTTGATCCCCAGGGCCATGAACAGCAGCAGGGTGGCCACGGCCGTGACGATCTCCGGCAGGATCAACGGCAGGTTGATACCGCCCTCGACCATCTTCTGCCCATAGAACGGCCGGTAGGTGGCCAGCGCCGCGAGCAGGGCGATCAGGGTGGCGCACACCGTGGCGATGCCGGCGACGATGATCGAATTCAACGCCGCCGTCTGGATCGACGGGTTGGCCAGGATGCGCGCGTACCAGGCGAACGAGAACTCGGTCCAGACCGTGGCCGAGCGGTTGGCGTTGAAGCTGTAGGCGATCAGCACGAAGATCGGCAGGTACAGGTAGGCCAGGATCAGCAGGCTGGTTTCGCGGGTCAGGGGCAGTTTCTTCAGGTGCAGGGCAATCATGCGGCAGCTCCCCGGCGAATGGTTTTGGCCGTCTTGCGGCTATAAAGGGCGTACAGCACCAGGGCCAGCATCAGGATGCCGAGCAGCAGGAATGACAGCGAACTGCCCAGCGGCCAGTTGCGCGCCGTACCGAACTGCTGCTGGATCAGGTTGCCGATCATCAGCGTCTTGCCGCCACCGAGAATGGCGGGCGTGATGAAGGCTCCCAGGCTCGGGACGAAGACCAGCAAGGCCCCGGCGATCACACCCGGCATCGACAGCGGCAGGATCACCCGGCGCAAGGCTTTCCAGCGGTTGGCGCCCAGGTCGTAGGCGGCTTCCACCAGGCGCCAGTCCAGCTTTTCCAGGGTCGAGTAGATGGGCAGGATCATGAACGGCAGGAAGCTGTAGACCAGGCCCACGCTGACCGCGAAATCGTTGTACAGCAGCGTGATGCCACCGGCCTGGGGCAGCAGGGCGTTGATGCTCTGCGCGATCCAGCCCTGTTCGCGCAGGATGATCAGCCAGGCGTAGTTGCGGATCAGCAGGTTGGTCCAGAACGGAATGGTGATCAGCAACACCATCAGGCTGCGCTGGCGAGGCGCCAGGCCGGTCATCCACAGTGCCACCGGGAAGCCGAATACGAAGCACAGCAGGGTGGTGCCGCCGGCCTGGGCCACCGAGCGCAGCAGCGCCTGGGCATAGACCCAGTTGAGCTCCAGCTCGCCGTCGAAGCCTTCCTGGAAGAACAGTTTCACGTAGCTTTGCAGCTGCCAGTCGGCCTGCCAGTCGACGCCGCCGTAGAGGTTGCGCGGCAGCAGGCTGATGTAGCCCATGATCCCCAGCGGAATCGCGATCAATGCCAACAACGTCAGCACGACCGGGCTCAACAGCAGCAGGCGGCTCATGGCCGGTGATTGAGTGCTCACGCTCATCTCAGGCCTCCATCAACAGGCAGGCATGGGGTGGCAGATGGACCGCAACCGACTCGCCGACCGTGCGGGCACCATTGAGGCCTTCATTGCTCTCGCGCAGCATGACCTTCGCGTTGTTGCTCAGCCGGCATTGATAGAGCGTCGCGGTACCGACATACAGCACCGCCTCGATCACCGCGCGCAGGTGATGGGGCTGCGAAGGGTCGACCAGCTTCGAGCGTTCGGGGCGGAAGGCAAGCTGTACCGGGGCGCTGCCGAACCGGGGGTGTGGATGGCAGGGGATGTCCACATTCAAGCCGGTAGGTCGGAACAGGCTCTGGTTGTCATGGCCACGCCTGAGGTCGCCGGGGAGGAGGTTGATATCGCCGATGAAGTGGGCGACAAACGGATGCTGTGGCCGTTCATAGATGTCGTTCGGGCCACCGATCTGCAGGATCTTGCCGCTGGACATCACCGCGATGCGGTCGGACAGGGTCAGTGCCTCTTCCTGGTCATGGGTCACGAAGATGAAGGTGATGCCAGCCTCTTGCTGCACGCGCTTGAGCTCGACCTGCATCTCCTTGCGCAGCTTGAGGTCCAGCGCCGACAATGGCTCGTCGAGCAACAGCACGTCCGGCCTGGGCGCCAGGGCGCGGGCCAGGGCAACGCGCTGCTGCTGGCCGCCGGACAATTCAGCCGGCTTGCGCCGGGCCAGGTGTTCCATCTGCACCAGCGCGAGCATCTCTTTGACCCGTGCCGGAATGGCTTTGCGCTCAAGCCCCTGCATCTCCAGGCCGAAGGCGATATTCTCGGCTACGGTCATGTGCGGAAACAGGGCATAGCTTTGGAATACGGTGTTGACTCGGCGCTTGAACGGAGGCAGATCGTTGACCCGTTGCCCGCCGATGCGGATTTCGCCGCTGGTGACATGTTCAAAACCGGCGATGGTGCGCAGCAAGGTGGTCTTGCCGCACCCCGAGGGGCCCAATAAGGTAAAGAATTCGTTGTGTGCGATGTTGACCGAGACCTCGTCCAGTGCCGGGGCCACGTCAGGGTCATCGGTGTAGCGCTTTGAAACGCACTGCACTTCAACTGAAGCTCTGTGTTCCATAATGGTGCATTCCTCTTTTTATTGTATGCATGTTTTGGATGCAATCTAGAAATACCCGGATTATTCTGGCTGTGCAACCTGCTTTTACGATGGCTGCTTTGCGCCACAGGCCCCGGTTGCACTGCAAGCAAGGAGTTCTGAATGACTGATAAAAAACTGGAAACCACAGTCGACCGCGTCTACCAAGGGGTCTACGAGGCGATCAGCAAGCGCACCCTGCGTCCGGGAATGAAACTGGGCGAGACCTCGCTGGCAGAACTTTTCAGTGTCAGCCGGACGTCGGTCCGCGCGGCGCTCAAGCAACTGGAAGCGGACGGGTTGGTGTCGACCGAACCGAACAAGGGGGCGTGGGTGTCATTGCCCAGCGACGAAGAGATCCGCTCGCTGTTCGAATCCAGGCGCCTGGTCGAGATCGGCATCGTCAGCGAGCTGTGCCGGCGCCGCGACTCGGCGGCCACCCGCGACTTGCGCGACCACCTGTTGCTCGAAGACGAAGCGGCGCGCAATGGCGACCACCAGCGCTTGATCCACCTGCTTGGCGAATTCCATATCAAGCTGGCCGAAACCCTGAACAACCCGATCCTGCTCGACTGGTTCCGCAAGCTGATCTCCCGGGCATCGCTGTATGCGGCCGCCTTCGATGACGGCCGCCACGATGCCTGCCGTGACAACGAGCACTTGCGTCTGATCGAGTACATCGAGGCGGGTAACCAGGGGGCTGCCATCGAGTTGACCTGCCTGCACCTCAATGGCATCGAGAAGGCAATTCTCGATGTGGCGGCGACGCTCAAGGCGGGGTATCACCCGCTCAAGCATTTGATCGAGGTTTGAGCGGCTGACGGCTGGCGACAGCGTTTTGCTCGTGTACGGTAAATTTGCCTCTGGAGCTTCTGCATGGACTCGATAACTCAGCTCGCCGCGACCCTTGGCGAGCGCCTGCGTACCCTCAATGCCCATGTCACCACCGCCGAGTCCTGCACCGGCGGCGGCATCGCCGAGGCGATCACGCGCATCCCCGGCAGTTCGGCCTGGTTCGAAGCCGGTTACGTCACCTATTCCAATGCTCAGAAGACCTTGCAGCTGCAGGTGCCGGGTGAACTGTTCGAGCAGGTCGGCGCGGTCAGCCGCGAGGTGGTCGAGGCCATGGTGCGTGGCGCACAGGTCAACGCCAGGGCACGCTTTGCCGTGGCCGTCAGTGGCGTCGCCGGGCCCGACGGTGGTTCGGTGGAAAAACCGGTGGGCACGGTATGGCTGGCTTTCGCTGCCGGCGAGCAGGTCACCAGTGTGCGCCGGTTCTTCCCCGGCGACCGCGATGAAGTCCGCCGACAAACGGTCAAGGCCGCGCTAGAGGGGCTGTTACACCTTGCAGCAGGAGAAATCGCGAATCGGGGGTAGGCGTGGGGCGAACCCTGTGGAATAATACTGGCTACTTATACAGGTGTTCAGGCCGTCAGGCCTTATTGATTACGTGAGGACTTCAATGGACGACAACAAGAAGCGTGCCTTGGCTGCGGCCCTGGGTCAGATCGAACGTCAATTCGGTAAAGGCGCGGTCATGCGCATGGGCGACCACGAGCGCCAGGCCATCCCTGCCATTTCCACCGGTTCGCTCGGGCTGGATATCGCGCTGGGCATCGGTGGCTTGCCAAAAGGTCGTATCGTCGAGATCTACGGCCCGGAATCCTCGGGTAAAACCACGCTGACCCTGTCCGTGATCGCCCAGGCCCAGAAGTCGGGTGCAACCTGCGCCTTCGTCGACGCCGAGCACGCACTTGATCCTGAATACGCCGGCAAACTGGGCGTGAACGTCGATGACCTGCTGGTTTCCCAGCCGGACACCGGTGAACAGGCGCTGGAAATCACCGACATGCTGGTGCGCTCCAATGCCGTGGATGTGATCATCGTCGACTCCGTTGCCGCACTCGTGCCGAAGGCCGAGATCGAAGGCGAAATGGGTGACATGCACGTAGGTCTGCAAGCCCGCCTGATGTCCCAGGCACTGCGTAAAATCACCGGTAACATCAAGAACGCCAACTGCCTGGTGATCTTCATCAACCAGATCCGCATGAAGATCGGCGTGATGTTCGGCAGCCCGGAAACCACCACCGGTGGTAACGCGCTGAAGTTCTACGCCTCGGTCCGTCTGGATATCCGTCGCACTGGCGCGGTGAAAGAGGGTGATGAGGTCGTGGGTAGCGAAACCCGCGTCAAGATCGTCAAGAACAAGGTGGCACCGCCATTCCGTCAGGCCGAGTTCCAGATCCTGTACGGCAAGGGCATCTACCTGAACGGTGAAATCATCGACCTGGGCGTTCAGCACGGCCTGCTGGAGAAATCCGGTGCCTGGTACAGCTACCAGGGCAGCAAGATCGGTCAGGGCAAGGCCAACTCCGCCAAGTTCCTGCAGGACAACCCGGAAATCGCCGCGACCCTCGAGAAGCAGATCCGCGACAAACTGCTGACTGGTGGCCCAGACGCCAACAAGGCAGCCGTAGTCGAAGTGGCTTCGGAAGACGACCTGGTCGACGCCGACGCCGACTTCTGATTTCTGCCCATGTCCGCCGTACTCGATACCCCTGTCGCCGTACGGCGTACAGCCATGGACCTGCTCGCGCGCCGCGAGCACGGTCGAGTCGAGCTGACGCGAAAGTTGCGTCAGCGCGGCGCCCCTCCTGAATTGATCGACGAAGCGCTCGACCGGCTGACGGACGAGGGGCTTCTGAGTGAATCCCGTTACCTGGAAAGCTTCATCAACTATCGCGCGCGTTCGGGTTACGGCCCGATGCGAATTCGCGAGGAGCTGGGGCAGCGTGGTTTGCAGCGCGGCGATATCGAACAGGCCCTGCGTGAATGCGGTTTTGACTGGCAGGCGCAACTCACTGAAACCTGGCAACGCAAGTTCGCCGGGCATATGCCCACGGATCAGCGCGAGCGTGCGCAACAAACGCGTTTCCTGAGTTACCGGGGTTTCCCACTGGAAATGATCGGCCGCTTGTTGAGCGGCCGGGGCATGGACGATTGATGCTGTTGGCCTGCCCCGTCCAGTCATGTGGACAGTCAGGCCGATTGCGATGCGGGCTTCAGGTCACCTTGAGCGGTTCGCGGGAGCGGGCGGGTTGCGTGAGCGGTTGAGCCAATGGCTTGGCCCAGTTTTCCTGCAGATTGATGTAATCGACCAATTCGCGCAGTCGACCCTGGTCCCGGGCATTGAAGCTGAAGGCCAGGCGGGCCAGGTGACTGAATTGCGGTTCGTCGTGTTCTTCGCCGGCGTAGGCATGCTGGTGGAAGTTGCCACTCAGGCAAAGATCCTTGAACGCCTCTTGCAGATGCGCCAGTGCCGACTCGTTGAGCGAGTGATGCATGCGGATCACGAACAGATTCTTGAGCCAGCGGCTTGAGTGATAGTTGCTGTAGAACTGGTTGATCTCTGCAACCGCCTCATCGGCGCTGTAGACCAGCTTCAGCAGTTTCATGTCGCTGGGCAGGATGTAATGGTTGCCCTCCAGCTGTTTGCGGATGAAATCCAGTGCGTCTTGCCAGAAAGTGCCTCCCGGCGCATCGAGCAGTATCACCGGCACCAGCGGGCTTTTGCCGGTCTGGATCAGCGTCAATACTTCCAGGCCTTCGTCCAGCGTGCCGAAACCGCCTGGGCAAAGTACCAGGGCATCGGCCTCCTTGACGAAGAACAGCTTGCGGGTGAAGAAGAAGTGGAAGGGCAACAGCTTGTCGGTCCCATCGACAGTGGCATTGGCATGTTGCTCGAACGGAAGCGTGATATTGAAACCCAGGCTGTGATCGAGCCCGGCACCTTCGTGGGCGGCTGCCATGATGCCGCCGCCGGCCCCGGTAATCACCATCAGGTCCGAGCGCGCCAGGGTGGCGCCGAGCTCCCTGGCCAGTGCATACATGGGGTGTTCGATCGGGGTTCTGGCGGAACCGAAGACGGTGACTTTACGGCGGCCCTTGTACTGCTCGAGCACGCGGAAGGCATGATCGAGTTCGCGTAGTGCCTGCAGGGTGATCTTGGCATTCCAGCGGTTGCGGTCGTCCTGGGCCATGCGCAGGACTGTCAGCACCATATCCCGATACAGCGGCAGGTTCGGGCTGTTGGGGGCGACCAGATTGAGGTGTTCTTCGACCTTGCTGGTGAGATCGATACCGTTACTCTTGAAGTGGCTGGACAGGAACTCATTCGGTTCGTAAGGCATTCAACTTCTCCTTCTGCATCAGAACCTTTGGCCCGGTCGAGATATTCGGCAAGGCCGCGACACTGCATGTGTCAATTTGAATGTCGGTTTCTGTAAATCTAGACCCTGCCAGCTGTTTATGCTGACTTGATCATGTGCGCATAAAGTTATGACGGGCAATGGCTTTTCATTCGACCAGGCGCATGTGCACCGCTCGTCAGGCCGGTTCCAGGCTTTTCGTTAAGCTGGTTAACTGGGATGACAGCAGTAGCAGTAGTGGCATGCTGCAGGGAGGGCTTATGAAACGTATGAGTCTTGAGCTCGACACGGAGCTGTATCGGCAATTGAAGAGGGCGGCGTCAGCCAATCACCTGACGCTGGAACAGGAGTGCCTGCGGCGTCTTGAGAGCGGCGAGCGGCCTTCACGCTATCTGCAGGCCTTGCTCGCCGAACTGCGCGCCGATGAAGAACAGCGGCGCGTCAATGAGCACGTGGATTGATTACTTTTTCTTCTTGGCCGCCACGCAATCGGCGGCCTTGAAGCGGTGCGTCACGATCGGACGATTGGTCTTGTGTTCGGTGAACTCATAGACCATCACGGCACCCTTATCCATCAACTGGCGATACGCCGTATTGCGGCACACGCTCGCACCCAATTGGTAGTACACCGCTTGCGGGTTGGTGCGCATTTGCTGTGCGTGGCTCTCGCGCACGCTCAGATGGTCGATCAACTGCTTGCCTTCGACGGTATAGCCCTGATCGAGAATGTCTTCGTTGATCGCCCTTGGTGTGCCGACACTGCTTTCCTTGGCAACCTTGTCGAGCATCCTGCTGAGTTCGAAGTCATTCTTGGACGCTGCCTGTGCGCCCAGAGGCAGAGCTAACAGCAAGGTGATGGACGGGACGATAAAGCGCAGCATGAAACTCTCCTGGTTCGGTGACTGGCGATTTGACCAGCGACCTGACGGTGCGTTCATTCGTGGCCAAACGAGCCAGCGGATTGAACGGGCCAGCACCTGTGGCTGGCGGTCAGGTCGCTGATTATAGGGGACGGGGTGTGTACGTTCTATCTGAAAACTGCGTCAGGCGGCTGTTGAGAGCTGCGCTCTGGTAAACTTGCAGGCCAAGCCCCGCCGAGTCTGCGCAGTGTCGATTCTTTCTTGCCCTCGTGGTGTCTACCCATGAGCCACGCCGTTTCCCGTTTGCGCGACCAGCGTCTGGCCCGCAGCATCAGACCCTTTACCGCCCGAGGCTCGAGAGCACCGCGTTGCCCGGGTTGCCGGGTGATTTTCAGCTATTGCCTGTGTGCCTGGCGGCCTGCAGTCGCGGCGCGCTCGGCCATGTGCCTGCTCATGTACGACGTCGAGCCGCTCAAACCTACCAATACCGGCTGGTTGATCGCTGACGTGATCAGCGATACCAGTGCCTTCGCCTGGTCGCGGACCACGGTCGACGAAGAACTGCTGGCGTTGCTCGAGCAAGAGCAGTGGCAGCCTTATATCGTCTTTCCCGGTGAGTTCGTCGAGCCACAACGTGTCGTCACCAAAGTCGCCATCGAGGACGGTAAACGGCCCTTGTTCATACTGCTGGACGCGACCTGGAACGAAGCCCGCAAGATGTTTCGCAAGAGCCCCTATCTTGAACGGTTCCCGGTGCTGAGCCTTGAGCCGGAGCAACTCTCACGCTACAAGCTGCGCCGCTCCAAGCGCGACGATCATTTCTGTACAGCAGAAGTGGCGGCCTTGTGCCTGGAACTTGCGGACGATCAACAGGCCGCCCAGGCACTGGACGCGTACCTGGATGTTTTCAGCGCTCATTATCTGGGGGCAAAATTCCAGTTGCCACTCGATGAACAGGACGACGTGCATAGCCGTCTCAAAGCATTTTTGTAACGGTGCAAGGGGCTGCGCCATGGGATCAACTTGACCACCGGGTGTCGGCTCGGCATGCTTGGCGCCGATTCGGGCACGAAGAAGGCTCGAACACGGTTTTCCAGGGGCTTCGATAGTTTCGCCTTGTTGGCGTCCGGCGCTGCCGTTGACGCTTTGAGTTGCCTCGGCAAGCGCATACTCTCCTTGAGCGCTTGCACAGAACAGGATCATTTGATCGATGGCCACGTACGAAATCCTGATAGCCGATGACCACCCCCTCTTTCGCAGTGCGCTGCATCAGGCCGTGACCCTGGGCCTGGGCCCGGATGTGCGTCTGGTTGAAGTGGCAAGTATTGCCGAACTGGAAGCCCGCCTGACCGAAAAGGCCGACTGGGACCTGGTCATGCTGGACCTGAACATGCCCGGTGCCTACGGCTTCTCCGGCCTGGTGCTGCTGCGCGGGCAATACCCGCAGATTCCCGTGGTGATGGTATCGGCGCAGGAAGAAGCCTCGGTGGTGGTGAAGTCGCGAGAGTTCGGTGCCAGTGGCTTTATCCCGAAATCCAGCTCCCTGGATGTCATCCAGAAAGCCGTGCGCCTGGTTCTCGACGGAGAAGTCTGGTGGCCGCCGCAGGCGTTCGAAGCGGTGAGTGTCTCGGCTGAAGCCAAGGCTGCGAGCGAAGGCCTTGCCAGCCTGACGCCCCAGCAGTTCCGCGTCTTGACCATGGTCTGTGAAGGCCTTCTGAACAAGCAGATCGCTTATGAGTTGAATGTGTCGGAAGCGACCATCAAGGCTCACGTGACAGCAATCTTCCGCAAACTCGGCGTACGCACCCGGACCCAGGCAGCCTTGCTGTTGCAACAACTAGAATCGATTTCAAGTACTTAAGGCATTTTGCCTTCACGCTTTTTTGACTGGTTTTGAACTAGCGTTCAATTTTTCCATTGGTTGCAGTTGCCTATCTATGTCTCCTTTCAAAGGCCAGACCGGCCTAAAACGTGTTCTCAATGCCACAGGCTATTCGTTTGACGGATTGCGCGCCGCGTTTACCGGCGAAGCAGCATTTCGCCAATTGGTATTGCTCAACGCTGTGCTGATTCCAGTGGCATTTCTGCTGAACGTCAGCCGCGTCGAGCGTGCCATTCTGATTGCCGTCTGTTTGCTGGCCTTGATCGTGGAGCTGCTCAATTCAGCGGTAGAGGCGGCCATCGATCGCATTTCGCTGGAGCGCCATCCGCTCTCGAAAAACGCCAAGGACATGGGCAGTGCAGCCCAGTTCGTCGCGCTGTCCATGATTGCTCTGATCTGGGCTGTGATATTGCTTTAGGCAACAGTCGGCAAGACGATCTCGTCACTGCGTTTCACTCCGGCAGTGAAGGAACGGCACAGCTCAAGAAACTCGCGCATGGCAGAGGTCTGGTACTTCTGCTTGTGCCAGATCAAATAGAACTGGCGCACCAGATCCAGCTCCGGGGTTTCCACGGCCACCAGGCTGCCACGCCGAAACGCGTCGCGCAGGGCCAGGCGCGAAATGCAGCCAATGCCAAGGCCTGACTCGACCGCCCGCTTGATGGCCTCGGTATGTTCCAGTTCCAGGCGAATGTTCAGGGCATCGCGATGATGGCGCATGGCCTGGTCGAAGGTCAGGCGAGTCCCCGATCCTTGTTCGCGCAGAATCCACGCTTCCCGGGTCAGCTCCTCGAGGTTGGCGTATCCACGCTGGGCCAGTGGGTGTTGCGGGGCACAGAACACCACCAGTTCGTCCTCGACCCAGCGCTGGACTTCCAGATCGGGGTGGTTGCAGTCGCCTTCGATCAGACCCAGGTCAATTTCGTAGTGGGCAACCTGTTGCACAATATTCGAAGTGTTCTGCACATGGAGTTTGACCTGGCTTTCCGGATGCAGCTGCATGAAGCCGCCGATCAATAGCGTTGCCAGGTAGTTGCCGATGGTCAGTGTCGCGCCGACACCCAGCGAGCCGAAGCCGGACTTGCCGTTGAGCAGGTCTTCGATTTCCTTGGCCTGGTCGAGCAGGGCCACCGCCTGGGGCAGCAGTTGATGGCCCAGGGCGTTGAGGCTCAGGCGTTTGCCGGCGCGGTCGAACAGTTGACAGCTCGTTTGCCGTTCAAGCTCGGTGATTGATGTGCTGGCTGCCGATTGCGAGAGCGCCAGCATGCTCGCTGCGCGCGAAACGCTTTCCTGCTGCGCGACGGCGACGAAAACCTGTAATTGACGTAAAGTAAATCGCATATCTATATAACCGATTACCTATATCTTAATAATCCATTTAACAGATATTGTCGCTGCCACTAAACTACAGCGCAATCGCGCTCTAGGTTTAGCGCTGCGTTTTCTTCAGGAGCCCCGTACATGAGCAACATGAACCACGAACGTGTACTCAGTGTCCATCACTGGAATGACACCCTGTTCAGCTTCAAGTGCACCCGCGACCCGGGTCTGCGCTTCGAGAACGGTCAGTTCGTGATGATCGGCCTGCAGCAACCCAACGGCCGGCCGCTAATGCGTGCTTATTCGATCGCCAGCCCGAACTGGGAAGAACATCTCGAGTTCTTCAGCATCAAGGTGCCCGATGGTCCCCTGACTTCGCAGTTGCAGCACCTGAAGGAAGGCGATGAGATCATCATCAGCAAGAAGCCTACCGGTACCCTGGTGCTGGACGACCTCAAGCCTGGCAAGCACCTGTACCTGCTCAGCACCGGTACGGGCCTCGCGCCGTTCATGAGCGTCATCCAGGACCCGGAAACCTACGAGCGCTTCGAAAAGGTCATCCTGTGCCATGGCGTGCGTTACGTGAACGAAGTCGCCTACCGCGAGTTCATCACCGAGCACCTGCCGCAGAACGAATTCTTCGGCGAGGCGCTGCGTGACAAGTTGATCTACTACCCGACCGTGACCCGCGAGCCGTTCGAGAACGAAGGCCGCCTGACCGACCTGATGCGCAGCGGCAAGTTGTTCAGCGATATCGGCCTGCCGCCGATCAATCCGCAGGACGACCGCGCCATGCTGTGCGGTAGCCCGAGCATGCTCGATGAAACCAGCGAAGTACTCAACAGCTTCGGCCTGAAGGTTTCTCCGCGCATGCGTGAGCCGGGTGACTACCTGATCGAGCGTGCGTTCGTAGAGAAGTAAACCGACGCCATAAAAAAACCGCCCTGAGGGGCGGTTTTTTTTGCCTGCAATTTCAGCGGTTGGCGGCTATCACTTCCAATACCCTGATCACGTCCGGCTGCGGGTAATGCCAGCGTACGTCCACGTCCCAGAACTGCGCGCCGTAGTGGCGTTCGGGCGACGGGGTCTGGTAGGCCGGTCGTGGGTCCTGCGCCAGGCATTGCTCGATCAGTTGCACCAATGGCTCTGCAAGGCGCGTGGCATGCTCGTAAGCCTGCACCTGCGCCGCATCACTCCACTGCACGGCAATCAGCCGTGGTGCGGCGTTGGCGATGTCGTTGCGGGCGTCATCGACCCGGTCGGCATAGGGGACGTAGGGTTTGATGTCCAGGACCGGCGTGCCGTCGAGCAAATCGATGCCCGAGAGCAGCAGCCGGCCCGCTTCGACTTTCTCCAGTTTCACCACCGATTGGCCAATGCCATTGGGCCGGTGCGTGGCCCGGGTGGCGAAAACGCCCATGGACTTGTTGCCACCGAGCCTTGGCGGACGCACCTTGAGCCGGGGTTTTTCCTCCAGCGCCTGGTGGAACAGGAACAACAGCCAGACATGGCTGACCTGCTCCAGCCCTTGCACCGCATCGCCCTGGTCGAACGGAGCCACCAGCTCGAGAATGCCGCGCGCTGCCGGCGCCAGTTGGGGCTGGCGTGGAATGGCGAATTTCTCCTTGAAGCAGGAGCGGACGAAGCCGATTGGCGAGACGCTATAGCTCATGTCCGTTCAGCCGCGCACTCGCAGGGTCAGGCCTTTGAGGAAGTTGCGCAGCAGCTGGTCGCCACAGGGGCGGTAGTTGTTGTGGCCGAACTTGCGGAACAACGCGCTCAATTCAGGCTTGGAAACCGGGAAGTCGGCGGCCTTGAGGACAGCGTGCATGTCGTCTTCCTTGAGCTCGAAAGCCACGCGCAGCTTTTTCAGGATGATGTTATTGGTGACCGGCAGTTCGATCGGCAGCGGCGGGCGGCTTTCGTCCTTGCCACGCTTGAAGATCACCAGACCATCGAGAAAATGCGCCATGACCTCGTCCGGGCAATGCACGAAGCCTTCTTCTTCATCTTTCTTCAAATAGTTGGCGACGTCGGCCTTGCTGACTTCCAGGCCGCCGAGCTTGATGATCTCGACGACTTTGGCATCGCTGATATCGAGCATGTAGCGCACGCTGCGCAGAACATCGTTGTGAATCATGGTGAACATCCTGGTCGATGAGCGCCGCAATGGAGCGGCGCTGTAAATTGGGGGGAGGGCGAGACGGCCTAGAACTTTTCCTTGCCCGACAGGTAGCGCCACTGACCCGCTGCAACCTTGCCGATCGAAACGCCGCCGACGCGGATACGACGCATCGACACCACGGTCAGGCCGACGCTGGCGCACAGCTGGGTCAGCAGGCCGGGTTGGGGATTCTTCATGGCGAAGCGCAGGCGCGTTTCGTTCTGCCAGCTGGCCTTGACCGCAGGCAGTTCGCGACCTTTCCACTTGACGCCGTGGTTGAGTCGATTCAAGCCATGTTCGGCCATCTCGCCGCTGACTTCGACCACATACTCCTGTTCGAGCTTGGCGATATCGTCGGTGAGCTTGCGGATGATCCGCCAATCCTGGCTGAACACCTGCAGGCCGCTGGCACCCTGTTGCAGTTCGGCGGCGCAGGCCAACCGGAGGAAATGCCCCTTGAGCGGGCGCTTGCCGTAGCGGTGCTCTTCGGACAGGGTCGCCGGCGTCATCGTTGCCAGGGCGTTCTCGCTGTTCAGGTCGGCCGGCTGGTTGAGCAGCAGGGTGACCGGTTCAGGCGCCGTGGCTTTCGCGTCAGGGTCGAGCTCGACTTTCTGGGTGCTGACCTTGAACTGGGGTTCGTCGACGATTTCACCATCAACCGAGACCCAGCCGCCCTCGATGAACAGCTCGGCCTCCCGGCGGGAGCAGCCGACCAGCTCGATAAGGCGTTTTGAGAGACGAATGGGTTCAGACATGGGAAAAGCCGTTGCTAACCAGGGAGAGCGCCATTGTAACCGCCTGAAGCCGGTTTATCCCGGCAACATTCGGTGAAAAGCCGGGCTGAATGGGTATTGTGTGGAATTTCGGAACAGGCCTGCCTGTTCCGAGGATGAGTCTGTCAGCCGAGTTGAGCGGATTGGGCTCGTCTCAAACGCAGGTGCAGCAGCGGGTAGGGCTGCCCCATGCCGTCATGCTCGGAACGTCCGATCACTTCGAAACCTTGCTTGAAATAGAAACCCACCGCCTGGTCGTTCTGCTCGTTGACGTCCAGCTCATCGGCATTCAGGTGTTCTATGGCATAGCGCAGCAACTTTTTGCCAATGCCCTGGCCCCGGTACTGCGGATCGATGAAGAGCATTTCGACCTTGCCTGCCGCCACCCCGGCAAATCCGGTGATGCGCTGGTGCGCGTCCTTGCAGCAGATCAGCATGACCGCGTCCAGGTACTGGTTCTGCACCAGGTCCCTGAGCAGGGTGATGTAGCTGTCCGGGAGAAAACCATGGGTGGCCCGCACCGAAGCCTCCCAGACCCGGGTCAATTCGGGATAGTCACTCTGCCTCGGCGTCAGAACAGCTGAATGAGTACGCATGCAACCGGCCTCCTTGTGCGTGAGCCGCTCACTATCGTTCAGTGGCCGCCAAGGTAAAAGATAGTTGCAAAAAAAAGGTTCATTGCAGCTTGGCGGTGAAACCGGGTCACATGGGGCCGCGTTGCGGCCAAATCGCTGACAAGCCAGCTCCCACAGGATCCGAGGTTGCTCACAAATATGTGAGCCCACTCGGATCCCCTGTGGGAGCTGGCTTGCCAGCGATAGCGGTCTACCTGTAGGCAAATTCCTTATTTCTTGAACGACATTTCCCAAGCATAATCAACCCGCCTTTAACGCTGTTGCGCCTGTGTTTTCGGGTGGTTAGTGTTGCCCTGTCGTTGCCAATTCAACGGCCGGGTTTCGCAGCCCTGAAGCTCAACAACGTTCATTCCCGAGGTTCGGCGTTTTTTCCTGCCTGTAATCTTGTGTTATGGCGGCTGTGCGCGGGGCACCTTCGGGTGCGCCGGTTTGAGCTCCTCCGGTCTGCGAACCCGCGTATAGCTGCCACCCTCGCTTTTCACCACCGAAAAACCCTTCGGCACCGTCGACAGCAACGGCCAGCCCATGTTCATCGTGCGCGGCGGCATCCCGGCCGAAAACGCGCTGGTCCATGCCACCACCCTGATCGAATACGCCGAGGCCACAGCCTGGGATGTGGTCGATCACCTGCACCTCAATGACAAATCGCTGGTGCTTGGGCTGATCCAACAGCTCGATGCGGCGCAGGCGTTGCTCGGCGCGATTCTGGACCAGCCAGTCCAGCGCTAGCTCTCGTACCCTCGTTCCCACGCTCAGCGTGGGAATGCCTCCCCAGACGCTCCGCGTCGCGCTCTCAGGCAAGTGCTGTCATGAAATGCAAAGTCATTGACGTGCAATGTGAAGCAGCTGCCTTGCACGTGACGATACTGGCTTGCTCATCGAAATCGAACATGCATCTCAATAAAATAATTAAGGGGAGAGCAGAATGAAGTTCAGTCTTTTGGATGACAGCAAGCCGAGCCGCCGGCGGGTTCTACGTGATGCCTTGGCCCTGGCGGTGGCGGCCTCTCCATTGGCGAACCTCGCCAAGGCAGCCGACGAATCACCCGAAGAAGTGACCTTTGCCGCCGGCCCACGGCCGTTGGTGACATACCCGCAAAAACGACCGTTGACCCTGGTGACCACCCGCCCGCCGCACCTGGAGACGCCTTTCCCGGTCTTCAATGAAGGGCCCATCACGCCCAATGACGCCTTTTTCGTGCGTTACCACCTCGCCAATTTCCCTACCAGCATCGATCCCGACAGTTATCGTCTGACGGTCAAGGGCATGGTCAATGCGCCGCTGTCGCTTTCCCTCGCAGAACTCAAGGCCCTGGCCGAACCGGTGGAAGTGGTGGCCGTCAATCAGTGTTCGGGCAACAGCCGTGGCTTCTTTATGCCGCGCGTGTTCGGTGCTCAGTTGGGCAATGGATCGATGGGTAATGCCCGCTGGGTGGGGGTGCCACTCAAGGCGGTGTTGGAAAAGGCCGGTGTGCAAGCCGGTGCCAGGCAAGTGACATTCCGTGGGCTCGACAAGCCAGTGTTGCCGAGCACGCCGGAGTTCATCAAAGCCCTGGACATCAGCCATGCCATGGACGGCGAGCCCATGATCGCCTGGTCGATGAACGGTACGGATCTGCCATTTCTCAACGGTTATCCGATTCGTCTGGTGGTACCAGGCTATTTCGGAACGTACTGGGTCAAGCATCTGAGCGAGATTGAAGTCATCGATCACACCTACGATGGTTTCTTCATGGCCAAAGGCTACCGCCTGCCGGACAACGATTGTTTCTGCATCGCCCCTGGTACCACGGCGGCGCAAACGCTGCCGATTTCCAAGTTGGCAGTGCGCAGCTTCATCACCAACGTCAAACATGGCGATGTGTTGCCGCTTGAAAAGCGCGTTGAGCTCAAGGGCATTGCGTTCGACGGCGGCATCGGGGTCAACAAGGTGGAAGTATCGATCGACGGCGGACAAAGTTGGCTCGAAGCCAGGTTGGGGGAGGATCTGGGCCGCTTTTCCTTCCGCGAGTGGACGCTGCCGATCACCTTTACCAGCAAGGGCGCCACACAATTGATGGTGCGCGCCAGCAACCGTGCGGGCGAGACACAACCGCTGCGAGCCGACTGGAACCCCAGTGGCTACCGCCGCCACGTCGTGGAAACCAGCCACGTGACCGTTGCTTGAGGAGCCTTGCATGAAAATCATGAAACCCATGACAACCTTGCTGTTCACGGCTCAGGTCTGTTTCGCTGCGATGGCTGGTGCAGCGCCGCTCTCGATCACGTTGCCGCCCGAAACGGCTGTACTGAAACCCAGTACGCTGCCCGGATACCCATTGGCTCAGCAGAAGTGTTCCACCTGCCATTCTGCCGACTACATCAACTTCCAGCCTCCCGGCATGAGCCTGGCGCAGTGGACCGGTGAAGCCAGCAAGATGCAGCACGTCTATGGTGCGCCGATCAGCGATCAGGATGTAAATGTCATCGGCGCCTACCTTGCGGTTACCTACGGCAGTGCCCATGCGACCGATGCCGATGTGCAGGCCGCCTCGAACCCGCCGGTGGGTCAGGCCCCTGCGGCGCCTGTAGCAAAAGTCGACGCCATGGCCTTGCTCCAGAACAACGCTTGCCTGTCTTGCCATGCGATCGATCACAAGGTCGTAGGTCCGGCCTACCGCGATGTGGCGGCCAAGTATGCCAATGACCCGCAGGCACTGGCCAAGGTGACATCCAGCATTCAGAACGGTGGTACCGGCAAATGGGGGAATGTCCCGATGCCGCCTTTCGCGCAGTTGAGTCCGGACGATCTGAAAACCCTGGCGACGTTCGTACTGCACCCGTGAGCGCGCATGTGTGACCGACCTCGTTCCCACGCGGGGAACGAGAACGGGCAAAAAAAAGCCCCGCCGTTTCGGGCGGGGCTTTTTTTCAAGCGCGAATCAGAGCGTTTCGGCCCAGAGGTCGTACTCGTCGGCGTCGGTCACGCGGCACCAGACTTTATCGCCTGGCTTGAGGTCCTTGTCGCTCTCGATGTAGACGTTGCCGTCGATTTCCGGGGCATCGAAGAAGCAACGGCCGACCGCGCCCTGTTCGTCGACTTCGTCGATCAGGACTTCGATTTCCTTGCCGATCTTCAGCTGCAGGCGCGCGGCGCTGATCTGCTGCTGGTGAGCCATGAAACGGTCCCAACGGTCCTGCTTGACCTCGTCCGGCACCACTTCAGCGTCCAGGTCGTTGGCTGGAGCGCCTTCGACCGGCGAGTACTGGAAGCAGCCGACGCGATCGAGTTGAGCCTCGGTCAGCCAGTCGAGCAGGTACTGGAAGTCTTCCTCGGTTTCACCCGGGAAGCCGACGATGAAGGTCGAGCGGATGATCAGGTCCGGGCACTGTTCGCGCCACTTCTTGATCCGCGCCAGGGTCTTGTCTTCGAAGGCCGGGCGTTTCATGGCCTTGAGGACTTTCGGGCTGGCGTGCTGGAAGGGGATATCCAGGTACGGCAGGATTTTCCCGGCGGCCATCAACGGGATCACATCGTCGACGTTCGGGTACGGGTAGACGTAGTGCAGGCGGACCCAGACACCGAGGGTGCTGAGCGCTTCGCACAGTTCCAGCATGCGGGTTTTCACCGGCTGGCCGTTCCAGAAGTCGGTCTTGTACTTGACGTCCACACCGTAGGCGCTGGTGTCCTGGGAGATGACCAGGATCTCTTTGACGCCGGCCTTGACCAGGCGCTCGGCCTCGCTCAGGACGTCGCCGACCGGACGGCTGACCAGCTTGCCGCGCATGGACGGGATAATGCAGAAGCTGCAGCTGTGGTTGCAGCCTTCGGAGATTTTCAGGTACGCGTAGTGGCGCGGGGTCAGCTTGATGCCTTGTGGCGGTACCAGGTCGATCAGCGGGTTATGATCGAGTTTCGGCGGTACCACTTCGTGCACGGCGTTGACCACCTGCTCGTATTGCTGCGGGCCGGTGACAGCCAGCACGCTCGGGTGCACATTACGGATGGCGCTTTCTTCGACGCCCATGCAACCGGTAACGATCACCTTGCCGTTTTCGGCAATGGCTTCGCCGATCACTTCCAGGGATTCGGCCTTGGCGGTGTCGATAAAACCGCAGGTATTGACCACCACGACATCGGCGTCCTGGTAGGTGGACACGACTTCATAGCCTTCCATGCGCAGTTGGGTCAGGATGCGCTCGGAATCGACCAGGGCCTTTGGGCAACCCAGGGAGACGAAGCCAACCTTTGGAACAGACGGCGTAGGTGTGGTGGACATGGCAAACCTCGGTGTAATTAGGCCAGTGTCGCCAGGATGCGCCACTGTCCTGTTGTGCGCTTGCAGCGCCTCTGATCAAAAAGTGCGCAATTCTAGCGGCGTACAACGCACTTGACCAGCTTTATGCAGGGAAATACGACGAGTGCTGCGCTATGCTTCGCGGCGTTACACCACGTAATGTTTCGTCGGTTGACAATGAGTAGGGGCCAGAAGTGACAAAGGTCTGTCCTTTCGTCGATTTTACAGGCGCCCAAGTCTTGGTTTCAGGAGTGGTTGATGGTCCAGGCAAGTAGTCAGGCGGGTACTGTACAGTCTCCGGCCAAGCCGTTGAGTATGCTGGTTGCAGCGGTCGGGGTGGTTTACGGTGATATTGGTACGAGCCCGTTGTACACCCTTAAAGAGGTGTTTTCCGGTGGCTATGGCGTTCCCGTCAACCATGACGGCGTGCTGGGCATTTTATCGCTGATTTTCTGGTCGTTGATCTGGGTCGTTTCGATCAAGTACATGTTGTTCGTGTTGCGCGCCGACAACCAGGGCGAAGGCGGAATCATGGCCCTGACCGCCCTGGCCCGGCGTGCGGCGGGTTCGCGCGCGCGCTTGCGTACCCTGTTGGTGGTCTGCGGTTTGATCGGCGCGGCCCTGTTCTATGGGGACAGCATGATCACCCCGGCGATTTCGGTGCTTTCGGCCATCGAGGGCCTGGGGTTGGCGTTCGAGGGTATCGATCATTGGGTGGTGCCACTGTCGCTGATCGTGCTGGTGGCACTGTTTCTGATCCAGAGCCATGGCACGGCGCGCATCGGCATTCTGTTCGGGCCGGTGATGGTGACCTGGTTTGTCGTGCTGGGGGCGTTGGGCGCTTATGGCATTTACCAACACCCGGAAGTGCTCAAGGCGATGAACCCGGGCTGGGCGGTGAACTTTTTTGTCGTGCATCCGGGCATGGGCGTGGCCATTCTGGGTGCCGTGGTGCTGGCGCTGACCGGTGCCGAGGCGCTGTATGCCGACATGGGCCATTTCGGTCGCAAGCCGATTGCCCGTGCCTGGTTCATCCTGGTACTGCCGGCATTGGTGTTGAACTACTTCGGTCAGGGCGCGCTGCTGTTGGGCGACCCGGAAGCGGCGCGTAACCCGTTCTACCTGCTGGCGCCGAGTTGGGCGCTGCTTCCGTTGGTGGGGTTGTCGACCCTGGCGACTGTGATCGCGTCCCAAGCGGTGATTTCCGGTGCATTTTCCCTGACCCGTCAGGCAATCCAGCTCGGTTACATTCCGCGGATGCACATCCGCCACACCTCCCATGACGAGCAGGGCCAGATCTACATCAGTGCGGTCAACTGGGCGCTGATGGTCGGGGTGATCCTGCTGGTGCTCGGTTTCGAGTCGTCGGGCGCACTGGCTTCAGCCTATGGCGTGGCAGTTACGGGTACGATGCTGATGACCACCATTCTGGTTTCGGCGGTCATGCTGCTGCTGTGGAAATGGCCACCGGTGCTGGCCGTGCCGGTACTGCTTGGTTTTCTGTTCGTCGATGGGTTGTTCTTTGCTGCCAACGTGCCGAAGATCGTTCAGGGCGGTGCCTTTCCGGTGATCGCGGGTATTGTCCTGTTTATCCTCATGACCACCTGGAAGCGCGGCAAGCAACTGCTGGTCGACCGCCTGGACGAAGGCGGGCTGCCGCTGCCGATTTTCATCAGCAGCATCGCTGTGCAACCACCCCATCGGGTCGAAGGCACCGCGGTATTCCTGACCGCGCGGCCGGATGCGGTGCCCCACGCACTGCTGCACAACCTGTTGCACAACCAGGTGTTGCATAGCCAGGTTGTGCTCCTGACCGTGGTCAACGAAGACTCGCCGCGGGTGCCGTTGCAGCATCGCTTTGAAGTCTCGGCCTATGGTCATGGCTTCTTCCGGGTCATCCTGCATTTCGGCTTCATGGACGAGCCGGATGTGCCGGCGGCCCTTAAGCTGTGCCATCTGGATGAACTGGACTTCAGCCCGATGCGTACCACCTACTTCCTCAGCCGCGAGACGGTGATCGCTTCCAAGCTGGTGGGCATGTCGCGCTGGCGCGGGAACCTGTTTGCCTTCTTGCTGAAGAATGCCAACGGCAACTTGCGTTTCTTCAACCTGCCGCTGAACCGGGTGATCGAGTTGGGTACGCAGGTGGAGATCTAGCCAGGGCTTGCTCCGTCCCGGCACTCGTTCCCACGCTCTGCGTGGGAATGCATCCGGTGACGCTCTGCGTCACGCCCACCAGGTCGACGCTGGAGCGTCTGGCATGGCATTCCCACGCAGAGCGTGGGAACGAGGATCTGCGGTAGAAACAAAAAAGCCCCCGCGACCGAAAGGTGCGGGGGCTTTTTCGTGGATGGTTGTATCAGTCCTTGGCGACGCTGGTCTTGCCCTGGCGCTTCTCGACGGCGTCGATCATGCGCTTGGCCAGTGCCGGATAATCTTCGTCGAAGTGGTGGCCGCCAGGCAGCTTGAGCGCCTCGCCCACGGCGGTCTTGTCGGTGCAACCGCTCTCGTCGACCTCTTCCTCGCCATACACGCAGAGCACTTTGCCGGCTGGCATTCTGGCCATTTCTGGCCCGGTCGGTGCTTCCTTGCCGGCATTGCCCAGCCAGCCTTCCACTTCGATCTCGAAGCTGCCGCTACGGGCGAAGGCCAGCAGAATCACCGCATCGATGCGTTTCTGCTCTTCAGCAGGCAGGCGATTGTAGATCGCAGGCAACACATCGGCACCAAACGAATAACCGGTCAGCACGAAGCGCTTGGTGCCCCATTTCTGCCGATAGTGCTGCATCAGCTCCACAAGGTCCGCCGCGCTTTCTTCGGGTGTCTTGTGCTGCCAGTAGTAACGCAGGGTGTCGATGCCCACGACCGGGTAGCCGAGCTTGGCCATTTCACCGGCGACGTCACGGTCCAGGTCGCGCCAGCCACCATCACCGGACAGGAACAGGGTCACGGTGTCGGCGGTTTGCCCGGCCGGTACTTCCACCACGGGAATCTTCAGGCCATCGCCGGCATTGCCCACCAGCACCTGGGTCAGCTGGTTCTTGAGCACTTGTGGCAGGTGGATGTCGTAGTCGCTGATGCTGGTTTCGGCGTTCGGTTGATCGCGGACAAAGGCCGCGGCGGCATCATCCGGGTTGTCGTTCCAGGACACCAGCCAGTGCCCGTGAGCTGCTGTCTTGGGCAAAGGGGTGGCGCATTCGGGCTGTTCCATGCTGAAACCGACCGAGACCGCTTGCGCCTTGTCATCCTGCTGATTGGCCAGCCAGTCCCATGCCTTGGACGCGCCAGGGCCAATGCCGGCTACCACGGTGGCGGGTCCGGAAAGTTGTTGCAGGGCGCTTTGCAGGGCCTGCTGCTGTGTTACGCAGTCGCCCTTGGGTACGACCACCTGGACAATCTGTGCCGAACCGCTTTGGCTCAGGTCCAGCAATTGTTTGTCGCTCAGGGCCTGGTCGACCGGTACCAGCACGGCAACCTGGGCCTTGGCCTTGGCGCCGGGGACTACCCGGGTGATGTCGTTGCCGTTGGCAGGCGCGAGGTGTTCCAGGGTGGCTTGCGGGGCAGGGCGGTTCCAGAACCAGACACCTGCCAGTGAAGCCAGAAGCAGTACCGCGACGATTGCCAGTAAAGACCGCCAGTAACGTTGAATCATTAGCGTTTCACCAATCCAGTCAAGCCGCCCGCGATCAGGGCAGCAGTGTCGGCCAGTGCCACCAACGGATCGAGTCCGGCGGGCACGGCCATGTAACGGGGTTCCCAGTCAGGCTGGAATTTGTCTTTGAAGCGGCGCAGGCCCTGGAAGTTGTAGAGCTGCTCGCCACGCTGGAACACCATCGAGCCCAGACGCTGGGTCAAGGGTGCGCCGCGGCGTGGTTGCAGGCCCGACAAGGGAACCATGCCCAGGCTGAAGCGTGCATATCCATGTTTTTTATAATGTTGAATCAGGCCGACCATCATGAACTCCATGGTCAGCTTCGGCGCCTCGGGGTGAGCGCGCATCAGGTCGAGGCTCGCCAGTTCATGGCTGTCGGTCTCGAGCAAGTTGGCAAACGCCACGGGGTTGCCTTCAAAACGAATGATGGCAATACGGAAGTGCTGCAAGTACTCGGGGCTGAAACGGCCCAGAGAGAAGCCTTTTTCGCGCACATTCTTGCCTGTCAGCCAGGCATCGGAAATGACCTTGAGTTCTTCCAGCGGTGCCTGTCCTGGTTCATGGACCTCTAGGGTTAGACCATCGCGGGTGCCACGGTTCCAGGTGTAGCGCAGGTCTTTCATCTCCTTGCCCTTGGCTTCCAGGTCGAAGCGCTTGAGATCGACCCGGGCTTCTTCACCGAGCTTGATCGCCGTCAGGCCGATGTCCATGTAGAACGGCAGGTTCTCCGCACGGACCTGATAGAACACCGGCCGCGCATGATGGATATCGCAGAGGTCGCGGAACTGCCAGATCATTTCTGCGCGCTGCTGGGCGGGCCCGATTGGATCGTACAGGGCCACCAGGCTGCGCCCGCGTCGTGCATACATCAGGAAAGCATCGTCGTTGGGGTGGAAAAGCAATGCCTTGTCACCTGTCAGGGCCAGGCCGCCGTCCGGTTGATCGGAGGCCTGCAGCACTTTAACGGCTTTTTCCAATTCTTCACTGTTGGGCAGATGAATGACCGGGCGCGCGGTTCGCAGTAGCCAGGTCAAGGCGACGATCACGAGCAATACCGCACTGCCCAGGGCTGAGCGCAATCCCCGTGGCGCATCGGCATCAAGGGTGAATTGCCACCACAGCTCATGGCTGTAGGGCACATCCTGATAGGCGAACAGCAGCAGCCAGATCGAAGCGCCGACGACACAGGCGCTGGCAACCAGGTAAACCGGGGAGAACGGCAGTTCGAGCAAGCGACTGGGGCGATAGAACGAACGGCGGAACAGGGCCAGCAGGCAGGCGGTCAGGGTCAGGATGCTCGCTTCTTCCCAGTCGAAACCCTTGAGCAGGGAAAGCAGGGCGCCTACCAGCAACAGGATGGTCGTCAGCATCCAGGCGGCCGACAGACGGCGACGCAGACCCTGGGCCAGCAGCAGGCAGAGCACGCCGATCAGGCTGGCACCGAAGTGCGAAGCATCGATCAGGCGATGGGGAATGAGGAAACCCATGTGCTCCAGACGGGTATCGATTTCCGGCGTCGCGCCGGAGAACAGTAATACCACGCCGGAAAGAAATACCAGGACCGCCAGCACTGGAGCAGCCAGGCCAGAAGCGATGCGTATCGCCTGCCGGGCAAATATCAGGCGTTGGGCTTCGCTGGCCAACAGCAGAACGCATGCCACCAGCAGTGGCAGAACGACGTAGATCAGTCGGTACAGGAGCAGGGCCGCGGCCAATGGCGCAGCGCCCAACTGGTCGGCGAAGGCGGCCAGCAGGATCGCTTCGAACACGCCGACGCCACCTGGAACGTGGCTGAGAACGCCGGCAGCCAATGCCAGCAGATAGACCAGCAGGAAGGCACCGAGGGGTGGTGCCTCAGGCAGTAGCATGTAGAGAACGACGGCTGCGCAGGCGACGTCCAGTGCGGTGATGACCAGTTGCAGCAGGGTCAGGCGTACGCCCGGCAGGCGCAGCGTACGACGACCGATCTGGACCAGCAGATTGTCGGCGATAGGCTGCTCGGGCAAGCGTCGGCGATACAGGCCATAAGCCAGCAACACGCTCAGGGCCAGCACTGTGGCGGCGATGGAGCCCAGCAGCAGGGGTGGCAGGCCCAGGGCCGTGGCAGCGGCCGGCAGGTCGCTGAGCGTTGCCAGCGCCGCCAGAGGGGGCAGCGCGCAGCCAAGCGACAGACTGGCGAACAAGGTCATGCGGGCGACGTCGCTGGCGGCCAGGCCATGTCGAGCGTACAGGCGATAGCGCACCGAGCCGCCGGACAGCAGCGATAGGCCGATGGCGTTGCCGATGGCAAAGGCAGTGAAGCCACCCATGGCCAGCGTGCGCGGTCCCAGTTTTACCGAGGCATATCGGCTGGCCGACCATTCATAGCCCAGCAGTACAACGAAGCCTGCGACAGTTGCCGCGAATGCTCCACCCAGAGCGGTTGGTGGAACACTGAGCAGCGAGTCATGCAGCGCATAGATGTCCAGCTCGCTGAGCAGATGCCGACAGGCGATCAGGGCAATTGCGAACAACACGAACGTGATCGCCAGGCCGATTGGCTGGCGATACCGGCTCAGCAATTCAAGCCAGCGCATACGGCTCGGGTTGAAAGGCTGGGTCGCGGTTGTCTGGGTTTGCACATCTGATGAATCGGGACGCATCAATCACCTCGTGGATCGTGCGGCACAGGATGGGGGCATCCAGCCAAGTTACCAATCCCTACGGAGAAATATGAAGAATTATTTACCTGGAGCATTGATCCACGGCAATTTACTGGAATACCTACAGGGGTATGTTTGGCGTGATATCCAGCCAAGGTGATTTTACGCCAGATGCAAAAAAGGCCACTTATTCAAGTGGCCTTTTCTGTTGTTTGGTTGCGGGAGCCGGATTTGAACCGACGACCTTCGGGTTATGAGCCCGACGAGCTACCAGACTGCTCCATCCCGCGTCTGTGGGGGCGGATTCTACAGGGAGGCGCTGAGGTGTCAACTGTTAATCGCGTTTTGTGCTAAATAAGTGTCGGTGGCAGTAAAAACGGACACAAACAAAAAAGGCCACTTTTTCAAGTGGCCTTTTCTGATGTTTGGTTGCGGGAGCCGGATTTGAACCGACGACCTTCGGGTTATGAGCCCGACGAGCTACCAGACTGCTCCATCCCGCGTCTGTGGAGTGAATTCTACAGAAGTACGCCGGCATGTCAACCGCTAAATTGGAGAAAACCTTTTTTGTTCAAGTGCTTAGGTGTTTCGAGAAGGGTGCGACGCAGGCGGGGCGCGGGTTTCAGCTCTATTGGGTGAATAAAACTGATTGAATAAATGCATCAGCTAATGGCTGTCGAGTGCGACCGGTTAAGCGGGGTGAGATACTACCGTCCACTCTGTAAGAACTTTACCAATATCAACACCATGACCCAGCGCAAAATCATCCACGTCGATTGCGATTGCTTCTACGCAGCCATCGAGATGCGCGACGACCCGAGATTGGCCGGCAAACCGCTGGCTGTCGGTGGTTCGGCGGATCGGCGCGGGGTCATTGCCACCTGTAACTATGAAGCGAGGGCATATGGCGTGCGCTCGGCGATGTCTTCGCGACATGCGCTGAAGCTCTGCCCGGACCTGGTCATCGTCAAGCCGCGAATGGATGCCTATAAAGAAGCCTCTCGCGAGATTCACACCATCCTGCGTGACTACACCGAGTTGATCGAGCCGTTGTCGCTGGATGAGGCTTACCTGGATGTTTCCGAAAGCACGCAGTTTTCCGGCAGCGCCACGCGAATCGCCCAGGACATACGTCGGCGGGTCTCGAACCGTTTGCATATCACGGTCTCGGCCGGGGTGGCGCCGAACAAGTTTCTGGCCAAGATTGCCAGCGACTGGCGCAAGCCCAACGGTCTGTTCGTGATCACTCCGGCCGAGGTCGAGGATTTTGTCGCCATGTTGCCGGTCTCCAAGCTGCATGGTGTCGGCAAAGTGACGGCGGACAAACTGGGGCGATTGGGGATTGTCGACTGCTCGACGCTACGCGAGTGGAGCAAGCTGGCGCTGGTGCGCGAATTCGGCAGTTTTGGTGAACGGCTCTGGAGCCTGGCGCGGGGTATCGATGATCGAGTCGTGCAAAACGACAGTCGTCGCCAGTCGGTCAGTGTCGAGAACACCTATGAAACCGATCTGCCCGACCTGGACAGCTGTCTGGAAAAGCTGCCTGAACTGATGGAGACCCTGGCCGGACGCATGGCGCGCATCGACAGCAGTTATCGCCCGGGCAAGCCATTCGTCAAAGTGAAATTTCATGATTTCAGCCAGACCACTCTGGAGCAGACCGGGGCCGGTCGAGATCTGGACAGTTATCAGCAATTGTTGACCCAAGCCTTTGCACGAGGCGCAAAGCCGGTGCGGCTGCTGGGGATCGGGGTCCGCCTGGTGGATCTGCGCGGCGCCCATGAGCAGCTGGAGCTGTTTGCCCTTTAGCTCGAAGGGGAATGTGCCGGCAGGCCGGCACATGGGGTGATCGGCGGGTGTGGATCAGTGGATTGCGCCGGGATCGGCCACCAGGCGGTGAGCATCCTTGGTCAATGACTTGAGGAACTCCTGCTGCAGTTCCGGATCATTGCGCGTCAATTCGATGAGGCTTTGCTCCAGTTCGCTGGCTTCTTCTTCCAGGCCAAGGTCCGACAGGCGCTTGACGCGATGCACCCATTGGTTGACTTCGTCATCTTCCAGGTCATCGAAAATCAGGCCGTGGGCTTCGAGCAGCTTGCCGCGCAGGTTGCTGCTGACCAGCAGGCTGGCATCGGCACGGGTCTTGTCGTCTTCATCGGCGACGGTCAGGCGCAAGGTGCCAATGTGGTTGAGGTTTTGCTCGGAGAACGGGCTGTCGAGCAGGTTCAGGCGCAGCACGCCATTGCGATCGGTGCTCAAGTCGTACGTCTGTTTCCCGGCGGCAACCTGCACGGGGCGTTCGCTCCAGGGCAGGCTGGTGTACTCACGACGCTGGTCGCGTTGAACTTCATCGATGCCGGCCAGGTTCTGCTGGGCCCGGCCGTTCGATTGTACGTTCATGAACGGGTTGAGTCCGGCGAAGCCATAGCTGATCCAGTCTTTGGTCACGGTGTCGGGCAGGCGCCCGAGCATGACCACGTTCGCGACGTTCGCGCCGATGCCGGCAACCACCGCGACAGCGCCCAGGGGGATTTCGTAGGTCTCCCTCCAGGCCTGGTACGGTGTGTAACGATCGTAACGACGCGTCACTTCGAACTCGGTGACTTCGAAGGTTTTCTGTTCATGGATGCGCACGCGCCGCTGCGGCAGCTCAAGTACCTTGGGCTCTCCGACATCGATCTGCAGGCTGTGATCGAGCAGCTTGCGCTCGATGCGTTCCTCGTGCTCGCTGCGCTGGGACATCTGATTGGCGCAGCCGCCGAGAAGCAGGGCGCCGCACAGTGCGGCGCCCCCCAGAGGTAAGGTACTTCGCTTGAACATGGTTACTCTTGTTCTGACTATCAGCGACGGATACGAGCCTGGAGAAAGGACAGCACGTCAGCGACGGGAATGGCCTGAGCCTCGCCCTCGGTACGGCTCTTGTATTCCAGGTTGCCTTCGGCCAGGCCGCGATCGCTGACCACGATGCGATGAGGGATCCCGATCAGTTCCATGTCGGCGAACTTGATCCCCGGGCTGGTTTTCTTGTCGCGATCATCGAGCAGGACTTCGAAACCGGCAGCCGTCAGCTCTTTATAGAGGTTGTCGGTCGCTTCGCGAACCTGCTCGGTTTCATAGCGCAGTGGTACCAGAGCGATCTGGAAGGGCGCCAGGGCGTCGCTCCAGATGATGCCGCCTTCGTCGTAGTTCTGCTCGATCGCGGCAGCGACCACGCGGGAAACACCGATGCCATAGCAGCCCATGGTCAGGGTGACGGGTTTGCCGTTCTCGCCGAGGACCTGGCACTTCATGGCTTCGCTGTACTTGGTGCCCAGCTGGAAGATATGCCCCACTTCGATGCCGCGCTTGATCACCAGCGTGCCCTGGCCGTCCGGGCTCGGGTCGCCTTCGACCACGTTGCGCAGGTCGGCAACGGTCGGAACCGGCAGGTCGCGCTCCCAGTTGACGCCAAAGTAGTGCTTGTCGTCGATGTTGGCGCCGATGCTGAAGTCGCTCATCAGCTCTACCGAGCGGTCGATGATGCAGGGCAGGGGCAGGTTCAGAGGGCCCAGAGAGCCTGCACCGGCGCCGATGGCGGCGCGCAGTTCGGCTTCGGTCGCCATGACCAGCGGGTTGGCAACCTGTTCCAGGTTGGCAGCCTTGATTTCATTGAGTTCGTGGTCACCACGAATGATCAGTGCAATCAGCTTGCCTTCTTCGGCAGCGTGCACGACCAGGGTCTTGATGGTCTTTTCGATTGGCAGGTCGAAGCCTTCGACCAGTTGCGCGATGGTCTTGGCGTTTGGCGTATCGATCAGGCGCAGCTCTTCAGTCGGCGCCGGGCGTGAGGTCTCGCGTGGCAGGGCCTCGGCCTTCTCGATGTTGGCAGCGTAGTCTGAGGTGTCGCTGAAGGCGATATCGTCTTCACCGGAATCGGCCAGTACGTGGAATTCATGCGAGCCGGTGCCGCCGATCGAGCCGGTGTCGGCTTGTACCGGACGGAAGTTCAGCCCCAGGCGAGTGAACACGTTGCAGTACGCCTGGTGCATGCGGTCGTAGGTTTCCTGCAGGGAAGCCTGGTCGACGTGGAAGGAGTAGGCGTCCTTCATGATGAACTCGCGGCCACGCATCAGGCCGAAGCGTGGGCGGATCTCATCGCGGAATTTGGTCTGGATCTGGTACATATTGATCGGCAACTGCTTGTAGCTGTTGAGCTCGTTGCGGGCCAGATCCGTAATGACTTCTTCGTGGGTCGGGCCGGCACAGAAGTCGCGGTCGTGGCGATCCTTCAGGCGCAGCAGTTCCGGGCCGTATTGTTCCCAGCGGCCCGATTCCTGCCACAGCTCGGCAGGCTGGATGCCTGGCATCAGGACTTCAAGGGCGCCGGCCGCGTTCATTTCCTCGCGTACGATGGCTTCAACCTTGCGCATCACACGAAGGCCCATCGGCAGCCAGGTGTACAGACCGGAAGCGAGCTTGCGGATCATGCCGGCACGCAGCATGAGCTGGTGGCTGATGACGACCGCGTCGGAAGGGGTTTCTTTCTGTGTGGCGAGCAAATATTGACTGGTGCGCATGGTAGGCCGTTGTCGGTTGCTTTGACTGAAAATGACCCGGCATTGTACGGCGGTGATCCGGTTGCGTACAGGATTGAGGTCGGTGGAAGCGGGATATAGCTTCCCGCTGGTCTCAGGACGGCGGGTTGATCGCCTGCCTATAAATAGAAAAGCCCGGCAGAGCCGGGCTTTTTTTATTGCAGCTGATGCGTTACCCGAAATTACAGAATCGACAGCGGGTAGTCGACGATCAGGCGGAACTCGTTGATATCGCCTTCGCCTTCGTCGGCGTTGGCACGGTGCCAGGCTTGACGAATACGGAAGGACAGGTCTTTGGCCGGGCCTTCCTGGACTACGTATTTGGCTTCCAGGTTGGTTTCGTGGTGCTTGCCATCAGCGCCATAAAGTGGGCTGACGGTGCCGTCGTCATTGGTAACCTTGTAAGCGCTGGTGGTGAGATCGACGCCTGTGCCATCGATGTTCCAGCCATTGACGTAACGAGTCATGAAGCTCAGGCCTGGGACGCCGTATTCAGCCATTTTCAGGTCGTAACGAACCTGCCACGATTTCTCGCCCGGGCCGTTGAAGTCGGAGTACTGAATGGAGTTGGCCAGGAAGATCGAGTCGCCGCCGCGGTTGTTGTCGCCTACACCGATGTAGTCGAACGGAGTGTTGCCGTTGACTTTCTGGAAGGCCAGAGTAACGGTGTGCGCCGACAGGAAGGAGTAGGCAGCAGACAGCGAGTAGGCGTTGTTGTTGATATCGCCGGCTTTGGAGTCGCCAGTGTCCTTGGTGTTGTAGTAGTTGAAGTCAAACGCCAGGGACTGATCGCTTGCCAGTGGCAGCGTGTAGTTCAGGTTGGTGTAGTACTGGTTGAACACGTCTTCCAGCTTGACACCGTACAGCGAAGCGCTGAACTGGTCGTTGAACGCGTAGCGGCCACCGAAGTAGTTTGCAGTGTTGGTGGTTACACCAGCGTAGGTGGCGAACAGTTCGCCGTCACGGTTGGTCTGGTCCTGGCTGGTAGCGGAGTAGAAGTGACCGCCTTCCAGATCCAGGTCCTTGACTTCGCTGCTCATGAAGGTGATGCCGCTGGCAGTTTGCGGAGTCAGGCGGGAGCCGCCGACTGCGAATACCGGAGCGGTGCTCGGCTGCTGGTCACCCAGTTTCACCATGGTCTTGGAGAAACGAATCTTCAGTGCAGCACCGGCTTTGCCGTAGCTGTCAGCTGGGTCGCCGTCGGCACCAACTGGCAGGTTGCCCGTGCCGCTGTACTTCTGCGAACCGTCGAGTTTCAGGCCCAGGTAGCCGAAAGCGTCAACGCCAAAGCCGACGATGCCTTGGGTGTAGCCTGAGGTGAAAACGCCTTGGAAGCCTTGGGTCCAGTCTTTATCGTCGTCCGCGCCGTCTTTCTTGTCGCGGTTGTAGTAGTAGTTACGAGCCAGCAGGTTCAGCGTGCTGTCTTCGACGAAGCCTTTGGACTCTGCCTGATCGCTGACGAAGGCTCCAGCCATTGCCAGTTGCGAAGTTGCGGCAGTTACTGCCAGGGCGATTGCGCTCCACTTCATCACTTTCATCGTGATTTGCTCCTTTGGTTTTTAGGAAGAGTACTGCCGTCCCACCTGTTTTTTTATCTGGGCGGCTCTTTCTTTTTGTGTCGGCGCAAACTTATATCACGCAGACCATAATTGGCGATACTTGCAAAACAAACCTTTCAGCTTCTTTACGACAATGTCGCAAATTCTTGTGTCCATGTCGCAAAACACGATTTTTGATTAAAAATCGTACAACTACAGCGCAGCTTTCAAAGGCCTGGGCACAGTAAGGTAATGGTTGTGTCCCCCACAACGTTGAAAACTCCATGGTCACACCGTGCAGCTGTCGTTATTTGGCGCAGTGCTTCGTATCCAAAAAGCTTGCTGGCGGCCATGTGGGTAGTAATGCAACAAGCGTGCACAAAAGGGTTACGTCCTTACGAAATTTTCACTTTTCCCCTTTTTAGCCTTAAACCCTCATAAAAACGGGGGGTTAAGAACTTTTGGTTTGCCCTTGACTCTCGTGGCGCGATCAGGCTGACACGGGCGCCAGGGGAAAAATGTTACCGCATCGGCGACAGAATTGAGTAGTTGACGGATGCGGCGCGCACTAAGAGTAGACGATGAGCCTCATTTTGGTGCGAAAAGTAGCGTTTCGGTAACGGCGTGGCTGCGCGGCGGTAGCAGTTTCATTCGATCGGGAACCGGATCGCGAGGTGTTGGCGACGGGGGTGACAGCTCGACCCCTGAAAAGACTGGTTGTGACCTTGCTCTGAATTTTGGTCACGTTATGGCGTGTCGGTTTGGAGCGCTCTTCTTTGGTGCGATGCAATCGGAGGTGGCATTGGGGGGGATTGGGAACCCTTGTTGATTAATAGCTTTGTGTTTCGAATTTCCCGTCTGTCAACCCTTGTTATGCAGTGAATGGTTTTGCGTTCGCGAGTATCCTGCAGGTTGTAGCCATGCGGCGTTCAATTTGCTATCGGGAGACCTCTACGGTGTTTGCTCTGGATTCACGTCTTCAACAAGATACTCTGCCGATTGGCGACTTCCCGCTGTGTCGCTTGCTGCTGTCCAACGATGCGAACTATCCGTGGTTCATTCTGGTGCCGCGCCGGCCGGATATCAGTGAACTGTTCGAACTCGAGGGTGCTGATCAACTTGTGCTGTGGCAGGAAACTACGGCCCTGGCCAGCAAACTCAAGCAAGTTTTTTCGGCGGACAAGTTGAATGTGGCCACGTTGGGTAATGTGGTCAGTCAGTTGCACATGCATGTGATTGTTCGCCGTCGCAATGATCCGGCCTGGCCTGGACCGGTATGGGGTCGGCATCCTGCAAGGCCCTACTCGTCCGAGGAGGTCGCGGCCATCCGCGAGCGACTCAAGGGCGAGCTGGGCGATGACTTTCGTTTTGTGGAGGCTTGAACCATGACTCTGGAAGCGCGTGTTACCGATCTGGAAAGTCGCCTGGCGTTTCAGGATGACACTATTCAGGCACTCAATGACGTACTGGTTGAGCAGCAGCGTGTGGTCGAGCGTCTGCAGCTGCAGATGGCGGCCTTGCTCAAGCGTCACGAGGAAATGGTGGGGCAGTTTGCAAGCCTGGAAGAGGATGCTCCGCCCCCTCATTATTGACAGTCAATTGTCGGGCATAAAAAAACCGCGAGCAGCACGCTGCCTCGCGGTTTTTTTGTACGTGGCGATCAGCGTCGTGGGGAGGCGGCGATCACGTCTTCGGCCTGCAGGCCCTTGTCGCGGTTCATTACCGAGAACTCGACGCGTTGGCCTTCGACCAGCACGCGATGGCCTTCACCGCGGATGGCACGAAAGTGGACAAAGATATCATCGCCGGAGTCGCGTGAAATAAAGCCGAATCCTTTCGAGGTATTAAACCATTTGACCGTACCGGTATCACGGTTGCTCATGTCGTAGTTCGGCGTCGTGCTGCTGGTGCGTTTCGATGGATAGAAGCTGATTCCCAGGTGCAGGACCACGGCGGCGACTGCGCTCAGAAGGCTGAACGATGTGGCAGGCTGGCCGGCCATTTCCAGTTGGGCAAGCAGGGTCAGTGTTTGCAGAACGACAGCGAGCACCAGAAGAGCGCTGACCACGTTTTGCAACTGGTGGCGCGCGCCTTTGTTCCATTGCGGGATGACTGGCGCGAGGATCAGGTTGAGCAGGCCGAAAAGCGCCAGGTAGAGTGCATCGGGTTGTTGCAGGTAGGGTGCGGCATCGACGGTTCGCAGGCTTGGGACAAAGGACAGCAGTAAAGCTGCGGCGCCCGTCAGGAGGTGGACGATCTTCAACATTTTATTTGACTCACGTTAAGGCAGATCACAGGAAAGAGCTGAACTCACGACCGCGCCCCTTGAAAAGATGAGGGGGTGGCAGTCATGGATAAAGTCAGCCTATGCATCACCATCAGGATGATCGGTGGTGACGACACGAGGTCTATTTAACAGCAAAGCCTTGGCCTACTCAAATCAGGCGCGGGCCGGTCGTCTCTGGAATGGAGGTGAGGGCTGGTTTGCGGTCGGGCGCAAGGGCGGTACCCCGACGGGCTGGATCGGGCGGCGCGGCCTTCCCGCAAAGGCTGCACGCGCCTGCGACTCTTGCTAGAGTGGTCCCGCACCTGCTTGGTGACAACCTACATATGAAGGAGATTTATATGGCAATCGATATCGGAATCAGTGAAGAAGATCGTAAGTCGATAGTGGAAGGTTTGTCTCGTCTGTTATCCGATACCTACGTACTGTACCTCAAGACCCACAACTTTCATTGGAATGTCAGTGGTCCGATGTTTCGCACCTTGCACTTGATGTTCGAAGAGCAGTACAACGAATTGGCCCTGGCGGTTGATTCGATCGCTGAGCGTATTCGTGCATTGGGCTTTCCAGCGCCTGGTACTTATTCTACTTATGCCCGGCTTTCTTCGATCAAAGAGGAGGAAGGGGTGCCGGCTGCTGAAGATATGATCAAGCAACTGGTTCAGGGGCAGGAAGCTGTTGTGCGTACAGCGCGCGGTATTTTTCCGCTGCTCGATAAGGTCAGCGATGAACCCACTGCGGATTTGTTGACTCAGCGTATGCAAGTTCATGAGAAGACCGCGTGGATGCTGCGCGCGCTGCTCGATAACAAATGAATTCGCCAGCGTCCTGATTGTGCCGCAGACGAGCCCGGAGGTCTGGGTGTCGGCGTCGCTTTCCACAAGGGCTCAAGCCGCTTGCCAGGGCTTGGGCCTTTTTTATTGTGAGTGAAAGTGTCGGTTCGGGTGCAATGCCCGCAATGGCAATAAGGTTTGACACGCTCGCAGTTTTTTCACAGGTGCGGCAGGGGAGTGGTAAGGCTTCCAGGTTAGTTGCTTGTCATGTTGTGGCGATAATGGGTTTGTTGTTCTTCGTGCGGTAAAAAAATATCGTAATTAATATTTTTCTCATCATTTTGCGTGTTTTTGTGTGGGTTAATTTTAAGTGGGGCGAGGTGTTGAAGTCCTGGGGTTTTTGTGGATGCGTCCTACGCAGATAGTTATGTGGTCTGCTGGATGTAAATATTTCGTTAATGTTTTATAGCGGTGTGTCAATGCGAAATTGTCGTTCAACTTTCAGCGAATGTGGTATCAAACGAATGGTGTATGTATGTCTCGTATATTTGAACGTGTTAACAGAGGGGCGGGCAAGCCGGTAAAGGTCGGTATAGATCCTTTTGTGGAAGATTTTAATATGGGGCTGGCTCAGCCGCTTTCCAGGTCGGTACGGCTCAATGGTTTCGCGACGTGTCTGCGTCTCGAGGAGGTGTACTGGAAAATTCTGGAACGCATTGCCAATGCCAATGATTGTTCCGTCAACGCGATTCTGTCCTACGTGGACAGGGAAGTGCACCTGCGCTACGGCGGGGTCAAGAATTTCAGCGGGCTCATCCGGGTGGTCTGTGTGGTGCATCTGCTGAATCCCGGCGGTCGGGCGTAGCCGCTGGATAGGGGCCTGCCAGCCCTGGCGGGATGAGCGGGCAAGCATCTGTTATGCTGCACGGCTGCACAGGCCCCGTTAACCATATATAATCTCGCCCTTTGTTGCATGGCGCGGTAAGCGCTGTGGTTAATAGGTTGCCGAGACACTCCCATGCCCATGTACGATTATCAATGTGCTTCCTGTGGTCACCAGATGGAAGTCATTCAAAAAATCAGCGATGCGCCGAAGACCGACTGCCCTGCCTGCCAGGCGCCCGAGCTCAAGAAAATGCTCTCCATGCCTGGTTTTCGCTTGAGCGGCACCGGCTGGTACGAAACCGATTTCAAGACCGGCGCAAAAAAGAATCTAGCGGGCGGCGACAAGTCCGATTGAGTTGAACTGCACCCGCAGGGTCTTGCACTATAGCGTCCGCCGGGCGAGCCAGGCCTCCACCGAATTCCGATTACGAGAAGCGAAACCACTATCATGATGCGCAGCCATTATTGCGGCCAATTGAACGAAAGCCTGGACGGCCAGGAAATTACCCTTTGCGGATGGGTTCATCGCCGTCGCGACCATGGCGGGGTGATTTTCCTCGATATTCGTGATCGCGAAGGTCTGGCCCAGGTGGTGTTCGACCCGGATCGCGCCGACACTTTCGCCGTCGCCGACCGTGTGCGCAGCGAATACGTGGTCAAGGTTACCGGTAAGGTACGCCTGCGTCCGGCCGGTGCCGTCAATGCCAACATGGCCTCTGGCGCCATCGAAGTGCTGGGTTACGAGCTGGAAGTCCTGAACGAATCGGAAACTCCGCCGTTCCCGCTCAACGAGTACTCCGATGTTGGCGAGGAGACGCGTCTGCGTTACCGCTTCATCGACCTGCGTCGTCCGGAAATGGCCGAAAAACTGCGTCTGCGTTCGCGCATGACCACCAGCATCCGTCGTTACCTGGATGAAAACGGCTTCCTCGACGTCGAGACGCCGATCTTGACTCGTGCAACGCCGGAAGGCGCGCGCGACTATCTGGTGCCGAGCCGTACTCACGCCGGCAGCTTCTTCGCCTTGCCGCAATCACCGCAGCTGTTCAAGCAGCTGCTGATGGTTGCCGGCTTCGATCGTTACTACCAGATCGCCAAGTGCTTCCGCGATGAAGACCTGCGTGCCGACCGCCAGCCGGAATTCACCCAGATCGACATCGAAACCAGCTTCCTCAACGAAGCCGACATCATGGGCCTGACCGAAGGCATGATCCGCAACCTGTTCAAGGAAGTGCTGGGTCTGGAATTCGGCGAGTTCCCGCACATGACCTTCGAAGAGGCCATGCGTCGTTACGGATCGGACAAGCCTGACCTGCGTATTCCGCTGGAACTGGTCGACGTTGCCGACCAGCTCAAGGATGTTGACTTCAAGGTCTTCAGTGGCCCGGCCAACGATCCGAAATGCCGCGTTGCCGCACTGCGCCTGCCAGGTGGTGCCAGCATGCCGCGCAGCCGTATCGACGAATACACCAAGTTCGTCGGCATCTACGGTGCCAAGGGCCTGGCGTACATCAAGGTCAATGAGCGCGCCAAGGGCGTCGAAGGTCTGCAATCGCCGATCGTCAAGAATATCCCTGAGGCCAATCTGAACGTGATCCTCGATCGCGTCGGTGCGGTCGATGGCGACATCGTCTTCTTTGGCGCCGACAAGGCCAAGATCGTCAGCGAAGCCCTGGGCGCGCTGCGGATCAAGGTCGGCAACGACTTCAACCTGCACACCTGCGAGTGGGCGCCGATGTGGGTTGTCGACTTCCCGATGTTCGAAGAAAACGACGACGGCAGCTTCACTGCGCTGCACCACCCGTTCACCGCGCCGAAGTGCTCGCCGGAAGAACTGGAAGCCAACCCGGCTACCGCTCTGTCCCGTGCCTACGACATGGTGCTCAACGGTACCGAGCTCGGTGGCGGTTCGATCCGTATTCACCGCAAGGAAATGCAGCAGGCTGTATTCCGTCTGTTGGGGATCAACGAGGCTGAACAGGAAGAGAAATTCGGCTTCCTGCTCGACGCCCTGAAGTACGGTGCGCCGCCCCACGGTGGTCTGGCATTTGGTCTGGACCGTCTGGTCATGCTGATGACCGGTGCCCAGTCGATTCGTGAAGTGATCGCCTTCCCGAAAACCCAGAGCGCTGCCTGTGTGATGACTCAGGCACCGGGTCTGGTGGATGCCAAGGCGCTGCGCGAGCTGCACATTCGCCTGCGCGAACAGCCGAAGGCGGAGTAAGCCGGTCTCAAGGCGCACCCCAGGGGGCGCCTTGCTGCCAGGGCGGGATTTTTTCTTGCTCGCCATCGCCCTGCGGTGGCGGGCAATGTTGCAAAGAGAATTTGGAGCGAGTTTATGGCAGGTCATTCCAAGTGGGCGAACATCAAGCACCGCAAAGAGCGCCAGGATGCCAAGAGGGGCAAGATCTTCACCAAATGGATCCGTGAACTGACCGTCGCAGCCCGTCAGGGTGGCGGTGATCCAGGTTCGAATCCGCGTCTGCGTCTGGCTCTGGACAAGGCGCTGGGTGCCAACATGAGTCGCGATATCATCGATCGCGCCATTGCCCGTGGCACCGGTGCCGCCGGTAGTGATGACGTTGTCGAGCTCAGTTACGAAGGTTACGGGCCCAATGGTGTCGCGGTGATGGTCGAATGCATGACCGACAACCGCAACCGTACAGCCGCTGCTGTGCGCCATGCGTTCAGCAAGTGCGGGGGTAACCTCGGTACCGATGGTTCGGTGGCCTACCTGTTCGAGCGCAAGGGGCAGATTTCTTTCGCGTCGGGCGTTGACGAAGATGCCCTCATGGAAGCGGCCATGGAAGCCGATGCCGATGATGTGGTCAGCAACGAAGACGGCTCAGTCGACGTGTTTACCTCGTTCTCCAGCTTCTATGCGGTGCGCAACGCGCTGGAAGCGGCGGGTTTCAAGGCGGCCGATGCCGAGATCGTCATGCTCCCGACCACCAGTGCCGAACTGGACCTGGAGGGCGCCGAGAAAGTCCTCAAGCTGATCGACATGCTCGAAGACCTGGATGATGTGCAGAACGTCTATTCCAATGCCGACATTCCCGAGTCGGTGGCAGAGCAGCTCGGCTGATTCACCTGCAACGATCTTGAAGCCGGATGTGCAAGGCCGTGATATTTCACTGCTGTGCATGTCCGGCTTCTGCCTTTAAGCTGTTGCGGCAATTGCCGCAGGTCTCATCTCTCAAGCTGCAGGCGTTATGACTCTTATTCTTGGTATCGACCCCGGTTCGCGAATTACCGGATATGGCGTGGTGCGCGACATCGGCCGTGGCTGCGAATATGTGGCCTCCGGCTGCATTCGCACCGGCAGCGGTTTGTTGCACGAACGTTTGCAGATCGTTTACCGAGGCGTGCGTGAAGTGATCCAGGCCTATGGGCCGGTGACCATGGGGATCGAAAAGGTATTCATGGCGAAAAACGCCGACTCTGCACTAAAGCTGGGCCAGGCGCGGGGCGCCGCGATCGTCGCTGCGGCCGAGGAGTCCCTGGAAATCGCCGAATATACGGCGACCCAGGTCAAGCAGGCGATCGTCGGTACCGGTGGCGCAAACAAGGAGCAGGTGCAGATGATGGTCATGCATTTGCTGAAACTCGCCAAGAAGCCGCAAATCGACGCATCCGATGCGCTGGCGATTGCCTTGTGTCATGCCCATACGCGCTCGAGCCTGATACCTCATGGCTTGAGTAGCGCACGGAGCCGCGGTGGTCGCCTGCGACTCTGAGCGGGGCTTGGCATCATTGGCTTAAACATTTCCGGTTGCAGGTCTGCACAGGCCTGCAATGATGGCGAGCACGCTTGCCGCAATTGATTGGCCCGCCATTGCGCGCGGTCATGAGAAAGGACCTGAACGTGATTGGACGCTTGCGCGGTACCCTGGCTGAGAAGCAGCCTCCGCACCTGATTCTTGATGTCAACGGGCTGGGCTATGAGCTCGAGGTGCCCATGACCACGCTCTATCGGCTGCCATCGGTCGGTGAGCCGGTGACCTTGCACACGCATCTGGTGGTGCGCGAAGACGCGCAACTGCTCTATGGCTTCTATGCAAAGCGCGAGCGTGAGCTGTTTCGCGAATTGATTCGTCTCAATGGCGTAGGGCCGAAGCTGGCGTTGGCGTTGATGTCCAGTCTCGAGGTCGATGAGCTGGTACGCTGTGTCCAGGCTCAGGATACCTCTGCGCTGGTCAAGGTCCCGGGCGTGGGCAAGAAAACCGCCGAACGCCTGTTGGTCGAACTCAAGGACCGTTTCAAGGCCTGGGAAACCGTGCCGAGCATGTTCGAGCTGGTACCGAACGGCCCGCAACCGCTGGCGCCGGTTTCCACGGCCGAGAGCGATGCGGTGAGCGCCTTGATATCCCTGGGTTACAAGCCGCAGGAAGCCAGTCGTGCCGTGGCTGCCATCGATGCCAAGGGCTTGAGCAGCGAGGAGCTGATTCGCCGCTCCCTCAAGGGGATGATTTAAGTGATCGACGCAGACCGACTGATAACCGCCACCGGGCGCGACCGCGAAGAGCTCCAGGACCGGGCAATTCGCCCGCTGAGCCTGGCCGAATACATCGGCCAGCCGACCGTGCGCGAGCAGATGGAGTTGTTCATCCAGGCGGCTCGGGGACGCAACGAGTCGCTCGACCACACCCTGATCTTCGGTCCGCCGGGATTGGGCAAGACGACCCTGGCCAATATCATTGCCCAGGAAATGGGCGTGTCGATCAAGAGTACGTCCGGCCCTGTACTGGAGCGACCTGGCGATCTGGCGGCATTGCTGACCAATCTGGAGCCGCACGACGTGCTGTTCATCGACGAGATCCACCGGCTTTCGCCGATCGTCGAGGAGGTCCTGTATCCGGCCATGGAAGATTTTCAACTGGATATCATGATCGGCGAAGGTCCGGCGGCGCGCTCCATCAAGCTCGACCTGCCACCGTTCACGCTGGTCGGCGCGACCACCCGGGCCGGCATGCTGACCAACCCGTTGCGCGACCGCTTCGGTATCGTCCAGCGCCTGGAGTTCTACAGCACGGCCGACCTTGCCACCATCGTCAGTCGATCGGGCGGCATTCTGGGATTGCCGATTGAAGACCAGGGCGCCTACGAGATCGCTCGTCGTGCCCGAGGTACGCCGCGCATTGCCAACCGCTTGCTGCGGCGGGTGCGGGATTTCGCCGAAGTGAGGGGCAAGGGTCATATCACCAAGCCGATCGCCGACATGGCCTTGAATCTGCTGGACGTCGATGAGCGCGGGTTCGACCATCAGGATCGGCGGTTGCTGCTGACCATGATCGAGAAGTTCGACGGTGGTCCGGTCGGGGTCGACAGCCTGGCAGCGGCGATCAGCGAAGAGCGCCACACTATCGAGGATGTCCTGGAGCCCTACCTGATCCAGCAGGGGTATATCATGCGCACGCCTCGAGGGCGCGTGGTGACGCGCCATGCGTACCTGCATTTCGGTCTGAATGTACCCAATCGGATGGGCGAAATGCCGGCTAGCGATCCATTTATCGATATTTCCGATGAATGAATGCGCCGAACGGTACCGATCATTTCGACGTTTTCGTGGTCCTAAGGGCGGGTATGAGCGCGGCCCTGGGGGCAAGTCGGCATAAAGTATGTAAAAACAGTTGCTTGAGCGGATTGGCAACCTGAGGAGTAAGCACTAGAGTATGCGCGCGCAAAATGGGGTTCAGTCGTTTGCACATCGTTGTCGTGTTTATTACGAAGACACCGATGCAGGCGGCGTCGTGTATTACGTTAACTACCTGAAGTTCATGGAGCGTGCCCGTACCGAGCGGCTGCGGGAACTGGGCTTTGCTCAGTCGGAGCTGGTAGGTGAGAACATGTTGTTCGTCGTGCACTCCAGTGAGGCGCGCTATCACGTGCCGGCACGGCTGGACGACGAATTGCTGGTAAGCGCTGAAGTAATCGAACTGAACCGTGCCAGCCTGCGCTTTCATCAGCAGGTCAGGCGGGCCGCGGATGCAACGCTGCTCTGTGAAGGGCAGTTCCTGGTGGCCTGCGTGCGCGCCGATAATTTCAAACCCCGGGCCATCCCCCCAGACTTGCGTGCGGCCTTTGCCGACGCGAGCGGTCCGGGTACACATTCAAGAGCAGGAGATTAAGCGTGGAAGCTAACGTCGTCGACCATACCTCCATGTGGAGCCTGGTCAGCAATGCCAGCGTGGTTGTACAGCTGGTAATGCTGATCCTGGTAGCCGCATCGGTCACTTCATGGATCATGATCTTTCAGCGCAGCACCATGCTGCGTGCGGGGCGTCGTGCCCTGGAAGGCTTCGAAGAACGCTTCTGGTCGGGTATCGACCTGTCCAAGCTGTACCGTCAGGCCGGCAGCAACCCGGATCCGGATTCCGGCGTCGAGCAGGTGTTCCGTGCCGGCTTCAAGGAGTTCTCCCGTCTGCGCCAGCAGCAGGGCGTCGATCCTGATGCGGTCATGGAAGGTGTTGGTCGTGCCATGCGCGTTGCCATCTCCCGCGAAGAAGAGAAGCTCGAGCAGAGCCTGCCGTTCCTGGCAACCGTGGGTTCGACCAGTCCGTACATCGGTCTGTTCGGCACCGTCTGGGGTATCATGAACTCCTTCCGTGGCCTGGCCGCAGCTCAGCAGGCAACCCTCGCAACCGTAGCACCCGGCATTGCCGAAGCACTGGTTGCCACCGCTATCGGCCTGTTCGCAGCAATTCCAGCCGTTATCGCCTACAACCGTTTCGCTGCCCGCAGCGAAGTCTTGATCGGCCGCTATTACACATTCGCCGACGAGTTCCAGGCCATCCTGCACCGTAAAGTGCACACCAGCGAAGAGTGAGCAGGTAAATCCTAATGGCTCGAGTTCGCCAAAAACGCAAGCCGGTCGCCGAGATGAATGTGGTGCCCTACATCGACGTGATGTTGGTGCTGCTGGTCATCTTCATGGTTACCGCACCGATGCTCAACCAGGGTGTCAAGGTTGATCTGCCCAAGGTTTCCAGCGAAGCCTTGCCGCAGGACAACAACACCCAGGTCCTGACCATTTCGATCAAGGCTGACAAGACCTATTACTGGAATCTTGGCAGCGAAGTCGATACCGACAAGCAGATGGACAAGGCCATGACCTTGCCGCAAATGACCGATGCGGTGACCAAGATCATCAGCGCCGGCCGTGGGCAGGGCAAGCAGACCCAGGTCTTCATCCGTGGCGACAAGACCGTCGATTACGGCGCGGTCATGGGCGCCATGGGTGGGTTGCAGAAGGCGGGTGTCGGTAATGTTGGCTTGATTACCGAGGCGCCCTGATGCAACAGCGAGAGCCCTCCGCCTCGGAAAGCTACTTCTGGCCCAGCGTCTGGGCCATAGCGCTGCACGTCCTGGTTTTCGGCATGCTCTTCGTCAGTTTTGCCATGACCCCGGACCTGCCGCCATCCAAGCCTATCGTCCAGGCAACCCTGTACCAGCTCAAATCGAAAAGCCAGGCCACCACCCAGACCAATCAGAAGATTGCCGGTGAGGCGAAGAAGACTGCCGCGCGCCAGACCGAAGTCGAGCAGATGGAGCAGAAAAAGGTCGAGCAGGAAGCCGTAAAAGCTGCGGAACAAAAGAAAGAGGAAGCGGCTCAAAAAGCCGAAGAAGCCAAGCAGGCCGACGAGGCGAAAAAGGTAGCGGAGGCCAAGAAGGCTGACGAAGCCAAGAAAGCCGACGAAGCCAAGAAGGCCGACGAAGCCAAGAAGGCAGCCGAGGCGAAGAAGGCCGAAGAGAAACAACTGGCCGACATCGCCAAGAAAAAGGCGGAAGAAGAGGCCAAGAAACAGGCTGAAGCGGACGCCAAGAAAAAGGCGGAAGAAGAAGCCAAGAAACAAGCTGCCGAGGAAGCCAAGAAGAAGGCTGCCGAGGACGCGAAGAAACTGGCTGCTGCCGAGGAGGCGAAAAAGAAAGCCGCCGAGGACGCGAAGAAGAAAGCTTCGGCCGATGCTGCGAAGAAGAAGGCAGTGGAAGCTGCACGCAAGGCCGCTGAAGACAAGAAGGCGCAGGCATTGGCCGAGTTGCTCTCCGACAGCACTGAGCGCCAACAGGCGCTGGCTGATGAGCGGGGCGACGAGGTAGCAGGCTCCTTCGACGATCTGATTCGGAAGCGAGCGGCCGAAGGCTGGGCACGTCCACCTTCTGCGCGCAAGAACATGACGGTGGTCCTGCAGATCGGCATGTTGCCGGACGGCACCGTTACCTCGGTCAGCGTTTTGCGCTCCAGTGGCGATGGACCTTTCGACAGTTCGGCAGTAGCTGCAGTCAAGAACATTGGCCGCTTGACAGAAATGCAGGGTTTGAAGCCAAGCGAATTCAACCAATACCGGTCATTCAAGATGACATTCACACCTGAGGATCTAGCCTTGTGATTAACATTCTTCGAGGACTGCTGGTCGTTCTCTGCTTTGCAGCGGGAATGGTCAGTGCAGAGGAAAAGAACATTCTGGTCACCAGTGGCAGCGATCGTGCCACTCCGATTGCCGTAGTGCCTTTTGGCTGGCAGGGCGGCAGCGTACTGCCGGAGGACATGTCGGAAATCATCAGCAATGACCTGCGTAACTCGGGTTATTACTCGCCGATTCCGAAACAGAACATGATCGGCCTGCCAACCCAGGCCAGCGAAGTGATCTTCCGCGACTGGAAAGCCCTGGGCGCCCAGTACGTCATGGTCGGCAGCATCGTTCCGGCCGGTGGTCGCCTGCAGGTGCAATACGCACTGTTCAACGTTGCCACCGAGCAGCAAGTGCTGACCGGCAGCGTGTCGGGTAGTGTCGATCAGTTGCGCGACATGTCCCATTACATTGCGGACCAGTCGTTCGAGAAGTTGACCGGCATCAAGGGCGCGTTCTCGACACGCATGCTCTACGTGACGGCCGAGCGCTTCTCTGAGAACAACACCCGCTATACCCTGCAGCGCTCTGACTACGACGGCGCCCGCGCAGTGACCCTGTTGCAATCGCGTGAGCCGATCCTGTCGCCGCGTTTCGCTCCGGATGGCAAGCGCATCGCTTATGTCTCCTTCGAGCAGAAGCGTCCGCGTATCTTCATGCAACACATCGACACCGGTCGTCGTGAGCAGATCACCAACTTCGAAGGCCTGAACGGTGCGCCGGCATTTTCGCCGGATGGCAATCGCCTGGCGTTCGTGCTGTCCAAGGACGGCAACCCGGACATCTACGTGATGAACCTGGGTTCGCGCCAGATCACTCGCGTAACCGCAGGCCCAGGTATCAATACCGAGCCGTTCTGGGGCAAGGATGGTTCGACCATCTACTTCACCTCGGACCGTGGTGGCAAGCCACAGATCTACAAGACCAGCGTCGGTGGCGGTGGTGCTGAGCGCGTGACGTTCGTGGGTAACTACAACGCCAACCCTAAACTGTCGGCCGATGAAAAGACTCTGGTCATGATTCACCGTCAGGATGGCTTCACCAATTTCAAGGTGGCAGCTCAAGATTTGCAACGCGGTAGTGTAAAAATCCTTACAGATAGCACACTTGATGAGTCGCCCACTGTCGCGCCCAACGGCACCATGCTAATCTACGCCACCCGCCAGCAGGGCCGGGGAGTCTTGATGCTCGTGTCTCTCAACGGACGCGTGAGGCTCCCGCTTCCTACCGCTCAAGGCGAAGTCAGAGAACCTTCCTGGTCCCCTTACCTGAACTGACGCGGCGCTGTACGTTTTACTTAACACATTGGGGTTCATTAGGAGTTTCACGATGGAAATGCTGAAGTTTGGTAAGTTTGCTGCGCTGGCTCTGGCCTTGGCCGTAGCTGTAGGTTGCTCCTCGAAAGGCGGTGACAACGCTGGTGAAGGCGCTGTTGATCCGAACGCTGGTTACGGCGCCAACACTGGTGCAGTAGACGGCAGCCTGAGCGAAGAAGCAGCTCTGCGCGCAATCACCACCTTCTACTTCGAATACGACAGCTCGGACCTGAAGCCAGAAGCCATGCGCGCTCTGGACGTTCACGCCAAGGACCTGAAAGGCAATGGCGCTCGCGTCGTCCTGGAAGGCAACACCGACGAGCGTGGTACTCGCGAATACAACATGGCTCTGGGCGAGCGTCGTGCGAAAGCCGTTCAGCGCTACCTGGTTCTGCAAGGCGTATCGCCAGCTCAGCTGGAACTGGTTTCCTACGGCGAAGAGCGTCCAGTTGCCACCGGCAACGACGAGCAGTCCTGGGCTCAGAACCGTCGCGTAGAACTGCGTAAGTAATCAGTCATGCGAACGTGCCGTCGTGCTGTAACTATTCTGGCTCTCACCCTTCCACTCGTGGCTTGGGCTGAGGTTCCTGTGGTCGATGACAACGCTGGCTACAACAGTAGCGGCAGCAGTTATCCGCCTGCGGGTTACGGTACGAACGGCGCCTATGCCGGGGGAGGGGTTGCGACCCCTGTCTCGGCGCAGGGCGAGCTGTTCAACCAACTGCAACAAATGCAGGAACAACTTGCGCGGCAACAGGGCGTGATTGAGGTTCTGCAAAACGATATAGCGCGCATGAAGCAGGAAAACCTGGAGCGGTACCAGGAACTTGATCGGCGCATTGGAACCGGCGGTGCACCCGCTGCGGCTCCTCAGAATTCTCCGGCCGGCGGCGACAACAGCGCCGCCGGTACCCCCGCAGCAGCCGCAGGCCAGGCGCCTGCCAATCAGCCTGCTGCGAGCAGTGAACCCGGTGATCCGGCGAAGGAAAAGCTCTATTACGATGCTGCCTTCGACCTGATAAAGGCCAAGGACTTCGACAAGGCCAGCCAGGCCTTCACGGCGTTCCTGCGCAAATATCCGAACAGTCAGTATGCGGGCAATGCTCAGTACTGGTTGGGCGAAGTGAACCTGGCCAAGGGTGACCTGCAGGGTGCGGGTCAGGCGTTTGCCAAGGTCAGCCAGCTGTACCCCAAGCATCCGAAGGTGCCTGACTCGCTGTACAAGCTCGCGGATGTCGAACGTCGCCTCGGGCATATGGACAGGGTCAAGGGTATTTTGCAGCAGGTCGTGACCCAGTATCCGGGCACTTCCGCCGCGCAATTGGCGCAGCGGGACTTGCAGAAGCTCTGAGTTCAGGGCTGTGAATCAAGAAACCCGCGCTTGTCGCGGGTTTTTTCGTTAGAATTGGTGTCCTTTTTTTGGTTACGCTTCTCTGGGCTGCGCGTTGGCGGGTCGAGTGGAGTGCCTTACGGAGGCGGACGGCCTGTTTAGCTGTTACGCCCGTGGCGGATATGCAAGACACATTACGAATTACCGAAGTCTTTTACTCCTTGCAGGGTGAAACGCGTACTGCTGGCCTGCCGACTGTATTCGTGCGTCTCACCGGCTGCCCATTGCGTTGTGAGTACTGCGACAGTGCCTATGCCTTCAGTGGCGGCGCTGTGCGCAGCCTTGACTCGATTCTCGAGCAGGTTGCCAGTTACCGTCCGCGCTATGTCTGTGTTACCGGAGGTGAGCCGCTGGCACAGCCCAATGCCATCCCTTTGCTCGAGCAGTTGTGCGATGCCGGCTACGACGTCTCGCTGGAAACCAGCGGTGCCCTGGATATTTCCCAGGTCGATCCGCGCGTAAGTCGCGTGCTCGACCTCAAGACGCCAGGTTCGAAGGAGGTCGCCCGCAACCGCTACGAAAACATCGACCTGCTGACGGCCAATGACCAGGTCAAGTTCGTCATCTGTTCGCGTGAAGACTACGACTGGGCGGTGTCCAAGCTGATTCAGTACGGGCTGGAAAAGCGCGCCGGCGAAGTGCTGTTTTCGCCAAGTCATCACCAGTTGCGTGCCACTGACCTGGCCGATTGGATCGTGGCCGACAACCTGCCAGTACGCCTGCAGATGCAGTTGCACAAAATTCTCTGGAACGATGAGCCGGGGCGCTGATATGAGTGAGCATGCAATGACTGAGAAACGTGCGGTAATCCTGCTGTCAGGCGGCCTGGATTCGGCCACGGTCGTGGCCATGGCCAAGGCTGAGGGCTACCAGTGCTACACCATGAGTTTCGATTACGGTCAGCGTCACCGCGCCGAGCTGGATGCTGCAGCCCGCGTTGCACGTGATCTGGGGGTTGTCGAGCATAAGGTGATTGGCCTGAACCTGAATGGCATTGGCGGCTCGGCCCTGACCGACTCATCGATCGATGTGCCAGAAGCGCCCAGTGAAGGCATTCCAGTGACCTACGTTCCGGCGCGCAACACCGTGTTTCTCTCCCTGGCATTGGGCTGGGCGGAAGTGCTGGGGGCTCGTGACATCTTTATCGGTGTCAATGCGGTGGACTATTCCGGTTACCCTGATTGTCGGCCGGAGTTCGTCGAAGCCTTCGAGCGCATGGCCAATCTTGCGACCAAGGCCGGTGTCGAAGGGCAGGGCTTCCGGATCCAGGCGCCCTTGCAGAACCTCAGCAAGGCACAGATCGTCCAGGCGGGCGTTGCTCGCGGCGTCGATTACAGCCTGACCGTATCCTGCTATCAGGCCGATGATCAGGGCCGTGCCTGCGGCAAATGTGACAGCTGCCGCCTGCGTGCGGAAGGCTTTGTCGCGGCCGGTATTCAGGACCCAACACGTTATTTTTGAATTATTTTTAAATGGGTGTTGAATTCCCGTTAAAAATCAGTATTATACGCACCACATCGGGTCGTTAGCTCAGTTGGTAGAGCAGTTGGCTTTTAACCAATTGGTCGTAGGTTCGAGTCCCACACGACCCACCATTACGATGTACTGAAAAAGCTGGAAGGCCCATGAAAATGCGGATTTCCAGCTTTTTTTTTGTCTTTCTTTTTTGTCTGGGGCGCTCTGGCCCCACGGCGATGTAGCATAAACGCACAGGCCTTGCGGCCTGGGGATCAAGGGCCCGGCTCGTGCCAGTCCGGGTGGTATACTCGACTTACGCGCATTAGCGCCTGCAGGTCTTGCGAACATGACGCAGATTTCCGAACGCCTTCTGGTTCAAGCCCACCTCGACGCCAAGCAGCCCAAGCCGCTGACCCCCGAGGAAGAGGCGCATTACCGTTCCGCCATCGCTGCCGAACTCAAGGCGCAAGATGCGGTGCTGGTTGCCCATTATTATTGCGATCCTGTTATCCAGGCCCTGGCCGAGGAAACCGGTGGTTGCGTGTCCGACTCGCTGGAAATGGCCCGCTTCGGCAACAAGCACCCGGCCAGGACCGTGCTGGTGGCCGGTGTGCGCTTCATGGGTGAGACAGCAAAGATTCTCAACCCGGAAAAGCGCGTCCTGATGCCGACCCTGGAGGCGACCTGTTCGCTGGACCTGGGCTGCCCGGTCGATGAATTTGCAGCGTTCTGTGATCAGCATCCCGATCGCACGGTAGTGGTTTATGCCAACACCTCGGCGGCGGTCAAGGCGCGCGCCGACTGGGTGGTGACCTCCAGCTGCGCTCTGGAAATCGTCGAAAGCCTGATGGATAACGGCGAGAAAATCATCTGGGCGCCGGACAAGCACCTGGGCCGTTATATCCAGAAGCAGACCGGTGCAGACATGCTGCTGTGGGACGGCGCCTGCATCGTTCATGAAGAATTCAAGTCGCGCCAGCTCGAAGACATGAAGGCGCTGTATCCCGATGCGGCGATTCTGGTTCACCCTGAGTCCCCCGAGTCGGTGATCGATCTGGCCGATGCGGTGGGTTCCACCAGTCAACTGATCGCGGCGGCTCAGTCGTTGCCGAACAAGACCTTCATCGTTGCTACCGACCGCGGCATTTTCTACAAGATGCAGCAGTTGTGCCCGGACAAGGTATTCATCGAGGCGCCAACGGCCGGTAACGGTGCGTCATGCCGCAGTTGCGCACACTGCCCGTGGATGGCGATGAACACGCTGGAGCGCACCTTGCAGTGCCTGCGTGAGGGTAGTAACGAGATCTTTGTCGATCCGGCGCTGATCCCCAACGCCATTCGACCGCTCAAGCGCATGCTCGACTTCACTCAGGCGGCGCGGATGAAGTTGTCCGGTAACGCGTGATTCCATCGCTTTTTGATGTCGTCTGTCATGGCCTCATCGCTGGCAAGCCAGCTCCCACAGAGATATGTGGTTCACACAAATTCCTGTGGGAGCTGGCTTGCCAGCGATGCAGACACCGCATCACTTAAAGGCCGGAACATTGTTCCGGCCTTTTTGTTTGTCACCTCATCATGTCCTTGATCATCCGTTCCTGTTCCATCAGCTCCCGCTGGCGCGCATCGATCCGGGTTGCCAGGACGTTATTGGTAGCGCGTCGCTTGGCGTAGTCGAGCTGTTGTATTGCCTGGGAATAGTCGCCGACCAGTGCGAAGTATTCGGCGCGGGCCTGATGCAGGCCGATGGTGTTGCCGTTCAGGCCACGGGTTTCGGCCACCATGTACCAGACATCCGGGTCGTCGGAGCGGGTTTTCAGCAAGCCTTCCAGGGCCTTCTCGGCATCGGCGGGGCGATTCTGCTTGAGTAGCAGGTCGACGCGCATCTGGTTGAGCGGATAGTTGCCCGGGTAAAGCTTGAGCATCTGGTCTACGCGCTGCTGGGCATCGGGTAAGCGATTGTTGGTAATGTCCAGGTCGATCTGAGCCAGGTTGTAGGTGATGTCGTTGGGGGCCTTGGCCAACAAGGGTTGCAGGTTTTCCCGTGCTTCGTTCAGTCGGCCGCCCTTGGTCAGGGCAATGGCCAGGCCATAGCGGGCTGGATCATCCTTGGGGTTTTCGTCGAGCCTTGCACGAAAACGCTTGGCGGCAAGTCCTGGCGTTTCCTCATAGGTCAATTGGACCCTGGCGCGTATCAACTGGTAGCGCAGGCTGTCTTCGGTGCCCCCTTGAGGGGCCTGTTCGGCGCGGTTGCGGGTGTCGGCGATACGCGATTCGGTAACCGGGTGAGTCAGCAGGAATTCTGGCGGCTTGGCATCGAAGCGGTACTGGCGCATCAGCCGCTCGAACATGGTCGGCATGTTGCGTGGATCGTAACCGGCCTTTTCCAGGGTGACGATGCCAATGCGGTCGGCCTCTTGTTCGTTTTGTCGCGAGAATCGGGTTTGTTCCTGTATGGCGGCGGCCTGGCTCCCGACGATTGCCGCCATCCCGGCATCGCCGGCACCGGCGGCTGCGGCGATGATGCCGGCCAGCAAGCCAGCCATCATGGGGATCTGCATGCGTTGCTGGGCTTCGACGCCACGGGCAAAGTGGCGCTGCGACAAGTGCGCCAGTTCGTGCGCAAGGACCGAGGCATATTCGCCTTCGGTCTGGGCGTTGAGGAACAGCCCGCCATTGACGCCGACGATCCCGCCCGGTGCGGCGAAGGCGTTGAGCTGGGGGCTGTCGATCAGAATGAATTCCAGGCGGCGGTCCTGCAGTTGACTGGATTCAGCCAGGCGATAGACGCTGGTTTCGACGTAATCCTTGAGCTGGGGATCGTTCAGTTGCCGCACCTGCCCGCGCAACATGCTGAGCCAGGCACGGCCCAGTTGATGTTCCTGTTGCGGGGAGACGATGGCAGAACTGGCGTCGCCGAGTGACGGCAGGTCGTCGGCGACGCTCGGAAGAGCGAGCAGGCAGGCCAGCGTCAGCAGGGTAGGGCGCAATAAAGTCATGCACGGAGCTCTGGTCGACAAAGACCTTACTGTAGCTGGGTCGCAAGCCCGCGACCAGAGGCGTCCCGGCTTGGGGTATCCTAGCCGGCATAAATGTATACCCGTGCACACGTCAGAAAGATCGTCGTGTCAGTCTGGAGAGAAGCAATGTCCGACGTTGTAGAGTGTGATGCCGAAATCGATGCCCGTGGCTTGAACTGCCCGCTGCCTTTGCTCAAGGCCAAGATGGAGCTCAATCGCCTGGTCAGTGGTGCGGTGCTCAAGGTGGTGGCTACCGATGCCGGATCGCAGCGTGACTTTCGCACCTTCGCCAAATTGGCTGGTCATACGCTTTTACACGAAACCGTCGACGCCGGTGTTTACACGTATTGGCTGAAGAAGGCTTGATGGCTGTCGGCATTCTCTAAGGATTCTTGATGTTCAAAGTGCTTCGCGACTGGATACAGCGCTATTTTTCCGATGAGGAAGCGGTGGTGCTGGCGGTCTTGCTGTCCCTGTCGTTCGCAGTCGTTCTTACCCTGGGCGGAATGCTCGCACCTGTGCTGGCGGGGATGGTCCTGGCCTATCTGATGCAGGGCCTGGTCAGCGCGCTGGAGCGCTTGCACGTGCCCTCGGGCGTGGCGGTCGGCGTGGTGTTCGCCCTGTTCATGGGTGCTCTGGCGGTGTTCATGCTGGTGTTGTTACCGCTGCTCTGGCATCAGTTCATCACGTTGTTCAACGAATTGCCGGGCATGTTGGGCAAGTGGCAATCGCTGCTTTTGCTGCTCCCCGAACAATATCCGCACCTGGTTTCGGATGAGCAGGTGCTGCGGGCGATCGAAGTACTGCGTGGGGAGATCGGCAAGTTCGGGCAGTGGGCGCTGACGCTGTCATTGTCCAGCCTGCCGTTGCTGGTCAATATCATGATTTACCTGGTGCTGGTGCCGATCCTGGTGTTCTTCTTCCTCAAGGATCGCGCCATGATCGGTCGCTGGGTGCGCGGCTACCTGCCACGCGAGCGCACGCTGATCACGCGGGTTGCCCAGGACATGAACCGGCAGATCGCCAACTACATTCGCGGCAAGGTGATCGAGATCTTCATCTGCGGCATCGCCACCTACATCGCGTTCGTCTGGCTGGGGCTCAATTACCCAGCGCTGCTGGCGTTGCTGGTGGGGCTTTCGGTGGTGGTGCCCTATGTGGGGGCTGTCGTGGTGACCGTGCCGGTGACCTTGATCGCGTTGTTTCAATGGGGGTGGGGCGATCAGTTCATCTACCTGATGACGGTCTACGGGATCATCCAGGCCCTCGATGGCAACGTGCTGGTGCCGCTGCTGTTTTCCGAGGCGGTCAACTTGCACCCCGTGGCCATCATTTGTGCGGTGTTGCTGTTTGGCGGGTTGTGGGGCTTCTGGGGCGTGTTTTTCGCGATTCCGCTGGCGACGCTGTTCAAGGCGGTTCTGGATGCGTGGCCCAAGCAGGAGCCTGCAGTGGCGCCGCTGATTTGATTGCGACCGCTTGAGCGGTCGATCGCTGGCAAGCCAGCTCCCACAGAGATCATAGGGATGCATGAATTCCCTGTGGGAGCGGGCTTGCCCGCGATCGACCGCAAGGCGGTCGTCAGTCAGGCATTATTCAAAGCCCGAGCCTGCTCCAGAACAGCATCCACATGCCCCGGCACCTTGACCCCGCGCCACTGCTGACGCAGCACGCCGTCCTTGTCGATCAGGAACGTGCTGCGATCCACGCCCATGTATTCCTTGCCATACAGCTTCTTGAGCTTGATCACGTCGAACAGCTGGCAGAGCGCTTCGTCCTTGTCGCTGATCAGCTCAAAGGGGAAGGCCTGCTTGCACTTGAAGTTCTCATGGGACTTCAGGCCGTCGCGCGATACGCCGAAGATTTCGGTATTCGCCGCCTTGAATGCTTCGTGCTGGTCGCGAAAGCCCTGGCCTTCGGTAGTGCAGCCCGGCGTGCTGTCCTTCGGGTAGAAATAGAGAACCACCTGGCGACCCTTGAGGTCGCTCAGGCTCACGGTCTGCCCGCTGGTGGCCTGGGCCTGGAAGTCGGCAACCGGTTGGTCGAGTTCAACAGCCATGCAACGCTCCTCAGATTGGGTTTTGTGGACGCCAGGGTTCGATGAGTGCGTCCAGGTTCAGGGCGTCGGCGAAGTCCAGGAACTGATCGCGCAGCCAGCTGATCTGCACACCGGCCGGGAGGGTCACGGTAAAGGTGGCATTGAGCATGGTGCCGCCGGTCTGCGGTGCCTGGTAGGTATCGCAGGTCAGGTTTTCCAGTTCGACATTGTGGTCGATGAAGAACTGGCACAGCTCGTTGACGATATCCGAGCGGTAGGCGGCGCTGACGTAGGCCACATAGGGCAACGAAAGCGGACGGTTTTCCAGTGTGGCGCTGCGCACCACATTGACGATGAAGGCGTGTTTCTTCGCCAGGCCCGGCAGGCCGGCTTCCAGGCGCGCCAGGGCATCCCAGCTGCCTGAAACCTGCAGCACCAGGGCGCTGCATTCGCCATGACGGGTCAGGCGCGAGGTAACCACCGAGCAGCGGTTGTCGTGGCTGGCCCGGCAGAGGACGTTGGTCAGCTCCATCGGGTTGGGGCCCAGGGCACTGATGACAAGGAATTGTTCGCGAACTGTGGGGGTGGACATGCAGCCTTCCTAAAGCGATGAGCGGTCGGTACGTTCAAAGGGGTGATTGGCTGGATCGTGCGTCTCTCGTCGGATCGCCCGATGCCTGCGCCAGGAATTCATTGCCAGCCCGCGGGACGGGGCGTGGCGAGGATCGGCGGCTCAGGATCAGGGCTTGCGACGTCACAACAGAGCGCAGCAGGCAGTCAAAAAGGTCATTGCGTACCGATCAAAGTCTGAAGGGTAGCGAAAAGCAACGCCGAGGGGAATGCTCAAGCACTGTACTTCGCTTGTGCAAGCCTGATGGCGCCAGTACCATTACCGCTCTCTTTTTCCGGCAGGAGCGGTTGGCATGATTGCGGGCAGTATGGTGGCACTGGTCACACCCATGGATGCACAGGGTCGTCTGGACTGGGACAGCCTCAGCAAACTCGTGGACTTCCACCTGCAGAACGGCACTCATGCCATTGTTGCGGTCGGCACCACGGGCGAGTCGGCGACCCTTGACGTCAACGAGCACATCGAAGTGATCCGTGCTGTGGTCAAGCAGGTCAATGGTCGTATTCCGGTCATCGCCGGCACCGGCGCCAACTCCACCCGCGAAGCGGTCGAGCTGACCCGCAACGCCAAGGAAGCCGGCGCCGACGCCTGCCTGCTGGTCACCCCGTACTACAACAAGCCGACCCAGGAAGGCCTGTACCAGCATTTCAAGCATATCGCCGAAGCGGTCGATATCCCGCAGATCCTCTACAACGTGCCGGGCCGCACGGCTTGCGACATGCAGGCCGAAACGGTCATTCGCCTGTCGACGGTGAAAAACATCATCGGCATCAAGGAAGCTACCGGCGACCTGCAGCGTGCCAAGGCGATCCTCGATGGCGTCAGCAAGGATTTCCTGGTGCTTTCCGGTGATGATCCGACCGCCGTCGAACTGATCCTGATGGGCGGCAAGGGCAATATCTCCGTGACCGCCAACGTCGCCCCGCGTGAAATGGCTGACCTGTGCGAAGCCGCCCTGAAGGGTGATGCTGTCACGGCTCGCGCCATCAACGAAAAAATGATGCCCCTGCACAAGAACCTGTTCATCGAAGCCAACCCGATTCCGGTCAAGTGGGCATTGCACGAGATGGGTCTGATGCACGAAGGCATCCGCTTGCCGCTGACCTGGCTGAGCGAATCCTGTCATGAAACGCTGCGACAGGCCCTGCGCCAGTCCGGCGTCCTGGTTTAATTGAGGAAGTACACCGCATGAAGCGAATGGCTGGTCTTTCTGCCCTTGCCTTGATTATCTCGAGCACCAGCGGTTGTGGTTGGCTTTGGGGAGAAGATGGTTACTTCCGCGATCGTGGCAGTGATTACCTGCAAGCGAATCAAACCGCGCCCATGCAGATGCCGCCGGATGTTTCGGCCAAGCGCCTGGATCCGCTGCTGCCGATTCCGCGCAACGTGGCCGACGACACCTTCAAGGGCGAATACGAAGTGCCGCGCCCGTTGCCGTTGTCGGCAACCGCCGAGGCCAGCGATTTCAGCCTGCAGAAAAGTGGCGAGTCGCGCTGGGTCCTGGCCCAGCGTGCACCGGCCGAAGTCTGGCCTGTGGCGCGTCAGTTCTTTCAGGACAACGGCTTCCAGATTGTCGAAGAGCGTCCGCAGACGGGTGAATTCAACACCTCCTGGCAGCGTTTCGATGAGCTGTCCGGTTCCATGGCCAAGCGTTTGAGCACAACCAGCAGCGCCGACAGCGAGACCCGCGTTCGCGTGCGTATCGAGCCTGGCGTGCAGCGCAATACCAGTGAAGTCTACGTGGTCAGTGTCCAGCGTCCGGCCGGCAGCACCTCCGAAGTCGGCTTCCCGAACAGTTCGACCAACACCGGTGCGGATGCCGCACTGGTCGATGAAATGCTCGCCAGCATGACCCGCAGCGCCGAAAAGGGCGGTTCGGTGTCCTTGCTTGCCGCGCGTGATTTCGATGCTCCTAGCCGCGTCAGCATGAGCGAAGACGGTAGCGGCAACCCTGTGCTGAACCTGGGGGCCGACCTCGATCGCGCCTGGACCAGCGTCGGGCGAGCCCTGGAGCAGGGCCAGTGGCGTATCGAAGACATCAACCGCAGCCTGGGCCTGTACTACATCAACCTGGCCGAGAAGGCCGAGAAGAAGGACGACGAGCCCGGTTTCTTCAGCAGGATGCTGGGTACTGCGCCAAGCAAGGAAGAGCGTGAAGCCCGCGCCGAGCGTTATCAGGTTCGCCTGAGCAAGGTGGGCGACAGCGTTCAGGTCACCGTCGAGAAGGATATCAACACCGTGGCACCGGCCGATGTGGCCCGTCGCGTGTTGACCGAGATTCAGGACAACCTGGGTTAAGTGCGCTTCGCCGCACTCGGCAGCGGAAGCCAGGGCAATGGCACGCTGATCGCAAGCCAGGACACCTGCGTGCTGGTCGACTGCGGTTTCTCCCTGCGGGAAACCGAGAGGCGGCTGGCGCGACTGGGGGTCAACCCCGCACAATTGAGCGCTATCATGGTGACCCACGAGCATGCCGATCATGTGCATGGCGTGGGTTTGCTGTCTCGGCGCTACAATCTACCGGTCTACCTCAGTCGCGGTACATTGCGCGGGATGCGCAAGCCTGTCGAGGCGACGGGGTATGTGGCAGAAGGTGACGTCCTGCAGATCGGCGCCTTGAGTATCAGTACGGTAGCCGTGGCGCATGATGCGCTGGAACCGACCCAATACGTCTTCAGCGATGGGCGACGCCGCTTTGGCCTGCTGACCGATCTGGGCTCGTATGACGGCAAGGTGCTCGACAGCTATGAAGGGCTCGATGCATTGATGATCGAGTCCAACCACTGTCGTGACCGGCTGGCCAGAGGTCACTACCCGGTTTTTCTCAAGCAGAGGGTCGGTGGCGAACTGGGACATTTGAACAACCATCAGGCCGCGAACCTGGTGGCCGAGTTGGGCTGGAAAAACCTGCAGCACCTGGTGCTGGCCCATCTCAGCAGCAAGAACAACCTGCCGCAGCTGGCCCGGCAATGTTTTGTCGATACCCTTGGGTGCGACCCGGACTGGCTGCAACTGGCCGATCAAGATTCAGGGCTGGATTGGCGAGAAATCGCCTAGCCCACCTACTTAGCAAGCGGAGCCCATCATGGAAAAACGTGAAGAACTCTACCGCGGCAAAGCCAAATCGGTTTACAAGACCGACGACGCTGACCGCTTGATCCTGCTGTTTCGCAACGACACTTCGGCGTTCGACGGCAAGCGCATCGAACAACTCGACCGCAAGGGCATGGTGAACAACAAGTTCAACGCCTTCATCATGCAAAAGCTCGAAGAAGCCGGTATCCCGACTCAATTCGACAAGCTGCTGGGCGACAACGAGTGCCTGGTCAAGAAGCTCGACATGATCCCGGTCGAATGCGTCGTGCGTAACTACGCCGCCGGCAGCCTGGTCAAGCGCCTGGGCGTGGAAGAGGGCCTGAAACTCGAGCCTTCGACCTTCGAACTGTTCCTCAAGGACGACGCCAAGGGCGACCCGTTCATCAACGAATCCCACGTCGTGGCATTCGGTTGGGGTACCGCAGAACAGCTGGCCAAGATGAAAGAGCTGTCGCTCAAGGTCAATCAGGTCCTGAACAAGCTGTTCGACGACGCCGGCCTGCTGCTGGTCGACTTCAAGCTCGAATTCGGTGTGTTCCACGGCCAGATCGTGCTGGGCGACGAGTTCAGCCCGGACGGCTGCCGCCTGTGGGACAAGGAAACCCGCAAGAAAATGGACAAGGACCGCTTCCGCCAGGGCCTCGGTGACGTCATCGAAGCCTACGAAGAAGTGGCCAAGCGCCTGGGTGTACCGCTGTAAATCGACCAAAAGGTGCAAGCTCCTGATAAAACGCGATTTTTTTTCGCTTGGGGGCTTCGCCTTTGGTTAATGTGCTGGTATCATGCGCGCCACTGGAGAGATGCCGGAGTGGCCGAACGGGACGGATTCGAAATCCGTTGTACTGGCGACAGTACCTAGGGTTCAAATCCCTATCTCTCCGCCATAAACTGAAAAGCCCCGTGACTCGTTGAGTCACGGGGCTTTTTGCTTCTGTATCAGAACTGCTTCGCAGCTCCGCGCGAATTGGGGTATTCCAGTTGCTGGACGATCTTGTCCTTGGCCAGCAAGCGCTCTTCCTTGAGCTTTTTCAGTTGATCGTCCGGCGCTGATTTCGCTGCTGCATCCAGGACCTGCTTGTCCAGCTCTTCGTATTTGCTCAGCAACGTGCCGAGCCTCTCGTCAGTTTTCCTGCGTTGCTCGACTTCTTCCTTTGTCAGCTTCAAATCCTCGTACAGATTGTGTCTTACTGGCATCTCGTCACCTCTCCGTGTTTCGTGCAGGAGTCATGAGACCTTCAGGATAGTCGTGATTTGGCCGTTGGTCCGCTCTATCGGTCGGATCGTCAGGCTTATAGGCCGGTACTCGATAAGTTCGTTGCGGCCCGTTAGTCTGGTGCTTTCTTTACGGCCACGCGGAGTCGTCATGCCTCATCTTCATCTGGAGTACACCAACAACCTGCCTGAGCTGGATGCCGACAAGGTGTTGTTGCGGCTCAATCATGCGCTGGTCGCCAGCGGTCAGTTCACTTCCGAGATCGATATCAAGAGCCGAGCGGTTCAGGTCGGGGTTTTTCGGATCGGTACCGCCATGACCGAGCGGGGATTCGTGCACGTGAAGCTGGCCATTCTCAGCGGGCGCTCGCCAGAGGTTAAAAAGCAGGTGTCGGAGAGCCTGCTGGCGGCCTTGAATGAGGCTGTGCAATGGCCGGCTGGCCTGGATGTGCAGCTGTGCGTGGAGATTCTTGATATCGATCGTGATTCTTATTCCAAGTTGCACCTGACTGCATAGCGCACGATGCAGGGGTAGGGCCGCTGAGGCCCGCTCCTGAGCAAATGCCGGTGAGCGCGTGGATTTTCTGCTTACCCCCCCCACCCAAATCACTTGTTTCCGCCGTTTTCACGAAATATTGATGGCCACCTGACTACAGTGCGTGCTGTCGTCGACCGAGGTCCGTTACCCCGGTGGACGTCACTTCTTTTTTTTCAAAAGCGGACAAACATGCTAAAGGTCAAGTCGGTACGCCCCGAATTGATGACGCTGATCGCCAGTGTCTTCCTGTTATTCGGTTTCAATCTGGTGCTCTGGCAGCACTTGTTCTCCATTACCTCGGGAGATGGCAAGGGCGTCGCCATGCGTATCGCATTTGGCGTCATGGTTGTCTGCATTTTCAATATTGTTTTGACCCTGCTGGCATTCAAACGGGTGTTCAAGCCAGTGCTGATTGCATTGTTCATGATTAGCGCCAGCGTGGCGTACTTCATGAGTCAATACGGTGTATTGATCGATCCAGGCATGTTTCGCAACTTTGCCGAAACCAACGTGACTGAAGTACGTGGCCTGCTTTCGTTGAAGTTGGCACTGTATATCTTCTTTCTAGGTGTGCTGCCTTCCATCATCTTGTGGAAGACCCCCATCAATTACCGTCGCTGGCACCGCGAGTTGCTGGTCAAGTTGGGCGCCGTGGTGGTGTCCTGCAGTGTGATCGGTGGTGTGGCCCTGGCCAACTATCAAGGCCTGTCCTCGCTGTTTCGCAATCACCATGAACTGCGTTTGATGGTGGTGCCCAGCAACTACATTGGCGCTTCCATCAGTTATCTCAAAGAACAAGTAGCGTCGGCACAGCAACCGTTTGTGAAGATTGCCGAAGATGCGCACAAGGGCGATGCCTGGCAGCGCCGCGAGCGTAAATCACTGACCGTTCTGGTGGTGGGTGAAAGTGCCCGGGCGGAAAACTTCGGCGTGCTGGGCTATGCCCGGGATACGACTCCGCAACTGAGCAAGCAGCATGGTTTGATTGCCTTTACCGATGTCACTTCCTGTGGCACCGAGACCGCCGTATCCGTGCCGTGCATGTTCTCGGATTTTGGTCGCAAGGATTACGTCGCGAGCAAGGCCAAGAACCAGGAAGGCTTGCTCGACGTACTCAAGCGAGCCGGTTTGAATGTGGTCTGGCGTGATAACCAGTCAGGCTGCAAGGGCACCTGCGACCGGGTGACCATCGAAGATGTCAGTAACCTGAAGGATCCGGTGTTGTGCGCCAACAGCGAGTGCCGCGATGAGATTCTTCTGCAGGGCTTGCAGAGCTTCATCGATAACTTGCAGCAGGATACCGTGCTGGTACTGCACCAGATGGGTAGCCACGGACCGGAGTATTACAAGCGCTACCCTCAGGAGTTCGAGAAGTTCACCCCTGTGTGCAAGAGCAACGCACTGAACAATTGCAGCCGCGAAAGTATCGTCAATGCCTATGACAATACCCTGGTCTACACCGACCATGTATTGTCCTCATTGATTGATATTCTGCGTGCCAATCAGGGCAAGGTGGACACCGCCATGTTGTACCTGTCGGACCATGGTGAGTCGTTGGGTGAGTACAACCTGTTCCTCCACGGCACGCCTTACATGTTGGCGCCCGATCAGCAAAAGCACGTAGCCATGCTGGCCTGGTTCTCCGATTCGTACAAACGGTCCTTTGCCGTCAATACCGACTGCTTGCAGCAACAACGCAATATGCCGTTGAGCCAGGACAACCTGTTCCATTCGATGATTGGTCTGCTGGAAGTCAATACGCAAGCGTACAAGTCGCAACTGGATATGTTTTCCACGTGTCGCGGCCCCTTGCTCGATGGCGTCCTGGCGACGGAATAGTGATCGACGGTTTTTGCTTCATAAAACCAATCCAATGACCCGGAGAATGCTCGGTTAATGTTCTTCCAGCCACCTCCACCCCCGAGTGAAGATCCATCGGAGGGTCTTTTCCGACGGTTTTCCCTTTGGCGGGAGCGGCAGCTTGCCCGTAATGCCCTGGCCGTTGCCGGCGAGCCCGGGCTGGTGCTGGACATGCCATGCCGGGCAGGAAGGTTCTGGTCGGTGCTGGCCGAACACGGCAATCGGGTGATTCTGGCCGCCGACCCTTCGTCCGAGAGTCTTGCGAGCGCGGCAACGGCGTATCCGCCGCAGGTGTTGCAGCGCATCAGGACGTTTCAGGCGCCAGTGCTTGCCACCGGGCTCACCAGCAACTCGGTCGACTGCATTTTCAGCATGCGATTGCTGCATCAGATCGAAGACAGCGAAGAACGTCTGGCCATTTTGCGCGAGTTCCAGCGCGTCAGCCGTGACACCGTGATCCTTTCGCTCTGGGTCGATGGCAACTTCAAGGCCTGGCGACGCAAGCGTCGAGAGCGTCTGCTCGGCGCCAGTGGCAACCGCTTCGTGGTGAGCAAGGCCTGTATCGAGGCCGAATTCCAGACCGCCGGTTTTGATATCCTTGCACATCAGGATCTGGTCCCGGGCATCGCCATGTGGCGAGTCTATGTGCTGCGCAAGCGATCGTGAGCGGGCTTCTACGCCTTTGAGAGGCGTTCCTGTCGAGTCAATGCCCAGTATTGGCCAGCGCCGATATATACTGCGCGCCATTGTTCGAGGGAGAGCCTTGTGGCCATCGATATTCACTGGATTGGCGACGACGCCAGCCTAGCCAGCCATTGCGCGCAGTGGCTGCGCCTGCCGTACGTTGCACTCGACACCGAGTTCATGCGGGTTGACACCTTTTACCCTATTGCCGGTTTGATCCAGGTCGGTGATGGCGTGCGCGCCTATTTGATCGACCCTTTGCTGATCAGCGACTGGAGCCCCTTTGCGGCGCTGCTGGACGATCCGGCGGTGATCAAGGTGCTGCACGCCTGCAGCGAAGACCTCGAGGTGCTGCTGCGCCTGACCGGTAGCCTGCCCGCGCCGTTGTTCGACACTCAGCTGGCGGCGGCTTACTTGAACCTGGGCTTCTCCATGGGCTACTCACGCCTGGTGCAGGAAGTGTTGGGTATCGATCTGCCCAAGGGCGAGACGCGGTCGGACTGGCTGCAGCGTCCATTGTCGGAAACCCAGGTGAGCTACGCCGCCGAAGACGCCGTGCACCTGGCCGAAGTCTATGAAAAGTTGCGTCCGCAATTGTCGGATGAAAAATACGCCTGGGTACTCGAGGACGGCGCCGAGCTGGTGGCGCAACTGCGTCGCGAGATCGACCCCAACGAGCTGTACCGTGACGCCAAGCTGGCCTGGAAGCTGTCCCGCGCGCAATTGGCGGTGCTGCGCGAGCTTTGCGCCTGGCGCGAGCGTGAGGCCCGCGCCAGGGACCTGCCACGCAACCGGATAATTCGCGAGCATTCGTTGTGGCCGCTGGCCAGGACGCAGCCGGACAACTTGTCGGCCCTGGCGAAAATCGAAGACATGCACCCGCGTACCGTGCGTCAGGACGGCGAATTCCTGCTTGGCCTGATCAAGCAAGCCGCCAGCATCCCGCCAGCGCAATGGCCACCGGCGCTGCCCGAGCCCCTGCCGATCGAAGCCGCGGCGCTGCTCAAGCAATTGCGCAGTATCGGCCAGGCCGAGGCCGAGCGGCTGAACATCGCTCCCGAATTGATGTTGCGCAAGAAAACCCTGGAAGCCCTGCTCAAGAGCGGCTACCCCAACGGACCCTACCAATTGCCCGATTCGTTGCGCGGCTGGCGGCGCGAACTGATGGGCCAGGCGCTGCTCGACAGCCTCGCCACTGCAGGAGAACAGCCATGAAACGTATTTGTTCGATCTATAAAAGCCCGCGCCGCAACGAGATGTATCTCTATGTGCTCAAGGCCGATGGCCTGGAGCGCGTACCTGAAGGCCTGTTGCCGGCCTTTGGCAAACCGCAGCATGCCTTCGATCTGGTCCTGACACCGGAGCGCACACTGGCCCGCGAAGATATCCAGCTGGTGCTGGAAAACCTCGAAAAGCAGGGGTATCACCTGCAGATGCCACCTGCCGAAGACGAATACATCGAGCACTTGCCCGAAGAATTGTTGCGCCGCAACGATCCGGTCTGAATCGGTCATAACCCCCGTTTTACTGCGATAATCGACAGGTATTTCCCCTGAGGTCGAGCGCGTCGGGACATTCCCGGCCCTGGCCGCAGGCGTGGCTATTGGAAAGGTTTTGAATCATGCGCGTGCTGATCGCTGAACAGGATTACGCCCTCTACGCTCAACTGCTGCGCGAGGCCGCCCCGGACCTGGAGGTCTTGACCAGCGGTGACTCGGCCGAGTTGGCCGGGCTCGCGGCCGATTGTCCGGTCTGGCTGGGCCAGCCAGATCTGTTGGCGACCTTGCTGCGACAAGGCCATCAGCCCCAGTGGCTGCAATCGACCTGGGCAGGCATCACTCCGCTACTGGCCGATGGCTTGCCCCGGGACTATCGCCTGACCCGCGCCGTGGGCATCTTCGGTCAAGTCATGGCCGAGTATGTGCTGACCTACATGCTCGGTCACGAGCGTGAAGTGCTGGCGCGGCTGGTCAGTCAGGTTGAACGCAAGTGGGACAACCGCCCGGGCCGCAGTCTGGCAGGGCGCAAGGTGCTGATTGTCGGGACTGGCGACATCGGCCAGAGCGTTGCCGACTTTCTGCTGCCGTTCGGTGTAAAGCTGTACGGCATTGCCAGCCAGACGCGCACTCAAGCGCCATTTATCGAAGTGGCCGGGTTGCAAGACCTGGGGCGTCTGGTCGGTGAGGTCGATTATGTGGTCAATCTGTTGCCCGACACGCCTGCAACCCACGATTTGTACGACGCCGCCATGTTCAAGCGCTTCAACCCCGATGCGCTGTTCATCAATGCCGGCCGTGGTGTGGCGGTCGTCGATGCGGACCTGGTCGAAGCCTTGAAACAGGGCCATCTGGCCGGTGCCGTGATCGACGTGTGCCGTCAGGAGCCGTTGCCGCAGCGCCACCCCTTCTGGACTGCCTGGGGCTTGCTGTTGACCGGACACAGTTCGGCACCGACCTCTCCGCCGGCCATGGTGCAGTTGTTCATCGATAATCTGCGGGCTTACAAGGCTGGCCAGCCGCTGCGTGGCGAAGTGGATTTTCAGCGCGGCTATTGAGGGGGCGGTCCGCGCTACAAATGCGCGGACCGCAAGCCATTACAGGCTGAAGTCGCCTTCGGCCACCAATTCGCTCAGGGGGCGACGCGGGCTCGGCACTTCGCGGGCCTGCAGGCCTTCGGCCAGGCTCGCCTTGTCACCCAACTTGCCAATGGCCACGGCTGCATGCAGGGCATAGCCTTCAGGGATGTTCAGTTCCTGGCGTGTCAGCGCCTGGTCGAAGCCGGCCATGGCGTGGGTATGCCAGCCATCCAGGCTCGCTTGCAGCGCCAGGTGACCCCAGGCCGAGCCCGTGTCAAAGGAGTGCGACAGGGCAGGGGTTTCTTCGCTGGTGCCGGGCGCGGTGAAGGTGGTCTTGGACATGACGATCACCAGCGCCGAGGCGTGCTGTGCCCAGCTGCGGTTGAACTCGTTGAGCAGGCCCAGGAAGCGCTCCCAGTGCGGCGTATCGCGGCGTGCATAAAGAAAGCGCCAAGGTTGCGAGTTGTACGCGGAAGGGGCCCAGCGGGCGGCTTCGAAGAAGCCCAGCAGGGTTTCTTCGGCAATGCTTTCAGAGGTGAATGCACGGGGTGACCAGCGATTGATGAATTGGGCATCGATGGCGTATTCGGCAACGCGAGGGTTGGCACTCATGTCGAGTTCCTTTCTATGGGTGAGGAGCGCAAGCTACTGCGCCGGCTGCTCGCTGACAAGCGCCAGGACAGGTCCAGGTACCGACAGTCGCCCGCACTTGGCCCCACAGTCCCGGCGCACTAGACTGGCGGCCTTTTTATGGCTGCACTGCAATTTCGAAACAGGACACCGCCACCATGACTGCTGAAGTCAAACCCTTCTGGATGCGCAAGACCCTCGAGCAACTCGATCAGGGGGAATGGGAGTCGCTGTGTGACGGCTGTGGCCTGTGCTGCCTGCAAAAGCTCGAGGATGAAGACGACAATAGCGTCTATTACACGCGCATCGCCTGCAAGCTGCTGGACTTGAACACCTGCCAGTGCACCGACTACAGCAATCGCCGCGCTGAAGTACCCGATTGCATCCAGCTCACGCCGGGCAAGGCCGATCAGTTCAAGTGGCTGCCACCGACCTGTGGCTATCGCCTGGTCAGCGAGGGCAAGGACTTGCCCCTCTGGCACCATTTGGTCTGCGGCGATCGCGAGCAGGTGCACAAACAGCGGATTTCCCAGTCCGGGCGCATGCTCAGTGAGAAGAGCGTCGACGAAGACGACTGGGAAGATTATCTGATTTTTCGAGCGGGTTGACGCCGGCCAGGTCGAAGGGAGTCTGTATGCGTGCGTGTGGCCGATTGGCGCTGACTGGGTTACTGCTGGTATTGAGTACACCGCTGTGGGCGGCGAAAAAGGTCGATCTGGAATACCGGGTTCAATTGTTGCCAGCCAGTGATCAGGCCGAGGTCCAGCTGACCCTGGCCGAGGGCGCGGCGGTGCGCAGTCTGGATTTCAACCTGGGCGAGCAGGGGGCCTACACCGACTTCAAGGCCGATGGCAGTTGGCAGCTGCAAGCCGATGCCAGGCGTGGCCAATGGCATCCTGCGCCAGGCAAGGCCAATCTGAGTTACCGGGTAAAGCTCAGCCATCCGCTCAAGTCCGGCAGCTTCGACAGTCGCATGACGCCAAACTGGGCACTGTTTCGCGGCGACGACCTGGTGCCTTCGGCACGCCTCGACCAGCAGGATGGCATCGAACTGGTGAGCCGCCTGACCTTCGAGCTGCCGGCCGGCTGGAAAAGCGTTGAAACGGCCTGGCCGCGCATCGGCAAGAACCGCTTTCGCATCGACAATGTTTCACGGTTGTTCGACCGTCCGACCGGATGGATGCTCGCCGGTACCATCGGCACGCGCCGGACCCGCCTGGGCGAGAGCGAAGTCAGCGTCGCCGCGCCCCAGTCCCAGGGTATGCGCAGGATGGATGTCCTGACGCTCATGACTTTCGTCTGGCCGCAGTTGCAATCGGTGTTCCCGCGCACGCCGCCAAAGCTGCTGATTGTGGGCGCTGGCGACCCGATGTGGCGCGTAGCCATTGGCGCGGACAATTCGATCTTCCTGCACAGTGCGCGGCCTCTGGTCAGCGAAAGCGGATCCAGCCCTTTGGTTCGGGAGCTGGTACGGGTATTCGGGCGGATCCAGGGCAGCCAGCGCAGTGACTGGATCGACAAGGGCCTGGCCGAGTATTACGCCATCGAATTGGTTCGTCGCGCCGGCGGCATGAGCGATGAACGCTATCAGAATCTGCAACTGCACCTGACCAAGGAAAGTCGCAAGGTCACGACCTTGCGCGGCGAACGGATCGATCAGTCGACTATTGCCCGCACGGTGTTGCTGCTGCAGGACCTGGACCGCGAAATCCGCCTGCAGACCCGCGACAAGCGTTCGCTGGACGATGTCACCCAGGGGTTGATGCGCCTGGGCACGGTCAGCACCCCCGAATTCATTCAGCTCAGTGAAAGCGTGATCGGTGGGCCTTCGCGGGTGCTGGCTTCGAAGTTGTTGCAATAGCCCGTTTTGCGACCGCTTCGCGGCCGAGCGCAGCCTGCGGCAGCGGCTACGCCGGGCCAGTTACGCCGACCTCTGTAGCCGCTGCCGAAGGCTGCGCTCGGCCGCGCAGCGGTCGTAAAAATCTCGGATTCGCCTCAGGGCTTGCGGTCCATCAGCCGCGACCTGACATTGTCGATATCGCGTCGCCCCTTCTCCAGCAAACTCTTGGCCGAACTGTGCCCGGTAATGCCGCGGGCCAGGGCGACGCCGCCGATGGCGACCTGGATCAACCCGAACAGCCCGCCACGGCGCAATCCCTTGCCGACCATGATGACGCCGCCGGCAACGGAGCCTGCTCGCTCCCAGCCCTGGACGTTATGTTCGGATTGACGCTGCAAGGATGTGGACTCGATAAGCTTGTTGTCGCTCATGATGTTCCTCACTTGAACTTGGGACCGGACCGGGTGTTGTTGCCCTTGGCCATGCGATCGTACAGCACCACGTTGACCGTGGCGGCCAGGTTCATGCAGCCGGTGGTGGGAATGTAGATGGTGTCTTCGCACCAGTCGCGCACGCTTTGATCCAGCGAGCCGTCTTCGGGGCCGAAGATATAGATCGCCCGATCAGGATGGGTATATTCGGGCAAGGGGCGAGCGCCGTCGACCAGTTCGACCGCAACAGGTGTGCAGCCGAGCGGGATGATCTTTTGCAGGTCGTCGATGCCGATCAGCGGAATGTCATAGTGGATTCGCTTGGTATCGGTGACGAAATCGCGGGCGCGTTCATAGCGCTTGCCGGTGTAGAACACCGTATTGACGCCGTAGCAGCCTGCGGCACGCATCACCGAACCGACGTTCTCCGGTGATTTGGGGTTATACAAACCAATGCAGCTGTACCGTTTGTTTGCCACGAGCCGGTGCCTTCACGAAAAAACCGCGATTATAAGGCTTGCCGGCACGTGGTGGTCGGTCAATCGTCTTTCTTCATCATCCCGGCCAGGGCAGCAAAGGGGTTATGCGTTGCCTTGGCGATCTTGGGCGTGCTCAGCGAGCCTTCGCCGAAGTATTGCTGATCGGTGTAACGCGAGTGCTCGTTGTCGTGGCAGTACAGGCACAGCAGTTCCCAGTTGGAACCGTCCTGGGGGTTGTTGTCGTGGTTATGGTCACGGTGGTGCACGGTCAATTCGCTCAGGCGCTTGCCGGAAAACTCACGGGCACAACGGCCGCAAACGTGCGGGTACATCTTCAGGGCCTTGTCGCGATAGCCCATCTCCCGGTCGCGCTGGGCGTCGGCGAGGATGCGGTCGAGCTTGGCGGTGTTGGACGGTGGTGTTGCCGAACTCATGGGTTCACCTTTTTTTGGCTTGATACGGTTATGACTGCAAGTTTAGCGCGTTTTTTCCGCGATCCAGATGGTATGGCGCGTACCTTTGTTGCCGTGGGCATAGACCTGGACTTCTTCAGACTTGAACCCGGCCTTGCGCAGTTTCTCGGAAAACTGTCGGTCGGCACTGGCCGACCACACGGCCAGCACGCCCTTGGGGCGCAAGGCGCGGGCGCAGGCACTGAGGCCGCCAGCCGAATACAGCCAGCTGTTGGCTTTCTGGGTCAGGCCTTCAGGGCCGTTGTCGACGTCGAGCATGATCGCGTCGAAGCCCGCAGGCTCGGCCTGGAGGACCTTGGCCACGTCTTCCTGACGAATGGTCGTGCGCGGGTCCAGCAAGGGCCGGCCGGATTTTTCGCCCAGCGGCCCGCGATTCCATTCGACCACCCCCGGCACCAGCTCGGCGACCACCACCTCGGCGCCTTTACCCAGGTGCTTGAGGGCCGAGGCCAGGGTGAAGCCCATGCCCAACCCGCCGATCAGCACCCGTGAACCGGGGCGGCCAGCGACCTTGCGGCAGGGGATTTCCGCCAGGGCGTCTTCGGAACCGTGCATGCGGGTGTTCATCAACTGCCCGCCGTCGCCGCCCTGGATCTTGATGACGAAATCCTCGCCGTACTCGAACAGGCACAGTGCACCACCGTTCTCGGGGATCGGGGTGGTGTCGAGCAGCACAAAACGTTTCATGGATTTCTCAAGGAGGGAGGGCAAAACTGCCGCGTTGGGAGTAGCCTGAAGGCAGACACTGTTCGTCTGGCGTCGGAGCCATAGATGAAACGTTCGATTATATCGGCGATTGTCGTTGCCGTGGTTGCTATAACGCTGGCCCAGGTGGTGGGCCTGCAACCCCCTTCCACTGGCGGGCTGCCTCCCGGGGCGCCGGGTACGCCAACCCCGACGCCTTACCCGCAGGTTGTCGCACCGACCATTCCCAGGGCCGGCAGTATCAATAAATCGGGTTCACCCTTGCTGCCGCCGATCAAGGTGCCGGCACCGCCCAAGGACCAGCCGTTGCCGGGGCTGGAGCAGCGGCCGGAGAAGCCTAAATCCTTAGAGAGTCAGTGAGAGCCTCATCGCTGGCTTGCCAGCGATGCGATCTAACAGGCTTACGCTATCCCCAAAACCTTGAACACAAACCCATACTCCAAAGCCACATCCCGCAACCCCTGATAACGCCCGCTCATGCCCCCATGACCCGCCCCCAGCTCGGTCTTGAGCAGCAGCAGGTTATCGTCGGTCTTGTGTGTCCGCAGCTTGGCCACCCACTTGGCGGCCTCCCAATACTGCACCCGACTGTCGTTGTACCCGGCAACCACCAGCAAGGCCGGGTAGGCCTGGGCGCTGACGTTCTCATAGGGCGCATAGGCCTTGATGCGCTCGTAGACGGCCGGATCCTGTGGATTGCCCCACTCGTCGTATTCGGTCACGGTCAGTGGCAATTCCGGATCGAGCATGGTGTTCAGTACGTCGACGAATGGCACCTCGGCAACGGCGGCCTTGAACAGCTCCGGCCGCTGGTTCAGCACCGCACCGATCAGCAGGCCACCGGCGCTGCCGCCACTGATGACCAGTTGCGAGGCGCTGGTCACACCGGCGGCAATCAGATGCTCGGCACAGGCGATGAAGTCGCTGAAGGTGTTGTGCTTGTGTTCCTGTTTGCCCGCCCGGTACCAGGCTTCACCCAGCTCGCCACCGCCACGGACGTGGGCGATGGCGAAGCCCACTCCACGCTCGAGCAGGCTCAGGCGGGCGTGGGAGAACCAGGGGTCGAGGCTCTCGCCGTAGGCGCCGTAGCCATAGAGATAGAGTGGCACGACCTTGCCCTGGTCTTCGCGGCGGGTCACCAGGCTGATCGGTACCTGGGTGCCGTCGGCGGCAGTGGCCCAGAGACGCTGGCTGATATAGGCGTCGGCGTCGAACGGGCCGAGTACCGGGGTTTCCTTCAAGACTTGCTGTTCGCCGTCGGCGAGGGTCAGCTGGCGTACCTGGGCTGGACGATTGAGCGATTCATAGCGCAGGCGAATGCGCGTGCTGACGAACTCGAGGCTGTCCTGCACATACAGGCTGTACGCCGCATCCGGCAGATGCACGCGATAGGTCGACAGCCCCTGTGGGTGCACTTCGATGATCGGCAGGCCGCCTTCACGCAGGCTCAGGGTCAATGCCGAGGCATTGAGGCTGACGCCCTCGAGCATGACGTCGTCGCGGTGGGCGATCAATGGTTGCCACTGGTCGCGGGTCGGCGCGCCCTGGCCCTGATCGGGTGTCTGGAACAAGGAGAAATTGATGCCATCCTGATTGCTGCGGATAAACCAGGTCCAGACGCCGTCGAGCTGGCCGTGGTCGGGATAGTACTCATGGTCCTCCACCCGAGGGGCCATGCAGGCGAAGTCATTTTCGGGATGTTCGGCATCGAGCGACCAGGCTTCGCTGGTGGTCTTGCTATTGAGCAGCAGGATCAGCTGGCGCTCGGAGCTCGAGCGGTAGCAGTGCAGGAAGAAGCGCCCGTCGGGCTCATGGAACACCTCCTGGACAGCCCTGCCGCCCAAGTGGTGGCGGTAGAGCTTGTGCGGGCGATGGGTTTCGTCCAACTCGGCGAAGAACAGGGTCTGGCTGTCGTTGGCCCAGGTCATGCTGCCGTCGCAATCTTCGAACGGCAGTTCACGGATCACGCCGGTGGCGATCTCCTTCACATACAGGCGGTAGACCTCGTCGCCGCTGGTGTCGAGGCTGTAGGCCAGGCGCTTGTGGTCCGGGCTGATGTTGAACGCACCCACGGAGAGAAAGCCGCCGGCGGCCAGTTCGTTGGGGTCGAGCAGCAGTTCTTCGCGGCTTTCATCGACCGTCAGCGAGTCGTCGGCCGGGCGCGGGCAGCGATAGTGCCGGGGGTATTCGTCGCCGGCCGTGGTGCGGGTGAAATACAGGTACGGACCCCAGGGCGATGCCAGCGAAAGGTCGGTTTCGCGGATTCGTGCCTTGATCTCCTGGAACAGCTGTTCGCGCAATTGCGCCTGGTCGGCCAGTTGCGCTTCCTGGTAGCTGTTTTCGGCCTTGAGGTAGTCCAGCACTGCATCGCTGTCACGGTCGTGCAGCCAGGCATAAGGGTCGGCGCCTGCCGCCATGTGGGCAATCGGTGCGCTTGGGACGGAGGCTGATGAGGACATGCGAAGCTCTCTTGTGCTGAAAGTGGGCGCTGCGCCTGGCAGCCGCCTGGAGGCTGGCAGCAGTAGGGGGCGCCTGCGCTGCGAAAAGTAGTTATCATAAGCGCCTATTTGCCTACCTTGCCACGGACGCCATGACCGAGAACGATTATCTGCTCGCCTGGGGCCTCTACGCCTTCGCCGCCTTGGGCTGCCTGCTGGTGTGGTGGCTGTTGACCCGCTGGATGTGGCGCTGGCTGCGCGAGCCGCTGCGTGTGCTGATGGCGGTTCTGCTACTGACCCCGACCATCATTGATCCGGTAAAAGAGAAGTTCGCGCCGGCCGTGGCCATCACGGCCCTCGATCTGCTGTTCAAGGTTGGCAACAATGCCTGGCGCGCGATTTCGGACCTGGCCATGTACGGCATGATCGCCTTTGGCCTGTATGCAGTGTTCGTGCTGCTTCGCTGGCCGGTGCAAAAGCGTGCCCGGGAACGTCGCGAACGGGCTGCTGCAGCAGCTGCCCAGCAGGACGCCTACGAGCCGCCTGCGCCGGACGAACCCTTCGCCGCCGACAGCAATGACCGGTACGGGCGCAAGCCGCCTGCTTCCCCGCCTTCGGGCGGTCGTCTGCGGGTTGAACCACGCTTGTAACATTGCCGCCTGAAGCGAGAGTCCGAGCATGTGTGAACTACTGGGCATGAGCGCCAACGTGCCGACCGATATCGTGTTCAGCTTTACCGGGCTGATGCAACGTGGCGGTCGCACCGGGCCGCACCGGGATGGCTGGGGTATCGGCTTCTACGAGGGACGCGGCCTGCGCCTGTTCCAGGATCCGGCGGCCAGCAGCGAATCGGAAGTCGCGCAACTGGTACAGCGTTATCCGATCAAGAGCGAAGTGGTCATTGGCCATATCCGTCAGGCCAATGTCGGTAAAGTCTGCCTGTCCAATACCCATCCGTTCGTCCGCGAGCTCTGGGGGCGCAACTGGTGTTTCGCCCACAACGGTCAGCTGGCAGGGTTTGAGCCCACCGCCAGTTTTTATCGACCGGTGGGGGATACCGACAGCGAAGCGGCCTTCTGCGATCTGCTCAATCGGGTTCGCGCAGCTTTCCCTGAACCGGTCGAAGTCGATCGGCTGTTGCCCGAGCTCGTCGCTGCATGCAGCGAATATCGCGGCAAGGGTGTGTTCAATTGCTTGCTTAGCGACGGCGACTGGCTGTTTTGCTTTTGCTCGACCAAGCTTGTCCACATCACCCGCCGGGCACCGTTCGGCCCCGCGCGCTTGAAAGACGTCGATGTGATCGTCGATTTTCAGGCCGAAACCACACCCAATGACGTGGTCACGGTGATTGCTACCGAACCTTTGACCGAGAACGAAACCTGGAACCGCTACGAGCCCGGCCAATGGAGCCTGTGGCGTCGCGGCGAGTGTGTCAGCCAAGGGCGGACTGAATAGGGAAGGGCGTCATGCTGCGAAGCTACCTGCGATTGGTGATTTTCGCCTTCGGTTTACTGGTGGGTGTGCAAGTACCCGGACTGATCAATGATTACAGCCAGCGTGTCGAAGCCCACCTGATCGAAGCAAGGCAGGGGCTCCAGGGCTTCAAGGAGACTGCCGGGCGCTTCTTCAACGGCGATCTGAAGGCGCTGGTTGCGCACTATCGGGCCAGCGACGATCCGGTTTTTCGCAGCGACGCCGACAGCATCGGCAATCTGCTGGGGCGCAATCAGCTGCTGGAAGCGGAATGGCAGGCCTTGCAAGGGCCCTGGTATGCCCGCGCCTGGCATGTGATTGCCGCTGCCGATCCGCAGCTGCGCGAAGAAACCCTCAAGGGCTATGGCTATCAGATCCTGCTGGCGCCGCAGGCGATCGCCTGGGGCCTGGCCAGTGCGCTGATCCTGGCGTGGCTGGTGGAAGTCCTGTTCCTGCTGATTGGCTGGGTCATCCTGGGGGGCCGGCCCAAGCCTGTGCCCGACCGCAGCTTTCACTGAGCACGCAGGGGCTTGGCCAAGATGATCTGCCCGGGGCCAGCCTTGCTGGCGTAGTGCTGCAGCACGCTGCGACACAACGCGACGACTTCATCGACCCATTCGACCCCCACCTGCCAGGACACCACCACTTCCAGGCTTGGCGGTTGCTGCTCCAGATGCAGCAAGGTCAGTTCGCCCCTGGCCAGCTCTTCGCTGACCAGCGCCGGGGGCAGGGCGCCAATGCCGAAACCATCGCGCAACAGCCGGGTGATCGCGGCGACCGAGTTGACGCAGTTGAGCCTCGGGGTGCTGACGCCATGGGCCTGCAACAAGCTGAGGATGTCCTGGTGCGGGCGTGAGTTTTTCGAAAAGGTGATGATCCGTTCCCTGGCCAGGTCCGCCAGCGACGCGTATTCGCGATTATGGATTGAGTGGCTGGCGACGATCCAGCCCATGGGGTAGGTGGCCAGTTCCTGGCTGCGAATGGACTCCTGGCGCAGCAGGTCGGTTTGCAGGATCAGATCAAGAAAGCCTTTTTGTAGCTGATCGCAGAGGTTCAGCGCGGTATCGGCGACCAGTTCGATTTCGACCTGGGGATAACGCTCCATCAGTTCCGAGACCAGCGGGCTCAGCCACGTATGGATGACCGTGTCCATGACGCCGATACGGATGCGCCCGGTCTTTTGTCGGTTGCTGTCCAGCGATTGCTTGAGGGCCTTGGCGGTATCGAGCATCCGTTCGGCATAGTCGAGCACCTTCACCCCCTCCGGGGTCAGGCTGACGCCCCGTGAGTCGCGCAGAAACAGCCTTACGCCCAACTCGCCTTCCAGCGCGGCGATCCGGCTGGAGATCGATGCCTGGGTGGTGAACAGCTTTTCGGCGGTCAGGCGAAAGCTCTTGAGTCGCGCGACCCAGACGAAGGTTTCGAGGAATTTGAGGTTCATGGTGCACTCGCTCAGCTTGGCGCAATCAAATTTTTCTTATGCCAGACACCCATTTTTTCTCGTTGGACGTGTCTTCGCCAAGCGTCCAAAAATGTGCTCCAGGCCACGATCGACATCGATGGCTGTAAAACAATACCAATAAGTTGAAGCGGAGAGTCCCCCCATGAACAAGTCGGGCGTGCTGGAGCAGGTCGAGGCAGGCACAGGTAGCGGCCCCTTTGCCTGGTATCGCAATATCGGCAAGCAGGAACGGCGGACCTTCTGGAGCTGCAAGATCGGCTACGGTCTGGACGGCATGGACACCCAGATGCTCAGTTTCGTGATTCCGACCCTGATCGCCATGTGGGGCATCACCACCGGTCAGGCGGGCCTGATCCACACCAGTACCCTGATCGCCTCCGCATTGGGTGGCTGGATCGCCGGCATTCTCTCGGACCGCATCGGTCGCGTACGCACCCTGCAACTGACCGTCCTCTGGTTCGCTTTCTTCACTTTTCTCTGCGGTTTCGCCCAGAACTATGAGCAGTTGCTGATCGCCCGCACCCTGATGGGGTTCGGATTCGGCGGCGAATGGACCGCCGGCGCTGTGCTGATCGGCGAAGTCATCCGCGCCCAGGATCGCGGCAAGGCGGTCGGCATGGTCCAGTCCGGCTGGGCCCTTGGCTGGGGCCTGACAGCGATTCTCTATGCGCTGCTGTTCTCGCTGCTGGCACCGGAAGACGCCTGGCGGGCGCTGTTCCTGCTCGGACTGGTCCCGGCCATCTTCGTCATCTTCGTGCGCCGTCTGGTCAAGGACCCGGAGGTCTACCGCGCTGCCAAGGCCAGTGAAAGCACCGAGACACCCTCGAAGTTCTACGAGATCTTTGCTCCGGGCATGCTCTTCACTACCGTGCGGGCATCGTTGCTGACCACGGGGGCGCTGGGCGGCTATTACGCAATTACCTCCTGGTTGCCGACATTCCTCAAGAACGAGCGAGGCTTGAGTGTTCTGGGCACCGGCGGCTATCTGGCCATGGTGATCTTCGGTTCTTATGTGGGCTATGTGATCAGTGCGTACCTGACCGACGTGCTGGGGCGCAAAAAGAACTTCATCCTGTTCGCCGTCGGCTCCTTCATCATTGTCCTGCTCTACACGCAAATGCGCGTCAGCGACGGCGTCATGCTCTGGCTGGGCTTTCCGTTGGGGTTCTTCGCCTCCGGTATCTTCAGTGGCATGGGCGCCTTCCTGACCGAGTTGTTCCCGACCCGCATCCGCGGCTCCGGCCAGGGCTTCTGCTACAACGTCGGTCGAGCCATTGCGGCGCTGTTCCCGCTGCTGATCGGCCTGCTGAGCCAGAAAGTGCCACTGGGCCTGGGCATTGGTGGCTTTGCCGCGGTGTCTTACGGAGTGGTGATCCTGGCGGCGCTGAGCCTGCCGGAAACCCGTGGCAAAGTGCTCGAGGCGCGTTGATATGATGGAACTGCGACCCATTGCTGGCACGATGATGCGCCAGCCAGGACTCCCTACACGTACTCAGGAGCAGCAACCGTGAGCCGCCTGTTATTGAATTGCGATATGGGTGAAAGTTTCGGCAGCTGGACCATGGGCCTGGATGCCGAGGTCATGCCTTTCATCGACTGTGCCAACATCGCTTGCGGCTTCCATGCCGGTGACCCGGGCATCATGCGCAAGACGGTCGGCCTGGCCCTGGCGCACGATGTGATGATCGGTGCGCACCCGGCCTATCCGGACCTGGCCGGTTTCGGGCGGCGTTCCATGGCCTGCACGGCCCAGGAAATCGAAGACCTGCTGCACTACCAGGTCGGCGCACTCGATGGTATTTGCCGGGCCCAGGGCGGCCGGGTCGGTTACGTCAAACCCCATGGTGCGCTGTACAACGACATGATGGCCGATGCCGGAAAATTGCGCGCCGTGATCAAGGCCGTGGCGGCCTATGACCGGCAATTGCCTTTGATGCTGATGGCCACCCGCGACAACAGCGCAGCCCAGGCGCTGGGCGATGAATATGGCGTTACGCTGTGGTTCGAAGCCTTTGCCGATCGGGCTTACGACGCGGCCGGACGCCTGGTGTCGCGACAGCTTCCGGGCGCCGTGCACCACGCCCCGGAGCTGATTGTCGAGCAGGCCTTGCGCCTGGCCACGGGCAGGGCCCTGACCGCCAGCGATGGCAGCGAACTGGTGCTTGCCGCCGATACCCTGTGCGTGCACGGCGACAACGCCAGCTCGATCGCAGCGGTGCAGCGCATCCGTGAAGCCCTCGACAAGCAGTTCGGCTCATGAAGGTGCGTATTGAAGTGGTGGCCATCGATTGCCTGATGGTCCGGCTGTTCGATGCCATCGACGAAGCCAACATGCCCTGGATGCTCGCGGCCGGCCAACGGCTGCGTGCCGGGTTCGGTGATGCGCTGATCGATCTGGTGCCGTCCTATACCACCTTGATGGTGCACTACGATCTGCTGCGGCTTACGCCGGGTGCCGCTCGCGAGTGTATTGTCCGGGCGCTGAAGGACTTGCAGCCCGATGCCGGCGGCATGGGACGCTGCCACGAGATCCCCGTGTGGTATGACCGTAGTGTCGGCCCGGAACTGGCCTTGCTGGCGCAACGCAGTGGCGAATCGATCGAACAGGTGATTGATCGCCACAGTGGTCGCGAGTACCAGGTGTTCGCCCTGGGCTTCGCACCGGGCTTCGCTTTCATGGGCCTGGTCGATGAGCAACTTGCCGCACCGCGCCTGGACACGCCACGCAAACGCGTCGCCGCCGGTAGCGTGGGCATCGCCGAGCGCCAGACCGCGGCGTATCCCGCTGTATCGCCCGGTGGTTGGAACCTCATCGGACGCACACCGAGCAAGCTCTTCGATCGTCAGCGTGACGGCTACAGCCTGCTGCAACCGGGCGACCGGGTGCGTTTCGTGCCCGTCAGTCATGACGAATTCATCAGCCTGGGCGGTGACGATACGCCATTGGAGGGCCAGGAATGAGCCGCTTGTTGATCGAGACCAGCACACCCCTTTGCCTGTTGCAGGATGCCGGGCGTTTCGGCGTGCGGCATCTGGGCGTGACCCAGGGCGGGGCATTGGATTGGGTATCGATGTCCTGGGCCAACTGGTTATTGGGCAATTCCCTGGATGCGGCAGTCGTGGAGGTGACCCTGGGTGGCCTGACGTTGATCGCCCAGCAGGAATGTGTGCTGGCCCTGGCCGGCGCCGATCTGGGGGCCACGCTCGACGGGCAGCCGCTGGCGCCCTGGCGCAGCTTCGCCATGGGCCCGGACCAGCGCTTGCAGTTCACCCGGCCATTGTCCGGCGCGCGTGCGTACCTGGCGGCCCCCGGTGGTTTCGATGCACCGAAGGTGCTCGGCAGTTGTGCCAGCGTGCTGCGTGAAGAACTGGGCGGGCTCGACGGCCTCGGCAAACCCTTGGCCAAGGGGCAGCAACTGGGTTACTCCAGCCAATCGCAGCGAGTGCGCGAGATGCCTGGCGGATTGGTCCCCGACCTGGTCGCCAATCAACCACTGGACGTGGTGCTGGGGGCACAGATCGGCGATTTCAGCGGGCAAAGCCTGTTCGATGCGTTCAACGCGCCATGGACCCTGGACACCCGCGCCGATCGCATGGGCATTCGCTTGCTCGGGCCGACCTTGAGCTACCTGGGCAAGCCCATGATCTCCGAGGGGATTCCATTGGGGGCGATTCAAGTACCGCCCGATGGGCAACCGATTGTGCTGCTCAACGATCGGCAGACCATTGGTGGCTATCCGCGGCTGGGAGCATTGACGCCGTTGGCGCTGGCGCGGCTGGCGCAGTGTTTGCCGGGGGCGGTGGTGAGACTGAGCCCGGTGGTGCAGGAGACGGCGTGCCAGGAGCATCGGCGGTTTCTGGAGCGGTTTGCGGTCTGAGATTTGTATTGCCTGAGAGGGCCTCATCGCTGGCAAGCCAGCTCCCACAGGGTCAGGTATTGTACATTCCCTGTGGGAGCTGGCTTGCCAGCGATGGGGGCGGTGCGGTCTGCAATTACTTCGAAAGAAACCGCATCCCTTCCTCCAACCCCCGCAAGGTCAACGGATACATCTGGTCCTCGATCAGGTCGCGCACGATATTGGTCGAGGCCGTGTAATTCCAGGTGTCCTTGGGGTAGGGGTTGATCCAGATGAGCTTCTTGTACTTCTCCTTGAAGCGCTGCATCCAGACATAGCCAGGCTCTTCGTTCCAGTGCTCGACGCTGCCGCCGGCCTGGGTGATTTCGTAGGGCGCCATGGCGGCGTCGCCGACGAATATCACTTTGTAATCGGCACCGTACTTGTGCAGCAGGTCCTGGGTCGCGGTGCGTTCCGACGTGCGGCGCAGGTTGTTCTTCCACACCGACTCGTACACGAAGTTGTGGAAGTAGTAGTACTCCAGGTGCTTGAACTCGGTCTTGCAGGCCGAGAACAGTTCTTCGCAGATCTTCACGTGGGCGTCCATCGAGCCGCCGATATCGAACAACAGCAGCAACTTGATGGTGTTGCGCCGTTCAGGGCGCATCTGGATGTTCAGAAGACCTGCATCGCGGGCGGTATGGTCGATGGTGCCATCGATATCCAGCTCGTCGGCCGCACCCTGGCGGGCGAACTTGCGCAGGCGACGCAAGGCGACCTTGATGTTGCGCGTGCCCAGCTCGACCTGGTCGTCGAGGTTCTTGTACTCGCGCTGGTCCCAGACCTTGACCGCCTTGCCCTGGCGCTTGCCGGCGTCGCCGACGCGGATGCCTTCGGGGTTGAAGCCGCCGGAGCCGAACGGGCTGGTACCGCCGGTGCCGATCCATTTGTTGCCGCCGGCGTGGCGTTCCTTCTGTTCTTCCAGGCGCTTCTTGAATTCTTCGATCAGCTTGTCCAGGCCGCCCAGGGACTGGATCTGCGCGCGCTCTTCATCGCTGAGCGAGCGTTCGAACTCCTTGCGCAGCCAATCCTCGGGGATCAACGCCTGCAAGTGCTCGTCGAGCTTGTCCAGCCCGTTGAAATAGGCCCCGAACGCCCGGTCGAACTTGTCGAAATGGCGTTCGTCCTTCACCAGAATGGCCCGGGACAAGTAGTAGAACTCGTCCATGTCGGCGAAGGTCACGCGCTGCTTGAGCGCGTTGATCAGATCGAGCAGCTCGCGTACCGAGACCGGCACCTTGGCTGCGCGCATTTCATTGAACAGGTTGAGCAGCATGGCTGTCGCCCTTTGATCCAGGTGGAATGATCAGCGATTGCCGCGACGGCTCATGAACGCCAGGCGCTCGAGCAATTGCACGTCCTGCTCGTTCTTGACCAGGGCGCCGGCCAGCGGCGGGATGGCCTTGGTCGGATCGCGCTCGCGCAGTACCGCTTCGCCGATGTTGTCGGCCATCAGCAGCTTCAGCCAGTCGACCAGCTCGGAGGTCGAAGGCTTCTTCTTCAGGCCCGGCACCTTGCGCACGTCGAAGAACACGTCCAGGGCTTCGCTGACCAGATCCTTCTTGATGTCCGGGTAGTGCACGTCGACGATCTGCTGCATCGTGGTGCGGTCCGGGAATGCGATGTAATGGAAGAAGCAGCGGCGCAGGAAGGCATCCGGCAGTTCTTTTTCGTTGTTGGAAGTAATGATGATGATCGGGCGCTGCTTGGCCTTGATCGTCTCATTGGTCTCGTAAACGTAGAACTCCATCTTGTCGAGTTCCTGCAACAGGTCGTTGGGGAACTCGATGTCGGCCTTGTCGATCTCGTCGATCAGCAGGATGACCCGCTCCTCAGCCTCGAACGCCTCCCAGAGCTTGCCCTTTTTCAGGTAGTTGCGCACGTCATGGACCTTGTCCACGCCCAACTGCGAGTCGCGCAGGCGGCTGACCGCATCGTACTCGTAGAGGCCCTGGTGGGCCTTGGTGGTGGACTTGATGTGCCAGGTGATCAGCTTGGCGCCAAAGGACTCGGCCAGTTGCTCGGCCAGCATGGTCTTGCCGGTGCCGGGCTCGCCCTTGACCAGCAAAGGCCGCTCCAGGGTGATCGCTGCGTTGACCGCAAGCTTCAGGTCGTTTGTAGCGACATATGCGCTGGTGCCTTCGAACTTCATCTGCCAATCCTCGAACAGGTCGCCGGGCGATTCACCGCCGGCGGAAATAAATTTATGCATGACTATAACGCGGGCCCGGCTCGACTGTGAACGCAGGCGACCTATTCAGTCTCTGAATTGGCCGTAATCTCGTGATTGAGTCAGCCTTTGGGGGGCGGTTGCTCATAGCGCGCTGTGAAGGCTTCGACGAAGCCATTGCGCAGGATCTCGAAGAACGCCTGCAGGCCGCTGATATCTTTCTGATGCACGCTGCCCTTGAGCTCGACGCGGGTGGCGAACTGGTTCTTGCGCTGGTTCTTGAGCACGGTCTCGGTAGTGCCTACCAGCGCCTCCCAGATCGAGCGGAAGAAACCTTTGTCTTCTTCCTTCACATCCTGTTGCCAGTCGAAGACATCGACGTCGTGCAGCAAAGGTTTGATATAGCCGCTGAGCCGCCCTTTTTCAGCCTTGGCCTCGATTACCACATCGCCGCTGCCGGCGTTGAAATCGAACTTGCCATAGGCACTGGCAAAGTCGTTGAGCCGGCGCAGCTGGATGCCGGTGGTGCGCAGGCGGAAATCGAAATCCTGGAAGTCGCTCAAGGGGTCGAAGGTCGCAGCGGTTTCCAGGCTGGCATGGTTGAACAACAGGGCCTTGCCCGCAAAGCGCGCATCGCGTTTGCCCTTGGCGTCCACGACGTTGGTCAGATTGAACGCATCGGCATTGACCTGGGTGGCCTCGAGCTTGACCGGCGGTTTTGAATTGAAATTCCGAAAGGTGATGATCCCATCGCGGATGCGAACCTCATTGAGGGTGATCGGCAACAGCTTGTCCAATTGGGCGCGCCAGTCGGTGCCTCGGCCGGTTTGCGAAGCCTGTTTGTTGGCACCGCCGTCGACGAAGTTCAGTTCCGGGCGAACAAACTCGGCTTCGGCTACCACGGCATGGTCATACCAGAGCGAATGCCAGCTGACGGACAGGTCTATCAGGGGCGCATCGAGGAACGGCACCGGGACTTTACCGCTGGACTTGACGATTTTGAGTCCATTGATCTTGTAGGCTCCACGCCATAAAGCAAGGTCAACGTCGGCGATCTGGCCGCTATAGTCGCCCATATGTGCAAGCTTGTCATTGAGGTAGTCACGGACCAGCCAGGGCAGGGCGATATGCAGAGCAAGCAACAGCACGGCAATCCCGGCCAGGGTCCAGAGCGGCCAACTGTAGCGACGTTTCATGGTCAGGATTCCATGCGTGTCTATACAGTCATTGACTGTTGCTGCCGGCATCCGTTCGGCAGGGGTGGACTCGCCAGAAGCCGAGGCATAACCTTGAAGTTTTCGACTGGTGTCAAAAGGACCCGCCATGAGCCGTATTTTTGCTGACAACGCGCATTCCATCGGCAACACGCCGCTGGTGCAGATCAACCGTATCGCTCCGCGCGGCGTGACCATTCTGGCCAAGATCGAGGGGCGCAACCCGGGCTATTCGGTCAAGTGCCGGATCGGTGCGAGCATGATCTGGGACGCCGAAAGCAGCGGCAAGCTCAAGCCGGGCATGACCATTATCGAACCCACTTCGGGCAATACCGGTATCGGCCTGGCCTACGTTGCGGCGGCGCGGGGTTATAAATTGATGCTGACGATGCCGGCGTCCATGAGTATCGAACGGCGCAAGGTACTCAAGGCCCTGGGGGCCGAACTGGTACTCACCGAGCCTGCCAAGGGCATGAAAGGCGCCATCGAGAAGGCCGCTGAAATCCTGGCCAGCGATCCAGCCACCTACTTCATGCCGCAGCAGTTCGAGAACCCGTCCAACCCGGCCATCCATGAAAAAACCACCGGTCCGGAAATCTGGAACGACACCGATGGCGCCATTGATGTACTGGTGGCCGGCGTGGGAACCGGCGGTACCATCACGGGCGTTTCGCGCTACATCAAGAACACCCAGGGCAAGCCGATTCTGTCGGTTGCGGTGGAGCCTGCCGCATCCCCGGTGATCACCCAGGCCCTTGCCGGTGAAGAGATCAAGCCAAGCCCGCACAAGATCCAGGGCATTGGCGCCGGTTTCGTGCCGAAGAACCTCGACCTGTCGATGGTCGATCGGGTGGAGCAGGTCAGCGATGAAGAATCCAAGGCCATGGCTTTGCGTCTGATGCGCGAGGAAGGGATTCTTTCCGGCATTTCCTGCGGCGCGGCCATGGCGGCCGCCGTGCGCCTGGCCGAGAAGCCGGAAATGCAGGGCAAGACCATCGTGGTCATCCTGCCCGATTCGGGTGAGCGTTACTTGTCGAGCATGCTTTTCAGCGACCTGTTTACCGATCAGGAAAACCAACAGTGACTCTATCTTTTGCCGTCAAATCCTTTGTCCTGCTGCTGTTCATGGGCAGCACGCTCTACGTGCATTTGCGTGGTAAGGCGCGTTTGCCGGTGTTGCGCCAGTTCGTCAACCACTCGGCATTGTTCGCCCCTTACAACGCCATGATGTACCTGTTTTCCGGGGTGCCTTCCAAACCCTACCTGGACCGCAGCAAGTTCCCCGAGCTCGATGTGCTCAAGGACAACTGGCAAGTCATTCGCGACGAAGCCATGCACCTGTTCGACGAGGGCTACATCCGCGCCGCGGCCAAGGATAACGACGCCGGCTTCGGTTCGTTCTTCAAGAAGGGCTGGAAGCGTTTCTACCTCAAGTGGTACGACAAACCGCTGCCTTCGGCCCATCTGTTGTGCCCGAAAACCGTGGAGTTGCTCAGCAGCATTCCCAACGTCAAGGGAGCGATGTTCGCCCTGTTACCCGGTGGCAGCCACCTGAACCCCCACCGCGATCCGTTCGCCGGTTCCTTGCGCTATCACCTGGGGCTGTCGACGCCCAATTCCGACGACTGCCGCATCTATGTCGACGGCCAGGTCTACGCCTGGCGCGATGGTGAAGACGTGATGTTCGACGAGACCTATGTGCACTGGGTCAAGAACGAAACCGAGCAGACCCGGGTCATTCTCTTCTGCGATATCGAACGGCCCTTGAGCAATCGCCTGATGGCGGCGATCAACCATCGGGTCAGCGCATTCCTGGGACGTGCGACTGCGCCGCAGAACCTCGATGACGAGCGTGTTGGCGGGATCAACCAGGCCTATGCGTTCAGCAAGCGCTTCAGCAACGGGATCAGCGGCCGGGTCAAGAAATTCAAGCGCCGCTTCCCGAAACTGTATCGCGTGATGCGCCCGGTGCTGGCGGTGATTGTGCTGGCGTTGCTGGGGCGCTGGTTGTTCGGCTGAGCCCTGGCAACCCGCTCCACAAAAAAATCCTGGTCTGCAGCTGATCCCTGTAGCCGCGCCGCGTGAGCCCCGAAGATAGCGCGAAGTTGTCAGGCAGTTGCCGTTTGCCCGATCTTCGCGGGCTTGAGCACCAGCCACAATGCCACGGCGATCATCAAGCCACCGTAGAGATGCCCCATCGACAGGGGCTCATCCAGCAGCCATGCGCCCCAGAGCACGCCGAAGGGCGGGATCATGAAGGTCACGGTCATGGATTTGACCGGGCCGATCTCGCTCAGCAGCCTGAAATACAGGATGTAGGCCAGCGCCGTGCACACCAGCCCCAATCCCAGCAGTGACAGCCAGACGCTCCAGCCTCCCCAGCTGGCCGGCGGCTGGGTCAGCACGCTGTAGCCAAACAGCGGTAGCAGCAACAAGGTGGCACCGAGCATACTGCCCAGCGCCGACAAGCGACTGTCCAGCCCACCGCGCTGGTCGAGCCAGCGCCGCGCCAGAAACCCCGCGAAACCGTAGCAGGTGGTCGCACCAAGGCAGGCAAGGGCACCTTGCAGCAGGGCCAGATCGAACGCCACCGGGCCCGCGCCGCTCAACACGGCGACACCGAACAGCCCGAGAAAAATGCCGATCAGTTTATTCAGGGTCATGGGCTCGCGGAAGAACAGGCCGCCGATCAATACGCCCATCAACGGGGTAGTGGCATTGAAAATCGCCGAGTAACCGGCGGGCAGGACCTGTGCGGCTACCGAATACAGGGCCGCGGGGATGCCGGAGTTGATCATGCCCAGCACCAGAGCGGTCTTGAATTTGCCGTGGAAATTCCAGTCGATGCGCATCACTGCCAGGATCACCAGCAACCCGACGGCCGCAATCGACACGCGGAAAAATGCCGTGGGCATGGCGCCGAGGACCGGCGCGATGATGCGCATGAACAAGAAGCTCGCGCCCCAGATGGCGGCGAGCAGCAGCATGTTGATAACGGCTGTGGGGCGCATGGTGAACTCCGGATCCTTTGGCAAGGGGCGCGAGTGTTGCTCAGTGGTGGGTCTCGGGCAATCGGAATGTTGCGGTTGAATTGGCCTTGTGTGGTGTATGAGGATGCTATCGCGCCTGTGCGGGCCTCATCGCTGGCAAGCCAGCTCCCACAGGGTTCTGCAGTGTGTACACAAATGGCATTCAGGACACTGGACCTCTGTGGGAGCTGGCTTGCCAGCGATGAGGCCCGCACAGGCAGTACAAAACCTCCAGCAAACCTGACCACCCATCCACAGATTGCACTTTTCCAAACCCCGGCCGATGGATAAGCTCAGGCTTTTGAAAATCCCGCAGAGGACTCGTTATGCCCCAGCAATGGCCGGCCGCCGATATCGCTCGAAGAATCCTCGATGGCTTCGACGATTACCGTGAGCACTTTCGCCAGATCACCGATGGGGCGCGTGAGCGTTTCGAGCAGGCCCACTGGCAGGAGACCCAGACGGCCTCGGCTGCACGGATCAACCTGTATGAAGAAAAGGTCAGTGAGGTCACCGGCTGGCTGCGCGCCGGCTTCGATGAAGTGGCGCTGCTGGACGTGTCGTACTGGCCGTTGGTCAAGAGTGCCTACATCTGCCTGATCGACCTGCGCCTTGACGATGAACTGGCCGAAACCTGGTACAACTCGATTTTCTGCGGGCTGTTCAGCCACGACCTGATCAGCGATGGCTGCATGTTCATCCACACCACCCGGCCGTCGTTGCGCGGGCATGAGCGGGCGGCGCAGACGCGTATTTACCGGCCCCGGGGCGCGCTGTCGAGCATGCTCGAGCAGATCTTCGCCGACTACTCGTTCAATGTGCCGTATGCCGATCTGGAAGGGGACCTGCGCCGCCTGGAGGGCGAATTGCGCGAGAGCCTGCCCGATTGGGTCTGCAAGGACCCGGCGCTCAGCGTGGAACTGTTCTCCCCGGTGCTGTACCGCAACAAGGGGGCCTATCTGGTCGGGCGGCTGTTCAACCAGGACGAGCAATGGCCCCTGGTGATTCCACTGCTGCACCGCGAAGGCAAGGGCATCCAGATCGATGCACTGATCACCGATGAAGCGGAAGTGTCGATCATCTTCTCTTTCACCCGCTCGTATTTCATGGTCGATGTGCCGGTGCCGGCCGAATTCGTCGGCTTTCTCAAGCGCATTCTGCCGGGCAAGCACATCGCCGAACTGTATACCTCGATCGGCTTCTACAAGCACGGCAAGTCCGAGTTCTACCGGGCGCTGATCAATCACCTGGCCAATACCGACGACCGCTTCATCATGGCCCCGGGCGTGCGCGGCATGGTCATGAGCGTGTTCACCCTGCCGGGTTTCAATACCGTGTTCAAGATCATCAAGGACCGCTTCTCGCCGTCCAAGAGCGTCGATCGGGCCACGGTGATCGAAAAATACCGCCTGGTGAAAAGCGTTGACCGGGTCGGACGCATGGCCGATACCCAGGAGTTCTCCGATTTCCGCTTTCCGCTGAGCAAGTTTGATCCCGAATGCCTGGCCGAGCTGCTGGAGGTGGCGACCAAAACGGTGGAAGTGCATGGCGACACCGTACTGATCCGCCATTGCTGGACCGAGCGGCGTATGACCCCGTTGAACCTGTACCTGGAAAACGCCAACGAAGCGCAGGTGCGCGAGGCGCTGGACGACTACGGCATGGCCATCAAGCAATTGGCGGCGGCGAACATCTTTCCTGGCGACATGCTGCTGAAAAACTTCGGCGTGACCCGTCACGGCCGGGTGGTGTTCTACGACTACGATGAAATCTGCTTCCTGACCGAAGCGAATTTCCGCTATATCCCGCCACCGCGCTTTCCCGAAGACGAAATGGCCTCGGAGCCCTGGTACTCGATCGGGCCACTGGATGTATTCCCCGAGGAGTTCCCGCCGTTCCTGTTTGCCGATGCCGGTCAGCGACGGCTATTCAGCCAGATGCACGGCGAGCTCTACGATGCCGACTACTGGAAGGGCCTGCAGGGCGCGATTCGCGAGGGCAAGGTGATCGACGTGTTCCCGTACCGGCGCAAGGGCCGCGACGAGTGAGTTGAAACTACGCGTCAGGACTTGGCGACTTTCAGGCATTTGAGCTCGCTGAAGTCCTTGCGCACATCGGCGAGTCTTTCCTGCAAATGCTGGCGTTGCGCGGGTGTGCTGGCCTGCATCAGGTCGACCAGCAGGCTGCGCCCTGCCTGTTCGGCCCGAGCATTGAACTGGCGATACTGAGGCGTCCACACACTCTGGCGATTGGTGAGCAGGCGCTGGATCTGCTGGCCGAATTCCGGGCTTTGGCGTTGCGCCAGCGCTGCGCTCATCTGGGCCTGCCAACGTGCACGGTTGTCGAGCGACAGGCGATTTTGCTCGATCAGCGATTGTGACCAGGCCTCGACGAGCCGGCTTTGTTCGGGCGTCAATTCGCCCAGCCAGGGGGTGAGGCGCTTTTCCATGCGCTCGGCCCGATTGCCGATTTGTTCATCCATGGGAGTGCGGACGTATCGTTCTTCGCGCTGGCGCACATCCCTGGCGAACGCCTGGCGCATCTCCCCGACCTGCTCATCGTCCAGCCCACGAAGCAATTCGACCGCCGAAGGCGTAATGGCTGCTGCGATGTCGTTCATCGCCTTTTGGGCTTCCTGAGCACGCGCCTGCAATTGCTGATCGTTGACCTGATTGCTGGCGACCATTTGCTGGACCCTGTCGAGCCATGCCAGGTAGCCGGGCAATTGCGTGCTGCAATGCCAGCGTAGATGGGCGCCGAGGCGCTCCTTGAACCAGGTTTTCTGCCTGGCATTCATGTCCAGGTAGTCGCTCAGGGTCCAGGGAATGATCACGTCGAGATTGCGATAGGCCAATTCGACCCGGTCGCAGGCCGGCATCAGGCTGCAAATGATCAGCAATGACAAGGCGCGAAGGGGCGCAAGCAGGCGGCGATACATGATCGAATCCTTGCGAGGGCATGCTTGTCTTTATAGATCAACCTGGGGCGCTGGCGGTTCCGCTATCCCGGATCAGGTATGAAGGAAGGGCTGTGCAGGGAGAGAAGGCAGTGGGCTTTGGCTGATCATCTGTCAGGGCGCCCACGGGCCTCAGGTGTTGCGAAGGGTGCTGCGAATTACTTTTTGCCCAGGCTGATGTGCTTGGATGGCGCGAAAGTCTGGCCGCTGACGCCTTTGGCGATTTGCTGGATTTCACCACCGGATTTCAGAAACGCAGCGATCTGTTCGTTGATCGATTCGCTGGTTTCGACGGCGGGGGCTGGCTTCACTTTGCTGTTGGATGCTTTTACGCGCATGGCTGCCATTAACCTGTCTGGAATTCAATATGGCCAGCCATTGTACACGAATATTCACCTTTTTTGTTAGCCAACTATCGGCCGCGCATTAAGCCGATAAATAGCGACGATCGGTAAAAGTTGAGGTTTGAAATAAGTCGCTAACTCACTGTTTTTACTGAAAAGTCTGGCCAATGTGCGGCGCTGGTCGGCGGCGCTGGCGCATGCCGCGCCGCGACCTTGGGTCGCAGCCCGCGAAAATCGGGCATGGCGCACGGTCAGCAAGGCAAGCGAGGCAATCTCGGGTAGAATGCTGCCCACGCAATGAGGATTTTCGCAAATGGCTTTAATCGGTCGCTACAACAGCTTGCAAGTGGTTAAACATACGGATTTCGGTTTATATCTCGACGGTGGCGCGGACGGTGAAATTCTGCTGCCCAATCGATATATTCCTAAAGATATTCCCAGTGAAGATGAAGACTGGTTGAATGTTTTTGTTTATCTGGACAGCGAAGATAAATTAATCGCAACCACCGAAAAAACAAAACTTCAAGTCGGCGAGTTCGCCAGTTTGAAAGTGGTCGAGGTCAATAGCATCGGCGTATTTCTTGACTGGGGTTTGCCCAAGGATCTGCTGCTGCCGTTTTCCGAAGAGAAGCGTCAGATGAGTGCTGGCCAGTATTGCGTGGTGCACGCCTACCTGGACAAGCGTACTCGCCGCATCACCGCCACCGCGCGTCTGGACCGCTACCTGGACAAGGTGCCGGCCAACTATACGGTGGGCCAGGAAGTCGATCTGCTGGTGGTCGAAGAAACCGACATGGGTTTCAAGGCCATCATCAACAACAAGCACTGGGGCCTGATCCACAAGAACGAAGTGTTCAAGTTCCTGCGCTCGGGCAAGCAGGAGAAGGGCTATATCAAGGAGTTGCGCGCCGACGGCAAGATCGCCTTGAGCCTGCAGCCGGTCGGGCAGGATGCGAGCGTCAGCCTGCACTCGAAGATTCTCGACAAGTTGCGCGAGAACAACGGTGTGCTACCGGTGAGCGACAAGAGCGATCCGCAAGTGATCAGCAGTTTGTTCGGTGTCAGCAAGGGTAATTTCAAGAAAGCAATCGGCGCCCTCTACAAGGAAGGCAAGATCGTGATTCACGCCGATCGCATCGAGCTCAGTTGATTTTATCCGGGCTGTTACTCAAGGCTGCAGGAACTGGGCAAAGCCCACGCCGCTGCCGGCAGGGCGCACATCCTTGAGAAAGGAGTCCTTGTCGGCACTGAGTTCCAGGCTGACCGTGGACTTGCGCTTGCCGGCGTTGCGCACCACCAGCCCTTCGAGGTTTTCCCGCATATAGACGGTTGGCACCTTCAAGTGCAGGAGCTGGTCGGTCTGCGGGTTGTGCAGCAGCAGGTGCACCCATTCGTACTGGCCGACCTGCAGGCGAGACACGGGAATGTCGAACCAGAAGATATTGCGCTTGGCATCGTGCAGGGTGAAATGGCAATTGTTGACGCCCAGCACCGCGCCGCCGAGTTCTTTGTTGCGGCGCGCAATGGCCAGGGGTTTGTCGAGTTTCATAAGGTTCCTACTGGTGTGAATCTTCAGTTGTGCATTCTGGTGGGTGCGTCGGTAAACATAAAGTTAAAACTGAGTTTGTGGTCAGTCTTGCGGGCATCATCGCGGGCAAGCCCGCTCCCACAGAGATCGTGCGGGCCGTGAAAATCCCTGTGGGAGCTGGCTTGCCAGCGATCGAGCGCGCAGCGCTCGCAAATGACAAAAAATCAAATGAACCTCTCCATTGTGCTGACAGTCAGTGCTTGAAATACTGCCAGGCTCGTCAACTAAACTTATTTGGTAGTTTCAAGTTCATCGAACGGCGCAAGGAGACGCTATGTTTTTGCCGGATTTACGCGGTTTACCGCTGGGCCGGGTATTGCTGCGCACAGTTCACGAATTTATTGAAGACGAGATGTCGACCTACGCTTCGGCGCTTGCCTATCAGATGCTGTTTTCGCTTTTTCCCTTCATTCTGTTTCTGATCGCGTTGATCGGGTTCCTGCATTTACCCGACTTTTTCTCCTGGCTGCGCCTGCAGTCGGAGCTGGTATTGCCCCCCCAGGCGCTGGAACAGGTCAATCCGGTGATCGACCAGTTGCAGCAGTCCAAAGGTAGTCTGCTCTCGATCGGTATCGTGATCGCCCTGTGGACGGCCTCGGCTGGCGTGCGCCTGATGATGAGCGCGATGAACGCCGCCTACGACGTGGTCGAGCGGCGGCCCATCTGGAAGCGCTTTCCCTTGTCGATCTTCTACACGGTGGGCATTGCCGGGATGCTGCTGGCCGCAGCCGCGCTGATGGTCACAGGGCCCCAGGTCATGGAATGGCTGGCCAGCCAGATCGGCATGGAAGAGTTTATCGTCACCCTCTGGACGGTGCTGCGCTGGCCCGTGATCATCGTATTGCTGATGATGGCCGTGGCCTTGATCTACTACGTCATGCCGGATGTGAGGCAGGAGTTCCGCTTCATTACCGCAGGTTCCGTGCTGGCGGTGGTGGTGTGGATCATTGCTTCCCTGGGTTTCGGTTATTACGTCAAGACTTTCGCCAACTATAACGCCATGTATGGCAGCATCGGTGCGATCATCGTGTTGCTGCTGTATTTCTACATTTCAGCGGCCGTGTTGTTGCTGGGCGCGGAAATGAATGCGGTGATCGAGCACATGTCCACCGAAGGCAAGAAACCGGGTGAAAAGGGTTACGACCCGACCCTACACGACAAAAAACACGTGTCGGGGCTGGCCCGCGATCACTCGCTTGACGCCGAACACTTCTAAGAGAACGCCATGATTCATGAAATCCTCAAGATGGGCGACGAGCGCCTGCTGCGCATTGCCCCGCCGGTGCCCCAGGCCTTGTTCGGTACCGAGGAGCTTGACCGGCTGATCGCCGATATGTTCGAGACCATGGAGCATGTCGGGGGTGTCGGGCTGGCTGCACCGCAGATTGGCATCGACCTGCAGCTGGTGATCTTCGGCTTCGAGCACAGCGAACGCTATCCGGACGCCGAAGCGGTCCCACAGACGGTTCTGCTCAACCCCCTGATCACGCCCTTGAGTCCGGAACTGGAGGAGGGCTGGGAGGGTTGCCTGTCAGTACCCGGCCTGCGCGGTGTGGTCGAACGGTACCGGCATATCCGCTACGAAGGCTTCGATCCACAGGGCGAGCCTATCCTGAGGACCGCCGAAGGCTTTCATGCGCGGGTGGTGCAGCACGAGTGCGATCACCTGATTGGCAGGCTCTATCCCTCGCGGATTCGTGATTTCAGCCGTTTTGGCTTCACCGAAGTGCTGTTTCCGGGGCTGGATCCGGCAGCTGACGATTAAGGCGCCGGCTGCCACTCCAGCGCCAGCATGGCCTTGTTTCGTTGATAGCGTACGAGCCGCTCGCAGAGTTGGGCCGGCAAGTTGGCGGCAGCGGTAAAGCCCAGGCGCTCGTAGAACTGCGCAAGGTCAGGGTGGCAGAACAACCAGATCGCGCTGGCACATTGCTCCTGTACGTGCTCGATCAAGCCGCGGGCCAGACCTTGCCCGCGCGCGGCGGGATCCACCAGCAGGCCGGTCAGCCAGAAGCCTTCACTCACTGGACGCAGACACAGCCCGGCCAGAATATCCGTATGCCTGGCTACCCAGATTTGCGCCTCGGCGACGGCACGCATGGGCGAACGATGGGCGCGGTAGAACTTGTCGAGCAACGGTCGCAGCGGTTCGGGCAGCAGGCTGTATTGCAGATCGGGCACGGCTCGGGGTCCAGTGGATGAGTTTACGAAAGTGCCTGCGACCGGCGATTTTCCGGCTCGAGGCTTTTTTGCTCGAGGTACTTGCCGATATTGATCATCTGTTGATCCCAACCGTCACAGTGCATCTTGTACGCCTCGTCGCGGCGTGTGGCCGGGATCTTATCAAAACCGGACTCTACCAGGCGCAGCAAGGTGCCTTCCGCCAGTTCCTGCAACTGGAACACAACCCGTGTCGGCGTCTCATGGGAATAGTCCACCTTGGGGTCGATGGCGTAGGGGTGCCAGAGAAAGGACAGCAAGTGGTCGGGTTCGATGCGGTCGATATGCACCTCCCACGTGATGTGCTCGTAACCTGGGTGGGTGATAGGTCCCTTGATCTGGGAGCCGACCTTGAATTGCTTGCCCTGGAGGGCCACGCCGAACCATTCGCCGAAGGCCTGGGCATCGGCAAGCACTTTCCATACCTCGGCACGTGAAGCCTTGAGGCGAACTTCTCTTTCGATACGATCTGTCATGGGCAACCTATTGCAAATGTGTTGATGGACGGACGTTCACAGCATCCAGAGTAGAAGGGCTGCTGCGGAGTTCAACCCGCCAGGGCTTCGGCAATCCTTTCCAGCGCCAGCTTGAGCTGTGCCCGGCTCCTCGCCGCCGAGAGGCTGATGCGAATCGCCTGGGTATCGCTCGGTTTGACCGCGAAAACCTCTGCTGGCACGACGTCCACTTCGGCGGCTCGACAGGCCTGCGCCAATGCCATGGATGATTGCGTTGTCGTGACCCAGATATGCGGTGAGGGTGTATCGGTTTCGTAGAGGGCTGCACCGAGGATCTTCCTGGCCAGGCGCCAGCGCTGGGTGACTTCCTCGGTCTGCCAGGCCAGGCGCCGTTGCGCCGTGCCATTCTCGATCCACTGGCAGGCAATGTTCAGGCATAACGGCGATACCGACCAGTGCGTGGCCTGGGCGTGGGGGTCGATACGTTGCAGGACGTCGGGATCGGCAACGATCCAGCCCAGGCGCAAGCCGGGCGCGACGGTTTTCGACAGGCTGGTCACCAGCAACCCATGGCGGCCGAGGACCGTGGACAGGGGCGCCCGGTTCGCCAGGCCACCATAGACGTCGTCTTCGATGACCAGCAGATCGTGATGCCTGACGACTTCGGCGACTTCCCGTTGACGCTGCAAGGTCATGGTCGCCGCCGTGGGGTTTTGCAGGGTCGGGGTCAGGACGATGACTTTCGCCCCGGTCGCACGTGCCATGCGGTCCAGATCGTCCGGGACGATGCCGTGCCGGTCCAGCGCGACCCCGTGCACCGGCAGACGCAGCTGGCGGCACGCGGCCTTGATGCCCGGTGCGGTGAAGGCTTCCACCAACACTGGCTCACCGGGCTGGCAGAGCGACAACAGGACAGTGAACAACCCCTGTTGCGCGCCGGCACACAGCAGAATGTTCCGGGTCGGCACACTCAGGCCGCGGGTCTGCAACCAGGCCGCGCCATGCAGGCGTCCAAGCTGCAAATCCTCGGCGGTCAGGTAATGCTGCAAATCCCTGGCATGGCCGTTACGCAGCAGAGCCTGCAAGGCGCTTTCGACATCTTCGTTCGACTCGTCGGTCACCGGTACATTGGTGGACAGGTCGATCAAGGCAGGGCGTTCACCCGGGTGCTTGAGGCGGAACAGCGTGGCTTCCTTGCTGCCGGCCAGCACATAAGTGCCGCGTCCCACTTCACCGGAGACCAGGTGCCTGCGCGCCGCCTCGCGATACGCCTGCATGGTCGTGCTCGGGTTCAGGCCCAGGTTCCAGGCCAGGCGTCGTTGCGGCGGTAGGCGTTCACCGACTTTCAGCTCGCCATTTTCGATTGCCCGGGCAATCGCGTCGACCAGCGCGAGGTAGCGCGGCTGGGCGTCGTCGAGCAGTTGGGGAGTCCACATTTATTGTTGCCCATGCAATATAAGGATTCACCCATACAATGCGACGCTTCTATGATCAGGTCAAACCCAGCCCTGACAGGTGCCCTATGTTCGATCTGATTGCCCTGCGCACAGCCGCCCGGCATGTTCATCAGCATGTCCCGCCAACCCCGCAATATGCCTGGCCGAGACTGGCCGAACGGCTGGGATGCGAGGTCTGGGTCAAGCATGAAAACCATGCACCGACCGGCGCCTTCAAGGTCCGCGGTGGCCTGCTCTATGTCCAGGCCTTGCGTGAACGCCTGCCCGAAGTGCGCGGGTTGGTCACCGCCACGCGCGGCAACCATGGCCAGAGCCTGGCCCTGGCGGCGCGCAGCGCTGGCTTACCGATCATCATCGTGGTGCCACAAGGGAATTCCCGGGAGAAAAATGCGGCCATGCGCGCCTTGGGTGCCCAGTTGATCGAACATGGTCAGGACTTCGACGAGGCCCGCGACGAAGCCGCCCGCCAGGCACAGGTGCATGGCTATGAAAGCGTCCCGGCATTTCATCCGGACCTGATTCGCGGCGTCGCCACCTATGCGCTCGAATTGCTCGAAGCGGTGCAGGGGCTAGGCACCGTCTACGTGCCGATCGGCATGGGCTCGGGTATTTGCGGGCTGATCCAGACCCGCGATCTGTTGGGGCTCGAGACTGAAATCGTCGGGGTGGTTTCCACGGCGGCCGACGCGTATGCGAAAAGTTTCGAGCAAGGCAAGATCGTCACCACCGCAACGGCGAACACCTTCGCCGATGGCATGGCCTGCCGCCTGCCTTCGGCGGATGCGTTTGAAATCATCCGCCAGGGCGCCGCGCGGATCTTGCGTGTGAGCGACGACGAAATCGCCAATGCCATGCGTATCTTTCATGAAGATACTCACAACACCGCCGAGGGAGCGGGGGCTGCCGGGTTGGCCGCGCTGATCCAGGAACAGGATCGCCAGCGAGGCGCCCGGGTGGCGGTGGTCCTCAGTGGCGCCAATATCGACCGGCTGCGTTATGCGCAGGTTCTGGCGAGTTTGTCAGATTGAGGTGCCCGCCCGGGTGATGACCTCCAGCAGGTGCCCGTCCGGGTCATCGAAGTAGAATCCGCGGTCGCCGTTGTAATCGTAAGTCTCGCCAGGGCGGTGCTTGCCGGGATCGCCCCAGTAGGGCAAACGGCGCTCGCGTACCCGGGCAAATATGGCATCGAACTCGTCCGCACTCACCAGAAACGCATAGTGCTGGGAGGAAAACGCGTCGTTGTCGTAGTAGTCCATCGAGACTTCGTTGCCGAGCTCGACCACCAGCATCGGCCCGAAGGGCGTCGCCGGCGGCAGGCCGAGGATTTGTGTCAGGAATGTCGACGAGATTTGCTTGTTCCTGCACCAGACGATCGTGTGGTTCAGTTGTACGCTCACTTCGCAGCCTCCTTTCCAGACCAGTAGCACGTGCTGGCATCCGGTTGCCCTCTAGTATTAGATGAAATCAATCGGGAGGTGGGAAATGGCCGCTTCATTTTCGATCCATCCGTCTGTCGATAACGGCATCCAGGCCGGCGCAGACAATTTCACTGGCGGCACCCTGGTCTGTAAATGTGCGCAGGATCCGGTGCGGGTTCAGATCGATGCGCAATCGGCGTTCAACCATGTCTGCGGCTGCACCAAGTGCTGGAAGCCCAAAGGGGCCTTGTTCTCGATGATCGCGGTGGTGCCACGGGACAAGCTGCGGGTGACCGAGCATGCCGAGAAGCTTGCGGTCGTCGACCCCAAGGCCGCCATCCAGCGCCATGCCTGCAGCCAATGTGGCGTTCACATGTATGGGCGCATCGAGAACACGGCGCATCCCTTGTACGGGTTTGACTTCATCCATACCGAGTTGTCACCGGAGAAAGGCTGGTCGGCGCCGCAATTTGCTGCCTTCGTCTCATCGATCATCGAGTCGGGCACCGATCCTGCCATCATGGGCGAGGTGCGCGGAAGGCTCGAAGGGCTGGGTCTGGAACCCTACGATTGCCTGTCACCGCCCTTGATGGATGCCATCGCCACCCATACTGCCAAGGCCTCGGGCGCGCTGAAATCCTGAAGCGTGCCGGTCAGTGGCACTCGATACGGTTGCGGCCGTTTTCCTTGGCGCGATACAGCGCCAGGTCGCTGCGCGAGAGTGCCGAATGAGCGCTGGCGTCGTTGGCGCTCATGGCTGCCACGCCCACGCTGACGGTCAGGGGAATGCGCTGATTGCCTTCGAGCAGGGGCGATGCTTCGATGCGCTGTTGCATCAACCGGGCGAATGCCGTGGCCTCGGCGACGTCGGCGCCACTGAGCACCACGGCAAACTCTTCGCCACCGACCCGCCCAGCCAGGTCGGTTGCGCCCAACTGATCGCTGAGGATGGTCGCGAAGTGCTTGAGGGCCTGGTCACCGACCGCATGCCCCCAGCGGTCATTGATGGTCTTGAAGTGATCCAGATCACACATCAGCACAGCGGCGCAATGCTCGCCACTGCGCTGGAGCATGGCCAGTTCGGCTTCGATCTGCATCATGAAATGACGGCGATTGGGCAGTTGGGTGAGGTAGTCGACGGTGGCGAATTCCTGCAGTTCTGCCTCGATACGCTTGCGCTCGGTCACGTCGGTGATGAAACCGTGCCAGAGGGTACTGCCGTCTTCGAGGCGCTGGGGCCTGGCATCTCCCTGGCGCCAGCGCAGGCCTTGCCGCGGTAGGCGGACGCGGTATTCGCAGTGCCAGGGTGTCAGGTTCTGGGCGGAAAACTCGAAGGATGATCGATAGGTTGCACGGTCATCGGGATGGATGAGTGCGTTGATTGCGTCGGTGTGGCTGGCAACCTGCTCCGGCTCGAGCTCGTAGATATCCCGTATGCCGGCGCTGGCATAGGAAAGAAACGAGGTGGCGTCCGGCATCAGGCGATACTGGAAGACCAGACCCGGTACTTCATCGGTCAGGCTGGTCATCAGGTCGACGGTCTGCTGCAGCTTGTCCGATATGGCGCGCATCGCCGAAATATCGGTGGTGGTGCCGGTCATGCGCAACGGCCTGCCTTCGCTGTCGCGGCTGACCACCTTGCCGCGGCTGCAGATCCACTTGTAGCTGCCATCCTTGCAGCGAATCCGGTGCTCCACCTCGTAATGTTCGGTCTGCTGGTCGAAGTGGGCCTGGATCGTTGCCTTGACGTACGCCAGGTCATCGGGATGGAGGCGCTGGTAGCTGTCTTCGATCAGGTTGCTGATTTCATGCTCGGCATAGCCCAGGATGGCCTTCCAGCCGGTGGAATAGTGGATCTCGCCGGTCAGGACATTGCGGTCCCAAACGCCCGTGGAGCTCCCGGCGATAGCCAGCGCCATGCGCTTTTCGCTTTCGCGCAGCGTGTCGGCGTCTTCTGATGCGTCAGGGATCACGGGTGTCAGCATATTCACTTCAGTCGAAAGGGCTGGAAGATGCGGACATTTTATAGCAGCTATTTCAGGGCATGGCTCGTACAGAAATCCGGCCGCGCGTGGCATTTTGCAAGACTGCCAGGCCGGCCGGATTTCATACTCGGCTTAGAGCATTGTTATTGTCAGTTAGCGGCGGGTAATCACCGTCTCCAGATACTCACTGGGCACCACCAGCGACTGTAGGCCTGCTCGATTGGACCGGTTCAACAGCTCGATCAGGTCCTTCTCCAGTGCTGCGGCGCCGTCGGCGGGGAGGGCGGCGAAAGCCTTGTGCACTGGCCCGTACCAGGTACGGAAGACATCGAGGAAATGCTCTGCCGAGCGGTAGCGAAAATTGAACTGGCGGGGTGTCACCGCAATCCTGGCGGCACGTTCGCCGAACAATTCCTGCAAGTGCGCTTCGGTACCCCACAGCGAGGGGAGTTGAACCCCGGGCGCAGGCGGCAAGTGACGTCCTAGGGTCTTGAACATCTGCCCGACGAAGCCTTCAGGCGTCCAGTTGGCCAGGCCAATGCGCCCACCGGGGCGACATACGCGGGCCAGTTCGCTGGCCGCTTTGGCATGATCGGGCGTGAACATCACACCGAAGGTCGACAGCACCGCGTCGAAGCTGGCATCGGCAAACGGCAGGTTTTCGGCGTCGGCCTCCTGGAATGCGACCTCCAGGTGCTCGGCCCGGGCCCGCTCCTGCCCACGTTCGAGCAACTGCGCGACGTAATCGGTCGATGTCACCCGGGCGCCGCGGCGGGCGGCGGCGAGGGTGGCATTGCCATTGCCGGCAGCGACGTCGAGCACGCGCTCGTCGCAGTGCAGGTCGCAGGCTTCGGCGAGCTGTTCGCCGACAAGCTGCAGCGTGGTGCCGATCACGGCGTAGTCGCCGCTGGCCCAGGCAGCCATCTGACGGGTTTTCAGGGCAGCGAGATCAAGGGGAGTACTCATTGAATCTGGCCTCTTGTAATTGGTATGCGCCAGCGGGCATTACTCTGCCGTAGTGGGATCGATGATGGTGGTGATCTGCGCCACGCTGTTGGCGGGGAAACCGCCCAACCTGGCGTGCTCCCTGATCAGCTCCTCGTTCGGGGCGATGTACACGCAGTAGATCTTGTTGCCGGTGACATAGCTTTGCTGCCACTGCACCTGACCCTCGAGTTGCCCCAGGGCGCGACAGGACTTTTGCGATACGGCCTTGAGGTCTCGTTCGGTGAGCGCGCCTGCGCCCGGGATCTCACGTTCGATGAGGAACTTCGGCATGACAACCTCCAATGGTGGACGACGGGATACGCAGTCACTCAAGTGGTCAAGGCAGCTGCGTATGGCACAACTATCGTCCTCAACTGGTGTGGTGTCCTGCCCGTGCGTCGCCGATCCTTGTCCGAACGTCCGGCAGCACGGCCATTCATCCGGCAACAGGGGGTTAGGCGGTCGTTTCCCCTAGGCGGAGCGCGTCGAGGCGCTCAATATTGAAGGGATAAGGTCCGGGTAATCGGCGAATGGACGCTCTGTCGCAAATTCTCAAGGTGGTGCACCTGGTCGGCGCGATCTTTATCAACGCCCGCTTCACCGCGCCCTGGTGTTATCAGTCACCCTGTGCCGATTCGGTAGCGCCCTTGCTGGAACCAGGGGCCGAGCGGGTAGTGATTTTTCACCTGATCACCGAGGGCGAATGCTACGTCGAACTGGGCGAGCAACCGCCGCTGCACCTGGTGGCCGGCGACGTCGTCATTTTTCCCCAGGGGGACGCCCACCGCATGGCTTCCGCACCTGGCTTGCCCCCGGCGGTCGGAGGGCGTCTGGATCGAGTACTGGCGCGGCGGCCCCGGCAATTGTCCTATGGCGGAGGTGGCGCTGCCACTCGACTGGTCTGTGGTTACCTGGCCTGTGATGCGCGCCTGGCCGGCATATTACTGAACGGGCTGGCACCGCTGGTGAAGGTCAATGTGCGCGACTCAAGCGCCGGCCTCTGGCTGGAATCATCGGTGCATTACGCCCTGAACGAGGCGCGCTCGCCCAGGCCCGGCGGTGCCGGGGTGCTGGCAAAGCTCGCCGAAGTGTTGTTCATCGAAGTGCTGCGTTTGCACATGCATGAACTGGGAGAAGGGCGTACCGGTTGGCTGGCGGGCGTCGGCGACCGCATTGTCGGAGCCGCCCTCGAGGCGTTGCATCGACACCCGGCCCATGCCTGGACGCTGGAAGAACTGGCGCGCACCGCCGGCACGTCCCGCTCGGTGCTGGCTGAACGCTTTCAACTGCTGGTGGGCAGCTCACCCATCCAGTACCTGACCCAGTGGCGCATGCTCCTGGCGTCCAACCTGCTTTGCCATAGCAATGCCCCGCTGGCGCGGATCGCCGAGGATGTCGGTTACCAGACCGATACGGCGTTCAGCCGGGCATTTCGACGGGAGTTCGGCTCGCCGCCTGCTGCCTGGCGGCGCAGCCACCTGGCGCATGCAACACATTGATCACTTGTCCTGGGGTTTGATGTCGAAACCGCTCTTGGCTTCGCTGACGATGTGGAACTGTTCACGCCCTCCGGCCTTGAGCTGCACTGACCGTTCACGATCAAGGCGGCCCATGCCGCACAGGGTGTCGTCCTGCTGATCGATGCCGATACCGACGATGCGCGAGCCCGCCGGCACCTGGAAACTGGCCTCTTCGCCAATGCCGATGCGCGCAGCCACCTGGCGATCGATCAGGATGGCCACATAACAACCACCGCCAAGCATGCCGACGTCACGGTTGACGACGATCTGGCCGCCGCCTTCGATGGGTTGTTGGTAGGCCAGCAAACGGTCCGTCGGGACTTGGGTCACGTGTTCGCGGTCGGCCCTGAAGGATGAACAGCCCGCCAGGGCCAGGAGGGGGAGTACGGCGTAAAGCATTCTCATCGTGATCTGCTCCGGCGCTGTCAGCCCATCCCGGGTGTCGTCCGGGACGGGTGCCTGACAGGTTTGCGCAAATATGGCGAAGCCGAGAGGCAGCTTTAGTGTGCGGTGGTGATTTTCAGCAAGTCAGTATAAGTGACTGTCACCATATCGCCGACCTTGAGGTTTTTCATGCGCGCCTGCAGGTCCTTGTCTTCGACTTTGACCACTTTTTCCATGCCTTCAGGCGGTAGCAAGGTCACCTCATGAGTCTTCAGATTGATTTTGGTGATTTTCGAAGTGATCTTGATTTGACGGAACGCTTCACCGCCAGGGTTGGGATTGTTCGGGGTGGCGCGGATAACCCCTTTTTCTTCGCTGACGCCCGGCGCTGCAACGACGTTTTTTTCGAGTACCGCTGCAACAGAGCGGGAGACGTGAACCTTGACGGTGTCACCGACCTTCAGGTTGCCCAGATCCTTGGCTTTATCGCTCAGCTGGATGGAAATCGGATCGCCCTTGGCGTCCTCTACCGTCACCACATGATTTGTCGCATCGACAGCGAGGACCTTGGTAGTCACATCGTTTTCTATGGCTCGGCCTCCGATCAAAACATCGTCCGCGTGGGCAGCGAAGGTGGCTGCGGACATCAGCGAGGCAAGGAAAATTGCACGGGTGAAGGAGCTGAGTTGTTTCATAGGCGTACATTCCGTGTGATGGCTAATGAGAAACAGAGGTGCGTAATGCTGTCGGGGAGAGCATAGACGCTGGTTGCCAAACAGGGAGTGTTTCCTCGTTCCCACGCTCCGCGTGGGAATGCATCCGGCGACGCTCCGCGTCGAGATCTGCCTGCGTAAGTCGACGCTGGAGCGTCTTGGACTGCATTCCCACGCGGGAGCGTGGGAACGAGACGTCGGGGCGAGGCTCACTCGTCCCGAGTCAGCACTTCCAGCAGCTCGACTTCGAAGATCAGGTCCGAATTGGGCTTGATAAACGCGCCAAATTCGCGTTCGCCATATGCAAGGGACGCCGGGACATAAAGTTTTCGCTTGCCACCGACCTTCATGCCGATCATGCCCTGAACCCAGCCCTCGATGACACGGCCCTTGCTAATCACGCACTGGAAAGGTTTGCCGCGATCATAGGAAGAGTCGAAAACCGTGCCATCTTCCAAAGTGCCCTTGTAGTTGGTCGTGATCAAGGCACCCTTGACGACTTCCTTGCCTTCGCCCAATTGAATGTCTTCAACTTTCAATTCGCTGATCATTTCTCGAACTCGCTTGCTGGTTAGCCGGAGGGCATCAATCGACCCTTTGAGTGATGACGCATGATCAGGCTCCAGCGTCACGGGCGCGACCTGCCCAGCATTGCTCGGTGACCGGGCAATGCATGGCGGCGTCACTGCTGGATACTCCCTAGCGATGATTGCGCCATGCATGCCTTGCGATTCGAACTGCATAACGAACTCCACTCTCGCCCTTCGGTTTATTTCAACGCACCGGCCTATGTGTTCCATCTGGCCTTGCTGGAGCGCGATGGCGCCCTGGAGGACATCATCGGTCGGTTGTATGCCGCATCTGCCAATGGGGCGGCGCAGCAGCATCAACAGACTGAGGCCCAGGGCCTGCTCAAGTTCGATGGGCATGACCTGAAATGGGAGCGTCACACCGAGTTCCTGTCCCTGACTCTGGTGGTACTCAAGTCGGACCGTGAAGAGTTCTGGCCAAGGTTCCCGGACAACTTGATGGCGCTGGTGCACGGCCATGAACACTTGGTGATCAACGCGACGCAGATCCTGGTCGAGTCCGAGCAAAGCTGGCAGGGCGACACCGCCCGTTATGGCTTCAAGGACCCGGCCGGTTCACAGATAGGCAGCGGCGATGCCGTTGTCTGGAGCGATTTCAAGTTGACCGAGAGCGGCAGCAATCGACTGCTGCTGATCAATCGCAAGCTCAACGCCTATCGGCTCGGGCGCATGGTGCGTCGTCTGCTGGAAATCGAAACCTATCGAATGATGGCCTCGCTGGCGTTGCCGGTGGCCAAGGAGGTCAGCCAGCAGCTCAAGACCTTCGATGAGCAGTGGGCCAAACTCTCGGACCAGAACGCCAGCGCCAACAGCGCGACCGCCAGGCTGATTCTCAGCGATATTTCGGACCTGTCCGCCAAAATCGTGCGCACCACTGCGCAGTCCCGCCTGCGCTTCAGCGCCGCCGAAGCTTATTCCCAGATCGTCTTCGAACGCATCGGCGAGCTGCGCGAAACCCATGTGGGTGATTGCCAGCGGTTGGGGGTATTCATCGAGCGCCGTTTCAAGCCGACAGTGCGCTACTGCTCCGCTACCAACCATCGCCTGGAGCGGCTGGGCGACAGCGTTGCGAACCTGGGCGAGTTGCTCCAGGCCCGGGTTCAGGTGGAAGTCGAAGAGCAGAACATGGAAATCCTGCACAGCCTGCACACCCGCGCGACCACCCAGATCAAGATCCAGAAGGCGGTCGAGGGGTTGTCGATCATTGCGATCACGTATTACCTGCTCAGCCTGTTCAAATTCTTGTATGGCGGCCTGCACACGCTGGGGTTGGACATCAGTCCCAAGCAAGCCAGCCTGTACCTGGCGCCGATCGCGATCTTGGTGATCGGCGCGATTGCGCTGCGGATCAGGAAGGCGAAGGAGGAGTGAGGCTGAGGTTCAGCCGATCTCCTCGATGAATTCGTCGAGGAAGCGCTGCAGTACGGCAATTTCTTCCAATACCGCAGCGCTGCCCAACTGTTCCAATACGTGTAGTCACTCTCAATACAGCAGATCCCCCATGGCGTTTTCCAACGGTTTTCTCCTGAGTCTTTCCCTGTGCCTGGACATTGGCGTGGCCAATATCGCCATGATCACCCTGGCCATGCAGCGCGGTTACCTGCAAGGGTTCTGGCTGGGCCTGGGTACCTGCGTGGGCGACCTGATCTATGCCGTTGCCGCCCTGGCCGGCATGACCGTGCTTCTGCAATACGAAATGGTGCGCTGGGCGTTGTGGGTCGGTGGCTCGGTGTTGCTGGTGTACTTCGCCTTCAAGATGCTGCTGGCTGCATTTGGCAGCGTCACGTCCATGTCTGCTGACGGAGAAGTCCTGGTGGGTTCCGGGTGGAAGGAATTCTCCCGAGGCATCTTCCTGGCCATGTCTTCGCCCAGTGCGATCCTGTGGTTCGCGGCGGTTGGCGGCGTGTTGATTTCCCGCTCCGGCAGCGGCAGCGCGATGGATGCCGGCTTGTTCCTGGCAGGCTTTTTCTGCGCCGGTCTGGCCTGGACAATCTCGTTGTGCCTGGCGGCCACCCACGGCGGCAAACTGCTCGGTGACAAGCTGCTGAAGTATTCCTACATCGCTTCGGCGGGCATTTTTTGCTACTTCGCGTTCTATGTCATCGTCTCCGGCTACCAGGAGTTCATCGTCGCCTCGCCCCTTGCGCCAGCGGGTCTATAATCAGTTTCTGCAGCGCCAGACAGGCGTTGCCTGAATCGGGAGGGCCTGGCCATGAAAGGTCTCGATGCGAAGAAATCCACCAAGAAAAAACCCACCAAGACAGCCATTGAAAAACGCCACGAGAAAAAGGCGAAAAAGTCCAATGTCGGGATACTGGGAAGCCATTAAGCGAAAGAGAGCTCCGGGAGGGGCTCTTTTTTTTGCAGCTGAAATTCAGCGCCTCAACGCCGCACAATACGCCTGCGGCGTAATCCCCATCACCTTGCGATACACATTGATAAAGTGGCTCTGGTCGTAAAACCCCAGCTCACTGGCGATATCCAGCGGATGCTGCTGCCGGCGCAGGCGTTTGCGGGCTTCGATCAGGCGCAGTTGCATCTGGTATTGCAGGGGCGCCAGACCGGTTTCTTTCTTGAAGCAGCGCACGAAGTGGTACTTGCTTAATCCGGCCACCTGGGCCAGTTCGTCGAGTTCGAGTTTCTGACCCAGATGGGTGCGCATGTAGTCCTTGGCCTGGGTCAGGCCGTTGACCTGTTCGCCGATCTTGCCCGGGGTGCGTTCGAGCAGTTGGCAGAGCAGGCCGATAAAGGCTTCTTCCTGCTCCGCTGCCTGCTGCGGTGATACCCGTGCGAAGTCGACAATTGCCTGGAACAGATGCGGATTGTGCAACACGCCTTGCTCGAAGGTCGGGCAGGTCTGTGGGTGGTCAAGGTGGTTGTCGACGATCACCTGGGCGATGGCGTGAGGATCGAGGTGCAGGCTGATGTATTCGACGCCTTCAGGGCCGAACTCCGAACCTTGCACCGCCAGGGGGTTGTACAGGGTCACGCTGCCGGGCGGGGCATCCATGACCTTGCCATCGAGCCAGACCCGCTCGGTACCGACCAGGTTGACCCCCAGCACATACTCATCGTGGGTGTGTTTGGGAAAGCTTGCCGCGCAGGCCTTGACCCATGAGGATTCGACCAGGCCGCAGGCGTGCAGGTGTTCGGTGATCAGGGCCATGGGCGGCGGTTCCAGCGGGCGGCATTGGGCTGAACGCTAGCGGAAAGTTGACCGGGCCTGCAAGAAAATTTCGACCTTGGCGCAGAAACGACTATGTTCATTCAGGTCATTTATCTTCATGGGTGCGCAACATGTCAGACCATCAGGATGAGGGGTTTGCCCCGGTACGTATTGAAAATGGAACTTCATTCACCATCGCCGGGATGGGTGAACGTTTCACCCTGCAGAGCAAAAGCGGCATTCCGGCGCTGTGGGACAAGTTCGTCCCGTATATCGGCAAGGTCTCCGCGCAAATGGGCGCGCAGACGTACGGCGTGTGCTGCAATCCGGACGGCAAGGGCAGCTTTGAATACATCGCCGGGGTTCGAGTGAGCACGACCCAGGGGTTGCCTGAACACTTTCGCGCCATTGTGATCGAACCCCAGCGGTATGCCGTTTTCGAACATCGAGGGCATATTTCCAGTATCGGCGAGACGTTCGAGGCCATTGGCAAGGACTGGTTGCCCAACTCTGGCGAGCAGGCGGCCGATGCGCCGGAGTTCGAGCGTTACAGCGCGGACTTCAATCCCGATACGGGGAGCGGAACCGTGGAAATCTGGTTGCCGCTCAAACCTGAATGATCAGAGCTCAAGTACCAGTTTGCGCTCGAAACCGAACTTGGCCCGGTAGGCTTCGCCGCAGTCGACCCAACCCTGGGAAAGGTAGAGTTTGAGCGCGGCCTGGTTCTTGGGATCGACCGACAGCATCAGTTGGGTGATTTCCGGCCATGCGCTGCGCGCGACGGCGGGCAGTGCCTGCAGGCAGGCCTTGCCCAGACCTTGACCCTGGAAGCGCCGATCCACCTGGAATGCATGGAGCGTCGCGGCGTCGTCCGCCGCCCAGTTCGGCAGGAAAGGCGGGCGCTTGAGCAATAGAAACGCCAGCGGCCTGTCATCGACCAGCAAGGCGAAGCCCCTTATCCCCGGGGCCGGGCGGTTGAGCAGCATAAACAGGGCCGACTCGATATCGCCCGAGGCATACAGCTGGTCGGGGCGTACCTCGAGCTCTTTCAGTTGCTCCACTTGCAGCGCGTTGAGTGACGCATAGGGAACGAGGCATGTGTGCATCGGTGTCGCTCTTGTACTGAGGCATCAATAAGACGCCGCGACGGCGCCTGGGCGCAACTCTTTTCAGAATTTTCCGGGGAGTCTGTCGATTTCGAGCGCGGTCAAACGACTACCAGTGACTTCGCTTTTTATATCAAGCACGCACTCACTCTGGAAGGAGAATGCCCATGAACGCCAAAACCAGCCCCAGCAGCGTCGAAACAGAAATCCGCGACTTGATCCAGCGCTGGCAACGCGCCGTTGTAGCCAAGGATATTGACGCCATCGTGCAACCTTATGCCGACGATATCGTCGCCTTCGATGCAGTCAAGGCGCTGCAATTCAAGGGTAAGCAAACCTATCGTGATCACTGGCAGGCCTGCATGGCGCTCTGCCCCGATGCGGGCATCTTCGATTTCGAGCAATTGCAGGTTGCTGCAGCCCAGGACGTGGCCTTCGCCCATTGGCTGGCCCACTGCGGGCCGGCCCGGGAGGCGGGGGAAGACAAGAGCTGCTACATGCGCGTGACTGCCGGCTACAAGCGCATCGACGGGCAATGGAAAGTCGTGCATGAGCATTGGTCGGCGCCCTTCGACATGGAAACCACCAAGGCCCTGTTCAACCTGAAACCTTGAGCTGAAAAGCGTTGGTTTTATGCCTAATTACGCTTTCGCAAAAAGGTAAAACTACAGCCATAGTTGTTTTTAGAGCATTGGAGATCGCCATGAAATACCTCTGTCTGGTCTATTGCGACGAAGGTCTTTTGCACAACGATCCCGACAGCCCGGCCGATGACGAATGCCTGGCCTATGCCGAATCGGTGCACGCCAGCGGTCGCATGCTCGCCGCCGAAGCACTGAAACCGACGCAGACAGCAACCACGGTACGCATGCGCAATGGGCACATGAGCATTACCGATGGCCCTTTTGCCGAAACCAAAGAACAGCTGGCTGGGTTCTATTTGATCGACGCCCGAGACCTCAATGAAGCCTTGCAGATAGCCGGCAAGATTCCTGCGGCCCGGGTCGGTAGTGTCGAGGTGCGGCCGGTACGCGAACTCAGACACGCCCAAACGGGAGAACCATCAAATGAGCCTTCCACAGATCATCGCGGCGCCGGCCGAGCATGAGCTGTACATCAGTCGTTTGATCGACGCGCCACGCATCAAGGTATTCCGGGCCTGGACCGAACCCGAGTTACTGGCCCAATGGTGGGGGCCACACGGCATGACCACGCCAGTCTGCGAAATACAGCTCTGGGTGGGAGGCTTGTTCCGTACCGTCATGTGCGCACCCGATGGGGGCGAGTACCCCTACCAGGGGGTCTTTCTGGAGATCCTCGCGCCACAGCGAATCGTCTACACCGATGCTTATCTGCCCGGCTGGATTCCTTCGAAAAAGCCTTTCATGACGGCCATCATCACGATGGATGAAGTCCAGGGCATGACCCGCTACACCGCCCGCGCATTGCACTGGAGCGCTGCCGACCGAGAGGCTCATGAGCAGATGGGGTTCTACCGCGGCTGGGGTGAAAGCCTTGACCGGCTGGTGGACGTCGTGACCCGGAAAATGCCGGACTGATGATTGCCGAAGCCGAAGTTCGCCAGCAGCTGGAGCTTGTCTATCGCCAGGAGTCGCGGCGGATTCTGGCAACCCTGATTCGCTTGCTCGGTGATTTCGATCTGGCCGAAGAAGCGTTGCACGAAGCCTTCTTCATTGCCGTCGAACGCTGGCAGCGCGACGGGATACCCGCCAGCCCTCGTGCCTGGCTGGTGTCCACCGGCCGCTTCAAGGCGATCGATGGCTTGCGCCGGCGGGCCCGTTTCGATGTCTCTCAGGCTCGCCTGGCCCAAGCCCTGGAATCCCTCGAGGCGCCTGACCTTTGTGAGGATGATGTGGAGGACGATCGTCTGAGACTGATCTTCACCTGTTGCCACCCGGCGTTGGCGGCCGATGCCCAGGTGCCCCTGACACTGCGGGAAGTCTGCGACCTGACGACCGAGGAAATCGCCCGTGCCTTCCTTACCCGCCCCGGGGCGATCGCCCAACGCATCGTGCGCGCCAAGGTCAAGATCCGCGAGGCGCGCATTCCTTACCAGGTGCCCTCCCTGGCGGAGTTGCCCGAGCGGCTGGAGAGTGTGCTGCGGGTGATCTACCTGGTATTCAACGAAGGCTATTCGGCCACCAGCGGCGCCAGCCTGACCCGCAGTGACCTGAGCGAGGAGGCGATCCGTCTGGGACGGCTGCTGCTGGAGCTTTTGCCCGACCCTGAAGTCATGGGGCTGTTGGCGCTGATGTTGTTGCAGGCTTCGCGCAATCGGGCGCGGACATCGGCCGATGGCGAACTTGTCCTGCTCGATGAACAGGACCGCGCGCTCTGGGACCGGGCGCTGATCAGCGAAGGCTGTGCCCTGGTGGAGCAGGCGCTGCGCAGCCGAAACTTCGGTCCCTACAGCCTGCAGGCCGCGATTGCTGCGGTGCATGCCGAAGCGGCGACGGCCGCCGACACTGACTGGGAGCAGATCATCGGTTTGTATGACGTCCTGTTGCGCGCGCAGCCATCAGCGGTTGTCGAACTCAATCGCGCGGTGGCGCTGGCCCGGCGTGATGGGCCGCAGGCAGGCCTGGCACTGGTCGACGCGATTCTTGCCCGTGGCGAGTTGCTGGACTATCACCTGGCCCATTGTGCCAAGGCCGAATTCTGCCGCCAGCTGGGGCAGACCCAACAGGCTCGCAGCGCTTTTGAAACGGCATTGGGAATGACCCAGGTTACACCTGAGCGCCGGTTTATCGAGCGCCGCCTGAGCCAGTTGTAAACACTCAGGCGGCAGTGCAATCAGCCGATGCTGATGGTCGGCAGGGTTGGCAGGTTCACGGTCTGTTGCTTGCGTGGCGCCAGGATCTCGGCTTCACCGTCGACCACCAGCTCGTCGCGCTGGTTGAACACGCGGGTGGCAATGCGCACGCGAAACTTTGGCAGCTTCTCGAGGATCTCCAGGCGTACGGTCAGGGTGTCACCGATTTTCACTGGCTTCTGGAAGCTCATTTGCTGGCCGAGATAGATGGTGCCCGGGCCGGGCAGCTCGCAGGCCACGGCGGCACTGATCAGCGCGCCACTGAACATGCCATGGGCGATACGCTCCTTGAACATGCTGGCGGCGGCGAATTCCGGGTCCAGGTGCACCGGGTTGTGGTCACCGGACATGGCTGCGAAGAGCTGGATGTCACGTTCCTCGACGGTCTTGCTGTAGCTGGCGGTCTGGCCGATTTCAAGGGCTTCGTAAGGGGTGTTGGTGACCTGGGTCATTGGCAAGGAATCCTTGGGCAAAAAAGAGGAAAACTACTCGGTACGTGCCGGGCGCCGGAGGCTTAGGGCCTGATCAAGCCAGGCAATCACATCGCTGGTGACTTCCTCGCGGTTGGTTTCATTCAGCAATTCGTGGCGCGCCTGAGCATAGAGCTTGAGCTGCACCTGCTGGTTCCCCGCCCGACGAAATGCATCGCACAGGTCTTTCAGACGCTTGCCGGCACTCACCGGATCACATTCGCCGCCGATGATCAGCAAAGGCAGGTTCGGATCGACCTGGGCGAGATTGGCCGGTTTGCTGATCTGCTGCAAGCCGGCCAGCAGATCGAGCCATAGCTGGTTGGTGCAGCGAAAGCCGCACAGCGGGTCGCTGGCGTACTTGTCGACCTCGCGGGGATCGCGGCTGAGCCAGTCGAAGGCGGTGCGCGTGGGCTTGAAGGCGTTATTGAAGCTGCCGAACGATATCCACTCGATCAAGGCGCTACGCCCGCTCGCACCCTGGCGCCAGCGCTCGAAATGGGCGATCAGGCTTGCACTGCGATACAGCCCGGGTGGATGGAAATTCGAACCACTGAGAATCGCACCCTGCAGGCTGGCGCTGTGGTGCAGCAGATAGCCCTGGGCAATGTAGCTGCCCATGCTGTGGCCGAACAGAAACAGGGGGATGCCCGGATGATGCTGGCCGATGTACTGGCTGAGCAGCCCGAGGTCGTCGACCACCCTGCACCAGCCGTTGCTTTTGGCATAAAGCCCCAGGGTGCCCTGTTCGGCGGTGCGGCCATGGCCACGCTGGTCGTGGGCATACAGGGCATAGCCGGCGGCGCTCAAGGCCTCGCCCAGGCGCCCATAGCGGGCAGCATGTTCAGCCATGCCATGGGCGAGAAGAACCACGGCTTTCGGTGGGCCTTGCGGCAGCCACTGATAGACGTACAGGCTGCAGTGGTCGCTTGCCGGCAGCCAGAAAGTATCGTGGTTCATTGGCGTTTCCCTACGGATTGAGGAGATTGTATAGCCCATACTCCCGATCGAGGCTGGGCCAGCAATAAGATTCACAATGTAAATGACGCGGGGTTGTCTGTTTGCCACACCTTCCATAACTGCTAACGTCCAAAAAGATCCGTATCGGCAAACAAGCGATACGGCCCGGACCGGCGCAGGTAAGAGGACAAGAATAATGCAACCTGATTTCTGGAATGATAAGCGCCCTGCAGGCGTCCCTTCACACTTGGACCTGGGTGCCTATAAATCGGTTATCGAGGTTTTTGAGCGCTCTTGCAAGAAGTTCGCCGATCGTCCGGCGTTCAGCAATATGGGCGTTACCTTAAGCTATGCGCAAGTCGAGCGTTACTCCGCGGCGTTTGCCGCTTACCTGCAGCAGCACACCGACCTCAAGCCCGGCGATCGCATCGCCGTGCAGATGCCCAACGTGCTGCATTACCCGATCGCCGTGTTCGGCGCCCTGCGCGCCGGCCTGATCGTGGTCAATACCAACCCCTTGTATACCGCCCGGGAAATGCGTCATCAATTCAAGGACTCCGGCGCCAGGGCGCTGGTTTACCTGAACCTGTTCGGCAAGCTGGTCCAGGAGGTGGTGCCCGATACCGGTATCGAATACCTGATCGAAGCGAAGATGGGCGACCTGATGCCAGCAGCCAAGGGTTGGTTGATCAACACCGTCGTCGACAAAGTCAAGAAAATGGTCCCGGATTATCACTTGCCTCAGGCGGTGTCGTTCAAGTCCGCGCTCAAGCAGGGGCGTGGGCATGCTCTCAAGCCAGTGAACATCGGCCTGGGCGATATCGCGGTGCTGCAATACACCGGCGGCACAACTGGCCTTGCCAAGGGCGCGATGCTGACCCACGGCAATCTGGTCGCCAACATGCAGCAGGTCATGGCCTGCTTCTCCCAGCACGGGGCCGACGGGCAAAAGATCATCAAGGAAGGGCAGGAGGTGATGATCGCGCCGCTGCCGCTTTATCACATCTATGCCTTCACCGCGAATTGCATGTGCATGATGGTGACCGGCAACCACAACGTTCTGATCAGCAACCCACGGGACATCGGCGGCTTCATCAAGGAGCTGAAAAAGTGGCGGTTCTCCGCCTTGCTGGGCCTCAACACCCTGTTCGTGGCGCTGATGGAGCACCCGGAGTTCAAGACTCTGGACTTCTCCAACCTGAAGGTCACCAACTCCGGTGGCACCGCCCTGGTAAAGGCCACGGCCGAGCGTTGGGAAGCCTTGACCGGTTGCCGCATCGTCGAAGGTTACGGCTTGACCGAAACCTCGCCGGTGGCCTGCACCAACCCTTACGGTGACAAGGCGCGCCTGGGGTCTGTCGGTATTCCGGTGGTGGGCACGGCGCTCAAGGTCATCGACGACGCCGGTAACGAGATGCCGATCGGCGAGCGCGGCGAACTGTGCATCAAGGGCCCGCAGGTCATGAAAGGCTACTGGCAACGTCCCGACGCCACTGCCGAAACCCTGGATGCCGAAGGCTGGTTGAAAACCGGCGACATCGCCGTGATCGACCCGGATGGTTTTGTGCGCATCGTCGATCGCAAGAAGGACATGATCATCGTCTCGGGCTTCAACGTGTATCCGAACGAGATCGAGGATGTGGTGATGGCGCACCCGAAAGTCGCCAGCTGCGCGGTGATCGGTGTACCGGACGAGCGTTCGGGCGAAGCCGTGAAGCTGTTTGTGGTGGCCCGTGACAACGGTATCAGCGTTGAAGAGTTGAAGGCTTACTGCAAGGAGAATTTCACCGGCTACAAGGTGCCCAAGCAGATCGTATTACGTGATTCGTTGCCCATGACGCCGGTGGGCAAGATTCTGCGGCGGGAGTTGCGGGATATCGCCTGATATCGGTGGTGTTTTCATCGCTGGCAAGCCAGCTCCCACAGGGCCCTGCAGTGTTCACACAATGGCATGTGGGAGCTGAATCTGTGGGAGCGGGCTTGCCCGCGATGAGGCCCTAAAGACCGATGAAAGCCTCAAATTAGAGCAGTTTTGCGACCTTTAGTATTTTTACTCTAAAAATGACCATTAAGTTCTACTAAGTCATTTTTGTGACTTTTTTAAGCTATTGAGCCCTAGTCGGCCTCTGGCAAAGCTGCTACTCTCGGCGCGCTTTTGATCTTTTCGGTTTGCAATAAACCAGAAAACCATATCAATAATAATCGCATCAAATGCGGTGTAGAATTCGCGTTGTCGCTGGAGGAGTGGGCTTCCATGGTTGAAAATTTCTGGAAGGATAAGTACCCAGCCGGGATTGCTGCCGACATCAATCCTGACGAGTTTCCGAATATTCAGGCGGTATTGAAACAGTCTTGCCAGCGTTTCGCCAACAAGCCGGCTTTCAGCAGCTTGGGCAAGACACTGACTTACGGCGAGCTGTACGAATTGTCGGGCGCCTTTGCGGCCTATCTGCAAAAGCATACGGACCTCAAGCCGGGTGACCGGATCGCCGTGCAGATGCCCAACCTGCTGCAATACCCCATCGCCGTCTTCGGTGCCATTCGCGCCGGGCTGATCGTGGTCAACACCAACCCGCTGTACACCGCGCGCGAAATGGAGCATCAGTTCAATGACTCCGGCGCCAAGGCATTGGTGTGCCTGGCGAACATGGCGCACCTGGCGGAAAAGGTCGTTCCCAAGACGGGCGTCAAACACGTCATCGTCACTGAAGTCGGCGACATCCTGCCGCCGGTCAAGCGCTTGCTGGTCAACAGTGTCATCAAGTACGTGAAGAAAATGGTGCCGGCCTACAGCCTGCCGAACGCCATCAAATTCAACGATGCGTTGAGCCAGGGCAGAGGGCAGCCAGTCAAAGAAGCCAATCCGGACAGAAACGACGTTGCCGTGCTGCAGTACACCGGTGGTACCACCGGCGTTGCCAAAGGCGCAATGCTGACCCACCGCAACCTGATGGCGAACATGTTGCAGTGCCGGGCCTTGATGGGGTCGGAGCTGCAGGAAGGCTGCGAGATCCTGATCGCGCCGCTGCCGCTCTACCACATCTATGCCTTCACCTTTCATTGCATGGCGATGATGTTGATCGGCAACCACAACATCCTGATCAGCAACCCGCGCGACATGTCGGCCATGGTCAAGGAACTGTCGAAGTGGAAGTTCACCGGCTTCGTGGGGCTGAACACACTGTTCGTGGCGTTGTGCAATAACCAGGATTTCCGCAACCTGGACTTCTCCGCAATGAAGATCACGCTGTCTGGCGGCATGGCCTTGCAACTGGCGGCTGCCGAGCGCTGGAAGGAAGTCACAGGCTGTGCGATCTGTGAAGGTTACGGCATGACCGAGACCAGTCCGGTGGCGACGGTCAACCCGTCGAAGTGCAATCAGATCGGCACTATCGGTATTCCGGTGCCTTCGACCTTGTGCAAGATCGTCGATGATGCAGGTGTCGAGCAGCCGCTGGGCGGCATTGGCGAGCTGTGCGTCAAAGGCCCGCAGGTGATGAAGGGCTACTGGCAGCGTCAGGATGCAACCGATGAGATTCTCGATGCCGAGGGTTGGTTGAAGACGGGCGATATTGCGCTGATTCAGCCGGATGGTTATCTGCGTATTGTCGATCGCAAGAAGGACATGATTCTGGTGTCCGGTTTCAACGTTTACCCGAACGAGCTCGAGGATGTGTTGGTGACTCTGCCGGGCGTGATGCAATGTGCGGCCATTGGTGTGCCGGATGAGAAGTCGGGTGAGGCGATCAAGGTGTTTGTTGTGGCCAAGCCGGGGGTGACCTTGACCAAGGAGCAGGTGATGGCGCATATGCGTGCCAATGTCACGGCTTACAAGGTGCCCAAGGCTGTGGAGTTCCGGGATGTGTTGCCGACTACCAACGTTGGCAAGATCTTGCGGCGTGAGTTGCGGGATGAGGAGTTGAAGAAGCTGGGGCTCAAGAAGATAGCCTGAGGTTTGGATTGAACAATGAACCCCGCTTTGTATGCGGGGTTTTTTGTTTTTGGGGTTGTGGGCATATCCATTTTTTGTGGTGTTGCCACTGGCGGTTCCGCCCTTACGGCGGGTCACTTTTTTCAGACGAAAAAAAAGTAACCAAAAATTCTCGCCCTGCCATTGGCCCTCCGCTTCGCTCCGGGTCCCCTCCTTACGGCGCTGTTACGCAGGCACGCGGCCAGGGCTGCTGCGCAACCCTACAGCTCGCGTCCTCGGCTTACGCCGAGGGTGCTACGCACTGCCTGCTTCACAGCGCCTCCAGTCGGCCTGCTGGAAGGGCGGGTGGATCAAAAGCAAGATCAAAAGCAAGATCAAGAGCCAAAGCCAAAGCCAAAGCCAAAGCCAAAGCCAAAGCCAAAGCAGAGCTCTTGCTCTTGCTCTTGCTTTGCTTTTGATCTTGCTTTTGATCTTGATCTACCGCCCCTTTCCAGCAGGCCGAGCGGAGGTGTCACGGAGGGGGGAGCGCGCAGCGCCCGAGGCGTAGCCGAGGTTGCGAGCTGTAGGGTTGCGCAGCAACCCTGGCCGCAATCCCCCGCAGTGGCACCGGAGGGAGGGAACCCGGATCGCAGCGCAGGGCCCATGGAGGGGCAAGACCTTTTGGTTACTTTTGGGGCGTTTGCCAAAAGTAACCCGCCGTAAGGGCGGAACCGCCAGTGGCAACTCCGCCCAATCCGGATCTGCACCCAACAAAAAATCAGCGAAGCTTCTCCAGCATCTGGTAATACCACATCCCCACTGCCAACATCGGATTACCAAACACATCCCCCAACGGCACCTTGACATGCTTGCACCCGGCAAAGGTATCGAACTTGCCCAGGGTCCCAGTAAGGGCCTCAGCCATGATCTCCCCCATGATATGGCTGGTCGCAATGCCATGCCCCGAATACCCCTGGCAATACCAGACGTTATCCGAAAGCTTGCCCAACTGCGGAATGCGATTAATCACAATCCCCATCGCACAGCTCCACTGAAACTCAATATCCACACCCTTCAAAGCCGGGAAAGTCCGCTCGATACACGGCCGCAGCTCCGCAGCGATATCCCGCGAATCGCGCCCCGAATAATTGGCGCCACCACCAAACAACAGCCGACCATCACCCGTCATGCGGTAGTAATCCAACACAAAGCGGCAGTCATACACCGCCATGTCCTGCGGATTGATCTTGCGCGCCAGATCTCCCAGCGGCTTCGTCGTCACAATCCCGCCCATGGCCGGGAAAATCTTGCCCTTGAGCTGCTTGCGCTCGAGCTTGTGATAAACATCGCCGGCCAGCATGACTTGGCGTGCATCGATGCGACCATGGGCCGTAACCACAGCCGGCCGGTCACCATGAATGATGTCCAGCACTTCGGAGTTCTCGAAAATCAGCGCGCCCAGGCTGTGCGCCGCACGTGCTTCACCCAGGCACAGGTTGAGCGGGTGCAGGTGCATGTTGCGTGTGTTTTTCAGGGCGCCCAGGTACAGGTCGCTTTCCAGGTGCTGACGCATCCCGGCCTGGTCGAGCAGGGTCACCTGATCGCCCATGCCGCGTCGTTCGGCCTCGTCGCGGAAGGCCCGCAGCTCGTCCATGTGCGAAGACTTCATGGCCGCATGCAAATGGCCATGCTTGAGGTCGCAGGCAATGTCGTACTTCTCGACCCGTTGCTGGATGATCTCGTGACCGCGCCAGCGCAGGTGCCAGATGAAATCGTCGACCTCATCGCCCAGTTTGGCGCGCATCTGTTGGCGCATGGCTTCGTCGCCCGAAAGGCTGCCGGTAACCTGGCCACCGTTGCGCCCGCTGGCGCCCCAGCCGATGCGGTTGGTCTCGACGATCGCGACCTTGAGCCCGCGTTCGGCCAGCTCCACGGCGCTGGCGACACCGGTGAAGCCGCCACCGATGATCACCACGTCGACGCTGACCTGGCCTTGCAGCATGGGGTACTCGGTCGCGTCATTGAGGCTGGCGGTGTAATAGGAGGCACTGCGTTGGGCAGGGCCTTTGAAGTTGCGCATGGCAGCAGTCATGGAATTGTTCCTTTAAAAAATTGGGTCGCGGATCAGGCCTGGGTCAGGTACCAACGCCAGTCCTGTTCGCCGACCTCGGCCATGAACTGCCGGTATTCAGCGCGTTTGACCGCAAGGTAGACACCGAGGAATTCCTGGCCCAGGGCATCGCGCGCCCAGCTCGATTTTTCCAGTGCGCGCAGGGAAGTCAGCCAGTCGGTGGGCAGCAGCTCCTTGGCCTGGGCATAGCCGTTGCCTTCGATCGGATCGCCCGGATCGACGTTTTCCCGGATGCCGTGATGGATGCTGGCCAGGATCGCCGCCGCTGCCAGGTAAGGGTTGGCGTCGGCGCCGCAGATGCGGTGTTCGATGTGTCGGGTATACGCCGGGCCGCCGGGTACGCGCAGGCTGACGGTACGGTTGTCGACGCCCCAGGTCGGTGCCAGCGGCGCGTAGCTGTTGGCCTGGAAGCGGCGATAGGAGTTGGCGTTGGGGCAGAACAGCAGCAAGGAGTCGAGCAGCAGGGCGAGCATGCCGCCCACCGACTGGCGCAGCAGCGGGGTGCCGGCCTTGTCTTCGCTGGCGTAGAGGTTGTTGCCTTCGGCGTCGGCCAGGCTCACGTGCATATGCATGCCGGTGCCGGCCAGGTGGTCGAACGGCTTGGCCATGAAGCAGGCTTGCATGCCGTGTTTATGTGCCACGCCCTTGACGATGCGTTTGTAGCGCACGGCCTGGTCCATGGCCAGCAGGGCATCGCCATGTTCCAGGGTGATTTCCACCTGGCCCGGAGCGTATTCGGAAATCGCCGTGCGTGCGGGAATGTTCTGTTCTTTGCAGGCGGCATACAGGTCGGCCAGGAAGGGTTCGATCTGTTCCAGTTCGCGCAGGCCATAGACCTGGGTGGTGCGTGGTCGTCCACCGTCGCCATCGAGTGCCGGTTGCGGACGGCCCAGGTGATCGCGTTTCTGGTCGAGCAGGTAGAACTCCAGTTCGCAGGCCATTACCGGGTGATAACCGTCGGCCTTGAGGGCTTCGACGACCTTGACCAGCAGATGGCGAGGGTCGGCGACCGTGGCCGGCAAGCCTTCGGTCGGGTGCATGCTCACTTGCACGGCAGCGGTGGGGATCTGCCGCCACGGCATGCGCACCAGGCTGCCTTCCAGCGGATAGGCGCGGCAATCGATATCGCCCACCTCCCAGACCAGCCCCGAATCTTCGACGTCGTCACCGTTGAGGGTCAGGCCGAGCATGGTACTGGGCAGCGGGCGTCCGCTTTGATACACGGCCAGCAGCTCTTCACGGTGCAACAGCTTGCCCCGGGGCACGCCGTTGGCGTCGAGAATGAACAGCTCGAACATGTCGATATCGGGGTTTTGCGCCAGAAAATCCTGGGCATGCTGCACACTGGCAAATTGCATCGAGCTCTCGCTTGCGCCGTCGGGGCGCACAGGGACCGCCTGCCTTGAGCGGCGGGCTGATCGTCATCGGATTGAGGTCGGCCGCGTATGGGCCAACGGATTCAAATCAACGCGAGGGCTGCATCTGGTGGGCGCGCATGACGGCAATGCCACAGCGCCCAGAAGGCCAGAATGATATGGAAGAGGGGATTTTCGCACGGACGGGCTCGCACCTTCGGGTAGGAAGGGCGCTGCTGACGACGAAGCAAATGCGCGAGCGAAATCATGGCTGGATACTCCCACGCCGTCGAAGGTTCATTAAATCAGGATTTGTAAACCTTCGATCGTGTCTCGGCTAAACAATCGCCGGGGTCGTGTTGGTCGGGTCAAATCTGCGACAATCGCCCGCTTATATGTGCTGACCACGTCAAAGCAGGCTCACCTGCGCCACTCAAAAGAATTCTGCGTACCTGATGACCGACCAAGCTGCCGCAATCGACCAACTGCTGAAAAACCTCGATCAGGCGATGATCGCCGACCGCCATCGCCTGCGCCGTCAATTGCACGAGCTGCGCAAGAAACCGGACCAGGACAAGCTGGCGCAATGGGTCGAGAAGGTGCAGGCCTCTTTCGCCCAGGTGACTGCCCGGCGCGTGAGCGTGCCGAGCATTCGCTACGATGACAGCCTGCCGATCGCGGCCAAGCGCGAAGAGATCAAGAAAGTCCTGAACGAGCACCAGGTCCTGATCATTGCCGGCGAAACCGGCTCGGGCAAAACCACCCAGTTGCCGAAGATCTGCCTGGAACTGGGGCGCGGCCAGCATGGCCAGATCGCCCATACCCAACCCCGTCGGATCGCCGCGCGCAGCGTGGCGACGCGGGTGGCCGAAGAGCTGGCGACACCGCTGGGGGCGCTGGTGGGCTATCAGGTACGTTTCGAAGACCAGAGCGATGCCAACACCCTGGTCAAGCTGATGACCGACGGTATCCTCCTGGCCGAAACCCAGCACGACCGCTTCCTCGAGCGCTACGACACGATCATCGTCGACGAGGCCCACGAACGCAGCCTCAACATCGACTTCCTGTTGGGCTATCTCAAGACCCTGCTGCCGCGTCGTCCGGACCTGAAGGTGATCATCACGTCGGCAACCATCGATCTGGAGCGTTTCTCCAAACACTTCAACGACGCGCCGATCATCGAAGTCTCCGGGCGTACCTATCCGGTCGAGACCTGGTACCGGCCGCTGACGTCCGAGCAGGACGAAGAGGGCAATCGGGTCGAGGATGACCTGACCGTGGATCAGGCGATTCTCGCCACCCTCGATGAAATCGCCGCCTTCGAACGCAGTGAAGGCAAGCGCCCTGGTGATGTGCTGGTGTTCCTGCCCGGCGAGCGGGAAATTCGCGATGCCGCGGAAATGCTGCGCAAGGCCCAGCTCAAACACACCGAGATTTTGCCGCTGTATGCGCGCTTGTCGCCGGCCGAGCAGCAGAAGATTTTCCAGTCCCATCCGGGCCGCAGAGTGGTGCTGGCGACCAACGTCGCCGAGACCTCGCTGACCGTGCCGGGCATCCGTTATGTGATCGACAGCGGCACGGCGCGGATCAGCCGCTACAGCTACCGCGCCAAGGTACAAAGGCTGCCGATCGAAGCGGTGTCCCAGGCCAGCGCCAACCAGCGCAAGGGGCGTTGCGGGCGGGTCGAGCCGGGGATCTGTGTGCGCTTGTACAGCGAAGAGGATTTCAACGGTCGCCCGGCCTTTACCGATCCGGAGATCCTGCGCACCAACCTGGCTGCGGTGATTCTGCAGATGCTGCACCTGCGCCTGGGTGAGATTGACGCCTTCCCGTTTATCGAGCCGCCGGATGGCAAGGCCATCAGCGACGGCTTCAACCTCTTGCAGGAGCTCTCGGCGGTCAACCGGGAGAACCAGCTGACCCCCCTGGGCCGGCAACTGGCGCGCCTGCCGGTGGACCCGCGCCTGGGCCGCATGCTGCTCGAAGCCAACAAGCAAGGCAGCCTGCAGGAAGTGCTGATCGTCGCCAGTGCGCTGTCCGTGCAGGACCCGCGCGAGCGTCCGCCAGAGCGTCAGCAGGCCGCCGACCAGGCCCACGCCCAGTGGAAGGACAGCGACTCGGACTTCGCCGCGCTGGTCAATCTCTGGCGTGGCTTTGAAGAACAACGCCTGGCCCTGACGGCCAGCCCGCTGCGTAACTGGTGCCGCAAGAACTTCCTGAATTACCTGCGCCTGCGCGAGTGGCGCGATGCCCACCGGCAGTTGAGCCTGATCTGCCGCGACCTGCAGCTGAGCATCAATAAAGAGCCGGCCGACTACCCGAAACTGCACAAGGCGGTACTGTCCGGCCTGCTTAGCCAGATCGGCCAGAAGACCGAAGAGGGTGATTACCTGGGGGCGCGGCAACGACGCTTCTGGATTCATCCGTCCTCGGGTCTGGGCAAGAAGCGTCCCCAATGGATCATGGCCGCCGAACTGGTCGAGACCACCAAGCTGTACGCACGCATGGTCGCCAAGATCGACTCGGACTGGATCGAGCCGCTGGCCGGGCACCTGATCAAGAAAAACCATTTCGAACCGCACTGGGAGAAGAAGCGTGGGCAAGTGGTGGCCTATGAACAAGTGACCCTGTATGGCCTGATCGTGGTCGGGCGCCGGCCAGTGCATTACGGTCCTATCGAGCCGGCATTGGCGCGTGAGCTGTTTATCCGCGAAGCACTGGTGCGTGGCGAGATCCAGTCGCGGGCCAAGTGCCTGGCAGCCAATACCCGCTTGCTGGAGCAGTTGGACGAACTGGAAGCCAAGGCGCGTCGACGCGACATCCTCGCCGATGAAGAAACCCTGTTCGGCTTCTATGAAGCGCGACTGCCGGCCGAGATCCATCAGACGGCCACGTTCGATAGCTGGTACCGGGTCAACAGCCAGAAAGACCCGCAGTTGCTGATCATGCGCGAAGAGGATGTGCTGGCCCGTGAAGCCAGCGAAGTCACGGCGGCGCATTACCCCGATACCTTGCGCCTGGGCGAACTGACCCTGGCCTTGAGTTACCACTTCGAACCCAATCATCCACGCGATGGCGTGACGGTGCGGGTGCCGGCCCCCCTGTTGCCGGCCTTGCCGGCCGAACGCCTGGAATGGCTGGTGCCCGGCTTGCTGGAAGCCAAGTGCATTGCGCTGGTACGTAACCTGCCCAAGGCCATTCGCAAGAACTTCGTGCCGGTGCCGGACTTCGTCAGGGCCGCGCTGCAACGCATGACCTTTGCCGAGGGCTCGTTGCCTCAGGCACTGGGGCGCGAACTGTTGCGCATGACCGGTGCGCGGGTCAGCGATGAGGCCTGGGCCGAAGCGGCCCAGCAAGTCGAAAGCCATTTGAAAATGAACCTGGAAGTCCTCGACGGCCAGGGCAAGTTCCTCGGCGAGGGGCGTGACCTGGCCGAGCTGACCGCACGCTTCGCCGAGGCCAGCCAGGCGGCTCTGGCCGCACCGCAATCGGCGAAAAGCCAGGAACCCGTGCAGGCCAAGGTCTTCGCGCCGGTGGCGGAAAAGGCCCAGCAGAAGATCGCCGGGCTTTCCATGACGGTGTATCCAGCGCTGGTGGAAGAGGGCGGTACCGTCAAGGAAGGCCGTTTCTCGACCGCTGCCGAAGCCGAATTCCAGCACCGCCGGGCGCTGCAACGCCTGTTGCTGCAGCAATTGGCGGAGCCGGCGAAGTTCTTGCGCGGCAAATTGCCGGGGCTGACCGAACTGGGCCTGCTCTACCGCGACATGGGCCGGGTCGATGCGCTGGTCGAAGACATCCTGCTGGCCAGCCTCGACAGCTGCATTCTCGAAGGTGAAGCGAGCCTGCCACGCGATGGTGCCGGTCTGGCCTCGCTGGCCGAGCGCAAGCGTGGTGCCTGGGCCGAACATGCCGAGCGCCTGGCACGCTTGACCCTGGACATCCTCAAGTTGTGGCACGGCTTGCAGAAGCGCTTCAAAGGCAAGATCGACCTGGCCCAGGCCGTGGCGCTCAATGACATCAAGCAACAGTTGAGTCATCTGGTGTACCCGGGCTTTGTGCGTGAAACCCCGGCCCAATGGTTCAAGGAGTTGCCGCGTTTTCTCAAAGCCATTGAACTACGCTTGGAGAAGCTTGGGGCGCAGGTGCAAAAAGACCGGGTCTGGAGCATCGAACTGGCCGGATTGTGGGCGCAGTACCAGGCCCGGGCCGGCAAGCACGCCCAGGAAGGCAAGCGCGACCCGCAATTGGAGCTTTACCGCTGGTTGATCGAGGAATACAGGGTTTCGTTGTTCGCCCAGCAGTTGGGTACCCGAGTGCCGATTTCCGACAAGCGATTGAGCAAACAATGGAGTCAGGTCGATGCCTGACTCAGTGGTCAGATAGCGCCAATTTCCTACAGATATGGCAAACTTCGACGATAAATTGAGACGACACGTTCAGGCGGACTTCGCCGAACGTGTCGGGATAGATTGATAAGCAGGGATTGTTCCGCGTTCCGGTACAAGCTTCTGCCGGTGTTGGTACGTTCGTGCCAAACCTTTACTGCCTGAACATCCCATTGCTCATGCAATGGCACCCAATAGAGGAACGACCGTGCATAACGTCGTCATCAGCGGCACTGGCCTGTACACCCCGGCCAACAGTATCTCCAACGAAGAGCTGGTCGAGTCTTTCAATGCTTATGTTCAGCAGTTCAACGCCGACAATGCCGCAGCCATCGAACGTGGCGAAATCGAGGCGCTGAGCGAGTCCAGTGTCGCCTTTATCGAAAAGGCATCCGGGATCAAGAGCCGCTTCGTCATGGACAAGGAAGGCATCCTCGACCCCACGCGCATGACCCCGCGCCTGCCGGAGCGTTCCAACGACGAGCAGTCGATCCTCTGCCAGATGGCCGTGGCGGCAGCCGGGGAGGCGTTGCAACGCGCCGGCAAGACCGCAGCGGATATCGACGCGGTCATCGTTGCCTGTTCCAACCTGCAGCGAGCCTATCCCGCCATCTCTATTGAAGTGCAGGCGGCCCTGGGCATCCAGGGTTTCGGTTTCGACATGAACGTCGCTTGTTCCTCGGCAACCTTCGGCATTCATGCCGCCTGCAACGCCGTGCAACTGGGGCAGGCCCGCGCGGTGCTGGTGGTGAACCCGGAAATCTGCACCGGTCACCTGAACTTCCGCGACCGTGACAGCCACTTCATCTTCGGCGATGCGGCCACCGCGGTGATTGTCGAGCGCGCTGACCTTGCCACTTCGCCTTATCAATTCGATATCGTCAGCTGCAAGCTGTTGACCCAGTTTTCCAACAACATCCGCAACAACTTCGGCTTCCTCAACCGCGCAGCGGAAGAGGGCATTGGCGCAACGGATAAACTCTTCGTCCAGGAAGGCCGCAAAGTGTTCCGCGAAGTCTGCCCGATGGTCGCCGAGCTGATTGGCCAGCACCTGGCGGAAAACGACCTGAACGTCTCCGACGTGAAGCGTTTCTGGCTGCACCAGGCCAACCTCAGCATGAACCACCTGATCGTCAAGAAGTTGTTGGGCCGTGAGGCCGCGGTCGAAGAGGCGCCGGTTATTCTCGACACCTATGCCAACACCAGTTCGGCGGGCTCGGTGATTGCCCTGCACAAATATCAGGACGACTTGCCCAAGGGTGCGCTGGGGGTACTCAGTTCCTTTGGCGCCGGCTATTCGATCGGCAGCGTGATCTTGCGCAAGCATTAACTGCATCGATTGTGCGAATCGTCCTACTTCGCTCATGGGGGTTGTTCGTTAACATAGGGACTTATCGCCATGGCCCTGCTGTACTTGCAGGTGGAGGCGCCGGGCACACGGCGCTTTAATCGGATTTCCATGGAGATCTGCGCACGAGGTAGGGATGACGATCGTCGATGAGACAGTGCTGCTCGAACGTTTGCTGGCCGGTGAGCAACAGGCCTACCGAGAGCTGATCGAGACTTACCAGGGCGCCATGCGCGCCGTGGCCTATGCCATCGTCGGCAGTCGCCAGGCCGACGAGGCGGTGCAGGACGCGTGGTTGGCCGTAGTGCGCAACCTGTCCGGGTTCCAGCGTCGTTCCAGCCTCAAGACCTGGCTGTTGACCATCACGGCCAACGCAGCGAAGAACCGTTACAAGCAAAATCGTCGGGAGGTCCTGCTCGACGACCTGCCGTCGCCCCATGGGACCATCGGTGACGAACGCTTCTCCGGGGATGGCCACTGGTTGCTGGCGCCCCATGCCTGGCATGAAGACACCCCCGAAGCCTTGTTGAGCGAGGATGAACTGCGCGAGTGCCTGGAACATACCATGCTCAGCCTGCCCGAACTGCAGCGTGGCGTATTGGTCTTGCGTGAGCGGCAAGGGTTGGAATTGGAGGAGATCTGTAATCTTCTCGAGATTTCACTCTCCAATGTGCGGGTGCTGTTGCATAGAGCGCGGCTCAAGGTCTTTGCGACCCTGGAACACTTCGAGGAAACCGGCCAATGCTGACCTGCAAGGAACAAGTCGAGCGTTCAAGCGACTACCTGGATGGACAACTGAGCTTTCGTGAGCGCCTGCTGGTACGCCATCACCTGATGTTTTGCCCGAACTGCCGGCGCTTCATCAAACAGATGCGCCTGATGCAAGCCACGTTACGCAAAATGCCCGAGTCGCCGGTCGTCGACGTCGACGTCGACCAATTGGCAGCCAAGCTGGCCTCCAGGCATCGCGACAACCAATAGTCCTTGCAATCTTCAGGGTCAAATTCTCTGAATTCCGCGCCAAGGGCCCTGCAACGGGGTTTTTCGGCTTATTTCTTTTCGAAGTAAAAAGTTCAGTTGTAACAAAACTTTTATATAACAGCAGCCAATCTGACATCACCCCACGCCAAGATTCCCTCCCAACACAAAGCGGCCCTGACCGCGTGTTTTCCAACGCAATCAAGACCATAGATAGATAGGGGAATTCTTCGATGATCCGTAAGCACTTCGCCGGTTTCGCGGCCAGCGCGCTGGCCCTCGCCGTAACCGCCCAGGCTTTCGCGGGTACCGTGACCACCGACGGCGCTGATATCGTAGTAAAGACTAAAGGCGGCCTGGAGGTTGCCACAACCGACAAGGAATTCAGTTTCAAACTGGGTGGTCGAGTACAAGCCGACTACAGCCGCTTCGATGGTTTCTACACCAAAAACGGCAATACCGCTGATGCCGGTTACTTCCGCCGCGCTTTCCTGGAACTGGGCGGTGTGATGTACACCGACTGGGCTTACCAGATCAACTACGACTTCTCCCACAACGCCGGTGGCGATAACCGTAAAGAAGACGGTTACTTCGACGAAGCGTCCCTGTCTTACAACGGCTTCAAGCCGGTCTCGATCAAAGTGGGTCGCTTCGACCCCGAATTCGGTCTGGAAAAAGCCACCAGCTCCAAGTGGGTAACGGCCCAGGAGCGTACAGCTGCCTACGATCTGGTCGACTGGACCAACGCCCACAACGGCGGCATGGGTATCCAGGTTTCCGGCAATGCCGGCGACTCGCTCTATGGTTCGGCGGGTATCTTCGCCAAGGACCCCAACAATCAGGCCCAGAATGGCGACAGCTACCGTCAGGCCAACCTGCGCGGCGTCTGGGCACCATGGCACGAAGCGGGCCATGTTATCCACCTGGGTGTCGACTACGCTGCACGTGACTTGAAAGACACGGCGTTCGACGGCCGTATTACCAGCCGTCTGGGCATGCGTGGCGTGAGCACCGATGGTGGCCAGGATGCAGGTGACAACGGCAACAAACTGTTGCTCGGCGGTATCCAGAACACGCCGATCGGTGCCTACGACATCGATAGCGCATGGGCCTTGGAAGCCGCCTGGGCCACGGGGCCGTTCTCCGTCCAGGGCGAATACCTCAAGCGTGATACCAAAGCCGATGCTTCGAACTTCTCGGACATCAAGTCCACCGGTTACTACGGGCAGCTGGCTTACACCCTCACCGGCGAGCCGCGTATCTACAAACTCGGCAAGTTCGATACCATCAAGCCTGAGAACAAGCAGTACGGCGCCTGGGAAGTCTTCTATCGCTACGACCACCTGAGCACCGATGACAACAACGGTGCGTTTGCCAACATCGGCGATATCGAAGGCAAGGTGCATAACGTCGGCGTGAACTGGTATGCAAACGAAGCCATCAAGATCAGTGCCGTCTACGTCAAGAGCGAGGTCGACAACGCTACCAACGCCGCGGGCGACGACAGCGGCCAGGGTATCGTGACGCGCGCGCAGTACGTGTTCTAAGCTTCATCCATCCGTTATTTACTCCTGTTTTGAGCCCCGCCTTGTGCGGGGCTTTTTTTCGCAAGTCTGAACGTTCAGACTGCGCACATGCAGAATCTGACGCTCAATCATCTCGCCGATCTCGATGCCGCCACCTGGGATGCCCTGGTGCCAGGCGCACAGCCCTTTGTTCGTCACGCCTTTCTCAGTGCCCTGGAGGACAGCGGCAGTGTCGGCAGGGGCACGGGCTGGAAGCCTTCGCACCGGCTGGCGCTCGATGACCAGGGCCAGTTGCTGGCCGCGCTGCCCGCCTATGTGAAAACCCATTCCTATGGCGAATATGTGTTCGACCATGGTTGGGCGGATGCCTGTGACCGCGCCGGAATCGACTATTACCCCAAGTTGCTGTGCGCCGTGCCCTTTTCCCCGGTCGGCGGCCCGCGCTTGATGGGGTATCCGCAAGCGGCGGGGGAATTGATCGATCAACTGGTGGAGGATTTGCCGGCCCGGGGCTTGTCCGGCATGCACATCAACTTTACCGACGAACTGGCCGATTCGCTGCTGCGCGGGCGTGAAGGTTGGCTGGAGCGCCTGGGTTGCCAGTTTCATTGGCAGAACCGTGGTTATCGGGATTTCCAGGATTTTCTCGATACATTGAGTTCGCGCAAGCGCAAGCAAATGCGCAAGGAGCGCGAGCAGGTTGCCGGGCACGGAATCGAGTTCGATTGGTACACGGGGCATCAGTTGAATGAGGTCGAGTGGGACTTCGTTTATGCCTGCTATGCCAATACCTACGCCGTGCGTCGTCAGGCACCCTACCTGACCCGTGAGTTCTTCAGCCTGCTGGCCGAGCGCATGCCCGAAGCGATTCGAGTCGTCCTTGCAAGGCAGGGTGGTCGTCCGGTGGCCATGGCCTTCAGCCTGGTGGGGGATGACAGTTTCTATGGGCGGTACTGGGGCTGTCTGGACGAGTACGACCGGCTGCATTTCGAAACCTGTTTCTACCAGGGCATGGATTACGCCATTGCCCAGGGATTGCAGCGCTTCGATGCCGGCGCCCAGGGCGAGCACAAGCTGATTCGTGGGTTCGAGCCGGTGATTACTCACTCCTGGCATTACCTGCTGCACCCGGGGTTGAAGGCGGCGGTGAGCCATTTTCTCGAGCAGGAGCGGGTGGGGGTTCTGGCGTATGCCGAGGAGGCAAGGGGGGCTTTGCCGTATCGACAAGGGTGATTTGTGTTGGCTTCGAGGGCCTCATCGCTGGCAAGCCAGCTCCCACAGGGAATGTGCAACGCCTACCTCTGTGGGAGCGGGCTTGCCCGCGATGAGGCCTTCAATCAATCCCCACAAACCCACCCGTCTGGTGATGCCACAACCGCGCGTACAACCCCTGATGCGCCAGCAATTCGCTGTGGCTGCCACTCTCGGCGATATGCCCTTTCTCCAGCACCACCAGCCGGTCCATCCGTGCGATGGTCGACAGCCGGTGGGCGATGGCGATCACGGTCTTGCCGTGCATCAGGGTTTCCAGGCTCTCCTGGATGGCTGCCTCGACCTCCGAGTCGAGGGCGGAGGTGGCCTCGTCCATGATCAGGATCGGTGCATTCTTGAGCAGTACCCGGGCAATGGCGATCCGCTGCCGCTGACCACCGGACAGCTTGACCCCGCGTTCGCCTACATGGGCATCGAAGCCGGTACGGCCCTGGGCATCGGAAAGCTGGGGGATGAATTCGTCGGCGCGGGCCTTGCGTACCGCTTCCCAGAGCTCGTCATCGCTGGCGCCGGGTTTGCCGTAGAGCAGGTTTTCGCGAATGGAACGGTGCAGCAACGAGGTGTCCTGGGTGATCATGCCGATCTGCTCGCGCAGGCTTTCCTGGGTGACGTGGGCAATGTCCTGGCCATCGATCAGGATACGTCCGCCTTCCAGGTCGTACAGGCGTAACAGCAGGTTGACCAGGGTCGACTTGCCTGCGCCGGAAGGGCCGATCAAGCCGATCTTCTCGCCGGGGCGAATGTCCAGGGTCAGGCCGCTGATGATCCGGTTGCCCTTGCCATAGTGAAAGTCGACATCCTCGAAGCGCACGCCGCCGCGGTCCACCTTCAAGCGCGGCGCGTCCTGGCGATCGGTTACGCTGACCGGCTGGGCAATGGTCTGCAAGCCATCCTGGACCATGCCGATGTTCTCGAAAATGCCATTGACCACCCACATGATCCAGCCGGACATGTTGACGATGCGAATCACCAGGCCCGTGGCCAGGGCGATGGCGCCGACGCTGATCAGCGACTCGGTCCAGAGCCACAGGGCAAGCCCCGTGGTGGTGGCGATCAACAGACCGTTGAGGGTGGTGATGACCACGTCCATGCTGGTGACCACCCGGGCGGCCAACTGGGTTTTCTCGGTCTGTTCGGTAATGGCCTCGCGGGCGTATTGCTGTTCGGAGTGGGTGTGGGCGAACAGCTTCAGCGTGGCGATGTTTGTGTAGCCGTCGACGATGCGTCCCATCAGTTTCGAGCGCGCGTCGGAGGAAATCACCGAGCGTTCCTTGACCCGTGGCACGAAGTAATAGAGCGCGCCGATGTAACAGGCGATCCAGCTCATCAGCGGGATCATCAGGCGCCAGTCGGCTTCGGCGAACAGTACCAGGGAACTGATGGCATAGATCAGCACATGCCAGAGTGCATCGACCGCTTGCACCGCCGAGTCGCGCAGGGAGTTGCCGGTTTGCATGATGCGCTGGGCGATGCGCCCGGCGAAGTCGTTCTGGAAAAAATTCAGGCTCTGTTTGAGCACGTAGCTGTGGTTCTGCCAGCGGATCATGCTGGTCATGCCCGGGCTGATGGTCTGGTGCACCAGCAGGTCGTGCAGGCCGACGAAGATCGGCCGCAGCACCAGCGCCACCACCAGCATCCACAGCAATTCGCTGCCGTGCTCACTGAAAAATCGGGTATTGGGGGTGTTCTGGGTCAGGTCGATGATGCGGCTCAGGTAACTGAACAGGGCCACTTCGATCAGGGCACCGATCAGGCCGACCACCAGAAGGGCGGCGAAACTCGGCCAGACCTGGCGCAGGTAGTACAGGTAGAACGGCAGGACCTTGCCCGGAGGGGCCGCCGTCGGAGCGTCGCGGAAAATATCGATCAACTGCTCGAAACGACGGTACAACATGGGTGCGGCCTCTCCGTGTGAGGTGACCGGGCCTTGCCGGTTACCAATGCCTTCAGGTCAGCGCTCAATCCATGCGCTTGGCTGACTTTATCAGGATTGGGTCGACAGGTACGTTTTGCATGCCTTGTTTGTTTGTGGTTTGCGCATTGACGATCTGATCGACCACGTCCATGCCTTTCACGACCTTGGCGAATACGGCGTAGCCCGCGTCGCGGCCCGGGTCGAGAAAATCGTTGTCTTTGACGTTGATGAAAAATTGGCTGGTCGCCGAGTTCGGGTCGTTGGTGCGTGCCATCGACAGGGTCCCGCGCACGTTGTGCAAACCGTTGCTGGCTTCATTCTTGATCGGATCTTTTGTTTCCTTTTGCTGCATCTGCGCCGTAAAGCCGCCACCCTGCGCCATGAACCCCGGAATCACCCGGTGGAAGATGGTGTTGGTGTAGAAGCCGTTGTCCACATACTCAAGGAAGTTCTTGGTAGTGACCGGTGCCTTGACCGGGTCCAGCTCGATTTCGATCTGGCCCATACTGGTGTCCAGCATGACGTGGGGGGCTTTGTCCGGGGTGGCCGCCATCAGGCTGGTTGCAAACATGACGGAGCCGGCAGCGAGAAGGATTTTCTTCAGCATAGGTTCAATGATCCTTGGGTTTGGTTTCGACCGCAGCCAGAAACTGCAGCAGGGTTTGGTTGAAACTTTGCGGTTGATCCAGTGGGGTAGCGTGCCGCGAATCGGCGATAACCGCCAGATGGGCGTTCGGGATCAATGCGGTGTACTGCTCTTTCAGGGCGACCGGGGTGTAATCGCGGTCGGCACTGATGATCAGGGTAGGACAGGTGATGCGCGACAATCGTTCCTGCACGCCCCAGCCGACGATGGCGTCGAAACTGGCGGCGTAGGCGCGCTTGTCGTTCCGGGCCCAGCGCTCGGCCATTGTGCGCCGCAGTTCAGCCTGACCTGGCTTGGGGAACAGCTTCGCCCCCAGCGCCTTGCCGACGGTGGCCGGGCTCAGCAGTCGCGCCAGGGCCCAGCGCTTGGCCCATTGCAGGTAGTCGTCGGCGCTTTTGAGCTTGACCTGGGGCGCGCTGTTGACGATGCACAGGCTGCGCAGCAGGGCCGGTTGATCCACGGCGGTCTGGAAACCGATCATGCCACCCATCGACAGCCCGACCAGGTGGACCGGCGCCAGGTTCAAGTGTTCCAGCAGGGCGATCAGATCGGCGCTGAAGCCGGCGATGCTGTAGCGTTCGCGTGGCTTGTCGGAGCGACCGTGGCCGCGCACGTCGGTGACGATGACCCGGTAATGTTCGGCCAGCGCCGGGATCTGGTACTCCCAGTCCTGGCAACTTGAACCCAGCCCGTGAACCAGCACGAGCGGGTCGCCCTGGCCGTATTCCTCATAGTGCAGCGAGCATCCATCGTGTTCGAAATAGGCCATCGGTGACGTACCTGTCAGGCTTGTTGAGGGGCCGCGAAGGGGGTATCCAGCGGCGCGGTGTCGAAAGTGCGCAGCAACTCGATGAGTATCTGAGTGGCCGGGCCCAGTGGTTTATCCTTGTTGGAGTACAGATAGCACATCGGGTGACGGCTGCCGCCCTGTTCCAGCGGCAACGGTTTGAGCACGCCTTCGTGCAGCTCTCGTTCGATCAGGTGGCGCGGCAGCCAGGCAAAGCCCAGGCCGCTGCTGACGAAGCTGGCGGCGGTCGCCAGGCTGCCGACCGTCCAGCGTTGCTCGGCGCCCAGCCAACCGACGTCCCGTGGCTGGTGGCGGCCGGAGTCGCGAATCACCACCTGCAACTGACTTTCCAGGTCCTGGAAGCTCAATTCACGTTGCAAACGGTGCAGGGCATGTTCGGGGTGCGCCACGGCGACGAATTCGACGGTGCTCAATTCGGTGCCCAGGTAGCCGGGAATATTGAAGCCGCTGATGGCCAGGTCCGCGACGCCTTCTTGCAGCACTTCCTCGACGCCCGACAGCACTTCCTCGCGCAGGCGCACCCGGCAGCCGCGGCTCTGCGGCATGAACGCGGTCAGTGCCCGGACCAGGCGGGCGGTGGGATAGGCGGCATCCACCACCAGGCGCACTTCGGCTTCCCAGCCTTGCTCCATATGATGGGCCAGGTCTTCGAGCTGGCTGGCCTGCTTGACCAGTTGTCGCGAACGGCGCAACAGCACGCCGCCGGCTTCGGTCAGCACCGCCTTGCGCCCATCGATGCGCAGCAGCGGTACACCCAGTTGATCCTGCATGCGCGCCACGGTGTAGCTGACCGAGGATTGCGAACGGTGCAGCGCTTCGGCGGCCTGGGCGAAGCCGCCGTGATCGACGACCGCCTGCAATGTTCTCCATTGATCCAGGGTAACGCGCGGCGCTTTCATCATCGCCTCCTCTTGTCCTAAGCTGGCAGCCCCCCATGGAGACTGCCGTATGAATAAGTGTTGTGTGGTATTGCTGGCGCTGTTGCCGATGGCTGCCTTTGCCTACCCTATCGATGTCGAGAAGTCGCTCGATGGCGTGAAAATCGACTACACCACCTACGATACCTATGGCGACATGGGGTCGATCACCGTGAACAACTATGGTGACGTGGCCGCCCAGTGCAAGGTCGTCTTTGCCAATGGACCGGAGGCGCCGCGCACTCGCCGGGTGCAGATTCCCGCGAAACAGAGCAAGGATGTCACCGCCAAATTCAACCGCGGCATCATCAAACTGCGCATCAACCTGGACTGCAAACCGGCCTGACACCCCATCGGAAACGACCTGGCAGGCCTGTCTGTCAGGTTAGAGCATCGCTCCGATAAAACAACTTATTTGATAGATTGTACCTGTTTTTTGCGCTTTTTAATCGATTGGCCCCTCAGTAATCTTCACTCCATCGACTTACCCCACCCCCGATGGAGTTAACCCAATGTCCCGTGTCCTGATCATCGAAAGCAGCGCCCGCCAGCAAGACTCGATCTCGCGGCAGTTGACCCAGCAATTCATCAGCCAATGGCAGGCCGCGCACCCGGCCGACCAGATCACTGTGCGTGACCTGGCCGTCAACCCGGTACCGCACCTGGACGCCAATCTGCTCGGTGGCTGGATGAAGCCGGCGGAACAGCGCAGCGCCTCTGAACTGCAAGCATTGCAACGCTCCAACGAGCTGACCGACGAAGTCCTGGCCGCCGATGTCCTGGTACTGGCTGCACCGATGTACAACTTCGCCATCCCCAGCACCCTCAAGGCCTGGCTGGACCATGTCCTGCGTGCCGGCGTGACCTTCAAGTACACCGAAACCGGCCCGCAGGGCCTGCTCACCGGCAAGCGCGCCTACGTCCTGACCGCCCGTGGCGGCATCTACGCCGGCAGCCCCAGCGATCACCAGGAACCCTACCTGCGTCAGGTGATGGGCTTCATCGGGATCCATGATGTGAGCTTCATCCATGCCGAGGGGCTGAACATGGGTGGTGATTTCCATGAGAAGGGGTTGAATCGGGCCAGGGAATTGCTGGCGGATGTGGCCTGAAGCACTGCGGTGACCCAAATCGCTGGCAAGCCAGCTCCCACAGAGATGATCGTCGCCCACAGAATTGTGGTCTGACTCTGATCCCCTGTGGGAGCTGGCTTGCCAGCGATAAAGGCCGCAGGCCTTTCAGTTGCCCCCTTCGCCCCAAACCGCTAAGGTCCCCGCCATTCAGGCAAGGGGCACACATGGGCTATCTACTGGTTGTCACATTCATTCAGGCGTTTTCCTTCAGCCTGATCGGCGAATACCTGGCCGGTCACGTCGACAGTTACTTCGCGGTGCTGGTCCGGGTACTGCTGGCAGGGCTGGTGTTCCTGCCACTGACCCGCTGGCGCCAGGTCGAGCCGCGCTTCATGCGCTCGATGCTGCTGATCGGAGCGCTGCAGTTCGGCATTACGTACGTGTGCCTATACCTGAGCTTCCGGGTACTGACGGTGCCGGAAGTGCTGCTGTTCACCATTCTTACCCCCTTGCACGTGACCCTGATCGAAGATGCCCTGAACCGGCGTTTCAATCCCTGGGCACTGCTGGCGGCACTGGTGGCAGTGGCGGGGGCCGCGATCATTCGCTTCGACCGCATCAGTCCGGACTTCTTCATGGGCTTTTTGCTGCTGCAACTGGCCAACTTCACCTATGCCGCAGGCCAGGTGCTGTACAAGCATCTGGTGGCGCGCTACCCCAGTGACCTGCCGCACTACCGACGCTTTGGCTATTTCTATCTCGGCGCGCTGCTGGTGGTGCTGCCGGCGTTTCTGTTGTTCGGCAATACCCAGCATCTGCCGCAGACGTCCGTGCAGTGGGGCGTGCTGGGCTTTCTGGGGCTGTGTTCGACAGCGCTGGGGCTGTACTGGTGGAACAAGGGCGCCTGCCTGGTTTCAGGCGGCACCCTGGCGGTGATGAACAACCTGCATGTGCCCATCGGCCTGTTGCTCAACCTGCTGATCTGGAATCAGCACGAGCCATTGGGCCGGTTGTTCATTGGCGGGTTGATCATCCTGGCGTCCCTATGGATCAGTCGGCTCGGTAACGGGCGTGCGGCTTTGCTCGGCCAGAGGGGCGCGCAGTAAGCCTGCGCGCAGGTCGTTGCCGCTGGGCTGCTGGTAAAGGTTGAGACCGAACTCCGGCAGCACAGCCAACAGATAGTCGAAGATGTCGCCCTGGATCCGCTCGTACTCGGCCCACGCCGTGGTGCGGGTAAAGCAGTAGATCTCCAGCGGCACGCCCTGGGCAGTGGCCTGCATCTGGCGGACCATGCAGGTCATGTTCGGCTGGATCTCCGGGTTGCTCTTCAGGTATGCCAGTGCATAGGCGCGAAAGGTGCCGATATTGGTCAGGCGCCGGCGGTTGGCCGACAGTTTGGCGACGCTGCCCTGGGCTTCGTTCCAGCTCTGCAATTCGGCTTTTTTTCGGGTTATATAGTCGGTCAGCAGGTGCACTCGGGACAGTGTGAGCTCTTCATCGTCCTGCAGGAAGCGCACGCTGCCGGCGTCGATGAACAGGCTGCGCTTGATCCGTCGGCCACCGGCCTGCTGCATGCCACGCCAGTTCTTGAATGACTCGGACATCAGGCGCCAGGTGGGAATCGAGACGATGGTCTTGTCGAAATTCTGCACCTTGACCGTGTGCAGGGTGATATCCACCACGTCGCCGTCGGCGCCGACCTGGGGCATCTCGATCCAGTCGCCGACGCGCAGCATGTCGTTGCTGGTCAATTGCACGCTGGCGACGAACGACAGCAGGGTGTCCTTGTAGACCAGCAGGATCACCGCCGACATCGCACCGAGCCCCGACAGCAGCAACAGCGGCGAGCGGTTGATCAGGGTGGCGACGATAATGATGGTGCCGAAGATATAAATCACCATCTTGGCCAGTTGCACATAGCCCTTGATCGAGCGGGTGCGGGCGTGACGGGTGCGCGCATAGATATCCAGCAGGGCGTTGAGCAGGGCACTCACCGCCAGGAGCAGGAACAGAATGCTGATCGACAGCGCCAGGTTGCCGAGAAACCGGCTGCTTTTGGCGCTCAGCTCCGGGACCAGGTTGAGGCCGAACTGCACCATCAGCGAGGGGACCATTTGCGCCAGGCGGTGGAATACCTTGTTGTGCAGCAGGTCGTCGAGCCAGTGCAGGGCCGGTTGCTTCGACAGCAGCTTGATCCCGTGCAGGATCAGATAGCGCGCCACGCGACCCAGCGTCAGGGCAAGGGCCACCAGGACAATGAGGCCAATCCCGGCGTGCAGCATGGGCTGTTTATCCAGTGCGCCGAAGCTGTCCATAACACTGAGCCATAACGCTTGAGTATCCATGTGTGGATCCCGTATTCCCGAAGAGAACAAGAGCCGATTAGAGCCCAAAGGCCGGCCAAAAAGCCAACCGGGCGAGGCTGAAGAGACTTTTCACCGCAGTTTTTCAGACCAATATGACGATAAAGGCGTAAAGAAATTCGGCTAAGGCGCCGGAAACCGTTACGCTATGCAGTTGAATTTATGTACTTCGCCGAGGTAACACCCGTGTTTTCCCAATTCGCCCTGCACGAACGCCTGCTCAAAGCCGTGGCCGAGCTTAAATTTGTCGAGCCAACCCCGGTCCAGGTAGCGGCTCTTCCGCTGGCGCTGCAGGGGCGTGACCTGCGGGTGACGGCACAGACCGGCAGTGGCAAGACCGCCGCTTTTGTTCTGCCGATCCTCAACCGCCTGATCGGTCCGGCCAAGGTCCGCGTGACCATTCGCGCACTGATCCTGCTGCCGACCCGTGAACTGGCCCAGCAAACCCTCAAGGAAGTCGAGCGGTTTTCCCAGTTCACCTTCATCAAGTCCGGCCTGATCACCGGCGGTGAAGACTTCAAGGTGCAGGCCGCGATGCTGCGCAAGGTACCGGATATCCTTATTGGCACCCCGGGTCGCCTGCTCGAGCACCTCAACGCCGGTACCCTGGACCTGAACGAAGTCGAAGTGCTGGTGCTCGATGAAGCCGACCGCATGCTCGACATGGGCTTTGCCGAAGACGTTCAGCGCCTATGCGACGAAAGCAAGAACCGTCAGCAGACCCTGCTGTTCTCCGCCACCACCGGTGGTGCCGGCTTGCGCGAGATGATCGGCAAGGTGCTGAACAACCCCGAGCACCTGTTAATCAACAGCGTCAGCCAGCTGAACGAAGGCACCCGCCAGCAGATCATCACCGCTGACCACAACGTTCACAAAGAGCAGATCCTCAATTGGCTGTTGGCCAACGAGACGTACCAGAAGGCGATCGTCTTCACCAACACCCGGGCCATGGCCGACCGCCTCTACGGGCGCCTGGTGGCGCAGGAATACAAGGCCTTCGTCCTGCACGGCGACAAGGACCAGAAGGACCGCAAGCTGGCCATCGACCGCCTCAAGCAGGGTGGCGTGAAGATCCTGGTGGCGACCGATGTCGCCGCGCGCGGGCTGGATGTGGACGGCCTGGACCTGGTGATCAACTTCGAAATGCCACGCAGCGGCGACGAGTATGTACACCGTATCGGTCGTACCGGTCGGGCAGGCAATGAAGGCCTTGCCATCTCGCTGATCACCCATGGCGACTGGAACCTGATGTCGAGCATCGAGCGCTATCTCAAGCAGCGTTTCGAGCGTCGCGTCATCAAGGAAGTCAAAGGCACCTATAGCGGTCCGAAGAAGGTCAAGGCGTCGGGCAAGGCTGTCGGTGTGAAGAAGAAAAAGACCGACAAGAAGACCGACAAGAAAGCCGCCGCCAAGACCCCGACCAAGCGCAAGAGCGCCAACCGTCCGAAGTCGGACGCCCCGGCACTGGTCAGCCAGGACGGCATGGCGCCGCTCAAGCGCCGCAAGCCGACGGCTCCGGCTGCTGAATAAGGTTTAGTGGTGGTACTGAAAACCCGGACTTGTTCCGGGTTTTTTGTTGGCTGCGGGGGGCCTCATCGCTGGCAAGCCAGCTCCCACAGTGGATCTGCGTGCACCGATCTCTGTGGGAGCGGGCTTGCCCGCGATAGGGCCCTCAATACCCCGCACCACCCGTCTTGGTGGCCGCCGTCTGTAGCTCCTGCAGCCGCTTGTCGATCAACTGGCACTTGTCCGGCAGGTCCTTGCTGGCGAGGTCGAGCTTCATTCCCCTCAAACCGTCGTTTATTTCCTTGGCTTTCGCCGGATTCTGCGCAGTCAGTTGCAGCACTTCCTTGGCCAGTTGCTCGCGCTTCTCGGTGGCTTCCTCCAGATCGCAGGCCCAACTTGGCAGGGACAAAAACAAGGTGGCGGCAGCAGTGATGCTCAACAGTGTTTTCATGTCCGGCCTCGCTCTGGTGGGTTCATCGGCTGTCACCAAAGTATGGCAAAGGTTCAAGCATTCATTAGACCGAATTAGCCTGAATTTTCAGCCTTGTGCGACGCCGTTTTGAGCTCTTCAAGGCGTTTGTCAATTAACTGGCACTTGTCCGGAAGATCCTTGCTGGCGGTGTCCAGTTTCATGCCCTGCAGCTCAGCGTTGATCTCCTTGGCCTTGGCCGGGTTCTGCTCGGTGAGCTTCTGCACTTCCTTGGCCAGTTGCTCGCGCTTCTCTGTGGCCTCTTCGAGGGTGCAGGCCCAGCTTGGCAGGGCGAACAGCAGGGTGGCGGCGGCGGTGATATTCAGCAGCTTTTTCATGTGCGGCCTCGTTCCGGTGGTGTTATTGGTTGAGGGGCGAGGCAGGGCAAAAGTTCAGCGCTGAACGGCTGTCACGGGTACGGGTCACAACCTGTGTACGCCACTGATGGAGGTTGAAGCGGATGACCACTTACGACTGGGATTTCATCGAGTGCCTGCTCCACGAAGTGCAGAACGGTGCCGGGCACAGTTTCAAGCCCAGAGCCTATGCCGAACAATATATGGCCGAGAAAGCCGCCCGGGGCGAACAGCCTTGCAATCTCGATCATTTGAAGACGCTCGCCGATGAGTATGAAAAGTTGCTGCTCAATCGTGGCTATATCGAACCGCGTCCGGAAGCACAGGGTGGCAACGGGGAAAATTTTGTGCTGACGCCGCGCGGGTCAAGCCTGCTCAGCCTGATCAACAGCAGTATCCCGGGCAATGACCACCCCCGTCAGGTGCTCGATGAACAGCTCGATGCGCTGGATACCGCGACATTTGATAGCGTTGCGGGTCTGGCACAGATTGCCTGAGGTCGCAACGCACCTGCCAGCACCAGGCCGCTGCCGGCAATGATCAGCGCCGGCTGCAGGCTGCCACTGAACTGATTGCTCAGGGCGGCCAGCAGCGGGCCGCTGAGCTGGCCAATGGCAAAACAGGCCGTCAGCATGCCGGCATTGCGTTGGGCGGCCTGGGGCGCGAGTTCCCGGGAGCGCTGCATGACCAGTTGCATGCAGGCCAGAAATGGCGTGCCACAGAGGATCACGCCCAGCGCCAGGCCGGCGCCGCCCGGCAACAGGCAGGCGAACACGCCCGCCGCTTGCAGCCACAAGGTCGCCGCCAGCCACTTCGGCGTGGTACGCGGGTCGGGCTTGCGCAGGCTGACCAATACCACACCAGTCGCGGCCGCCAGGCCAAAGCAGGGCCAGAACAGATCGGCCAGCCAGTGGCCGTGAAAGCGTGCACTGGCCATCTGTGACATGAAGGTGGCCGGGATGATGTAGCCGATACCGTACAAGGCATAGATCAAGCCGAGCCTGGCGATACCCCGGGTGGAGTTGCCACCTGGCGTGCTGTGTAGGACTGGCGCCGGGGCGTCGGAGGGTGCCGGCAGAATCGGCAGGATTGGCAGCAACATCAGCAGGGCAGCCGCGGCATAGATCAGCCACAAGGTGGCCGAGCCTTGTCCGAGCAGGTTTGCGCCCAGGGCCAGCAGGCCGGTCAGGAAGATCCCCAGCCCGGGACCGGCAAACACCAGTGCTCCCAGGCGTGGACGCCCGCTGCCGGCCGCCACTTGCTGGCTGAGGCTGGTGATCATGACCAGGACCCAAGCGCTGGCGACGCCAGTACCGAAGCGCAACAGCAGGTGCGACCAGAAGCCGTGGGCCCAGAACGACGCCAGGGTCAACACGACGCATAGCCACAGGCCGCCATACAGGCGCAGGCGTACCTGCCCCGGGCGACGGGCGAACATGCCATCCAGCGCGCCGACGAAATAGCCCAGGTAATTGGCCGCGGCAATGATACCGGCAGCGCTCAGGCCTATCTGGCCCTCACTGAGCAAGTGCGGCAGTTGCGGCGTCAGGGCAAAGCGGCCGATGCCCATGGCCATCATCAAGGCAATAAAACTGGCGAGAAGGCGCAGCAGTGGCGACATGATCGGAATTCCTGCGAAGTAGCGATGACCGTCAGGCTAAAACCAATTGACTTTCAATTAAAATGAATAATTATGAGTTACTTGTTCATTTTTGGAGAAGAGCTTGGAATTCAGCCAACTGCGTATCTTTCAGGCGGTCGCCCAGGAAGGTTCGATTACCAAAGCCGCCGAACGGTTGCATCGGGTGCCGTCGAACCTGTCGACCCGGCTCAAGCAGCTTGAAGACCAGCTAGGTGTCGAACTCTTCCTGCGTGAGCGGCAACGCTTGCAGCTCTCTCCGGCGGGCAAGGTGCTGCTCGACTATGCCGTTCGGCTGTTCGCCCTGCACGATGAGGCCCATGCGGCGGTGCAGGGTGGTCAACCGGCCGGGGATTTCGTGCTCGGCACCATGTACAGCACGGCGGCGATCCATCTGCCGGCACTGTTGGCCAGATATCACAAGGCGTATCCGGCAGTGAACCTGCAGGTGCAGGCCGGGCCCAGTGGCGAGTTGCTCGAGGGCTTGCTCAGCGGGCGCCTGGATGCGGCGCTGGTGGACGGTCCGCTGCAGCTGGCCGGGCTCGATGGCGTGCCGTTGTGCAATGAGGAACTGGTGCTGATCAGCGAAGCCGATCACCCGCCGGTGCGTAGTGCCCGGGATGTCGAAGGGCGTGCAGTATTCACGTTTCGCCAGGGTTGCGCCTACCGTATGCGCCTGGAAGCCTGGTACGCCCATGATCATGCGGCCATGGGCCGGGTGATGGAGATCGAGTCGTATCCGAGTATGCTGGCCTGTGTGATCGCAGGTTCCGGCGTGGCGCTGATGTCGGCGTCGATGCTGGCCAGCCTGCCGGGGCGCGAAAGCGTCGCGGTGCATCCGCTGCAGCCGCCGTTCGACCAGGCCACGACCTGGCTGATGTGGCGCAAGAGTATGGTCGGCGCCAACCTGAACGCCTGGATCGAGTTGCAGCAGGCCGGCCGGCCTGCACTTGAATCTGAGCTTGAAGCAGCCAGCGCTTGACCGAAATCAACACTGCGGCTATTAGCCGCGCTCAAGGGCATGCGTAATCCATGACTTGGGGCTATGATCAATTTGAAGCGACGAATAGAACACGCGTCGCTCGGAATGACCCTTAAGGGGGCTTTATGAACGACAGACTGTACAACTGGCTTCACGATCTGGCCGTAGCGCTGGGCTTGATACCACCACCGCTACAGCCGGTACCGATTCCGACAGACGAGGAAAAACGTCGACGTCAGCCACGCAGGTAAGATCCAGTCCCTTTGACCGGCGCAACGGCTGTACTCAATGCGAGCGCAGCCAGGCGTCGATCATTTCGCGCAGGCGCTCCCCGGAAAAGCTCGGGAAGTGCCCGCCATGCACTGTACGAACGGGTAGCTCGCGCAAGCGCTCAAGGCTTGAGGCGTAGTCGTGCAGGTTCGAGTGATAAGCGTCTTCGATCAGCGGTCCGTCATAGATGATGTCGCCACTGAACAAGGTGCCGGTGGCTTGCTCCCACAGGCTGATGCCGCCCGGCGAATGGCCTGGCGTATGCAGCACTTGCAGCACTCGATTTCCCAGGTCCAGTACATCCCCTTCTTCTATCAGGCGCGTGGCCGGAGCGGCCTTCACCTGATATTCGGCATAGCACAACGGGCAATCCGGGTGCGCTTCGAACATGTCGTCGCCGACAAAGGCCCGCGACAGGGTGTTGTCGCCATTCGGGGCGCCGAGAATGTCCGCTTCATTGGGGTGAACCAGCCGTTCGGCAAATTCATGGTGACCGGCAATATGGTCGAAATGGCAATGGCTGGCCACGGCGAGCAAGGGGCGTTCGGTCAACCAGGGCAACTGCTCGCGCAAGCTGACCAGGCCTGAGCCGCTATCGACCAGCACATCGCGTTCCCGGCCCTGTATATGCCAGAGGTTGCAGCGGTAGAAGGGGCGGATGTACGGCTCGTGAATCAGGCGCACTCCATCACTCAAGGTTTTGACTTCAAACCATTGATCGCGGCTGACGATCTTCATAGGGGGCATCATTGGGGGCCCTTAGTGGCAGGAGAGTTGTTGCAGGAAGCGGCTCAAGTCGTTGGCCGTGACGGCGCTGTCGAGCAGCTGGTCTTCTTCGCGGGTGGAAGCCGTCAAACCGAATTCATCTTCCAGGCGAAAGACCAATTCCTCGATATCGCTCCTGTCCAGGCCCAGGGCCTGCAAGCTGACATCGTCATCGAACGGGAGGGCGTTGCCAAGATAGCAGGCGATGAAGTCGTGAACGGTTTTGCTGACATGTGACCTGTTCATGATCCTCCCTAGCCGGACGATCCCTCAAGGCCAAAAAACCGCTGCGCCAGAAAAGACGCAGCGGTTGAGGCAAGCTTAAGCCAGATTTGCAGCAGGGGCCGGCTGACGGGACAGAAGGCTGACCACGATAAAGCTGATCAGGCTTGCAGCCAGGCTGTAGTAGATCGGGGTGTTGGCTTCCAGGCCGTCGGTGAACATGAACACCAGAGCGACGATGAAACCCAGGGCCATGCTGCTGATAGCCCCGGCGGTGGTTGCGCGCTTCCAGAAAATGGCGCCTATCAGAGGCACCAGCATGCCGCCTACCAACAGGTTGTAAGCCAGAGTCAGGGCGCTGATCACGTCGCTGACGACCAGGGCGATGCCCAGTACGACGATGCCGGTCAGCAAGGTGAACAGACGGTTCAGCCCCAGGCTCGACTCTTTGCCGCCACGCAGTTTCGGCAGGAGGTCTTCGGTCAATACGGTGGAAGCAGCCAGCAGGCCGGCACTGGCGGTCGACATCATGGCGGCCAGGGCGGCAGCGATAACCAGGCCTCGGATGCCGTCAGGCAGAGCGGCTTTGGTGATAGCTGCGAAGGCGTTGTTGGCGTTTGCCAGGTCTGGCAGCAACACATGGGCAGCCATGCCGATCATGGCGCAAACCAGGCCGTAGATAATGCAGTAGATACCGGCGGTGGTGCCTGCGATCTTGGCGACGCGTTCAGTACGAGCGGTGAATACGCGCTGCCAGATGTCCTGGCCGATCAGGATCCCGAAGAAGTAGATCAGAAAGTAAGTGAGGATGGTGTCGTAGCCGATGGTGCTGAAGTTGAAGCTGCTGGCTGGCAGCTTGGCGACCAACTCGTCCCAACCGCCAACGCGGTACAGGCAGATCGGCAGCAGGACGAACATCAAGCCAACGGTCTGGATGACGAACTGGACGATGTCGGTCAGGGTCAGCGACCACATGCCGCCGATGGTCGAGTACAGCACGACCACGCCACCGCCGAGCACTACTGCAGCCCAGAACGGAATTTCGAACAGCACTTGCAGAACGGTACCGATGGCCAGGGTCGAGGTGACGCCAATCATCAGGGTGTAGGCGAGCATGATGATTGCACTGGCTTGACGGGCCAGCGGGTTATAACGCTTTTCCAGGACTTGGGTAACGGTGAAGACCTTAAGTTTCAGCAGTGGCTTGGCCAGTACCAGGTTCAGAGCAACTATGCCCAGACCCAGGGCAGCGCACAGCCAGAAGCCGGAAATGCCATGAACATAGCCCAGACGCACGGTACCCACGGTCGAAGCACCGCCCAGGACGGTGGCCGCCATGGTGCCCATGTACAGGCCTGGGCCCAGGTTACGACCGGCAACCAGGTAGTCTTCGTGGGATTTTGCGCGACGCATGCCAAACCAACCGAGCAATAGCATGCCGGCGGCATAGAGCATTACGACAAAAATATCTAGGGCCATCAAGGGTCTCCAATTGTCTTTCTTATGGCGAGATCGACCCCGGCCAAGGCAAGCCCTGGTCGAGATCGTTCATCAGGTCAGTTCAAGTCAGGCCGCGGATTGCAGGCCCGATTTACCAAGTGTTGTTGCGGTTTTGCTACGAGGATCGTTCGGTCCGTAAACGGCCGGCGACTCGGGAAACAGGCTCAGCAGTGCCAGGTAAACCAGTGCGGCCAGGCCCAGGGTCACCGGCAGGCTGATATCGATGCCTTGTGCCAGGTTGCCCAGGGGACCGACGAACTGCCCCGGCAGGTTGACGAACAGCAGGCCCACCAGTGCGCTCGGAATCCAGGCGCCCATGCCGCGCCAGTTCCAGCCGTGGGTGAACCAGTAGCGTCCGCCTTTTTCGCCGCGGGTGAAGACTTGCAGGTCGTCCGGGTGGTAGTAGCCGCGGCGAACCAGCAGGCCGATCAGCATGATCACCATCCACGGGGTGGTGCAGGTGATGATCAGCACGGCGAAGGTTGAAACGCTCTGCACCAGGTTGGCGGCAAAGCGCCCGATGAAGATGAACGCAATCGACATCACACCGATCAACAGGGTCGCCTTGACCCGCGACAGTACGCGCGGGAACACGCTGGACATGTCCAGGCCCGTGCCATACAGCGACGTGGTACCGGTCGACATGCCACCGATCACGGCAATCAGGCACACCGGCAGGAAGAACCAGGTGGGCGATACCGCCAGCAGGCCGCCGACATAGTTGTTGGCAGCGATGTAGTCCGGTGCCTGGATCGCCACGATGGTGGCGGTGGCCAGGCCGAACAGGAACGGCAACAGGGTGGCCAGTTGCGCCAGGATCACCGCCGACAGGATGCGGCCCTTGGGCGCCTCACGCGGAATATAGCGCGACCAGTCGCCGAGGAACGCACCGAACGAAATCGGGTTGCTCATGGCCACCAGTGCGGCACCGATGAAGGCGGCCCAGAAGCCTTCCTGACCGAGGCCCAGGGTACCGGCATAGTGCACGTCGAAGGGACCGGCGAAGGCGAAGATGCCCAGCAGGAACAGCACGCTGGCGCTCCACACCGCAACCTTGTTCACCCACAGCAGGAAGCGGAAGCCATAGATGCACACGGTCAATACCAGCACCGCGAACAAGCCATAGGCCAGGCCCAGGGTGAGGTCGGTTTCCGGCAGTCCGATCAGGCGCTTGGCGCCACCGATCAGGGCATCGCCCGAGCTCCATACCGACAGGGAGAAGAAGGCAATGGCCGTCAGCAGCGACAGGAACGAGCCGACGATACGGCCGTGCACGCCAAAGTGCGCGCCCGAAGACACAGCGTTGTTGGTGCCGTTGATCGGCCCGAACAGGCCCATGGGCGCCAGGATCAGCGCACCCACCAGCACGCCCAGCACGATCGCTGCGACGCCGGCCTGGAAAGACAGGCCGAACAGCACCGGAAAACTCCCCAATACCGCGGTGGCGAAGGTGTTGGCACCGCCGAAGATCATGCGAAACAGATCGATGGGACGCGCGTTACGCTCGTGGTCCGGGATCTGTTCGACCCCAAAGGTTTCAATCTTGCTAATGCTTTGTGCATTGTTGTTGTTATTCATGATCTGCTCCGATCATTTGTTGCGTTGCGCTCATGCGAGATGAACGCTTCGTTGGCTACGGGGTAGGCAGTGTTTGCGGTGCGGCGGACAGGTGTTCATGGCAGGCCAGCCATTGGCCTTGTTCGTGCCTGCGAAACACAATGGTTTCGCGTTCCTGGCTAAAGCACTGTTCCCCCTGCATGCGCAGCTCGGTGGCTACGTCATGGATAAAAATCGCCACGTCGCCTTGCAGGCTGACGAACGCGTTGCTCGAAATGCACGACAGCACTTCGAAGCCATCCTGCGAACGCCAGCTGTCCCACAACGCCTGGTAGGCATCGCGAGACAGCAGGGGCTGTTCGAGGGTGTAGAACACAAAGCTTGCATCGGCGCTGAAGGCGCCGAAGTAAGCTTCACGATCGTTGTTGGCGAAGGCCGTTACCAAGTCCCTGGCAGCCTGTAAAACCTGATCACGGTCGTTCATGGGTGCGCCTCAGCGATGGGTCACACCGGGCAGTACGCAGAGCATTTCGTACAGCAGGTTGGCGCCCAGCAGCGAGGTGTTGCCGGTGGTGTCGTACGGCGGCGAAACTTCGACCAGATCGCAACCGATCAGGTCCAGGCCCTGGCAGCCACGAACGATTTCGATCGCCTGGATGGTGGTCAGGCCACCGATTTCCGGGGTGCCGGTACCTGGGGCCCAGGCCGGGTCGATACCGTCGATGTCGAAGCTCAGGTAAACCGGGCCGCCGCCGACTTTTTCACGGACTTCAGCCATCAATGGCTCAAGGGATTTGTGCCAGCACTCTTCGGCCTGGACCACGCGGAAGCCCTGGTTGCGGCTCCAGTTGAAGTCTTCGGCGGTGTAGCCCTGGGCGCGCAGACCGATCTGCACGACACGGTCGCAGTCCAGCAGGCCTTCTTCTACCGCGCGGCGGAAGGTGGTGCCGTGGGCGATCTTCTCGCCGAACATGTGATCGTTGACGTCGGCGTGGGCATCGATGTGGACCAGGCCGATCTTGCCGTGCTTCTTGTGCAGTGCGCGCAGGATCGGCAGGGTGATGGTGTGGTCACCGCCCAGGGTCAGCGGGATGACGTTGTGCTCGACGATCTTGTCGTAGGCTTCTTCGATGATGCGCACGGCGTCGAGCAGGTTGAAGGTGTTGATCGCCACATCGCCGATGTCGGCAACCGACAGCGAGTCGAACGGTGCTGCGCCAGTGGCCATGTTGTACGGACGGATCATGACCGACTCGGCGCGGATCTGGCGCGGTCCGAAACGGGTGCCCGAGCGCAGCGAAGTACCGATGTCCAGGGGGATCCCGACAAAAGCAGCATCCAGACCGGCAGGGTCCTGCAGGTGTGGCAGGCGCATCATGGTCGCGATGCCGCCGAAGCGTGGCATTTCGTTACCGCCGAGTGGTTGGTGAAGAATCTTGTCCACGGCTAAGGCCTCATCGTTTGTTTTAGTTGTTTGAACCTGTCCAGCCGGTGTCGTTGAAACCGAAAAAGCGCTGGATAGGGCACATTGAGTGAAGTCTGCAAAAGGTAGTGCCTTTGTAGAATCGCTACAGGCAAATACTTAGTTCAGAATTTTCTAAACTATTGCGCTGGGAGCGTTTAGACTGGGCACTATCACTCTGTCCTGTGTTGTGCTGGAACCCCCATGGCCAATGCCTTACCCGACCTGAAACTGTTGCGCATCTTCGTCAGCGTGGTGCGCCACCAGGGCTTCGCCAATGCCCAACAGGAGCTCAACCTGTCGACATCGGCAATCAGTACTTATATGAGCCAGCTCGAGGCGAGCCTGGGCATCGTGCTGTGCCATCGCGGGCGCGGTGGCTTCAGTCTTACCAGCAAGGGCGAACTGTTCCACCAGGAAACCCTGCGCCTGATGGGCGAGATGGAGGGCTTCGAACAATATGCCGCCGCGCTCAAGGGCGAACTGCGCGGTACCCTCAACCTGGGCGTCATCGACTCCACCGTCAGCGACCGGGCCCTGCCATTTGCCGAGGCCATTGGCGCCTATAGCCAGGAACACCCGGCGGTGCACCTGCACCTGTCGGTCTCAAGCCCCTACGAATTGCAACTGGGGGTCCAGGACAACCGCCTGGACCTGGCCATCGGCGCCTTTTCCACGCGCATGAGCGGGCTGGTCTATCAGCCGCTGTACCGTGAGCAGCACTGGCTGTATTGCAGTAACCGGCATCCGCTGTACAACGAGCGGCGCATCCCCGAGCAAGTCATCACCCAGCAGCGCATGGTCGGCCGTGGCTACTGGAGCCAGGCCGAACTGGCCCGCCATGGCTTCAAGCACAGTGCTGCGACCGTGGAAAGTATGGAGGCGCAATTGATCCTGGTGCTCTCCGGGGCCTATATCGGTTACTTGCCTGAGCACTATGCCCAACCCTGGGCCGACAAGGGCGACCTGCGCGTGCTGTCGCCGGCGACGTTCGGTTACCAGGCACCGTTCTCGATGATCGTGCGTCGTGGTCGGAGTCGGGAGCCCTTGATCCAGACCTTTCGTGATCTGCTCAAGGCGCAGCTCAATACGTTGTAGGCCACTGACCGCCTATCAGATCTGCTAGCTAGACGCCCTTTCGCGCCGCTCCTAATGTTGCAACCAGCGCCTCAGGCACAGGCGGTGCCTGCAGGCTGCCCCTGATCATTTTTCTCCGGATTTCTGTCGATGCGCGTCATCGCCGGCGGGGGTTGTGCGTCCATCAACCGCGTATTTCGAGAGTAACTTCATGAATGACCAGCAACTGGCGCGAAAAGCCAAAGCAACCAATTTGATACTCAACGGTACATTTGACAACGGAACTACCGGCTGGAGTCCGGACGGGGCAACTTTTGAAAATCAACGCTGTAATCTCCCTGCACGAACCCCTAATACGTTTGCTTCTCACGCCACTCCCATTCGGGTTGAGCCGGGCGCCTTGTATCTGGTTACAGCTACCGCCTTTAGCACCTACGCACGGGAAGGGCGGATACAGCTTATTTTTTCCAGCGGATCACAGGAGGCTTTTGTACTTATCGCCGGGCAGCAATATGAGCTGCAAACCACATTTCGCATTCCAGAAAATGTGAACTCTGTCGAATTTCGATTGTGGGGAGGGTCATCAGGCATGGCCTGGTTTGACAATGTCACCATGACGGTGATGGAAGAGTCGGAAGAGCTGCTCAAAAATCACAGTTTTACCGACCTCGGTGAGCATTGGCTTGCCAGCAACCCAAGCTACGATGGTGATGCCTGCATTTTTTCCTCCGCCCCACTCTTTGTGTCCCAGAGCGTCGACTCAGCAGGGCCAGGAACTTATACGTTAAAAGTTGATGTCACGACTCAGCCGCTGCAAAACGGACGCATTGTTGTACTCGCGGATGGCGCAGAGGTGCACAGTCGTGACTACAATGGCCCCGGTGAGTATGAGTCGACATTTCCTGTAGCCGCGGACGTTACAAAAATCGAAGTCAGGTTGATGCGCACTGCCACCGGTACCACTGAATTTAAATTCAACAGCGTATCGCTCAAGCGCTCCGGTTGATGTTCCTGGCTTGATCCCGCGATTAAAACAGCAGTCTGCCTGCCGGTAGACTGCTGTCATTCGGTACTACAAAGGGGCAGAAGCGGGGTGGCGTCCTGTGGCAGACTTGACCATCAGGAGACGCCATGACGCACCCCAGAATACAGTGCAGCCGCTGCCTGCGCCCTGCAGCCCATTGTCTGTGCCCGCTTATCCCTCTGCTGGACAGCCGCACGCGCGTATTGCTGCTGCAGCATCCCAGTGAAGTCAATCACGCCTTGAACACTGCCCGGCTTGCGGCCCTTGGCTTGCGCAATGCCGAGTTGCGGGTGGGGGAGGTGTTCGATGATCTGCCAGCCTTGTTGAATCAGCCGGGCTATCAGGCACGCCTGTTGTTTCCCGGTGACGATGCGCAGGCGCTGACGGCCTATACGGCGCAGGCCGAAAGTTTGCCGTTGCTGCTGGTGGTGCCGGATGGCACCTGGCGCAAGGCGCGCAAACTGTTGCATGTGAATCCGCAGTTGGCTGCTTTGCCCAGGGTGACCCTTTCGCAAGCCTTGCCGTCGCGCTATCGCTTGCGCAAGGCGCCGGGGCCGGGGGCGCTGTCGACGGTGGAGGCGGTGGTGCAGGCGTTGGATGTGCTTGAGGCGCCGGCTTCGTTCGAGGCGTTGTTAAAGCCTTTCGATGCGTTGATCGAGGGGCAGATTGCGGCGATGGGGCAGGCGACGTATGAGCGCAATCATTTGCGGTGAATGACCGGGCCTCATCGCTGGCAAGCCAGCTCCCACAGAGATCGTGCTGCCCTTGCGATCACTGTGGGAGCTGGCTTGCCAGCGATAGGGCCCTCAAGAACCTCTACAAAACTCAACGTTCACGCAGCGCTTCAGTCCGCGCCTTCAACACCGGCTTGAGCAAATAATCCAGCACGCTCTTGTGCCCGGTAATGATATCCACCGTCGCCGTCATCCCCGGAATGATCAGCAACGGCTTGTTGTCACCGCCCAAGTGATTCTTATCCGTCCGCACCTGGATCAGGTAAAAGGCATTGCCCTTGTCGTCGGTCACCGTATCGGCGCTGATCAATTCCAGCTTGGCTTTCAGGCCGCCGTAGATGGTGTAGTCATAGGCGCTGAACTTGACCATGGCCGGCTGGCCGGGATGCAGGAAGGCGACGTCCTGGGGCCGGACCTTGGCCTCGATCAACAGGTTGTCTTCCAGTGGCACGATTTCCACCAGGTCGCTGCCGGGCTGGACCACGCCGCCGATGGTGTTGACCTTGAGCAGTTTGATGATGCCGTGCACCGGCGACACCACGGTGGTACGACTGACCCGGTCCTCGATGGCGATGCTGTTCGCGGTGATTTTCGAGAGGTCCGTACGTTTTTCGTTGAGTTCCTTGGCCGCTTCGGAACGGAAGACCAGCTCCGATTCGTCTATCTTGCTTTTGATTTCATTGATGGCCGCTTCAGCGCGTGGAATTGCCAGGCGGGTGGCATCCATCGAGCCGCGCACTTCCACGGCACTGCGTTTCAAGCGAAGAATTTCCACCGGTGAGATCGCCCCGGTCCCGACCAGGGGCGTCGACATGTTCAGCTCTTGCTGAATCAACCCGAGACTTGAGCGATATTGTTCTTGTTTGGAGCGAAACTCGGCAAGCTCCTGGGTTTTTTGCCGCAGTTGTTCATTGAGCGTGTTCTGCTCGCTGGCCAGGCGCCGTTGGCGGGATTGATAGAGGGCGCGCTCGTCCTCGGCGACTTGCGGCGCCTTGCTGCGGACCTCTTCGGATAACGCGAATGGGCGGCCTTCGGCTTCGGCCGACAGGCGTTCGACCTGGGCGGTGAGGGCGTAGCGGTCAGCTTCGCTCTCGCCCTTGTTGGACTGAAAGCGCGTGTCATCCAGGCGCAGCAGGGTATCGCCCTTGTTCACCATTTGCCCTTCGCGGACAAAGATTTCGGTGACGATGCCACCTTCAAGGTTCTGGATAACCTGCACCTTGCTCGAGGGGATAGCCTTGCCTTCGCCCATGGTGACCTCGTCGAGCACGGCGAATCTGGCCCACACCAACGCCGATATGATCAGGGCTGCAGAGAGCCAGACGGTGACACGTGAAAACCTGGGTGAATCCTCCAGGGCGGCACCGGCCACCTCGGGCATGAATTCGCTTTCGGCGGTTTTGCCGAAACTGTGCAGATAGCCGCGACGGCCAACACTTGCGGACATGTTCGCAACTCCTAGACTGCCGAGCCCACGAGGCCCTTGCGTAGTGCTTCGATAACCGCTTCTTTGGGGCCGTCGGCAACGATACGGCCGTTGTCCATGACCACCAGACGGTCGACCAGGCTGAGCATTGAAGTGCGGTGCGTGACCAGCAGCAGGGTCTTGCCCTGGACCCAGCCGTGCAGGCGCTGACGCAGCATGTCCTCGCTGCTGTTGTCCATGTGGCTGGTGGGTTCGTCGAGCAACATGATCGGCGGCTCCAGCAACATGGCCCGGGCCAGCAGCACGGCCTGGCGCTGACCGCCGGACAGCAGCTGGCCACGCTCGCCCACGGGGCGGTCGAAGCCCTGGGGATGCTGGCGCGCCAGTTCGCTGACGCCGGTCAGTTCGGCCACTTCGAGCATCCGCGCATCGCTGACGTAGCGGGCGCCCAGGGTCAGGTTGTCACGCAGGCTGCCAGCCAGCAGCGGCAAGTCGTGGGCGACATAGCCGATTTGATGGCGCAGGTCGGCGACATCCAATTGGCGCAGGTCCAGGCCATCGAGCAGGATCTGGCCTTCTTCGGGGGCATAGAAGCCCATGATCAACCGCGCCAGCGTGCTCTTGCCCGAGCCGCTGCGGCCGATGATGCCGATGCGCTCGCCCGGTTTCATGCTGAAGGCCAGGTTGTTCAAGGCCGGGGCGTTCTGCCCGGCATAGCGAAAACTGACGCGGCTGACTTCCACGGCACCTTGCAGTTGAGTGCGCTCCAGTGGCCGCTGGCGTGCCTCGCGCTCCTGGGGCAGGGCCATCAGTGCATCGGTGCTGCGCATGGTCAATTGCGCCTGCTGGTAGCGGGTGATCAAACCGGCGATCTGCCCCAAAGGCGCCAGTACGCGGCTGCCGAGCATGTAGGTGGCGACCAGGGCGCCGACGCTGAGGTTGCCGGCGATGATGCTGTAGACCCCGGCCACAATGGTGGCCATGCCACAGAACTGCTGTATGAACAGTGTGCCGTTGGTAGCCAGTGCCGAGAGGTTGCGGGCGTGGCTGTCGAGCCGGGTCAGCGCACCGTGGGTGGTTTCCCACTGGTATTGCCGCTCGCTTTCGGCGCTGCAGGCCTTGAGGGTTTCCAGGCCACCGAGGGTTTCGATCAACAGGGCCTGGCGGACGGCGCCAAGGCTCAGGCTTTTTTGCACCGTATCACGCAGGCGCAACTGGATGAGCATGGCGAAGAGGATGGTGACCGGGAAGGCAATCACCGGGATCACCACCAGCCAGCCGCCAAGCAGGCCGATTACCACCAGCATGAGCAGCGCGAACGGCAGGTCGATGATGCTGGTCAGGGTTACGGCGGTGAGAAACTCCCGCAGGCCCTGGAAGTCATGAATGCTTTGGGCAAAGCCACCGATGGTGGCGGGGCGGGCTTTCATGGCCATGCCGGTTATGCGTTCGAACAACGTGGCGGAAAGAATCAGGTCGGTCTTCTTGCCGGCCGTGTCGAGCAGGTGCGCACGCACTACACGCAGGAACAGTTCGAAGCAGGTACCGATCAGCAGCCCGATGGCCAGCACCCAAAGGGTCGAAGTGGCCTGGTTGGGCACCACGCGGTCATAGGTCTGCATCACGAACAATGGCACCATCAGGCCCAGCAGGTTGATCATCAGGCTGGCAAGAATGGCGTCACTGTAGAGCCAGCGGGACAGTTTCAGGGTGTCGCGAAACCACGCCTCGACCCGTGGCATCAGGGGCGAGCGCAAGTCTTCCAGTTCATGCCGAGGCCTGGCGAACAGGGCCTGGCCGCTATAGGCGGCAGCCAGTTCTTCGCGGCTGACCCATTGCTCGCCGCCTTCGGCTTCGCAGGGCAGGATCAGGGCCCGGCCATCGTCGCCCCAGCGCCTGAGTACCGCGCAGCGGCCGCCTTCAAGCAGCAACAGGACGGGCAGGTTGAGTGCAGAAATCGCATCAAGCTTGCGCCGCAGCAGCCGGGCTTGCAGGCCTGCGCGGGCCGCGGCGCGGGGCAAAAGCTCAAGGCTCAAGCGCTGCTGCGCCAGGGGCAAGCCGGCACTGAGGCTGGCCCGGCTGACCGTGCAACCGTGGAGCTTGCAGAGGATCAGAAGTCCATCGAGCAAAGGGTCGTCGAAGCTCTGGCGAGGATCGAACGCCGCGGATTGCATGCTAGTCAATTGGCTTACTCCAGCACTGATACTGAGTTATCTCATGTCAGGGAGACGTGCTTCGCTTTTGACTTCGGAACTGGCAATGGCTTCGACGGGCAGCACCACCTTCTGCCTGTTCAGCAGTTCGCCCATGTTGGCCAGCACCCGGTAGTTGGAGAACTCCTCGATGTAACGGACTTCCGTGTAACGGCGGTTGGCGTTGTAGAGTTCGTTTTCGCTGTCGAGCAGGTCGAGCAGGGTGCGTTGGCCCAGGCCGAACTGGTCCTGGTAGGCGGCACGCACGCGGATGGAGGTTTCGGCGTACTCGCGAGCGATCGGGGTCTGCAGCTTGGCATTGTTCATGGCATTCCAGGCCAGACGCATGTCTTCGTCGATCTGGCGCAGGGCGTTGTTGCGGATGTCCATCGCCTGATTGACCTTGTACGCATCCGACTGCAAGCGGGCCTTGTCGCTGCCGCCCTTGAACAGGTTGTAGGTCATCACGACGCCGGCGCGCCAGTCGGTGTTGTCATGGCCTGTCTGGCCTTGCAGGTTGTTATTGGCGCCGGTGGCCAGTTCCGCATCGAAGCGCGGGTAGAACGGCGACTTGGCGACTTCGTATTGCTTCTCGGCCGCTTGCACATCGGCCTGGGCCGATTTCAGGTAGGGGTTGTTCGCGAGCATGCTCTGGCGTGCGGCGGACAGGTCCACGGGAACTTCTCCGCGGATCGATGCAGGCGTTTCCAGCTCATCGGCCGAGCGCCCGGTAACGCTGAAAAAGTTGGCTTCGGCATCCTGCAGGTCAACCTGTGCGGTGTAGTAGTTGTTTTCCGCCAACGCGCGACGGGCCTTGGATTGGTCCTGGTCGGCGATGCTGCCAATGCCGCGTTCGCTGCGCAGGCCGATCTGATCGTTGACGCGCAAGTGTGCCTGCAGGTTGTTCTTGGCCAGGGTCAACAGCTCACGGCGCTTGAGCACCTCCAGATAGACCTCGATGGTGCGCAGCGCCAGGGCTTGCGAAGTGGCCTGGACGAAGTAGGCGCGGGAGTTGACGACCGCTTCCGTACGACCGACTTCGTTCGCGGTGTTGAAGCCATCGAACAGCATTTGCCGCAAACGCAGTTCCGACTGGGTGTAGTTCAGTGTTTCCTTGTTGTGATTGCTGGGCGGAACTCGCGTGTTGGTGTTGTCGGATTTTTCCCGCCCGTAACCCGCGAACATATCGACACTCGGGTAGTAGCCCCCTTTTGCTACCTTCACCTCTTCGTCTGCAGACAGCCGGCTGTTCATGTTGGCATGTAATTCGGGATGTGTGTCCAGGGTGCTCTGGATGGCTTCGGTCAACGACATGGCTTGAGCATCAGCGCAGGCCACCGCAAACAAAACTGCACTGCAGATGGGGGTCAATACGCGCATTTGGACATCTCCCTGATTCTTATGGTGCGCTGATTTCGTCAAAAAAGTGACGAAAAAACTGTCAAACCGTTTCAGGCTTGTAACAACAGAGCTAAGAACATCCTAAGCGCGAGCTAAGAAGAATTTTTCATAATGGCTATGCGAAAAAAAACTTATGCGGTCCACGAAATCCAAGACATTGTTCTCTTCATACAGCCCGAATCGGGAAGCTCCATGGGGCTTTCGCGGGTTGAAGGAAAGTTCAATTTTTTTTTGCAGCATAGGGCGGAGCAGTGGCAATGGGGATGGAGTGGCGGGGTTTGTGGCGACAAAAAATTGGCACTTAAGCGCCGCAAACCCTGTCGTGATTTCACTGGAAGGCTATCGATCGGGATTGAATTGATTTGATTGAAGTTTGTCCCGAAAAAAAGAAGCCACCAGATTCAGGTAGGGCAAGAATCGCTGCAAGGTGCACATTCACTCTCGGTGAAGGCGCTTGTTCAGCTGTATTCAGCCAGACCTCCCTGCAGTGCCAAGGTCGCTTTCTCTGCAAGAACCGGACGCTTGATCGGCAGTGGAGAAATGCGCATGGCTCAGTTAGTCGGTGTGGTCAGCAAAGTGATCGGCCTGGTGTTTGCGGTGGCCAGTGACGGTAGTCGCCGGCTGCTGATCGAAGGCGACCGATTGTTTGCCGGCGAGCAGCTGGAAACGGGTGCGGCCGGCGCCGTCGCAGTGCATCTGGAAAATGGCAAGGAGCTGACCCTTGGGCGTGGCAGCAGTCTGCATCTGACGCCCGAAGCCCTCGCCAATGACAATGCCCCCCATGTCGAGACGGCGGATGCCGTACCTCCCAGCCAGGCTCAACTGACGGATGTCGAGCAACTTCAAGCAGCCATTGCCGCGGGCGGTGACCCGTCCCAGGATGCCGAAGCGACGGCGGCAGGGCCCGCAAGCGGTGGGGCGGGCAGCGGAGGTGGCGGGCATGGCTTTGTCATGCTGAGTGAGGTTGGCGGGCACGTGGATCCTGTCATTGGCTTCCCGACGGCCGGCTTCAATGGCGTTCCCGAAACTCCAGACCTGTGGGTCGGTGGCAGCAATGCCAACAATTCGAGCGAACAGGCTCCGCCGGTCATAGCTCCACCGGCAGTAGCTCCACCCGAAGTGGTTCCACCGGCAGTAACGCCACCACTGGCAGTGGTTCCACCAGAAGTGATTCCACCACAAGTCGTTCCACCAGAAGTCGTTCCACCCGAAGTCGTTCCACCCGAAGTCGTTCCGCCGACCGATCCGGACGTCGATAATCCCGTGACCATCGATGGCCTGTCGGTGGCCGGTGGTGAGCTGACCGTATACGAGCAAAACCTCAGCGATGGCAGTCATCCGAACACTGCCGCCCTGACCCGGTCCGGCACCTTCACCGTGACCGCCCTCGACGGCCTGCAAACCCTGACCGTCGGCGGCATCAGCATCATTGCCGGCGGCGTGGTCGCGGGCTTCCCTCAAACCATTACCACCGCCCTGGGCAACACCCTGACCGTGACCGGCTACAACGCCAGCACCGGTGTAGTCAGCTACAGCTACACCCTGCTCGACAACGAAACGCACCCGAACGCCAATGGCGCCAATACGCTGCAGGAACACATTACCGTCACGGCCACCGACACCGACGGCAGTTCGGCCAGCGGCACCATTGACGTCAATATCGTCGACGACCTGCCCGAGGCCCGTGGCGATGAAGCCTCGATGGGCGAGGGCAAGTTCATCAGCGGCAACGTGCTGGGCAACGACACAGTCGGCGCCGACAAGCCCGGCAGCCAAGTGGTGGTCGGCGTGCGCGCCGGCGGCAACACTTCGACCGCCGCCCATGGCGGGCTGGATGCCGAAATTCATGGCGCCTACGGCACCCTGACCCTGGACGCCCAGGGCAATGCCACCTACCAGGCCAATGCCAGTGGCATCCCGATTTCCGGTGGCAAGGATGTGTTCACCTACACCATCCGCGATGCCGATGGTGATGAAAGCACCACCACCATCACCGTCAACGTCCAGTACCAGGACGACCCGGTCATCCTCAAGGGCCTCAACGTCGAATGCGGTGAGCTGACGGTCCATGAGCAGAATCTCAGTGACGGCAGCCATCCGGACACTGCCGCCCTGACCCAGTCCGGCACCTTCACCGTGACCGCTGCCGATGGGTTGCAAACCCTGACCGTGGGCGGCATCAGCATCATTGCCGGCGGTGTGGTCGCGGGCTTCCCTCAAACCATTACCACCGCCCTGGGCAACACCCTGACCGTGACCGGCTACAACGCCAGCACCGGCGTGGTCAGCTACAGCTACACCCTGCTCGACAACGAAATGCACCCCAATGGCCAGGGTGCCAATGAGCTGCAGGAACACATTGCCGTCACGGCCACCGACACCGACGGCAGTTCGGCCAGCGGCACCATCGACGTCAATATCGTCGACGACCTGCCCAAGGCTTACGCCGACACGGGCTGGGTGGAAGAGGGCAGGACCGGCAGCGGCAACGTGCTGGACAACGACACCATTGGCGCCGACCAGCCCGGCTGCCAGGTGGTGGTCGGCGTGCGTGCCGGCAGCAGCACCTCCACCCCGGTGCATGACGGCCTGGGCACTGCTATCCAGGGCGTCTACGGCACCCTGACCCTGGATGCCCAGGGCTTTGCCAGTTACACCGCGAACGCCAGTGGCATCCCGACTTGCGGTGGCAAGGATGTGTTCACCTACACCATCCGTGATGCCGATGGTGATGAAAGCACCACCACCATCACCGTCAACGTCCAGTACCAGGACGACCCGGTCATCCTCAAAGGCCTCAACGTCGAATGCGGTGAGCTGACGGTCCATGAGCAGAATCTCAGTGACGGCAGCCATCCGGACCCTGCTGCCCTGACCCAGTCCGGCACCTTCACCGTTAGCGCCCCCGACGGCCTGCAAACCCTGACCGTGGGCGGCATCAGCATCATTGCCGGCGGTGTGGTCGCAGCCTTCCCTCAAACGATTACCACGGCCCTGGGCAATACCCTGACCGTGACCGGCTACAACGCCAGCACCGGCGTGGTCAGCTACAGCTACACCCTGCTCGACAACGAGATGCACCCCAATGGCCAGGGTGCCAACGAGCTGCAGGAACACATTGCCGTCACGGCCACCGACACCGACGGCAGTTCGGCCAGCGGCACCATCGACGTCAATATCGTCGACGATCTGCCCAAGGCTGGCGCCGACCTGGGCTGGGTGGAGGAGGGCAAGACCGGCAGCGGTAACGTGCTGGGCAACGACACCCTCGGCGCCGACCAGCCCGGTTGCAGCGTGGTGGTCGGAGTGCGCGCCGGCGGCAGCACCTCGACCCCAGTGCATGACGGCTTGGGCACTGCTATCCAGGGCGTCTACGGCACCCTGACCCTGGATGCGCAGGGCTACGCCACTTATCACGCCAACCCGGACTCGGTCGGAGCCCAGGGAGCACAGGATGTGTTCACCTACACCATCCGCGATGCCGATGGTGATGAAAGCACGACCACCATTACCATCAACGTCCAGAACAGTTGCCTCACGGCCAGCGTCGATCACGATGTCACTGTGTTCGAAAATGCCCTGGACCTGGCCGCGGGGACTGTAGCCGGCAGCGAAACCTCTACCGGAACGCTGGTGGGTTCGGTATCCGGAGCGTCCGGCGCGGTGACCTATACCCTGGTGGGCAGTGCAGTCGGCAACTACGGGCAAATCGAACTCAACGGCAACGGCAGTTACACCTATACCCTGACCTCGGCCCCGAAAACCCCGGGCAGTCCCAACGACGGCCCGAACATTCTCCACGAGTCGTTCACCTACAAGGCCACTGACGCCCTTGGCAATTCGGTGACCAGCACGATTGTCGTGAACATTGTCGATGACGTGCCCAAAGCTGTGGGCGGTGAGCGCACGGTGACGCCGGGGCACATGGATTCCAACTTGCTGTTGATCATCGATGTGTCGAGCAGCATGGCGGGTGATTCCGGCCAGGGGCATCAGTCTCGGCTGGACTTTGCCAAGGCGGCCATCAATGCCTTGCTGGACAAGTACGATAATCTGGGCGATGTGCGAGTGCAGATCGTCACGTTCAGCGGCTCTGCAACCGATGAAGCCTCCCAGTGGGTCACAGTGGCCCAGGCCAAGACCATCGTCGACGGCCTCAGCCCCGGTGGCATTACCAACTACGATGCCGCCGTTCTGGCCAGCAAGGCGGCGTTCGATACGGCAGGCAAGATCGCCGGCGCGCAAAATATCGGCTACTTCTTCTCCGACGGTAATCCAACCGGAGGCATGGCCATCGGCAACTCGGATGAAGCCGACTGGAAGCAATTCCTCGATGCCAACGACATCAAGGCTTACGCAGTCGGGCTCGGCGACGGCGTCAACAGCAGCAACCTCGACCCTCTGGCGTACGATGGCGTCACCCATACCGATACCGATGCCGTGGTCGTGACGGATCTCGGCGCCCTCGGACAGGTGCTGTCCGGCACCGTGCAGGGCGCGCCGATCACCGGCACTCTGATGAGCGGCGGTACCTTCGGTGCCGACGGCGGGTTCATCAAGTCACTGGTTGTCGATGGCACGACTTACATCTACGACCCCAAGGGCGCCGGCAATATGGGTTCGTATTCGGTCAGCGGCGGGGTAGACAAAGGAATCTTCGACACGCAGACCAACAGTCTCAATATCAAGAGCAGCAGCGGCGGCAACCTGTTGGTGGACATGGATACCGGGGAATTCACCTACACCCCGCCCAAGGACTCAGGCGCCCCGCTCAAGGAAACCATCGGCTTTGTCGTCAGCGATAACGATGGTGACCTGGACAGCGCGCAACTGGTCATCAAGGCCAACACCAATGCCGCTCCGGTGGCAGGGGCCGACCATATCATCACCAATATCTTCGGGACGAGCGTTACCGTTCCGGCCGAGGCGTTGCTGGCCAATGACAGCGATGCCAATGGTGATCCGCTGAGCACCTCTGCGGCGACGGTCCAGACCGGCTGGGGCGTCAAAGGGGCGGGATTCTCGGTGGGCAACAACACACCGATCGTCAGTTTCAACGGTCATGGCAGCGGCAGCAGCAATCTGTACAAGGAGCTCGATCGCAGCGACTTCAAGGGCGCAGCGGGCTCCATGGCTGCGGCTCTGCTGATCAGTGGTTACCTCGGCCAGGTGGGGGCTGCCAATGCCCAGGACTACATCACGGTTGACCTGGTCAAGGGCGAAAGCCTGCAACTGAGCCATAACCGGGGCACCGATATCTCCATGACCTGGAAGCTCGGCGATGGCAGTTATCAGGTGATCGACAGCGGTTCGAGCTTTGTCGCCCAGGAAACCGGTCACTACACCATTCACCTGGTCAACGAGCCCAATGGCGGTCCGCTGAGCGACAATCCCGAAACCTACCTGCTGACCATGAAGGTCAACTACGCCGGGGCGGACACCACGCCGGATGCCCATGGCACCTACACGGTCAGCGATGGCCACAATGGCAGTGCGGTGGGCGATATCACCATCAGCTATCAGGACAGTCACACACTGACGGGCACGGCGACTGCCGACACCTTGCTGGCCGGTGATGGCGACGACATCCTCAACGCCGGCGAGGGCAATGATGTGCTCAGCGGCGGCGTCGGCAATGACCAGCTTCATGGTGGTGGCGGCAATGATCTTCTGATCGGCGGGGCAGGCAACGACTTGCTTGATGGCGGTGATGGAAACGATACCGCCAGTTATGCCAGTGCCGATGCCCCCGTGACCGTCAACCTGGCCCTGACCGGACAGCAGAACACCGTTGGCGCAGGGCTCGATACGCTGCTATCGATCGAGAATCTGATCGGTTCCAACTTCAACGACACCCTGACCGGCGATGATCACAACAATGTCATCTACGGGGGCCTGGGCAATGACATGCTCAACGGAGGGGGCGGTGACGACTTGCTGATCGGCGGCCTGGGCGACAACACCCTGACCGGCGGTGCGGGCAGCGACGTCTTCCAGTGGCAACAAGGCAACAGCGGCCATGATCGGGTGAACGACTTCACTCCCGGTACTGACAAACTGGACCTGTCGCAACTGCTCCAGGGCGAAAACGCGACATCGGCCTCGCTGGATGATTACCTGCACTTCAAGGTCACGGTCACCGGCTCCGAGGTGATCTCGACCATCGAAGTCAGTGCGGTGGCGGGGGCGAGCCCGAACCAGACGATCGACCTGGCCGGGATCGACCTGGCGGCTCACTATGGCGTGACGGCCGGTGCGGGGGGCATCGTGGCGTCGGGGGCTGATACTGCAACCATCATCAATGGCATGCTCAACGATCATTCGTTGAAGGTGGATACGGTTTGAATACCAGATTGTGATCCTCGTTCCCACGCAGAGCGTGGGAACGAGATCAGTCGTGGGGAGTATTTCGCAAGGTTTTCTGCCGCAGGATGTAAATCGTCACCAGCACCGCACTGGTCAGCATGAACCCTCGTGCCCAGGGCAGTGGCACCAGGTAGCAGGACAGGCCGATGCTCAGCCACATCAGGACAATGGCGTAGACCTTGCCCTTGAGCGGAATGCCATGGCCGTCAAGGTAATGGACGATCCATGGGCCCAGGCGCGGGTGGCTGACCAGCCAGTGATAGAACCGCGGCGAGCTTCGAGCGAAGCAGGCCGCAGCCAGGAGCAGGAAGGGCGTTGTCGGCAGTACTGGCAGGAAAATGCCGATCACGCCGAATGCCACGCTAATCCAGCCGATACTCAGCAGGATGTAGCGCAGCAGGCGGGGCCGATTCGTGCCAGCCATTGGCGGCGCCACCGGCGCAGTCATCAGTGATGGCGAGGCTTGAGTATCGCAGGCTTCTCGTCGGGCGCATTGCACAGCAGGTACAAGGCTGTGAGTGCTTCCGGGATCTGCACGATCATGTCGTCCATCAGGTTGGCATCCTTGGCGATGTCCTCGAACTCGGGTTGTTCGTCGAACAGGCCCGAACCGACCATGATCGGCAGAAGCATTTCGCTGACTTCGTCCTCGGCAGTTTCGAACCAGGCCGCTTCGCGCAGGAAGACCCCTTCCATGAAACCGATGCACCAGCCGCGCAGCTCCGAGTCGTCCGGGTCTTCACCCAGATCCAGGTCGCACGGCAGCTCGAACTCCTCATCGCTGGCCAATTGGCGGGCGATGTGGGCCTTGAGCAGAATCAGGGTGGCTTCGATCTCTTCGCGTTGAGCATCATTGGCGTAATGCGGCTCTTCGGCGAACAGGGCGTCGATCCACTCACGCTCCGGCACCTCTTCGGAACAGATCGACAAGGCGGTCAGGTAGCCATGAGCGGCAACATAGTCCAGCGCCTCATCATGCAGCTCATCGGCGTCGAGGAAGGCTTGCAGGCGGTGTAATTGCTCAGCGAAGGACATTAAAAGGCTACCTTGGGGAATATTCGATAGTGAATTCTAGGCCTTGTTGAGGGCTGTGCGCCACCCGCGCGGTGAAGTATGCGCTCAAGGACGGCCCGTCGCCGAAGCCCTGCGCGGTTGATCGCTCGGGTATAATGCCGCGCCTTTGCTGCAAGTCCCTGTATCGACAAGGGCTTTGCAAAGACCGCTTACGCATTTTTTCGTGTGGTGAGCGAAGTTTTCATCCAGCCTGTGGCAAGGATGGTTCTGCGATTTTTGGAGTTTCTATGCTCGAACAGGCTCAACGCGTCCTTAAAGACATCTTCGGCTACGACAGTTTCCGTGGCCGCCAGGGTGCCATTATCGAACGTGTGGCCAGTGGTGGCGATGCCCTGGTGCTGATGCCCACCGGCGGCGGCAAGTCCCTGTGTTTCCAGGTGCCGGCGCTGTTGCGTGAGGGCCTGGCAGTGGTGGTCTCGCCATTGATCGCCTTGATGGACGATCAGGTCGCCACCCTGGAAGAACTGGGTGTCGCCGCAGCGGCATTGAACTCCACCCTGAGCGCCGAGCAGCAGCGCACCCTGGCGATCAGGATTCGTAACGGCGAGGTCAAGATGCTTTACCTCGCACCGGAGCGCCTGGTGCAGCCGCGCATGCTGGACTTCCTGCGGGGCCTGGATATCGCCCTGTTCGCCATCGACGAAGCGCACTGCGTATCGCAATGGGGGCATGATTTCCGCCCCGAATACCTGCAGCTAGGGCAGCTCGCCGAACTGTTTCCGAATGTTCCGCGGATCGCCCTGACCGCCACCGCCGACAAACGCACTCGTGAAGAGATCGTCAATCGGCTTCATCTGCAGGACGCCGAACGCTTCCTGTCGAGTTTCGACCGGCCGAATATCTTCTATCGCATCGTGCCCAAGGAACAGCCACGCAAGCAATTGCTGGCGTTTCTCAACGAACGGCGCAGCAATGCCGGCATCGTTTACTGCCTGTCGCGCAAGAAAGTCGATGATGTTGCCGCTTTCCTCTGTGAACAGGGGTTTCCGGCCTTGCCTTACCATGCCGGCCTGCCCGCCGAAACCCGGGCTGCGAACCAGAAGCGCTTTCTCAATGAAGAAGGCCTGATCATGGTTGCGACCATTGCCTTCGGCATGGGTATCGACAAGCCCAACGTGCGTTTCGTCGCTCACCTGGACCTGCCCAAATCGCTGGAAGCCTATTACCAGGAAACCGGGCGGGCGGGGCGTGATGGCCTGCCGGCTGATGCCTGGATGGCCTATGGCCTGCAGGACATGGTGATGCTCAAGCAGATGCTGCAGAACTCCGAAGGTGATGAGCGGCACAAGCGGGTCGAGCAACACAAGCTCGATGCCATGTTGGCCCTGTGCGAGGAAACCCGCTGCCGTCGTCAGTCCCTGCTCGGCTATTTCGACGAAGACCTGCCGCAACCCTGCGGCCATTGTGACAATTGCACTGACGGCGTGCAGACCTGGGATGCCACCGAAGCGGCGCGCCAGGCGCTGTCGACCATCTATCGTACCGGTCAGCGCTATGGTGTCGGGCATCTGGTTGACGTCCTGCTGGGCAAGGACAACGAAAAGGTACGCAACTTCGGTCACGAAAAACTCTCCGTGTTCGGCGTCGGCAAGGCCCGCAGCGAAGCCGAGTGGCGTTCGTTGTTCCGCCAACTGGTGGCGCGCGGCCTGGTCGACATCGATCTGGAAGGCTACGGCGGCCTGCGCCTGAGCGACACCTGCAGGCCGCTGCTGCGCGGCGAAGTCACCCTTGAGCTGCGTCGCGATCTGAAACCGCAGACCAGTGCCAAGAGCAGCTCCGGCAGCCCGGCCAGCCAATTGGTGCGAGGCGAGGAGCGCGAGCAGTGGGAAGCCTTGCGCGCTCTGCGGCGCAAGCTTGCCGAGGAACATGCGGTACCGCCGTACGTCATCTTCCCGGACTCGACCCTGCTGGAGATGCTGCGCAGCCAGCCAGGTTCCATGGCGGAAATGGCGCGGGTCAGCGGTGTCGGTGCACGCAAGCTGGAGCGCTATGGCGAGGCGTTCCTGCAAGTACTCGGCGGCGCTGTCGAAGCAGCGCCGGTGGTGGCCGACCTGCGCCACGAGTTGATCAGCCTGGCCCGCGCCGGCATGACGCCGATTCAAATTGCCGGGCAATTGCAGTGCAGCGAGAAAAACGTCTACAGCCTGTTGGCCGAGGCCATTGGCCGCCAGCAGTTGTCGCTGGAACAAGCGCTCGACCTCCCTGAGGATCTGCTGGGGGAAGTACAGGATGCATTCCTCGATGGCGAAGGCGAGTTGCCAGCGGTTGCCGCCATTGCCGCGCAGTTTGCAGGCCGGGTGCCCGAAGGCGTTCTTTATTGTGTGCGCGCTGCCTTGCAGTCTGAATTCGAGATGTGACACGCCCGGGTTCGCAAACATTTCTCACTATTGTCAGACAAAGTATCCGGTATGCATCTTGCCTCTGAGTCAGCGGCATGGTTAGCTGCCTATTAATTAGTTCTGATGATGAGTTTGTTATGCCGTTGACTGACCAACACCGTTTCGGGATGCAATTGGCCCACATGTCCCGGGGCTGGCGTGCCGAACTGGACCGACGTCTGGCCGGCCTGGGCTTGTCCCAGGCGCGCTGGCTGGTGCTCTTGCACCTGGCACGTTTCGCGGAGTCTCCGACCCAGCGTGAATTGGCGCAGAGTGTGGGCGTCGAAGGACCGACACTGGCGCGCTTGCTCGACAGCCTGGAATCCCAGGGCCTGGTACGCCGCCAGGCGGTGCTGGAGGATCGTCGGGCGAAAAAGATCCTGTTGAGCGCTTCGGCCAGGCCCTTGATCGAGCAGATCGAAACCATTGCCAATGCGCTGCGGGTGGAGTTGTTCGAGGGCGTCGACGAAGAAGAGTTGCGCATCACCATGCGGGTGCATGCGCGGATCCTGGCCAACCTTGAGAAGTCCTAGAAGGTCTGACCGAGATTGAGGTACAGGGCGTTCTGATCGTCGTCGTTCAGACCATAGCTGAAGGTCAGGGGCCCCAATGGCGTATCGAAGCCAAGGAAAATGGAGACGGCGGTGATGTAGCCGCTGTCGAAGTCGTTGTCATTGTTCCAGGCACGGCCGCGCTCCAGTGACCCACCCACATACAGTGGAATCTCCAGCGGCAAGTAGGAGCGCGGGGTCAGTCGGCGGTAATACACGGCACGGGCCAGGCTGACGTTCTGTGCGGCCAGCGCGTCCTGGCGAAACCCCGACAGTTGCCGCGCACCGCCGAGCAGGAAGCTGGAAGCGACGATGTCGGCTTCGTCGATCGTGCGCCCGTAACGACCGCCCAATACCCAGGTGTCGGGCCCGAAGCTCAGCGCCTTGTCCAGCTTCAATTCCCACTGTCGGTAACGTTGGTCCGAACCCAGGTTGGGGTCGTACTGGCGCAGGGTCAGGTTGATGTCTTCGCCGGCATGAGGGAAGTAGACATTGTCGAGGCTGTCGAACGAATACTTGAGCTCGTAGAAGCCCTCGGTGAAGCTGAACCGGGGCAGGTCCGGATCGCCGATACGAACGTCGGCCTTGCCCCAGGCCTCGCCAATGCCGAAGCGGATCTCGCCGTTGTTGGCGATCTGCCGGCCCAGGTTCAGGCCGAATCCATAGCGCTCCAGGCGGTATTCAGCGATAGGGTCGTTATCCAGGGTGGACTCGACGTTCAGCGACTCGGCGCTGAGGTAAGGCGCGACGAAGTACCGGGACCCCGCGTCGAGCGGTTGATAAAACTCGCTGTAGAACTCCTGCTGATCACCGATCTGGATTCGCGTCAGCCACTCGGCACCCAGTTCGTTGATGCCATTGACCCGATAGCTGGCGCCGATGTTGAACGCGCTGTCGCCGCGCAAGTCGTCGGAGAGGTTGAGCCCCAGGCGCAGATAGTCGGTGCCCGTGCGTTTGCCTCGGGCGTTGATCACCAGAATATTGTCGTCGCCCTCGTGGACCACCCGGTATTGCACGCGCTCGAAGTAATCCAGGCCGTACAGGGTACCCATGTCGGTCTGCAGACGCCCCAGTTCCAGGGGTTTTCCAATCGGCTGGCGGATGTAATAGCGGATCACGTCATCGCCGACCTTCGAATCGTTCTCCACCCTTATTGCAGTAATGACCGGCGTTCGCTGGCTGGCCGAACGGGCAGCGATCAGCCCCGTATCGTCGGATTCGACGGGGCGAAGCCTGGCCAGGCGTGTATCGAGAATATGGGTGGCGCGATAACCGGCTTCGATCATCTCCCGGGCCCGGACGAAGTCGGTGCCGCCAAAGCTCGCCAGCGGGGGTTGGATCAGGATGTCATCGGGCTTCAGGGCCGCCAGTTGTTCTTCGGAGTTGCGGCGGGTCATCAGGGTAATCGACTGGTTGAGGACATCGACCACGGTGTCCAGTTGCTTGCGGTTGAGCAGTGGCGTGCCGATATCGACGACGATGGCGACATCCACGCCCATCTCGCGGACCACGTCCAGCGGAATGTTGTCGACCATGCCGCCATCGACCAGCAACCGGCCATCGAGTTCGACCGGGGCGAACACGGCCGGGATCGACATGCTCGCCCGGATGACCCGGGGGAGGTGACCGCGGCGGAACACGACTTTTTCACCACTGGCGATGTCCGTGGCCACGGCACGAAAGGGAATGGGCAGTTTGTCGAAGTCGCGGATATCACTGGTGTGTGCCAGCAGGCTTTCGAGCCGCAATGACAGGTTCTGGCCTTGTATCACCCCCAGCGGCAGACCGAGGCTGCCATCGTCGCGAAAGCTCAGCTTCTGCTTGACCAGGAAATCGCGATCGTCCTGTTTGCGCCGAAAGGGGATGTCCTTGCGCGGCGGGGCATCGGACAACGCTTGCTGCCAGTCGGCCTCCAGGGCCAGGCGCTCGAGCTCATCGACCTTGTAGCCCGAGGCATAGAGGCCGCCGACCACCGCACCCATGCTGGTGCCGGCGATAGCGTCGATTTTTACGCCTTGTTCCTCGAGTGCCTTGAGTACGCCGATATGCGCAAGCCCGCGCGCCGCGCCGCCGGACAGCACCAGGCCAACCTTGGGCCGATGCATGTCGGCTGCATGCAAAGCCAGGGGGAACAGGAGCAGCAACAGGCAGGACAACAAGCGGCGCATTATCTGACTCGGGCTTGCAGCAAAGGTCGTTATTATAGTCAGTGCGCTGTTGCCCCCCTTTTCAGGAGACTGTTACTTCATGTCTGTCAGCAAACCGGAAATCGTCATCACCTATTGCACTCAATGCCAGTGGCTGTTGCGGGCCGCCTGGCTGGCGCAGGAACTGCTCAGCACGTTCTCGGATGATCTGGCCCGGGTCGCATTGGAACCGGCCACGGGTGGCGCCTTCCGGATTACCTGCGACGGCGTGCAGATCTGGGAACGCAAGCAGGATGGCGGCTTTCCCGAGGCCAAGGTGCTCAAGCAGCGGGTGCGTGACCAGATCGACCCGCAGCGCGACCTGGGCCACAACGATCGTTAGTGGGCCGCGGCGGCCTTCTTGCTGGCCGTCGGCAGACTGCTGGCCAGGACAATGGCAAAGATGATCAGCACGCCGCCCAGCAACATGCGCAGGGTGGGTGTTTCGCCGAAGATCAGCCAGGCCATGCCGATCCCGTAGACCGGTTCCAGGGCAAAGACCACGGCGGCCGTGCGCGCCTTGATCACCGCCAGGCTGGCCACGAACAGGCTATGGGCCACACCGGTGCAGAAGACACCGAGCAGGCCGATCCACAACCAGTCCATGACCGGTACCGAACCGAGTGCGGGCGCCGCCGCCGGCAGCAGGCACAAGGCGACCACGGCGTTCTGGCACAGGGCGGCCTGCACGGCCGGAATGCTGCCGGAACTGGCCCGGTTGGTCAGTGACAGCAGCGAGAACAACAAGCCCGAAGCAATCGCCCACAACAGCCCACTGGTGGCCTGGCTGGCCAGGTCGAAGTCCGGAGTGACCAGGATCAGACCGATGCTGACCAGTACCACCAGCAGGATTTCGTTGGCGCGGATGCGTTCGCGAAAGATCAGCCCCTCGAGAACCACGGTAAAGGCCGGGAAGCTGGCAAAGCCAAGGGTGGCGATGGCAACACCGGCCACTTTCACCGCAATGAAGAAACTGACCCAGTGGCCGGCCAGCAACAGCCCGCTGAGCAGCAGGCGCTGCCAGTCGCGGGTACGCAATGACTGCCATCCGCCCATGGGGGCAAAACGGGCGAACACGCCAAGGGCCAGCACGGCGAAGGCAGCCCGGCCGAAGACAATGATGGAAGGGGAGGCGCTGGCGAGCTTGCCGAAGACCCCGGTCAGGCCGAAAAACAATGCGCCGATATGCAGGGCACCCAGGGCGGTTCGGTGATTCATTGCAATCCTTGTCGTATCGATCAGAAGCAGGCCACAAGTTTACACGTTGAGTGTCATCCAACTGCCGTTTTGCCGTCACAGGGCGTTAATCCCCCACGTTTACGCTTGGGCAAAACCTGCCGGAGCGTGCCCATGACCAGTGCCCAACTTGTCAAACCGACTCGTAAACAACGCGTACGCACGCTATGGATCTCGGATGTCCATCTGGGCACCCGCGATTGCCAGGCCGAACACCTGTCGCACTTTCTGAAAAGTTATCACGCCGACCGGATCTACCTGGTCGGCGACATCATCGATGGCTGGAAACTGCGCGGTGGCATGTACTGGCCTCAGGCGCATACCAATGTGATCCGTCGCCTGCTGACCATGAGCAAGCGTGGTACCGAAGTCATCTATGTCACCGGCAATCACGATGAGTTCCTGCGGCGCTATTCAAAACTGGTACTGGGTAATATCCAATTGGTCGACCAGGCTGAACACGTGACTGCCGATGGCCGGCGCTTGCTGGTCATTCATGGCGACCAGTTCGATGTGATTACCCGCTATCACCGCTGGCTGGCCTTTCTTGGCGACTCGGCCTACGAATTCACCCTGACCCTGAACCGCTGGCTCAACCACTGGCGTGCCCGTTACGGCTATGGCTACTGGTCGCTGTCGGCGTACCTCAAGCACAAGGTCAAGACGGCGGTCAGCTTTATCAGCGACTTCGAGCAAGCCATCGCCCACGAGTGCATCAAGCAAGGCTTCCAGGGGGTGGTGTGCGGGCATATCCACCACGCCGAGATTCGCAGGGTTGGCGAGGTGGAATACCTCAATTGCGGCGACTGGGTCGAATCCTGCACCGCCTTGATCGAGCACTGGGATGGCACCATCGAGCTCTACCGGCTTGCCGATGCCCAGGCGCTGGAGGCCCGGCTGGCCGAGCAGGCAAAGGTCATCCAGCCGGTTTAAAACTCGACTTTGCCCACCAGCATGTCGCGGAACATGACAAAGTCGCCCAGCAGGCTGTAGAACGGGTGCAGGAAGGTGGCCGGCCGGTTCTTTTCGAAGAAAAAATGCCCGGCCCAGGCAAAGCCGTATCCGGCGAGGGGTACGGCCAAAAACAGCAACCAGCTGCCGCTGGCGATGATGTAGGCGAGCAGACCGATTACCAGGCTGGTGCCCACGAAATGCAGGCGCCTGCAGGTGCGGTGACGGTGTTCGGCCAGGTAAAAGGGATAGAACTCGGCAAAGCTGGTGAAACGCTGGGTATTTTTCAAAGCAACGGTCTCTTTGCTTGCGTTCGCCGCTGCAGACGCAGGACGTGGAGCTTGCTACAAGTCTAGATTCAGTCGCAATAGCAGCTAGTGACATTGGGCGCCAGTTTACTATCCTTGGGGGATTGGTCGCAGGCAGCGACTTGGGGATAAGACAACGGCCATGAGCGAAAGAACGACTTCTTCAAGCTGGGCGGCAGGAATCGTCAAGGCACTGGAGTTGGAGGGCCTGGATTGTCGGGTGTTGTTCGAGCAACTCGGCCTGGATTTTTCGGCGCTCGAGGACCCCGATGCGCGTTTCACCCAGGACTCGATGACACGGTTGTGGCAACTGGCAGAGGAACTGTCGGGGAACCGGGCCATCGGCTTGAACATGGCCAGGGTCGTGCGCCCCGCGTCATTTCATGTGGTCGGTTATGCGTTGATGTCGAGCCGGACCCTCAAGGAGGGTTTTGCGCGTCTGGTGCGTTATCAGCGAATCATCGCCGAAAGCTCCGACTTGAGTTTCCGACTGCTGCCCGAAGGCTACGCGCTGATCCTTACCGTACACGGCGACCACCTGCCGCCGACCCGGCACAGCGCCGAAGCCTCTCTGGCCTGCACGCTGGCACTGTGCAGCTGGCTGACCGGCAGGGCCATCCAGCCCGTTCGGGTCCTGGTGCAGGGTGAACAGCCAGTCGATGCAGAGCCTTACAAGGTTGCCTTCCATGCGCCGCTGGTGTTCGGCGCACCCTGTGATGCCCTGGTTTTCCAGCGTGAAGACATGGAGGCGCCTTTGCCCACGGCCAATGAGGCAATGGCGTTGTTGCATGATCGATTTGCCGGTGAATACCTGGCGCGCTTTTCCGAAAGCCGGGTGACGCACAAGGCGCGCCAGGTGCTCTGCCGGTTGCTGCCCCAGGGAGAACCCAAGCGGGAAATGGTCGCGCAGGCCCTGCACCTGTCGCAGCGGACCCTGCAGCGTCGGTTGCAGGATGAGGGCACCAGCTTCCAGACGCTGCTGGACGACACCCGCCGTGAGCTGGCCGAACAGTACCTGGCCCAGCCCAACATGACCCTGCTGGAAACTGCTTATTTGCTGGGTTTTGCCGACCCGAGCAATTTCTTCCGGGCGTTTCGCCGCTGGTTCGATACCACGCCCGGTGAATATCGGGCGCGGTTGGCCGAGCCCGCGGCAATGCTGGCTATCAGTGGCGCCAGAACGCCGGCATGCAGAGAACCAGCACGGTAATGATTTCCAGCCTTCCCAGCAGCATGCCGGCCGACAGAATCCACTTGGCCGCGTCCGGCAGGCTGGCAAAGTTGCCTGCCGGGCCAATGGTTTCGCCCAAGCCCGGACCGACACCGGAAACGGTACTGGCCGCGCCGGTAAGGGCGGTCATCCAGTCGACGCCAAGCAACGACAAGGACAGGGCGATGGCGCAGATGGTGATGGCGAAGAAAAACGAAAAGGTCAGAATCGAGCGCACGATTTCTTCGTCGAGACGGTGACCGTTGTATTTCTGCTTGATCACTGCGCGTGGGTGGATCAACTGGTTGAGGTTGGCCTTGAGCAGGATATAGGCTACCTGGAAGCGGAATATCTTGATCCCGCCAGCGGTGGACCCCGAGCAGCCGCCGACGAACCCCAGATAGAAGAACAGCATCAGGGAGAAGTTGCCCCACAGGCTGTAGTCACCCAGGGCGAAGCCGGTGGTAGTGACCACTGAGGTCACGTTGAACGCCACGTGGCGCAGGGCTTCGAGCCAGTGCAGTTCGGTGGTTGCCCAGTACCAGGTGCCGAGTACCAGCCAGGTCAGCAGCAACATGGCGATCAGGCCCTGGACCTGTTCATCCTTGATCAGCGCCCACCGGTGGCCGCGGATCGTGGATACATAGAGGGCGAACGGCAGACTGCCGAGAATCATCACCACCACGGCGACCCAGTGCACGGCCGGTTGCGTCCAATGGGCCAGGGAGTTGTCCGAAGTCGAGAAACCACCGGTGGAAATGGCCGACATCGAATGGTTGATCGCATCGAAGACGTTCATGCCGGCCATCCAGAGCGCCAGCGCGCCCAGGGCGGTAATGCCGACATAGACCGCCACGATGGACTTGGCGACCATGTGCGAGCGCGGCATGACCTTTTCCGAGCGATCGGACGACTCGGTCTGGAACAGGCGCATGCCACCGATGCGCAGCAACGGCAAGATCGCCACGGCCATTGCGATAAAACCGATGCCGCCGAGCCAGTGCAGCAGCGAACGCCACATCAGGATGCCCGGGGACATGCTGTCCAGGCCGCTGAGTATTGTGGCGCCGGTGGCCGTGATGCCCGACATGCTTTCAAAGAACGCGTCGGTGTAGCTGGTGTGCAGACTTAACAAAAAGGGCAGGGCGGCGAAGATACACACCACCAGCCAACTGCTGACGGTCAACAGGTACATGTCGCGCGGACGCAGCTGCGAGTTTTCCGGACGCCCCGGGATCACCAGGGCAAGGCCTGCGATGAATGTGATCAGGCTGGACCAGAGAAAGGGGGGAATGTCCTGGGTGCGGTCGAAGATCACCAGGGTGGCCATGGGGACGACCATGCTGATCGCCAGCGTAATCAGGAAGATGCCGATAATGAAACCGATGATCCGTAGGGCCGGCAACGCCATGAGGTCCGCTCTGACTCGAAAACTGAAGGGTCGCCATTCTACCTATGGGTACGGGCGTGTAAACGGTAGAATAGTTGCACATTACTTATTGGGGGGTAGCCGATGGAGGCTCTCGACGCTTTGCTCAACCGTGTTTCCGTACCCCGCCTGATCGATCCGGCGCCCACGGCTGCGCAACGGGAAATCCTGTTCCAGGCGGCATTGCGTGCACCCGATCATGGTCAGTTGCGTCCCTGGCGATTCCTTACGGTCGAAGGTGCGGCGCGTGAGCAGTTGGGTGAACTGTTGGTCGAAGCCGTCAGAATCAAAGGTACCGATGTCAGCGAAGCGGCCCTGGAAAAGGCTCGCGCCATGCCGATGCGTGCTCCGCTGCTGATCGTGGTGATCGCTCGGTTGCAAGACCATTTCAAGGTGCCGAAATCAGAACAGAAGCTGGCGGCGGCCTGTGCGGCCCACAGTATTTTGCTGGCGGCCCATGCCCAGGGGATTGGTGCGGTGTGGCGTACCGGTGAGTTGTCCTATGCGGCGAACGTGGCCAAGGGCCTTGGGTTGACTGACGGGGAGGAGGTGATTGCCTTCCTTTACGTGGGGACGCCGCAGAAGGAACTGCGTGTGCCGCAGCCTATGGCTACGGCTGATTTCGTCAGCGCCTGGGGGGCTTAGAGGCCGCGTTGCGGCCTATCGCTGGCAA
>NZ_VXCP01000010.1:0-48974 GCF_011355085.1 Pseudomonas akapageensis | reverse complement strand
TCGCTGGCAACCCCCGGACCATGATCGCGCACGCTCAGCACGATCCTGTCGCCGTTCTTGCTGGCCTTGATCTCGATAGGCTGGTCCTGCGGATTGAAGCGCAATGCATTGCGCAGCAGATTGTCCAGTGCCCGCTCAAGCATGGTCGGCCAGCCTTGCAGGCTCAGCCCGGGCTCTTCATCGAGGCGAATCTCCTGCTCCGGTGCGCTCAGTTGGGCATCCTTCTGCACGCTGAGCAGCAGCGACGGCAGGTCGATCGGTTCGGCGCTGGCATGCTCGGCATCGAGCCGCGCCAGGGCAAGAATTTCGCTGATCAAGGCTTCCAGGCGATCGCACTCACGGGTCAGGCGCGGCCAGAGTTTTTCCCGTTGCTCGGGCTCGGCCCGCTCCGCCAGGGCCAGGGCGATGCGCAGGCGCGCCAGGGGGGAGCGCAGCTCATGGGACACATCGCGCAGCAATTGCCGCTGGCTGCCGATCAGGCTTTGCAGCCGCGCACCCATGCGGTTGAAGTCATTGGCCAGGACCCCGAACTCATCCCGGCGGTTGGCCAGTTGCGCCAGGCTGTTCTGCTGGTAGGTCGTCTGTCCCAGATCATGCACGGCGCCGCGCAATCGACTGAGGGGGCGGGTGATCGACAGCGTCACCAGCAGGCTGAACAAGGTCAGCACCACCAGTGCGATACCCAGGGCGCTGAGTGGCCAGAGCAGGCTTTCGCGATGCCAGGCGTCGAGTTCCGGATGAGGAATGCGGTAGATCAGCAGATAGGTTTCACCGCTTTCGGGGCTGGTGTATTCGACGGTGAGGCGACGCCAGGGCAGCTGTCGGTCGTCGTTACGCTGGCGCGCCTCGAAGGCCGCGGCCCGGCGCGGGAAGGTTCCCGGCACCACGGCATCGCCGTTCTCGTTGAGTACCTGGACATCGATGTGATACTTGCGCCTGCGCTGTTCCAGGTAATCCTGGGCATCCTCGGCGCCATTTTTTTCGTAGCGCTCGGTCCAGGTCTGGGCGAGGGTGTTGATGCCCGGATGGCGACTGAGAATCCAGGCGTCCTGGTTCAACATGTGCCCGAGCAGCAGAGAGAGCCCGGCGACGAGCGCGATGGCAAGCCAGAAGCTGGCAAGGACCCGCCAGAACATTGAACGCAAGGTGGCACCTCGAATAAGCGAAGCCCGACTTGCTGGCAGGCGAGTCGGGCGGTTTGGCTGTGAACTTTACTGGGCCTTGTTGGCCTTTTCAGCTTTCCAGGCCTTGAACTCGGCCCATTCGGCGCGACGCTCGGCTTCCTTCTTTTTCATTTCGTCGAACTGCTTTTGCTGGTCGGGCTTGAGCAGGGCGCGAATGTCGGCTTGAGTCTTGTCTTCCTTGGCCTTGAGCTCGTCCTTCAGGGCTTTCTGGTCCGCGGCTGGCAGTTTTTCCAGGTAGCGCTCGGTGATTTCGTGGCGGCTGTGCATTTGCTCGCCCATCAGTTTACCGATCTGTTGGCGCTGTTCCCGGCTCAGGTCCAACTGGCTGAACATCCCGTGGCCGCGGTGATGATAGCCACCGTCCTGGCCACCTTCAGGCATGGCCATGGCGACGGTCGGCAGGGCAGCAGCGAACATCAGGGCGATAAGGGTCTTGCGCATGGTGGATCTCCTTGTCTGGATCCCGGTCAGTTACCGGATGAGCTCAGTTTAGGGAGATCAAGGTCAACGGCGGTCAGCCAAGCGTAAAGCTTCGGTAAAGACTGCAGCGTTTTACAGGCTGTAGTAATAACCGCGGCTGCGCAGGGCTACGATACGCGGGCGGCCATCGGGGTGCGGACCGATCTTCTTGCGCAGGTTGCTGACGTGCATGTCCAGGCTGCGGTCGTACAGGGTCAGCTTGCGCCCCAGGGCGATCTGCGCCAGTTCCTGTTTATCCAGCGGCTCACCCGGCTGGCGCAGCAGCGCTTCGAGCAGGCGGCTCTCGGAAATGGTCAGGCTCAGTTCGTGATCGTCGATACTGACCACGCCACGCGCCGGACTGAAGCACAGGTCGCCGATTTCCATCTGGCTGGCAACAGCTGTCGGGTGGCTGCGGCGCAATACGGCCCGCAGGCGAGCGGTCAATTCACGAGGGTCACAAGGCTTGGCCAGATAATCGTCGGCACCCAGTTCCAGGCCAAGAATCCGGTCCAGTGGCTCACCGCGTGCCGACAACATCAATACGGGTAGATCCGCATGCTCGTTGCGCAGTTGCTTGAGCAGCTCCAGACCACTGCCGTCGGGCAGCATGACGTCGAGCACTACAGCTGCTGGCGCGTGTTCGGCCAGAGCGCGACGGGCGCTCTGGCCGTCATGGCAGGCCCGTACCTGGAAGCCTTCCTGGCTCAACCAACTGGTCAGAAGCTCACACAGCTCCTGGTCATCATCAATCAGTAACAGCTCGCTCATGACTCACTCAATTCAACCATTGCCGACGCTTTCTGTGTCCGCCGCTGACGAGGATACCGCACACTGCTGCCAACAAGGCGACCGCGCCACCAATCAGGAACCATTGCTGCTGATCGGTCAGCAGTCGGGGGAGGGTGGTGGCCTGGGATTCCTTGAGCTGCAGCTTCAGGCGCTGATTTTCCTGGCGCAACCTGGTCAGCTGGGCGCTTTCGCGCTCATTGTCGGTGGATTGCAGCTGCTTGCTCAACTCTTCGCGTTGACGCTCGCTTTCCTTCAGGCGCTGTTGAAGTTCGCTGATCTGGCTTCCGGCGCTCAACGAGAAGGGTGCCGATTGCCCCGACGTAGCGGTTTCTTCAGCCGGTACCTCAGGGGCCAGCAACATCAGCGAAATTAACAGACACAACGTACCTTGGCGCATCGGAACTCCTGATTCCAATCGAGTGTTCAGCACGTTGTCGGCAATCAAGCGAGAATAATGAGCAATACAGAGAATAATCGTTGTGGCGGCCGGGGGTGAAAGGCGGTGTGCATTTCACCCAGGCCTGTCGGGCAGGTTACGGCAGGACTTGCTTGAACGGCTTGACCACGACATTGGCGTAGACACCCGCCGCTATGTACGGGTCAGCGTCGGCCCAGGCCTGGGCGGCGCTCAGTGATTCGAACTCGGCGACGATCAGGCTGCCGCTGAATCCGGCCTCGCCAGGGTCGTTGCTGTCGATTGCCGGGTGCGGACCTGCCAGTACGACACGGCCTTCGCCCTTGAGCTGTTGCAGGCGCTCCAGGTGCGCGGGACGAGCGGCCAGGCGTTTTTCCAGCGAGTTGGCAACGTCTGTGGCAATGATTGCGTAGAGCATGTCAGTCCTCGGTTTTCGGGGTGGTGGTGTCGCTGTCGTGAATATGGCGGGACAGGTAGATGCCCTGGCCAACCAGGAACAAAACGGTCATGCCCAGGCTGCCGAACACCTTGAAGTCGACCCAGTAGCTCTGGAAGGTAAAGGCCACGAACAGGTTGGCCGCGCCACAGAACAGGAAGAAGACGATCCAGGCCAGGTTCAGGCGTGTCCAGATCAGGTCGGGCAGGGTCAGTGCATGGCCCATGATGCGCTTGATCAACAGGCGATCACCGACGAAATGGCTACCGGCGAACGTCAGGGCGAACAGCCAGTTGACGACGGGGGCTTTCCATTTGAGGAAGGTCTCGCTGTGAAAAGCCAGCGTCAGGCTGCCGAATACAAGACAGGCCACCAGTGTCAGCCATTGGCTCTTTTCCAGTTTTCGCTGGCTGATGAACAGTGCGCCATAGACCACCAGCGAGCTGATGATCAGCATCGCCGTGGCGCTGTAGATGCCACCGACGGTGAGGGTCTGGCCGGCGATGTCGACGGCGCGGGGTTCGATCTTGTAGACGATGAAGAACAGGAACAGCGGGATGAAATCGATGAATTGTTTCACAGTGGCAGCCAGAAGCAGGATGTGCCGGCATAATAACAAACATCGATAACAGCGAAAGCGCCACCTATGAATGTTGATCTGCACTGCCACAGCACGGCCTCCGATGGCGCCCTGGCGCCTTCGGCACTGGTTGCGCGTGCGTATGAAAACGGCGTGCGGGTCCTGGCCCTGACCGACCATGACACCCTCGAAGGGCTGCCGGAAGCCCGTGACGCGGCGCTTGCGCTGGGTATGCAATGGGTCAGCGGGGTGGAAATGTCCTGTACCTGGGGTGGGGCGACCATCCATGTACTGGGGTACGGTTTCGATCTGGCAGCAGCACCGTTGGTCGAGGCAATCGAGCAATTGCACCATGGTCGCTGGCTGCGCGCCGAAGAAATCAGCCGACGACTGGCACTCAAGGGCATGCCCGGAGCGATGGAAGGTGCCCGCGCCATCCAGCAAGCCCTGGGCGACAGCGGCAACGCCCCGGCGCGACCGCATTTCGCTGATTTCCTTGTAAATTCGGGCTTCGTCAAGGATCGCGCCGAAGCGTTTCGCAAGTGGCTGGGGGCGGGCAAGTTGGGTGACGTCAAGCAGCATTGGCCGACGCTCGAAGACACTGTCGAGACCCTGCGCCAAGCTGGTGCCTGGGTCAGCCTGGCCCATCCCATGCACTATGATTTCACCCGAAGCAAGCGGTGCAAGCTGATTGCCGACTATATTCAAGCAGGTGGCCACGCCATCGAGGTGGTCAACGGAATGCAGCCGGCCGAGCAGGTCGGCAGCCTGTCCATATTGGCTCGAGAGTTCGGTCTGATGGTCAGTGCCGGCAGTGATTTCCATGCCCCCGGCACCTGGTCCGAGATCGGTACCTACCGGCCTATACCAGAGGATTTGCCACCTTTATGGTGTCGATTCAAACATGAACAGCCTATTGCCGCCGTCTGAACAGGTAGAGAACGTGAGTCAATTTTTCCAGATTCATCCGGAAAACCCGCAAGCGCGCCTGATCAAACAGGCGGTGGAAATCATCCGCAAGGGCGGGGTGGTGATCTATCCGACTGATTCGTCCTACGCCATGGGTTGCCAGATCGGCGACAGAAATGCGGTAGAGCGGGTGCGGCGCCTGCGCCAACTGGACAACAATCACAACTTCACCCTGATCTGCTGCGATCTTTCGCAGTTGGGCCTGTTCGCCAAGATCGACACCGGCACGTTCCGCCTGCTCAAGGCCCATACCCCCGGGCCCTACACCTTTATCCTCAACGCCACACGGGAAGTACCGCGCCTGTTGCTGCACCCCAAGCGCCGGACCATCGGTCTGCGGGTACCGAGCCACCCCATCGCGCTGGCGCTGCTGGAGGAACTGGGCGAGCCCTTGATGAGCGTGACATTGATCATGCCCGGCGAGACCATGCCCATGAGTGACCCCTATGAAATGCGCCAATTGCTCGAACATCAGGTCGACCTGATCATCGATGGCGGCTTCGGTGGTGTCGAGGCCTCGACCGTGATCAACCTGGCCAACGATGAGCCGGAAGTCATCCGGGTCGGCTGTGGCGACCCGGCACCCTTTCTGGTCGAAGCGTGAGTACGCCGGTCACCGACAGCGGTCAGTCCGTGGACCCCCAGGCCGATGCCCAGCAGGAACTGCCATTTGCGCTGGTCTATGGCCAGGCGTTCACCGAAATGCCGCTCGACCTGTACATCCCGCCCGATGCGCTGGAAGTCTTTCTCGAGGCATTCGAGGGGCCGCTCGACCTGCTGCTGTACCTGATCCGCAAACAGAACATCAATATCCTCGACATCCCGGTGGCGGAGATCACCCGACAGTACATGGGCTATGTCGAGCTGATGAAGACCGTGCGCCTGGAACTGGCCGCCGAGTACCTGGTGATGGCCGCCATGCTCGCCGAGATCAAGTCACGGATGTTGTTGCCCCGGTCGGCCGAAGTCGAAGCCGAGGAAGACGATCCGCGTGCCGAGTTGATCCGGCGCCTGCAGGAATACGAGCGCTTCAAGGCCGCCGCCGAAGGCATCGACGGCTTGAGCCGGGTGGGTCGCGACCTGTACGTGCCCAAGCTGGATGCACCGAAGGCCCTGGCGCGCAAGTTGCTGCCCGATGTCAGCCTGGAAGAGTTGCTGCTGTCGATGTCGGAGGTGTTGCGTCGGGGCGACATGTTCGAAAGCCACCAGGTCAGCCGCGAAGCCTTGTCCACCCGCGAACGCATGAGCGAAGTGCTGGAGCGGCTCAAGGGTGGCGGGTTCGTGCCCTTTGTCGAGCTGTTCACGGCCCAGGAGGGCAAACTGGGCGTTGTCGTGACCTTTATGGCGATTCTCGAGCTGGTCAAGGAATCCTTGATCGAACTGGTGCAAAATGAGCCATTTGCGGCAATTCATGTCCGTGCCCGAGCTGAGTGACACCGATGAACCTGAATGAACCGCGCGAACTTGCGCCATTGCTGGAAGCTTTCTTGCTGGCCTCGGGCAAGCCGCAATCACTCGAGCGCTTGTATGAGCTTTTCGAAGAGGCCGAGCGGCCCGAGCCGCCGGTGTTCAAGAAGGCGCTCGAATTGTTGCGCAAGTCGTGTGAGGGCCGGGCCTTCGAACTGGTGGAAGTGGCGTCCGGCTACCGTTTGCAGATCCGCGAGAAGTTCGCCCCCTGGGTCGGCCGACTCTGGGAAGAGCGCCCGCAACGCTATTCTCGCGCCCTGCTCGAAACCATGGCGCTGATTGCCTATCGTCAGCCCATCACCCGTGGCGAGATCGAGGATGTGCGCGGTGTTGCGGTCAACAGCAACATCGTCAAGACCCTGCTCGAACGTGAATGGATTCGCATTGTCGGGTACCGCGAAGTGCCGGGGCGCCCGGCGATGTTCGCGACCACCAAGGCTTTTCTCGACCACTTCAACCTGAAGAATCTCGATGAATTGCCGCCTCTGGCCGAGCTGCGTGAGCTCGAGCCTGCGCCGGCGCTGGAGTTCGACGATGCCCCGGTACCTGCTCACTTGCAGGCGCTGGCCGATGAAAGCGCCGAGCCTGCGGCGCCGCGCGATGAAACCAGCTTTCGCAGCCTGCTCGTCGAGCTCGACAGCATGGAGGAGGGGCTCAAGACCGACTTCGACGACTTGCTCGAGCCCGCGCAGGATGTGGCCGACGAGAAAGCAGAACTCGAGACCGAGCCCGAGACCCGTCAGGACTGATGGCTCCCGGCTGGCGGAAAAACCCGTGACAGAGACTTTTTCGTCTAGTCTCAGATGCGCGTCGGTCGCCATGAGCGTATGATTCGCGACCTTTTGGCGATTCGTTCGCCAGTAACAGGTTTTCAATACAGCGGGCCCAGGCCTGCATCGACACACCGGGAGGTGCCCAGATGAGTGAACACGATCAGAAAGACGACCAGGAATTTCGCCCCGCCGGCGAAAAACTGCAAAAAGTACTCGCGCGCATTGGCGTGGGTTCGCGCCGCGACGTCGAGGCCTGGATTGCCCAGGGCCGGATCAAGGTCAATGGCGTGGAGGCTACCCTCGGCCAGCGCGTCGACCTGCACGACGCGATTTCGGTCGATGGCAAGGTCATCAAGCGCGAAGAAGCGTCCGAGACCGTTCGCCGCGTCATCATGTACAACAAGCCAGACGGTGAGATCTGCACCCGTGACGACCCGGAAGGTCGCCCGACGGTGTTCGATCGCCTACCTCGGCCAAAGGAAGGACGCTGGATCAATATCGGCCGCCTGGACATCAACACCACCGGGCTGCTGATGTTCACCACTGATGGTGAACTGGCCAACCGCCTGATGCACCCGTCCTACGAGATGGACCGCGAATACGCTGTGCGTGTGCGTGGCGAAGTCGACGACGACATGCTGTTGCGTCTGAAGAACGGCGTGATTCTGGAAGACGGCCCGGCACGTTTCACCGATATCCAGCAAGCACCTGGCGGTGAAGGCTTCAACCATTGGTACCACTGCGTGGTGATGGAAGGCCGCAACCGTGAAGTACGTCGCCTGTGGGAATCCCAGGGCGTGGTGGTCAGCCGCCTGAAACGCGTACGTTTCGGTCCGGTGTTCCTCAACTCCGACCTGCCGATGGGTCGCTGGCGCGAGATGAGCCAGGGCGAAGTGGACATCCTGGCGGCCGAAGTCGGCCTGACGCCTGTCGCCATGCCTTCGATGAACGCCAAGTCCAAGGACAAGCTCGAGCGGATGCAGCGCAAGTCCTCGCGTCCGGTAGGTCGTGGTGAGCGCGTGCGCACCTTGCGCCCGGCCAACGATGCCCCGGCCGGCGAGCGCCCGGCGCGCGAACCGCGTGCACCGCGCACTGAAGAGCAACGCCCGGTGCGCACGCCTCGTGGCGAAGCTCCGCGCAAGGACTCGCCGCGTAGAGAGGCACCACGCAAGGATTCGAGTCGCGGTACGCCGGTGGCCGAGCGCCCGAGCGAGACCAACAAGCGTCCGGCAAAACCCGCGCACAAGCGTCCGGGGATCGTGCTGGTCGAAGAAGGGCCGTCGGGCAAGCGTCGTGGGCCGCCGGCTGGTAGTGGGCAGCGTCCTGGTTTCGGTCGTCGCAAGCCTAAGCCTGAGTAATTCTGCGACCGCTTCTCGTTCCCACGCTCCGCGTGGGAATGCCGTGTCAGACGCTCCGCGTCGACCTGCACGACGCAGAGCGTCGTAGGATGCATTCCCACGCAGAGCGTGGGAACGAGGAACACAAAACCAAAACGCCAACCCCAGGGTTGGCGTTTTGCATTTATGCCCTGGCAACTCTCTGAACCACTCCGTAAATAAATCGTTACAAATCCGCCTCAAATTGCCGCGCAATCGGCCTGTCCGAAGCGGCTGTAAGAAATTTCTGCCGCAAACCTCGCCAAGACCTCTTTTTCGCCACTCCCACCTCCTTGTTCCAAAACCTTCGCCGCAGTCAGATACACCGTCCTCAAGGAACAGTGAAGCGCGTGTTGAACCTTGCTTATGGCACAGGTGTACAATGCGCCGCGTTTTCACTGTGACCCACTAAATTCGAGGCTATCCGCCTTGTTCACTCCGCTGCGCCACGAGCGCGGTGGGTCCGATCCCGTCACAGACAAAAACAAACAGGTGACTCCATTAATGAGTGGACAAAACTCGCAATCAGGTGAGCTGAAACGCGGCCTGAAAAATCGCCACATCCAGCTGATCGCCCTTGGTGGTGCGATTGGTACCGGGCTGTTCCTGGGCTCGGCGGGGGTACTGAAGTCGGCGGGTCCGTCGATGATTCTTGGCTACGCGATCTGCGGCTTCATTGCCTTCATGATCATGCGCCAGCTGGGTGAGATGATCGTCGAAGAGCCGGTTGCCGGATCCTTCAGTCACTTTGCCCACAAATACTGGGGCGGTTTCGCCGGCTTCCTGTCGGGGTGGAACTGCTGGGTGCTGTATATCCTGGTCGGTATGTCCGAGCTGACGGCGGTCGGCAAGTACGTGCATTACTGGTGGCCGGAGATCCCGACCTGGGTTTCTGCGGCGGCCTTCTTCGTGATGATCAACCTGATCAACCTGGCCAACGTCAAAGTCTTCGGCGAGGCCGAGTTCTGGTTCGCGATCATCAAGGTCCTGGCGATCGTCGGCATGATCGCGCTGGGCAGCTACCTGCTGGTCAGCGGCAGCGGTGGCCCGCAGGCGTCGGTCAGCAATCTGTGGGAACACGGTGGCTTCTTCCCTAACGGCGTCAGCGGCCTGGTCATGGCCCTGGCCATCATCATGTTCTCCTTTGGCGGCCTGGAAATGCTCGGCTTCACCGCTGCCGAGGCCGACAAGCCGAAGACCGTGATTCCGAAAGCGATCAATCAGGTGATCTACCGCATCCTGATTTTCTACATCGGTGCTCTGGTGGTTCTGCTGTCGCTGACCCCCTGGGACAGCCTGCTGAGCAGCCTCAACGCTTCCGGCGACGCGTACAGCGGCAGCCCGTTCGTGCAAGTGTTCTCGATGCTGGGCAGCGATACCGCAGCGCACATCCTCAACTTCGTGGTCCTGACCGCGGCATTGTCGGTGTACAACAGTGGCACCTACTGCAACGCGCGCATGCTGTTCGGCATGGCCGAGCAGGGCGATGCCCCTCGTGCGCTGGCCAAAATCGACAAGCGCGGCGTGCCAGTACGGGCGATCCTGACTTCGGCGGTGGTGACCCTGGTGGCGGTGCTGCTCAACTACTTCATGCCCCAGCATGCGCTGGAGCTGTTGATGTCGCTGGTAGTCGCGGCGCTGGTCATCAACTGGGCGATGATCAGCTACTCGCACCTGAAGTTCCGCCAGCACATGGTGCGGACCAAGCAGTCCCCGCTGTTCAAGGCGCTATGGTATCCCTATGGCAACTACATCTGTCTGGCCTGGGTGGTGTTCATCCTCGGCATCATGTTGCTGATCCCGGGGATCCAGGTGTCGGTCTATGCGATTCCGGTGTGGTTGGTGGTCATGTGGGGCTGCTATGTGATCAAGAACAAGCGCGGTGCCGCGCAGGCGGTGGGCGCCATGTAGCCGCTGCCGCAGGCTGCGCTGGAGTCCCGCAGGGGCTCCCCGGCGATCTCGAGATCTTGCGCCTGCTTCGCACGCGAGCGCAGCCTTTGGGCAGCGGCTACAAGTTGTGCGTCTTTCTCCCGAAACCCGGCCAGCGCGCCGGGTTTTTTGTTTTGCGCGTTGCAACGCGTATCCTGACCATTCTGCCTTTGACGAAGTGTGCCCCATGCTGGTGATTTCCAACGCTGTGCATCTGCCCGATGCCGAGATCGAATTGACCGCCATCCGTGCCCAGGGCGCCGGGGGGCAGAACGTCAACAAGGTCTCCAGTGCCGTGCACCTGCGTTTCGATATCCAGGCGTCGTCCTTGCCACCTTTCTACAAGGAGAGACTGCTGGCGCTGCGCGACAGCCGCATCACCAGTGAAGGCGTGATCATCATCAAGGCCCAGCAATACCGGACCCAGGAACAGAATCGTGCTGATGCACTGGAACGCTTGCGCGAGTTGATCGTGGGCGCGACCAAGGTCGAGAAGGCCAGGCGGCCAACCCGCCCGACCCTGGGCTCCAAGACCCGCAGGCTGGAGACCAAGAGCAAGCGCGGCACAATCAAGGCCGGGCGCGGCAAGGTGGACTATTGACGTGAACGGCGCGCTTGGCGATACAGATAGAGACTGATGGCCAGGCCACCAAGCGCGGCGATCGCGGCGAACAAAAAGATCGAACCGAAGCCGAACCCCGCCGCAATGGCCCCCGCCAGCGGCCCGGTGATCCCCAGCGAAAGGTCGATGAACAGCGAGTAGGCACCCACTGCGGCGCCTCGACTGGAAGCGGGCACCAGATTGACCGCCTCGACGCCCAGTGCCGGAAATACCAGCGAAAAACCGAAACCGCTCAGTGCCGCACCCGCCAGGGCCAACTCCATGCTGGGCGCAAGCCACAGCAGCAATAAACCAAGGGTTTCCACCGACAGGCAGGCAATGGCTACCCGGAATCCACCGATGCGGTTGATCAGGTTGCCAAACAGCAAGCGTGCGCCGATGAAGCAGCCACCGAACAGACTCAGGCATAACGCCGCGTTGTCCCAGTCGTGGCTGGCGTAATAGAGGGTGATGAAGGTGGCGATGGTGCCGAAGCCGATCGAGCCCAGGGCCAGTCCCGAACCATGGGGCAGCACGCGACCGAGCACATGCAGGAACGGCATGCGCTCGCCGGCCACGATGGGAGCCGACTGTTTCGGCCAGGCCAGGGCGACGCCGATGACAGCCAGCAATATGATGCTCACGCCCATGCTCCACAAGCCGAACTGTTGCACCAGTACCACGCCAAGCGGTGCGCCAACGGCCAATGCGCCATAACTGGCAATGCCATTCCAGGAAATCACCTTGGCCGTATTCTGCGCGCCGACCCGGCCGATACCCCAGCCGATCGAGGCCGAGCCCACCAGGCTTTCGGCGCTGCCAAGCACCAGGCGACCGATCAGCAAACTGATCAGGCTCAGCATTGGCGTGCTTTGCAGCCAACTGGACAGCAACATGAACACGCCACTCAGGCCACAGCCGGTCAACCCGTAAAGCACAGCGCGTTTGCTGCCCTGATTGTCGATGATGCGGCTGGCATAAGGGCGGCTGAGCAGTGTCGCCAGGTACTGCACGCTGATGACCAGGCCGGCGATCACCGCACCGAAGCCCAGGTCGCTGTGAACATAGCCGGGCAGGACCGCCAACGGGATGCCGATATTCAGGTAGCCGATGAAGGTGAACATGACAATGGACACGACTTGCAGCGTGACCGCCATGGGGCGCTGGGTATCAGGCATGGAAGGATTCGCAGGGAGGGGGGAAATGCTTAGCTGGCTATGATATGCCGGAAGGGGGCCAAATTGGACATTTTGCGGGAGAAAAAAAGCTTTTGGGCTGTGTGAAAACGCACTGGCATGGGCAGCGACGGCTTTCACACGGCCTGTCGGGAGCGCTCGTCAGCCTTGGCTGTCAGCGTTCAGGGTTTCTTCGGCTTCGGTTTCAGCCTTGAATGCGGGCTCGTTGCCGGCGGTTTGGGAAGGCTGGGACTGCTCGGGTTCGTGCAGGCTTGGGAAGGGGAGGTTGGGGATTTCGTGCATCGTCGTCGCTCCTCGCAAGTGCTGGTTGATTGAAAAAAAGCACTGGCAGGGTACAGCAGTTTTCATGGCGGGGAGATTTTAACTGCCGACTGGTAGGGGATTTTGTGTTGTCTTTTCGGGACTTATCGCGGGCAAGCCCGCTCCCACAGTTGATCTCATCATGTTTTCAATTTTTTTGATCAACACTGAACCCTGTGGGAGCTGGCTTGCCAGCGATCGATTTCACGCCGTACACACCTCGGAAATCGCCTTTGCCAACGCATCCAGCCGCGAAGCATCAATCCCTGCGACGTTGGCGCGGCCTGAACTGACCATGTACACGCTGTGCTTGTCACGCAATTGCTGCACCTGCGCGGGGGTCAGCCCGGTATAGGAAAACATCCCGCGCTGCACACCGATATGGGCGAAATGCTCCGCCAGGCCGTAAGGCTCCAGCGCCTCCAGCAACCCAGCGCGCAATTGGGCGATACGCACGCGCATGCCTTCGACTTCATCGATCCACAGGCTTTTGAGCTCCGGGTTGCCCAGAATCTCCGCGACTACAGCGGCACCGTGATCGGGCGGCGACGACCACAGGTTGCGGGCGGTGAAGGCCAATTGGCTGCGCACATCCAGCAATTTCTGCGCATCGCCTGCACACACCAGCAGTGCCCCGGTACGCTCGCGGTACAGACCGAAATTCTTCGAGCAGGAGCTGGTGATCAGCAATTCGGGCAGTGCCTCGGCAAACAGGCGTACCGCCCAGGCGTCCTGTTCCAGGCCGTCGCCGAAGCCCTGGTAGGCGAAGTCGATCAGTGGCAGCAGTTCACGCCGGCGAACCACGTCCAGTACCTGTTTCCAGTCCGCATGGGACAGATCGAAACCGGTCGGGTTATGGCAGCAGGCGTGCAGCAGCACGATGTCGCCCTTGGGCACGGTTTCCAGCGCGGCGAGCATTGCCGGGACATTCAGGCGATTGTCCTGACCGACGTAAGGGTAGTGCGCGACCTTGAGGCCCGCCGCAGCGAAGATCGACTCGTGGATAGGCCAGGTCGGATCGCTCAACCAGATGCCGCGCCCGGGCAGGCACTGCTTGATGAAGTCCGCACTCAGGCGCAGCGCTCCCGTGCCCCCGGGGGCTTGGGTCGCACCAACACGCAGTTCGCGCAACAGCTTCGACTCACGGCCCAGCACCAGTTCGCAGAGCAGTTGGCCAAAGGCACTGTCGCCATGACCGCCGATATAGGTCTTGCTGGTTTGCCGGTCGAGCAGGCGTTGTTCGGCCTGCTTGACCGCCGCGAGTACGGGCGTCAGGCCCATGGCGTCCTTGAAGACGCCTACGCCCAGGTCGAATTTGTTCGGGTTCGTATCCTTGGCGTAGGCCTCGATCAGGCCCAGGATCGGATCGCCAGGTATCCGTTCGATCGGGCCGAAGTGCATTATTTGCGGCCCTCGGCGCCTTTGGCGACTTCATCGGTACGTGCCGCCATGATGAAGTCATTGCGGTGCAGGCCCTTGATCGAGTGGCTCCACCAGGTGACGGTGACTTTGCCCCATTCGGTCAGCAGGCCAGGGTGATGGCCTTCGGCTTCGGAGATTTCGCCGACGGCATTGGTAAAGGCCAGGGCATGTTTGAAGTTCTTGAACAGGAAGATCTTTTCCAGTTGCATCACGCCATCGCGTACTTCGATGTTCCAGTCCGGGATCTGCTTGATCAGTACCGGCAGTTCTTCGTCGCTGACCTGGGGAGCGTCGGCGCGGCAGGCTTCGCAATGGGCTTGGTTCAAGGCGTTCATGGTGGCTTCCTGAAAACTGTTTTTATGATGTGGCTTTTATGACTTTGCCTATGCGCGCTCAGGCGGCTTTCGGCGGAAATTTAGGGGTGTGCAGACCCAGCTGCATGGCGTGTTCAACCATGCCCATGATGTCCTCATGCGCCAGGTCGAACAACCGCTTCAGATCCGGCAGCACGAAATACAGCGGTTGCAGGATGTCGATGCGATACGGGGTACGCATGCATTCAAGCGGGTCGAAGGCCTGGTGTTCCGGTGCACCCGATAGACTGTAGACGGTTTCCTTGGGCGAGGAGAGGATGCCGCCGCCGTAGATGCGTCGGCCCTGAGGTGTCTCGACCAGGCCGAACTCGATGGTCATCCAGTACAGGCGGGCCAGGTAGACGCGCTGTTCCTTGGTGGCCTTGAGGCCGAGCTTGCCGTAAGTGTGGGTGAATTCGGCGAACCACGGGTTGGTCAGCAGCGGGCAGTGGCCGAAGATCTCGTGGAAGATGTCCGGCTCTTGCAGGTAATCGAGCTCTTCTTCGGTGCGAATGAAGGTCGCCACGGGGAACTGCTTGTTCGCCAGCAATTCGAAAAAGGTCTGGAAGGGAATCAGTGCCGGTACTCGTGCCACCTGCCAGCCGGTGGTCGCGCTCAGCACCTTGTTGATCTCGCCCAGTTGCGGGATGCGGTCGTGGGGCAGGCCGAGCTGTTCGATGCCATCCAGATATTCCTGGCATGCACGACCTTCGATCACCTTCAACTGACGGGTGATCAGGGTGTTCCAGACGGCGTGCTCTTGCGGCGGATACTCGATGAATCCATGGGCATCAGGTTCGCGAGCCACGTACTTCGTCTGCTTCATACTGCACTCCTGCTCAAGGCCTTTATTGTTCTGTACTGCGTTGACTTAGTGATAACCCAGGACGCGATGAGTTTCACCCGTCTCCAGGCCCGTCGAAGCGTCTGGTTGTCGCATTTTCGTAACGAAAACTTTACGATTTTCCCGAAAACCCGAAAATACTGCCGTCGGCGCTGTTGAAAGGTCCTACAGCTGTCACATATTCTTTCCAAATATCGGCGCTCTTCGGTAAAAAAACGCCTCTCGGAGTGCTCTTCAGCCCGCCATCACTCATTCTGGGCCCTTCCATGCGTATCAAAGTCCATTGCCAGAACCGCATCGGCATCCTTCGCGACATTCTCAATCTGCTGGTGGAGTACGGCATCAACGTCGCCCGTGGCGAAGTGGGTGGCGAGCACGGCAATGCGATCTACCTGCATTGCCCGAATCTAATCAACCTGCAGTTCCAGGCGCTGCGGCCGAAGTTCGAGGCCATTGCCGGAGTATTCGGTGTCAAACGGGTTGGGCTGATGCCCAGCGAGCGGCGGCATATGGAGCTCAACGCTCTGCTCGGGGCATTGGAGTTTCCGGTGCTGTCGATCGATATGGGCGGCTCGATCGTCGCGGCCAACCGCGCGGCGGCGCAGTTGCTCGGGGTGCGCGTGGATGAAGTGCCGGGCATCCCGCTGTCGCGTTACGCCGAAGACTTCGACCTGCCGGAGCTGGTGCGGGCCAGCAAGTCGCGGATCAATGGCTTGCGGGTCAAGGTCAAGGGCGATGTGTTTCTGGCCGACATCGCCCCTCTGCAGTCAGAGCACGATGACAGCGAAGCGCTGGCCGGGGCGGTGCTGACCCTGCACCGGGCCGACCGTATCGGTGAGCGTATCTACCATGTGCGCAAGCAGGAGTTGCGTGGTTTCGACAGTATCTTCCAGAGCTCGAAGGTCATGGCTGCGGTGGTCCGTGAAGCGCGACGCATGGCACCGCTGGACGCGCCGCTATTGATCGAGGGCGAAACCGGGACCGGCAAGGAATTGCTCGCGCGTGCCTGCCATCTGGCCAGCCCGCGTGGGCAGGCGCCCCTGATGGCGCTCAACTGTGCCGGGCTGCCCGAATCCATGGCCGAAACCGAATTGTTCGGCTACGGTCCCGGTGCTTTTGAAGGCGCCCGGGCCGAGGGCAAATTGGGGTTGTTGGAACTGACCGCGGGCGGCACCCTGTTTCTCGATGGCGTGGGTGAGATGAGCCCGCGCCTACAGGTCAAGCTGCTGCGTTTTCTGCAGGATGGTTGTTTCCGTCGAGTCGGTAGCGACGAGGAAGTCTATCTGGATGTGCGGGTGATCTGTGCCACCCAGGTCGACCTGTCCGAGCTCTGTGCCCGTGGCGAATTCCGTCAGGATCTGTATCACCGGCTCAACGTCCTGTCCCTGCATATTCCGCCGCTGCGTGAGTGCCTCGACGGCCTGACGCCGCTGGTCGAGCATTTTCTCGATCAGGCCAGCCGGCAGATCGGTTGCCCGTTGCCCAGGCTGGCACCTGCCGTCATGGATCGGCTCAGCCATTACCATTGGCCGGGCAACGTGCGGCAGTTGGAGAACGTGCTGTTCCAGGCGGTTTCCCTGTGCGAAGGCGGGGTGGTCAAGGTCGAGCATATTCGCCTGCCCGATTACAACGCCCGGCAGCCGTTGGGCGAGTTTTCCCTGGAGGGGAGTCTGGAGCAGATTGTCGGGCGCTTTGAAAAGGCGGTATTGGAGCGACTGCTCGCTGAGTATCCGAGCAGTCGTGCGTTGGGCAAGCGATTGGGTGTATCGCACACCACTATCGCCAATAAGCTGCGTACCTACGAGGTGGGCAAGTCTGATTGACCAGCGTCGTTGAACAGGCAGGGGGCTAGACAACGTACTCTTGCAGATAGGTCACTGAGAAGTCGGTGTCGGGAAATGCGAGTTTCAGTTGTGGCAGTACGACGCCACCACAGGATCGACAGGTATCCCATCGAGTGAAAATCTTGATGTGTTCAAGCTCCTGACCATGGAAGTTCTCCTTGACGACGGTGGCGATCAGGCGCTCCGAATCGAGGTAACGGTCGAACGTACTGACGGTCAGCTTGTCGGCGTGGCGGACAACCGGGAGGCTGGTGAAATCCGGATCCGGTGAGCGATTTTTCATGAGAGCGCCAGCATCTACATAGGTCACACCACCCATCGTACGGCTGTTGAGTCCTTGTACATAAGGTTTGAGGCGTATGCCCTTGGTCTGTTTACCCCCCGATAGTGCGTAATAGACATAGCGCTCACCCGCTTTTGTACGGATCGAGGCGTAGGCCAGATTGCCCCCGGCCAGTTGTTTGCCAATCAGCTCGGTGGTATCCGCCTGGGAGAGCTTCAGTGGGGTCCACAACGCCTCTTTACCTTGTGCTGGCAGGAGGTTGTTCAAGATGCCGGCAGTATGGAGTTGATTAGCGCCTGATCGCTCGGCCAGTTTTTCCCAGTCGGGAATGATGCTCCTGGTTTCTTCTACCAGATTCATCTGGGCGTCTTCACCAGACAGAATATTTTCTGCAAAGTGAAGCAGTTGATTTTCCTCGTTATTGTCGATGCACCACTGTACATAGGTGGCGTATTGCCTGTTGGCAGGTGCTTGTGCCAACCAGGCTTCGATACCGTGGTTTTGTTTTTGAACAGCTACGTCAAACAGTAGTTTTGCGATGTTTTCCCTGTCCTTGAGGCTATAGGGTCGCTCGGCGACAAAGCGATACTGTTCAGAGAGCCGCAAGTACTCATTGATTTCCAAACGATCGGTGACTCGGCTGAACGTCAATAAGTCCGGACCCTGGATTGCCTTGTAGATTTGCCCTGTATCGGCTTCGACGTAGACGACTTTTTGACCGTTCAGGCTGTGGCTGATTCCCCGCAAGATGCGTTTGTCGGCAATCTCGGCGGTCACCTGGTCCAGTTCTACCACCGGTACGAAGGGATTGATGCGCTTGGCCTCATTGCCACTGAGGTCCTTGGTCAGGCCGAACTTGCGTTGAGTCGACATGCGCCCGGTGATCTCCGGCAGGTAGCCGGGTTCAGAGGGCAATCCCAGCGAGGAGCGTTCCTCCGGGCTCAGTACCAATATTTTCCTTTGTGATGAGGTTTTTGCGGGCCGACGCCCTTTGGCCGGGATCACCTCATGATCCCATTTGCAGAATTTTCCTTCGTGGACCAGGACATTGAGTGTGCGTTCCGGTGCTTGCCCGGTTGCCGCAATCGTTCGTCGATCGAGGTGGAACTCTCGGCTTTCGAAGGCCAGGCTGACTTCCTTGCCCAGTGTCAATTGCTCCCCAGGGACAGGGGGTAATTGTTCGATCGGGACACTCGTCAATTTGGTGTAGGCGACGCAAGCGAGATCTTCAATCAAATCGCGCGTACGTCGGCAAATGACGTCCTCTTCCGTAAGCGTTGAAGACTCGCTGATGCGCGAGTCAGACAACCGGATCAGGCTGCTGTCGTTGCGTGTTGTATCGAGGCGATAGAGATGATCGTCGATGCTCAGATCATACTGACCCTGACCTTTGTATCGAACTCGAACTGCGCATTCTTCCGGAACCTTGATGCTGATGACACCGTCCTCGGACAGTTCGTATAGCACTCGCCCGGGATAGATTGGCGGGGTGATCGAATGTGTCGCGTGCAGTGCTGTCAGTGATGCGCCTTGCGATGCCTCTGCCTCGGTAAGCGCCGGGCCATAGGGCCGATCGCTGTAGGAGTCGAGCAGTCTGTTGCCTGGGTTTTTCTCGGTGCCCAGGTTGCGCACCAGGCTATTTTCGCTCTTGTCTACGGTCACCAGATCGTCCAGAGGATTGCTTGCCTGCCAGTCGTGAAACGCTTCAAGCGGCATAGTGTAGGTACCGCTTTCGGTCACATGCAGGAATGGCTTGTTCTTGATAAGAGCTTTCAGCCAGGTAGCGGACTGTGCAAGTTCTTCCCAGGCCTTGGTGGACAACCAGATCGCTGCTCGCGACAAATCCCTGAAAAGTAGCAGCGGGCTTTGCTGGGCAAGTTCGACGACCAACTCGCTCAGCGCCGCGGACATTTCCTCGCAAGCCGATCTAATGGTCAACTCGCCGGCGACAATGGCGATTTTTGCGCTCGCACCGATGAACTGGCCGAGGGGGATCAGGGCGGTGGCGGCATCCAGTACGCACCCTACGATCACGCCTGTGGAGCGATCGCTGTCAGCCAGATCCTTGATACAGCCGTAGAACGGCAGCACCAGGCGGGCGACGCAGTCCACTATCTTTTTGTCCTGAGCTATCACCTCTTCCCAGGTGGTGGTGTGGGTGTGCTCTATCTTGAGTTTCGCCAGCGGGGTGGCGTACAAATGCTTTGCTGCGGCTTCTGCAAGGGACTGGAGAAAGGCATCTTCACTGCTGTCGGCGCCGTATACCGATTCTGCGGCGGGAACCAGTTCGCCCTTGAGGGGGGTGTGAAGGTCCTGGCTGGAACGCGAAGGTGTTCCTTTCAAGTAGGCATCGCTGTCGAAGGGCAGCAACGGCTTAATGCGACCCTGTTGTTCTCTTACTTGTTTCTCTATTTGATTAGCATAAAGGTCGGCAAGGTTGCCATGAAATCCGGAGGTAGGGATGAATACATATTCAAATCCTTGCCTGCATTTACGGGCAGCACCTGCGCTGGGGACGATCTCGAAATAGTATTCGTTCGTGGCCTGATGCTGGTCGAAATCACTTTGGTGATCGCCGCTCTGACAGCGAATGAACAGGCCTTGGTAGCCTTCCTCTTCAGCGAATTTCACCAGGCTGACTTCGCAGGTAGACGCATGCAGTTGGGTTCGATAGCTCGCCGGCAGCTCCTTGAACAGGCGCTTGATGAGTTTGGCATGGGTGCTCTGCCAGGAATCGCAGAAGGTGGTGAAAGCGTCATCGTAGAGCTGCGGGACCGTTGTTTCTCCGGCTCGATTGATCTGGCCCATCATTACCAGCTGCAGCAGACTCATGATGATCGGTCGTTCGTTGGGCGCGCCGACATCGTTCGCGGCGCCAGGGCTGGCAAGGGTATGGTTCCAGGCATAACTTGAAGCTTTCTCCAGGCCGCAACTCTCAAGGTAGGCCCAGGTTTCATGACCTCCAATACCTTTGTCCCAGTAATAAGAGTCAACACCGGCCAAGCGCAATTGTTTCTCCGCCAGCGTTTTCCGATCCGGGGTTTTTCCATTCAACCCGACCGCCGCTTGAGCAAGGGATTGCTGCTCTGCCTTCAGGAAGCTCAGGGCTGCTTCAATCTGCTGATGGGTGGCATTTTGAATATCGTTTTCGGCCAGGGCGTCTATTGCCCCGTGCGCCATGGCATAGCGTAAGGCGGGCAACACCAGGGTTTGGCTCCATAGGCGTTGCACCGTGGCGTCCTCGCTCGTGCTCAAGTCCCTGGCGAGCATAACGACCTGATCGGACCCAGCCCTGCAGGCGGCGCCAGGTGAAATGGCCTCAAGCAGCCTTGCACCCTGTATCAGGGCAACGCTTTGCAAGGATCGACCGTAGTAGAGCCAGTCCGGAACGTCTGCAACGAGTAGTTCGGGAGCGATTTCCCGCAGTAGCAGGTACTCGAGCATGCTCAATGAGGCGGGGGAGATGTTCGGGTTGCGCTCGGCAATGGCGCGGGTGAGTTCCTGGCGCAATTGTGCATGGCTGAACTCGGTCACCCAATTGTCTCGAAAGCTGCGTTCGATTGATTGGGCCGATTGATCCCAGGGGCCCAGGAAATGCTCGGTGATCGCCCTGGCTCCCAGTGCCTGGGTGGCGCGCGGTGATGCGGCTTCCCCAGGGCGTGCACCATACCAACCCAATTTCCGTAGTAGCGGCTGGAACAGCGTCGCGAAGTTGCTCGATTGCATCATCGCCTGCCAGGTCTCCCAGGCTGGCAGACGCAAGTGATGTTTTCCGTCCTTGAACTCGCAGAGCAACTCCATGCCGACGCGTTTGAACAGATCATCGATTGACGAAACCGGGCACCAGTCGGTGAAGGCTGGAAGCTCAGGGCTCAAAACCTGTGCGTTCGATAGTGGTTCGAGTTCGGCGCTGGCTTGCTCCACGGGTTCCGGTAGCCATAGGGAGCCGAGCCTCAGGCAGCACTCCGTACTCAAGGTTGGGTGTTTTTGCGCCAGCAGGGTTGCGAAGGAGAAGGCTTGCATACCGGGCGCGCTGCGGGCATTGTCGAGCGCCAGCCGTACCCATGGCTCATCGTTCGAGTTCAGAGCATGGAGTGCAAGTTTCTGAAAGAACTGGCGACGGACGCTGTTATCCAGCGTCGAGCCCCATTCGAGCCTCAAGCTGTCTGCGATCGCGGGCGCCGGATAAATGGCCTGGACGGTCGCTTCTATCAATTGCTGCGTTAGTGGTGAGGCCAGCCGCATGGTCAGCGATGTTGCCAGTGGCTCATCCTGAAACTGACCGGCAGTCGGCAGCAGGCGTTCGATGACGGTTGCCAGAATTGTTAGCGCAGATTGCTGTTGGGTTTTTTCGTGACGAACCAGCCCTTGTTGCAGCGTTTCTACCGGACAGTGCGTCAACCACTCGCTGGCCGGCTTCCAACGCAGGCCATGCTTGAACTGCAGCATCCACATACGCAGGTCCTCTGGCACGCTTGACAGCAGTTGCCCAAGCTCGGAGAAGTCGCCTGCACCGAGCAGGCGAGCCTCATTGCTCAGGGGCGAAATGCGATACAGCAGATGCTCAAGTTGGGCCTTGGCCAGTGGCGTGGTGACCGACGATTCATCGATCCAGGCCATGCGAGCAAAAAACGCGTGCACCAGACCGGGTTCGACGGCGCTTTGAGCAACATTCAATACAGAGGCGACAAGTGCGTGTGTCGAGGCGCTGTCATACAGGAGCAGCAGTTTCGGCGACGGTGAGTCGAGGTTGCCTGGGAAGTCTGTATCATTTCCCAGTAGATAGCGGAGGGTCAGGCGAGTGGCCTGAAAATAGGGGTATCCCGCAAGCGGTACATCTGGCGAAATATCGGGTTCCAACCTTGTCAATTCAGTCGAGGGCGAATCGAGTTCATTGGCGATGTCGTCGTCTACTGACAGGGCTATTGTGATGTTCAGCAGGAATGTCGTGTCGTCCAGTTGTGATAAGCGTTCAGTGGCTGTGACAGGTGTGGAAATGTCCATACTGTTCGGGCTCCTTTTCAGATGGCCCTTCAAGTATCCAAATCTAAATTTATGTAAGCGGGTATATATTTAGGCCGCGCTTCTTGCGCGTGGGGCATGAAGCGCTGGCCACACGAGCGGATCAACCGTTGGAGCAGCCGTTGCCCATGACGCGGTATTCGAGAATGTGTTTTTTGCCGGTGGAGTCTTCGTAGGTCATGCGTGCCGGGACCACTTCGCAGACGTTGGGGATTTCGCTCATCGAGAGGACCTTGGCAATGTCCAGCTGTTGCGAGTAGGTGTAGTGTTCAACGGGTATCTGTTCGGCGACATCGGTTGTAACTTCTTCGGCCATTGCGCTGACGCAAAAAGTACTCAGTGCCAATACCAGTAAAGCTTTCATCTCGAATTTACCTTGTTTTGCGGTCGTAAGAGGTCACGTAGCTCTTGTGGAGCTACGTGTGGTGCCAGAGTTAAGTTATGAGGTTAATGCGTGATTAACGTGCCTTCGTGGGGGCTGTTGCATGTGTTAATCAGGTTGCCTTGGACGGCGAGCTGAATTCTAGGTGGCGTACTAACGACTAAACAGAGCGGCTTTTGATAAACACTTTTTACGGATCCGGCAACAATCGTTCTGGGTGGTCCCCGGTTTTTTGCCTGTGAGGCAGAATGTCGCACCTTCCCCCGTCCGCAGGCGCCGGACTTGAGCGCTCGCGGCTTGCGCAGTGAGCCAGATGTGTGGGGCGTTACTACCAACGTCGAATGGCTCATCGGGTCTGGTACAGTTACAAACAGCCCATACAAAAACAACTATTCCACCGAGGTAACAAAGATGAGTGCGGCTTCTCTGTATCCCGTTCGTCCCGAGGTTGCGGCCACTACGTTGACCGATGAGGCAACCTACAAGGCCATGTACCAGCAGTCGGTGATCAACCCGGATGGCTTCTGGCGCGAGCAGGCCAAGCGCATCGACTGGATCAAGCCCTTTACCAAGGTCAAGCAGACCTCCTTCGACGATCACCATGTCGATATCAAGTGGTTTGCCGACGGCACTCTGAACGTTTCCTACAACTGCCTCGACCGTCACCTGGCCGAGCGCGGCGATCAAGTCGCAATTATCTGGGAAGGCGACGATCCTTCCGAACATCGCAATATCACTTACCGCGAACTGCACACCGAAGTCTGCAAGTTCGCCAACGCTCTGCGCGGTCAGGATGTGCACCGTGGCGACGTGGTCACCATTTACATGCCGATGATCCCTGAGGCCGTGGTGGCGATGCTGGCCTGTGCCCGCATCGGTGCGATCCACTCGGTAGTGTTCGGTGGCTTCTCGCCCGAAGCCCTGGCCGGGCGCATCATCGACTGCAAGTCGAAAGTCGTGATCACCGCCGACGAAGGTCTGCGTGGCGGCAAGCGCACCCCGCTCAAGGCCAACGTCGACCTTGCGCTGACCAACCCTGAAACCGCCAGCGTGCAGAAGATCATCGTGTGCAAGCGCACCGGTGGCGACATTGCCTGGCACCAGCATCGCGACATCTGGTACGAAGACCTGATGAAGGTCGCATCCAGCCATTGCGCGCCAAAGGAAATGGGCGCCGAAGAAGCCCTGTTCATCCTGTACACCTCCGGCTCCACCGGCAAGCCCAAGGGCGTGCAGCACACCACCGGTGGTTACCTGGTCTATGCCGCGCTGACCCATGAGCGCGTGTTCGACTACCGTCCGGGCGAGGTCTACTGGTGCACCGCGGACGTCGGCTGGGTGACCGGCCACAGTTATATCGTTTACGGCCCGCTGGCCAACGGTGCGACCACTCTGTTGTTTGAAGGTGTGCCGAACTACCCGGACATCACCCGCGTGTCGAAGATCGTCGACAAGCACAAGGTCAACATTCTCTACACCGCACCGACCGCCATCCGCGCGATGATGGCCGAAGGTCAGGCCGCCGTTGCAGGCGCCGATGGTTCGAGCCTGCGCCTGCTCGGCTCGGTAGGCGAGCCGATCAACCCGGAAGCCTGGAACTGGTATTACAACACCGTCGGCAAGCAACGCTGCCCGATCGTCGATACCTGGTGGCAAACCGAAACCGGCGGCGTATTGATCAGCCCATTGCCGGGCGCTACCGCCCTCAAGCCGGGTTCGGCGACCCGTCCGTTCTTTGGAGTGGTACCGGCGCTGGTGGACAACCTGGGCAACCTGATCGAGGGTGCTGCCGAGGGCAACCTGGTGATTCTCGATTCGTGGCCAGGCCAGGCGCGAACCCTGTATGGCGATCACGACCGTTTCGTGGATACCTATTTCAAGACCTTCCGTGGCATGTATTTCACCGGCGACGGCGCCCGTCGCGACGAAGATGGCTACTACTGGATCACGGGCCGGGTCGATGACGTGCTCAACGTCTCCGGCCACCGCATGGGCACGGCCGAGATCGAAAGTGCCATGGTCGCCCACCCGAAAGTCGCCGAGGCTGCTGTTGTCGGCGTGCCGCACGATATCAAGGGGCAGGGCATCTACGTCTATGTCACCCTCAACGGTGGCGAAGAAGCCAGCGAAGCACTGCGTATCGAGTTGAAGAACTGGGTGCGCAAGGAGATCGGTCCGATCGCCTCGCCGGATGTCATCCAGTGGGCGCCAGGCTTGCCCAAGACCCGCTCCGGGAAAATCATGCGGCGCATTCTGCGCAAGATTGCCACGGCCGAGTATGACGCCCTGGGCGACATCTCCACCCTGGCCGACCCGAGCGTGGTGCAGCACTTGATCGACACGCACAAGACCATGAACGCCGCCTGATAGACCCAGGCACCATAAAGGCCCCGCCCGGCAAATCTGCCGGGCGGGGTTTTTTATGTCCGATAATCAACGCGATCTCTGTAGCCGCTGCCGAAGGCTGCGCTCGCCTGCGCAGCAGGCGCAAGATCTCAAGATCGCCGGGGAGCCCCTGCGGGACTCCAGCGCAGCCTGCGGCAGCGGCTACAGTTGAACGGTGTCAGTTCTGGATTTCCGCGAAGGGGTGTTTTTAATGCCGGGAGAAATCGGCAAACATAAAGAAACGTCCTACTGTTACTTGAGAATCTGTCGGTAACCAATGCTGTCACCGGCGCGCCACAATGTTGGGGTCAAGCGACACGATCGCCCGGATTTTTTGCGCTTCTTGCAGGCGCGCGGAACAAGATCGCTCGCTGGACTTGCCGGAATAGACGGGTTTGCCAATAATAGGCCCGCTTATTGCTTTGTAGACAGGTTCTTCTTCTTTTGCTTTTGCATACTCTGCGGAAGCTGTCAATTATCCCAAGTCACATTTCCGGCGCTTCTGTAACTAGTTGTCGCATTGAAGAAATATCGACTTCGGGGCTGTCGTTAAAATGCCGGTCACTGGCTCGTGGCGTTCTGATGTCTTGTCCGAGGGCGCCGGGCACTGTTTTCTCTGTTGTACTCATTCGCATACTGGGCTCGCCGCTCACTCTGCTTTGTTCCGCCCTTTACCGATGGAGTCCTGAGATGAAAAAACTCGCGCTTCTTGGCGCCCTGGCGCTGTCCGTGCTGTCGCTGTCGTCTATCGCCGATGAAAAACCGCTGAAGATCGGTATCGAAGCGGCTTACCCACCGTTCGCCTCGAAGGCGCCGGATGGCAGCATCGTTGGCTTCGACTACGACATCGGCAATGCCCTGTGCGAAGAAATGAAGGTCAAGTGCGTTTGGGTCGAGCAGGAGTTCGACGGCCTGATTCCTGCACTGAAAGTGCGCAAGATCGACGCCATCCTGTCTTCCATGTCGATCACTGAAGATCGCAAGAAGTCGGTCGACTTCACCAACAAGTACTACAACACGCCGGCACGCCTTGTGATGAAGGCCGGTACTCAGGTCGGCGACAATCTGGCCGAGCTCAAGGGCAAGAATATCGGCGTGCAGCGCGGTTCCATTCATGAGCGCTTCGCCAAGGAAGTTCTCGCGCCATTGGGTGCCGAGATCAAGCCTTACGGTTCGCAGAACGAAATCTACCTGGACGTGGCTGCCGGCCGCCTCGACGGTACCGTGGCAGACGCTACGCTGTTGAATGACGGCTTCCTGAAAACCGACGCCGGTAAGGGTTACGCGTTCGTAGGCCCGGCCTTCACCGATGAAAAATACTTCGGCGACGGCATCGGTATCGCTGTGCGCAAGGGCGATGAGGCTGACTTGAAGAAGTTCAATGATGCAATCGCTGCCATTCGCGCGAACGGCAAGTACAAGCAAATCCAGGACAAGTATTTCGACTTCGATATTTACGGCAAGTAAATAGTTCGCAAGTAAGTCCGAGATGGCGCAAGCACCAGGTTCACTGAAGTTTGCGCCATTTTTTCATCCCTACGTTCGAGGACCTGAAACATGTTGAAAGGCTACGGGGCTGTCATCCTCGATGGCGCATGGCTGACGCTTCAGCTCGCCTTGTTGTCCATGGCCCTGGCCATCGTTCTGGGTCTGATCGGGGTCGCGCTGCGCCTGTCGCCGGTGCGCTGGCTGGCCTGGCTTGGCGATTTGTATGCGACGGTGATTCGTGGCATTCCTGACCTGGTGCTGATTCTGCTGATTTTCTACGGCGGTCAGGACTTGCTCAATCGCGTGGCACCCTTGCTCGGTTACGAGGACTACATCGACCTCAATCCGCTGGCGGCCGGTATCGGCACCCTAGGCTTCATCTTCGGGGCTTATCTGTCGGAAACGTTCCGCGGTGCCTTCATGGCCATCCCCAAGGGACAGGCCGAAGCGGGTTCTGCTTATGGCATGAGCAACCTGCAGATTTTCTTCCGGGTGCTGGTGCCGCAGATGATTCGCCTGGCGATTCCCGGCTTCACCAACAACTGGCTGGTATTGACCAAGGCCACCGCGCTGATTTCGGTCGTCGGTCTGCAAGACATGATGTTCAAGGCCAAGCAGGCGGCCGATGCCACTCGCGAACCTTTTACCTTTTTCCTGACAGTGGCGGCGATGTACCTGGTGATTACCAGCGTCTCGCTGGTGCTCCTGCGTTACCTCGAGAAACGCTACTCGGTAGGCGTGAAGGCGGCTGACCTATGATCTTCGATTACAACGTCATTCTCGATGCCCTGCCGCTGTATCTGAGCGGCCTGGTGACCACGCTCAAGCTGCTGGCGCTTTCCTTGTTGTTCGGCCTGCTGGTGGCACTGCCCTTGGGGTTGATGCGGGTTTCCAGGCAACCGCTGGTCAATACAACGGCCTGGCTGTACACCTACGTGATTCGCGGTACGCCGATGCTGGTTCAGTTGTTTCTGATCTACTACGGCCTGGCGCAGTTCCAGGCGGTGCGCGAGAGCTTCCTGTGGCCGTGGCTGTCGAGCGCGACCTTCTGTGCGTGCCTGGCCTTTGCCATCAACACCAGTGCCTATACCGCTGAAATCATCGCTGGCAGCCTGCGGGCCACGCCCCACGGCGAAATCGAGGCAGCCAAGGCCATGGGCATGTCGCGGGCCAAGATGTACCGGCGCATCCTCCTGCCTTCGGCCTTGCGCCGGGCGCTGCCGCAGTACAGCAACGAAGTGATCATGATGCTGCAGACCACCAGTCTGGCGTCCATCGTGACCCTGATCGACATCACTGGCGCGGCCCGTACCGTCAATGCCCAGTTCTACCTGCCATTCGAGGCCTACATCACGGCGGGCGTGTTCTACCTGTGCCTGACCTTCATTCTGGTGCGGATGTTCAAGCTGGCCGAACGCCGTTGGCTCGGTTATCTGGCACCGCGTAAACATTGAGCCGGGTATCAACCTCATCGTCGCGGGCACACGCTCATCGACTGACTGCTTTGTGAGAACTGACAGCATGTACAAACTTGAAGTCCAAGACCTGCATAAACGCTACGGCAGTCATGAAGTGCTCAAGGGTGTGTCCCTGGCAGCCAAGGCCGGCGATGTCATCAGCATCATCGGCTCCAGTGGCTCGGGCAAGAGTACTTTCCTGCGTTGCATCAACCTGCTCGAGCAGCCCCATGCCGGCAGGATCCTGCTCAACAACGAAGAGCTCAAGCTGGTAGCGAACAAGGACGGCGCCATGAAGGCGGCCGATCCCAAGCAGCTGCAGCGCATGCGTTCGCGTCTGTCGATGGTGTTCCAGCACTTCAACCTGTGGTCGCACATGACCGCGCTTGAGAACATCATCGAAGCGCCGGTCCATGTACTGGGCATGTCGAAGAAAGAAGCGCTGGAAAAGGCCGAGCACTACCTGAACAAGGTCGGCGTGTCCCATCGCAAGGACGCTTATCCCGGGCATATGTCCGGCGGCGAGCAGCAGCGTGTGGCGATTGCCCGGGCGCTGGCGATGGAGCCGGAAGTGATGCTGTTCGACGAGCCGACGTCGGCACTCGACCCCGAGTTGGTCGGTGATGTGCTCAAGGTCATGCAGTCCCTGGCCCAGGAAGGCCGGACCATGGTCGTGGTCACCCACGAAATGGGCTTTGCCCGCGAGGTTTCCAACCAGTTGGTGTTCCTGCACAAGGGGCTGGTCGAAGAGTCCGGCAACCCGCGCGAAGTGCTGGTCAATCCTCGTTCCGAGCGTTTGCAGCAGTTCCTGTCCGGCAGCCTGAAGTAAGGGGCAGCCTGAAAATAACTGATAGCCTGGTGCATTTCAGGCTGCCGCACCGCACCAAAACAGGTCATGCTATGCGCCCCGCGTAGCCTGACCAGGCTCTATGCTGTCGGAGCGCATGACTGCCTCTGGCGTTGACACATTTCAGGTTTCGGACCGCACTTCATGACAACCCTGCGAATCGGTTTTCTCATCTGGCCCAGCACCAAAGCCTTGACCCTGGCGCTGGCGGAAGAGGCGTTGCGAGTCGCGCAAAAAGTGCACCCGGATGTGGCCTACGAGCTGCTGTTCCTGCAGGCCGAGCCACCCCAGGAAGGCGCCTGGCGTTTGCCGGGAGAGCCCTGGACGGGGCGCCTGGAGGGGTGTCAGAAACTGTTCCTGCTCGCTGATGAGCCGCCGGCACCGCTCAATTCCACCCTTGGCAATGCGCTCAAGCAGCTGGTGCGCGCCGGTTGCGTGATCGGTGGTCTGTCCGCTGGCGTCTATCCACTGGCGCAACTGGGCTTGCTCGATGGCTATCGTGCCGCCGTGCACTGGCGCTGGCAGGATGATTTTGTCGAGCGCTTCCCCAAGGTCATTGCCACCAGTCATCTGTTCGACTGGGATCGGGATCGCCTGACCGCCTGTGGCGGGATGTCGGTGCTGGACCTGCTGCTGGCAGTGCTGGCACGCGATCATGGCGCCGAGCTTGCCGGTGCGGTGTCGGAAGAGCTGGTGGTCGAGCGTATCCGTGAAGGTGGCGAGCGTCAGCGTATTCCGTTGCAGAACCGTCTGGGCTCCAGCCATCCGAAGCTGACCCAGGCTGTGCTGTTGATGGAGGCGAACATCGAAGAACCGCTGACCACCGACGAAATCGCCCAGCATGTGTGCGTTTCGCGTCGGCAGCTGGAGCGGATTTTCAAGCAGTACCTCAATCGCGTGCCGAGCCAGTATTACCTGGAGCTGCGCCTGAACAAGGCCCGGCAGATGCTGATGCAGACCAGCAAGTCGATCATTCAGATCGGCCTGTCCTGTGGTTTCTCTTCCGGGCCGCATTTCTCCAGCGCGTACCGCAACTTCTTCGGCGCGACGCCGCGTGAAGACCGTAACCAGCGGCGCAGCAGTAGCCCCTTCGAGTTGTCTTCGGCGCCTGCCGAGCGCGGTTGATCGCCGACTCTCCTTCTCGTTCCCACGCAGAGCGTGGGAACGAGCAAGAACCAGTCCCCTAATCCACTCTCTGCGTTTAAACTGCGCCTTTGCGACGTTATTTGTCGCATTGCCGCAACCCTTGGTAAAACAGGGTTTGGCGCTATAAGAAGTTGTCGCTTGGCGGCAAGGCCAAGCTGAAATCTGTCCTTACAATCCCCCCATCGCTCGCCAGTTCCAGGCAGGCGTTCCTCTTCAGGAGACTCCGATGTCCGTTGAGCAAGATCAGGTGCAACGTGCCGATTTCGACCAGGTAATGGTCCCCAATTACGCTCCCGCGGGTTTTATTCCCGTGCGCGGTGCGGGCTCCCGAGTCTGGGACCAGTCGGGCCGCGAGTTGATCGATTTTGCCGGTGGCATCGCCGTGAACGTGCTCGGCCATGCCCACCCGGCCCTGGTCGGCGCGCTGACCGAACAAGCCAACAAGCTGTGGCACGTCTCCAACGTATTCACCAACGAGCCGGCCCTGCGCCTGGCCAAGAAGCTGGTCGATGCCACCTTCGCCGAGCGTGTGTTCTTCTGCAACTCCGGCGCCGAAGCCAACGAAGCCGCTTTCAAGCTGGCGCGTCGTGTCGCCCATGACCGCTTCGGCCCGGAAAAGTACGAAATCATCGCCACGATCAACAGTTTCCACGGTCGTACCCTGTTCACCGTCAACGTCGGTGGCCAGTCGAAGTACTCCGACGGTTTCGGTCCGAAGATCACCGGCATCACCCACGTCCCTTACAACGATCTGGACGCGCTGAAAGCCGCGATCTCGGACAAGACCTGCGCGGTGGTGATCGAGCCGGTGCAAGGCGAGGGCGGTGTGCTGCCAGCCGAGCTGGCATACCTGCAGGGCGCCCGTGAGTTGTGCGACAAGCACAACGCACTGCTGGTGTTCGACGAAGTGCAGACTGGCATGGGCCGCAGTGGCGAACTGTTCGCCTACATGCACTACGGCGTCATTCCCGACATCCTGTCCAGCGCCAAGAGCCTGGGCGGCGGCTTCCCGATCGGCGCCATGCTGACCACCGAAGCACTGGCCAAGCACCTGGTCGTGGGCACCCACGGCACCACTTACGGCGGCAACCCGCTGGCGTGCGCCGTCGGCAATGCGGTGATCGATGTCATCAACACCCCCGAGGTGCTGGCTGGCGTCAAGGCCAAGCATCAGCGCTTCAAGACCCGTCTGGAAAAGATCGGCCAGCAATACGGCCTGTTCACCGAGATCCGCGGCCTGGGCCTGCTGATCGGTTGTGCCTTGAGCGATGCCTGGAAAGGCAAGGCCAAGGACGTGTTCAACGCTGCTGAAAAAGAAGGCTTGATGATTCTTCAGGCCGGTCCCGACGTGGTGCGTTTCGCCCCGAGCCTGGTCATCGACGATGCCGACATCGATGAAGGCCTGGACCGCTTCGAGCGTGCCGTGGTGAAACTGACCCAGGCCTGATCCGGCCGCGGCAACCTTCGGCGGCCCCTTGGGGGCCGTCGACCTGATTCCCGTATCGAGTGCGTTGTTGCGCACCCGATCCCCTGTTCCCTTGTGTCGGCGGATGCCGACCTGTTTTCCTAGAAAAGGAGTGACACCATGCTGGTGATGCGCCCCGCGCAAATGGCTGATTTGGGCGAAGTACAGCGTCTGGCTGCGGACAGCCCGATTGGTGTCACCTCCTTGCCTGACGACGCCGGTCGCTTGAGCGACAAGATTGCCGCGTCCGAAGCCTCTTTCGCCGCCGAAGTCAGCTTCAACGGTGAGGAGAGCTATTTCTTCGTGCTCGAGGACAGCACCAACGGTCGCCTGGTCGGCTGTTCGGCGATCGTCGCCTCGGCAGGCTATTCCGAGCCATTCTACAGCTTTCGCAACGAGACCTTCGTGCACGCTTCGCGTGAGTTGAAGATCCATAACAAGATTCACGTGCTGTCGCAGTGCCATGACCTGACCGGTAACAGCCTGCTGACCAGTTTCTATGTGGTGCCTGAGTTGGTCGGCACGTCCTGGACCGAGCTCAACTCCCGTGGCCGCCTGCTGTTCATGGCCAACCACCCGGAGCGCTTCGCCGATTCGGTGGTGACCGAGATCGTCGGCTACAGCGACGAGAATGGCGACTCCCCCTTCTGGGACGCAATCGGCCGCAACTTCTTCGACCTCAACTACGCCGAGGCCGAGCGCCTGTGTGGCCTCAAGAGCCGGACCTTCCTGGCCGAGCTGATGCCGCATTACCCTATCTACGTGCCGCTGCTGCCCGACGCCGCCCAGGAGGCGATGGGCCAGGTGCATCCACGTGCGCAGGTGACGTTCGACATCCTGATGCGCGAAGGTTTCGAGACTGACCACTACATCGACATCTTCGACGGTGGCCCGACGCTGCATGCGCGGGTGTCGGGGATTCGCTCCATTGCCCAGAGCCGGGTGGTGCCGGTGAAGATCGATGAAACGGTGGTCAAGGGCGGGCGGTTGTATCTGGTCGCCAACGGTCAATTGCAGGATTACCGCGCGGTGCTGCTCGAACTCGATTGGGTGCCGGGCAAGCCGGTCAACCTCAATCTTGAGGCAGCCGAGGCCCTGGGCGTCGGCGAAGGTGCCAGCGTGCGCCTGGTCGCGGTTTGATTCCTGGCATTCACAGGTCGAGTTCTGCGGGCGTCCAAGGGCGCCTGCTTGAGGAGAAAGCATGATCGTTCGTCCCGTACGCAGCAGCGATTTACCCGCGCTGATTGAGCTGGCGCGCAGCACCGGCACCGGCCTGACCACCTTGCCGGCCAACGAAGAGCGCCTGTCGCATCGCGTCGGCTGGGCCGAAAAGACCTTCCGCGGCGAGGCCGAGCGCGCCGATGCCGACTATTTGTTCGTCCTCGAGGATGACGACGGTCAGGTTGTCGGTATCTCTGCTGTCGCCGGCGCCGTGGGGCTGCGTGAGCCCTGGTACAACTACCGGGTCGGCTTGACCGTGAGTGCCTCCCAGGAGCTGAACATCTACCGCGAGATCCCGACCCTGTTCCTGGCCAATGACCTCACCGGCAACTCGGAGCTCTGCTCGCTGTTCCTGCGCAGCGATGCCCGTACCGGCCTCAATGGTCGTCTGTTGTCCAAGGCGCGCATGCTGTTCATCGCCGAATTCCCGGAACTGTTCGGCAACAAGATCATCGCCGAAATGCGTGGCATGTCCGATACCAATGGCCGTTCGCCGTTCTGGGAGAGCCTGGGCCGGCACTTCTTCAAGATGGAATTCAGCCAGGCCGATTACCTGACGGGCGTGGGCAACAAGGCGTTCATCGCCGAACTGATGCCCAAATTCCCGCTGTACACCTGCTTCCTGTCACAAGCGGCGCGCGATGTGATCGGCCGGGTGCACACCGACACGGAACCTGCCCTGAACATGCTCAAGAGCGAAGGCTTCAGCTACCAGGGTTATGTCGATATTTTCGATGCCGGTCCTGCGGTGGAGTGCGAAACCAGCAAGATCCGCGCCGTGCACGACAGCCAGGCGCTGGTGCTGGCCGTCGGAACCCCGGGCGACGACGCCACGCCGTTCATCATCCACAACCGCAAGCGTGAGGACTGCCGCATCACCGCCGCACCTGCACGCCTGGCGGCCGGCACCCTGGTGGTCGATCCGAAGACGGCCAAGCGCCTGCGCCTGAGCGCCGGCGATCAGGTTCGCGCCGTGCAACTGTCCGCAGCCCGGGAGGCCAAATAATGAGTACGCATTACATCGCAGGTGCCTGGCAGGAAGGTCAGGGCGAGCCACTGGAGTCGCTCAACCCGGTGAGCCAGCAGGTGATCTGGAGTGGCAAGGGCGCCAATGCGGCGCAAGTCGACAGCGCCGTCAGCGCAGCGCGCCAGGCTTTTCCGGCCTGGGCCGTGCGTTCCCTCGATCAGCGCATTGCGATTCTCGAAGCCTTCGCTGCCAGCCTCAAGGCTCATGCCGATGAACTCGCGCATTGCATTGGCGAAGAGACCGGCAAGCCGCTGTGGGAATCGGCAACCGAAGTGACCAGCATGATCAACAAGGTCGCTATCTCGGTGCAAAGCTACCGTGAACGTACCGGTGAAAAGAGCGGTCCGCTGGCCGATGCCACGGCTGTCCTGCGCCACAAGCCCCACGGCGTGGTCGCGGTGTTCGGGCCATACAACTTCCCGGGCCATCTGCCCAATGGTCATATTGTGCCGGCCTTGCTGGCCGGTAACAGCGTGGTGTTCAAGCCCAGCGAGCTGACGCCGAAAGTCGCCGAGCTGACAGTCAAATGCTGGATCGAAGCCGGGCTGCCGGCAGGCGTATTGAACCTGGTGCAAGGCGCGCGGGAAACCGGCATCGCCCTGGCGGCCAACCCGGGTATCGACGGGCTGTTCTTCACCGGCTCCAGCCGCACCGGCAACCTTCTGCATCAACAGTTCGCCGGTCGCCCGGACAAGATCCTGGCGCTGGAGATGGGTGGCAACAACCCGTTGGTGGTCGATCGGGTCGCTGACCTGGACGCTGCCGTCTACACCATAGTGCAGTCGGCCTTCATTTCGGCTGGGCAGCGCTGCACCTGCGCACGCCGCCTGCTGGTGCCGCAAGGCGCCTGGGGCGACTCGCTGCTGGCGCGCCTGGTGGAGGTATGCAAAACCATTCAGGTCGGCGCATTCGACCAGCAACCGGCACCTTTCATGGGCTCGGTGATCTCCCTGGCCGCGGCCAAGGCCCTGCTCGATGCCCAGGCGCAAATGCTTGCCAAGGGCGGCGTCAGCCTGCTGGAGATGACTCAACCACAATCTCAGGCGGCGTTGCTGACGCCTGGCATCGTCGACGTGACGGCTGTTGCTGAACGTTCCGATGAAGAGTTGTTCGGCCCAATGCTGCAAGTGATTCGCTACGTCGATTTCGATGCAGCCATCGCCGAAGCCAATGACACCCAATACGGCCTCGCCGCCGGGTTGCTGTCCGATTCCAATGCGCGCTACCAGCAATTCTGGCTGCAAAGCCGCGCCGGCATCGTCAACTGGAACAAGCAACTGACAGGTGCGGCCAGCAGCGCGCCATTCGGCGGCGTCGGCGCCAGCGGCAACCACCGTGCCAGTGCCTATTACGCTGCCGATTATTGCGCCTACCCGGTCGCTTCGCTGGAAACTGCCAGCGTAAGCCTGCCTGCAACCCTGACCCCGGGTCTAACCCTATAACAACAGGTCCACGGAGCCTCGCCGATGAAATCGTTTGAAGTGAACTTTGATGGCCTGGTAGGCCCGACCCATAACTACGGTGGGTTGTCCTTCGGTAACGTTGCCTCGCAGAGTAACAGCCAGCAGGCATCCAACCCGCGTGAAGCGGCGCGTCAGGGCCTGGCGAAAATGAAGGCGCTGATGGAAATGGGTTTTCAGCAAGGCGTGCTGGCCCCCCAGGAGCGTCCTGATGTAGCGGCCTTGCGTCGGCTGGGTTTCGCCGGCACCGATGCCCAGGTCATCGAGCAGGCGGCCAAGCAGGCAATGCCTTTGCTGGTCGCCAGCTGCTCGGCATCGAGCATGTGGGTAGCCAATGCCGCCACCGTCAGCCCGAGTGCCGACACCGCTGACGGGCGGGTGCATTTCACCGCAGCCAACCTCAATTGCAAGTACCACCGCAGCATCGAGCACCCGACCACCAGTCGCGTGCTGGGGGCCATGTTTGCCGATCAAAAGCACTTCGCTCACCATGCCGCATTGCCAGCGGTGGCGCAGTTCGGTGACGAGGGCGCGGCCAACCACACGCGTTTCTGCCGTCAATACGGTGAAGCGGGCGTCGAGTTCTTCGTCTACGGGCGCAGCGCTTTCGACAGCCGTTACCCGGCGCCGCAGAAGTACCCGGCCCGGCAAACCCTGGAAGCCTCCCAGGCGGTTGCCCGGCTGCACGGCTTGAGCGAAGAGGGCGTGGTTTACGCGCAACAGAACCCGGCTGTCATCGATCAGGGCGTATTCCATAACGACGTGATCGCAGTCGGTAATGGTGAGGTGTTGTTCTATCACGAGGACGCCTTTCTCGAAACCGAAGCCATGCTCGCCGAACTGCAGGCTAAACTGGCTAAACGCGGTGGCAAGTTTCAGGCGATTTGCGTGCCCAGGGCTGAAGTGACAGTCGAGGACGCCGTACGCTCTTACCTGTTCAACAGCCAGCTGCTCTCGCGCGGCGACGGCAAGATGCTGTTGATCGTGCCAGAGGAGTGCCGTGGCAACGAGCGGGTCTGGAACTATCTGCAGCGCTTGACCGGCCAGAATGGCGCGGTTGCCGAGGTCAAGGTCTTTGATCTGAAGCAGAGCATGCAGAACGGTGGTGGCCCGGCTTGCCTGCGTTTGCGCGTGGCACTCAATGAAACGGAACTGGCGGCGGTCAATCCAGGGGTTATCATGACGGCGCCGTTGTACGACACACTGACCCAGTGGGTCGACAAGCACTACCGCGATCGCCTGGCCGAAGCCGACCTGGCCGACCCGCAGTTGCTGCTTGAGTGCCGCACGGCATTGGATGAACTGACCCAGATCCTTAAACTGGGTTCGGTGTATCCATTCCAACTCCAACCTTGAAAGAGAATTCGACATGTCCGACGCCCTGCAGCTGATCCTTGAAGACACCGACGGCACTCAGCTGGAAACCTCCTGCACGCGCTTTGCCGTGGTCTGGCAAGGCAAGGAAGTGTGGATCCAGCAGGATGGCCGCGGCCAGCTGCTGATCGGCGTCGACGTCGAAGAAGACGACGCCGAGTACGCCAACCTGCTGCTGCGCCCGTTGGCGACTAATCTTGTAAGTCTGCAACTGGAAATGGAGCCGGCCGACGCAGGTGACGATGACCACGTCCACGGTCCTGACTGCAAACACTAAGGAAAAACGCCTATGCTCGCCCTCGGCAAGCTGCTCGAACTGACCCTCGCCGGTCGCGAACCGGCGGAGAAGACTCAGCTGACAGTCGAAGGCGTGCGTATGCGCTGGCTCGGCGAGGGTGCACTGGAAGTGCGTCCGCCCGACGCTCGGGATACCGGCATGGACTTGCTCTTGTCGGCCGGTATACATGGCAATGAAACAGCGCCCATCGAACTGCTCGATGAGCTGCTGCACGGCATCGCCCGTGGTGAAATCAAACCGTGCGTGCGCATTCTGTTTCTGTTCGGCAACCCTGAAGCCATCCGCAAAGGCGAGCGCTACATCGAGCAGGACGTCAACCGGCTTTTCAACGGTCGCCACGAGCTCTCCAGCGGCACCGAGGCGCTACGGGCCTGTGAGCTTGAGCGTCTGGCCGCCACTTTTTTCAGCATGCCTGGCCGAACCCGCCTGCATTACGACCTGCACACCGCGATTCGCGGATCCAAGATCGAGCAATTCGCCCTTTATCCGTACAAGGAAGGCCGCAAACATTCGCGCACCGAACTGGCGCGGATACATGCTGCCGGGATGGATGCGGTCCTGCTGCAAAGCAAGACGTCCATCACCTTTACCGCCTACACCTATGAACAGCTCGATGCCGAGGCCTTTACCCTGGAACTGGGCAAGGCGCGTCCATTCGGGCAAAACCAGCAGGTCAATCTCACCCGTCTCGAGGCTGGCTTGAAGCACATCATCGAAGGCACCGAGCCGCCCTTGGACAGCACGGCACTCGATGGCTTGCAGGTATTCAGCGTGGCTCGGGAAATCATCAAGCACAGCGATGCCTTTCGCCTGCACCTGCCGGCGGATATCGAGAACTTCGCGGAATTGTCCAAGGGTTATCTGCTGGCTGAAGATCTGGCCGATACGCGTTGGACCGTGGAGGAAGAGGGGGCCCGCATCATTTTTCCCAACCCGAAGGTCAAGAATGGTCTGCGGGCGGGGATTTTGATCGTGCCGGCCGATGCTGCAAAGTTGTAATTGTTGCTGGGGCTATCGTCAGGGAGCAAGCCAGCCTGGGAGCACTGCATCGGTAATCAGGCCGTAAGCACGGTACAAGGCTTTGAACAGTGCGGTATCGATATCGGAATTGTTGTCGTAGGGGTTGTACAGGATTACGACACCGCTGGTGAGGTCGGTGCCGCTTGCCCACGGCCCGAACACCGATTCGGTGCCGACGTATAGCTCCACGATGGTGAGTGGGTCGTCCTGTTCATCGAGGGTCACGCGCACTTCATCCAAAAGCCTTTTCAGTGCAGGCGATGCCTCCAATAATTCCAGCTGTTCGAGCACTCGCCGCTGAAACTGTGGTGTGCCATGAATCTGCAGGTTTCTGCTACCTGTATCGATTGTGCCTTTGGTTTTTCTTGCACCAGTATCTACGCGAAGCGGCCAGGAAAAGTTCTCTGCGGCGTTGTACTGCTCGACGTCTTCGGTGATTTGCAACGTTAGTCTCTGCTGGGGATTATCCGGCGTCAGCAGAAAGGTTCGCCCATTTACCTCGACCTGCAATGTGTCGCCCGGATTGCTCAGCTGAACCTTTGCAGACCTGGACCAGAAGACGATTTCGTCGCTGGTGCCTGCTTCCTCCCAGTCATTTTGCGCCTCGTGGATGAGGCGCTCGATGCACACTTCTTCATCCTTGTAGAGCGGGTAGCGATAGCGTGTGACGCGGAACAGTGCGGTGCCTTCATCGAGCTCTTCGGGTATCGCTTGTGGCGTTCTGAGGCGTCCGTCGATCTGGATAGGCAAAGTGTTACATGGGGTATTCATGGTATTTCCTCGCGGATGGGGGGTGGGCGACCAGATTAGGTGCCTGGCAAACAGCGCGAGGAGTACATATATATCTACACGCCCGAGCGGATTGCTCGGGTGTGCTTTTTGGTGGGATTGGATTTTTGCTGATTGTTGCTGACTGGGCGGTGCTCTCGTTCCCACGCTCTGCGTGGGAATGCCTCTCCAGACGCTCTGCGTCGCTCGACGCTGGAGCGTCTGGAACTGCATTCCCGCCCGGAGCGTGGGAATGAGGGGGTAGGGGTTTTACACCGCCATCTTCTGCTGCGGCTGCAAACGACGCAGTGCACGCACTTTCTGCAGCGTATCGGCACAGGTCTTCGCCGCTTCCGCACCCTTGTGCACGAAGTGCTCGAAGAAGTATTTGTGATGTTCCTCGCCGGCATGGAAGTGGTGCGGCGTCAGTACGACCGAGAACACTGGCACTTCGGTCTCCAGCTGGACCTGCATCAAGCCGCTGATCACAGTCTGGGCGACGAACTCGTGGCGGTAAATGCCGCCGTCCACGACCAGGCCCGCCGCGACGATGCCCGCATAGCGGCCAGTCTTCGCCAGCAGTTTGGCATGCAGTGGAATTTCAAAGGCTCCGCCGACCTCAAAAAAATCGATATCGCTCTGCTGATAGCCCAGTTTGACCATCTCATCGACGAAGCCGTTACGGCTCTGATCGACAATATCCTTGTGCCAGCAGGCCTGGATAAAGGCGATGCGCTCGTTCGGGTGGCTTTTGCTGTCGATTGCTGTGGGTTGCATCTACGTTGACTCCTGTTTATGTATAAAACAGGGCATGTGGATCGAATGGGATTCAAGGGTGCGTATTGCGGCGCAAACCTTGAGCGACTTGCTGCGGGCATGGCCCTTGGGCGTCAATCCCGTTCTCTCTTCATCCGGACTATGACCGTCGGCCCCGGAATCACACCGGGTCTGCTGACCTTGTGGGGCTTGCCCCGCAAGCGCTCGCGGGCTATGCGCGTTGCGCGCAATTACCGCCGGTGGGGAATTGCACCCCGCCCTGAGAACGTTGCCGCCAAGTGATGGCAGCGCAGCGTTTTTACCATAGATTTCATCAATGTGAATAGGTCGCTAACGAAATTGCCTCGAATGCATGCCATTTCATCAGGCCGCACTTGATAAAACTGCGCGCATAACCTCCAAATGGCGGTTTGCAACGTATAAACACACTGTACCGCGGCCGCAGGCCCGATATAATGCGGCCCTTTGCCGTCGTTTCGTCAATTTGACGCAGGCCGTCGTCTCCGTGGAAGAACTTATGAAAAGCGCAGAAATCCGAGAAGCCTTCCTTCGCTTCTTCGAAGAGCAAGGCCACACCCGTGTCGCCTCCAGCTCTTTGATTCCGGGCAATGACCCAACCCTGCTGTTTACCAACGCCGGGATGAACCAGTTCAAGGATTGCTTCCTGGGCCAGGAAAAGCGTTCCTACACCCGCGCCGTGAGCAGCCAGAAGTGCGTGCGCGCCGGTGGTAAACACAACGACCTGGAAAACGTCGGCTACACCGCGCGTCACCACACCTTCTTCGAAATGCTGGGCAACTTCAGCTTCGGCGACTATTTCAAGCGTGATGCCATCACCTACGCCTGGACCTTCCTGACCTCGGACAAGTGGCTGAACCTGCCCAAGGAAAAGCTCTGGGTAACGGTCTACGCCAGCGATGACGAGGCTTACGATATCTGGACCAAGGAAGTCGGTGTTCCGGCCGAGCGCATGGTCCGTATCGGCGACAACAAAGGCGCGCCTTACGCCTCCGACAACTTCTGGACCATGGGCGATACCGGCCCATGCGGCCCATGCACCGAGATTTTCTACGATCACGGCGCCGACATCTGGGGCGGCCCACCTGGCTCGCCGGAAGAAGACGGTGATCGTTACATCGAAATCTGGAACAACGTGTTCATGCAGTTCAACCGCACCGCCGATGGCGTGTTGCATCCGTTGCCAGCGCCGTCGGTGGATACCGGCATGGGCCTGGAGCGGATCAGCGCGGTGCTGCAGCACGTGCATTCCAACTATGAGATCGACCTGTTCCAGAGCCTGCTGGCCGCCTCGGCCAAGGCCATCGGTTGCACCAACGATGCCCAGGCCTCGCTCAAGGTGGTTGCCGACCATATCCGTTCCTGCGGCTTCCTGATTGCCGATGGCGTACTGCCGTCCAACGAAGGTCGTGGCTATGTGCTGCGTCGGATCATCCGTCGCGCCTGCCGCCACGGTAACAAGCTGGGCGCCAAGGGCAGCTTCTTCTACCAGATCGTCGCTGCGCTGGTTGCCGAGATGGGCGAAGCATTCCCTGAATTGAAATCGCAGCAGGCGCATATCGAACGTGTGTTGAAGGCTGAAGAAGAGCAGTTCGCCAAGACCCTGGAGCAGGGCCTGAAGATCCTCGAGCAGGACCTGGCCGAACTCAAGGGCAACGTCATACCGGGAGAAGTGGTGTTCAAGTTGTACGACACCTACGGCTTCCCCATGGACCTCACCGGCGATATCGCCCGTGAACACGAGCTGACCCTCGACGAAGCCGGCTTCGAGCGTGAAATGCAGGCTCAGCGCGAGCGTGCCCGTTCGGCCAGTGCTTTCGGTCTGGACTACAACAGCCTGGTCAAGGTCGATGAGGCCACGCGCTTCACCGGTTACGTAGCCACTGCTGGCAGTGCCAAGGTTGTTGCTCTCTATAAAGAGGGGCAGGCCGTCGAGCAGCTGAACGAAGGCGAAGAGGGCGTGGTCATTCTCGACCAGACGCCATTCTATGCCGAGTCCGGTGGCCAGGTCGGTGATACCGGTTACCTGCAAGCCGGTGCGGTACGTTTCGACGTGCTTGATACCACCAAGACCGGCGGCGCTTTCCTGCATCACGGTGTTGTCGATACCGGTAGCCTGAGTGTCGGCGTTCAAGTGCAGGCCCAGGTCGACGCGGAGGTCCAGCACGCCACTTCGTTGAACCACTCGGCCACCCACTTGCTGCACGCTGCATTGCGTCAGGTACTGGGCGAGCACGTTCAGCAGAAGGGCTCGCTGGTCGACAGCCAACGCCTGCGTTTCGACTTCAGCCACTTCGAAGCCATCAAGCCTGAGCAGATCAAGGCGCTGGAAGACATCGTCAACGCCGAGGTGCGCAAGAACACTGAAGTGGAAACCGAAGAAACCGACATCGAGACCGCCAAGCGCAAGGGCGCAATGGCGCTGTTCGGCGAAAAATACGGCGACAGCGTTCGCGTGCTGAGCATGGGTGGTGACTTCTCCGTCGAGCTGTGTGGTGGTATCCACGTCGATCGCACCGGTGATATCGGCGTGTTCAAGATCATCAGCGAAGGTGGCATCGCTTCTGGCGTACGCCGTATCGAAGCGGTCACCGGTGCAGCAGCGCTGGCTTACCTGAACGCAGCTGAAGATCAGCTCAAGGAAGCCGCGCAACTGGTCAAGGGCAGCCGCGACAACCTGATCGACAAACTGTCGGCTGTGCTCGAGCGTAATCGCCAACTGGAGAAGCAGCTCGAGCAATTGCAGGCCAAGGCTGCCAGCGCGGCGGGTGACGACTTGTCGGCTTCGGCAGTCGACGTCAAGGGCGTGAAAGTCCTGGCGGCACGTCTCGATGGCATGGACGGCAAGGCACTGCTGGCGCTGGTCGACCAATTGAAGAACAAGCTGGGGGAGGGCGTGATCCTGCTCGGTGGCGTTCACGAAGAGAAGGTCGTGCTGGTTGCCGGCGTGACCAAGGATCTGACCGCCAGGCTCAAGGCTGGCGATCTGATGAAACAGGCAGCTGCGGCTGTTGGTGGTAAAGGTGGTGGACGTCCTGACATGGCGCAGGGCGGCGGTGTCGATGCGAGTGCGCTGGATGCAGCGCTGGCCTTGACCGTGCCGTTCGTCGAGCAGGGCATCTGATTCACCCACCGAGGCCCGTTGTCTAGTAACGGGCCTTGGCGTTTTTGCATGAGTTGATTGTTTAATGGGCGCCCTTCACGGGCTGAGGCGGCTTTGAAATGGCTTTGATCGTACAGAAATTTGGAGGCACCTCCGTTGGCACCGTCGAGCGAATCGAGCAGGTAGCCGACAAGGTTAAAAAATTCCGAGAAGCCGGCGATGACCTGGTGGTTGTGCTGTCAGCCATGAGCGGCGAAACCAATCGCCTGATCGACCTGGCCAAACAGGTCAGTGACCAGCCGGTGCCGCGCGAGCTTGATGTCATTGTTTCCACCGGTGAGCAGGTGACCATTGCACTGCTGGCCATGGCGCTGATCAAGCGCGGCGTACCGGCGGTGTCCTACACCGGCAACCAGGTGCGGATCCTGACGGACAGCGCGCACAACAAGGCTCGGATTCTGCAGATCGACGACCAGAAGATTCGCGCCGACCTCAAGGCCGGTCGTGTCGTGGTCGTGGCTGGCTTCCAGGGTGTCGACGAGCACGGCAACATCACCACCCTGGGTCGCGGTGGCTCCGATACCACCGGTGTAGCGCTGGCCGCTGCACTCAAGGCTGATGAATGCCAGATCTATACCGATGTCGACGGTGTCTACACCACTGACCCTCGCGTCGTTTCGCAAGCTCAACGCCTGGACAAGATCACCTTCGAAGAGATGCTGGAAATGGCCAGCCTCGGTTCCAAGGTGCTGCAGATCCGCGCGGTCGAGTTCGCCGGCAAATACAACGTCCCGCTGCGCGTATTGCACAGCTTCCAGGAGGGTCCGGGCACCCTCATTACCATTGATGAAGAGGAATCCATGGAACAGCCGATCATTTCCGGCATCGCTTTTAACCGCGATGAAGCCAAGCTGACCATCCGTGGCGTGCCAGACACCCCCGGCGTGGCCTTCAAGATCCTCGGCCCGATCAGTGCCGCGAACATCGAAGTCGACATGATCGTGCAGAACGTCTCGCACGATAACACCACTGACTTCACCTTCACCGTGCACCGCAATGACTACACGGCCGCTCAAGCGGTCCTGGAAAACACGGCGCGCGAAATCGGTGCCCGTGAAGTCGTTGGCGACACCAAGATCGCCAAGGTCTCCATCGTCGGTGTCGGCATGCGCTCCCACGCTGGCGTTGCCAGCCGCATGTTCGAGGCGCTGGCCAAGGAAAGCATCAACATCCAGATGATCTCCACTTCGGAAATCAAAGTGTCGGTCGTCATCGAAGAGAAGTACCTGGAACTGGCCGTGCGCGCTCTGCACACCGCTTTCGACCTGGATGCTCCTTCCCGCCAGGGCGAGTAATCGCATTGGCTTCAGGGCGCGGTCTGACCGCGCCTTTTTCGTTTTTTTGGGCAGGGTGTTCTTTTGCGTACCCTGGTCAATACTTAGGCGTAAGCCTACGGCCTGTCCGGCTGTAGGCCGATGCCCTTTTTTTTGCAGACTGTTATCCCTGAACTCAATCCGGAAGGAGATAGGTAATGCTGATACTGACTCGTCGGTGCGCAGAAAGCCTGATTATTGGTGATGGAGAAATCACCGTGACCGTGCTTGGCGTCAAAGGCAATCAAGTGCGAATCGGTGTAAATGCCCCCAAAGAAGTGGCCGTACACCGTGAGGAAATCTACCTGCGCATCAAGAAAGAGAAGGACCAGGAACCAAGTAACTAATTTTTATCGATTTTTTTTCAAATTTTAGTTTGCAAACGGGGAAAAGGCTGGTTATTATACGCCCCGTGTTGCGGAGAGGTGGCCGAGTGGCCGAAGGCGCTCCCCTGCTAAGGGAGTACACCTCACAAGGGTGTCGGGGGTTCGAATCCCCCCTTCTCCGCCATTATTTTTGTAGGGCGTTGTAATCTAGCTTCTTCGTTAAGCTGTTGAAAATAAACGAAAAAGTGGTTGACAAAGAGATTTAACGAACTATAATGCGCGGCAACAAATGCACTCGTAGCTCAGCTGGATAGAGTACTCGGCTACGAACCGAGCGGTCACAGGTTCGAATCCTGTCGAGTGCACCATTTAAGAGGTTGTTTATCGTAAGGTAAGTAACTTCGGCTTCAACCAGTGGTGATCTGGTTTATCAAATACCAACCCTGCACTCGTAGCTCAGCTGGATAGAGTACTCGGCTACGAACCGAGCGGTCACAGGTTCGAATCCTGTCGAGTGCACCATACAACAGAAAGCCCGCATCCAATGCGGGCTTTTTGCTTTCTGCATTTTGGATTTTCCTGGCGTTCTGCGGGGACGATGAAAGATATGTCATCCGTCCCAAACCTTCCTGCTGCTACGCTTGTCTCATGACTGTGCTGAAATTTCTGACGCGCATGTGTGTTTTTTCTGCTGGCTCTGTCGTCGCACTGAAGTACTCGGAGAATCCCGGGATATGTGTTGCAAGCAATTGATCCAGCCAAGATTTTCAGCGCCCAGATACGCCAAGCGGTGTATCATTGCGCCCGTCAGCCCCGCCGGGGCTTTTGGAATACCTCCATGGACTTACCCAGTAGTTACTCAATAGCTCGTATCAACAATCAAGAACCGACTGATTGAACCTCCCGGCGTGCTCCGCTGCTGGGAGTGGAGTTCGCCTATGACTGAAATCGAAGTAAAGAAAGCGCAGGAAAGCCTGCAGGACCGCCTGGCTCAGGTGGTCGATCTGCTACAGCGTCAGCGCGTCGTCGAAGACCTGACACACCGCCAGGAAGGTCACCACCACGACCTGGTTGAAAACCTGGTTCACCGGCAGAACATCGTCGAGTTGCAACGCAAGCTCGATGACCTTCACTCTGCCGACGTTGCCTATATCCTCGAAGCCTTGCCCCTGGACGACCGTCTGACCGTCTGGCAACTGGTCAAGGCCGAGCGCGACGGCGACATCCTCCTCGAAGTATCCGACTCGGTCCGGGAAACCCTGATCGCCGACATGGACGATCACGAGATCCTGGCGGCAGCCAAGGAAATGGATGCCGACGAACTTGCCGACCTCGCCCCTGAGCTGCCCCGCGATGTCGTCCATGAACTCATGGAAACCCTTGACGCCCAGCAACGCGAGCGTGTGCGCTCGGCGCTGAGTTATGACGAGGAGCAGGTCGGTGCCTTGATGGACTTCGAGATGGTCACCATCCGCGAGGACGTCAGCCTCGAAGTCGTATTGCGCTACCTGCGCCGGCTCAAGGAGTTGCCCGGGCACACCGATAAACTCTTCGTGGTCGACTACGACGGCATCCTCAAGGGTGTTCTGCCCATCAAGCGCTTGCTGGTCAACGATCCGGAAAAGCAGGTGGCCGAGGTCATGGCCAACGACCCGGTCAGTTTCCACCCTGAAGAAGACGCCTACGACGCTGCTCAGGCGTTCGAGCGTTACGACTTGATCTCCGCCCCGGTAGTGGACAAGAACGACCGCCTGATCGGCCGTCTGACCATCGATGAGATGGTCGACCTGATTCGTGAGGAAAGCGAAAGCGAAGTACTCAGCATGGCCGGTCTGCGCGAAGAGGAAGATATCTTCGCCTCGGTCTGGCGCTCACTGCGCAACCGCTGGGCGTGGTTGGCAATCAATCTGATTACTGCCTTCGTCGCTTCGCGGGTAATCGGCCTGTTCGAAGGTTCCATCGAAAAGCTGGTGGCCCTGGCGGCGCTGATGCCGATCGTGGCGGGTATCGGCGGTAACTCGGGCAACCAGACCATCACCATGATCGTGCGGGCCATGGCGCTCGACCAGGTAAGCCCGGGCAACACGGCCAGGTTGATGCGCAAGGAGCTGGCGGTGGGGCTGGTCAATGGCCTGGTCTGGGGCGGTGTGATCGGGGTCGTCGCTTACATGCTGTATCACAGCTGGTCACTGGGCGTGGTCATGACCGCGGCGATGACGCTCAATCTGTTGCTGGCGGCATTGATGGGGGTACTTATCCCGATGACGCTGGTGCGCCTTGGCCGTGACCCGGCCATGGGCTCGAGTGTGATGATCACTGCGGTCACCGACAGCGGTGGCTTCTTCATCTTCCTGGGGTTGGCGACGATCTTCCTGTTGTAGAAACGGGTCTCCTCGTTCCCACGCGGAGCATGGGAACGAGGAGCAATAGAGATCGCAGCCAAAAAAAAAGCCAGCGCTAAGCTGGCTTTTTAGTTGAAGGCGTGAAGAATCAGGAGGCGTCAGCCGCCATTTCAACATCGTGTGCGATCAGGGCGACCAGCGCGTTCTGTTGGCGATGGGAGAGTTGGCGAAAGCGCTGAAGCAGTTCGCGCTCGTGCAAGGAAAGCTCGGGGCTATCCAGACGCATGTTCAGTTCGTCGCCCAAAGCGCCTTCCTGAATGAGGCTTTGCTCCAGGCGTGCGATGATCTCGGAGTTCATGCTGCGATGATGGTTGCGAGCGACCTCGGCAATGCGCTCACGCATTCCGTCGGGAAGACGTACGACGAATTTGTCAGCGGTACGGCTGGAATAAATTGCCTGTTTCATTGGGCGCATATAATTGACCGGTTTAGTTCAGGGGAAGCGGTTCTCGAAATTGGCCGCAAGATGAGGTTACGACCATCGTTACGACTAAATGTTCAACCTGAATTGTGAAAGAGGTGTTTATCATGCCTCAATGTTGCCGGTTCCTTGGCGTCAATTCTGTGACAAATATTGAACCGAATAAAGGCGATTTGCCAGCACCAATTATCAGAAATGTGCACTGGTTTGAAAAGTTATAACACCGTCACCCATTCGGAGCTGTCGCAGGGTTGATTCGAGAGGTGCCCTGACCCGTATGAGTGCTGTCAAACGCACGAAACGCGCGAGCTACCTTATGTTCAGCATAGTGTCTGACCGACACGCTGCAAGCGGGGAGGAGCCATCATTGTGCCAGGCAGTCTTGTTTATCTGATGGGGCCTTCGGGCTCCGGCAAGGACAGCGTAATAGCTGCTGCGCGTGATGCGTTGCAGCAGCGTAACGTGGCCATCGTGCGCAGGGTTATCACCCGTTCGGCCGAGGCCATGGGTGAGGATGCTATCGGGGTTTCCCCTGAACGGTTCGAGCAGATGTGCCAGCAAGGTGAGTTTGCCATGCACTGGAAAGCCAACGGGCTTGAATACGGAATTCCCGTGCAAATCGATAACTGGCTGGCCGAGGGGCGCCATGTGCTAGTCAACGGTTCGCGTGCCTACCTGGCGCAGGCAATGGAGCGTTATCCACAGCTGCTGCCCATCCTGTTGACCGTCGATAATTCGGCTCTGCGCCAGCGGCTATTGGCCCGGGGGCGCGAGAGCCTGGAAGACATCGAGCGCCGATTGGCCCGCAATCAGCATTTTGACGAGCAGGACGATGCCACCGCGCAAGGGGGGATGAGAATACGCCTGCTCGATAATTCCACTACATTGAGCCAGGCCGTCGAGCGGCTGATCGCCTTGCTCGAGGCCGAGGGGCTGCACTCAGCGCAGCAGCGGATTGAACTTGATCCGGCGGCCCCTGATCAGCGCCAGGATAAATAGCAGGACAAACGTCGCGCAGGCTGTCCCCAGAAAATCGCCCGCGGCCCCCGTAGCCAGGGGAGGGGTTATGGCCACTAGCAAACTGGTCAGGGCAAGTAGAAGAAACGCCAAAGCTGATTTCGACATAAGACCCCCTTCAAAAGATAAAGCGCTCGGTTTGCTCGGTGTACAGCGCTTTGGAAAAGATGTGCTGGTTGGTCGGTATTGGACGTTGAACAGGTGACGGATTCATGACCGCCAGCTGCGGTTTCACCAGGACCTGATGATGAGGATAGATCACGGCGATATCTTCGTCGTTGCCAGCCTGCAACTGAAAGGAAACCAGGGCAACCATCGCAAGAGCATTGAGAAGGCACAGGGCGCTGTTCATTGGGTGTTCTCCACAAGGTGAGGTAACCAAACCCATTTCGTAGAGTAGAGAGAGCAGTCCTCATGCCAAATGCGAAGTTCTGAAAAATACATGAAGATCAAATGGATGCGAGGCCACTGAACGAGGTGGCGATTGCAAACTGCAATGATGGCCTTCTGATGGATTGCAAAATGCACGATGGTTTTGACCCTCGCCTCGCAATGCACCTTGTGCAGGTGCTGCGAAGGGGGGAGGGTGAGGGGCTCCAGTGCCGATTGCGGCTACAGTTAAAAAGTCCATTGACGACATGACAAATGCGGGCCCGCTGGTTAACATGCTCGCCGTCCATCGCCGCGCGATACATTTGCGCGCACCTTCAGTGTCTCAGTAGCTCAATTGGATAGAGCATCCCCCTCCTAAGGGGAAGGTTGGCAGTTCGAACCTGCCCTGGGACACCATATTTTGTTGGCTTTTCGATCCTCTGCAAGATTCTTGATGCCGACCAAGGCCGCGGGGTGAGGGGGCGACAAGTTAAGCTTTTGAAGTCTAAAGAAAAAATTTCAAATATCTTGAAATAATCGCTTGACGGGTCAGATGGCATCTGTAGAATGCGCGCCTCGGTT
>NZ_VXCP01000001.1:426720-427122 GCF_011355085.1 Pseudomonas akapageensis | reverse complement strand
GCGCTGAAGCTGCCAGTTTTCCCCGCGACGGTAAAGGAGGCCACACCCAGGACGTTGTCGACATCGCTGTCATTGGTGAGCACGTTACCGGTAGCGGCATGATCTTCGTCGACCGTGTTGGTATCGGTCTTCAGCACGCTCGGGTCATCGACCGGGGTGACGTTGATGGTCAGTGTGCTGGTGGAGCCGGTGTTGGTGGTGTAGGTGACGGTCGGTACGGCGCCGTTCCAGTTCGCCACTGGGGTGAAGGTGTAGTCACCGTTGGCGCTGAGGGTCAGGTTGCCGACATTTTCTATAGTGGCAGTACCACCTGCTGTGTACTCGGTACCACCAACCGTGAACTTGGCCACGCTCAGGACGTTATCGACGTCGCTGTCGTTGCTCAGCACGTTACCGGTGGCG
>NZ_VXCP01000001.1:76284-426601 GCF_011355085.1 Pseudomonas akapageensis | reverse complement strand
GACGGTCGGTACGGCGCCGTTGTAGTTGGTATCCGGGGCAAAGGTGTAATCGCCATCGGTACCAATGGTCAACGTACCGACGCCGATAATGGTCGCAGTCTGGCCTGCACTGAAGCTACCGGTTACGCCGGCGATGGTGAAGTGGGTGATGCTGAGGGACGTGTCGGCATCGCTGTCGTTGCTCAACACATTGCCGGTCAAGACAGTGTCTTCGGCCAGTGTGTTGGTATCGGCGGTCAGTACGCTTGGAGCGTTGGTGGCTTTGCTGTTCTGGTCGCCGGTATCGGTCCAGATGGTTTCGCCATTGGAGTCAGGACCGCTGGTGGGGAAACCAAAGGTCGGGTCAACGCGGGCCGCAGTTGCCTCCAGCAGCACGAAGTTGTGGTCGCCCCCGCCATGGCTCCCTCCCGCGTTAGCAGCGGTCGGGCCCGCAGCGGTGGCTTCGAGGTCTTGGGTCGGGTCGGCGCCGGCCATGATGGCCTGTTGCAGTTCGGCAACCGAAGGCGCGTTCTGAGCGATGGATTCGTCAAGGGCGATAGTGGTGTCGGGATCGGCGGCGCTCCACTGGGTGTCGCGACCCAGGTCGAGGGTGCGGCCATCCTGCAGTTCCAGCGTGATAGCACCGGACAAGCCTGTATCAACCTGGTCCCCGACGAACAGGCGATCGCCTTCAATGAGCACCCGACGAACCCCTTCCTGGGATACAGCGACGACTTGACCAACAATGCTTTTGACGATGGCAACAACACTGCTCATTGGGACTCTCCGGGATTACCGCTCAGAAGGCTTCCATAGACCAAATAGGCCTTTTTTTGCCGTTTCAGTTTGAAAGTGAAGATGGGTATTTTTGACGTGTGCCAGTCAATATTTTGGCTATATTTTTTCGCCATTAACTTTTCGTCAAAGCATTGACCAATCGGGCCTCATCCTAAACAATCCGCACCGCAATGTCACATTGATGTTAATTCGGCCTACCGTCCCTCGTTTTGTGCTCCAGTTCCCTTCCAGAACTCTCCCACATTCAGTCCAAAACGGATGCCCATTTCCCAATGCAGCGATGAGTTTTGCTGTGATCTAAGACATGAAGTCATCGGAATCAACCACAATGCGTGCGCACCTTTTCAAGGCTCTACCTTTTGTACTTGCTGCCAGTTTCGTTCAAGCACAAACCCTTCCAGAAGCTATGCAGCAAGCCATGGATGTACATCCGGAAATTCAGGCAGGTGTAAACAGTCGCCTGGCTGCCGATGGCCAGCTGCGCGCGGCGAAGGGCGGCTACCTGCCGAAGGTTGACGTGTTGGCTGGCTATGGACGCGAAGGCACTGACGATCAAAATACCGGCGGTCGGTGGCAAACCCTTGACCGAGGCGAGGCCAGTGCGCATGTGCGGCAAATGTTGTTTGATGGGTTTGCCACTTCCAGCGAAGTAGGTCGCCAGCAGGCAACTGTGAACTCGCGTGCTTACTCGCTGTTGGGTACCTCAGAAAGGACCGCATTGAGCGTGGCGCAGGTATATCTGGACGTCCTGAACCGCCGTCAGATGGTGCAACTGGCTGAAGACAATCTGCGCAGCCATGAGCGCGTTTATGATCAGATCAAATTGCGTACCAGTCGCGGTGTCGGTCGTACTGCTGACCTCGATCAGGCAGAAGCGCGCCTGGCCCAGGCCCAGAACAATCTGATCACCGAACAGACCAATCTCGCCGATGCCCAGACCAACTACCTGAGCGTCGTAGGTTCGTTGCCGGACGAGTTGGTCGAACCTCAGGGTTTCGTCGCATTGCTACCGGCGACTCTGGACGAGGCTCGCGAGCAAATGGTAGAAAGCAGTCCGATTTTGCGTTCGGCCGAGTCTGATATCACGGCCACTGAGAAGCAATACGAAGCTGCGAAGTCGACCTTCTACCCACAATTCGATGCTGAATTGGGGCACAACGCCGACAACAACGTTGGTGGCGAAGTAGGCGTTAGTAATGGCTGGGAGGCCATGGTCCGCATGCGCTTGAATCTGTATTCCGGCGGTAGCAACAAAGCTGATCTGGAATCCAAGGCCTACCAGGCGACCCAGGCGCTGGATATCCGCAATAATGCCTTACGCCAGTTGAATGAAGAGCTGGGCCTGGCCTGGAACGCTTACAACAACGCCACTGCCCAATTGCCGATCGCCCAGAAGTATGTCGATCGCAGTTCCAGTGTCCGCAGTGCTTACCAGAGCCAATTCAGCCTTGGCGAGCGAACCTTGCTCGACTTGCTCGATAGTGAAAACGAGCTGTTCACGTCGCGCCAGCGCCTGGTCCAGATCAAAACCCTGCAGTTGTACACTCAGTACCGGATCAAGGCCACGATGGGCCAATTACTAAAAAGCCAGGGGGTCGTCGCGCCGATGGCTACTGTTGTGCAAAACGATGTAAAGCCCAAGGTAAATCTACCTGGCCTGAACTGATTTTTGACCAATCAGTTCGTTTAACCGCTTAAGTTGAGAGTATCCGCGTGGAATCAGAAGTTAGTCGAGTTCAGCTCAGCCATGATCCACGCTGTCAGCATGATGATCCATTACTGGATGGGTTGCTGATGCTTTGTGTGCTTCATCAGAAGCCTGCCAGTCGGGCGATGCTGACGACGGGGTTGCCGTTGCCGTCGCAACGTCTGAGCCCCGATCTGTTGGCTCGCGCCGCTGCTCGCGCGGGCCTGCAAGGTCGGCTGATGCAGCGCAATCTTGAGCAGATTCCGGCAATTGCACTGCCGGCCATGCTGCTGCTCAAAGAGGGCCGCAGCGCCATTCTGCTTGGCTGGAAAGGCGACATGGCGCGGCTGCTGCTGAGCGAAAGCGATGGCGGTGAAGTGCAGGTCGGCCGTGACACGCTGGTGGAGGACTACAGCGGTCGGGTCTTCTTTGCACAGCCTCAGCACAAGTTCGATGTCACCAATGGCAGCCTGATCCCCCGAGCTCGTTCGTGGTTTCGCGACACCCTCAAGGGCTCTCGCTGGCTGTATACCGATGCCATCGCTGCCAGCCTGGTGATCAACATCATCGCCCTGGCGGCACCGCTGTTTGTCATGAACGTCTACGACCGAGTCGTCCCTAACCAGGCCACTTCCACGTTGTGGGTGTTGGCGGCGGGTATTACCGGTGCTTATTTATTCGACCTGTTGCTCAAGGGCCTGCGCGGTCTGTGCCTGGATCTGGCCGGCAAGAAAACTGACTTGATCATTTCTGCCACGTTGTTCGAGCGTATCGTCGGCATGGCGATGAAGTACCGCCCGGCGCGAGTTGGCAGCTTCGCTCAGAACATTCACGAATTTCAGGGGATGCGTGACTTCCTCACCTCGCTGACATTGACCAGCGTCATCGACTTACCCTTCACGTTGTTGATCCTGCTGGTGATTGCGGTCATCGGCGGGCACCTGGTCTGGATTCCGGTTGTCGCTTTCCCGCTGGCACTGGGTATCGGGCATTTCCTGCAGAAACCGCTGACTGCCACGCTGGAACGCACTATGGCGCTGGGGGCCGAGCGTCAGTCAAGCCTGATAGAAACCCTCGCAGGCCTGGATGCGGTGAAGGTCAACAATGCCGAGAGCGAACGCCAGTACCAGTGGGAGCAGACGATCGGCACCTTGAGCCGATTGGAGCTGCGGGTAAAAGTGCTGTCCAGTCTGGCGATGAACATTACGCTTCTGATTCAGCAGCTGGCGGGTGTGATCCTGATCATCTGCGGTGTCTACAAGATCATTGGCGGAGACTTGAGCATGGGTGGCTTGATTGCCTGCTACATGCTCAACGGCCGTGCACTTGCCCCACTGGCGCAACTGGCCGGCCTGCTGACCCGTTACCAGCAGGCGAAGGTGACCATGAGCTCTGTGGATCAGATGATGGAATTACCCCAGGAACGCAACTTTGAAGAGCGCCCAATGAGCCGTCAGGTGCTGCAGGGTGCTCTGGAGTTCCGTAACGTTGATTTCACGTATCCGAACCAGCAGAACCGAGCACTGCTCGGACTCAATCTGACAGTTCAGCCTGGCGAGAAGATTGGCATCATTGGCCGCAGCGGCTCCGGCAAGAGCTCGCTGGCCAAGCTGATCGTCGGTCTCTATCAGCCCGATTCGGGGGCATTGCTTGTGGACGGCGTGGATATTCGCCAGATCGACGTCAGTGAGCTGCGCCACAACATCGGCTACGTGCCGCAGGACATCCAGCTGCTGTCCGGCACGTTGCGTGACAACCTGATCAGCGGTGCCCGATACGTCGCAGATGAAATGGTTTTGCAGGCAGCCGAACTGTCGGGTGTGCATGAGTTTGCCCGCCTGCATCCGCAAGGTTACGAGTTGCAGGTCGGCGAGCGCGGCCAGAACCTCTCCGGCGGCCAGCGGCAGAACGTCGCGCTGGGGCGTTCGCTGTTGCTCAACCCGCAAATCCTGCTGCTCGACGAACCGACCAGCGCCATGGACAACACCGGCGAAGAGCGTCTGAAACAGCGCTTGCATGCCATCATTGAGAAAAAGACCGTGATTCTGGTAACTCACCGCGCCTCGCTGTTGTCGTTGGTCGACCGCCTGATTGTCATCGACCGCGGCAAGATTCTCGCCGACGGGCCGAAAGCAGCCGTCATGGAAGCGCTGAAAAAGGGGCAGATCGGTGTTGCTTAAGTCCGGGGCAGGGCGTTTCAAAGACGCTGTCAGCCGTTACTTCAAAGGCTCGCAATCGCTGGAAGGCCAGCCTTTGCCTGAGGTCAGCAAAGCGCTGATCGACGATGCCCCGCGCATCGTTCGTCTGACGATCTGGGCGGTCATCGGCTTCTTCTTGTTTCTGGTGGTGTGGGCGCACCTGGCGGTCATCGACGAAGTCACTCGTGGTGAAGGCAAGGCGATCCCTTCATCCAAAATTCAGAAAATCCAGAACCTGGAAGGCGGCATCGTCGCGCAGATCTACATCCACGAAGGTCAGATCGTAGAAATCGGCGATCCGTTGCTGCGTCTGGACGACACTCGCTTCGTTTCCAACGTCGGCGAGACCGAGGCAGACCGCATGGCCATGGAATTGCGCGTCGAACGCTTGAGTGCAGAGGTCGAAGAACGCTCGCTGAGTTTCACCGAAGACGTGCGCAAGAGCGTGCCCCGTCAAGCCGCCAACGAAGAGTCGCTCTACCAGAGCCGTCGCCAGCAGCTGCAGAATGAGATCGGTGGCTTGCAGCAGCAGATGGTCCAGCGCCAGCAGGAACTGCGAGAGTTTTCTTCCAAGCAAGCTCAATACCGCAGTAGCTTGCAGTTGCTCAAACAAGAAATCGACATGTCCGAACCTTTAATCGCTCAGGGCGCTATTTCCCCGGTAGAAGTGTTGCGCCTCAAGCGTTCGGAAGTCGAGATTCGTGGTCAACTTGATTCCACGACGCTGGCCATCCCCCGCGCCGAGGCCGCGATCAGAGAAGCGCAGAACAAGATCGATGAAGCTCGCGATAAGTTCCGCAGCGATGCGTTGACGCAACTAAACGAAGCGCGCACCGACCTGAGCAAGGCCCAGGCGACCGGGAAGGCACTGGAAGATCGGGTCAATCGCACCATGGTCACTTCGCCAGTGCGCGGTATTGTCAAGCAACTGCTGGTCAATACTGTCGGGGGTGTCATCCAGCCTGGCAGCGACCTGGTCGAGATTGTGCCGCTGGACGATACGCTTTTGGTGGAGGCACGCATTCGGCCTCAAGACATCGCTTTTCTGCACCCGGGTCAGGATGCAATGATCAAGTTCACCGCTTATGACTACACCATCTATGGTGGGCTCAAAGGCAAGCTCGAACAGATTGGCGCCGATACCATCACCGACGAAGAGGGTAATACCTTCTATATGATCAAGTTGCGCACTGACCGCAGCCATCTGGGAACCGATGAGCATCCGCTACTGATTATTCCCGGCATGGTCGCCTCGGTGGACATTATCACCGGTAAGAAGAGCGTCCTGAGCTATCTACTCAAGCCGATTATCCGCGCTCGCGCCGAAGCGCTGCACGAGCGCTAGGGCGAATAGCTCAATTGGCAACTGTTTCTGACGTGCCATCTGACAGATACAGAGACGCCGCACTGCTCGGCGTCTCTGCAATCTGCACTCGCAGACTCTGAGGTCGTTCAACAATCAGAGCGTCCCCCTGGCTCAACAACCACCAGCGCAACTGCCAGCTATTGCTCACGGTTGCCTGCATACGGTGACCGTAGTCGAGCGCGGTCAGCGTCATGTCATTCGATAATGGCGTCTCCCGGATCAGGCGGGCCAGGCCATCGCTGACCCAGGCGTGCAGTTCGATCCTGTCGCTGTCGCCGAACTGCATCGCATCGCTGCCCAGGTAGCGTTGCAGGCTGAAGTCTTCCAGGCCCTGGGCGGCAGTGGGAAGCGCCTGCAGCTGGCGAAACCGGTGGACTGCAAATTGGCGCACGTCGGTGTGGGGATGGGCGGTGCCGATCAGATAGCTGATGCGCCCACGCTGAATCAGCGCCATCCTGGAGACCTTGCAGACCGCCTTGCTTGAGGAGCGCCAGTTGCAATGCCAGTACTATTCGGCACACAACGACAAGCTCAGCGACCTGACGCGGTTGACCAGCTCGGCGCTGGTGACTCCGGGCGGCCGGCTGGGTAGCTGACGGAGCAACTCCCACTGGCGGCTGAGGGTAGTATGGGCTTTGGCAGATGGCAAAACGGGCGTCCTTGTCTAGAGTGTGTCATCCATGAGTCCTGGTTAGCATGGTGGCAGAAAACGGAAATGGCAATTGGCCATTTGTCGTGCCCTGACGGGTACAGGATCACTACAAGGATTTGCATGCGACAGGTTCTGTCGCTGGCTTGAGGACAATCCTGTCCTGTCACCCTCGGCGCCTTTAGCGGGGGGCTGAGCCATCAAGGATGAGCATGTTTGTCGAGACCAATATCTATTCGATGCTTGCGCGGCTGTTGCCCGAAAGCATCATTCCGGCGCCTGGAAGGCCCGGTTATTTGCAGCGTTTGTATGCCAGCGTCGGCTTGCCCGCGCAGCGGGCCCTGATGGGGGAGTCGTTCACCCTGGTCGCCCGACTGGACGAAGCCGCGTGCCTGCAGACGGTGTACCTCGACTTGCGCCAGCAGGCACTGGGCGGGAGCGTCACCGCCCTCAATGACCTGGGCTGGATCTGGCTCAACGGCAAGTACTGGGTCGCCGATCACGAACTGGCGCGCCAACTGCTGCGCATGGCTGCGGTGCAGGGCAGTGGGGTGGCCTGCTACAACCTGGGCCAGCAGTGCTATTTCGGCAAGGGCGTGCCCGTGGCTTATGCCAGCGCTGCCGACTACTACCGGCTGGCATTCGATCGGGGTTTTGTGCAAGCGGCGGCAGCCTTGGGCGACTTGTACGAAGAAGAAGTCTGCACGGACGACCTGGCGCAGCCCTGGCAGGTAGACCTGCAGCAGGCCTATCGATGGTTCGATAAAGGTGCCCGGAAAGGCGATGCCCGCTGCCGCTTTGAAGTGGGCTATCGCCTGCTGCACGGGATTCAGGTCGCACCCGACCGCAAGGCAGGTGTGTACTGGCTGGAGTTGGCGGCAGTCGCGGGCGTCATGGCGGCCGCCGAAGAGTTGGCGGTGTACTTCAGCCTCATCGAGCCGAGCCGGCCCTACCGGTTTTGGCGTGATCAGGCCATTGCCCTGGGCAGTGAGCTGGCCCTGACCATGAAACTCGATGACCAGGTTCAGCCTTCCGGGGAAAAGTGACCGTTGACCCTTGGCGCCTCTTGACGAGGAACGGGGTGATCGAAGAATATAGATAGTTAGCAAGCTATGAATATTTTCGACTACCCCTTCCTATGAATCTTGACGCACTGCAACTCAGTATCAGCAGCGGCATGGTGGTGGCGTCCCGGCACTGGCGACGCATCTGCCACGCCACGCTCGCTCACCACGGCATCAGCGAGGCCTGTGCGATGCCTTTGCTGATGATCGCGCGCCTGGGCGATGGTGTTCGCCAGGTCACGGTGGCCCAGGCCTCAGGCCTTGAAAGCCCTTCGCTGGTGCGCCTGCTCGATCAATTGTGCCGCGGCGGGTTTGTCTGCCGGGGTGAGGATGTCACCGACCGGCGTGCCAAATCCCTGAGTCTGACCGAGAAAGGGCGTGTCGTGGCCGAGGCGATCGAGGGCGAAATGGTGGGCTTGCGTCGCGAAGTGCTCCGGGGTATCGACGAGGCCGACCTGCAAGCCGCCCTGCGTGTCGTGCGCGCCTTCGAAGATGCGGTTCAGCGCAAGGTGGTCGAGTGATCTTCAAAGGCTTTTTCAGCGGCATGCCGCCAGCGCGGGATTGGTTCTACGGCGTGCGCACGTTCGCTGCCTCCATGATCGCCCTGTATATCGCACTGATCTTGCAGATGCCCCGGCCTTACTGGGCCATGGCCACGGTCTACATTGTCTCCAACCCGTTTGTCGGGCCTACCAGTTCCAAGGCGTTGTACCGCGCCGTCGGTACCTTCATCGGCGCAGCCGGAGCCGTGCTGATGGTGCCGCTGTTCGTGCAGACACCCCTGCTGTTGGTAGTGATGATCGCGCTCTGGACAGGCACGCTGTTGTTTCTTTCGTTGCACCTGCGTACCGCCAACAGTTATGCACTGATGCTCGCCGGCTACACCCTGCCGATGATTGCCCTGCCCGTGGTGGATAATCCGCTGGCGGTCTTCGATATCGCCTCGGCGCGAACCCAGGAGATCTTTCTCGGGATCATCTGTGCGGCTGTGGTCGGTGCCGTGTTCTGGCCGCGTCGGCTGGCGCCGGTGTTGTCCGGCTCGACGGACAAGTGGTTTGCCGAGGCCACGGCATACAGTGATCGCTTTCTGGCGCGGGAAGTCCCTGCCCAGGAGGTGGGCGCGTTACGCTCCTCGATGGTGATGACCTTCAACTCGCTCGAGCTGATGATCGGCCAGTTGCCCCACGAAGGTGTGCGGCCCCAGATCGTACGCAACACCAAAAAGCTGCGCGGAAGAATGATTCACCTGTTACCGGTGATCGATGCCCTGGACGATGCCTTGATTGCCCTGGAGCGCCGTGCGCCTGCCCAGGCGGCCGAGCTGCAACCGATGCTGGCGCTGGCCCGGGAATGGCTTCAAGGGACGGCCAGGGATGCCAGCCCGGCACGCTGGTCGGCCTTGCGCAACGAACTCGATCGCCTGCAACCGACGGCCGATGCGCTCGACGATCGCCGGCAGTTGCTGCTCTCCAATGTCTTGTATCGGCTGCGTGAGTGGGTCGATTTGTGGCAGGACTGCCGCAGCCTGCAGCACGCCATACTCAATGAAGACCTGTCGTCCTGGCGGGCGGTGTACCGGCATTGGCGCCTGGGCCGGCTGACCCCGTTTCTCGACCGTGGCCTGATGCTCTACTCGGTGTTTTCGACGGTGGTTGCGATCATTGTCGCGTCGCTGCTGTGGATGCTGCTCGGCTGGAGCAATGGCGGCAGCGCAGTGATCATGGCGGCGGTGTCGTGCAGCTTCTTTGCCGCGATGGACGACCCGGCGCCGCAGATCTACCGGTTCTTTTTCTGGACCGCGATGTCGGTGATATTCGCCAGTCTCTACGTCTTTCTGGTCCTGCCCAACCTGCATGACTTTCCCATGCTGGTGCTGGCCTTTGCCGTTCCATTCATCTGCGTCGGCACCCTGACTGTGCAGCCGCAGTTCTACCTGGGCACCTTGCTGACCATCGTCAACACCTCGTCCTTCATCAGCATCCAGAGTACTTACGACGCGGACTTCCTGACCTTCATCAACGCCAACCTGGCCGGCCCGGTTGGCCTGTTGTTCGCCTTCATCTGGACACTGGTATTCCGGCCATTCGGCGTCGAACTGGCGGCCAAGCGGCTGACGCGCTTCAGCTGGCACGACATTGTCAGCCTGACCCAGCCCGGCACCCTGGCCGAGCATCGGCACATGGGTGTGCAAATGCTCGACCGGCTGATGCAGCACTTGCCGCGCTTGGCGCAAACCGGGCAGGACAGCGGCTCTGCACTGCGCGACTTGCGCGTGGCCCTGAGCCTGCTCGACCTGCATGCGTACTTGCCGCGCATCCCGGTGGCGCCACGTGCGTTGCTGGAGCACGTGATTGTGGAAGTCGGCGAGTACTTCCGGGCCTGCTTGAAGGCGAACGAGCGCCTGCCGGTGCCCGAAGGCATGTTGAAAACCATGGACCAGGCCCGACGCACTTTGCGCCATCACGACCAGGACGATAGCGGCGATGCGCGGGTTCAGCTGTTGCACGCCCTGGCCGGCCTGCGCATGGCCTTGCTTCCCGGCGTGGAAATCGTCGACCCGGTCAATGAACAGGAACAAACGCCTTATGGCATCGATGGAGCCCCCCTGTGATCGGTGAACTGGATATCAGTGGCGTCTTTCTGCCCACGGTGCTGGTGATGATGGCCATCACCTATTTGCTTTACCTGTTGGTGCACGGGCTGCTGACCCGGGTGCACTTCTATCGCCTGGTCTGGCACCGGGCTTTGTTCAACGTCGGTCTCTACGCTGTATTGCTCGGCGCGGTGGACGCTATCTGTCGAAACCTGATGCTATGAAAAAACCTTTGCTGACCCTGGGCCGTGTGGTCCTGACGTTTCTGGTAGTGGCCTTTGCGAGCGTGCTGGTGTGGCGCATGGTCATGTATTACATGTTCGCGCCCTGGACCCGTGACGGGCACATCCGCGCCGACATCATCCAGATTGCCCCGGATGTTTCCGGGCTGATCCAGCAGGTCGATGTTCGCGACAACCAGCCGGTCAAGCGTGGCGATGTGCTGTTCACCATCGATCAGGACCGCTTCCACCTGGCCCTGCGCAATGCCCAGGCCACTGCCGCCGAACGCAAGGAAGCCCTCGCCCAGGCCCAACGAGAGGCCAAGCGCAACCGCGGGCTGGGCAACCTGGTAGCGCAGGAACAACTCGAGGAAAGCCAGTCCCGCCAGATGCGTGCCGAGTCGGCCCTGGCTGAAGCGCAAGTGGCGGTAGACGCGGCCCAGCTCAACCTCGATCGCTCGGTCATTCGTAGCCCGGTCGACGGTTACCTCAATGACCGCGCGCCGCGCATGCATGAGTTCGTGACTGCCGGGCGGCCGGTGTTGTCGGTGGTCGATGGCAGCTCGTTTCATATCGATGGCTATTTCGAAGAAACCAAGCTATCCGGCATCCAGATCGGCCAGGGCGTCGATATCCGCGTGGTCGGTGACAACGCGCGCTTGCGCGGCCATGTGCAGAGCATCTCCGCCGGTATTGAAGACCGCGACCGCAGCAGCGGCGCCAACCTGCTGCCCAACGTCAACCCTGCGTTCAGTTGGGTGCGCCTGGCCCAGCGGATTCCGGTGCGCATTGCATTCGACAGCGTACCCGAAGACTTTCGCATGATCGCCGGACGCACCGCGACCGTTTCGATTATCGATGACGCCCACGGGGCGGGAGCGGTGCAATGAAGTTCGCTTTACGTCTACCCGTCGTAGGCCTGGGGCTGCTGCTGTCGGCCTGCCAGATGGTCGGGCCGAACTATGAAGTGCCCAAGGACGCTGCGCTCAACCGTGCAGACCTGCAGGGCGCGCTGGCCAGCCAGAACAGCAATGTGGTTTCAGCACCGGTGCCCCAGGACTGGTGGCGTTTGTATCAGGACCCGCGCCTGGACGAGCTGGTGCGTCAGGCCCTGGCCTCCAACACCGAGCTGCGCGTGGCAGCGGCCAACCTTACCCGTGCCCATGCGCAGGTCGAGGAAGCGCAGGCCCAGGGCGGCCTCAATGGCAGCGTAAAAATGGGCGCTGAGCGTCTGCAGGAGTCCGGTGAAGCTTTCCTGATACCGGAAAAAGTGCCAGTCGCCAACATCGGCCAGATTGCGCTCAATGCTTCTTATCAGTTCGATTTGTGGGGCACCCTCAAGCGCGGCGTCGAGGCGGCCCAGGCCAATGCCGATGCGACCCAGGCCGCTGCCGACACGGCGCGGATCACGCTGGTGGCTGAAGTGGTGCGAGCCTATACCCAGGTTTGCGCCGCCAACGAAGAGTATGAAATTGCCCGCAGCTCGCTCGATCTGCAGGAGCAGAGCCTGACCCTGGTCCAGCGCCTGCGCGATGCCGGCCGTGGCGACGAAACCCAGGTCACCCGCACGCAGACCCAATTCAAAACCCTGCGGGCCGAATTGCCGCGCTACCAGGCGGCGCAACAGGCGGGCCTGTTCACCCTGTCGATGTTGCTGGCCAAACCGGTGGCCGACCTGCCGGCCGGTACTGCCCAGTGTGCCGAGCTGCCGCACATGGCGAAACTGCTGCCGGTCGGTGATGGCGCCGCATTGCTCAAGCGTCGCCCGGACATCCGCCAGGCCGAGCGCACACTGGCGGCGGCCACTGCCAATATTGGCGTGGCGACCGGCCAGCTGTACCCGGACATCAGTATTGGTGCCACAGTGGGCACCATCGGTATTCTGGATAACCTTGGCCAGCCGTCCACCAACCGCTGGGGTTTTGGCCCCCTGTTGACCTGGACAGTGCCCACCAACGGCTCGCGGGCGCGTATCCGCGAAGCGGAAGCCTCGACCCAGGCGGCCCTGGCGCACTTCGATGGTGTGGTGCTCAACGCCATCCGCGAAACCCAGACCGGCCTGGCCCAGTACACCGCCTTGCTCGATCGCCGCGACGCCCTGGCCGATGCCGAACGTTCGGCCCAGGAAGCCGCCGACCAGACGCACCGCTTCTACCAGGCCGGGCGTGCTTCGTTCCTGGCGGATTTGCAGGCCACGCGCACCTACACAGACGTGCGCGCGCAACTGGCGGCGGCCAATACGCAGGTGGCGGCGGGGCAGATCAATCTGTTTCTGGCGTTGGGTGGGGGTTGGGAAAGTAGTAATAATTAACCTGCCCCGGCCTCATCGCTGGCAAGCCAGCTCCCACAGGGTTATGTGTCAGGTTCATGATTTATGGACACCAATGATCTCTGTGGGAGCTGGCTTGCCAGCGATGAGGCCAGTACAGGCAAATAAACACTCAGCTTTTCCCCGACAAATCCGCCATCCCCTTCAAAAGCTCAATCGGCAACGGAAACACAATGGTCGAGCTCTTGTCCCCGGCAATCGCCCCCAACGTCTGCATATAGCGCAACTGCATGGCCCCCGGCTGGCGCCCCAGCATCTCGGCGGCCTGCATCAACTTCTCCGACGCCTGCAATTCACCTTCGGCGTGAATCACCTTGGCCCGCCGTTCGCGCTCGGCTTCAGCCTGTTTGGCAATGGCGCGGATCATCGACTCGTTGAGATCGACATGCTTGATTTCGACGTTTGCCACCTTGATCCCCCAGGCATCGGTCTGGGCATCGAGCACTTGCTGGATATCGGTGTTGAGCCGTTCGCGTTCGGCGAGCAACTCGTCCAGCTCGTGTTTGCCGAGCACGGCCCGCAAGGTGGTTTGCGCCAACTGGCTGGTGGCCATGAGAAAGTCCTCGACCTGGATGATCGCCTTCTGTGGGTCGAGTACCCGAAAATAGAGCACCGCATTGACCTTCACCGACACATTGTCGCGGGTGATGACATCCTGCGGCGGCACATCGAGCACCACGGTGCGCAAGTCCACCCGGACCATTTGCTGCACCATTGGAATCAGCAGGATCAGCCCCGGCCCCTTGACCTGCCAGAAGCGTCCGAGCTGGAACACCACGCCGCGTTCGTATTCGCGCAGAATCCGGAAGGCTGAGAACAGCAAAACGATGGCCAGCGCCAACAGCGTGCCAAAACCCAGTTCAACGAACATGTTCAGTCTCCTTGCGGTGGTATCTCATCCAGGGCGATGACGTCCAGCAGCAAGCCCTTGCGCGCCACCACCCGGACTTGCTGCCCGAGTCGCAGGGGCGAGGTGCTCAGCACCTGCCAGTTTTCGCCTTGCAGCTGCACCCAGCCACTCAACGGCATGCCCGGCATCAGCCCGGAAACCGGGGTCACGCTGCCGACCAGGCCCGCATCGCCACTGACCAGGGCGCGACGACGGGCCTTGAGCGCCATGCCGATCAGGGCCACCAGCAACAACGCGCTGAGCAGTGACAGGCTGATGATCAGTGGTAATGGGATGCCGAAACCCGGCACATCGGTGTCCATCAGAATCACCGCGCCGACGACGAATGCGACGATGCCGCCGAAGCCGATCACGCCGAAACTCGGGAGAAAGGCCTCGGCGATCATGAAAGCCAGACCCAGCAGAATCAGTCCGACACCAGCGTAGTTCACCGGCAGCAATTGCAAGGCATACAAGCCCAGCAACAGGCAGATGCCACCCAGGACGCCACCGACGCCCGAGCCAGGACTCATGAACTCGAACATCAGGCCATAGACGCCCAGCATGATCAGCAGCAGTGCCACACTGGGGTTGGTGATCACGGCCAGCAGTTGGGTACGCCAGTCAGGCGCATGGCTGACCAGCGTGGCGCCGGCGGTGTGCAGTTGCATGACTTCGCCTGCGACGGTCAGGCTTTTGCCGTCCAGTTGCTTGAGTAAGTCAGCCAGGTCGCTGGCCAGGTAGTCGACCACATTGAGTTTGAGGGCGTCTTCGGCCGAGAGGCTGACCGACTCACGCACAGCCTTTTCGGCCCACTCGGCATTGCGCGCCTGCAGTTGCGCAAGTCCGCGGATGTAGGCCGCCGCGTCATTGACCTGTTTGCGCGTGAGGGTGTCCTGCGGTTCGGGCGGGGCACTCTTGTCGGTGGTCGGCGCTGCGGGAGGCCGCTGGGGTTCGGGCATCCCTGGCAGGCCGCCGATCTGTACGGGCGTCGCGGCCCCCAGATTGGTGCCCGGCGCCATGGCGGCAACGTGGCTGGCATAGAGAATATAGGTACCGGCACTGGCTGCGCGCGCACCACTGGGGGCAACGAAACTGGCCACGGGCAGGGGGCTGGCCAGAATTGCCTTGATGATCGAACGCATCGAGGTGTCCAGGCCGCCGGGGGTGTCGAGGGTGATGACCACCAATTGGGCGTTTTCCGTCACCGCCCGCTCCAGGCCGCGCACCACATAATCGGCGCTGGCCGGGCCGATCGCGTCGTTGACGGTCAGGACCACCACCACCGAGCCGGCCGCGCTCGCCAAGCCAGCCGGTAACCCGCCCAGCATCAGCAGCAAGAGCATGCGACACCACCAGCGACTGTTCACCTGACCCTCCCGGGGACGGGGGCAAAGACCGACAACCTTCATCTAAAGCGTAGTTGAGCCAGCCGCGGGCGAAATCACGCGCATCGGTTAGCTCATTCTCGACTATCGACGCCCGGCCATAGCTTCAACTGTTACAGCCATCGGGCCGCCTGGTAGCGCCGGACTGCCTAAACTTGAGCACAGGGGGGAAGACTCATAGCGGTTGCCCTGTCAATTCCGGCAGGGCGTGGAGGTGCATCATGCGTATGGCAAGAACCGTCGAGCGCAGCCTGGAACAAGCGCGTTGCGATTTCGACATCGTGGCCCACCCACATTCGTCGACGAGCCTGGAATCGGCACGGGTGGCCAGCGTCCCGGCAGAGCGGGTGGCCAAATCGGTCATTCTCGATGACCGGCATGGCAACTACATCATGGCCGTCTTGCCGGCCAACAAACATCTGGACTTGAGCAAGATCCAAACCAGCGGTAACTGGCAACTGACCCGCGAAAGCGGCTTGCCACATTTGTTCGACGACTGCGAGCGCGGTGCCATTCCGGCACTGGGTGAGGCCTATGGCATGAAAATGCTGCTCGACCCGACGCTGACTCGCCAAGGCGATATTTACCTTGAAGCCGGCAATCACAGCTACCTGGTCCACATGAGCATGGAGCAGTACCTGAAACTGGTGCCCCACGCTGAAGTGCGTGAGGTTTGTCATTGATGAACATCAACCCGGTACCAGGTTGCGGCCAGTTGCGCGCAGCCTGGCCAAAGGAGTGACCCGTGGAATCACCCAACCATAGCTTGCCTTCCCTGTTCAAACAGCTCGGGCTTTCGGCTGACCCGGTCGGTATCGACGCCTTCATCGCCAGCCATTCGCCGCTCAAGCCCAACCTGGTGCTGGCTGACGCCTTTTTCTGGACCCCGGCCCAGGCCGCGTTCCTGCGCGAGGGCATCGATGAGGATGCCGACTGGGCCGAGGTGGTCGACCAACTCAACCTGATGCTGCGCAAAATGGGCTGACGACGCCCTTGCACTTTCGCAAGCGTTGCTATGCTCAGCAATACAATAAGAGGGGGGATTAACACCATGAAAGATCCCTATGCACCTGGCTTCTGGTGCGCAATCACGGCACTGGTCCTGCTGACTGCGGGTTATTTCTATGGGGTCATGCGGGCCTATCAGATCGACAAGGCGTTGATTTTTCTTTTAAGTGCATCGGCAGTGATTGCGGCCATGGCGCTGTGCGTGCTTGCGTGGTCGGCGTACCAGAGTGTGCAAGTCAAGAAACGCCAACTGGCGCAGGGCAAGACCCTGGTGGCGATCTGGGACACCAAGGTGGCACTGCGCCGGGTCGAGACCGTCTTCGATCGTTATTTCTGGGGCAGCTATTGGCAGCCTGGCCGCACCTTTCAGGAAGTCATGGGCGAACTGACCGGCACCCCGCTGGAAAAAAGCCTGGAAGCTCTCAAGCAGCAATGCCGAACGTTGGACCAGGAAATCCACAGCGATGGCTGGCACTGGCTGAACAATGCCCGGGAACTCTCCACCGTCGCGGTGGCCATGGCCCGCGAGCGCTATCAACTGGACCTGTGCGATTCACAGGAAAGCGCAACGGGAGGGGCGGTGATCAATCGCGACCTGGAAGTGCTGGTGTACACCTGGTCGGCGCGCTTGCGCAGTTTCGACCATCAGCTCGATGAACTGGAAGGGGAATACCACGGCTGATGCCGTGGTTTCCCAAGCGTCTATTCGCCGCGAATGTATTGCTCAAGCTGCTGGATCAGACTGGCCTGTTCGGCAATCGATTCCTTGACCAGGTCACCGATCGACAGCAGGCCCAGCAGTTGCCCGTTCTCCACCACCGGCAAATGACGCAAGTGGCTGTCGGTCATGATAGCCATGCATTTCTCGACGCTTTGATGGGTGTCCACGGTGATGACGGGAGCGCTCATGATAACGCTGACAGGAGTGCCGACAGACGAGCGACCCATGAGCACCACCTTGCGCGCGTAGTCACGTTCGCTGACGACGCCGACCACCTGGCCATTGTCCACCACTGGCAGCGCCCCCACGTTCTTTTCAGCCATCACCTTCAAGGCTTCCACTATCATCTGGTGCGACGCGATGGTGTGGACTTGCTGGTGCTTGTCGGCTTTGAGTTTCAGCAGTTCGGCAACGGTCTTCATGCGGGCCTCTCCAATACGGTGCATGGGGCGTTCATACAGAATCGTAGACAGCGGCGTGCAGGGCAAGGTGGAAAGCGGCATTCACTCGATAGAAAAACGTCATGGGGATAGTTATTTGGTGTTTTTGAGGGGCTCATCACGGGCGAGCCCGCTCCTACAAGGCCAGCGCCGACCTCAGACTCTCCTCGCCCTGCTTGTCGGCCAAACCTTAAAAAGTACTCAACCGGGTTGCCGAGGCATTTAAACTGGGCGATTTGTTCCCGGTCGCAGCGGCTCTTCATGGTTAATGAATTAGCGTCAAAGCATCACATAGTCACTATTGCTCGTCATAATGACCAATCATTCGTCAAATCAATGCACTTTGCGTCTTATCGTCGCACTCGCTTGCTTCTAGACTTCTCTCCCCGCGAGCTCTGTCTCCCCGTTCACCAGGAGCGCGACCTGTCTGGAACAGGACATGGAGCCCCGCACCTTGCATGCATCCGCCCGCGCCAAAGACGGGACGGACTCACAATAAATCCAATAAAAAGGTCGGCAATGATCAACCACAACAGCGGCATTCTCTATGCGCCTGATCCTGTGTTCGTCGAACAGGAGGCGTGCAAGTGAGTGCAGAAAAACCTGGCTTGAAGCGGGCGCTCTCGCCCCGCCACCTGAACATGATCGCCATCGGCGGCTCCATCGGTACAGGCTTGTTCGTTGCCACAGGCGCGACCATCGCCACCTCCGGCCCCGGCGGCACGCTGCTGGCCTATGCCTTGATCGGGATCATGGTGTACTTCCTGATGACCAGCCTCGGCGAGATGGCAGCGCACATGCCTGTCGCCGGCTCGTTCAGCACCTATGGCAGCAAATTCGTCGAAGACGGCTTCGGCTTCGCCCTGGGCTGGAACTACTGGTACAACTGGGCCGTGACCATCGCGGCTGAACTGGTGGCTGCGCAACTGGTGATGAGTTTCTGGTTCCCGGATGTGCCGGGGGTGTACTGGAGTGCACTGTTCCTGGGCCTGATGTTCCTGCTCAACGTGATCTCGGTGCGCAACTTCGGTGAAAGTGAATTCTGGTTCGCGCTGATCAAAGTCATCACAGTGGTCGTCTTCATCATCATCGGCCTGGCGACGATCTTTGGCTTGATGCACGGCGTCGAATCGCCCGGCTTCAGCAATTTCACCAGCGGAGATGCGCCCTTCGTCGGCGGCTTCCAGGCCATGGTGGGCGTGGTCATGATTGCCGGCTTCGCCTTTCAGGGCACCGAAATCGTCGGTGTTGCCGCCGCCGAGTCGAAGAACCCGAGCAAGAACGTGCCTATCGCAGTCCGCCAGGTGTTCTGGCGCATCACCCTGTTCTACATCCTGGCGATCTTCGTGATCGGCATGCTGATCCCCTATACCGACCCGAGCCTGCTGCGTAACGAAACCACTGACATCAGCGTCTCGCCCTTCACCTTGCTGTTCGAGCGCGCCGGCTTTGCCGCGGCGGCAGCGGTCATGAACGCGGTCATCCTGACGGCGATTCTCTCGGCCGGTAACTCGGGCATGTACGCCTCCACGCGGATGCTCTACAGCCTTGCCATGCAAGGCAAGGCGCCGAAACTGTTCGCCAAGGTCTCGCGCAGCGGCGTGCCGCGCAATGCGCTGTATGCCACCACCCTGATCGGTGCGCTGTGCTTCCTGACCTCGGCCTTCGGTGACAAGGTTGTGTACAACGCCCTGCTGAACACCTCCGGCATGTGCGGCTTCATTGCCTGGCTCGGTATCGCCGTTTCGCACTATCGCTTCCGCAAAGGCTTCCTGGCCCAGGGCGGCCGCCTGCAAGACTTGCCCTACCGGGCCAAGTGGTTCCCGTTCGGCCCGCTGTTCGCCTTCGCCCTGTGCCTGTTCATTACCCTTGGGCAGAACTACAGCGCCTTTATGGGCGATCACATTGACTGGGGTGGTCTGGTGGCGACCTATATCAGCTTGCCGCTGTTTTTGGCGATCTGGCTGGGCTACCGCTTCAAGCACCGTTGCCGGTTGGTGAAGTACGGCGAGATGGATGTGGGTGGGCTGCGTGCTGATGAAGCGCCTTCGGCGCGGCAGTTGCTGGATGTGCCGGTTGGGGCGCGGCTTGATCTGAAGTAGCGCTACCCCCCCCCGAATGGAGCTTCTGGCGGAGCTCCATTGGCGGCCTTGAGCTTTCAGTGATGGAAAGCCTCGATCAGTAGCCTTCCATGAACAACACAGCTTCCAGTTGCCGCAGGCTGTAGGTTTTGTTCAAGCGTCGATTGAGCTGACCCAGTACCTTTTTAGCCAATTCATTTGCATCGAGTTGGGCCGACCAGGAGGTGTAGGCATTACGCCAGATGGTCGCAGTGGCTCGCGGCCGCGAACCGCCGCGACCAGCAATATTTCCAAGATTCGGATAGCTGTTCTTGAACGTGACGAGTTCGGCATCGCTCATGCACTGCTCGGCGATTGCAACCATGGCCGTTGCAACTCGCGAATCGTAGATAACGAAATCGTCCGGGTAGAAAATCGCATAGAGCTTGGTCCAGGCACTGTTCATCAATGCCGGTGTAGTGCGGCTCCGGCTGGCTGCCCGCACCAGGTTATCCACTACCACCTGCGCATCGTCGGTCGGAAGTCGTACACCACCCCATGCACAGATATCCGTGAACAACGCCAGTACCTGCACGGCATTGGCGTGCAGATCAGCTTGCAGGTCCCGGGCCCGGCCCATGAAACCCTGCAGCAGTAGATCGGTCGCAGCATAGCTTACCGATGGGGTGGGCCAGAAATAGCTGGATAGACGAGCATCGAAACCGACTACAGGCTGTTGCGGGTGATGGCTTCGGCGCATTTTGTCGAAAATCTGGAAAGGCTCCTGTTCGAGAAAACAGGCCAATCGCTCTTCAAGGGTCGTGACCTGCGACCACGCCAGGACAGGGGCGGCAGCGTCCTCGCTCTCGTCCAGCAACTCCTCCAACTCTTCAATGGCAATTACACGATAAAGACCTCGGGCTACGCGTCTGTATTTGGCGGGCTGGCCTGCTTTTACCCAATACCCGGTGTCTTCGGCATTGTTGGGCAGTTCTGTGGCGATATGGCTTTCGGCATAGAAGTCGAAGCCCACGCGGTAGCGTTCTTCGTCAGCCCCGTCGATACGACGCAACACCTTGCGCTCTTCACCCAGCAGATCGGACGATCTGAGCTCACTCGCCAGCTTGCCATTTTGAATTTCCAGAATGATCGAGTCATGCAGCGTCACGCTATTGCTCCTTCGCGAATTGAGGTCCAATGCCATTTGTCTTTTGCCGTTGCTTTTAAAAAAGACGCCCTTCCAGGCGCAACAGATGCTCGCACCAGAATCTGTGCAGGCGCCCGTCCATGTCGGGGAAGTTGTGTGGGCTTTCCAGAAAGGTGATCAGCAACCGCGTCGCTTCCTTGTGCCCCATCAGGGCTGCATGTTGCAGCCAGTAAAGGCCACTGGCCACATCATGATGGCGCATCGCGTCATTCAGTGAAACCCGTCCCACCCCGCAAGCGGCCTGCAGATCCCCCGAGGTGGCACCTCGCAGGTACCAGATGTAAGCCATGTTGAGGTTGGAAAACTGTTCGTGGATGCCACCCAGCGCTGTCGCTGCGCGGTGGATACCTTTGTTATAGGCTTGTTCGTAGTAATCGGCAGCTTCACAGAGGTCCGTTTTCACACCCTTGCCGCAGGCACACTGTTCGCCCAGATTGAACAGCGCTTCGCCACGTCCCTGTGCCGCTGCCAGTTTGTTCAATCGCCATGCCAGCTGGTGGTCGGCGGGTACGCCGCGCCCGTTGAGCCATATCCAGGCGAGATCGATCAGGGCTTCGACATTCTCGTCCACGGCTGCCTGGCGCAGGTGCGAATAGTGCAGGGCCAGCGCCTGGTTATCCTCCAGCTGTTGTTCCGGGCTGACGATATTGAGCCCCTCGACGCCGCTCAGGCTGGGCTCGCTTGCGCGCTTGAAGACACATTGCGCCGGCATGCCGATACCCCCGCCATAGAATTGCGACCCCGCTGGCGCTTGAAACTCCAGACTTTCAACCGAGGGAAGCAGGGTGTCCAGAATATGGATGATCGATATTTGCGTCACTGCGCTCGCTCCTCTTTCGCTGTCCGGCTAGTATCCGCCTGCTAACGACAGGACTTGTCGCACGGAGAGTCAGACGAAATGGATCAACGTACTACTGGTGCGGTTGCTGAACGGGGGCTGGCGGCCATTACCCGCGATCGGCGCAATCGCGTGCAGGCGAAGATTGCGGCAGCGGGCAAGACGGGCATCACGACGGCGGAGCTTGGCTGCTTTCTTCAGGACGAGGGTTTCAAGGAAGACATACGAACGGTGCAACGGGACGTGAAGCATCTGCGCGATGATCACGAGATTGTCAGGGTAGAGGGAGATACGGTGCCACGCTGGCGTCTGGCCGAAGCGTCCCGATGGAGCCTCAATGAGGCAGTCGTCACGCCACCGAAGGTCGACCCCAAACTGCTCAAGTCGGCCCGTGTGGCGCTGAGCATCGTCACCCTTTACGAACAGGCCAGCCATCTGCTGCACCAGTCCGCGCTGGACGACCTTCAAGAGCAGTACCGGAGCTCGAAGCAGCTGCTTGAAAAGCACCAGCGCCATGAAAGTCGCTGGCTGGGCAAGGTCGTGATGGGCACCCAACAGCTGCAGCTGCGTCAGGCGCAGATCAATAAACGCTGGCTGCACGAAGTCCAGCTGGCATTGCTCGGTTGTTACCAGCTCGACGCGCTTTATTACTCGAGAAACAGCGCTCAAGAGCAGCGCAAGGTGATCAACCCGCTAGGTCTTTCCTATCAGGATTCGAGCATTTATGTGATCTGCACCTATGCCGGCGAGGAGCTGGTGCGCACGTTACCGCTGCAACGCTTTCGCGACATCACGCCGATGCACGCGTGGGAGGCGGTTGTGCCAGCGGGTTTCAATCTGAAGGCTTACACGCAGCGGTTGGTGGAGCCTGATGCGATCACACTGAAACTGCGCATCAACGAGAAAATGCGAATACGCCTGGACCCCAGCGAAACACCGCTCGCCGAACACCAGCGCTTCACCCGGCTGGATGAAAAGTGGTGGTTGCTGGAGTGCGAGGCGACTTATTCACAAGGTCTGGTCTGGTGGATCTTGAGCCATGGCGAGAATCTGGAAGTGCTGGAGCCTGCGAGATTGCGCCAGAAGGTCGGCCAGTGCGTGACCACCGCAGCCAGCTATTACACCAATGATCCGGCCTGCTGCTCCACTCCATCGAGCAGCGCATCCACCAGGCCCTTGGCCATCTCGACCGAATGCAGGGTCGACCACAGCAAACCCTGACTGGACGGGTCAATGCCGTCCAGGCCCTTGATGCCCGTGTCATAGGCACAGCGTAGATAGAGCGAGGCATGCACCAGCGCATCCTGGGCGGTGATGGCGGAGCTGACGCAGAAGAGTGGAGGATGGCCGGCGTCGCAATTGCCGAAGGCTGTGTTGGTGGTTGTGCAGGATTTTGAAAGGGGTGGGTCTGGGACGATCTTCTTCATGATGAGCTTTCCTATACGGTGAAGCTGCTTCCACTCGTTACCACACGAGGGGTGGCAGCTGTACGCGGGGTGGTAAACCGGGGTATAGGGAAACCGGCAGGCCCGAAGGCCTCCCGCGCACAGCTGCCATAAACGATCATGAGATTGCTTATGTGCTTTTACCCTGCTTCCCGGGTTACCACACCCGATCGCTGAACCTACAGCGACCGAACCAGCCTAGGGAGATGGGTGTATAGCGACAAGCCAGCCAAGACAGACAGGCCACGTAGGGTATTTCCCAGAGCACTGCATCCGCCAGCAATTAAACCTTTTGAAACACCAAACGCAAAAGGCCCCGGCTTGCTCAGCACCGGACCTTGCTTGTTGTTGCAATATGGCGGACCCAGCGAAATGCATTCATCGGTTATTGAGGTAAGCTCAGGTCGCTTTCAGCAGTAACGTGCGGAGCTGGAGCTGGAGCTGGAGCAGGCAAGCAGGTGCTGGAGGAACGGGTCATGAAGGGAGAGCTCAAGCTTTGAATACAGACAGCAACACCTCCCAGTTTATCATCTACCAAGGTGAAGACGGACAAACCAGGCTGGATGTGCGATTCGTCGACGAGACTGTATGGCTGACGCAGGCCCTGATGGCAGAGCTCTTCAGCACCACACCAGAAAATGTCTTGATGCACCTGAAGAACATCTTCAGAGAGGGTGAGCTTGATCAAAATTCAACCACTAAGGATTTCTTAGTGGTTCGTCAGGAAGGCACTCGGCAGGTCAAGCGAACCCTCAAGCACTACAACCTGGACGTCATTATTTCTGTTGGTTACCGGGTGCAAAGCTACACGGCAACCCGTTTCCGACAATGGGCTACGAGGCAGCTACGCGAGTACATCGTCAAAGGCTTTTTGCTGGATGATGAACGCCTGAAGAACCCGGAGCAGCCCTTCGACTATTTCGAAGAACTGACGCGCCGCATCCAGGATATTCGCACCAGTGAAAAGCGCTTCTACCAGAAGATTACGGATATCTATGCTACCAGCGTGGACTATGACCCAACTCAGGACGCCAGCATCAGCTTCTTCAAAACGGTACAGAACAAGGTGCACTGGGCGATCACCGGCCAGACCGCAGCAGAGCTTATCCACAATCGTGCCGATAGCAACAAACCCCACATGGGGTTGACCAACTGGCGCGGCGTCAAGGTGCGCAAGCAAGATATCGTCAATGCCAAAAACTACCTCTTGGAAGAAGAACTCGGTGCCCTGAACAATCTGGTAGAGCAATACCTGCTGTTTGCAGAAGGGCAGGCGATGCGCCGAATCCCCATGTCCATGGCCGACTGGGTAAAAAAACTCGATGGCTTCCTGACCTTGAACGACCGAGATATTCTCGACAATGCCGGCAAGGTTTCCCACGATATGGCCAAACAGTACGCCGAGGCTCAATACGAACAGTTCCACCAGCAACGCCAGCTAGAGGATGTCGTCAATGAGGACGACCGTTTCGCCGACCTCACCCGATTTGCCAATCAACTGACAGGCAAGACTCCTGAGTAGCGCGCGGTGCATGCGCTTCCATCGATTGAGTGAACACCCCAAACGCAAAAAGGCCCCGGCTTGTTCAGCGCGGGGCCTTTCTGGTGTTGCGATATGGCGCACTCGGCGGGATTCGAACCCACGACCCCTGCCTTCGGAGGGCAGTACTCTATCCAGCTGAGCTACGAGTGCAACGCGGGCGCCATCATACCCATCTCGGTGATGGCCGTCCATGCCGGTAATCTGTTGTCGATATTGCACGAGTGCCGTTCTTTAGGTGACGTTGATCTGAAAAACCCTCCGCCCGGCCTATTTTTGTTCTTTTTTTCGAACAGCCTATTGTCCTTTCCCCCCTTTGATCCTAGGATTCGTTTGAGATTTCAAACGCTCCTGCCCGGGTGCTGGACCGCACGATTTTTGTTCAGTGCGCTATTTTGTACTCCGGCCCCGGTGAATGAATTCCTGACGGCAGCCCACTTTGTGGCGCCTTTTTCACAATCAATAATACGCTCCGTGCCTGCACGGTGCTGTTAAGGAAGCCGACATGCAGCTCAAAGACGCCTCGTTGTTCCGCCAACAAGCCTATATCGACGGCGTGTGGTTGGACGCGGACAACGGTCAGACCATCAAGGTGAACAACCCGGCCACGGGCGAAATCATCGGTACCGTGCCGAAAATGGGTGCTGCTGAAACCCGTCGTGCCATTGAAGCTGCCGACAAGGCCCTGCCGGCCTGGCGTGCCCTGACCGCCAAAGAGCGTGCTGGCAAGCTGCGTCGCTGGTTCGAACTGATGATCGAGCACCAGGACGACCTGGCTCGCCTGATGACCACCGAACAAGGCAAGCCACTGGCCGAAGCCAAGGGCGAGATCGTTTACGCGGCTTCCTTCATCGAGTGGTTTGCTGAAGAAGCCAAGCGCGTTTACGGCGACACCATTCCTGGCCACCAGCCAGACAAGCGCCTGATCGTGATCAAGCAGCCGATCGGCGTGACCGCGGCCATCACCCCGTGGAACTTCCCGGCGGCGATGATCACCCGTAAAGCCGGCCCGGCCTTGGCCGCTGGCTGCACCATGGTGCTCAAGCCTGCTTCGCAGACCCCTTACTCGGCTCTGGCCCTGGTTGAGCTGGCGCACCGTGCCGGCATCCCGCAAGGCGTGCTGAGCGTTGTCACCGGCAGCGCCGGCGACATCGGCAGCGAGCTGACCGGCAACCCGATCGTACGCAAGCTGTCCTTCACCGGCTCGACCGAAATCGGTCGCCAGCTGATGGCCGAATGCGCCAAGGACATCAAGAAAGTCTCCCTGGAACTGGGCGGTAACGCACCGTTCATCGTGTTCGACGACGCGGACCTGGATAAGGCCGTCGAAGGCGCGATCATTTCCAAGTACCGCAACAACGGCCAGACCTGCGTCTGCGCCAACCGCATCTACGTGCAGGACGGCGTCTATGACGTGTTCGCCGAGAAGCTGAAAGCCGCTGTGGCCAAACTGAAGATCGGCAACGGTCTGGAAGACGGCACAACCACTGGCCCGCTGATCGACGAAAAAGCCGTGGCCAAGGTCAAGGAACACATCGCCGACGCCGTCAGCAAAGGCGCCCAGGTACTGGCCGGTGGCAACACCATCGAAGGCAACTTCTTCGAGCCGACCATTCTGGTCAACGTACCGAAGAGCGCTGCGGTCGCCAAGGAAGAAACCTTCGGCCCACTGGCTCCACTGTTCCGTTTCAAAGATGAAGCTGAAGTGATCGCGATGTCCAACGACACCGAGTTCGGCCTGGCTTCGTACTTCTATGCTCGCGACATGAGCCGTGTATTCCGTGTGGCTGAAGCGCTGGAATACGGCATGGTCGGCATCAACACCGGCCTGATCTCCAACGAAGTCGCGCCTTTCGGCGGCATCAAGGCTTCGGGCCTGGGCCGTGAAGGTTCCAAGTACGGCATCGAAGACTACCTGGAAATCAAGTACCTCTGCATCAGCGTGTAATCCCGTCGCGCCGATGTTTTTGCTAACGGTGCGCAAGAGCGCTCCGTTGGCATTTTTTACATGAATTACGCCCTTGCGGCGCGGACGCTGCAGCAGTCGATCATCGCATGCTGCTGCAGTTGGCCCCGGCCGCTTAATCCTTGAACCACGCCGACCGATGAGCGGCGAATGAGGAAACCCATGAGCAAGACTAACGAATCCTTGATGCAACGCCGCGTAGCTGCCGTACCACGCGGTGTTGGCCAGATCCACCCGATCTTCGCCGACTCGGCCAAGAACGCTACCGTGACCGACGTTGAAGGCCGCGAGTTCATCGACTTCGCCGGCGGTATCGCTGTACTGAACACCGGTCACGTGCACCCGAAAGTGATCGCTGCCGTTGAAGCTCAACTGCACAAGCTGACCCACACCTGCTTCCAGGTGCTGGCGTACGAACCGTACGTAGAAGTGTGCGAAAAAATCAACGCCAAGGTCCCAGGTGATTTCGCCAAGAAAACCCTGCTGGTCACCACTGGTTCCGAAGCTGTCGAAAACGCCGTGAAGATCGCCCGTGCTGCCACTGGCCGTGCTGGCGTGATCGCGTTCACCGGCGGCTACCACGGCCGTACCATGATGACTCTGGGTCTGACCGGTAAAGTCGTTCCTTACTCGGCCGGCATGGGCCTGATGCCAGGCGGTGTCTTCCGTGCTCAATACCCATGCGAGCTGCACGGTGTGAGCGTTGACGATTCGATCGCCAGCATCGAGCGCATCTTCAAGAACGACGCCGAGCCACGTGACATCGCTGCCATCATCATCGAGCCAGTTCAGGGCGAAGGTGGTTTCTACGTTGCACCTAAAGCCTTCATGAGCCGTCTGCGTGCCCTGTGCGACCAGCACGGCATCCTGCTGATCGCTGACGAAGTTCAGACGGGTGCTGGCCGTACCGGTACTTTCTTCGCCATGGAACAAATGGGCGTTGCTCCAGACCTGACCACCTTCGCCAAGTCGATCGCCGGTGGTTTCCCACTGGCTGGCGTTTGCGGCAAGGCCGAATACATGGACGCCATCGCTCCAGGCGGCCTGGGCGGCACCTACGCCGGTAGCCCGATCGCTTGCGCCGCTGCCCTGGCAGTGATGGAAGTGTTCGAAGAAGAAAACTTGCTGGACCGCAGCAAGGCTGTAGGCGAGCGCCTGGTGGCTGGCCTGCGCAAGATCCAGGCTAAGTACCCGGTGATCGGTGACGTGCGTGCTCTGGGCGCGATGATCGCGGTCGAGCTGTTCGAAGGCGGCGACAGCCACAAGCCTAACCCTACTGCAGTGGCTTCGGTTGTGGCCAAGGCGCGCGACAAGGGTCTGATCCTGCTGTCCTGCGGCACCTACGGCAACGTCCTGCGTATCCTGGTTCCGCTGACCTCGCCTGACGAGCAGCTGGACCAAGGCCTGGCAATCATCGAAGAGTGCTTCGCCGAACTGGCGTAAACTGCGACGTGATCGAAAAAAACCCGCTCCGGCGGGTTTTTTTTTGCCCCTGATAGAGCGCCTGACGCTAATGTAAGCAGGCCGGGCACCTTGGGAAGGTGCAGCGCATTGCCTTGGAGAGCCCTGAAATGACTGCTGTGGATTCATCTGCCGTACCGCATGTTCTGATCGCGGAAGCTGACCCATGGGTGCGTGAGCTCCTGTCGCAGGTATTACTCAGTGTGCGCTGCGACGCGCGCTTGAGTGTCTGCAGTGATGGACAGGAGGCGTTGCAGGCGATCAAGACACGGCCTGACCTGATAATTGTCGATCGTGAATTGCCCGGCATCGACGGTCTCGAACTGCTGCGTACGGTGCGCCATCAGCGACGCACCCCTGTCGTGCCGTTCATTTTGCTGAGCAGCCGCAACGACATCGCCAGCGTTCGCGAAGCCTTGCCGCTGGCACCGACCGCCTACCTGACCAAGCCCTTGAATATCGACGCACTCAAGGAACGCTTGCACGATCTGTTGCTGACAGCTGGCCAGGAGATTTCCTGCGAAACCCCGGCGTTGAAACCGAACATGAGCCTTGCGAGTTTTCTGGAGTCGCGTAGAGCGACATCTGATGGCGGGCCGCTATTGGCCGATGTGCAGGTGGCCGTCAAGCGCAGCCTCAACCCCCATGGCCTGAACTTGAAGGTGCTGGAGGAAGAAGTCCGCACCGACCCGCAAATCACGGCGGTGTTGATCGCGGCTGCCAACAGCGCTGCGAACCATCGCGACGGTGCGGTACAGACGTTGTTGCAGGCGTTGCACACGCTGGGCTCGACTCAGAGCATGAACCTGATCCTGGGCCTGTCCCTCAAGCGCAGTGCCCGGCTCAGCGAGCCGCTGCTGGCTGAACATGCCGAGCGTTTTTGGGAGCTGTCCCTGCATACCGCCGAATATGGCCGCACCCTGGCCAGGGTACTGGAGCTCGACCAGGAGCGCTGTTACTGCGCTGGGCTGCTGCATTGCCTCGGCGATCTGGCACTGCTGCGGTGCCTGCAGGAGTGGAAACTGGCAGGTGGTGCCCTGGACGAAGCGGCAATTGCCGATTCGCTGGAAACCTTCGGCGCGGCCTTCGGTTCGGCGCTCAGAACACGCTGGCGCCTGCCTCTGGAGCTGCGTGAGTTGATTGCGGCGGTTTATCAGCTCGGTGGCGGGGTGTATTCACGGGACGCGCTGGTGATGAATCTGGCAGCCCAGATGGCTCGGTTGCCGGCCAACGAGGGGCTTGAGGCGATTGCCAATGGCAAGGCTGCGCGGTTGTTGCAGATCAGTTTGCCGGAGTTGAACCGGTTGCGGCGGGGCTAACAGTCGATGCAATACCTGTAGCCGCTGCCGCAGGCTGCGCTCGAGCGCGAAGCGGTCGTAAAATCCGGGAGCCCCTACGGGCCTCAGCGCAGCCTTCGGCAGCGGCTACAACGTACAGTGGCTGCCTTTATGCCAACACAATCTGATTCTTGCCCAGCCGCTTGGCCTGGTACATGGCCTTGTCGGCGCGTGAAAACAGGCTGTCGAGTACCTCGTCCTGCCCGGTCAGGCCAGTCAGGCCCTGGCTCACGGTGACGCCATAGGTGTGACCGTCGCGTTCAAAGACAAGACGCTGGATTTCTCGCTGCAGGCGTTCGGCGATTTGCCTGGCCATCTGTGGTTCGCAGCCAGGGAAGACCGCCGCGAACTCCTCGCCACCGATACGCCCGAACACGTCGCCACGGCGCAGCACAGCCTTGCCGGTTTCGGCGATACGTTGCAATACCTGATCGCCTTCCTGATGACCGTAGGTGTCGTTGATGAGCTTGAAGTCATCGATGTCCAGCAGCAAAAACGAAAGCGGGGTTCCTTGCTCGCGGGCCAGGGCAAATTCGCGGTGGGCGCAATCGAAGAAATGACGACGATTGCTGCTTTGGGTCAGGACGTCGGTGGTCGCCAGGCGTTGCAGCTCACCTTCGGCTCGTTTCTTGTCGGTGATGTCTTCGGCAATGCCGACCACGATCAAGCGTTGCCCGGGGGCTGCCTGTTGATTGATGAAGCACTTGTCACTCAGCCAGCGGATTTGCCCGTCGGCGCCGATGATGCGGTATTCGCGATCTTCTACGGCACCCTTGATCAATACGTCGGCCAGGCTGCGCTCGGCATAGTCCAGATCGTCAGGGTAAATGCTGTCGCGCCATTCGTTGTAGTCGGCCAGCAGCAGGCCTGCCGAGCGCCCGAATATCCGTTCGTAGGCGGGGCTGACGTAGATCATCTGCTGGCTTTCCCAATCGAATGCCCACAACACGGCATTGACGCTGACCAGCAGGGAACTGATCAGTTGCTCACGCGCACTCAGCCGAGCCACTTCACCCTGGGCATGCATCAACGCCATCAGCGTTTGCGCGGTGTCGGGCAGCTGATTGAAAGGGAGTGGTGGTGAGGTTTCGTCGGCCATAGTCGTGAGAGGCCAAACTTGTCTTGAAGTTCCGCAAGACGCGCGCCCGTGGGGAGGGCGCGCGAATTAGCGGTGTCAGCCCAGAGCCGGACGCAGCGAGTAGGTTTTCAGCTGTGCGGCGAAGTCGCGCAGCGATTGAATGCCGCTGGCTTCGGCTTCATGCACCCAGTCCTTGATAGCGGCCAGCATGTCGTGGCCGTTGGAGCTGGTGCGAGCCCAGATCTGCTGCAGGGCCAGGCGCTTTTCGTAAATCACTTTCAGTGCCTGGCTGTGCTCGAGCATGGACTGGATGCGCGCATGATGGCGCTCTTCCAGCAGGCTGGTTTCACGCGACAGCAAGCGCTTGGCGCGGCGGAACTGGTGGCGAACCGAATGATCGACCTTGGCCAGCTCCTGCTGCACCAGTGGAGCAATCACGAGCTTGCGGTACTGGGCCATGATCTGGAAGCGGTTGTTGAGGATGGCCATGGCGGTGTCCATGTCCAGATGACCCTTGCCTTCGACCCGGTGGGCGATCGGCGCGACGCGCTGGACCTTGGCCAGGCGCAGGGCGCTGAACAGCTTGATCCAGGCCCAGCCCATGTCGAACTCCCACTTGCGCACCGACAGCTTGGCGGAGTTCGGGTAGGTGTGGTGATTGTTATGCAGCTCTTCGCCGCCGATCAGGATGCCCCAGGGCACCAGGTTGGTCGCGGCGTCGCGGCATTCGAAGTTGCGATAGCCCACGGCATGGCCCAGACCGTTGATAACGCCGGCGGCCCAGAAGGGGATCCACATCATCTGGATGGCCCAGATGGTGATACCGATGGTGCCGAACAACGCCAGGTCGATGATGCCCATCAACGCCACGCCAGCAAGCGGGTAGCGCGAGTAGAGGTTGCGCTCGATCCAGTCCTCGGGGCAGTTCTTGCCGTAGATACGCAGGGTTTCCGGGTTCTCGGCCTCGGCGCGATAAAGCTCGGCGCCCTTGCGCAAGACCGTGGACAGGCCCTTGATCACGGGGCTGTGCGGGTCATCGACGGTTTCGCACTTGGCGTGGTGCTTGCGGTGGATGGCGGTCCACTCGCGGGTGTTCTGCGCCGTGGTCAGCCACAGCCAGAAACGGAAGAAGTGCTTGAGCCCGGCATTGAGTTCCAGCGAGCGGTGAGCGGAATAGCGATGCAGATAAACCGTGACACTGACGATGGTCACGTGGGTCATCAACAGGGTGACTGCCACCAGTTGCCAGGCCGACAAGTCGAGAAAACCGTTGTACCACATAGGTTGTATGGACCTCGGATGAATAAAAAACAGCAGCAGGCATTATCACTTAGCCACTAAATAAAACCAGTCGCCCTTTTAGATAAGAGTGGCGGGATGTTTCTGCTTTATCATTCCCCCAACTTTATGTGTGGACATTCAGGACGTTATGTCAGTTTTTTCTCGAGATGCACTGCGCACGGCTGCGCTCTACCTTCTGGCTTCACTCCTCTGGGTGCTGCTGTCTGATCAAATATTGAACAACCTTTTCGATGAATCGTTGGCGTCGCTGCGTGGGTGGCAGCTCAACGTTTACCTATGGGTTTTTTTCAGCGCCGGGCTCATGTTTTTTACCCGTTCGCGGTTGTATCGCAAGATCGGTGCGGGCGCACGGATACAGCAAGTGGATCGGGAGCGCTTGCGCATGGCTGCCGCGGTGTACGAAAGCACCCTGGAAGGGGTGCTGGTGACCGACCATCAGGGCCTGATCGTGCACGTCAACCGGGCTTTCATGAATATCACCGGTTACCGGCATGACGAGGTCCTTGGCCAACGCCCCAACATGTTCAAGTCCGGTCGCCATGGCCTCGAGTTCTACCAGCACATGTTCGCGACCCTGGCAGCCAGGGGCGAGTGGAGCGGCGAGATCTGGAACCGGCGCAAGAGTGGTGAAATCTACCCGCAGTGGCAGACCCTCTGCACCATCCATGACGATCAAGGCCAGCTCAGCCACTATGTGGCGGTGTTCAGCGATATCAGTGCGATCAAGCATTCCGAGCGGGAGCTGGCTTATCTGGCCCATCACGATCCGCTCACAGAATTGCCCAACCGCTTGCTGTTCAACGACCGGACCGCACAAGCGCTGACCCAGGCTTTCGCGAACAAGCGCGGTTGCGCCTTGCTGATGCTCGATCTCGATCACTTCCAGAGCATCAACGACAGCCTCGGCCACTCCACGGGCGATCAATTGCTCAAGGCCGTTGCCGAGCGCTTGAAGGCGGTGTTTGAAAGTGGGATTACGCTGGCCCGCCTCGGCGGCGACGAATTTGCCATGCTGGCCGAGCATTGCGAGCAGGTCGAGGAGGCCGTCACGCTGGCGCAAGCCATCATCGATGGGCTCAGGGAGCCCTTTGTGCTCGACAGCCATCAGTTGTTCGTCAGTGCCAGTATCGGCATCAGTTTGTTCCCCCTCGATGCCTCGGATGCCGAGCAACTGTTGCGCAATGCCGATTCGGCATTGTTCAAGGCCAAGAGCAGTGGTCGTGCCGGCTATGCCTTGTACACCGAGGAATTGACTGCCTGCGCCCAGCAGCGAGTGGAAACTGCCAATGAACTGCGCCGGGCTCTGGAGCAGCAGGAGCTGCGTGTTCACTATCAGCCGGTGCATGACTTGCTCAGCCAGCGCTTGATCGGCGTCGAGGCCTTGGTGCGCTGGCAGCACCCCCAGCGCGGTCTGGTGCCACCTGGCGAATTCATTCCGGTTGCCGAGCGGACGGGGTTGATCAGTGAGATCGATGCCTGGGTGATGCGCCAGGCCTGCGAGCACATGGTCCAGTGGCAAGCGCAGGGGCGAGCGCTGGAATTTGTCGCTGTGAATGTTTCGAGTCGATTGTTCGGTCGCCAGGATTTGTTTCGACAAGTGGCCCAAGTGTTGCGCGAAACCGGCCTGGACCCGTCGCTCCTCGAAATTGAAGTGACCGAAAGTGCGGTCATGGACGATCCTGAAGCCGCATTGGAGCAAATGCACCGACTTCGCGAATTGGGCCTGCGCTTGGCCATCGATGACTTTGGCACCGGTTATTCATCGCTGTTGCGGCTCAAGCGCCTGCCGGTGCAGAAACTCAAGATCGACCAGGGTTTTGTCGCCGACCTGCCCGCCGATGAAGATGACGCCGCCATCGTTCGGGTGATCATTGCCCTGGCACGCAGCATGGGCATGCTGGTGCAAGCTGAAGGCATCGAGGACGCCGCGCAGTCGCTATTCCTGCTCGAGCAACAGTGCGACTTGGGGCAGGGGTATTGGTTCGGAAGGCCAGTACCGGCCGAACAGATCATCTGGATCTAACACCTCGTACACCTCGTCACCTCGTTCCCACGCTCTGCGTGGGAATGCCTCTCCGGACGCTCCGCGTCACGCCGCAGAGCGGCTGACACTGCATTCCCACGCAGAGCGTGGGAACGAGCTCAAGATAACTATATTTTGGTTATATTAAAATTCTTAAATAGTATTTTTAAGAATATATCGGCCTATCTACTATTGCTCTCAAGCCAGGAGCAGTCGCCAGACAACGCCACTGCACGGCACCTCTCATATCAGGAGCACGAGCATGAGCGCATCACTGCGAAGCGTTGACGGTCAGGACGAATCGACCATTTTGCGCGAGATCCAGGCCGCCTTGCGCGACCTGCGTTTTGGAGCCGTGGAAATCACCGTCCACAACGCTCAGGTGGTGCAGATCGAGCGCAAGGAAAAATTCCGACTACAGGCGCCGAACAACAAACCCAGCTGAATCGAGCGACCCATGAACGCAGCCAGCCAATACAGCGTTCAGGAACGAATGCGGACCTGAAGCGCCACAGAAACTGCCAATAAACATTATTAGAAAAACGCCACTTTCAGGAGCTTCACCATGACCATCCGCCGTTATGCCCTGGCTGCTCTTGCCAGCGCTGTATTTGCCGGTTCCGCTGTTGCCAAGGACATTGAGCTGCTCAATGTCTCCTACGATCCGACCCGTGAGCTGTATCAGGAATACAACGCCGAGTTCACCGACTTCTGGAAGAAGGCGCACCCCGAAGACAACCTCAAGATCCAGCAATCCCATGGTGGTTCGGGCAAGCAGGCGCGGGCCGTAATCGACGGGCTGCGTGCCGATGTGGTGACCCTGGCTCTGGCCGGTGACATCGATGAAGTCAGCAAGCTGGGCAAGAGCATTCCGGAAAACTGGCAGACTCGCCTGCCGGATGCCAGCACCCCTTACACGTCGACCATCGTATTCCTGGTGCGCAAGGGCAACCCCAAGGGCATCAAGGATTGGGGCGACCTGACCAAGAATGGCGTCGAAGTGATCACGCCGAACCCTAAAACCAGTGGCGGCGCTCGCTGGAACTTCCTGGCAGCCTGGGCCTACGGCCTGAAAGCCAACGGCGGTGACGAAGCCAAGGCCAAGGAATACGTGCAGAGCCTGTTCAAGCATGTACCGGTACTGGACACCGGCGCCCGTGGCTCGACCATCACCTTTGTGAACAACAACATTGGTGACGTGCTGCTGGCCTGGGAAAACGAAGCCTTCCTGGCCCTCAAGGAGCAGGGTGGCGACCAGTTCGAAATCGTCGCGCCTTCGATCTCGATCCTGGCCGAACCCCCGGTGGCGGTGGTCGACAAGAACGCCGAGAAAAAGGGCACCAAGGATATCGCTGAAGCTTACCTCAAGCACCTGTACAGCCCGGCTGGCCAGGAAATCGCAGCCAAGAACTTCTATCGGCCGCGTGACAAAGAGGTGGCCGCCAAGTACGCCAAACAGTTTCCGGATTTGAAACTGGTCACTATCGACAAGGACTTTGGTGGCTGGAAAACTGCCCAACCGAAATTTTTCAATGACGGTGGCGTTTTCGACCAGATCTACAAGGCGCAATAATCTGTATTAGCCAGCCAAGAGCCCGGAATTCGTTTCCGGGCTTTCGTGCGTTAACCAAGGACTCTTATGTCGCGTCGTATCTCCCCCGTCATACCCGGCTTCGGGCTGACACTGGGCTACACCTTGGTGTACCTCAGCCTGATTGTGCTCATACCCCTGGCGGCGATGTTCGTGCATGCCGCTCAACTCACCTGGGAGCAATTCTGGGCAATCGTATCCGCACCGCGCGTGCTGGCGGCGCTGAAGCTGAGCTTCGGTACCGCCCTGTACGCGGCCATTATCAATGGGGTGATCGGTACGTTGCTGGCCTGGGTGCTGGTGCGCTACACCTTCCCCGGACGCAAGGTGATCGACGCGATGATCGATCTGCCGTTCGCCTTGCCGACTGCCGTTGCCGGTATCGCCCTGACGGCGTTGTATGCGCCGACAGGGCTGGTTGGGCAGTTCGCCACCGACCTGGGTTTCAAGATCGCCTATACCCCGCTGGGGATCACCCTGGCCCTGACCTTCGTCACCATGCCGTTTGTGGTGCGCACGGTACAGCCGGTACTGGCCGACATCCCGCGTGAGGTCGAAGAAGCTGCGGCATGCCTGGGTGCCAAGCCGTTGCAGGTGTTCCGCTACATCCTCGCGCCGGCACTGCTGCCCGCCTGGCTGACCGGTTTCGCCCTGGCCTTTGCCCGTGGCGTGGGTGAGTACGGTTCGGTGATTTTCATCGCCGGCAACATGCCCATGAAAACCGAGATCCTGCCGCTGCTGATCATGGTCAAGCTCGATCAATACGACTACACGGGCGCCACGGCCATTGGCGTGCTGATGCTGGTCGTTTCCTTCATCCTGTTGCTGCTGATCAACTTGTTGCAGCGGCGCATTGAAACCCCTTGAAGGAGGCACCGGACATGTCTGCACCTACGCTCACTGCCGCCGCATCGGCCAATGCCGCCCGCCGTGGCAGCGCCGTTTCCCGGCGGATCCTGATCGGCCTCGGCTGGCTGATTTTTGCGCTGTTTCTGTTGTTGCCGTTGTTTATCGTGGTGTCCCAGGGCCTCAAGATGGGCCTGGGCGCCTTTTTCACCGCGATTTTCGAGCCCGATGCCTTGTCGGCCCTGAAGCTGACGGTGATCGCCGTGTTGATTTCGGTGCCGTTGAACCTGGTGTTCGGCGTCAGCGCCGCCTGGTGCGTGAGCAAGTACTCGTTCCGGGGCAAAAGTATCCTGGTGACCCTGATCGACCTGCCGTTCTCGGTTTCGCCAGTGATCGCAGGTCTGGTCTACGTGTTGATGTTCGGCGCCCAGGGCCTGTTCGGGCCGTGGTTGCAGGATCATGACATTCAGATCGTTTTCGCCTTGCCGGGCATCGTCCTGGCGACCATCTTCGTCACCGTGCCCTTCGTGGCCCGTGAGTTGATTCCGTTGATGCAGGAGCAAGGCACCCAGGAAGAGGAAGCCGCGCGCCTGCTTGGTGCCAATGGCTGGCAGATGTTCTGGCACGTCACGGTGCCCAATATCAAATGGGGCCTGATCTACGGCGTGGTGCTCTGCACGGCGCGGGCGATGGGCGAATTCGGTGCGGTCTCGGTGGTCTCGGGGCACATTCGCGGGGTGACCAACACCTTGCCGCTGCACGTCGAGATCCTCTACAACGAATACAACCACGTTGCCGCGTTCGCCGTTGCGAGCCTGTTGCTGATCCTGGCGCTCTTCATCCTGCTGCTCAAGCAGTGGAGCGAATCCCGTATTAACCGCCTGCGCGCCAGCGCCGCGGAGGAATAAGTCATGTCGATCGAAGTCCGTAATGTCAGCAAGAACTTCCACGCTTTCAAGGCGCTGAACAGCATCAACCTGGATATCCAGAGTGGTGAGCTGGTGGCGCTGCTTGGCCCGTCGGGCTGCGGCAAGACCACCCTGCTGCGGATCATCGCCGGCCTGGAAACCCCCGATCAGGGCAGTATCGTGTTCCACGGCGAAGACGTTTCCGGGCACGATGTGCGTGATCGCAACGTCGGCTTCGTGTTCCAGCACTATGCCCTGTTCCGCCACATGAGCGTGTTCGACAACGTCGCCTTCGGCCTGCGCATGAAGCCCAAGGGCGAGCGTCCGAGCGAAAGCAGAATCGCCGAAAAAGTGCATGAACTGTTGAACATGGTCCAGCTCGACTGGCTCTCGGACCGCTACCCGGAGCAGCTGTCCGGTGGTCAGCGCCAGCGTATCGCCCTGGCCCGTGCCCTTGCGGTGGAGCCCAAGGTGCTGCTGCTCGACGAACCCTTCGGCGCCCTCGACGCCAAGGTCCGCAAGGAGCTGCGGCGCTGGCTGGCGCGGCTGCACGAGGACATCAACCTGACTTCGGTGTTCGTGACCCATGACCAGGAAGAGGCCATGGAGGTTGCCGACCGCATCGTGGTGATGAACAAGGGCGTGATCGAACAGATCGGTTCGCCGGGCGAGGTGTACGAGAACCCGGCCAGTGATTTTGTCTATCACTTCCTCGGCGACTCCAACCGTCTGCATCTGGGCGAAGACCGGCATGTACTGTTCCGCCCGCACGAGGTGTCACTATCACGCCATGAGCTGGAGGATCACCATGCTGCTGAGGTGCGTGATATCCGCCCATTGGGCGCGACCACGCGGGTGACCTTGAAGGTCGAAGGGCAGAGCGAGCTGATCGAGGCGGAAGTGGTGAAGGATCATGACAGCCTGATCGGGTTGGCGCGGGGGGAGACCTTGTTCTTCAAGCCGAAGGTTTGGCAGCAGGTGGCGAATATTTAAGGACGCTGCGGTCCCTGTAGCCGCTGCCGCAGGCTGCGCTCGTCCGCACCGCGGGCGCAGGATCTCAAATCCGCCGAGAGGTCCTGCGGACCTCAGCGCAGCCTGCGGCAGCGGCTACAGAATCGACCGCATAGCGGTCGCGCTTCACCGCAACCCCACCGGCCCTGCATTGGCCTCGATTTCCCGCTTCAACTCCAACCGCATCCCCATCAAAAACCCCAGCTCCGCCACCACGAACAACGGCCCGACAATCAACCCGGTAACGTCATCGACAAAGGCCGGCTTGCGCCCCTCGTAGTAATGCCCGACAAACTGGATGGCCCAGCCAACCACGAACAACCCCAGTCCGGCACCCAGCCAGACCAGCGTGTCCTGTTCGGCAAGGACCTGACCGACCCACAGGCACAGGCCCAGAAAAATCGACATCAACACACCGTAGCGTTCATCCAGCCGCAGGTAGAACCAGGCCGCCGCCATTGCCGCAAACGCCGCAGGCGACACCCAGGCGCCACCCAATACAGACAGGCCTGGACGCGACAGCAATACCGTGACGGCGACCACGATCATCGGCACGCCGATGAAGTGGGTGGCGATATTGCGTGGGTCGCGGTGGTAGGCCGCGTATCGGCTCAGGTGCTCGACCAGGCTTTTCATTGTTGTTCCTCACGGTCATTGGCAAAGGTCAGACCAGGCTGTCGCGGTACTGTCCCGGCGACAGGCCGGTCCAGCGCTTGAAAGCCCGATTGAAGCTGCTGGTATCGGCAAATCCGAGCAGGTAACTGATCTCGCTCAATGAGCTGCTGGCGTCGCGCAGATGCTGCAATGCCAGGTTTTGCCGGCATTCGTCGAGCAGGCTGTCATAGCGACAGCCTTCATCGGCCAGATGGCGCTGCAGGCTGCGCAGGCTCAAGTGCAGGGCTTGAGCGATTTTGTCGGCCGAGGGCACGCCTTCAGGCAACTGTACCTCGATGGTCTGACGCACCCGCCGCTCCCAGGTCAGCGGCTGCAGGACCTCAAGGGTGCGGTTGAGCACCTTCTCGTTGTGTTCGGCCAGTTCCGGGTTGGCGTCATCCAGGTGGCAATCGAAATCCGCGCAGGAAAACTCCAGGCGATTCTCCTCGGCGCCGAATTGGATCGGTGCACGCAGCACCGAGTGCCAAGGTGTCGGGTCTGGCGGTTCCGGGCGTGTCAAAGCGACGGCCAGCGGCGCGTAGTCGCGACCCAGTCGGTTGCGACAGGTACGCACATAGATGGCGATGAACGCATCGATGGCTTCAGGGGCGGGTGGGACGCTGCCTTCGGGCAATTGCAGACGAAACAGATAACGACCGTGCTCGCGGCTCAATTGCAGGGTCAGGGCATCGCTGACCACCTGGTGATAACGCACAATCCGCTCGAACACTTCGCGCAGGCTGCCGCTGGCAACCAACGCATAGCCCAGGGCATGGAAGGTGGTTGGGCTGACGAAGCGCGACACCCGCAGGCCAATGGCGGGATCGCCGCTGGCTTCGACCGCCAGTTCCCACAGGCGCGTGGTGGCCTTCAGCGGATAACGGGCGTTGGGATCGTCCATCCACTGGGGGTCGAGCCCGGCCTGACGGCAGAGTTCAGCGCTGTCCAGCCCGAGTGCATCGAGCTGCTTGCGCAGGGCGCGGGTCCAGCTGGCGAGGGAAGTCGGTTCAGGCATGCTGATTGGCGTTTCCGGTCAACAGGTTGGCGTTCAAGGCTAAAGCCTGTCTTTTCGTTCTAGCACACAGTTTGATCCTCACAACAAGAGGATGGAAGCATGCAACATTCTTCTGCAAAACATCGATCGACAAGCGGCGAAAACATGAATTCACAACAGCGATCGGCACATATTCGCGAAGTGGTGATGGCCCGTGGCGATGAACTGCGTCAGCGCTACCCGCTGCTCAAGCATCAGGATGCGTTGGGGGCCGGCATTCTGGCGTTCGCCCTGGCCGGGATGATCGGCTCGGCGGCGTTGTATGTCGGCGGGCACATGGCCTGGTGGGCGTGCTTGCTGCTCAATGCGTTCTTCGCCTCGTTGACCCATGAGCTGGAACACGACCTTATCCACAGCATGTATTTCCGCAAGCAGCGGGTGCCGCACAACCTGATGATGGGACTGGTGTGGCTGGCGCGGCCGAGTACCATCAGCCCGTGGATTCGCCGCAATCTGCACCTCAACCACCACAAGGTTTCCGGCAGCGAGACCGATATCGAAGAGCGCGCCATCACCAATGGCGAGCCCTGGGGTTTCGCGCGGTTGTTGATGGTTGGCGACAACATGATGTCGTCGCTGGTCAGGCTGCTGCGGGCCAAAACCTGGGAAATGAAAGTCAGCATCCTCAAGCGCACCGTGAAGGGCTATGCCCCACTGGGTCTGATGCACTGGGCTGCCTGGTATGTGTTCCTTGGCTTTCACGCAGCCAACGGCATCGCCAGCCTGATGGGCGCGTCCATCGATTGGTCGGCCAATACCCTGGCAACGATGCAGGTGCTCGACATCGCCGCGGTCGTGATCATCGGGCCGAATGTGCTGCGTACGTTCTGCCTGCACTTCATCAGTTCGAACATGCACTACTACGGCGATAACGAGCCGGGCAACGTCATCCAGCAGACTCAGGTGCTCAACGCCTGGTGGCTGTGGCCGCTGCAGGCATTCTGCTTCAACTTCGGCAGCACCCACGGCATCCATCATTTCGTGGTCAAGGAACCCTTCTATATCCGCCAGATGACCGCGCCGGTGGCGCACAAGGTGATGGCCGAGATGGAAGTGCGTTTCAACGATTTCGGCACCTTCACCCGTGCCAACCGTTTCACGCGTCGTTCGCGGACGGTTCCTGGCACGGCGAAAGCCATGCAGGTGTGATTTTAATATTCTATTTTGATCTGATTTCAGCGTTAAAAATTACTTTGAGAGATAAGCGTTTGTCGTTGATGATTCGCGGCACGCTGAATGAATTAGCAGCTATTTGGGGGCCGTCTCTCTGGCAGGGGGGCGGTCTTTTTTTGTCCGTTATGCGGCCGCAAATCGGCATCAATATTCAATAAAGATATTAATAAATAGCTTCTTATTCCTTAACGAATATATAACCCACCCCTATACTTTGCCCAAGAACGCAAACGATGCAGGAGGCGCACCCCATGCGCAACGAGTCGATCCGTTACCTGATTGTGCCGGGCTGGCAAGGTTCGCCAGACGATCATTGGCAAACTCACTGGCAAAACAGCCTGCCCAACAGCGCCCGCGTGGAGCAGGCCGACTGGCTGACACCCAAGCGCCAGGACTGGGTTGGCGCACTGGAACAGGCGATTGCCGCCGACAGTACGCCGGTGATTCTGATCGCTCACAGCCTGGGCTGCATCACGGTCGCGCATTGGGCCAGCCAGGCGTCGGTGAGTTTGTTGCGACGGGTGCGTGGTGCCTTGCTGGTGGCGCCAGCCGATGTCGAACGCCCGACCTGCGCTCCGGCCTTGCGCAACTTTGCGCCGATCCCGCAACACCTGTTGCCGTTCCCGTGCCAGGTGGTCAGCTCCGACAACGATGCTGCCGTCAGCGCTCCTCGAGCGATGCAGCTGGCACGTGCATGGGGCGCCGAGGCAGGGATTCTTGCAGGCGCCGGTCACATCAACGTCAAGTCCGGGCATCAGCGCTGGGAGCAGGGGTTCGCCTACCTGTATCGCCTGCAGAACCGGCTGGAACAGCACGCTTTACGCCGCGCCTGATTTTCTCGCGCATCCATTGATTCTGCTGAAAACGCCCAGGCCCATAAGCGCCTGGGCGGGAGTTCGCCATGAGTTTTCAAGACACCTCCGGTCAGCCATTGCTGACCTTCCCTGAAGCCGACAAGAGCCCCTTGAGCATACGTGCCAAGGCTCTGGTTTTCGTCGACCCGCGCTCGCGGCAGTTGCGCGAAGAGCTCGAACAGCTCGCGCCAAGCGCTCTGCCAGTGCTTATCCGCGGGGAAACCGGAACCGGCAAGGAGTTGCTGGCCAGGCAGATCCATCGTGCCAGCGATCGCGCAGGGCTATTCGTATCGGTCAATTGCGGTGCAATCAGCCCCACCTATGCCGACGCTGAGCTGTTCGGCTACAGCGCCGGCGCCTACAGCGGCTCGGCCAGCAGCCGCGCCGGCTGGTTCGGATCGGCCAATGGCGGGACGCTGTACCTGGATGAAATCGGCGACCTGCCCTTGCCGATTCAGATCAAGTTGCTGGCCGCCCTGGAGAACCACGAAGTCACTCGCGTGGGCGCGCAACAGCCGAGCCCGGTGGATGTACGCCTGGTCGCGGCTTCGAGCATCGATCTGGCCCAGGCGGTGGCGGTCGGCAAGTTCCATGAGCGTCTATATCACTATCTACGCGAGGGCCACCTGCTGTTGCCGGCCTTGCGTGAACGGGTCGGCGACATCCTGCCGTTGGCCGAGTACTTCGTCGGTATCTACAGCCAACGCCTCAACCTGGCAGTGCCGCTGATCAGCGAAAGTGCACAAGCGTTGCTGGAACAACACAGTTGGCCGGGCAATACCCGTGAGCTGGAAAACGTTATTCATTTTGCCCTGCTGGTCAGCAGCGGTGACGAGATCTTGCCCGAACACCTGAATCTGCCACGCGCGGCAGCGTCGGTAACCGACATCGGGCAGCAGTTGGAGCAGGTGTTGGTGCAGGGGAACCGGGCTGAGCTGTCGGTATTGAAGTCGCTGCTGGAACAAAGCCTGCAGCGTCTGGAACAGGATTTGTAAAAAAGGAATAAGAAGCTAATTAAAAGATATTGTTCCGGTATAAAAAATCTCGGTATCGTCCGCTCCACGCCAGCGCTAATCGACGCTCGGCACCCCCTTTCAAGCCGTCGCTGTACGGCTGTGATATTCGAATAAGGACTGCGCATGAAAAAGGCTTTGTTGTTCACTGCATTGGCGGCCGCCCTGTCGGTTGCCGGTTTCACCCAGGCCGGGGAAAAACTGGTGGTCGCTGCCACTCCGATCCCTCATGCGGAAATCCTCGAGCTGATCAAGCCAACCCTGGCCAAGGAAGGCGTGGACCTGGAAATCAAGGTCTTCACCGACTACGTACAGCCAAACGTGCAGGTCGATCAGAAGCGCCTGGATGCCAACTACTTCCAGACCCTGCCGTACCTCAAGAGCTTCAACGAAGGTAAGGGCACGCACCTGGAAACCGTGATCGGCGTTCACGTCGAACCGTTCGGCGGCTACTCGAAGAAGGTCAAGACGCTGGCTGAACTCAAGGACGGCGCCACCATTGCCATCCCTAACGAAGGCAGCAACAGCGGCCGTGCGTTGATCCTGTTGCAGAAGGCCGGCCTGATCGAACTGAAAGATCCGAAGAATGCGCTGGCCACGCCAAAGGACATCGCCAAGAACCCGCACAACTTCAAGTTCAAGGAACTCGAATCGGCCATGCTGCCGCGTGTGCTGGATCAGGTCGACCTGGACATGATCAACACCAACTACGCGCTTGAAGCAGGCCTGAACCCGGCCAAGGATGCCCTGGTCATCGAAGGCAGCGACTCGCCTTACGTTAACTTCCTGGTCGCCCGTCCTGACAACAAGGACAGTGCCGCGATCCAGAAGCTGGCCAAGGCACTGACCAGCCCGGAAGTGAAGGCGTTCATCGAGAAGAAATACAATGGCGCGGTACTGCCGGCGTTCTAATTCGACTGCAACCGGTCATGAGGTTTCCCACGCCGACGGCTTTTACAGCGTCGGTGTTTTTACATCTGCAGGTTCATGAATGCGACTGCAAGGCGCGGCGCAATGCCTCGAGCAGTTTGAGCGCATCCTGGGGGTCGAGCGTGGGTGGGCACTGTTGGCCATTCATGGTTTTCGTCCTTGAAAGTGATTGTCACGCGTTGAGCTATCGACGCTTCGATAGCGTTTGCGCGGAAAAGATCCCGATTCGCGCAACAATTTCCTCTGTTGAATCAGTCCGGCCAATGCCAGGCCGGTTCATCCAGCATTCCCTGGCCGACAATCCTCGTCTGGCCCAGTTGCTTCTCAAGCATAATCGAATTACAGCCCGGCGCCGCTTCCAACGCGGCAATCAAGCGGCGCGCATGTGACACAACCCACACCTGGGAATGTTGCGATGCACGAATGATCAGGCGGGCCAGTGCCGGCAACAGGTCCGGGTGCAGGCTGGTTTCCGGTTCGTTCAGGACCATCATGGTCGGGGGCCGGGGCGTCAGCAGGGCTGCGACCAATAGCAGGTAACGCAACGTACCGTCCGACAGCTCGGCGGCCGATAACGGCCTTAACAGCCCTTGCTGCGCAAACTCCACGCGAAACTGCCCGCCCGGTACCGCGTCGATTGCAAGCGTCGCACCTGGGAAAGCATCGCTGATGGTCTCGTGCAGGGCTTGCGGGTCGCCGATCTCGAAAATGGTCTGCAGCGCCGCCGCCAGGTCGCGGCCGTCATGGTGCAACACGGGGGTGCGTGTGCCGAGTTGCGCGCGCCGTGCCGGGGCGTCGCTGTCGGTGCGGAAATGGTCGTAGAAGCGCCAGCCGCGAATTTGTTCACGCAGGTGCAGGACTTCAGGGGAAGAGCGCAGGTTGCCGACCTGATCGAACAGACTGTCGTAGCTGGGCACGTGTTGCGCCAGCACGTCCCAGTTGCGTCCCTCGCGAGCACGGATCATCGGCCCCTGCCGGTCCACCAGTTGGCTGGCCGGTCGGTACACGGGGCCGGCCCAGATGTTTTCCTTCTTGATCTCCGGGTCCAGGGCAAACATCGAGCGGCTCGGTTCCGGCAAGCCGAGTCCAATCGCGTAACTGAAATCCTCGCCACTGAAACCCAGGCGCAAACGCTTGACGCCTTGCCGTGGCCCGCCCTGAATCTCCACCTCACCCTTGCTCATGCGTCGGCTGATGGCCTCGGGCCCCGCCCAGAAGGTCGACTCCAGCCCGCCTTCACGCGCCAGCGCATTGATCACCCCGCCCTGGGCCGTTTCGGCCAGCAGGCGCAGCGCCTTGTACAGGTTGGACTTGCCACTGCCGTTGGCGCCGGTGATGACGTTCAGGCGTTGCAGGGGCATGACCAGGTGGTTGATGGAGCGGTAATTGGCAACTGCCAGGCTGGTGAGCATGTGGCGTCCTTGCTTCGTTGAGGCAAATCAACGAAGTATAAAAGGCAAGCGTCTGTAATGGGGTGGGCACAGTTGTAACCGTGAACTACGCTAACAATCGCAAGAAAACCGAGCAGTACAGCATGAGCAAGGAGCCTGCATGGCTGTTTTACGATGGAAGTTTATCGTCGGCCTGGGGGTTCTGGCCGTACTCGCCGGGTGTGGCGAGCAAAACCCTGCTGAACCGCAACGTCCTCGAGTCAGTGTCCAGCAGGTCAAGGCAGGGGATTTTGCCGCGTCCGTGACATTGACGGGCGATATACAGGCGCGGGTGATGTCCGACCTGTCATTCCGGGTCGGTGGCAAGATCATCTCCCGATCGGTCGATGTCGGCGACCGGGTCACTGCCCAGCAAGTACTGGCACGGCTTGATCCCAAGGACTTGCAGACCAATGTCGACTCGGCCGTGGCCGCTGTGTCCGCCGAGCAGGCGCGGGTCAAGCAGGCCAGTGCGGCGTACGACCGCCAGGTCAAACTGTTGCCCAAGGGCTACACCAGCCAGAGTGAATTCGATTCCGCCCAGGCGGCCCTGCGCAGCACCCAGAGCGCGCTGCGAGCCGCCCAGGCGCAGTTGGCCAATGCCCGCGACCAATTGGGCTATACCGCGCTGGTCGCCGATGCACCCGGTGTGATCACCGCGCGGCAAGCCGAGGTTGGCCAGGTCGTGCAAGCCACAATGCCGATCTACACCCTGGCTCGGGACGGTGAGCGCGATGCGGTGTTCAACGTCTACGAATCGGTCCTGATCGGTGCCCGCAGGGATCAACCGGTCACGGTCAGCCTGATTGAAAACCCGGATATCAAGGCACCCGGCAAAATCCGTGAGGTGACGCCGGTGGTCTCCGCCGAAACCAGCACGGTGCAGGTCAAGATCGCTTTGCTGGAAGTGCCTGCGGGGATGGAGCTCGGCGCCGTCGTCAGCGCGACCGGGGAAGTGCAAAAAGGCGAGGTAAGCATCGAGTTGCCCTGGTCGGCACTGACCAAGGGGTTGGACGAGCCTGCCGTGTGGGTGGTCGATGGCGACAACAAGGTGAGCTTGCGCTCGGTCAAGGTCGTTCGGTACCTGACCGGCAGAGTCATTCTCAATGATGGCCTCAAGGACGGGGAAAAAGTGGTGGTTGCAGGTGGACAATTGTTGCATCCGGGCATGCAAGTGGAGATCGCCAACTCGAGCAAGGATGGATTCGCGCCATGAGGCATTTACCGGTGCTTGTGTTGTGCGGCCTGATGCTCGCAGCCTGTTCAAAAAAGGAGGCACCTGCCGAACCTGTGCGGCCGGTGCTGTTCACTACGGCCAAGGAACAGAGCCAGGAGCAGTTGGGGCGTTTTGCCGGAAGCATCCAGGCGCGCTATGAAAGCGTCCTGGGCTTTCGTGTCTCCGGGCGCATTGCCCAGCGTTATGTCGACGTCGGCAGCGAGGTCGAGAAGGGCACGTTGCTGGCGTCCCTTGACCCGATCGATCAGCAGAACCAGTTGCGCGCGGCCCAGGGCGACCTGGCCAAGGTCCAGGCGCAGTTGATCAATGCCCAGGCCAATGCGCGGCGCCAGCAGCAGTTGTTCGACCGGGGCGTGGGTGCCCAGGCACAACTGGATGCCGCACGAACCGACCTGAGCACCACCAAAGCCTCGGTCGACCAGGCCCAGGCGGCAGTCGACCAGGCCAAGGATCAATTGGCTTACATTGAATTGCGCAACGACCACGCCGCTGTCGTCACCCAGTGGCATGCCGAGGCGGGTGAAGTGGTCAGTGCCGGCCAGGGCGTGGTGACCCTGGCACGACCGGACGTCAAGGAGGCGGTGATCGACCTGCCCGCGACACTGGCCGAACAATTGCCGGTCGGCCTCGAGTTCATCGTCGCGGCCCAGCTCGATCCGAGCATCAATACCACCGCGACCCTGCGCGAGATCGAGCCCCAGGCCGAAAGTACCACCCGCACGCGCCGTGCCCGCTTGACGCTGGCCACTACGCCTGAGGGGTTCCGGCTGGGTTCGGCCATCAGCGTCACGCTCAGCTCGTCGATCGAACCGCACACCGAGGTACCGCTCACCGCACTGCTGGAGCGCGATGGCGAAGTACGGGTGTGGGTGATCGATATGCAGGCGAAGACGGTTTCGACGCGTGTGGTCAAGGTCGCCAGCCGGGGTCCTGGCACCGCATTGCTGACATCGGGTATCAAGCCCGGAGAGCACGTGGTTACCGCCGGTGTGAACAGCCTCAAAGAGGGGCAGAAGGTTAAGGTCGACGAGGAAGCAGTGCGATGAACGGAAGCTTTAACCTGTCCGAATGGGCGCTCAAGCACCAATCCTTTGTCTGGTACCTGATGTTTGTCGCGTTGTTGATGGGGGTATTTTCCTACTTCAATCTGGGACGTGAGGAAGACCCTTCCTTCGCCATCAAGACTATGGTGATCCAGACCAGCTGGCCGGGGGCGACCCAGGAAGAAACCCTGGACCAGATCACCGACCGCATCGAGAAAAAGCTCGAAGAGCTGGATTCGCTCGACTACGTGAAAAGCTATACCCGTCCCGGTGAATCGACGGTGTATGTGAACCTGCTCGATACCACCAGCGCCAAGGACATTCCGCAGATCTGGTACCAGGTGCGCAAGAAGATCCAGGACATTCGCGGGCAATTTCCGGCGGGTATCCAGGGGCCGGCGTTCAACGACGAATTCGGCGATGTGTTCGGTTCGATCTATGCGTTCACGGCCGATGGCCTGACCATGCGCCAGCTGCGCGACTACGTCGAACAGGTCCGCGCCGAGATTCGTGAGGTGCCCAACCTGGGCAAGCTCGAGATGATCGGCCAGCAGAACGAAGTGATCTACCTGAATTTTTCCACGCGCAAGCTGGCCGGCCTCGGGCTTGATCAGCGCCAGGTGCTGCAAAGCCTGCAGACCCAGAACGCGGTGACGCCAGCCGGGGTGATCGAAGCCGGCCCCGAGCGGATTTCGGTGCGCACCTCGGGGCAGTTCGCTTCGGAGAAAGACCTGGAAGCGGTCAACCTGCGGGTCAATGATCGGTTCTATCGGCTGGCCGATATTGCCGACATCAGCCGCGGCTATGTCGACCCGGCCTCACCCATGTTCCGCTACAACGGCCAGCCCGCCATCGGCCTGGGCATCGCCATGAAGTCCGGTGGCAATATCCAGGCCTTCGGCAGCGCGCTGCACGCGAAGATGGACAGCCTGATCGCCGACCTGCCCGTGGGTGTCGGCGTGCATATCGTTTCCGACCAGGCCGTGGTGGTTGAAGAGGCGGTCGGCGGCTTTACCAGCGCCTTGTTCGAAGCCGTCGTGATCGTGCTGGTGGTGAGTTTCGTCAGCCTCGGCGTGCGTGCTGGCCTGGTGGTGGCCTGCTCGATTCCGTTGGTGCTGGCGATGGTCTTCGTGTTCATGGAGTACAGCGGCATTACCATGCAGCGGATCTCCCTGGGCGCCCTGATCATTGCCCTCGGTCTGTTGGTGGACGATGCCATGATCACCGTGGAGATGATGGTCACGCGGCTGGAGCTGGGTGAGACCAAGGAGCAGGCGGCAACCTTCGCCTATACCTCGACGGCGTTTCCGATGCTTACCGGCACCCTGGTGACGGTCGCCGGCTTCGTGCCCATTGGCCTTAACGCGAGCTCTGCCGGGGAATACACCTTCACCCTGTTCGCAGTGATTGCCGTGGCCATGATCGTGTCCTGGATAGTCGCGGTGCTGTTCGCTCCGGTGCTTGGCGTACATATCTTGAGCAAGGACGTAAAACCCCATTCCGAAGAGCCCGGCCGAATCGGCAAGGCCTTCAACGGTGGGCTGATGTGGTGCATGCGCAATCACTGGACTGCGATCATCCTCACTGTGCTCCTGTTTGTGCTGGCCGTGTTTTCCATGCGCTTCGTGCAAAACCAGTTTTTCCCGGCGTCCGACCGCCCGGAAATCCTGGTGGACCTGAACCTGCCGCAGAACGCTTCGCTCGACGAAACCCGCAAGGCTGTCGACCGCCTTGAAGCGACGCTCAAGGATGACCCGGAAATCGTTCGCTGGAGTTCCTACATCGGCCAGGGCGCGATCCGTTTCTACCTGCCGCTGGATGTGCAACTGCAGAACCCCTACTACGCCCAGTTGGTCATCGTCGCCAAGGATTTCGAGGCGCGCACCGCCTTGAGCGAACGCTTGCGCCAACGCCTGCGCGATGACTTCGTCGGCATCGGCAGCTTTGTCGGGGCGCTGGAGATGGGGCCGCCGGTCGGTCGGCCTATCCAGTATCGGGTCAGTGGCCCGGATATCAACCAGGTGCGCAAGCATGCGATTGACCTGGCCACGTTGCTCGACAAGAACGAACACGTCGGCGAGATGATCTACGACTGGAATGAGCCCGGCAAAGTCCTGCGTATCGACATCGCCCAGGACAAGGCGCGGCAGTTGGGCCTGTCCTCCGAGGATGTGGCTAACCTGATGAACGGTATTGTCAGCGGCTCGACCGTCACCCAGGTGCACGACAGCATCTACCTCATCAATGTGGTCGGGCGTGCGGTGGACAGCGAACGGGGCACCCCCGAGACCCTGCAGAACCTGCAGATCGTCACGCCCAGCGGGACATCGATTCCGCTGTTGTCCTTCGCGACTGTGCGCTATGAACTGGAGCAGCCGCTGGTATGGCGACGTGATCGCAAGCCGACCATCACCATCAAGGCCGGTGTGCGCGACGCGATCCAGCCCACCGATCTGGTCAAGCTGCTGAAACCGGGTATCGATGAGTTCGCCGCCAACTTGCCGCAGGGCTATTCGGTGGCCACGGGGGGTACCGTTGAGTCGAGCGGCAAGGCCCAGGGGCCGATTGCCAAGGTCATTCCGTTGATGCTGTTCTTGATGGCGACCTTTCTGATGATCCAGTTGCACAGCGTGCAGAAGCTGTTCCTGGTGGCCAGCGTGGCGCCGCTTGGACTTATCGGCGTCGTGCTGGCATTGATTCCGACGGGCACGCCGATGGGCTTTGTGGCGATCCTGGGGATTCTGGCGTTGATCGGCATCATCATCCGCAACTCGGTCATCCTGGTGACCCAGATCGATGCCTACGAGCGCAGTGGTTATACGCCCTGGGATGCCGTGGTACAGGCTACCGAGCACCGGCGCAGGCCGATTCTGCTGACGGCGGCGGCGGCCAGCATGGGCATGATCCCCATCGCCCGGGAAGTGTTCTGGGGGCCGATGGCTTATGCCATGATCGGCGGGATCATCATTGCGACCTTGCTGACGTTGCTGTTTTTGCCGGCGCTTTATGTGGCCTGGTACAAGGTCAAGGAGCCTGCCAATACGGCGACGCACTAACCCTGTAGCCGCTGCCGCAGGCTGCGCTGGAGCCCCGCAGGGGCTCCCCTGGTGGTCTTGAGACCCTGCGCCCGCTACGCGCGCGAGCGCAGCCTGCGGCAGCGGCTACATGGGCGGTGTCATCAATCTTTGCGCCAAACGCTGGCCAACCAAGGCTGCTGCTCCCGCGGCAGCCCTGCTGGCCGATAGTAATGCTCCAACTCCACAAACCCCGCTTGCGTCAGCAACTGCCGCCAATGCTCAAGGTCGTGGTACGCCCCATACCGATTGCCATTCCAACCCTCCTGATTCTCCCCGCGTGGATTGGAACTAAACAACACGCCACCGGGCTTGAGCGTGGCGTGCAGCTGCCTTAGTACCCGCGGCAGTTCCTGGCCTGGTACATGAAACAACACTGCGTTGGCGAAGATCCCGTCAAAGCGGCCATCGGGTAAATCGAGATTGAGGAAGTCCTGCTGCCAGACCTCGCAACCGCTGTCGGCGCGGGCCATTTCGGCAAAACGCTCGGCGCCATCGAGGCCGGTGGCGACGTGGCCAAGGGCCGTGAAGGTTTTCAGGTCGCGGCCCGGCCCGCAGCCGAAGTCGAGAATCTGAAAGGGGGGCTGACCCTGGATATGCCGTAGCAGTGCCTCGATGTTTTGACTGACATCGTGATCGCGGGTGCCTGCGCGAAAATCTTCGGCACTGTAGTTGTAATGAGCGACCGTGGTCGCGCTGATCTGCTTGAGTTCGTCAGGTTCCAGGGTCATCGCGGGGCTGCCGGAAAAGGGAGTCCCACGACTATACCTCAACGTTTGTTCAGCACCCTTGCCAAGCGATCACCGCTCAACTGGATGAATGCAACCAGCACCACCAGCAACACAATCACCGTGAACATGATCTGGCTGTCGAAACGCTGATAGCCATAGCGGTAGGCAATGTCACCCAACCCCCCGGCTCCGATGGCGCCGGCCATGGCCGAAGAATTGATCATGGTGACCAGGGTGATGGTGAAGCCACCAACAATTCCTGGCAGGGCTTCAGGCAACAACACATGCCAAACGATATGCCAACGCCGGCAGCCCATGGCTTGCGCCGCTTCAATCAGGCCATGATCGACCTCGCGCAGGCTGACTTCGGCGACGCGAGCGAAGAATGGCGTTGCGGCGATGGTCAATGGCACCACAGCAGCCCAGACGCCGTAGGTGGTACCGACGATCAGGCGGGTGAACGGGATCAGCGCCACCATCAGGATCAGGAAGGGCACCGACCGGAACAGATTGACGAAGGCCCCCAGCGCCCGATTCAACGCTGGCGCCTCGAAGATGCCGCCCTTGCTGCTGGTGACCAGGATCACCGCCAGCGGAATGCCCAGCACCAACGCTATCAATGACGACACTCCGACCATCAGGAAGGTATCGACTACGCCCTGCAGCAAGCGCTCAAACCACATAGCCGAGTACCTCCACCTGATGCGCCCACTGTCGGGCACGATTGACCAAGGTGTCGCGGTCGTGGGGCGAGTTGGCCACCGTCACCACCAATTGCCCCAGCGTGCGTCCTTGAATCTGCTCGATGCCGCCCTGGAGCAGGCTGACTTGCCCACCCAGGGTGCTGAACAGCGTCGAGAGTTCTGGCGCCCGATCGTCGTTGCCGGTGAGCCGCAAGCGCAGTGCCAGGGCGGCGTTCGGGCTGATGGGGTGCTTGTGCAGGCGCGCTTGCAGTTCTTGCGGCAAGTCATGCTGCAAGGGGGCAAGCAAGGTCTTGCTGACCTCGTGGCGTGGATCGCCGAACACTTGCCATACCGGCCCCTGCTCGATGATCCGACCGCGCTCGAGCACCACAACCCGGTCGCAGATATCGCGGATCACCGACATCTCGTGGGTGATCAGAATGACGGTCAGGCCCAGGCGTTGGTTGATGTCCTTGAGCAGGACGAGAATCGATTCGGTGGTCTCCGGGTCCAGTGCCGAGGTGGCCTCGTCGCACAGCAATATTTCCGGATCATGGACCAGAGCTCGGGCGATGCCCACGCGCTGTTTCTGGCCACCGGACAGCTGGGCCGGGTAGGCGTCGTGCTTGTCCTGCAGGCCGACCAGTTCCAGCAGTTCGGTGACCTTGCGCTGGCGCAGCGCCTTGCCTACGCCCGCCACCTTCAAGGGCAGTTCGACGTTCTGCCAGACGGTCTTGGCCGACATCAGGTTGAAGTGCTGAAAGATCATGCCGATGCGCCGGCGCAGTTCCACCAGACGGTCTTGATTGAACGGGCCGATGTCGATTTGGTCGATCAATACTCGCCCGACACTGGGCTGCTCCAGGCGATTGATCGTGCGGATCAGCGACGATTTGCCGGCACCGCTGCGACCGATGATGCCGAAGATTTCGCCGCGCTGGATCGCCAGGTCGATGCCTTCCAGGGCTGCCACCGGGCCTTGCTGGCCGTTGTAGGTTTTGCCAACGCCGACAAAGCGCACGTGGGCGGTGTTCAGATCCGGGTGCAGTGCCGTCGGCGGCACCGTCGCGTGTGCCACTTCATCCTGAATTCGTTGGGCATTGGCGGTTGTCATTTCAGCTCTCCCAGCCTGGTTGGTAGAGCTTGCCGTGGGCCTGCTCCAGTGCGGCACGCACCTTGGACGAGTGCTGGTAGATATCGACGAATTTGGCCAGGCGCGGATCGTTCTTGCTCTCGGGCTTGATCACGAACTGGATCACGTACTCCTTGTGGTCGAGGCCGTCGAACAGCAGTGCGGAGCCGGCATCGAAGGTCTTGGCCAGGCGGATATAGGCCGGGTAGCCCTGGACCAGGTCGGCATCGTCATAGGCGCGCACCAGTTGCACGGCTTCGACTTGCAGGATCTTGAGCTGCTTTGGGTTGGCGATGATGTCGTCTTCGGTAGCCTTGTAGCCGACGCCAGGCTTGAGCGTGATCAGCCCCGCCTTGGCCAGCAATTGCAGGCCGCGTCCGCTGTTGATCGGGTCGTTGGCAATGGCGACGCTGGCGCCGGTGGGCAGCTCGTCGAAGCTTTTGTATTTTTTCGAGTAGAGACCGACGTTGTTGATGATTCCGGGCGCATAGGGCACAAGGTCGAAACCGGCAGCGGCCTTGGCATTTTCCAGGAAGGGGATGTGCTGGAAGTAGTTCACGTCGATATCGCCACTGGCGAGGCTGACATTTGGCGCGATCCAGTCGCTGAACTCCACCAGTTCGACTTTCAGGCCTTGCTTGTCCGCTTCGGCGACGGCGGCTTCCAGCGGGATGGCGAAGGCGGCGGTGGTGCCGATTTTCAGGGCATCGGCGGCGTGTGCGCCGAGGGTGAACAGGCCGATGGCCAGTGTGAGAAGGGTTTGTTTGAGCATTGGGTGTACTCCAATCGGTATAGGATTGTTTGGGTTACGACCGCTCTGCGGCCGGGCGCAGCCTGCGGCAGCGCCAAGGTCCGCAGTACCTTCAAAATTCTCGAAAACGAGCGCCGATATGCTGCGCAGGCAAATGCGCCTGCCCACCACGAAACAGCTTCTCGCGCAGACTCCCACTCTCGTATTCGGTCTTGTACGAACCGCGTCGCTGCAGTTCCGGAATCACCAGATCGATAAAGTCGACATAGCTTTCCGGCGTAACAGTGCGGGTCAGGTTGAAGCCGTCCAAGCCGGTCTCGGCGATCCAGGACTCCAGTTCGTCGGCGACCTGTTCGGCTGAGCCGACCAGAGTGATGTAGCGGCCGCCCAAGGCGTGCTGGTCGAGCAATTTGCGCCGCGTCCAGTCGTTGTTCTGCAAGCTCTTGGTAGCCGACTGGATGGCATTGCTCTTCACGTACTGGATCGGCTCGTCCAGCCCGTATTCGGCAAAGTCGATGCCGGTGGAGCTGGAGAAATGGGCAACTCCGGCTTCGGCACTGGCGTAACGCAGGTATTCCTCGTATTTCGCGCGGGCCAGTTGCTCGGTTTCAGCGACGATCACGCTCACGCCCATGAACACCTTGATGGCATCGGCATCACGCCCTGCGGCCAGGGCACTGGCGCGGACCTTGTCCACCTGGGCGCGAGTCGAGGCCTTGTTCTGGCCGCTGATGAACACGCATTCGGCATGCTCCCCGGCGAACGCCAGGCCGCGCTCGGAGCTGCCGGCCTGGAACAGCACGGGCGTGCGCTGTGGCGATGGCTCGCAAAGGTGATAGCCCTCGACCTGATAGAACTCGCCCTGGTGCTTCACCTTGTGGACTTTGTCCGGTTGGGCATAGATCCGCTGTTGCGGGTCGTTGAGCACCGCATCGTTTTCCCAGCTGCCTTCCCAGAGTTTGTAGAGCACTTGCAGGTATTCGTCGGCCTGGTCGTAGCGCCGGTCGTGCTCGGGCTGTTCGTGCAGGCCCATGGCCTTGGCCGCGCTGTCCAGGTAGCCGGTGACGATGTTCCAGCCAACCCGGCCACGGCTCAGGTGGTCAAGGGTCGACATGCGGCGGGCGAACAGATAGGGCGGCTCATAGGTCAGGTTGGCGGTCAGGCCGAAGCCCAGGTGCCGGGTGACCGCGGCCATGGCCGAAACCAGCAATAACGGGTCGTTGACCGGTAGCTGGATGGATTCCTTGAGCGGTACGTCGACCGAGTTCTGGTAGACGTCGTAGACCCCGACGATATCGGCAATGAACAAGCCGTCGAACAGGCCCCGCTCCAGCAACCGGGCCAGCTCGGTCCAGTATTCGAGCGTCTTGTACTGGGTCGAGGTGTCCCGTGGATGCGTCCACAGGCCATGGTTGATGTGCCCGATGCAGTTCATGTTGAAGGCATTGAGCAGAATTTTTTTCTTCGCCATCAGATGGTCCCCCGCAGCGGAGGCTTTTCATCATTGAGGTAGTAATTGCCGATGGCGTGGTACTTCCAGCGCACGGGATCGTGCAGGGTGTGGGTACGTGCATTGCGCCAATGCCGGTCAAGGCCGTGCTCGGCCAGGGTGGCCTGGCTGCCGGCCAGCTCGAACAGGGTGCTGCCGGCGGTCAGGGAGATCTCGGTGCTGATGGCGCGTGCCTCAGCCACGGCGATGGACGCGGCCGCCACGGTTTCTGCGGTGGGTTGCGTCTGGGCCCGGTCGAGGTACTCCCCGGCGCGCTCCAGCAGAGCCTCGGCTGCGTGCAGGCGAATGGCAATCTGGCCAAAGCTTTTGAGTGTCAGCGGGTCATCGACTGCTTTATCGAAACCTGAGTCGATCCAGGGGCGAGTGCGGGTACGGACGAAGTGCAAGGCATCTTCATAGGCTGCGCGAGCGATACCTGTGTCGATGGCGGCATGCAGGATCTGCGCGAGCGGGCCGACGGGCGTAGGGCGCTCGAATGCCGTCTGGAACGGCACCACATCGGCCGCCGCGACAGGCACGTTGTCGAATACCACCGAACCGCTGCCTGTCGTGCGCTGGCCAAAGCCGCTCCAGTCGTCGATCACGTTCAGGCCCTGGCTGTCTGCGGCGACGAAAGCCAGTTGTTGTACGCCCTGTTCGTCGATCACCGAGGTGGGGATGCGCTGGGCGTAGAGCGCGCCGGTGGCGTAGAACTTGCGGCCATTGATGCGAAAACCATCGCCTTCTCGGGTCAATGAAGTGCTGCGATCGTGAGCGGTCTTGGTTCCCAGCTCTGCCAGGGCATTGCCGAAACGGCGACCGGCCAGTACTTCGGCGTAAAGACGCCGCTGCTGCTCGGGGCTGCCGTTGACCCGCAGCACTTCGAGGGCATAGAAATGGTTTTGTGGAATCTGCCCCAGGGAGGCATCGGCCTGGGCAATCAGGCTGATGACCCGGGCCAGGGTGACATTGGATACACCGGCGCCACCGAAGGCTTTCGGTACGCTGATACCCCACAGGCCAGAGCGCGAAAACAGCGCAAGTTCGGCATGGGGCAGGCGCCGTTCACGGTCGCGCAGGGCACTGTCCTGGCGCAGGACTTGCGCCAGTTCGCTGGCAATGGTCAGGGCGTGGGCATCACTTTCGATGACCGTCACGGGGTCGTGCGGTTGCGGCAAAAAGCTCATAGGGGGCTCCAGAGGTCTGGTCAAATCCAGGAATGCCGGGCAGGCAACTTACCGTTCAAGTGCCAGGCACCCACGGCGTGGTATTTCCAGCGCACCGGGTCATGCAGGGTATGGACGCGCGCATTGCGCCAATGCCGATCCAGGTTGAATTCGGCGAGGCTGGCGCGGCTGCCGGACAGCTCGAATAGTTTCTCGCTGGCCAGCAACGAGATCTCGGTGGTGAGCACCTTGGCTTCGGCCACGGCGATGGAGGCGCGAGCTGCAGCGCTTTCATCGATGGGGGCGGCACGGACTTCGTCCAGGACCTTCCCGGCCCTGCGCAATAGCGCCTGGGCGGCGTGCAGGTCCAGCTTGAGCCGACCGATGTCGGCGATCACATAGGGGTCATCGCTGGCCCGCTCGACCTTGGCGTCGATCCACGGTCGCGAGCGCTCGCGAACGAAGCGGACGCTGTCGTCGATGGCTGCCTCGGCAATGCCGGCGTCGATGGCCGCCTGGATCAGTTGCGAGACTGCGCCCTGGATGTTCGGCGATTCGGCCAGGCGCCAGTTTTCCACCACCAGGTCGGCATCGACAGGCACGTTGTCCAACAGTACGGTGCCGCTGGCCGTGGTGCGCTGGCCAAAGCCCGACCAGTCGTCAACGATGCGCAGCCCAGGGCTGCCCCGACGCACAAAGGCCATGACTTGCCGACCCTCGTCATTGATGGCCTTGACCGCCACCCAGTGCGCAAACAGGGCGCCGGTGGAGTAAAACTTCTGTCCGTTGATGACAAAGCCATCGGTGCTGCGGGTGATGCGAGCCTTGAGCTCCAGGGTGTTTTTACTACCCCGCTCGGGCCCGGCATTGCCGATGCGCCAGCCATCGAGCACCGAGGCGAACAGCTGTTGCTTCTGCCGCTCGCTCGCGGTGGCTTGTATCACCTGAAGGATGCCGAACTGGTTTTGCGGAATTTGTCCCAATGCAGGATCTGCTGCGGAAATAATCCGGAATACCTCGGCCAGGGTCACGAAGGAAACCTGCGGGCCGCCGTATTGCCTCGGGATGGTGATACTGCCCAGCCCACTACGGGTAAACAGCTCTATTTCAGCCCAGGGCAGTTTGCGTTGTTGATCACGGCGAGCGGCTTGCGGCCGTGCGGCCTCGGCCAGTTCATGAGCTGCCTGCAGGACCTGGGCATCGTTGCGCAGGACCTTGGCAGGCAGCAATAGCGGGGCGTGGTCCAGATCGCTCTGGACGTTGGAATCTGCCAGACTGGACATCAGTGCCGCTCCTTGGCTGCGCTCAATGCCCTGGCGTTACCCACTGGGGTGATTGTGTTCCCGACCATACCTTCCTCACGTCATATGGAGCGCTGCGTAATCGCAGCGATAACAAAAATGCGGTGGTCCGGTGGTCCGGTCTATATACCCTAATCATCCTTAAATTTTAAATATACTAACTTTTAGGAATATGAATAGAAGCGCTCAGGCGTGGCGCCGATCGAGCCCGAAAACCTTGAGCCTGAGCGGTGGCGACCAGCGCGAGCTGTTGCCGACCCGGTCGATGATGCAGTAGCTGATTTCCAGATGGTCGTCCTCTCCGGCTTCCAGAATGCTGGCCGCAGGCACCCTGCCGCGAACCATCTTGCCGACGTTGCCGGCCTTGAGCACGGGAAGGTCCAGGCGCACGTCACCCCAGCGCAACGTGATCTCATCGTCAGGGGCCATGTTCAGGTAGGGCTCGATGGCAAAGGGCACGCCGCTTCTGAGTTGTGGCGCGCTGACCCCTTGTCGGCGCAGCGCCGTAGGCAGAACGACGGGGGCCAGCGCCTGGTTTTCCTCATCATCGGGGTGAATCGGGGGACCGCCCGGGCAGTCCAGTTTGATCAGCACCGGCAGCGCGCAAGAGATGCGCGGACAACGACCCGTTTTCATCAGCCGGTAGTGAATGCGGGCGGTGGTGCTGTCGGGGAAGCTTTCCGGAATGCTGAGAAACACGGGTTTGCCGACCTCTGCTGCAGTCAGTGGGTGTGAAGTGACATAGCAATCGTCCCAGAACAGTTCCAGCAGATCCCCTTCGTCCATGTCCGGGCTGGGGTCGATGCGGATCAGCAGGTTGGCTGCAGCATGCAAGCCGATGCCCTTGTGCGCGTTATGCGCGAGTGAGGGCGGCGGCAGTACGGAATCCTTGTATGCATGGGTCATTTTCTTCTCCCTTGGCTAATCGATGATGTAATCCCTGAAGCCACTCGTTACAGTCATTTGCTGTGACTGTTGGATAACGGCAGGCGGGTGGCAAATATATAGTCTGTTAAGAGGGTTAAGTTGTTGCTGTTCGATTAGATAAGTTTTACGGGAGAGGGTGTCAAGTGGGCAAGGAGCAGGTTGTTGTGATCAGGCTTTGTTCGGAACGGTCCTACGTAGGAACTTCATTTGTATGATCTTGAACTTCCGCGCAAGCTATAAATCGTTAGCGAGGGTGTGAACGCTGAATGCGCTGAAAGCCTTGATTTATTTGGTGGCTGTCGTTCAGCGGAAGTTCAGGAAGCGAGGAAGATTGCTATTGGCTATCCGGGAGGGTGCTTCCACTGAGATAACGTTCGCGCAATTGAAAGTGTCATGTTTAATTTATGGTTGTGGTAATAAGTGCGGCTGTTTTGGTGGTAAGTAAATATCTCGGGCTCATTGGGTTTGTGCGGGCAGGACAATACGCGACCTTCAAGTAGTGAAAGTCGCGATCGAAAAATTGCTTATAAAGTACGACAGCGTCAGTTCCCCGAAGTGAGGAACTTGCTGAGAAACTGGCGGGTGCGCTCTTGCTGGGGATTGGCGAACAGTGCCTTGGCCTCTCCCTGCTCGACGATGACGCCCTTGTCGAAAAAGATCACCCGGTTGGCCACGTCTCGGGCAAAGCCCATTTCGTGGGTCACGATGACCATGGTGCGCTTTTCTTCGGCCAGGGCACGAATGGTCGCCAGCACCTCGCCAACCAGCTCAGGGTCGAGCGCCGAGGTCGGTTCGTCGAAGAGAATCACCTCAGGTTCCATGGCCAGGGCCCTGGCGATCGCCACGCGTTGCTGCTGGCCACCGGAGAGCCTGCGTGGGTAAGCGTTTTCCTTGCCAGCCAGCCCCACCTTGGCCAACAGTTTGCGTCCCAGTTCGACGGCAGCGACGCGCGGGGTCTTCTTCACCACCAGCGGGCCTTCGATCACGTTTTCCAGCGCGGTGCGATGGGGGAACAGATTGAAGTTCTGGAAGACGAAGCCGACCTGCTGGCGCAAGCGGCGAATCAGGCCCTGTTGCTGGTTCAGCGGACGGCTGCCATCGATCTCGATGTCGCCCATGCGGATCCGGCCGCTGGTGGGGACTTCAAGGAAGTTCAGGCAACGCAGGAAGGTGGTCTTGCCTGAGCCGCTGGGGCCGATGATCGCAATCACTTCGCCGGCCTCGACCCGCAGGTCGATGCCGTCGAGGACGGTCTGGCCGTTGAATTGTTTCGTCAGTTTTTCTACCACAATCATGCTGTCAGAACTCCAGGTCGTGCCGGTTGACCCGCGCTTCCAGGCGGTGCTGCAAGTGCGCCAGGACAGTGGCCAGAACCCAGTAGATCAAGGCGGCGGCAAGATACATGGTGAAAATTTCGAAGGTGCGGGCAGTGATCAATTGCGCCTGGCGGAACAGCTCAGGCACCTGGATCGTTGCGGCCAGCGCCGTGTCCTTGACCAGTGATATGAAGCTGTTGCCCAACGGCGGCAACGCAGTGCGCGCCGCCTGGGGCAGGATCGCCCGGCGCAGGGTCTGGGCCCGGGTCATGCCGATACTGGCGGCGGCTTCCCATTGGCCACGATCGATCGAGCTGATCGCCGCACGCAGGATTTCGCAGGCATAGGCTGCCATGTTCAATGAAAAGCCGATCAGGGCCGCCGGCAGCGGGTCGAGTTCCAGACCGAGCTGCGGCAACCCGTAATAGATCACGAACAGCTGGACCAGCAACGGTGTGCCGCGAAAGAACGACACATACACCCGCGCGATCCAGCGCAGCAGCATGAAACGGGACAGGCGCATCAGCGCCAGCCCGAAGCCCATCAACAGACCGAAAAACATGCCCCCCAGACTCAGGATGACCGTGAAGTACGCGCCCTTGAGCAGAAAGGGCGCGGAGTCCAGGGCAAGCTGCAGACTGTCTTCGATCATTTGGTGACGTCAGCGTTGAAGTACTTCTGCGACAGCTTGGCAAGGGTACCGTCGGCACTCAACTTCGCGATGGCCTTGTTGATCGCGTCCAGCAGTTCGGGTTCGCCCTTGCGCATGGCGATACCGGCTTCCTGGCGGGAGAAGGGTTCGCCGGCGACCGCGGTGTCCTTGGCCTTGGAGGTCAGCTCCAGAGCGGCCAGGCGGTCGACCAGAATGGCATCGATACGGCCAACGCGCAGGTCCTGGTACTTGGTCGGGTCATCGTCGTAGGTCTTGATGATCGCTTTTGGCTGGTTGTCCTTGAGCCACTGCTCGTAGTTGGTGCCCAGGCCTACACCAACTTTCTTGCCGGCCAGGTCATCGGCCGTCTTGATGGTCCCTTCGTTCTTTTTCAGAACCAGGGCCTGAATGCCGGATATGGTGTAGGGCGTGGAGAAGTCGTACTTCTTCTTGCGCTCATCGGAGATGGTCACCTGGTTGATCACCACGTCCAGGCGCTTGGATTCCAGTGCGGCCAGGATGCCGTCCCACTTGGTCGGTTGCAGCTTGGCCTTGACCCCCAGCTCCTTGGCCAGTGCTTCAGAGAACTCGACTTCGAAGCCCGCGAGTTTGCCGGCTTCATCGACGTAACTGAACGGCGGGTAGGTCCCTTCCAGGCCGACGTTGATCACGCCTTTTTCCTTGATCTCCTTGAGCTGGTCACCGGCAACGGCCTGACCGAGCAGGCTGGCGCCGAGCACCAGGCCCAGGCTGGCAGAGAGAAGGTGTTTACCGAATGCAGAAATTCTCATGGAAAGCCCCAATGTTGTTGTTAAGGTCAGGCGGCAAGATTATAGGTGACCAGATATAGTGGAAAATAATAAAAAATAATTTTCATATACCTTTTTGTGTCTTTGAATTTACCCGTATCAACTCGCCCAGACATCAGGGTAGGCGAATAATGCAGGAGCCCCACCGGTGTGCAGAAAAATCAGCGGGCCATCGTTGAAGCGCTGACGGCCAATGCCGTCCAGCATGCCGGCCATGGCCTTGCCGGTGTAGACCGGGTCGAGCAGCAGGCCTTCATGGCTGGCCAGCAGTTTGATCGCCGCCAGGGTCCCGGCATTCGGCTCGCCATAGCGTGGGGCGAAGTACTCGTCCCACAGCTCGACCTTGAAACTGTCCGGCATCGGCACGCCAAGCAATTCGGCGGTACGTTCGGCCAGGCCCTGGACTTTCGGACGTTGGTCCTGGTCGGTACGCGATACGGTCACACCGATCACCGGCAGTTGCGGCAATGCTTCGCCTAGCGCCAGGGCCAGGCCGCTATGCGTGCCGGCACTGCCTGAAGCCAGCACCACAGCGGCGAAGTTCAGGCCGGTCTGCTCGATTTGTGCGGCCAGTTCAAAACCTGCGCGCACATAACCCAGGGCTCCCAGGGCATTGGAACCGCCGATGGGCACCAGGTACGGTTTCTTGCCGCCGGCTTGCAGGCGTACGGCCAGGGCGCGCAGTTGCTCGTCGGCATTGTCGAGGTTTTCCACCAGCTCGACCTTGGCGTCGAACAGGTCCAGCAGCAGGCGATTGCCGTTTTGCAGGTAATTGCTCTGGGTGGTGCCGATGGGGTTTTCCAGCAGGGCGACGCAACCCAGGCCGAGTTTGGCGGCCAGGGCAGCCGTCTGCCGTACGTGATTCGACTGAATCGCGCCGGCGGTGATCAGCGTGTCGGCACCCTGGGCCAGGGCATCGGCGCCCAGGTATTCGAGCTTGCGCAGTTTGTTGCCGCCAAGGGCCAGTGGCGTGGTGTCATCGCGCTTGACGTAGATGTCGCGACCAGCCCACTCGGACAGGCGCTCGAGCTTTTCCAGTGCGGTCGGGGCACCAAGCAGATCCAGGCGATTGAAGCGAGCGAGCTGTTGTTTGATCATGGGATTTCAGCTGTGGGGTAAAGCCTCGACTATAGGCAGCCATCGAGCACTGGGCAACTGCCTTCACGAGCCGGCTTATGTCCGGATGAAGCGGTCCCGACAGAATCCGTTATTTTTTGAACATGACGGTTTTGCCGTAGAGTGGGCGCCGAAAGGGCGGCCATTTTTACGGTGCCGTCGACCAACGAGCGTGGCAGGAGTGGGAACCGTGAGCGAGATTGCGCAAGCACAGGCCGAAAGCAGTTCGGGGCATTGGCAGTTGCAGACGATTGTGGGTCAACTGCGTGCTGCCCGTGATCAATGGCGCAGCCAGAACGGGCGCAGCAGCGGTGAACATGGCGGTCGTGAGTTGCCGTCCCGCGAGGCCATGCGCACAATCCTCGAGCAGCTGTGCGGTGCCTTGTTCCCCATGCGGCTGGGGCCGGTGGACCTGCGTGAAGAGAGCGAGGACTTTTACGTCGGGCATACCCTCGATGTCGCCCTCAATTCGCTACTGGCTCAGGCGCGTCTTGAACTGCGGTATGTGGCGCGCCGAGGCAAGGCCGATGACACCGAGATCGATGCCCATGCGGTGCGCCTGGTCCAGGACTTCGCAGCGGCCTTGCCGGGCTTGCGCGGCGTGCTCGATACCGATGTGTTGGCGGCTTACCACGGTGATCCGGCGGCTCGCAGCGTCGATGAAGTGTTGTTGTGCTACCCGGGAATTCTGGCGGTGATCCATCATCGCCTGGCCCATCATCTGTACCGTGCCGGCTTGCCCTTGCTGGCGCGGATCAGTTCGGAGCTCGCCCATTCGGCGACCGGCATCGACATTCACCCCGGCGCACAGATCGGCCCGAGCTTCTTCATCGACCACGGTACCGGCGTTGTGATCGGTGAGACGGCGATCATTGGCGAGCGCGTGCGCATCTATCAGGCCGTGACCCTGGGCGCCAAGCGCTTCCCGGCCGACGAAGACGGGCAGTTGCAGAAAGGCCAACCGCGCCACCCGATCGTCGAGGACGATGTGGTGATCTATGCCGGGGCGACTATCCTTGGGCGCATCACGATCGGCAAGGGGTCGACCATCGGTGGCAATGTCTGGTTGACGCGCAGCGTAGCGCCGGGGAGCAATCTGACCCAGGCTAATCTGCAGCATGATGATGGGTCGCAGAAGTAAGTATTTCAGATGGCGGGCCTCATCGCGGGCAAGCCCGCTCCCACAGGGTTTAGTGACCGGCCAATCATTTGGTGGTCACCTGTTACCTCTGTGGGAGCTGGCTTGCCAGCGATTAGGCCGCAAAGCGGCCTCAAGTCTGCCCCGATTGGTCTTGTCACCCCCATCCATGTTTAACTTGAACGTCCGTTCAAGTTAAATCGGTGGTTCGCTACCGGTGTTCAACAGGAGGATTCCCTTGCTGAACCCGCTCTATTTAAAGCCTTTCCAACCCTCCGAGGTGCTCCGCCCATGAGTACCTCGATCACTTCCAAAAACGGCAACATCCGCATGAACCCGCCGGTGTTCTACTTCGCGGCGAGCTTCATTCTTGTCTTCGGCCTGGTGGTCATCGCCGCGCCGCAACGTGCCGGACAATGGCTGCTGGCGGCGCAAAACTGGGCGGCCAACACCGTTGGCTGGTATTACATGCTGGCGATGACGCTGTATCTGGTCTTCGTGGTGGTCACCGCCTTGTCTGGCTACGGCAAGATCAAGCTCGGTGCCGACCACGACGAGCCCGAATTCAGCTACTTGTCGTGGGCCGGCATGCTGTTCGCCGCCGGCATCAGCATCACCCTGTTCTTCTTCTGTGTATCCGAACCACTGACCCATATGCTGCAGCCGCCGCAAGGCGAGGCCGGCACAGTGGAGGCTGGGCGCCAGGCGATGCAGTTGCTGTTCCTGCACTGGGGCTTGCATGGTTGGGGCGTGTTCGCTTTCGTCGGCATGGCGCTGGCGTATTTCGCCTACCGCCACAACCTGCCGCTGGCCTTGCGCTCGGCCTTGTACCCATTGATTGGCAAGCGCATCAACGGGCCCATCGGTTATGCGGTCGACGGATTCGGCATCATCGCTACGGTCTTCGGTTTGGGGGCCGACATGGGCTTCGGCGTGCTGCACCTCAACTCGGGCCTGGACTATCTGTTCGGCATTGCCCATACCCAATGGGTGCAAGTCATGTTGATCACACTGATGATGGGCGCGGCGATCATCGTTGCCATCGCCGGCGTCGACAAGGGTGTGCGGGTGATGTCCGACATCAACATGCTACTGGCCTGTGGGCTGCTGCTGTTCGTGCTGTTCGCCGGGCCCACCCAGCACCTGCTCAATACCCTGATCCAGAACCTCGGCGACTACCTCGGGGCGTTGCCGAACAAAAGTTTCGACGTCTATGCCTACAAGCAACCGAGCGACTGGCTGGGCAATTGGACGGTGTTCTACTGGGCCTGGTGGATTGCCTGGTCGCCCTTTGTGGGATTGTTCATCGCGCGTATTTCACGCGGCCGGACCATTCGTGAGTTCGTCTTCGGCGTGCTGCTGATTCCGCTGGGCTTCACCCTGGCGTGGATGTCGATCTTCGGCAACAGCGCCATCGACCAAGTGCTCAACCACGGCATGACCGCGCTGGGCCAATCGGCCATCGACAATCCCTCGATGACCCTCTACCTGTTGTTGGAAACCTACCCCTGGAGCAAGGCGGTGATCGCCGTCACGGTGTTCATCAGCTTCGTCTTCTTCGTGACCTCGGCCGACTCCGGCACCGTGGTGCTTTCGACCTTGTCGGCGCGTGGCGGCGGACCGGATGAAGATGGGCCGAACTGGCTGCGTGTGTTCTGGGGCGTGATGACCGGGTTGGTCACCAGCGGGCTTTTGTTCGCAGGCAGCATCGACTCATTGAAGTCGGCAGTGGTACTGACTTCGCTGCCGTTCTCGCTGATTCTGCTGGCGATGATGTGGGGGTTGCACAAGGCGTTCTACCTCGAATCGCAGCGGCAGATTGCCCAGCTTTATTCGCTGGCGCCGGTTGCGGCGTCTGGCCGAGGCATGGGCGGATGGCGGCAACGCCTGAGCCATGCGTTACATTTCCCATCCCGTGACGAGGTCTATCGCTTCATGGAAAGCTCGGTGCGCCCGGCCATCGCCGAGGTGACCGCCGTGTTCGCCGAGAAGGGGCTGAACGTGGCCACCCAGGAAGACCCGAGCCACGACAACGTGAGCCTGGAAATCGGTCATGGCGAGGAGCGCCCGTTTATCTACCAAGTGCAGATGCGCGGCTACTTCACACCGTCCTTCGCGCTTGCGGGCATCGGTGCTCACGAGTTGAAGAACCGTCGTTACTACCGTGCCGAAGTGCACCTGAGCGAGGGGAGTCAGGACTACGATCTGGTCGGCTACAGCAAGGAGCAGATCATCAACGACATCCTCGATCAGTACGAGCGGCATTTGCAGTTCCTGCATCTGGTGCGCTGATCATCGCCGGCCTGCCCCTCGTTTCCACGCTCCTGACCCTCGTTCCCACGCTCCGCGTGGGAATGCCGTGATAGACGCTCCAGCGTCGACGCGGAGCGTCAGGGGATGCATTCCCACGCAGAGCGTGGGAACGAGGTGGTGTCCGGTCAAATTCAGAACGGCCTGTCCCCCAGAATCGTCGCCCGATGCATCACCCGCCGCTGCGGCCGGTAGTCATCCACGGCGTAGTGCTGGGTGACGCGGTTATCCCAGAAGGCCACGTCGTTCTCTTGCCAGCGCCAGCGAATGGTCAACTCCGGGCGGGTTGCATGAGCGAACAGCAACTTGAGGATGGCCTCGCTTTCGATGTCCGTCAGCTCATTGATCCGCGTCGTGAAGCCCTCGTTGACGAACAGTGACTTGCGCCCGCTGACCGGGTGGGTGCGGATGACCGGGTGCGACAGTGGTGGGTTATTGCGGCGGGTCTGCTCCCATCGGGCCAGGTCTTCGGCAGTGCTGCCAAAGCGCTCGAGTGGGAATGACTTGGTGAAGTCGTGGGTCGCGGTCAGGCCGTCGAGCAGTTTTTTCAGCGGTTTTGAAAGCGCCTCATAGGCGGCAATCCCGCTGGCCCACAGGGTATCGCCACCATAGGCCGGAAGCTGCTTGGCGCTGAGCACGGCACCGAGTGCCGGGGTTGGCAGGAAGGTCACGTCGGTGTGCCAGACCGCGTTGTCGCGCACGTCGGTCACGGCGGTGTCGAGGATCAGGACTTGTGGCGTTTCCGGCACGTTCGGGTAGATCGGGTGGATATGCAGATCACCGAAGTGCGCAGCAAAACGTGCCTGTTGCTGAGGATTCAGTGGCTGCTCACGAAAGAACAGTACCTGGTGATCGAGCAACGCCTGTTCGATGGCGTTGCGGTGTTCGGCACTTAATTCGGCGCTCAGGTCGACACCCTGGATCTGGGCGCCAAGGGCCGGGCTGAGGGGGGTAATGGTCAGGCTCATGATCGGTCTCGCTAAATTCAGGCTTTTTAGTTCAGGGGCTCAGTGGCTTTGGCCGTGCCAGGGCACCAGCTTTCTTTGCAGGGCGCGCAGGCTCATTTCCAGGGCAAAGGCGATCAGGGCGATCACCAGGATGCCGAGTACCACCACGTCGGTGACCAGAAACTGGGCGGCCGACTGCACCATGAAACCCAGGCCGCTGGTGGCGGCAATCAGTTCTGCAGCCACCAGGGTCGACCAGCCGACACCCAGGCCGATACGCACCCCGGTGAGGATCTCGGGCAGCGCGCTGGGCAGGATCACGTGGCGAATCAACTGGGCGCGCGTGGCCCCCAGGGATTGCGCGGCACGCAGCTTGGCCGGGTCGACCGTGCGCACGCCGGTTGCCGTGGCGATGGCAATGGGGGCGAAGATCGCCAGGTAAATCAGCAGCACTTTCGACAGCTCACCGATACCGCACCAGATCACGATCAAGGGCAGGTAAGCCAGCGGCGGAATCGGCCGGTAGAACTCGATCAGCGGGTCGAGAATGCCGCGGGCGATGCGGTTGTGGCCAATGGCGATGCCCACCGGAATGGCCGTGAGAATCGCAGCGCCCAGGGCCAGGCCGATGCGCCCAAGGCTCGCACTCAGGTGCTGCCAGAGGGTCGATTCCATGTAGCCCTGGGTTGCCAGCAACCAGCCTTTTTCCAGAACAGCAGCAGGGGCCGGCAAAAACAGAGGCTCGATCCAGCCGCCAGCGGTAACTGCCCACCAGATCGACAGCAGGGTGACCAGTGTCAGCGTGCTGATCCAGCGGGTGCTCAAGCGGCGTCCCGGGACAGGTGCAGGAATGGATGCGGCAGGGTCTTTCAATGCTGCCGGAATCTGGAGGCTGCTCATGCGGGCTCCTGCCGCGGCGCGGCGCTGCGTTGCGAGAAAACCTGCGCCAGGATGTACTCGCGGGTTTCGATGAAAAGGGGATCGGACTTGATCGACCGCGCCGACTCGCCCGTGGCATAGCGCTGTCCGAAATCCAGTTGCAGGCGTTCGACGATCTGCCCGGGGTTGGGCGCCAGCAGCACCAGATCGGTAGCCAGGAACACCGCCTCCTCAATGTCATGGGTGATCAGAAACACAGGCTTTTCAGTACGCCGCCAGACCTGCAGCAACAGTTCCTGCATCTGCTCGCGAGTGAAGGCGTCGAGGGCACCGAAGGGCTCGTCCATCAGCAACAGACGTGGGTCTGCCGCCAGGGCACGGGCCAGGCCAACACGCTGCTTCTGCCCGCCGGACAACTGCCAGATCCGCCGGTTGCCGAAGCCCGCCAGGTCGACCAGCGCGAGCATCTCCTGCGCTCGTTGTTCCCGTTGCTGGCGCGGTACACCGGCCAACTCCAGGCCAAAGGCAACGTTGGCCAGCACATCCTGCCAAGGCAGCAGGGCGTCATCCTGGAACACCACCCCACGCTCGGCGCCCGGCCCGCTGATGGGGACGCCATCCAGGGTGATGCGTCCGGCGCTGGGTGAAACGAACCCGGCGATCAGGTTCAGCAAAGAAGTCTTGCCGCTGCCCGAAGGGCCGAGGGCCACCAGCAATTGCCGGGGCCCCAGGGTCAGAGAAATATCCGCAAGCACAGGCGTGGTTGCGCCGGGGTACTGTGCGCTGATGCGCTCCAGCTGTAACAGGGCCATGGCCGCGACTCTCGATGATCAGTTGGTGATGAAGGTGGCGTTGACGTAAGGCGAGTAGTCCGCCAGCACGCTGTCGACCTTGCCTTGTTCCTTGAGGAAGGCGGCGGTCTTGGTGATCGCCTGGGTCGTCGGGTTACCCAGTTCCGTCACCTGGTCCTTGGCCAACGGGTAGACGTTGCCTTGCAGCAGCACGGGAATGTCGCCGGCCTTGGCGCCGGAGAGTTTCACCAGCTTGTCGACGTTGCTCTTGTCGGCGAGCCAGGCCTGCGGGTCCTTGCGGTAGTCGGCGTAGGCATCGAGGGTGACCTTGGCGAAGGCCTTGACGATTTCCGGGTGCTTGGCGGCGAAGTCCTTGCGCACGATCCAGGCGTCGAAGGTCGGTGAGCCGGTCTTGGCCAGATCGCCGGAGGTGATCAGCACCTTGCCGTTTTCCTTGGCAACGCCCAGGGCAGGGTCCCAAACGTAGGTGGCATCGATGTCACCGCGTTTCCAGGCGGCGGTGATCGCCGGTGGTGCCAGGTTGACGATGGTGACTTTCGCAGGGTCGATGTTCCACTGCTTGAGCGCGGCCAGCAGGCTGTAGTGGCCGGTGGAGACGAACGGCACGGCGATTTTCTTGCCGATCAGGTCCAGGGGCGAATTGATCCCCGAACCGTTGCGCGCCACCAGCGCTTCGGCGGCGCCGATCTGGGTGGCGATCAGGAAGGTTTCCACTGGCAACTGGCGGGTCGCAGCTGCGGTAAGAGGACTGGAGCCCACGTAGCCGATCTGCACATCGCCCGAGGCGACGGCCGTGATGACTTCCGCGCCGCCATCGAACTTGCGCCAGTCGATGCTGGCCTTGCTGGCTTTTTCATAGGCGCCATCGGCCTGGGCGACTTTCGCCGGGTCCACGGTGGTCTGGTAGGCGACCGTCAGGTCGGCTGCATGGGTAAAGAAACTCGCACCCGCCAGGGACAATGCTGCCAACAGGCGGAGAGGGGTATGCAGGGTCATGGGATAGCTCCTGGTCAGGCGTTTGGAATGGACTGACTAGAAGCCTAGATGATCTAAAAAACATAAAATAAATAACTTTTTTGCATTAGCTTAGGAGCTAACGACTTTTGAGGGATTGGCCCTCAGCGAATGAAACCTGTCTAAACGGTCTAAAAACCGGTGCGTCGAAGCCAGTCTATTATTCATAAAACCGTCATGAATCTGTGATGTAGTGCTGCACACAAGTAGTTACATATTCTAAAAAAGAATTAAAAACTAACAAATAATTCTTTTTGGGATTAACCAAATCTTAATAACCTGTGTCCAGTCAACGAGCGTGTTAGACCATAGTCTCGAAATGACCAGTTACGATTGACTGGTCAGTCGCGCTTTGGTGCTAATCGCTCATCAGCGGTCAGGGGGCAGCAGATCCCCGGCCTATGAACACAAGAATTAGAAAACCAGAGGAGCAGAACATGTACAAATCCAGCTTGGCGCTTGCCGTGGCCGTGGGGGTGTTGGCCCAGCAAGCCGGTGCTGCCGGTTTCATCGAGGACAGCAAGGCCGCGATCAGTTCCCGCACCATGTACTTCAACAACGACAATCGTGAAGGCGGGGCGGACCAGCGCGAATCGGCCCAAGGCTTCAAGCTCGATTACGCCTCCGGTTTCACCCCGGGCACCATCGGTATCGGTGTCGACGCCCAGGCGCTCTGGGGTATTCACCTCGATGGCGGCAAAGGCCACCATCCAGCCAACAACACCTTCTTCCCAAGCGACAGCGATGGCTCGGCAGTGGATGAATGGAGCCGCGTCGGCGCCAACGTCAAGGCGCGCATCTCCAAGACCGAAGGCCACCTGGGCCGCGCCCTGGCGCCGAACCTGCCCATCCTGGTCTCGAACGACAGTCGCCTGCTGCCGCAGACCTTCGAGGGTGGCATCGTCACCTCCAAGGAAATCGACAACGTGACCTTCACCGCCGGTCAGCTGGAGCACGCCTACGGCCGTGCATCGAGCAACGGTACCGGGCTGTCGGTCTCGGGTGCCTTCCGTGACAGCAACCAGTTCCGTTTTGGCGGTGCCGACTGGAAAGTCACCAAGGACCTGATGCTGCAGTACTACTACTCGAACCTGGAAAACTTCTACACGCAAAACTACCTGGGCCTGGTGCATGTCTACCCGATTGGCAACGACCAGTCGTTCAAGACTGACTTGCGCTACTTCGACAGCCGCTCCGACGGCAAGAACGGCCAGACCGGTTTTGCCTTCGACAACAACGGAGGTTTTGCCCAGACCCCCGGCGAGGTCGACAACAAGACCTGGAGCGCCATGTTCACCTACACCCTGGGTGGCCATGCGTTCATGTTGGGTCGCCAGCAAGTCAGCGACGACGGCGGTTTCGTCTGGTTGAACCAGGGCAGTGTGCGGGACAGCAATGGCAACCTCGAAGGCAACGGCGGCTCGAGCTTCTACCTGTTCACCGACTCTATGGTCAACCAGTTCGCCCGTGCCGGCGAGAACACCAACTTCGGTCAGTACTCCTATGACTTCGCCCGTCTCGGAGTACCCGGCTTGAAGGCCTCGGTCGCTTACCTGAACGGTCAGGACATCAGGAACAAGAGTGGCAGCGGCGATTACTCCGAGTGGGAGCGTGACCTGCGTGTCGACTACGTCTTCCAGGAAGGCGTGCTCAAGGGCTTTGGCGCCACTGTGCGTCAAGGTACCTACCGTGGCGGTGGCGAAAGCATTGCCAACCAGGACCAGACCCGCGTGATCTTCAACTACACCTACAGCTTCCTGTAAGTCAGAAGGGCCTCGCATAGGTGCGGGGCCTTTTTTCGTGCATATTTTTATATTTCTTTTTGGTCTAAATAAATCAATATTTATTCTTTTTAATTCAATAAAGATCCCGGCACAGTGGTCCCCAACAGACCATTGAAAAGGAGCCGCACCATGAGCCTCAGACTCGGCGACATCGCCCCCGACTTCGAACAGGAATCCAGCGCCGGCACGATCCGCTTGCACGAATGGCTCGGCGGCAGCTGGGGTGTCCTGTTCTCGCACCCTGCCGACTTCACGCCGGTGTGCACCACGGAACTGGGCTTCACGGCAAAGCTTGCGGACGAATTCGCCAGGCGCGGGGTCAAGGCCATTGCCCTGTCGGTCGACCCGGTGGACTCGCACCACAAATGGATCGAAGACATCAACGAAACCCAGAGCACGCTGGTCAACTTTCCGATTCTGGCCGATGCCGATCGCAAGGTCTCCGACCTCTACGACCTGATCCACCCCAACGCCAACGACACCCTGACGGTGCGCTCCCTGTTCGTGATCGACCCGAACAAGAAGATCCGCCTGACCATCACCTACCCGGCGAGCACCGGGCGCAACTTCCACGAAATTTTGCGGGTCATCGACTCGCTGCAACTGACCGACAGCCACAAGGTGGCGACGCCGGCCAACTGGCAGGATGGGGATGATGTCGTGATCGTGCCTTCGCTCAAGGACGAGGCGGAGATTGCGCAGCGGTTTCCCAAGGGGTATCGGGCGGTGAAGCCTTATTTGCGATTGACGCCGCAGCCGAATCGTTGATGTTTCCAGATTTAGACATAGCAGGGTTTGGGGCCGTTTTTACGGCCCCTTTTTTTTCTCGTTCCCACGCTCTGCGTGGGAATGCATCCAGCGACGCTCCGCGTCGCGGCTGTGACGCTGGAGCGTCAGGCACTGCATTCCCACGCGGAGCGTGGGAACGAGGAGTCGGCTTAGACCTGCATTCCATCCAGCACCGCATCCACCCACGCCTTCGCCATCTCGGCACTATGCAGGCTCGACCAAAGCAAACCATCGTGCTCCAGGCTACTGCCCGGCTGAAAACAAGCACTGGTGCTATCGCAAACCCCGCGCAACAACAACGAGGCATGCACCAGCGCATCTTCAGCGGCAATGCCATTGCGTACAGCGAACAAAGGGGCGTGGCCGGCATCGCAGGTGCCGAATGGGGTGGTGGTGGTTTTGCCGAGGGTGAAAGGTGGGTCGGGGGTGATTTTTTTCATTTGTGGTGCTCTCGTATCCGACTAAGGAGACGGCCGTCTGAACTTCTCACAGCTCAGGGTGGCAGCCGTACGTGGGGTGAGAAACCGAGGGATACGAAACCCGGCCAGACCGAAATCTGCCCACGTATGGCTGCCATAAAACTGGTATCGATATCCTAATCGGGTTCTCACACCCGTCGCTGGTTTCCAGCGACAGAGCAAAGTTATTCCCCCGACCTGGACCGAACAATCAGCCAGAAGCGACAGCGCACGCAGGATAGTTCCTAGGACCTTTCACTAAAAGATCAGCACTGGTAACGGCATATTTTTATATTCATTAAAGGCATAATCAAATGAATAAATATGATTTTAAGACATATACAACAGCTGTTAATGTCTCCCCATTCCCAGCGAGATACCCACCTCGCACCACCCGTTGACCCTGACAAGGAAACGTTTGAATGCTGGTCGTATCTATCGGTGGCAGCCCCAGTCTTCGCTCGCGCTCCGGTGTGTTGCTGGAGCGTTGCAAGCACTGGCTGCAAGGGCAGGGCGTAGAAGTCGTGAATTTTCAGGTGCGTGATTTTGTCGCCGAAGATTTGCTGCATGCACGCTTCGACAGCCCACAGGTTTTGAATTTTCTGGAACTGGTTGAGCAGGCCGACGGCCTGGTGGTGGCGACGCCGGTGTACAAGGCGTCGTTCTCCGGCGCGCTGAAGACCTTGCTGGATCTGCTGCCCGAACGGGCACTGAGCCACAAGGTTGTATTGCCGATCGCCACGGGCGGCAGCATCGCCCATATGTTGTCTATCGACTACGCGCTCAAGCCTGTACTGGCAGCGCTCAAGGCGCAGGAAACGCTGCAGGGGATCTTTGCTGACGACAGCCAGATCGCCTACGGCGAGGGCTCTGCCAAGGCGCAGTTGTCGCCGGCATTGCAGGAACGTTTGAATGAGGCGCTGGAGCTGTTTCACAGCGCCTTGGCCAGGAGGCCGAAACCGTTGGACCCGCGACTGTTGAATGAACGCCTGCTCAGTTCCCGCTGGAGCATCTGAGCCGCTGTAACCCCCATGTAGATCTACTCGCCTTACTCGCCCGCCAACGGGCAAGCAGGTGCAGCCTGAACCCAACCGCAAAAGGAGAGCGCTATGCGCACTGTCATTTTGCGTCGTGGTCTGGTCGCTCTGTTTGCTGCGGCTGTGTCCTTCGGCGCCATTACTCAAGCTCAAGCCGAAACCCTGCGTATCGGTTATCAGAAATACGGCACCCTGGTGCTGCTCAAGGCCAAGGGCTCGCTGGAAAAGCGCCTGGCTGACCAGGGCATTCAAGTGCAATGGACCGAGTTCCCCGGTGGTCCGCAGCTGCTAGAAGGGTTGAACGTCGGCTCAATCGACTTTGGCGTGACCGGCGAAACGCCACCGGTGTTTGCCCAGGCCGCCGGTGCCGATCTGCTTTACGTCGCCTACGAACCGCCAGCGCCAAACAGCGAAGCGATCCTGGTGCCCAAGGACTCGCCGATCAAATCGGTGAAAGACCTCAAGGGCAAGAAAGTCGCGCTCAACAAAGGCTCCAACGTGCACTACCTGCTGGTGCGCGCCCTGGAAGACGCCGGCCTGAAATACAGCGACATCCAGACCGTGTTCCTGCCGCCGGCCGATGCCCGCGCCGCATTCGAGCGGGGTAGCGTGGATGCCTGGGTCATCTGGGATCCGTACCAGGCCGCCGCTGAACAGCAATTGCAGGCGCGCACCCTGCGCGACGGCAAGGGCATCGTCGACAACCATCAGTTCTACCTGGCCACCAAGCCCTATGCCCAACAGCACCCGCAAGTGATTGCGACACTGGTCGAGCAAGTGCGCGCCGTTGGCGAGTGGTCCAAGGCCAATCCGCAGGAAGTGACCGACCAGGTATCACCGCTGCTGGGCCTGCCGGCCGACATCACGCTCACCGCCGTCAAACGCCAGAGTTTCGGTGCCGCCTTCCTCTCGCCTGAAATCGTCAGCGCGCAGCAGAAAATCGCCGACACCTTCTACCAGCTCAAGCTGATTCCCAAGCCCTTGAGCATCAAGGATGTGATCTGGACGCCGCCGGCCAAAGTCGCCACCGCCCCGTAACGATTTTTCCGGGCCGGGGCACCGCTCCGGCCCTGACACACTTAGGAGACAACTCCATGAGCCTCAATATTTTCTGGTTCCTGCCAACCCACGGTGACGGCCACTACCTTGGCACCGCCGAAGGTGCTCGCGCGGTCGACCATGGTTACTTGCAACAAATCGCCCAGGCTGCCGATCGCCTCGGCTTTGGCGGGGTGCTGATCCCCACGGGTCGCTCCTGCGAAGACTCCTGGCTGGTGGCAGCCTCGCTGATCCCGGTCACCCAGCGCCTGAAGTTTCTCGTGGCCCTGCGCCCGGGGATCATTTCGCCAACGGTGGCGGCGCGTCAGGCGGCGACCCTTGATCGTCTGTCCGGTGGCCGTGCGTTGTTCAACCTGGTCACCGGTGGTGACCCGGAAGAGCTGTCGGGCGATGGCTTGTTCCTCAGCCACGAAGAACGCTATCAGGCCTCCGTTGAGTTCACGCGCATCTGGCGCCGTGTACTGGAAGGCGAGACGGTGGATTACGACGGCCAGCACATCACTGTGAAGGGCGCCAAGCTGCTTTACCCACCTGTACAGCAACCACGCCCGCCGCTGTATTTCGGCGGTTCTTCCGAGGCAGCCCAGGACCTGGCGGCTGAGCAGGTCGAGTTGTACCTGACCTGGGGCGAACCACCGGAGGCTGTGGCGCAGAAGATCGAAGAGGTTCGCGCCAAGGCGGCCAAACAGGGACGTACCGTACGCTTCGGCATTCGCCTGCATGTGATCGTGCGCGAAACCAACGCTGAAGCCTGGCAGGCCGCCGAACGACTGATCTCGCACCTGGACGATGACACCATTGCCCGGGCCCAGGCCTCGCTGGCGCGCTTCGATTCGGTCGGCCAGCAGCGCATGGCGGCCCTGCATGGCGGCAACCGCGACAACCTGGAAGTCAGCCCGAACCTGTGGGCGGGCGTCGGCCTGGTGCGTGGCGGTGCCGGTACTGCACTGGTCGGCGACGGCCCGACAGTGGCGGCGCGGGTCAAGGAATATGCGGACCTGGGCATCGATACCTTCATCTTCTCCGGCTATCCGCACCTGGAAGAATCGTATCGCGTCGCCGAGTTGCTGTTCCCGCACCTGGATGTCCAGCGCCCGGAACAGCCTCAAGGCGCCAACTACGTCAGCCCGTTCGGCGAGATGGTCGCCAACGACATCCTGCCCAAAGCCAACAAGCAGCGCTGAGGGCACGAGCATGAGCCGCACATCGGACACATTCATCTTCAAGCTGTCGCCCTGGTTGCTGCCGGCGCTGTTGCTGGCGGTCTGGCAACTGGCAGTCAGCACTGGCTGGCTGTCGACGCGGATTCTGCCGGCGCCCAGTGCGGTGGTCGAAGCCGGTGTCGCCCTGGTGCGCAGTGGCGAGATCTGGACGCACCTGGCGATCAGCGGCTGGCGTGCGGGTATCGGCTTCTTGATCGGCGGCGGTCTTGGCCTGAGTCTGGGCTTTATCACCGGTCTGTCGAAGTGGGGCGAGCGCCTGCTAGACAGCTCGGTGCAGATGATCCGCAACGTGCCGCACCTGGCGCTGATCCCCTTGGTGATTCTGTGGTTCGGTATCGATGAGTCGGCGAAGATTTTCCTGGTGGCACTTGGCACCTTGTTCCCGATCTATTTGAACACCTACCACGGTATTCGCAACGTCGATCCGGCTTTGGTGGAGATGGCACGCAGCTACGGCTTGTCCGGTTTCAGCCTGTTCCGTCAGGTGATTCTGCCCGGCGCCTTGCCTTCGATCCTGGTCGGCGTGCGTTTCGCCCTGGGCTTCATGTGGTTGACCCTGATCGTCGCCGAGACCATTTCCGCCAGCTCCGGCATTGGCTACCTGGCGATGAATGCCCGGGAGTTCCTGCAGACCGATGTGGTGGTGTTGGCGATCCTGATGTACGCGGTGCTCGGCAAGCTGGCTGACCTCGCTGCACGCGGTCTTGAACGTGTCTGGTTGTGCTGGCATCCGGCCTATCAAGTGGCCAAGGGAGGTGCCGCATGACCATCCTTCATGAACAACCGCCACGGCTGCTACGCGGGATTCCGCTGGCTGTGCACAAGCTGCGCAAGGCCTTCGGCGAGCGCCAGGTGTTGCGCGATGTCGATCTGCATATTCCGGCCGGTCAGTTCGTTGCCATCGTCGGGCGCAGCGGCTGCGGCAAGAGCACCTTGCTGCGCCTGCTCGCCGGTCTCGACCAGCCCACGGACGGGCAATTGCTGGCTGGCTCCGCGCCCTTGAGTGAAGCGCGCGAAGACACCCGGCTGATGTTCCAGGAAGCCCGTTTGCTGCCCTGGAAAAAGGTCATCGATAACGTCGGCCTCGGCCTGACGGGCAACTGGCGGCCGCAGGCGCTTGAGGCGTTGGAAGCGGTCGGCCTGGCCGAACGTGCCAATGAGTGGCCGGCGGCATTGTCGGGCGGGCAGAAGCAGCGTGTGGCCCTGGCCCGTGCCTTGATCCACAAGCCGCGCCTGTTGTTGCTCGACGAGCCGCTGGGCGCTCTGGATGCGTTGACCCGCATCGAAATGCAGCAACTGATCGAACGGCTCTGGCAGCAACACGGTTTCACGGTGTTGCTGGTTACCCACGATGTCAGTGAAGCGGTGGCCGTCGCCGATCGGGTGATCCTGATCGAAGAAGGTCAGGTCGGCCTCGATCTGCAGGTCGACTTGCCACGGCCGCGGGCACGCGGTTCACACCGCCTGGCGGCGCTGGAAACCCAAGTACTCAACCGAGTGTTGTCGGTCCCGGGCACTACGCCCGAACCAGAACCCGTTGCACCCCTGCCTACGCAATTGCGCTGGGCTCTTTGATCTCTACGTGATTTATCTCTACCCACAGGAAGGAAGCAAAAACATGACTATCAAAGCGATCAACGTACGTAACCAGTTCAAAGGCACCGTGAAGGAAATCCTCGAAGGTCCGGTCCTTTCGGAAATCGACGTGCAGACGGCCTCGGGCATCGTCACGTCGGTCATCACCACGCGCTCGGTCAAGGAGCTGGAACTGGCCGTCGGCAGTGAAGTGATTGCCTTCGTGAAATCGACGGAGGTGTCGATCGCCAAACTGTAAGGCCGATGAGATGTGCATAACCCCGGACTAGCCCTGCTTTTCCGGGGTTAAGTCTTTTGGAAAACCGTCAGCGGCAGGCCACCCACCATTGATCCAGGGTGACGTAAAACCATTGGGCTACTTGCGCAAACGCCTGCTCGTCAGGCTCGCCGCGCGGTAACGGCGACTCGTCGGCGAAATGGGCGTTGAGTTCTGTGACCGAGGCCTGGTTCCATTCCGGATGAAATTGCAGCCCGAAGCGCCTGGGGCCTGCCGAATACATTTGGTGCTGGCACTGCGCGCTGCTGGCAAGCAGTTGGGCTCCAGGCGGCAGGTCGAACGTGTCTTCATGCCATTGCAGGACCTTTAGCGTTTTGCCGTCGCTGAACGTCACGGGTGTCCAGCCGGTTTCCGGACGCTCCATTCTGCTGACATTGCCACCCAGGCTCAGTGACAACAGTTGGGAGCCCAGGCAGATAGCGAAGACCCCTGCGCCCTCGTTCACACAGGCCTGCAGCCATTGCCGCTCGCTTTCCAGCCACTCGGGCCCGGCTTTTGACTCATAGGGCCCGCCCAAAAGAATGACGGGTGCATTGTCTGTGGGTGGCAGTTGCCCCAGATCGGCACGGAAAACCTGCAAGGGCAGACCGCGCGCCTGGGCCCATTGGGCGATGACGCCGGGGCCTTCGGCGGGGTGATGCTGCACCACGGTGACGATGGGTTGCGCTGTCATGGGCGGATTACCTGAATGGTGGGGGCATCGCGTTTGGGCAGGAAGGGCGGCAGGTACAGGCCCAGGTAGGCATCGAACACTCTCATGCCTTCCTCGGCCATGCGCGGGGTGATCTGGTCGTGCAGTTGCACCGAGCGTGCGTAGACCCGGTCGCCCAACTCCATGGCCAGGGCGAAGACGTCGACATCCGTGGGCAGGGCCGGCAACTGGAAATGGTGATCGAACAGCTTGTGCATCAGGTCGCCCAGCTCGATGTCGTGCTGGCGGTCGGCCTGGGTGACTTCGCTCAGGCCGTGCTGGGCAAGGATCAACTGGCGGGCGGCGGCATCCTGGTTGTAGATCAGCAGCATGCGCTGCTCGACCAGCCGCGACAGGTCGCGCCACTGGGTCAGGCCGGCGTGATCGATCGGCGCCAGCAGGCAAGCACGAAACGCGCTGTGGACATCGGCGGTCAGCGCTTCGAGCAGTGCCGGTACGTTGGCGAAGAAGTGATACACCGAAGACGGTGGAATCTGCGCGCGTTCGGCCACGCTGTAGATCGACAGGCTGGCCACCCCTTCGCTGGCCAGCAGAAAGCGCGCGGCATCGAGTATCGAGTCGATCCGGGCCTGGCTGCGGGCACGTGGTTTGCGGGGCGTGGCTAGGCGCGTCATGGTGATCTCCGGTGCGGGGTTGGGGGCATTGTATCCGAGCCCGGTTCCTCGTTCCCACGCTCTGCGTGGGGATGCGGTGCCAGACGCTTCGCGTCGGCTTGTACGTGCGCGACGCAGAGCGTCGTAGGATGCATTCCCACGCGGAGCGTGGGAACGAGAATAAAAAAGCCGCCGGCTTTGTGGCCGACGGCTGTTTTCTTTACTGCACCCGCTTAAACGGTATGCAGGTACCAGTTGTACTCGAGGTCCGAGATGGAGTGCTCGAACTCCTCCAACTCACTCTCTTTACAGGCCACGAAGATATCGATGTATTTCGGATCGATGTACTTGGCCATGACTTCGCTGTCGTCCAGCTCGCGCAGGGCATCGCGCAGGTTGTTCGGCAGGCTTTGCTCGTTCTGCTCGTAGCTGTTGCCTTCGACTGGCGCACCTGGCTCGACCTTGTTGACCAGGCCGTGGTGCACGCCTGCCAGGACCGAAGCCATCAGCAGGTACGGGTTGGCGTCGGCGCCGGCGACGCGATGCTCGATGCGCACCGAGTCCGCGGAACCCGTGGGCACGCGAATCGCCACGGTACGGTTGTCCAGGCCCCAACTTGGTGAGTTAGGCACGTAGAACTGGGCGCCGAAGCGACGGTACGAGTTGACGTTCGGGCAGAGGAAGGCCATCTGCGCCGGTAGGGTCTCGAGCACACCGCCGATCGCGTGACGCAGCGCGGCGTTCTGCTCGGGATCCTCGCTGGCAAAAATGTTTTTGCCTTCTTTGTCGAGTACCGAAATATGGACGTGCAGACCATTGCCTGCCTGGCCCGGGTAAGGCTTGGCCATGAAGGTGGTGTCCATCTCATGGTCGTAGGCGATGTTCTTGATCAGACGCTTGAGCAGTACCGCGTAGTCGCAGGCCTTGATCGGGTCGGCAACGTGATGCAGGTTCACCTCGAATTGCGCCGGGGCACTTTCCTTGACGATGGCGTCGGCCGGGATGCCTTGTTCTTTCGCACCTTCGAGGATGTCTTGCAGGCAATCGACGTACTCGTCCAGGTCGTCGATCAGGTAAACCTGGGTCGAATGTGGGCGTTTGCCGGAGATTGGCGAGCGAGGTGGTTGAGGCCGGCCGTTCACGTTCTCCTGGTCGATCAGGTAGAACTCCAGTTCGAACGCGGCGCAGATGGTCAGGCCCAGTTCGTCGAATTTGGTTACAACCTGGCGCAGCACTTCGCGCGGGTCGGCGAAGAACGGATCGCCTTCCAGTTCGTGCATGGTCATCAACAGTTGCGCGGTAGGACGCTTCTGCCATGGCTCGTTGCACAGGGTATCGGGGATTGGATAGCAGATTCGGTCAGCATCACCGATGTCCAGGCCAAGACCGGTGCTTTCCACCGTCGAGCCGTTGATATCCAGGGCAAAAAGGGAGGCCGGCAGGTTGATGCCTTTCTCGTAAACCTTATGGAGGCTGGTGCGTTCAATGCGCTTGCCACGCACCACACCATTCATATCTGCAATCAGAAGGTCAACGTACAGAACCTCAGGATGTTCCTTAAGGAATGCGTTCGCTTCGTTAAGCTGAACGGCACGCGGGGGTACCGACATGATGCAACACCTTTGTTGTTAAAAATTTCAATCAATGAGCTCTTACTGATTCAGTCAATCCGAAAGCCGGACTGAAGTCAAGGAAGCCCTGTTTTGCCCTAAAAAAGCGCTAAAAAGCTATTTTTGTCGCACTTTAGGGCGCTCAAAACACGTTTGCCGTCTCGGCAGATACAGGCTTGAGCGGACCGTGTTCTATTTTTTACAGGGGTGTTGTGTAAAAAAATGAACAAGGCTAAGCTCGATTGCAACCCATAACAGCAATAAAGCCGGGGGTTCCATGTCTCGCCTGCCGATTATCGGCATGACCGTCTGCACCAGGCAGATCGGTTTGCATGTGTTCCACATCAGTGGCGACAAGTCTCTGCGCGCCCAACCTCTTCACTATAGTGGCCCTTCAAGCGAAGCGGATACAGTTCATGATCCTGAACGCGACCGTACTACTTTACCGCTGATTCGTGCGGCTGTGGCGGCTGGCGTGCCTGTGCTCCGCAGTTGCCGGGGATTTGAGGAAATGAATGGCGCCTTCGGCGGTACTTTGCACCAGCAAGCCCCATATCTTGCTATTTTTCAGGCATTCGGCGATGCCTGCCGAGAACGGGCAACACAACACGACGCGGATGCGTCAAAAAGCGCCTGAATCTTCCAGAGATTCAGGTAATTACCTCCTGAGGTATTTATGAGTACCAACCTCGACCAGCTCACCGATTGGTTGAAAGCGCACAAGATCACCGAAGTCGAATGCATGATCGGCGACCTCACCGGGATCACTCGCGGCAAGATTTCCCCGACCAACAAGTTCATCGCCGAAAAGGGCATGCGCTTGCCTGAAAGTGTCTTGCTGCAGACGGTCACCGGCGATTACGTCGAAGACGACATTTATTACGAATTGCTGGACCCGGCCGACATCGACATGTTCTGTCGTCCCGACGAGAAAGCGGTGTTTCTCGTACCTTGGGCCATCGAGCCGACCGCGCAGGTGATCCACGACACGTATGACAAGCAGGGCAACCCGATCGAGTTGTCGCCGCGCAACGTGCTCAAGAAAGTCTTGAAACTCTATGCCGACAAGGGCTGGCAGCCGATCGTGGCGCCGGAGATGGAGTTTTACCTGACCAAACGCTGCGAAGACCCGGACTTCCCGCTGCAGCCGCCGATTGGCCGCTCCGGGCGCCCGGAAACCGGGCGTCAGTCCTTCTCTATCGAAGCGGCCAACGAATTCGATCCGCTGTTCGAAGATGTCTATGACTGGTGCGAACTGCAGAACCTGGACCTGGACACCCTGATTCACGAAGACGGCACGGCGCAGATGGAGATCAACTTCCGTCACGGCGATGCGCTGTCGCTGGCCGACCAGATCCTGGTGTTCAAGCGGACCATGCGCGAAGCGGCGCTCAAGCACAACGTCGCCGCCACCTTCATGGCCAAGCCCATGACCGGCGAGCCGGGCAGTGCCATGCACTTGCACCAGAGCATCGTCGACATTCATACCGGCAAGAACATCTTCTCCAACGAAGACGGCACCATGAGCGAACTGTTCCTGCACCACGTCGGTGGCCTGCAGAAGTTCATCCCCGAGTTGCTGCCGCTGTTCGCGCCGAACGTCAACTCGTTCCGCCGCTTCCTGCCCGATACGTCGGCACCGGTCAACGTGGAATGGGGCGAAGAGAACCGTACCGTGGGCTTGCGAGTACCGGATGCCGGGCCGCAAAACCGCCGGGTCGAGAACCGTCTGCCAGGCGCTGACGCCAACCCTTACCTGGCAATCGCTGCGAGCCTGCTGTGCGGATACATCGGCATGGTTGAAGGCATCAACCCGAGCGCGCCGGTCAAGGGTCGCGGTTATGAGCGACGCAATCTTCGTCTGCCGTTGACCATCGAAGATGCCCTGGAACGCATGGAACGATGCCATGCCCTGGAAAAGTACCTGGGTAAAAAATTCATCATCGGCTACGTCGCGGTCAAGCGCGCCGAGCATGAGAACTTCAAGCGCGTAATCAGCTCCTGGGAACGTGAATTCCTGCTGTTCGCGGTCTGATCAACACAGGGGCCGCAGCGGTTGCACGGCCCCTGGAATCCGGAGAAGCGTATGAGCGTCAAGAACCCGCAAACTCTCGAGTGGCAAGCCCTGAGCAGTGAGCATCACCTGGCCCCGTTCAGCGACTATAAACAGCTGAAGGAAAAAGGCCCGCGGATCATCACCAAGGCCGCGGGTGTTCACCTGTGGGACAGTGAAGGCAACAAGATCCTGGACGGCATGGCCGGCCTGTGGTGCGTAGCCGTCGGTTATGGCCGTGACGAACTGGTGCAGGCTGCCAGCAAGCAGATGAAAGAGCTGCCGTTCTACAACACCTTCTTCATGACCGCGCACCCACCGGTGCTGGAACTGTCCAAGGTGGTTGCCGATGTGGCGCCTGCCGGCATGACCCACGTGTTCTTCACCGGCTCCGGCTCCGAAGGCAACGACACCGTGCTGCGCATGGTTCGTCACTACTGGAAGCTCAAGGGCAAACCAGAGAAGAAAGTCATCATCGGCCGTATCAATGGCTACCATGGCTCCACCGTGGCTGGCGCAAGCCTGGGCGGCATGTCCGGGATGCATGAACAGGGCGACCTGCCGATTCCCGGCATCGTGCATATCCCGCAGCCTTACTGGTACGGCGAAGGCGGCGACATGACCCCGGACGCGTTTGGCGTGTGGGCGGCCGAGCAACTGGAGAAGAAGATTCTCGAGGTCGGCGTCGACAACGTCGCAGCCTTCATTGCCGAGCCGATCCAGGGCGCCGGCGGCGTGATCATTCCTCCGGATACCTACTGGCCGAAGATCAAGGAAATCCTCGCCAGGTACGACATCCTGTTCGTGGCCGACGAGGTCATCTGTGGCTTCGGTCGCACCGGTGAGTGGTTCGGTAGCGACTACTATGATTTGAAGCCGGACTTGATGACCATCGCCAAGGGCCTGACGTCAGGCTACATCCCGATGGGAGGTGTGATCGTGCGTGACGAAGTGGTCAAGGTGCTCAACGAAGGTGGCGACTTCAACCACGGTTTCACCTATTCCGGCCACCCGGTGGCGGCTGCGGTCGGCCTGGAAAACATCCGCATCCTGCGTGATGAGAAAATTATCGAACGCGTCAAAGCCGACACGGCACCTTATTTGCAGAAACGCCTGCGTGAACTGAACGACCATCCATTGGTGGGTGAGGTTCGCGGGCTGGGGTTGCTGGGGGCAATCGAGCTGGTCAAGAACAAGGCGACTCGCGAACGTTATACAGACAAGGGTGTTGGCATGATCTGCCGGACCTTCTGTTTCGACAATGGACTGATCATGCGCGCCGTGGGCGACACCATGATCATTGCACCTTCGCTGGTGATCACTCATGAAGAGATCGACGAGCTTGTTACCAAAGCTCGCAAATGCCTGGACCTGACCTTGGAAGCATTGAACGGCTAAGTGCTAGTCTCAGCGCAGAAAAGCGTCATGTAATAAGGGCGACCTTCACTTGAAAGGGCGCCCTGTAACTTGCCAGACTGTGGACTGTTCCGGTCGCCCGGCTCTTGGATGACAGAGAAGCGGCTTCTGAACAGGTAAAAAAATAACTGGAGCATTTCGCATGAAGAAATTGGGCAAGACTCTCCTCGCAATGTCGCTGTTGGGGGCAATGGCCGGTGCTGTTCAGGCTGACGATAAAGTCCTGCACGTTTACAACTGGTCGGACTACATTGCGCCGGACACTGTGAAGAAGTTCGAGGAAGAGTCGGGCATCAAGGTCGTCTATGACGTCTTTGACAGTAACGAAACCCTGGAAGCCAAGTTGCTGGCAGGCAAGTCCGGCTACGACGTGGTCGTGCCGTCCAACAACTTCCTGGCCAAGCAGATCAAGGCCGGCGTTTACCAGAAGCTGGACAAGTCCAAGCTGCCTAACTGGAAAAACCTGAACCCTGACCTGCTCAAGGCCGTATCGGTGAGCGACCCGGGCAACGAGCATGCCTTCCCGTACATGTGGGGTTCGATCGGTATTGGCTACAACGCCGAGAAGGTCAAGGCGGCGCTGGGTGCCGACGCACCAACCGATTCCTGGGATCTGATCTTCAAGCCGGAAAATGCTGAAAAGCTGAAAGCTTGCGGCATCAGCCTCCTCGACTCGCCAACCGAGATGATTCCGGCGGCGTTGCACTACCTGGGCTTGCCAACCGACAGCCAGAAGAAAGAAGACATCGACAAGGCTGAAGCGCTGATCATGAAGGTCCGTCCTTCGATCGCATACTTCCACTCGTCCAAGTACATTTCCGACCTGGCCAACGGCAACATCTGCGTCGCCGTCGGTTACTCGGGTGACGTCTACCAGGCCAAGTCCCGTGCCTCGGAAGCCGGCGACAAGGTAAAAGTCAGCTACAACATTCCCAAGGAAGGTGCAGGCAGCTTCTACGACATGGTCGCCATCCCCAAGGATGCCGAGAACGTCGAAGGCGCCTACAAGTGGATGAACTTCCTGATGAAGCCGGAAATCATGGCCGAGATCACCAACACCGTGCGTTTCCCGAACGGCAACGCGGCGGCAACGCCGTTGGTGGACAAGGACATCACCAGCGACCCGGGCGTTTACCCGCCAGCGGACGTGCTGGCCAAGCTGTATGCGATCGCCGACTTGCCGGCCGCTACACAGCGGATCATGACCCGCAGCTGGACCAAGATCAAATCGGGTAAGTAATTGAAATACCTGTTGTCGCGGCCTGATAGCCGCGGCAACAGACATTAAATGACAGAAAGTTTTGCCGGATGGGTTTATCGAAGGTAAGTTGCGCGCCGGTTTGTTGTCCGGCAGGTTTCTGCCGTCTGACACGGGCACTATTGAGAGGACCTCCCATTTGTTTAATTCTTTGTTTCGCAAGGCCATGCTGGCTGGCGCGGGTCTTACGCTGGTAGCCAGTGTGCAGGCCGCACAGACCGTGCATATTTATAACTGGTCCGACTATATCGGCGAGAGCACCCTCGCGGACTTCCAGAAAGCCACGGGCATCAAGCCGGTGTATGACGTTTTCGATTCCAACGAAACTCTGGAAGGCAAGTTGCTCGCAGGCCATACCGGCTATGACGTGGTGGTGCCGTCCAACCATTTCCTCGGCAAGCAGATCAAGGCGGGGGCGTTCCAGAAGCTCGACAAGTCGCTGCTGCCCAATTGGAAGAACCTCGACCCTGCGCTGCTCGCGCGTCTGGAAAAGAACGACCCGGGCAATCAGTACGCCGTGCCTTACCTGTGGGGCACCAACGGCATCGGCTACAACGCCGAGAAGGTCAAGGCCGTGCTGGGCGTCGACAAGATCGACTCCTGGGCCATGCTCTTCGAGCCCGAGAACATCAAGAAGCTTTCCAAGTGTGGGGTCGCGTTCCTCGACTCCGGCGATGAGATGCTCCCGGCGGTGTTGAATTACATAGGCCTTTCGCCCAACAGCACCAATGAAGCGGACTACAAGAAAGCTGAAGACAAGTTGCTGGCCGTGCGGCCTTACGTGACCTACTTCAACTCTTCCAAATACATCTCGGACCTGGCCAATGGCGAGATCTGCGTGGCTGCCGGTTTCTCCGGCGATGTATTCCAGGCCAAGGCCCGTGCCGCCGAAGCCGGCAAGGGTGTGAACATCACGTATGTGATCCCCAAGGAGGGCGGCAACCTCTGGTTCGACATGCTGGCGATTCCGCGTGACGCTGCCAATGTCAAAGAAGCCCATGCGTTTATCAACTATCTGCTCGAGCCTGAGGTGATCGCCCAGGTCAGCGATTACGTCGGCTATGCCAACCCCAATCCAGCGGCTGGCGCGCTGATGGATCAGAAAGTACGGACCGATGAAGCGGTGTACCCACCGCAAGCGGTGCTGGACAAAACTTATGTCAACTCTGAATTGCCACCCAAAATTCAACGATTGATGACCCGCATCTGGACCAAGGTCAAGTCGGGCAAATAAATATCCACGGTCCGACCCTGGCGGGCGGGCTGCAAATTTGTTGGGAGTTTCGTTAATGGCAGTTGCCTCCGGTGCCTATAAGAAAGCCCTCGAGGGCGACCAGCAACCCAAGCAGGTGCTGGTCAAAATCGACCGGGTCACGAAGAAGTTCGACGAGACGATTGCCGTGGACGATGTGTCCCTGCAAATCAACAAGGGCGAGATTTTCGCCCTGCTCGGCGGTTCTGGTTCGGGTAAATCCACCTTGCTGCGCATGTTGGCCGGTTTCGAGCGGCCGACCGAGGGGCGTATCTTCCTCGATGGCGTGGACATCACCGAAATGCCGCCCTACGAGCGGCCGATCAACATGATGTTCCAGTCCTATGCACTGTTCCCGCACATGACCGTGGCGCAGAACATTGCCTTCGGCCTCAAGCAGGACAAGATCCCTGCGGCTGAAATCGATGCCCGCGTGGCCGAGATGCTCAAGCTGGTGCAGATGAGCCAATATGCCAAGCGCAAGCCGCATCAATTGTCCGGTGGTCAGCGTCAGCGTGTTGCCCTGGCCCGTTCCCTGGCCAAGCGTCCGAAGCTGCTGCTGCTCGACGAGCCCATGGGTGCACTGGACAAGAAACTGCGCTCGCAGATGCAGCTCGAGTTGGTGGAAATCATCGAGCGCGTCGGCGTGACCTGCGTCATGGTGACCCACGACCAGGAAGAGGCCATGACCATGGCCCAGCGCATCGCCATCATGCACCTGGGCTGGATCGCCCAGATCGGCAGCCCGATCGATATCTATGAAACCCCGACCAGCCGCCTGGTGTGCGAGTTCATCGGTAACGTCAACCTGTTCGATGGTGAAGTGGTCGAGGATGCCGAGGGCCATGCGCTGATCGCAAGCCCCGAGCTTGAGCGCAATATCTATGTCGGCCACGGCGTCAGCACGTCGGTGCAGGACAAGAAGATCACCTATGCGATCCGTCCGGAAAAACTGCTGGTCACCACCGAGCAGCCTGAGGGCCAGTACAACTGGTCGCGCGGCAAGGTTCACGATATCGCTTACCTGGGTGGCCACTCGGTCTTCTATGTCGAATTGCCCTGCGGCAAGCTGGTGCAATCCTTCGTGGCCAACGCCGAGCGCCGTGGTACGCGTCCTACCTGGGACGATCAGGTCTATGTGTGGTGGGAAGATGACAGCGGCGTGGTACTTCGCTCATGAAAATTCGAAAGCTCAAACGTGCCCTGGAACGAATAACGCCCGGCGGTCGCCAGTTTGTCATCGGCGTGCCGTTTCTCTGGCTGTTCCTGTTCTTCATGCTGCCGTTCTTCATCGTCCTGAAGATCAGCTTCGCCGAAGCCGACGTGGCCATTCCGCCATACACCGAGATCTACAACTTCGTTGAACAGAAAATCGAGTTGGTGCTCAACCTGGGCAACTACGCGATGCTGGGCGATGACGAACTGTATATTTCGGCGTATCTCGGTTCCCTGAGAATTGCCCTCTTCAGCACGATCCTGTGCCTTCTGGTCGGTTTCCCGATGGCCTATGCCATCTCCAAGGCCCGTCCGGAGCGCCAGACGGTCCTGCTGCTGCTGATCATGATGCCGACCTGGACGGCGATCCTGATTCGTGTGTACGCCTGGATGGGCATCCTCAGCAACAACGGCCTGCTCAATGCCTTCCTGTTGTGGCTGGGGCTGATCGATCAACCCTTGCAGATTCTCAACACGAACCTGGCGGTCTATATCGGCGTGGTGTATTCCTACCTGCCGTTCATGATCCTGCCGTTGTACGCCAACCTGGTCAAACACGACCAGAGCCTGCTCGAAGCCGCGTCGGACCTGGGCTCGAGCAACTTCAACAACTTCTGGAAAATCACCGTGCCGCTGGCCAAGAACGGCATCGTCGCCGGTTGCATGCTGGTGTTCATCCCGGTGGTGGGTGAGTTCGTTATCCCGGAACTGCTGGGTGGCCCGGAAACCTTGATGATCGGTAAGGTGTTGTGGCAAGAGTTCTTCAACAACCGCGACTGGCCGGTAGCCTCTGCCCTGGCGGTGGTGATGCTGGCGATCCTGATCGTGCCGATTCTGCTCTTCAACCGTAGTCAGGCCAAAGAGATGGAGGGCCGGGCATGAAGCGTTTTAAATTCTCCAGCCTGATGCTGGTGTTGGGCCTGTTGTTCATCTACCTGCCCATGCTGATCCTGGTCATCTATTCGTTCAACGCCTCCAAACTGGTGACGGTCTGGGGTGGCTGGTCGGTGAAGTGGTACATCGGCCTTGCCGATAACACTCAACTGATGAGCTCGGTGGTGCGCTCCCTGGAAATCGCCTGCTACACGGCCATTGCGGCTGTGGCGCTGGGCACGCTGGCCGCCTTCGTCCTGACCCGTGTGACCCGCTTCAAGGGGCGCACGCTGTTCGGTGGCCTGGTGACCGCGCCGCTGGTAATGCCCGAGGTGATCACCGGTCTGTCGCTGTTGCTGTTGTTCGTGGCCATGGCGCAGATGATCGGCTGGCCGCAGGAGCGGGGCATCGTGACCATCTGGATCGCTCACACCACGTTCTGCGCCGCCTATGTGGCGGTCGTGGTGTCGGCGCGCCTGCGTGAGCTGGACCTGTCCATCGAAGAGGCCGCCATGGATCTCGGTGCGCGGCCGTGGAAGGTGTTCTTCCTGATCACCATCCCGATGATCGCGCCGTCACTGGCAGCGGGTGGCATGATGTCCTTCGCCCTGTCGCTGGACGACCTGGTGTTGGCCAGCTTCGTTTCCGGTCCCGGCTCGACCACCTTGCCGATGGAAGTCTTCTCTGCCGTGCGCCTGGGCGTGAAGCCGGAAATCAACGCCGTGGCCAGCCTGATCCTGTTGGCGGTCTCGCTGGTGACTTTCCTGGTCTGGTTCTTCAGCCGTCAGGCCGAAGAGCGTCGTCGCCGTGCGATCCAGCAGGCCATCGAAGAAGGCGCTGCCGATTCGTGGAAGCAGCCGGATGCGCGTCGGGCTGCGGCACCGGTTTCGGTGTAAGGCTTCAGCCCCTCGTACCCTCGTCCCCACGCTCCGCGTGGGAATGCCTCTTGGGACGCTCCGCGTCCCGGGATGACGCTGGAGCGTCGGGCACTGCATTCCCACGCGGAGCGTGGGAACGAGGTTGACGAGGTTATGAGCCTGGCACCAACCTCAACGTGCTCACAGTCCCTCCCGCCACATCCTTCTCCTCCATCAGCACCTGCTGATACCCCCCCTCGATATACTCCTGTGCCTGATCCGCATAATGCCGGTCAAAGCGCACGCCACTCTGCCCCACCGGGTTGACGGTCAAGGCATGCGCCGGGTCGGCGAAGTCGATCAGCCGGCGTGTGGACGGCCCATAGGTCACAGGCCAGGGCGCCGGGCCGATTTTGGCTGACAGGTTGTTCGGCACTTCGTGGCTGCCCGGTGCGGCGAAGGGGCCGACGTTGAACAGTCGGTCCAGGGGCTTCTGCGTGCCCAGCGGGTGGTTGTGGGTGAGGGTGTGCGCCTTGCCCCATTGCCAGTCGGCAGGGTTGTTGCCCAGGGTTGTGCGCAAGTGCGCGATGCTGCTGTCCCAGGCGTGCTTGACCGCATCGGTGCGGCTGCCGTGGCTCGGTGAGCCGTGATCATCCCACCAGGGGGAGTCGGCATCCGCTGCCAGGCGTGGCAGGGCGGCATCGATCACGCGGGTCGAAAGCAGGGTGTCGAATAGCGCATCGCCGAGTTCATCCTGCATGGCCGAGCGGCTGAGTGCATAGAGCAACTGGTTGAACAGGGTGGCGCTTACCGAGTCCAGCGGGTAGTCGCCTTGCCAGGCGGCCAACTGTTCCAGTAGCGCTTTCTCGCCGGGCTCGACCACCACCTCACGCAACACAGGCAGCAGCGGTGCGAGGGTTCTTGGGCCATAAGCGGTTGTAGTTCCCAGTTGCAGCTGCCGACTGTTCTGCAGGTCCCACTTCACGCTGTCATCACCCAACTGTTTGTTGAGCTGCTGGCCACGATCGGCCAGGTTGTAGTAACCCGGGATTTCCATGGCCGTTGGGGACACTGGCTGGAAGTTGGCCGAGACAACGTAGCCGCGCGCGGGGTTTTCTTCCTGAGGGTTGGCGCTGAACGGGTAGAACCCGAGCTTGTCGGCATCAGCGGTGGTGCCGTCGAGAATGAACGCCGGGTTGACCCCGGCCGGGCGGATCGGCAATTGCGCAGCGGCCCACCAGCCGATATCGCCCGGGGCGTTGGCCCAGACCAGATTCAGGCCGGGGGCCTGGACCTTGGCGGCGGCGCTGCGCATTTTTTCGAGGCTGTCGGCGCGGTTGATCTGGTAGAAGCCATCGAGAATCGGGTTCTCGGTTTCCAGGAACGACCACCACATCGCGATCGGCGTGGTCCCGGCGTTAGGGCCGAGCACGTCATTAACGACCGGGCCGTGCGGTGTCCTGCGCAGCGTGACCGTGACCGGCTCGGCATTCTTCACGGCAATCTGCGTTTCGCTGCGGGTCATGTCAACCCACTGACCGTGGTACCAGACTTGTTCGGGGTTGTCGGGGTTGACCTTTTCGGCGATCAGGTCGATGTCGTCGTTCTGGAACATGGTCAGGCTCCAGCCGAAGTCCAGGTTATGCCCCAGCGACGCGAAGGGGTTGAGCGCCTGGTGATAGCCATACAGCTCGAAGCCTGGTGCCGATAACTGTGCTTCGTACCAGACTGCGGGAACGGCGAAGCGTATATGTGGATCGCCGGCCAGCAGCGGCTTGCCACTGTGCGTGCGGCTGCCGGCCACGGCCCAGGCATTGCTGCCTTCGAACTGTGGCAGGCCAGCCTCGACCATGGCCTGGTCGCTCAGGCGTGCGAGGCTGTTGAGGCTCTTCCAGTCATTTGCACTCAATGGCGGTGCCTTTTGCAGGACACCTTCAGGGTGCCAGTCGAGATCGAACACTTTCAGGTATTCAGGACCCAGTTGGTCGCGAATGTAGGTCAGCAGCGGCTCGGTGCGAAAGGCGGCGGCAAAGCTGTAGGCCATGTAACCGGCGACGCTGATGGTGTCTTCGGCGCTGAACGGTCGGCTGGGGATGCCCAGGACGTCGAACTCCAGCGGCCGGGGATGCGAGTCCTGCCAGGCGTTTACGCCTTCCAGATACGCTTGCAGCGCCTTCCAGGCCGGGGACTGCTTGTCCTGGCGATCAACCACGACTTTCGCTTGTTCGCGGATGCGCAGGCTGCGGAACAGCCGGTCGGTGTCGACCATCTTGGCGCCCAGCACTTCGGCCAGCTCGCCCCGGGCCAGGCGGCGCATGACCTCCATCTGGAACAGCCGGTCCTGGGCGTGTACGTAGCCCAGCGCGCGGTATAGATCGGCCTCGTTCTGCGCCTGGATATGCGGCACGCCGCGGGCGTCATAGCGCACGCTGACCGGTGACTGCAAATGCGCCACGGCGACTTCGCCGTCACGCACGGGCTGTTTGCTTTGCACATACCAGGTGCCACCGCCAACGGCCATGGCGGCTACGACGATGGCGAGAAGGGACAGCCGGCGTTTCATCGCAATTCCTTATTAGTGTGCCTGCCACGGACAATAGCAACCCACAGCCAGGGTGTGGGTTGCGTTTACCGGGCGGCCTTCGCTCAACGCCTGGAGGATCGGTTCGATAAAACTGTTCTTGGAGTTGCAGGTCGCCCCTTCGCTGTATGGCCCGAAGTAAGCCAGTTTTCCATTGCGATCCCAGATCGCCACGGCAGGGCTGGCGGGCAGGTGTTCCGAGCCGGGCAGGCCGGGCAAGGGCTTGAGCGCGCTGAGGTTGGCGGGCAGTTGGCCGCGCGTGCCGGGCTTTTGCACGGCATAGAACACCGCGCCTTGCGGGGCGAAATGCTCGATCAATTCCCCCAGGTGCTGCTGGTTGCCGACGTTGCATGGGCAGGCGGGGTCCCAGAAATGCACTAGCCGGATGGGGCCTGGTCCTGCCAGTTCGGCGGGCAGATTGAGCATGTCGCCGGAAAACAGCGCCGTCTGGTTGTCGAAGGGGCGGATGTAGCGGCCCTGGAACCAGTCGTAGGCCGCCCATAGCCCGGCAGCGCAAAGCAGGGCGCAGAGGCTGGCAATAATGGTCTTGCGGCGGTGCGGGGGCATGCTGGATCCATCCGAAACGGGGCGCCTAGCTTGCCATGCTTGCGCGGACAGATGAATATCAGAGGCCTGTCCCTTGAATTCGGCGCGTTGCGCCCTGGTTCGGAAGCCTCTATGTCTGCGATGTTTCAACCCGACGCCTTGCGTGCCAGCCTGCCGCCGTTGGCTGCCATGCAGCCGCTGTCGCAGCAGGGGCTGGCCTATCAGCGCTTTTACGGGTTGGACTTGGCTGAGCGCCAGGACAGGGCGCACAGCTGGCTGGGACGCTTCGAGGTGCCGGGGTTTACCCTGGTTGGCCAGGTCTGGCGCCCGCCGGCTCCTGTGGCGACGCTGTTTTTGCTGCACGGTTTCTATGATCACATGGGGCTGTATCGGCACGTGGTCGATTGGGCGTTGGCACGTGGTTTCGCGGTGATTTCCTGCGATTTGCCAGGCCATGGCCTGTCGAGCGGCGAGCGCGCCAGCATCGACGATTTTGCGCACTACCAGCACACGCTGGAGGCCCTGTTCAATGAAGCCAAAGCGCTGGATCTGCCACAACCCTGGCACTTGTTCGGGCAGAGTACGGGCGGCGCCATTGTGATCGACCATCTGCTGCACAAGGGCGCGGGCAGCCCGGCGCAGGGGCAGGTCGTCCTGCTGGCGCCGCTGGTCCGGCCGCGCGCCTGGTCCTGGTCCAAATTCAGCTACCGGCTGCTCAAGCCGTTCGTCAAAGGTATCGAGCGCCGTTTCAGCGAGAACACCAACGACCCGACCTTCCTGCCGTTTCTGCAGGCCGATCCGCTGCAGCCGCTACGCCTGCCGACCGCCTGGGTCGGGGCCTTGATCCGCTGGGTCAGTTACATCGAAGCAGCGCCGGCCAGTCTGCGGGCACCGTTGATCGTGCAAGGGCAAGCGGACATGACCGTGGATTGGCCGCACAACCTGAGCGTGCTCAAGCACAAGTTCGCAGGCCCGAAGGTCTTGCTGTTACCCGAAGCGCGGCATCACCTGGCCAATGAGCTGCCGGCGATCCGTACGCGTTATTTCGATTTCCTCGATCAGCACTTCGACTGAGCGTCAGTTGCCGGTCTGTTTCAGGCTGGAGGTGCTTTGGCCGACCGCGAGGCCGGCGCGAATGGCCGCCAGCGCCGCCTGATAGTAGGCCTTGCCGTCGGGAGACTCGGCGAAATTGGCGAACTCTTCCAGTTCCGCATCGGACAGGTCGCGGTAGACATACAGCAAGGTATTGTCCAGATCGTTGCCGATTTGCTCCATCAGGCGCTGGCGCTGGCCATCGAGCATGCCTTGGGCCTGGCCGCCGCCCAGCAGGCCCGGGAGCATCTGGCTGAGGCTGTCGGCGGCCACGCCGGCAATCGCCAGGCTGACCTCGGCACCGGCCTCGCGAGCAGGCAACGCCTTTGCCAGATGCCCGATCAGCAACGCGCGGGTGGCACTGGCTTCTATATGTGGCAAGCCCTGGGCATTTTTTGCCAGTTGATCACGCCGGGTTGCCAGCAGCTCGGCGGCAACGATCTTGCGCCCGAGCGGTGACTGGAAAAACTGCAAGGCCGGTGCCGGGTTCGCGAGGTTTTTGCGTAAATGCGCTTCGGCACGCTGATCCATTGCCTGGGGGGCGAAGCGTTGGCTGCTGTTGTCGACCAGCGCCTGGAAGACGGCCGGAGGCAGGCTATTGCGGTAGCGTTGCTGAGCTGCGTCGAGAGCATCGGTGAAATGCGCGCGTTGTTCTGGCCAGCCGGCGACCTTGTACAACTGGTCATGGCTGTCTGCCCAGGCCGGCAGGGTGCAGAACATCATCAGTACGAATAGCAAGCGGCGCATAGGGACTCCTGTCAGCAGACCGCTATTGTCCGTGGCAGGGCGGGGCTTTGTCGAGCAGCCAAGTGGCTCTGTCGGTTTGACGGGCGTATGGATACTATGCGCGGCATGCAAATATCTCCCGATCATCCACTGCTGTTACGTATTGTCGACGACCTGGCCACTCGCGGCTGGTCGCAACAGAATATCTTTCTTCCCGAATCCTTGACCCGGGAGCTTGCGGCCGAGTGCCGTAAACGTGCTGCCGAAGGTGAACTGGCGCCGGCGGCCGTCGGCCGCGGCCCTGCCCAGGAAATTCGCGAAGGCATCCGCGGTGACCATATCCAGTGGCTGGAACCTGGCCAGACCGACGCGTGCGATCGTTATCTGGACCTGATGGACAGCTTGCGCGAGGCCCTCAATCGCGGTTTGTTCCTGGGGTTGGAAGACTACGAAAGTCATTTCGCCCTGTATCCGCCGGGTGCATTCTATCGCAAGCATGTCGACCGCTTTCGTGACGACAACCGGCGCGTGGTCTCGGCGGTCGTCTACCTCAACCAGGCCTGGTTGCCCGAGCATGGCGGTGAGCTGCGCATGCACCTTGAAGAAGGCGTGCACCATGACGTGACGCCAACCGGTGGATGCCTGGTGGTGTTTCTTTCCGGAGAGGTCCCGCACGAGGTACTGCCCGCCAGCCGCGAGCGCCTGTCGTTGACGGGCTGGTTTCGCCGTCGAGGCAACGAGCCATTTTGAAATGCAGAAGATATTGGTGAGTGCTTGCCTGCTGGGCCATCCCGTACGTTATGACGGCAAGGGCGGCGGGCCTTTCGATCAGTTGGCGCTCTGGCAACAGGAGGGTCGACTGGTCGTGGTGTGCCCGGAAGTGGCGGGCGGTTTGCCGACGCCACGGCCACCGGCGGAGATTCCCGGTGGGCAGGGTGGTGATGTGCTCGATGGGCAGGTGCAGGTGCTGACCGTTGGCGGGGAAGACGTCAGCGCGGCATTTCTCGCCGGCGCCGAACTGGCCTTGCAGCTGGTACGCAAGCACGGCATCGGCATTGCAATACTCAAGTCTGGCAGCCCTTCCTGCGGTAATCGGCTGACCTATGATGGCACCTTCAGCGGGACCAAGGTCAGTGGCGAGGGTGTCACCACGGCGTTGCTGCGCCGCGAAGGGCTCCAGGTTTTCAGTGAGCTGGAGCTTCCCGCGGCGGCATTGGCGTTGGAAAAGCTGGAGGCTTAGGGCTTCTGCGGTTTGCTTGCAGCCGAGCCGAACCATTTTTCCGACAAGGCAGCCAGGCGACCATCGGCTTTCATGCGCTGCAGGGCTCTATCCACGGCACCGGCAAAGGCCGGATTACCTTTCTGGAAGGGAATGACCAGGCTCGGTTTCGGGCCTGCCACGATGTCTTCCTCGGCAGGCAATTTGCTGACAGTCGTTTCGGCCGGGACTACCTGCAATTTCTCCGCGAACTGACTGGGCTGGGCTGCGCTCAAGGACAGACCCTTCAGGTGTTCGGCGGTGTCGGGAGAGCGTTTTGCTTCCTTGTGGACTATCGCCTGGGCATTGAAATCACTGTAAGGCTCGCTGAAATCCACGAGGCTCTTGAGTTCGGGCGTCGCCGAGATATGGTTCAGGGCGATGTCGTACTTGCCGCTTTCAACCCCAGCCAGTAATTCGGCGGAGTCGGTCTCGATAAACGAGGCTTCGACGTCCAGTTCGCGCGCCAACATGCGTCCCAGCTCGATCTCGAAACCCGTCCATCTGTCGTCTTCCTTGAACGTGAACGGAGGAGAGTCGGCTTGTACGGCAATACGAAGCTCGCGCCGCTCATACACATCATCGGACAATTCGGCGTGAGCCAATGGGCTCAAGAGGGCTGCAAGCAGAATCCCTGTGGTAAAACGCATCTGCGCCCCTTTTTTTCATTAAAGTAAAAACGACTCCGCCCCGGCTTTTTCGTTTGTCGGGGTCGAACGTTGCTAGGACCACATTGCAGGATAGTTGTTAGCCGACCTTTTTAAATAATTTGTCAGGCTGGCAGATACCGCACATGTTTTGGATCAGTTCAACTATGGTAACGGTTTGTTCGAGATCAGTTTCGTAGGATATTTCTTAAATGGATCGAAGGAGAAGCGAATGAAGCGTCTAGTATCGCGTGTTGCCCTTGCTGGCCTATTGATGGGAATGTCCGTGTTGGCGGTGGCCGAGGGCCTGCAAAGCCAGGTAGCACCAGCGGGTGCCAAGGTGTTTATTGAGTCCCCGGCCGATGGTGCCACCGTAGACAAAACCTTTACCGTCAAATTCGGCATCGAGGGAATGAAGCTCGCGCCCGCTGCCGACGCCATTCCTGGCACAGGTCACCACCATCTGCTGGTAGATCTGGCCGATCAGCCCGAGAGCGACAAGCCGCTACCGGTAACCGATCATATCCTGCACTTCGGCAAGGCGCAGACCGAGACGACCCTGACCTTGGCCCCGGGCAAGCACACCTTGCAGCTGCTGTTAGGTGACCAGAATCATGTACCGTTCAAGCCTGCGGTGGAATCGCAGAAGATCACTGTCAACGTTCAGTAAATATTGGCGCACAAAAAAGGGAGGCCCGCGGGCCTCCCTTTTTCATGGAGCATCAATACTTAGAACAGTACACGGGAACGGATAGTGCCCTTGATGTGCTGCAGCTTTTCTTGCGCCAGGTCCGAGTACTCGGCATCGACGTCGATAACCACGTAGCCGACTTTCTCGTTGGTCTGCAGGAACTGACCGGAGATGTTGATGCTGTTTTCGGCGAAGACCTTGTTGATCTCGCTCAACACGCCCGGGATGTTCTCGTGGATGTGCAGCAGGCGGTGCTTGCCAGGGTGAGCTGGCAGGGCCACTTCCGGGAAGTTGACCGAAGACACCGAAGTACCGTTGTCGCTGTACTTGACCAGTTTTTCGGCAACTTCCAGGCCGATGTTGGCCTGTGCTTCTGCGGTCGAGCCACCGATGTGCGGGGTCAGGATCACGTTGTCCAGGCCACGCAGCGGGCTTTCGAACTCTTCGTCGTTCGAGCGCGGCTCGACCGGGAACACGTCGATGGCCGCGCCGATCAGGTGCTTGTCCTTGATGGCGTCGGCCAGGGCGTCCAGTTCGACCACGGTGCCACGTGCGGCGTTGATCAGGATGCCGCCCTTCTTGATGGCGCGAATTTCCTTCTCGCCGATCATCCACTGGGTCGCAGCGGTTTCCGGTACGTGCAGGGATACGATGTCGGACATGCCCAGCAGTTCGGTCAGGCTGCCCACCTGGGTGGCGTTGCCCAGTGGCAGCTTGGTGATGGTGTCATAGAAGAACACCTGCATGCCCAAGCCTTCAGCCAGTACCGACAATTGCGTACCGATCGAGCCATAACCGACGATACCCAGCTTTTTACCGCGGATTTCGAAGGAGTTGGCTGCGCTCTTGATCCAGCCGCCACGGTGGCAGGAAGCGTTCTTCTCGGGGATGCCGCGCAGCAACAGGATGGCTTCTGCCAGCACCAGCTCGGCAACCGAACGGGTGTTGGAGTAAGGCGCGTTGAACACTGCGATGCCGCGTTCGCGGGCAGCGGAGAGGTCGACCTGGTTGGTGCCGATGCAGAAACAGCCGACAGCGACCAGTTTCTTGGCACAGTCGAAAATTTCTTCGGTCAGCTGGGTGCGCGAACGGATGCCGATGAAGTGGGCGTCGGCGATCTTTTCCTTCAGCTCGGCTTCCGGCAGAGAACCGGTGAGGTACTCGATGCTGGTGTACCCGGCGGCCTTGAGGACGTCCACGGCGGATTGGTGGACGCCTTCGAGAAGAAGGAACTTGATCTTGCTCTTATCGAGGGAAGTCTTGCTCATCTGCGTAAACCTGTGTCCCGGAGAAAAAATGGCAGGAAGTGGAGCTTTCGCGGATCGGCCTGAAGCTCGATTAGCGGGGTGCGTATGCTAGCATATGCACCCCTTGATACGCCCATCCCTGGCACGTGAAGAGTGCTCAGGGTGACTATGAATTGTTCGAGAGTTCTCCTGATGACCAATCCTGCCCTGATTGATGAGCTGAAGACCCTGGTTGAGCCTGGCAAGGTGCTGACCGACGCCGCCTCCCTCGATGCTTACGGTAAGGATTGGACCAAGCATTTCGCGCCGGCACCGCTGGCGATCGTATTTCCGAAAACCACCGAGCAGGTCCAGGCCATCGTGCGCTGGGCCAACCAGCACAAGGTCGCACTGGTGCCATCGGGCGGTCGCACCGGCCTGTCTGCGGCAGCGGTCGCGGCCAACGGTGAAGTCGTGGTGGCCTTCGACTACATGAACCAGGTGCTGGAATTCAACGCCGTGGATCGCACTGCGGTTTGCCAGCCAGGCGTGGTCACCGAGCAATTGCAGAACCTGGCCGAAGAAAAGGGCCTGTACTACCCGGTTGACTTCGCTTCTGCTGGTTCCAGCCAGATTGGCGGCAACATCGGTACAAATGCCGGCGGGATCAAGGTTATTCGCTACGGCATGACTCGTAACTGGGTGGCCGGCATGAAGGTCGTGACCGGCAAGGGCGATCTGCTCGAATTGAACAAGGACCTGATCAAGAACGCCACCGGCTACGATCTGCGTCAGTTGTTCATTGGCGCCGAAGGCACCCTGGGCTTTGTTGTCGAAGCCACCATGCGCCTGGATCGTGCACCGAAGAACCTGACCGCCATGGTGCTGGGCACCAGCGATTTCGACTCGATCATGCCGGTACTGCACGCCTTCCAGAACAAGCTCGACCTGACTGCCTTCGAGTTTTTCTCCGACAAGGCCCTGGCCAAGGTATTGGCACGCGGCGACGTGCCGGCGCCTTTCGAAACCGATTGCCCGTTCTACGCCCTGCTGGAATTCGAAGCGACCACCGAAGAGGTGGCCAACGATGCCCTGGCGACCTTCGAGCACTGCGTGGAGCAGGGCTGGGTGGTCGATGGCGTGATGAGCCAGAGCGAGCAGCAGTTGCAGAACCTGTGGAAGTTGCGCGAGTACATCTCCGAAACCATCTCCCACTGGACCCCATACAAGAACGACATTTCGGTGACCGTGTCGAAAGTGCCGGCGTTCTTGAAGGATATCGATGCGATCGTCGGCAAACACTACCCGGACTTCGAAATCGTCTGGTTCGGCCATATCGGTGACGGCAACCTGCACCTGAACATCCTCAAGCCGGAAAACCTGAGCAAGGACGAGTTCTTTGCCAAGTGCGCCACGGTCAACAAATGGGTGTTCGAAACCGTCCAGAAATACAACGGCTCAATTTCGGCGGAACACGGCGTCGGTATGACCAAGCGCGATTACCTGACTTACAGCCGTTCGCCGGTTGAAATCGAGTACATGAAGGCAGTGAAGGCCGTGTTCGACCCGAACGGGATCATGAACCCGGGCAAAATCTTCGCCGTCGAGTGAATCGCTTCGCCCCAAGCATCAGCACTCAATAGATCCAGGAGTCGGGAATGAGCTATCAGCACCAGTATGTCGATGGAACGCGTATTCACTATCCTCTGGGAAAAGTGGTGTGTATTGGGCGCAACTACGCTGAACACGCAAAAGAGCTGAATAACCCGGTGCCGACCGAGCCCCTGCTGTTCATCAAGCCGGGTAGCTGCGTGGTGCCGTTGGAAGGTGGCTTCAAGATTCCGACCGAGCGTGGCTCGGTGCACTACGAAGCGGAAATCGCAGTGCTGCTGGGCAAGTCGCTGTCGACCCGCCCGAGCAAGGAAGAGGTCCTCGACGCCATTTCCGGTTATGCCCCGGCCCTGGACCTGACACTGCGCGATCTTCAGGCAAAGCTCAAGGAAAAGGGCCTGCCGTGGGAGTTGGCCAAGTCGTTCGATGGCGCTTGCGTGCTCGCACCCTTCGTCGCCTCGAGCACTTTCCCTGACACGACCAACATCGGTATTCGCCTGACCATTAATGGTGAGGTCCGCCAGGACGGCAACAGCGAGTTGATGCTCAACCCGATCGTGCCGATGATCCAGCACATGGCGGCGCAGTTCTCCCTGCAGGCCGGCGATGTGATCCTGACCGGCACCCCTGCCGGCGTCGGCCCGCTCAATCCGGGCGATGAGATGGTCCTGGAGCTGCCAGGCGCCAGTCGTTTCGAGAGTCGCGTGCTCTGATGTACCTGCCGCCGGCAGCGATCGGTGCCGGCGGTGCTTACACTCCAGAAGTATAAAAATTCAGGAAAATCATCGATGGCCACCCCCTCCCGTCCGGTCCAAAGCGCTTCGAGCCCTCGAAAGCGCCGCTTCGCAATGCGTTGGTATTCATGGTTGTTGCTGGTTGGCGCGGTTGGGTATGGCGTTGCTGCGGCCATGCACTGGGATGACCGTGGCCTGCTCTGGGTGCAGGAGCGCTTCGCGAGCATGCCCGAGCGAGAGGCGAGTATCTGGCTGCCCGATTATCGGGCCGATATCGATGCCAAGCTGCTGCCGGGGATGGAGCAGGACGAAGCCTCCGACCTTTCATACAACCCCCAAAGCAAGACCTTGTTCTCGGTAATGGGCAAGAATCCTTTCCTGGTCGAGCTGACCCTCGAGGGTAACGTGCTACGCAAGATACCGCTGGTCGGCTGGAGCAATCCCGAAGGCGTCGCGGTGCTGGATAACGGCAAGCTGGCGATCGTCGATGAGCGTGATCACAAGATCACCATCGTCACAGTGGCTGCCGATACCACGACACTGAATGTGGCCGATTTCCCTCAATTTGATCTCGGCCCCTCGAAGAACCAGAACAAAGCCTTCGAAGGTGTCGCCTGGGATCCGCACAACCAGCGTCTGCTGCTGGGTGAGGAGCGTCCGCCGGCATTGTTCACCTGGAAAAGCGACGGTAACGGGAAGCTGACGGGCGACAAGCAGCGTGTGGCGAATGAAGAGCTCGATATGCGCAACTTGTCGGCGTTGACCATCGATCAGCGCACGGGGCACACGCTGGCGCTTTCGGCCGATTCGCACATGCTGCTGGAGATTGATGAGGAGGGGGAGTACGTCAGCTTTATCAGCCTGCTGGGCGGATTCAATGGTTTGAAGAAGACCATTCCGCGGGCTGAAGGGGTGGCGATGGATGAGAAGGGGAATCTGTATATGGTCAGTGAGCCGAACCTGTTTTATCGGTTTCGTAAGCCTGAGTGAGATATACGGGCCTTAGGGCCTCATCGCGGGCAAGCCCGCTCCCACAGTATTTTATGTCAAACCAGATATCTGTGGATTGCAGTGCCCCTGTGGGAGCTGGCTTGCCAGCGATCGACCGCAAAGCGGTCGCCGCCCTGGCAAGCTCAGTTACGCAACGTCTTCACACCCTCAGCCGTCCCCAGCAACAGCAAATCCGCCGGACGCGCCGCAAACAAACCGTTCGTCACCACCCCAACGATCGCATTGATCTGGCTTTCCAGCTCCACCGGGTTGGTGATCTGCAGGTTATACACATCAAGGATGATATTGCCGTTATCGGTAATCACGCCTTCACGGTAAACCGGGTCGCCGCCCAGTTTCACCAACTGCCGAGCTACGTGACTGCGAGCCATCGGGATCACTTCCACGGGCAGCGGGAATGCGCCGAGCACAGGCACCAGCTTGCTGCCATCGGCGATGCAGATGAAAGTCTTGGCCACTGCTGCAACGATCTTTTCGCGGGTCAGGGCTGCGCCGCCGCCTTTGATCAATGCCAGGTGTTCGTTGCTTTCGTCGGCGCCGTCGACGTAGAACTCCAGATCGCTGACAGTGTTGAGTTCATAGACTGGAATCCCGTGACCCTTGAGGCGGGCAGCGGTGGCCTCAGAGCTGGCGACTGCGCCGTCGAAGGCGCCCTTGTGCTGGGCCAGGGCGTCGATGAAGCAGTTGGCGGTCGAACCGGTACCCACTCCGACGATGCTCTTGTCGTCGAGCTTGGGCAGAATGAAGTCGACCGCGGCCTGGGCGACGGCTTGTTTGAGTTGATCCTGGGTCATGCGGGCTCCGGAACGGGCAAGGAGAATCTGAAAGGCATCTAGTATAGCGGCAATGAGCGCCAAATCCTTGGCTTGCGGTGGTCGCCCGGCTCGGCGGTGAGTTAGACTCCGGGGTCTTGCCCCTTCCGCCAGTGATGCTTTCCCGATGCTCGAACAGTACGTCAAGAAGATCCTCACCTCGCGCGTTTACGACGTTGCCGTGGAAACCCCCTTGCAGGCCGCCGGCCAACTCTCCAAGCGCCTGAGCAACAACGTTCTGCTCAAGCGCGAAGACTTGCAGCCCGTGTTCTCCTTCAAGATTCGTGGCGCGTACAACAAGATGGCGCAGTTGAGCCCGGCGGAACTGGCGCGCGGCGTGGTCACGGCGTCGGCAGGCAATCACGCCCAGGGCGTGGCCCTGGCGGCCCGGGAACTGGGCATCAAGGCGACCATCGTCATGCCCAAGACCACGCCTGAAATCAAGGTCGAAGGCGTGCGCTCGCGCGGTGGCAAGGTCGTGCTGCACGGGGATTCCTTCCCGGAGGCGTTGGCCTATTCGCTCAAGCTGGTCGAAGAGAAGGGCTACGTCTATATCCACCCCTACGATGATCCTGACACCATCGCCGGGCAAGGCACCGTCGCGATGGAAATCCTCCGTCAGCATCCCGGGCAACTGGACGCGATCTTTGTGCCGGTCGGTGGCGGCGGCTTGATTGCGGGCATCGCAGCCTACGTGAAATACCTGCGTCCGGAGATCAAGGTCATTGGCGTCGAGCCCGATGACTCCAATTGCCTGCAAGCGGCCATGGCCGCCGGCGAGCGTGTGGTGCTGAGCCAGGTCGGGTTGTTTGCCGATGGCGTGGCGGTGGCCCAGATCGGCCAGCACACCTTCGACGTCTGCAAGGACTATGTCGACGAGGTCATTACCGTCAGCAGCGACGAGATCTGTGCGGCGATCAAGGATATCTACGACGACACCCGTTCGATCACCGAGCCTGCAGGCGCGCTGGGCGTGGCCGGGATCAAGAAATACGTGGAACTGACCGGTGCCACCGGGCAAACGCTGGTTGCCATCGATTCGGGCGCCAACGTCAACTTCGACCGTCTGCGCCATGTGGCCGAACGCGCCGAACTGGGCGAGGGCCGTGAGGCGATCATTGCCGTGACCATTCCGGAGAAGGCCGGCAGCTTCAAGGCCTTCTGCGAAGCCATCGGCAAACGCCAGCTGACTGAGTTCAATTACCGCTACCACACCGATCGTGAAGCGCACATTTTCGTGGGGGTGCAGACCCATCCCGAAAACGACCCGCGCAGCGCCCTGATCAGCAGCCTGACCGAACAGGGCTTCCCGGTACTGGACCTGACTGACAACGAACTGGCCAAGTTGCACATCCGTCATATGGTCGGCGGGCATGCGGTGCGAGTCAGCGATGAAGTGGTATTCCGCTTTGAGTTCCCGGAGCGTCCGGGGGCGTTGTTCAACTTCCTGCACAAACTGGGCGGGCGCTGGAATATTTCGATGTTCCACTACCGCAACCACGGCGCTGCCGATGGCCGCGTGGTGGCAGGCCTGCAAGTACCGGCCGATGAGCGCCACCTGGTGCCGGAGGCCCTGGCCGCGATCGGTTATCCGTATTGGGACGAGAGCGACAATCCGGCGTATCAGCTGTTCCTTGGCTGAGTGTCTACGCTGATGGGCAGGTTATAAGGAGATTGAACGATGGAAACGCTGACCTCCCTGAGAATTGCTCATATCGGAGCGACGGCACTGTTTCTGGTGGGGGCTCTGGGGCTGGCGATCTGGCTTTGGCGCACGCGTCGCAACGGTGACTCGACGGCCTACGCCCGCCTGTTGCAACGGCCGCGGGTGTTCGTCTGGTTGCTGATGGGGCTCGCGCTGGTGAGCATGCCGATCACGGGGTGGGAGATGGTACATCGGGTGGGCTGGCCGTTGGGGCAGACCTGGCTGTTGGCATCCAGTGTGCTCTACACCCTTGCGATGCTGGCGTGTTTCTGGCTGCTGGCGCGGCTCAACCGTCTGCGTGTCGCGCAGGCGGCGAGCAACTTGAAGTTCACTGCTGCGCTGGCGGTGTTCAGCTTTGCCTGCTTTATCGCCATCGCCGGATTGATGGGCGCCAAGCCGGTTTAAAGGTCAAGGCTCGTCGTCTCGTTCCCACGCTCTGCGTGGGAATGCATCTTGCGACGCTCTGCGTTGCGGCAGGTCGACGCGGGAGCGTCTGGCGCGGCATTCCCACGCGGAGCGTGGGAACGAGGGAATCGCGATATCAGTCGCGCAATGACATCACCCGCCAGCCACGCTTCTCGGCCTCGGCCCGCAGATTCGGATCCGGGTCCACGGCCACCGGGTGGGTCACCTGTTCCAGCAAGGGCAAATCGTTCATCGAGTCGCTATAGAAGTAGCTGTCCTCGAGATTGAACCCGTTCTCTTCCAGCCAGCGATTGATCCGCGTCACCTTGCCTTCCCGAAAACACGGTACATCGGTACTGCGCCCGGTGTAGCGGCCATCCAGCATTTCGCATTCGGTGGCCAGCAGGGTTTCCACGCCCAGTCGCTCGGCGATAGGCCCGGTCACGAAACGATTGGTGGCGGTGATGATCACTAGCTTGTCGCCGGCGGCCCGGTGCTTGTCCAGCAGTTCCAGGCCCTGGGGCAGCACGATCGGCTCGACACAGTCGCGCATGAAATCCCGGTGCCATTTATCCAGTTGCGCCATGTCGGTACGGCCGAGGATTGCCAGGCAGAAGTTCAGGTAATCGGTCAGGTCCAGCTTGCCCGCCAGGTAATGCTGATAGAACTCGTCGTTGCGAGCCTTGTATTCGACCGGGTCGAGAATGCCGCGTGCACAGAGATAATCGCCCCAGGCGTGGTCGCTATCGCCGCCAAGCAGTGTGTTGTCGAGATCGAATAAAGCCAGGCGCATGAAGTTGCTCGCTGAAAAACTGGAAAAGGCCCACAGAATACGGACTTTTCACATCAGTGCACATAAGGTATGAAGCCTCGTTGCTGCCTTCACGACCTTTGTGGAACAATGCGGGGACATGCGTTTGCGAGGTTGCTGCCGTGATCGACCCCGATGGTTTTCGCCCCAATGTCGGGATCATTCTGACGAATGATGCCGGACAGGTGCTATGGGCTCGGCGTATCAATCAAGATGCCTGGCAGTTTCCCCAGGGTGGTATCAACCCCCAGGAGACGCCGGAAGATGCCTTGTACCGTGAGCTGAATGAAGAAGTGGGCCTTGAACGGCAGGATGTTGAAATTCTTGCCTGCACTCGTGGCTGGTTGCGTTATCGTTTACCCCAACGCCTGGTCCGCACCCACAGCCAACCGCTGTGCATCGGCCAGAAACAGAAGTGGTTTCTCCTGCGCCTGGTTTCCAATGAGCAGCGGGTGCGGATGGATTTGACCGGTAAACCGGAATTCGATGGCTGGCGCTGGGTCAGCTATTGGTATCCGTTGGGCCAGGTGGTGACATTCAAGCGCGAGGTTTACCGCCGCGCTCTCAAAGAGCTTGCCCCGCGCCTGTTAGCGCGCGACTGACGACGGAGTTCGACCCCGAGCCATGCTCAATACGCTGCGCAAGATCGTCCAGGAAGTTAACTCCGCCAAGGATCTCAAGACGGCGTTGGGGATCATTGTGTTGCGCGTTAAAGAGGCCATGAGCAGCCAGGTCTGCTCGGTCTATCTGCTCGACCCCGAAACCAATCGTTTCGTCCTGATGGCCACCGAGGGCTTGAACAAGCGCTCGATCGGCAAGGTCAGCATGGCCCCCAATGAAGGTTTGGTGGGTCTGGTCGGTACCCGCGAAGAGCCGCTGAACCTCGAGAACGCCGCCGATCACCCGCGCTATCGCTACTTTGCCGAGACCGGTGAAGAGCGCTACGCCTCTTTCCTGGGCGCACCGATCATCCACCACCGTCGCGTGGTCGGCGTGTTGGTTATCCAGCAAAAGGAGCGGCGCCAGTTCGACGAGGGCGAAGAAGCCTTCCTGGTGACCATGAGCGCCCAATTGGCCGGGGTTATCGCCCATGCCGAGGCGACAGGTTCCATTCGTGGCCTGGGGCGCCAGGGCAAGGGCATCCAGGAAGCCAAGTTTGTCGGCGTACCGGGATCGCCCGGTGCGGCCGTCGGTACGGCTGTGGTGATGCTGCCTCCGGCCGACCTGGACGTAGTGCCGGACAAGGCCGTCACTGACATCGACGCCGAACTTCAGTTATTCAATACCGCCCTTGAAGGCGTGCGCAGTGACATGCGCAACCTCTCGGCCAAGCTGGCCACCCAGCTGCGGCCTGAAGAGCGTGCGTTGTTCGATGTTTACCTGATGATGCTCGACGATGCCGCCCTGGGCGGCGAAGTGACCAAGGTGATCCAGACCGGCCAGTGGGCCCAGGGCTCCTTGCGCCAGGTCGTCACCGAGCACGTCAACCGCTTCGAGCTGATGGACGACGCCTATCTGCGCGAGCGCGCGTCGGACGTGAAGGACCTCGGTCGTCGCCTTCTGGCCTACCTGCAGGAGGCACGCCAGCAATCGCTGGTCTACCCCGACAATACCATTCTGATCAGCGAGGAACTGACGCCGGCGATGCTCGGCGAGGTGCCCGAAGGCAAGCTGGCCGGCCTGGTCTCGGTACTCGGTTCGGGTAACTCCCACGTTGCGATCCTGGCCCGGGCCATGGGCATTCCGACGGTGATGGGCCTGGTCGACCTGCCGTATTCCAAGGTCGACGGCATCAAGATGATCGTCGATGGCTATCACGGCGAGGTGTATACCAACCCCAGCGATATCCTCAGCAAGCAATTTGCCGATGTGGTCGAAGAGGAGCGCCAGTTGGCCCAGGGGCTCGATGCCCTGCGCGAACTGCCCTGCGTGACCCTCGATGGCCATCGCATGCCGCTGTGGGTCAACACCGGCCTGCTCGCCGATGTGGCGCGTGCCCAGCAGCGCGGCGCCGAGGGCGTGGGACTGTACCGCACCGAAGTACCGTTCATGATCAACCAGCGCTTCCCCAGCGAGAAGGAGCAGCTGGCGATCTACCGCGAGCAGCTGGCGGCGTTCCACCCCTTGCCGGTGACCATGCGCAGCCTGGACATCGGCGGTGACAAGGCCCTGTCCTATTTCCCGATCAAGGAAGACAACCCGTTCCTGGGTTGGCGCGGCATCCGCGTGACCCTCGATCATCCGGAAATCTTCCTGGTACAGACCCGGGCCATGCTCAAGGCCAGCGAGGGGCTGAACAACCTGCGCATCCTGCTGCCGATGATTTCCGGCATCCACGAGCTCGAAGAGGCCCTGCATCTGATTCACCGTGCCTGGGGCGAAGTGCGCGATGAAGGCACCGATGTGCCGATGCCTCCGGTCGGGGTGATGATCGAGATTCCGGCGGCGGTTTATCAGACCAAGGAACTGGCGCGGCAGGTCGACTTCCTGTCGGTCGGCTCCAACGACCTGACCCAATACCTGCTGGCCGTAGACCGCAACAACCCGCGGGTGGCCGATCTGTACGACTACATGCACCCTGCCGTGCTGCAGGCCTTGCAGACGGTGGTAAGAGACGCTCATGCAGAAGGCAAGCCTGTGAGTATCTGCGGCGAAATGGCCGGCGACCCGGCGGCTGCCGTGCTGTTGATGGCGATGGGCTTCGACAGCCTGTCGATGAACGCCACCAACTTGCCGAAAGTGAAGTGGATGCTGCGCCAGATCAGCATGGGCAAGGCCAAGGAACTGTTGGCGCAATTGATGACCATCGACAACCCGCAGGTTATCCACAGTTCGCTGCAATTGGCGTTGAAGAACCTCGGGTTGGCGCGGATGATCAATCCGGCGGCGCCGAAGACCTTGTAAAGGCGACGCGCCCGCATGTAGCCGCTGCCGCAGGCTGCGCTGAGGTCCGAAGGACCTCTTGGCGGCCTGGAAAATTTGCGCCCGCTTCGCGGTCGAGCGCAGCCTTCGGCAGCGGCTACAGTTGCAACTCAACCTCCCCCAAATGCCCGCCATACGGCCCAAAACTGCGCTCAACCATTCGCCGCGACCCATCGGCATTGACGATCAGCGCCGTGCTGGCCCGCGTTCCATAGGCCTGGCTGGCAATAAACACGCTCGACAGCAGGTTCTCGGTAGCCAGCCCCACGCCCGTATCGGGCAGCTCGGCCTCCGGTGCCGTCTGCGGATCGCCGAGCAACGCCAGCAAACCCCCGGGCTGCGGGTCGTGCAATTGCTCCTGCAATGCGGCCTTGGCCTTTCGCAGTTTCGGCCACGGTGTATCGAGCATGGCGTTGGAAAGCCCATACACACCTTCGCCCAGCAAGCGCGGCGTGGGCTGTGTGGCGTTGAGATACCCCAGTTGCCGGCTGTTCCCAACCAGCAGGTTAAAACCGGAATATTCCGCTGAACGTCGCGCAACATCGACTAAATACTGTTCTACCGACAAATCTCCAGCGAGATACTGCGCCACCAGTTCGCCACGCGAGCGCAAGCCCAGCGGTTGCCCGGGGTTGCGGATATTGGTCAGTGCCGCGAACCGCCCCTGGGGGCCAATGCCCAGCCAGGTGCCACCGGCTTCAAGGTCGCGGCCGGCGTACACGCCACTAACGTCTTGCCACGGCCCCAGCGGCTGACTTGGGCGGGCATAGAATTCATCGCGGTTTGCAGCGACGACCAGCGGTTGGGCATGGCCGGGTCGCCAGGCGAAAACAATCAGACACATAGGCCTTTCCCCGTGTTTTCCGTCACTCTACGCACAGATTGCTTGCGTTCCAACCGTGGCCAGTAGAGCCGAAGGCCCTCCTTCCGTTACCATGCCGGACTGATTTGGGGGGCGACGATGGAATTTCTGCTCTATCTGGTGCTCGGCGCCTGCGCCGGCGTGCTGGCCGGACTCTTTGGCGTGGGCGGCGGCATCATTATTGTGCCGGTGCTGGTGTTCAGTTTCACCTTGCAGGGTTTCGATGCGTCGGTGTTGACCCACCTGGCGGTCGGGACATCTCTGGCGACCATTGTGTTCACCTCGATCAATGCCGTGCGCGAGCATCATCGCAAGGGTGCGGTGCAATGGCCGATTTTCATCTGGATGACCCTGGGCATCCTGATCGGTGCAGGTTTCGGTGCCAAGACCGCTTCGGCGATTCAGGGCCCGTACTTGCAGAAGATCATCGGTGTATTTGCCCTGGTGGTCGCACTGCAAATGGCCCTGGATCTCAAGCCCAAGGCCAGCCGCGGCGTGCCCGGCAAAGGCGGCCTGACCCTGGCCGGCACGGTGATTGGCTGGGCATCGGCAATTTTCGGTATCGGTGGTGGTTCGCTGACGGTGCCCTTCCTGACCTGGCGCAGCCTGCCCGTGCAGCAAGCGGTGGCGACGTCGTCGGCCTGCGGCTTTCCCATTGCGGTCGCCAGTGCCCTGAGTTTCATGGTTCTGGGCTGGCATGATCCCTTGTTGCCGGCGCATAGCCTGGGTTTCGTCTATTTACCGGCATTGCTGGGGATTGCCCTGACCAGCATGTTTTTCGCCCGTTACGGTGCTCGCCTGGCGCACAGACTGTCGCCGCGACTGCTCAAACGGCTGTTTGCCGCACTGTTGTTCTGTGTCGGCTTGAGTTTCTTGCTCTAACGAAGGAGTCATCATGCTGCCTTACCCGCAGATCGATCCTGTGGCCCTGGCTATCGGCCCGCTGAAAATCCATTGGTACGGCCTGATGTACCTGATCGGCATCGGCAGCGCCTGGCTGCTGTGCTCCCGCCGCCTGCACGGCTTCGACCCGACCTGGACCAAGGAGAAACTCTCCGACATGGTGTTCTGGGTGGCCATGGGGGTCATTGTCGGTGGGCGCCTGGGTTATGTTTTGTTCTATGATCTGGAAGCCTACATCGCCAATCCTGCGCTGATCTTCGAGGTCTGGAAGGGCGGCATGTCGTTCCACGGCGGTTTCATCGGCGTGATGCTGGCGACCTTGTGGTTCGGTAAGCGCAACAACAAGTCATTCTTCGAGCTGATGGACTTCATTGCCCCAGTGGTGCCGATCGGCCTGGGTGCCGGTCGTATCGGTAACTTCATCAACGCCGAACTGTGGGGTAAGCCGACCGATCTGCCGTGGGCAATGATCTTCCCGCCCTTCAGCGATCCGGCGCAGTTGCCACGCCATCCGTCGCAGCTTTACCAGTTCGCTTTAGAAGGCGTGGCACTTTTCGTTATCCTTTGGCTGTTCTCGCGCAAACCTCGGCCAACCATGGCCATTTCCGGCATGTTCGCGCTGTTCTACGGCATTTTCCGTTTCGCCGTGGAATTCGTACGGGTGCCGGATGCCCAACTCGGTTACCTGGCCTTCGGCTGGCTGACCATGGGCCAGGTGCTCTGCCTGCCGATGATCCTCGGTGGCCTCGGCCTGCTGTGGTGGGCCTATCACCGTACCCCGTCGGCCAAAGGCGCTGCGCTCTAATACGCAAGGCAGGGGCTGGTCCCCTGCCTTCATCGATACAGGTAAGTCATGAAGCAATATCTAGAACTGGTCGCGCACGTGATCAAGAACGGTACCCTGCAGGAAAACCGCACGGGTGTACGGACCATCAGCTTCCCCGGTGCGATGCTGCGTTACGACTTGCAGGAAGGCTTCCCGGCCATCACTACCCGCAAGCTGGCCTTCAAGTCGGCTATCGGTGAAATGGTCGGTTTTCTGCGTGGCGTGAAAAGCGCCGCCGAGTTCCGTGCGCTGGGCTGCAAGGTCTGGGACCAGAACGCCAACGAGAACGCCCAGTGGCTGGCCAACCCGTTCCGCCAGGGCACCGACGACCTGGGCGAAGTCTACGGTGTGCAATGGCGCAAATGGCCGGCGTACAAGCAGATCGACACGAGCAACCAGGCCGCCATCGAACTGGCGATGAGCCAGGGCTACCGGCAGATTGCCGAAGGCGAGGAAGACGGCAAGCACTACGTGGTGCTGTACAAGGCCATCGACCAGATCCGCCAGTGCGTCGATACCATTATCAAGGATCCGGGCAGCCGTCGTATCCTGTTCCACGGCTGGAACTGCGCCCAGCTCGATGAGATGGCCTTGCCGCCGTGCCACCTGCTGTACCAGTTCCACCCGAATGTCGAGACCAAGGAAATTTCCCTGACCTTGTACATCCGCTCCAATGACCTGGGCCTGGGCACGCCATTCAACTTGACCGAAGGCGCGGCACTGCTGTCGCTGATCGGCCGCCTGACCGGCTACACGCCGCGCTGGTTCACCTATTTCATCGGTGATGCGCACGTCTACGAAAACCACCTGGACATGCTCAACGAGCAGCTCAAGCGCGAGCCATTGCCGGCGCCGAAACTGGTCATCTCCGATCGCGTTCCAGAGTTCGCCAAGACCGGCGTCTACCAGCCCGAGTGGCTGGAGCTGATCGAACCGAGCGACTTCAGTCTCGAAGGCTACGAGCACCATGCGCCAATGACGGCACCCATGGCGGTCTAGCTATTCCCGCAAGCCACGGGTCAATGCCCGTGGCTTCTGCCTACATGGGAGTGCTCGCCTTCCGGCGCCGACACTCCACCGCTGACTTCCAGCTGCTGCAAAATCGCGCACTGATCGATGTGGGTCTGGGCGTTGCAGCGTTGGCGCAATTCCACCAATTGTTCCTGCAGGGCCAGCAGGCCGTCGATGCGCGCCTTGACGTGCTGGATATGCTCGTCGATCAAGGCGTTCACGCTCTCGCATTGGTCCTGGGGACTGTCGCGCAGGTTCAGCAGGCTGCGGATTTCCTCCAGGGTCATGTCCAGGGTGCGGCAATTGCGGATGAAGGTCAGACGCTCGACGTGGGCCTGGGTGTAGAGCCGATAGTTGCCTTCGCTGCGCGCAGGTTCCGGCAGCAGGTTTTCCCGCTCGTAGTAGCGGATGGTCTCGACCTGGCAGTCGGTCGCTTTGGCCAGTTCTCCGATTTTCATCCGAAATACCTCCCGTGAGTGCTTGACCCTATAGTGGCTACAGGGTGTTCACTTGGCAACAGGACATTTAGGGATGAACTTCATGAACCAGCCAACCTCAGGTCACGACCATACGAAATTCAAGCCTGTTGCACTTCAGGGATCTGGCACCGGGCACGCGCACGATCACGCCTGCTGTTCATCAACGGCACATGCGCCGGCCGCCATCCAGCTGACCGAGGCCGCTAGCGCCGATTCGCGCTTTAGCAGTTTTCGAATCGAGGCCATGGATTGCCCGACGGAACAGACCCTGATCCAGAACAAGCTGGCCAGGTTGGTCGGGGTCGAGCAGCTGGAGTTCAACCTGGTCAATCGGGTGCTCGGGGTGCGCCATGTTCTGCCGGACACCGGCTCCATCGAAGAGGCGATTGCTTCGCTGGGCATGAAGGCCGAGCCGATTGTCGAAGGGCAGGAGCCAGAGGTCGCCCCACCGGCCGCTAAAAAGCACTGGTGGCCGCTGGCCCTGTCCGGGGTGGCAGCGGTTGCGGCAGAAGTCATTCACTTCGCCGACCTGGCACCGACCTGGGTGGTGGCACTGGTCGCCTTGGTGGCGATTTTCAGTGGTGGCCTGGGTACTTACAAAAAGGGCTGGATTGCCCTGAAGAACCGCAACCTCAACATCAACGCGTTGATGAGCATCGCCGTCACTGGCGCGGTGCTGATCGGGCAGTGGCCGGAAGCGGCGATGGTGATGTTCCTCTTCACCCTGGCCGAATTGATTGAAGCGCGCTCGCTGGACCGCGCCCGCAATGCCATTGGCGGTTTGATGCAATTGACACCGGACATGGCCACGGTGCAGCAGGCCGACGGCCAATGGCGTGAGATGCACGCAAAAGAAATTGCCTTGGGCGCCCTGGTGCGTGTGCGCCCCGGCGAGCGGATCGGGCTCGATGGCGAAGTGGTCAGCGGGCAATCGACCATCGATCAGGCACCGATTACCGGTGAGAGTCTGCCGGTGGAGAAACGCGCAGGTGACAAGGTCTTTGCCGGGACCATCAATCAGGCCGGCTCTCTGGAGTACCGTGTCACGGCGGCGGCGAGCAATTCCACTCTGGCGCGGATCATTCATGCGGTCGAACAGGCCCAGGGCGCACGGGCACCGACCCAGCGCTTCGTCGACAGCTTTTCACGGATCTACACCCCGGCCGTATTCGCCCTGGCCCTGGCCGTGGCGGTTATTCCACCGCTGCTGATGGGGGGCGCCTGGTTCGACTGGATCTACCGGGCGCTGGTGTTGCTGGTGGTGGCCTGCCCCTGTGCGTTGGTGATCTCGACGCCGGTGACCATCGTCAGCGGCCTGGCCGCGGCCGCGCGCAAGGGCATTCTGGTCAAGGGCGGGGTGTACCTGGAGAGCGGGCACAAGCTTGATTTCCTGGCACTGGACAAGACCGGCACCATCACCCACGGCAAGCCAGTGCAAACTGACTATGTGGCGCTCGATCCGCTGGTGAAAGAACTGGCGGTAAAGGTTGCTGCGAGCCTGGCCAGCCGCTCCGACCACCCGGTTTCCCTGGCCATTGCGCAGCGTGCGGTGCAGCAGAACCTGGTATTGCACGAGGTTGAGGCCTTCGAAGCGCTGCTTGGGCGAGGTGTACGAGGTGAGGTCAATGGTGAGCTGTATCACCTGGGCAACCATCGCTTGGTTGAGGAACTGGGGCTGTGCTCGCCGCAGTTGGAGGCGCAGCTCGATCTGCTGGAGCGTCAGGGCAAATCGGTGATCCTCCTGCTCGATGGATCCGGTCCAATGGCGCTGTTTGCCGTTGCCGACACCATCAAGGAGAGCAGCCGCGAAGCCATCGAACAGCTGCACGAACTGGGCATCAAGACCCTTATGCTGACCGGCGACAACCCACACACGGCTCAGGCTATTGCGGCCCAGGTCGGCATCGATCAGGCCCGGGGCAACCTGTTGCCCGGCGACAAGCTGCTGGAAATCGAGGCGTTGTACGCAAAAGGGCATCAGGTCGGCATGGTCGGCGACGGCATCAACGATGCCCCCGCCCTGGCCCGCGCCGAGATCGGTTTCGCCATGGCCGCGGCCGGCACCGACACCGCCATCGAGACCGCCGACGTGGCGCTCATGGATGATGACTTGCGCAAAATCCCGGCGTTCGTCAGGCTCTCGCGCCAGACCGCGTCGATTCTGAGGCAGAACATCGTGCTGGCCCTGGCGACCAAGGGGATCTTCCTGGCGATCACTTTTGCCGGCATGGCAACCATGTGGATGGCGGTCTTTGCCGATATGGGCGTGAGCCTGCTGGTGGTCTTCAATGGACTGCGACTGCTGAGAAAATAGAGGGTTTAATGCTTAGTGCCGAGTTGAAGGCGTTCTATATGGTTGCCCGCCTGGGCAGCATCACCCTGGCGGCGAAAAAACTCGGCCTGAGCCAACCGACGGTGACCACCCAGATCCGCAATCTTGAGAGTCAGTACTCGGTGGAGCTGTTCTATCGCGGCGGGCGCCGTCTGACCCTCAGCGACGATGGCGCGCGCCTGCTACCGATGGTCAAGGCGCTGTTACAGCAGGAAGCCGATATCGAGTTCTTCCTGCGCAACAGTGGCCAGGGGCAGGGCGCCTTGCGCATTGCCGCGACTGCGCCGTACTACATCCTTGATCTGGTGAAGATATTTCGTGAGCGTCTGCCGCAGATCGAGGTATCGGTAGAGATCGGCAATTCGCAGCAGGTGCTCGAATTGCTGGAGGACTACCGCGTCGACCTGGCGGCATCCTCGCAATTGCTCGAGGATGCACGCTTGGTACGCCGCGTGCTGGGTATCGATCCGCTGGTACTGGCGGTGCATCGTAATCATCCGTTGGCGACGCAAACATCAGTACCGATCACAGCCCTGGCCGGGCATTGCCTGTTGATGCGCGAAGCGGGCTCGACGACGCGCAAGTTGACCGAGGAGATGTTGCGCGAAGCCGGGGTCAAGGTGGGGGCACTGCTGGAAATCGGCAGTCGGGAGTCAATTCGCGAGGCGGTGCTGCGCAATATTGGCATCAGTATCATCGCCCGACATGAGGTGCCGCATAATCCGGAGTTGCGGGTGCTGACACTCGAAGGTGCGCCGGTGATACATGAGTATTTGTATTGTTTGAAAGAGCGTAAGCAAGCGCGGTTACCCGCCGCGTTTCTGGGCCTTGCGCAAGAAGTAGCCGCCCCAGAGTTCCTGTAGCCGCTGCCGATAGGCTGCGCTGAGGTCCGCAGGACCTCCTGGCGGCCTTGGAGATCCTGCGCCTGCTGTGCAGGCGAGCGCAGCCTGTGGCAGCGGCTACATGGGCCGCGGTCCGTCTGCTATCCAAAATCTGCCAATACCACTATCGGCAGCTTTTGCCCCACTGCCACAGGACATTCGCATTCGCTCTCTAGGATGGCCTTCATCTGCTCGATGAGGTCCTGCCATGAACAACGCGATTGCAAACCCGGGCGCACACATGAAAGTGCGCGGCATCCACAAGCGCTTCGGTGCATTCACTGCACTCAATGACGTCTCCCTCGATGTGGCGGCCGGTGAGCTGGTGTGTCTGCTGGGGCCGTCCGGTTGTGGCAAGACCACGCTGCTGCGTTGCATCGCCGGGCTCGAACGTCAGGACCGGGGTGAGCTGTACATTGGCGAACGCGATATTTCCACACTGCCGCCTCAGGCGCGTGACTACGGCATCCTGTTTCAGTCCTACGCCTTGTTCCCCAATCTGACCGTCGAAGCCAACATTGCTTATGGCCTGTCCGGCAGCGGTCGCGACGAGGTGCGCCAGCGTGTCGGGCAGATGCTCGAACTGGTCGGCCTGACGGGCAGCGAGAAAAAATACCCGGGCCAGCTTTCCGGCGGGCAGCAACAGCGCGTCGCCCTGGCCCGTGCCTTGGCGCCGGCACCCTCGTTGTTGCTGCTCGACGAGCCGATGTCGGCACTCGATGCCCGGGTTCGCGAGCACCTGTGCACCGAACTGCGCCAACTGCAGCGCCAGCTGGGCATCACCACCCTGATGGTGACCCACAACCAGGACGAAGCCATGTTGATGGCCGACCGTATTGCCGTGATGAACAACGGTCAGGTCGAGCAGTACGCAACGCCGCAGGAGATCTACGACAAGCCGGCCACGCCCTTCGTCGCGGAATTTGTCGGCCAGGGCAACTGGCTGCCGTTCCAGCGCAGCAGTGACAGCCATGCCCAGGTCGGTGCGATGAACATGCGCCTGGCCCCAGGTGCCGGGCAGGCGGCCAGTGGTCGTTTGTTCTGCCGCCCGGAGGCGATTAGCGTCAACCCGCCGGTGCATGAGGAAAACCTGTTCCCGGCGCGGGTTCGCGAGATCACCTTTCTCGGCAACCGCTGCCGCATGAGTTTCGAACTCAATGAACTGCCGGGGCACGCACTGTTGGCTGAAGTCGCGCCTGAATCGATGCCGCGCCTGGGCTCACAGGATATCTGGGTAGCCTTGCCGCCGCGCAGCTTGCAGGTGTTTGCCTGAGATGGCCGGGCCAATCGCAGTGCCGGCCGCGCGCAAGATTGCGGCGGACCAATGCCGGACCCCCTTGGGTGATCGCCTGTTCGTGGTCGGCGGTAAGGTAGCGTTGCTGGTGCTGCTCAGCATCGCGGTGTTGATGCCGTTGCTGGCAATCTTCTGGCGCGGTTTCAGTGCCGAAGACGGGCAGGGCGGCGGGCTGGTGGCGGCACGGGAACTGGTCACCAGCGCCAACTTTCATTGGCTGCTGGGCAATAGTCTGAAGGTCTCGTTCAGTGTCGCGGCCATCGTCGTGCCTGTGGCGTATCTGTTTGCCTACGCCCTGCAACGCACGCTGATCCCAGGCAAGACGGTCTGGCGCGGGATTTCCCTGTTGCCGTTGCTGGCCCCCTCGATGTTGCCGGGGATCGCGCTGGTCTATCTGTTCGGCAATCAGGGCGTGTTGCGCGGCTTGTTCGCGGAGAACATATATGGCTTCTGGGGCATCGTCCTGGGTGAGGCGATCTACACCTTTCCCCATGCGCTGATGATCCTGCTGTCGGCCTTGTCGCTGGCCGATGCGCGCCTGTTCGACGCCGCTTCGAGCATGGGCGCAGGTCCCTGGCGAGCCTTTCGCAGCATTACCTGGCCGGCGACCCGCCAGGCCGTGTTCGCTGCATTTTGCCTGGTGTTCACCTTGACCATTACCGACTTCGGCGTGCCGGTGGTCGTAGGTGGCGATTACCAGGTGCTGGCCCTGGAAGCCTACAAGGCAGTGGTCGGCCAGCAGCAATTCGGTCGCGGTGCCTTGATCGGCATGGTCTTGCTGCTGCCGGCGCTGTTCAGTTTTGCCGTGGATGCCTGGTTGCGCCGTCGTCACGGCGATGCCATGAGCGGCCGTGCCCAGGTTTTCCAGCCGGTGCCTGCGCGCCTGCGTGACAGTGGCTACCTGGCCTTCGTGTTGCTGGTCTGTGCCGTGCTGTTGCTGGTGTTCGGCATGGCGGTGTACTCGTCGCTGGTCAAGTTCTGGCCTTACAACCTGTCCCTGTCGCTCAACCATTATCAGTTCGATGAAACCGCCGGCGGTGGCTGGCTGGCCTATCGCAACAGCCTGACCATGGCCGTGGGCACGGCGCTGATCGGCAGTGCGGTGATCTTCACCGGCGCCTATCTGATGGAGAAAACCTCCGGCCAACGCGGGCTCAATCTGATGCTGCGCATGCTCAGCTTCGTGCCGATGGCGGTACCGGGCCTGGTGCTGGGGCTGGGTTATGTCTTCTTCTTCAACCTGACCCGCAACCCGCTGCATGTGTTCTACGGCAGCATGGCCCTGCTGGTGGTTTGCACCATCGCCCACTACCTGACTACCGCACAGATGACCGCCACCACGGCACTGCGTCAGCTCGACGGCGAGTTCGAAGCCGCCGCCCTGTCGCTCAAGGCGCCGTTGTACCGGCACTTCATGCGCGTGACCGTGCCGATCTGCCTGCCGGCATTGCTGGACATCATCCGCTACCTGTTCGTCTCGGCGATGACCACGGTGTCGGCGGCGATCTTTCTCTACAGCCCCGACACTATCCTCGCGGCCGTGGCGGTCCTGAACATGGACGACGCCGGCAACGTGGGCGGTGCGGCGGCGATGTCGACCCTGATCCTGCTCACGTCCGCAGCCGTCTCGCTGCTGCTGGCCGGCGCCTCGCGCGGCCTGCTGCGCCGTTCCCAAGCCTGGCGCCAGACCGCGCCAGGCCAATAACACCTTACCCACCTGTACTGACCAAGGAACTGCACCATGTTCAAGCCACTTGCTCTTGCCGCTGCTGTCCTCACTGCTTTCAGTTTGCAGGCCCATGCGGCCGATACCCAGTTGACGGTCTATACCGCCCTCGAAGCCGAACAGCTCAAGAGCTACAAAGAGGCCTTCGAAAAGGCCAACCCGGACATCGAAATCAAGTGGGTGCGCGATTCCACCGGCATCATCACCGCCAAGCTGCTGGCCGAGAAAGACCGCCCGCAAGCTGACGCGGTCTGGGGCCTGGCCGCGTCCAGCCTGGCGATCCTCGATCAGCAGGGCATGCTGCAAAGCTATGCACCGAAGGACCTGGGCAAGATCGGCGGCAACTACCGTGATGCGGCCAACCCGCCAGCCTGGGTCGGCATGGACGTGTGGGCCGCAACCATCTGCTTCAACACCGTCGAAGCCGAGAAGCAGGGCCTGACCAAACCGGTGAGCTGGCAGGACCTGACCAAGCCCGAGTACAAAGGCAAGATCGTCATGCCCAACCCGGCGTCCTCCGGTACCGGCTTTCTCGACGTGAGTGCCTGGCTGCAGACCTTCGGCGAGAAGCAGGGTTGGCAGTACATGGATCAACTGCACCAGAACATCGGTCAGTACGTGCACTCCGGCTCCAAGCCTTGCAAGTTGGCGGCGGCTGGCGAGTTCCCGATCGGCATTTCTTTCGAATACCCGGCCGTGCAGCTCAAGCGTCAGGGCGCACCACTGGATATCGTCCTGCCGAAGGAAGGCCTGGGCTGGGAAATCGAAGCCACTGCGGTAATCAAGGGGACCCCACACGAAGAAGCGGCGAAGAAACTCGCCGACTTCTCCGCCAGCCCCGCTGCCATGGAGCTGTACAAGGAGAACTTCGCTGTGTTGGCCCAACCGGGCATTGCCAAGCCGCAGACCGAGTTGCCGGCTGACTACGAGCAACGCTTGATCAAGAACGACTTCGGCTGGGCGTCGAAGAACCGCGACACCATTCTGGCCGAGTGGCGCAAGCGTTATGACGGCAAGTCCGAGAAGGTGGCTCAGCAGTAAGACCCTGCAATGCCCATCGCGGACAAGCCCGCTCCCACAGAAGTTCTATTTATACCGTACCTGTGGGAGCTGGCTTGCCAGCGATCGGGCGTTGCACAATTCCAGGACATTACAATGACCAACCAAAGCGACATCCTCATCGTCGGCGCAGGCATACTCGGCCTGTCCCACGCCTACGCCGCCGCCCGTCGTGGCCTGCGCGTGAAGGTTTTCGAGCGTAGCGCAACACCCCTGGGCGCCTCGGTGCGCAACTTCGGGCAGGCCCTGGTCACCGGCCAGCCTCCTGGGCAAATGCTCGAACTGGCCAAGGCCAGCCGCCCGATATGGGCACAATGGGCGCAACAGGCAAACTTTCAGCTCAAGCGCAACGGCTCGATTCTGTTCGCGCGCACAGAGGAAGAAGAAGCACTGTTGAAGGCCTTCTGCGCAGGCCGAGCCGTCGAATATGACTACCACGTGGAGCTGCTGCAAGGCGCCGCGCTCAACGATCTCTACGGTGGTCAGTTCCGGCACCATCGCGCAGCCCTGTGCGGGCTGGACGATCAACAACTGTACTCACGCGAAGCGATCCCGGCGCTGATTCGATATTTGCAAAAGGAGTTGGCGGTTGAGTTTCACTTTTCCACACTGGTGCGCGAAGTAGAGCCGGGCCGTGTGGTCAGCACCGCCGGGAGCTTTACCGGCAAGCAGGTCGTGGTCTGTTCCGGCCATGATTACCTGACACTGTTGGCCGAGTCTCTGGCGCAACTGGCGCCGCAAATCTGTCGTTTGCAGATGCTCCGTGCTCGCCCCGAGTTCGCGCTGGACCTGCAGCACGCGCTGCTGACCGGGCTCAGCTGCGTGCACTACGGTGCCTTCGCCGATCTGCCTGAGGCCAAGGCCCTGCAGGCGCAAATCCAGGCGCAAAGCCCGCACTTGCAGACGCACGGCATCCACCTGCTGATCAGCCCGACACCCCATGGCGACCTGATCATCGGCGACTCTCACGACTATGGCCAGGATGCATCGCCGTTCAATGCCGAGCAGGTCGATGAGTGGATGATCGCCCTGGCCGAGCAAACCCTGGGTGGTCGCATCAAAGTGGTAGAACGCTGGCAAGGCGTCTACGGTGCAAGAGGGCCGGGGCCGTTCTCGTTGCTGCAGGTCGCCCCTGGCTTGAGCGCGGCGCTGATGCATACTGGCGTAGGCATGAGTGTCGGCCCGGCATTGGCCGAACGGCATATCGCCCGATTGCTCGGTGAAACAGACCAACAATAAGAGAGAGCCCGATGAGCAGAACCCCCTCGCAGATCGTCGATGAAGTCTTCGCCCTTTACCAACAGCACGGTGATGCCGACTACATCGGCGAACCGGTGTCGCAAATCGAGCATATGTCCCAGGCCGCGCAACTGGCATTGGCCGAAGGCTACGACGATGAAGTTGTGCTTGCCGCGTTCTTTCACGATATCGGACATATCTGTGAAAGTGATGAGGGTGACATGGGCGGCTATGGCGTAGTCAGTCATGAACGGGTCGGTGCCGATTATCTCCGTCGCTGCGGCTTCGGCGAGCGCATGGCGCGGCTGGTGGAGTATCACGTTCAGGCCAAGCGTTACCTGACGCTGAAGGATCCGGGCTATTGCGCGCGGCTCAGTGAGGCCAGTCGGCGTACGTTGGGCTACCAGGGTGGAGTCATGACGCCTGAGGAGGCGGACGCGTTTGAGCGGGACCCGTTGTGCGAGGTCAGTTTGCGCATGCGGCAGTGGGATGAGATGGCCAAGGAGATGGCGGTGCCGATCATTGATTTACAGATGCTCAGGGCAAAGGCTGAGCGTCTGTTGAATTAGGGATTTTGGTTGTCTGGTCGGGCCTCTCGCGGGCAAGCCCGCTCCCACAGAGTCCGCGCACGCAGCTCTCTGTGGGAGCGGGCTTGCCGGATCGCCGGACCGCCGCGATCGACCGCAGAGCGGTCGCTAAAAGCTATGCCTCATCCCCCTCATCGTCATCCCCACCCGCAACCTTCATCCCCAATTCCTTGATCTTGCGAGTCAGGGTATTGCGCCCCCACCCCAGCAACACCGCGGCATCCCGGCGGCGGCCGGCGGTGTGCTTGAGGGCGGTTTCGATCATGATCCGTTCGAAGGTCGGCACGGCACTGTCAAGCAGGCTGGATTGGCCGCGAGACAGCGCCTGGTCGGCCCACTGGCGCAAGGCCTGTTCCCAATTGGTAACCGGGGCCGAGTCCTGCGGCAGGCTGAGCAGTTCCGGTGGCAGGTCACCGATATGCACCTCGCGACCCGAAGCCATGACGGTAATCCAGCGGCAGGTGTTCTCCAGTTGGCGCACGTTGCCAGGCCATGGCAGGTTCTTCAGGTACTCTTCGGTTTCGGGCTTGAGCAGCTTGGGCTCGACCGCCAGCTCTTGCGCAGCGCGGCTGAGGAAGTGCCTGGCCAGGGTCGGGATGTCTTCACGACGATCCGACAGCCGTGGAATATGGATGCGAATCACGTTCAAGCGATGGAACAAGTCTTCGCGGAACTTGCCGGCGTGCACCAGGGTTTCCAGGTTCTGGTGGGTGGCGGCGATGATGCGGACGTCGACCTTGACCGGGACGTGACCGCCGACCCGATAGAACTCGCCATCGGCCAGGACGCGCAGCAAGCGGGTTTGCGTGTCGGCAGGCATGTCGCCGATTTCATCGAGAAACAACGTACCGCCATCGGCTTGTTCGAAGCGCCCGCGACGCAGGTTGGCAGCACCGGTGAACGCGCCTTTTTCGTGGCCGAACAGCTCGGACTCCATCAGGTCCTTGGGGATTGCCGCCATGTTCAATGCGATGAACGGTGATGCCGCGCGGGGGCTGTGGCGATGCAGGGCATGGGCGACCAGCTCTTTACCGGTGCCCGACTCGCCGTTGATCAGCACTGTGATGTTGGAGTGGCTCAAGCGCCCGATGGCGCGAAACACTTCCTGCATGGCAGGGGCTTCGCCGATGATCTCCGGTGTGCGGGTCAGGCTGGGTGCCACTTCCAGGCCCTGTTGTTCCTGGGCGTGCTGATTGGCGCGCTTGACCAGGGAAACGGCTTCATCGACGTCGAAGGGCTTGGGCAGGTATTCGAATGCACCGCCCTGGTAGGAGGCCACGGCGCTGTCCAGGTCCGAATGCGCGGTCATGATAATGACCGGCAAGCGCGGATGCTGTTCACGGATCTGTGCCAGCAGGTCCAGGCCGCTGGTGCCGGGCATGCGGATATCGGAAATGATTACATCCGGCTGCTGCCGGGCCAGGCGGCTCATCACGCCATCGGCACTGTCGAAGCTTTGGGTGGTCATGCCTTCCTGTTGCAAGGCTTTTTCCAGGACCCAGCGGATGGAACGGTCGTCATCGACGATCCAGACAGTTTCACTACGGCTCATGACGAGGTGGCTCCTTGTTCCAGCGGCAGGAAAATCGAGAACGTCGTGTGGCCGGGATGGCTGTCACACTCGATCAGGCCCTGGTGCTGACTGATGATGTTCTGGGTAATGGCCAGGCCCAGCCCGGTGCCATCCGGACGACCGCTGACCATTGGATAGAAAATGGTTTCCTGCAGTTCGGCCGGTATGCCCGGGCCGTTGTCGATGATTTCGATCTTGCTGACCAGCCGGTGCCGGGTATGGCCGATGGTGAACTGGCGCATGGCCCGGGTACGCAGGCTGATGCGGCCCAGCCGAAGCTCGTTCTGGCCGCTGATGGCCTGCATCGCGTTGCGCACGATATTGAGCACTGCCTGAATCATTTGCTCGCGATCGATCAGCACGTCGGGCAGGCTCGGGTCGTAATCGCGCACCAGGGTGATGCCGCCCTGGCTTTCGGCCTCGACCAGGCTGCAAACACGCTCAAGCACCTCATGGATGTTGGTCATGGCCAGTGATGGCAGCTTGTTCGAGCCGAGCATGCGGTCGACCAGATTACGCAGGCGGTCGGCCTCTTCGATGATGACGTTGGTGTAGTCCTTGAGGTGTTCTTCCGGCAGCTCGCGCGACAGCAGTTGCGCGGCACCGCGAATACCGCCCAGCGGGTTCTTGATCTCGTGTGCCAGGCCACGCACCAGCATTTTGGTGGTTTCCTGCTTGGAGAGCTGGGCCTCTTCCTTGGTGATGCGCAGCAAGCGATCGCGCGGGTGCACTTCCAGCAAGAGCAGGGTTTCCCCCTGGCTCAGGATCGGGGTGACGGCGTAGTCGACGGTCAGGGTCTGACCGGTCAGGGCCGTGAGCATGGCTTCGCGCTTGGTAAAGGGATGCGCTTGCTCGACCGCCTGACGCAGGGAGTTCAGTGCCTCGGCCGATTCGGTGAACAGCTCGCTGATGAACTGACCATGGCTACGTTGGCCGCTGATAGCCAGCAGCATTTCTGCTGCCGGGTTCATGTACTCAAGGCGTAGTTCGGCATTGAGCAGAATCGTGGCAGTGGTCAGGTTGTCGAGTAATAGTCGGTGCAGTGCATCACTGATGGTCATTAGTTGTCGTTGACCTCTTTTGGCACATTGGGACCTCATCCATGTCCGGGGTCGCGCGCGCTGGTGAGCCCCTGATGCAAAGAAAATGCAAAAACCAAACCAAGGCTCCGAAAAGAAGCGTTATGCCGTGTAAATAGCGCTTTTACTGCCCTGTTAGTGACTCAATCACGCCAATCAACTCTGGTTTTGAACCAAAATGGGGTGTGCCTAGAGGGATGGGGCAATCCTATGCACCAATATAGAGCGATAGAGACTTTTCTGCTGGGCAGGCATTCATTGTGTCGGCCTGAGATGTGTCCGCAGGACAGTGAATGCGATGGGTTGGCTCTGTTGCACCACTGTCTGATCGCTGAGCACCTGGATGGCGAGGTTGTGCTCACCGCGGTCGAGATTGACCAGCTGCAAGCTAGGTACGTTGCTCGGCTGTCCATAGGCTTGCCCGTCGAGTAGCAGTTGCAGGCGATGTTCCGGTTGCAGACGTGGTCGGACCAGCACCTCGACGATCAGATTGCCATCGTTGGCGCGAATCGCCTGCTGATCGACCATGTTGCCGACGCGCAGGACGGTGTAGAAAGTCTTGGCCTTGGGCGGTATTGGCTTGCTGGTGGGCTGCTGCGCTGAAACCAAAGGTGGCGGCGCTACGCTATTGAGTGGCGGCAGCTCAATTGGCTCGTTGGAGGCGCCGGCGGCAGGTTGATCGCTGTAAGTCGTGTTGCCATTGGCATCGGTGTATTTGTAGACCTGCGCTGCAGCCGGCAGGGCCAGCAATCCGAGCACGACAATCAAAACTGAGCGCATTGGCGATTCCCTGAGAACGAGAGCGGGCCAGCATAAAGCAAATGCAGGCATGTCGGCTGTGCTGGCTATTGGCCGCTTTCGCATAACGGGCTCCTACAGACGGAAAAAAAAAGGCCTCCCGAAGGAGGCCTCTCTTTTTTACGCCGCTTGCGCGAGCGTCACGGGATCAGCAGCTGTAGTACAGCTCGTATTCCAGTGGGTGTACGAAGGTACGTACCTTGATTTCTTCTTCGCTTTTCAGTGCGATGTAAGCGTCGATGAAGTCGTCGCTGAATACGCCGCCTTTGGTCAGGAACGCACGACCTTTGTCCAGCTCTTCCAGGGCTTCTTTCAGGCTGCCGCAAACTTGTGGGATCTCTTTGGCCTCTTCAGGCGGCAGATCGTACAGGTTCTTGTCAGCTGCATCGCCAGGGTGGATCTTGTTCTGGATACCGTCCAGACCGGCCATCAGCAGTGCTGCGAAAGCCAGGTACGGGTTGGCAGCCGGATCCGGGAAGCGTGCTTCGATGCGGCGAGCTTTAGGGCTGGAAACGTAAGGAATACGGATCGAGGCGGAACGGTTACGAGCCGAGTAGGCCAGCATTACCGGAGCTTCGAAACCTGGTACCAGACGCTTGTAGGAGTTGGTCGCAGGGTTGGTGAAGCCGTTCAGGGCCTTACCGTGCTTGATGATACCGCCGATGAAGTACAGAGCGGTGTCGGACAGGCCGGCATAGCCTTCGCCAGCGAAGGTGTTCTTGCCATCTTTCCAGATGGACATGTGAACATGCATGCCCGAGCCGTTGTCGCCGTACAGAGGCTTAGGCATGAAGGTAGCGGTACGGCCGTAGGCATCGGCAACGTTGTGCACGACATACTTCAGGGTTTGAACTTCGTCGGCTTTCTTCACCAGGGTGTTGAATTTGACGCCGATTTCGTTCTGGCCGGCAGTTGCCACTTCGTGGTGGTGAACTTCGACGGTCTGACCCATTTCTTCCAGTGCGTTGCACATGGCAGTACGGATTTCGTGGTCGTGGTCGAACGGAGGAACCGGGAAGTAGCCGCCTTTGACGCCTGGACGGTGGCCTTTGTTGCCGCCTTCCACGTCCTGGTCGGACATCCACGAGCCTTGCTCGGAGAAGATCTTGAACATGGAACCGGAAATGTCGGACTTGAACTTCACTTCGTCGAAGATGAAGAATTCTGGCTCTGGACCTGCGAATACGGTGTCGCCGATGCCGGTGCTCTTGAGGTGTTCCTCGGCACGCTTGGCGATCGCACGTGGGTCGCGGTCGTAGCCTTGCATGCTCGAAGGTTCGATGATGTCGCAGACCAGGATCAGGGTCGGCTCTTCGGTGAACGGATCGAGAACGGCGGTATCGTCAACCGGCATCAGGATCATGTCGGAAGCTTCGATGCCTTTCCAGCCAGCGATGGAGGAGCCGTCGAACATTTTGCCGACTTCGAAGAAGTCGTCATCCAGCGCGTCACGGGCCGGCATGGTCACGTGGTGCTGGGTGCCTTTGGTGTCAGTGAAGCGCAGATCAATCCATTTAACGTCATGATCTTTGATGAGTTGAACCGACTTCGACATATTGTCCTCCGGGTGGCTTCGGGCTGGTAATGGATAGCCCTGTAAATTTGGTGATGCCGGGCGCGAATATGCTGCCAAGGCAACCTGCCTCACAAGGGAGCAAATTGCATGCCAGTGCTCCGATTTGGGTTTTTCGCCCCAAACTCAAGCGTTCCAGCCATTAAATGGCTTTTTTGAGGAATTTATCGCACCGCTATGGGGCGTTATTTCCACGCCGCGTGCCATTTTGGTGCGCCTAAAACCTCCTGTACGAAAATTGGTCAAACCTTGAGCAATTTCCGCTATAATCCGCGCCCCCCTTTTTTGGCCGGCACCTCGCGCGCACTTTTTCATGAAACTTATCGTAAAAGTCTTTCCAGAGATCACCATCAAGAGCCGGCCGGTGCGCAAGCATTTCATCCGCCAGCTCGCCAAGAACATCCGCGTCGTGCTCCGTGATCTGGATCCGAAGCTGGTGGTCGATGGCGTGTGGGACAACCTCACGGTTGTAACCCGCATCGAGGATCAGAAAGTGCTGCGCGAGATGGTCGAGCGTCTGACCTGCGTGCCGGGTATCACCCACTTCCTGCAAGTCGACGAATACCCGCTGGGCGACATGGACGACCTGGTCGCCCAGTGCAAGCAGCACTTCGGCCACTTGCTGCCAGGTAAAATGTTTGCCGTGCGCTGCAAGCGAGCCGGCAAGCACACTTTCAGCTCGATGGACGTGGACCGTTATGTTGGCAGCCAGTTGCGCCAGCAGTGCGGCGCCGCCGGCATCGAACTGCGCACGCCGGATGTGGAAGTGCGCCTGGAGATCCGCGACAAGCGCGTCTTCATCATTCACAGCCAGCACCAGGGCATCGGCGGCTATCCGCTTGGCTCGCTGGAGCAGACCCTGGTTCTGATGTCCGGCGGTTTCGACTCCACCGTTGCGGCCTATCAGATGATGCGCCGCGGCCTGATGACTCATTTCTGCTTCTTCAACCTTGGCGGCCGCGCCCACGAACTGGGCGTAATGGAAGTCGCGCATTTCCTCTGGAAGAAGTACGGCAGCTCCCAGCGCGTGCTGTTTATCAGCGTTCCCTTCGAAGAAGTGGTGGGCGAGTTGCTGAGCAAGGTCGACAACAGCCACATGGGCGTGATCCTCAAGCGCATGATGCTGCGCGCGGCCACGCGCATGGCCGATCGTCTGCAAATTGATGCCCTGGTCACGGGCGAGGCTATCTCGCAAGTGTCCAGCCAGACGCTTCCGAACCTCTCGGTGATCAGTTCGGCAACCGAGAAGCTGGTACTGCGTCCATTGCTTGCCAGCCACAAGCAGGACATCATTGACCAGGCGAACGAGATCGGCACCGCCGATTTCGCCAAACACATGCCTGAATATTGCGGGGTGATTTCGGTCAACCCCACCACCAAGGCCAAGCCACATCGCGTTGCCTATGAAGAACAACAGTTCGACATGGCCGTGCTGGAGCGGGCCCTGGAACGCGCCAAGCTGGTTTCCATCGACAATGTGATCGATGAGCTGGGCCAGGATATCGAGATCGAGGAGGTCAGCGAAGCGCTGCCCGGCCAGGTGATCATCGACATCCGTCACCCTGATGCCCAGGAAGACCAGCCCCTTGAACTCGAAGGCATCGAGGTCAAGGCTCTGCCGTTCTATGCACTGAACAGCCGTTTCAAGGAACTGGACGCCACTCGTCAGTACCTGCTGTATTGCGACAAAGGCGTGATGAGTCGCCTGCATGCCCACCATTTGCTCAGTGAGGGACATGCCAATGTGCGCGTTTATCGACCGAGCTAAGTGCCCGGGGCTGTTTGCCTGTGGCCTGCGTCACCGGCCCCCCGACGCCACCGTCAAGCTGTAATGGCTTTCACGGACGCTACTGTTAATCGCTGCCACGACCTGTCAGCACACCGAATCCTCTGATCGAGATACACAAGTGATCGAAAATCTACGCAACATCGCCATCATCGCCCACGTTGACCATGGTAAAACCACTCTGGTCGACAAACTGCTGCGTCAATCCGGCACCCTGGAGCGCAACGAGCTCAACGACGAGCGCGTGATGGACTCCAACGACCAGGAGAAAGAGCGCGGTATTACCATTCTGGCGAAAAACACCGCCATCAACTGGAACGGCTACCACATCAACATCGTGGACACCCCGGGCCACGCCGACTTCGGCGGCGAAGTAGAACGCGTGATGTCGATGGTCGACTCCGTTCTGCTGCTGGTTGACGCCCAGGACGGCCCTATGCCGCAAACCCGTTTCGTGACCAAGAAGGCCTTCGAAGCCGGCCTGCGTCCGATCGTGTGCATCAACAAGGTTGACCGTCCAGGCGCGCGTCCGGACTGGGTTCTGGACCAGATCTTCGACCTGTTCGACAACCTGGGTGCCACCGAAGAACAACTGGACTTCAAAGTCGTCTACGCCTCGGCCCTGAACGGTATTGCCGGTCTGGACCACACCGACATGGCTGAAGACATGACCCCGCTGTACCAGTCGATCGTCGACAACGTACCAGCACCGGCTGTTGACCGTGACGGTCCGTTCCAGATGCAGATCTCCGCACTGGACTACAACAGCTTCCTGGGTGTTATCGGCGTTGGCCGTATTGCCCGTGGTCGCGTCAAGCCGAACACCCCGGTTGTCGCTATCAGCGCCGACGGCAAGAAGCGTAACGGTCGTATCCTGAAGCTGATGGGTCACCACGGTCTGCACCGTATCGACGTTGAAGAAGCCGCCGCAGGCGACATCGTGTGCATCAGCGGTATGGACGAGCTGTTCATCTCCGACACCCTGTGCCAGCTGGATACCCCGGAGGCGATGAAGCCTCTGACCGTTGACGAGCCGACCGTTTCCATGACCTTCCAGGTAAACGACTCGCCTTTCTGCGGTAAAGAAGGCAAGTTCGTGACTTCCCGTAACATCAAGGAACGTCTGGACAAAGAGCTGCTGTACAACGTTGCACTGCGCGTTGAAGAAGGCGACTCGGCTGACAAGTTCAAGGTTTCCGGCCGTGGTGAGCTGCACCTCTCGGTATTGATCGAAACCATGCGTCGCGAAGGCTTCGAAATGGGCGTTGGTCGTCCGGAAGTGATCATCCGTGTAGTTGACGGCGTGAAGCAGGAACCGTTCGAAAACGTCACCATCGACACCCCTGAAGAATCCCAGGGCAAGGTCATGGAAGAGATGGGCCTGCGTAAAGGCGACCTGACCAACATGGTGCCGGATGGCAAAGGCCGTGTTCGTCTGGAATACAACATCCCTGCTCGCGGTCTTATCGGTTTCCGTAACCAGTTCCTGACCCTGACCAACGGTGCTGGCATCCTGACCTCGATCTTCGATCGCTACGACACCATGAAGTCCGGCGACATGTCCGGCCGTCAGAACGGTGTTCTGGTATCGGTAGAAACCGGCAAGGCGCTGACCTACTCCCTGGAAACCCTGCAGGCGCGTGGCAAGCTGTTCGTTGAACACGGTCAAGAGATCTACAACGGTCAGATCGTTGGTCTGAACAGCCGTGACAACGACATGGGCGTCAACCCAACCAAAGGCAAGAAGCTCGACAACATGCGTGCTTCGGGCAAAGACGAAACCATCGCTCTGGTTCCGCCGGTTCGCTTCACCCTGGAACAGGCTCTGGAATTCATCCAGGACGATGAATTGTGCGAAGTGACTCCGAAGTCGATCCGCCTGCGTAAAAAGATTCTTGACGAAGGCGAGCGTACCCGCGCTGCCAAGAAAGCCAAGAACTGATTGTTAGCTCAGGCTGAATGAAAACGCCCCCGGTCGAAAGGCCGGGGGCGTTTTTGTTTGTGGGCTTGTGGTGTTCTGTCTCGTTCCCACGCTCCGCGTGGGAATGCCGCGTCAGACGCTCCGCGTCGACCTGCACGAGCGCTTTGCGGCGCATTGCTGGATGCATTCCCACGCAGAGCGTGGGAACGAGGAATCAGTAACTATTAGGCTTGGGCTTATAAGCACAATACCCCGGCCGCGGCCCGACCTTCGGGTGATTGCGGCAGGTATCCGGTCGCTTGTCGTAGATCGTGCACAAGCGGCTCTTGCGATCCAGGTACATGCAATCGTTGTTGCTCATGCGCGTCAGGGTAAAAATTCCCGACTTTTGATTGAAGCGTTCAACAATCCCTTCTTTTTGCAGGCGTTTTGCCACATTCTTGGGTGGCTCGTCTTTTTCGAACTCATCGACTACACCGATACGGATCAGGTCCTTGATTTTCACCTCCACCGGCATCGTGCAGCAGGAAGACATGCAGCCTCCGCACATGTAGCTGGAATATTTCTGCCACGTTTCCAGGCGGTCGATTTCGGCGGCGGCAATCAGTGTAGGCTTCATCAGATTCAGGTATTCAGGGGTAATCGGGCGCGCGATGATACCGGAGCTGGTGAATTTTTGAACAACCATTTACCGGTTTTGTTCGCAAAGATTTCACTTTAATGCACAGATAGTCACGAACCTGGGTTATCACCGTGTGTCGAAGCGACTAGGCTCAGACAACTCCATCCCTAAACCGTCAACTTCCCCGAGGACTTTCCATGTCTCAGGAACCGCTTGTCCGTGACGCTGAGGTGGCAGCCTTCCGTGCCGCTGTACTGGCCAAACTTACCTATGCGGTAGGCAAGGACCCTGATCACGCCTTCGACCACGACTGGTTCGAAGCTATCGCCCTGGCGGCGCGTGATCATATGGTCGACCACTGGATGGATCACACCCGGCAGATTTACCGCAAGAATCAGAAACGGGTGTATTACCTGTCCCTGGAATTTTTGATCGGTCGCTTGCTCTACGACAGCTTGAGCAACCTGGGCCTGCTCGATGTAGCACGCGAGGCGCTGACCGATCTGGGCGTGGACCTGGAGCGGATTCGCCTGCTCGAACCCGATGCGGCCCTGGGCAATGGCGGCTTGGGTCGGTTGGCGGCCTGCTTCATGGAAAGCATGTCGACCCTGGGCATCGCCGCTCACGGCTATGGCATTCGTTATGAGCACGGCTTGTTCCGGCAGGCGGTCGTCGACGGCTGGCAACAGGAGCAGACCGAGAACTGGCTGGATTTCGGCAACCCCTGGGAATTCGAGCGGCCCGAGGTGATCTGCCCGATCAGTTTCGGCGGCAGCGTCGAGACGGTGCACAACGGAGACGGGCAGCCCAAGCAGGTCTGGTGGCCTGGCGAAACCGTGCGGGCGGTGGCCTATGACACCCCGGTGGTGGGTTGGCGTGGTGCCAGTGTGAATACGCTGCGCTTGTGGCGTGCGCGGGCGCTGGAGGAGCTGCACCTTGAGCGCTTCAATGCCGGCGATCACTTGGGGGCCGTGGCCGAAGTTGCCCGGGCCGAAAGTATTTCGCGGGTGCTGTACCCGGCTGACAGTACCGAGGCGGGGCAGGAGTTGCGCCTGCGCCAGGAGTATTTCTTTGTCTCGGCGTCGCTGCAGGATATGTTGCGTCGTCACCTGAACATGCACGACACCGTGCTCAACCTGGCCGATCAGGCGGCCATTCAGCTCAATGACACCCACCCGTCGATCGCCGTGGCCGAGTTGATGCGCCTGTTGGTCGACGAGCATGAGGTGGCGTGGGACACGGCTTGGCAAATCACCGTCAATACCCTGGCCTACACCAACCACACCCTGCTTCCCGAGGCGCTGGAAACCTGGCCGGTGGGCTTGATGGAGCGGATGCTGCCGCGGCACATGCAGATCATCTATCTGATCAATGCCTTTCATATCGACGCCTTGCGGGCCAAGGGCATCCACGACTTCGACGTGCTGCGCGCCGTTTCGTTGATCGAGGAAGACAACGGTCGCCGGGTACGCATGGGGAACCTGGCCTTCCTCGGCTCGCACAGCGTCAACGGCGTGTCCGGCCTGCACACCAAGTTGATGCGCAGCACAGTGTTTGCCGAACTGCACAAGCTTTACCCCGAGCGTATCAATAACAAGACCAACGGCATCACTTTTCGCCGCTGGCTCTACCAGGCCAACCCGCAGTTGACTGCCATGCTCGTCGAGGAGTTGGGCGCGGAGGTGCTGGACGACCCGGAAGGGCGCCTGATCGGTCTGGAGCCCCTTGCCGAAAAAGCTGCCTTTCGCAAACGCTTCGCCGAGCAGCGTTTGCACAGCAAGAAGGCACTGGCTCACCTGATTCACGAGCGCCTGGGTATCGTGGTCAACCCGGAGGCGATGTTCGACGTTCAAGTCAAACGCATCCATGAGTACAAACGTCAGCTGCTCAATCTCTTGCATACCGTAGCGCTGTACCAGGCCATTCGCGCCGAACCCGGCACTGACTGGGTGCCCCGGGTGAAAATCTTCGCCGGCAAGGCAGCAGCCAGCTATTCACAGGCAAAGCTGATCATCAAGCTGGCCAATGACATCGCCCGTACCGTGAATAATGATCCGACCGTGCGTGGCCTGCTCAAGGTGGTGTTCCTGCCCAATTACAACGTCAGCCTGGCCGAAAGCATCATTCCGGCAGCCGACCTGTCCGAGCAGATCTCCACCGCCGGCTATGAAGCCTCCGGCACCAGTAACATGAAGTTCGGCCTCAACGGTGCGCTGACCATCGGTACGCTCGATGGCGCCAACGTGGAAATGTGCGACCGCGTCGGCGCCGAGAACATGTTCATCTTCGGGCTGACCGCTCAGCAGGTCGAGGCGCGCAAGCGCAGCGGCGAATTTGCAGCCCATGGGGCGATCGCGGCCTCCCATCGCCTCAACGATGTGCTGCAGGCGATACGCAGCGGGGTGTTCTCGCCTGACGACCCGGCCCGCTACATGGGGTTGGTCGACTCACTGGTGGCTTACGACCGCTTCCTGGTGTGTGACGATTTCGATGCCTACTGGGATGCCCAGCGTCGGGTCGAAGAGCTTTGGCACGATCCCAAGCAATGGTGGCGGGTGGCAGTGCTCAACAGTGCGCGAATGGGGTGGTTCTCCTCTGACCGGACGATCCGTGAATACGCTACCGACATATGGAAAGCTCTGGAGTGACTAGACTGAGCTGCAGTGGGATCGCAGACCAACGTCACGAGGAGCCATGCCTTGATACTGAAGCCATTGTTTGTCTGGGGGGTGTTGCTGGGGTTTAGCACGGTGCTGACAGTAGTAGCTCAGGATCATCCGGGTGATTTCGCCCGGCAGGTCCCGTTGAGCCTGAGCGGTGAGGGGCCGTGGTATCGCATCGAATTGCCGGCGGCGCTGCAACTGAGCGCCGTCCAGCCGAATCTGGTTGATTTGCGCGTGTTCAATGCGGAAGGCGAGATCCAACCCTATGCCATGCTTGAGAGCGAAGGCGAGCAAGGATCGGGGGGCCATGCGCTGATTTTCCTGGCCCATGGAGCAGCGCCGTTTCTGTTGGCCGTCGGCAACCCGACGGTCGGCCCCGGGAGCCTGCCTTTGCTGGCGTTGCTTCCCGAGGCCAGTCCGCAGCTTCTGGCATCGTTGGCAGTCGCACGGACGCAGTTCTGAAGCGAAACGACGGATTTGTGTCTTATTCGCGCTACGCTCAAAGGGGCGGGTGAACTCTCGCCCCCGGAATAGGGTCTGATTTCGGTATCTGCGCCCTATTACTCGCTAGGTTTTCACTCTCCCTGTAAACTGCGTGGGTTTTTTGACCCCATTGTCCGGAGCCGTCCATGTCCCGCGTTACCCTGAGTCGCTATTTGATTGAGCAGACCCGTAGCAACAATACTCCTGCCGATCTGCGCTTCCTGATCGAAGTGGTGGCGCGTGCATGCAAGGAGATCAGCCACGCCGTATCCAAAGGTGCGTTGGGTGGTGTGCTGGGCAGCATGGGCACCGAAAACGTACAAGGTGAAGTGCAGAAGAAGCTCGACGTGATCTCCAACGAGATCCTGCTCGAAGCCAACGAATGGGGCGGCCACCTGGCCGGCATGGCGTCCGAAGAAATGGACAATGCCTACCAGATCCCGGGTAAATACCCCAAAGGCGCCTATCTACTGGTATTCGACCCGCTGGACGGTTCGTCGAACATCGACGTCAACGTCTCGGTCGGCACCATCTTCTCGGTTCTGCGTTGCCCCAACGAGCACCTGAGCCAGAACGAAACCCTGAACGAGAAAGCATTCCTGCAACCGGGCACCCAGCAGGTCGCTGCCGGCTACGCCATCTACGGCCCGCAGACCATGCTGATCCTGACCCTGGGCGACGGCGTCAAAGGTTTCACCCTGGACCGTGAAATGGGCAGCTTCGTGCTGACCCACGAGAACATCACCATCCCGGAAACCACCGCCGAGTTCGCCATCAACATGTCCAACCAGCGTCACTGGGAAGCTCCGGTGCAGCGCTATGTTGGCGAGCTGCTGGCAGGCGAGACCGGCCCGCTGAAAAAGAACTACAACATGCGCTGGATCGCCTCGATGGTGGCCGACGTGCATCGCATTCTGACCCGTGGCGGTCTGTTCATGTACCCGCGCGATGCCCGCGAGCCATCCAAGCCTGGCAAACTGCGCCTGATGTACGAAGCCAACCCGATGTCGTTCCTGGTCGAGCAGGCCGGTGGTGCTTCCACCGACGGCCACCAGCGCATTCTCGATATCAACCCTGAAGGCCTGCACCAGCGCGTGGCGGTATTCCTCGGTTCCAAACAGGAAGTCGAGCGCGTGACCGGTTACCACAAGGAGTAAACCATGCCCGCGCCCTGGCAGCCGCTTCTGCACTGGTGGTTTGGTTCAGCCGAACGCCCAGAGGAAGTGGCCGCGCAACAGGGCAGGTTGTGGTTCGGCAAGCGTGATAGCCAGGATGCCGAGGCGCGTGAGCGCTTTGGCGATCTGGTCGATCAGGCTTTGGCTGGCGGATTGGCCGAATGGGTGCAAGACCCGCATGGCTGGCTGGCCTTGATTCTATTGCTCGATCAACTGCCCCGAATGATCTACCGGGATACGCCCAGGGCCTATGCCGGTGATCGTCGTGCCCAGGCGTTGGTGACCCTCGGACTGGGCGAGGGGCGCGAGCAGCAGCTTTTGCCCTTGCAGCAGGCCTTTATCCTGTTGGTGCTCGAGCATGCCGAAGATCTGGCTCTGCAGAACCTCTCGGTAACTCTCCACCAGAAGCTGCTACCCGATGAGTTCGGGCTTGAGCACGCGCTGTTTGCCGATTATCTCGATTATGCCGAGAAGCATCAGAAGATCATCGAGCGGTTTGGGCGGTTTCCTCATCGCAATGCAGTGCTGGGGCGTGAGTCTACGGATGAGGAAGTGGCTTTTTTACGTCAGCCTGGGTCTCGGTTCTGAATCTTTGCGGCCCTCCGGGCCGATCGCTGGCAAGCCAGCTCCCACAGGGATGAGTTCCGGCAGGCCATTTATGAATACCGTCGATCTCTGTGGGAGCGGGCTTGCCCGCGATAAGGCCCAAAGGGCCTTCAAAAATCAGATCCTGAAACTACCCACCAGGTGCTGCAACCGATTCACCTGATTCTCCAGGTCATTGCACGCCCGCAAGGTCGCCTGCAGATTCTCCACACCTTCCTGATTCAGCGTGTTGATCTCGGTGATATCCACATTGATCGACTCAACCACGGCCGTCTGCTCCTCGGTCGCGGTGGCAACCGACTGGTTCATGCCGTCGATTTCGCCGATTCGCTGGGTCACGCTCCCCAGGCGCTCTCCGGCCTGGTTGGCGATGCCGACACTGTGCTGACTCTGGCTCTGGCTTTCGGTCATGGTGCCGACCGCCTGACGTGCGCCAGCCTGAAGTTCCTCGATGATCTTTTGCACCTGTTGCGCCGACTCCTGGGTGCGGTGGGCCAGGTTACGCACTTCATCGGCTACCACGGCAAAACCGCGCCCGGCCTCACCGGCTCGTGCGGCTTCGATGGCTGCGTTGAGCGCCAGTAGATTGGTCTGCTGGGAAATGCCGCTGATCACCTCGAGAATCTGCCCGATGTTGACCGTATTGGTGTTCAGCGTTTCGATGTTGCCGCAAGAATCGCTGATCTTCTCGGACAGCTGATTCATTACCTCGATCGTCTGGTTGACCACCTGCTGTCCATCCTCGGCGAGGCCGCGCGCGGCGCTGGAGTGCTGGGAGGCGAGGGCGGCGTTCTGGGCGATCTCCTGGGCGGCAGCACCCAGCTCGTTGATTGCTGCAGCGACGCTGCTGGTGCGGCTGGCCTGCTGGTCCGAGTTGTGCATCGAGGAGTTCGAGGCGCTGATCACGCGCAAGGCTACCTCATTGACCTGGCCGGTCGCCGAAGACACTTCGCGGATGGACTCGTGTATGCGCTCGACGAAGCGGTTGAACGAGTGGCCCAGGGTGCCGAATTCATCGTGAGCATGGATGCTCAGGCGTTTGGTCGGATCACCTTCGCCTTCGGCGATGTCATGCATGGCGCGGCCCATGATGTGCAGGGGCTCCATCAGAACGCGGATCAGCACGCCAAGCAGAGCGATGATGATCAATACGGCAATCACTGTGGCGACGATGGCCGAGGTGCGCAGTTCGCTGAGCATCGCGAAGGCTGCGTCCTGGTCCAGCACCAGGGCGACATACCAGTCTGCCGAAGGTATGCCGTTGACGTGAGTGAAGGAGATGAACTGCTTGCGGCCGTCGACTTCGACTTCCTTCATGCCGGCACTGATTTGCGGAGTGCTGGTCGGGAAGGCCTCGGTCAGACTTTTCAGCACCAGCTTGTTGTCCGGGTGAACCAGGATCTTGCCATCGGCGCTGACGATGAAGGCGTGGCCATGGCCACCGAAGCTGAGCGAATTGATGATCGCACTGACGCTGGACAGGTCGATATCCGCCCCGGCGACGCCGATGAATTGATTATCGTGGCGTACGGGCGTGGCAATGGTGATGACCAGCTTGCCGGATGAGGTGGCGATGTAGGGTTCGGTAACGATCGTCTGTTGCGCGCCGTTGGCCGCTTTGAACCAGCCGCGTGCCCGTGGGTCGTAATCGGACGGTCGGTTGCCGGCTGGTACGGAGAACATCACGCCATCCTGGCTGCCGAAATAGCTGAGCTGGAAGTTGCTGGTGTAGGCGGGCAGGCCAACACTGCGGGAAAGGCTCGCCGGGGCGTTGCCATCGATGGCGATTTGCTGGGCGAGCGACTGCAGCAGCTGGATGCGGCTGTCCAGCCAGGTCTGGATGTTGCTGGTGGTCAGGCTGCCGAGCTCCTGCATTGAAGACTCGGTATTGCTGTGCAGTGTCTGGCGTTGACGGTAGTCGTTGAACAGGATGAAGCAGGTAAAGGCGACAGCCACCACAAGGGCGGCGGCGAGCAGAATCTTGTGGCTGAATTTCAGACTTTTGATCATTGCGGGTTCTGTCTGCACGAGGCGGGTCAACAGGAAGTGGAGCGCTTGCGGCCTTGTGGGCGCACGTAGCCAACCTATGTCGTCCGTTTGACGTCAAAGATTAATGGCTCAACGGGTTACCCGACCAAAGGCGCCGTTTTATGGGCCTTGCAGTGACGAAAAGGATTTGAAGGGTGGAACCACAGCGGGTTTTTCCCTTCTAAGCTTCTGGTAGACGGCCGTGCCTACCCCCTCATGTCCTGGAGTGACCTTCATGTCTTTGCGTTCCCTTGCCCTGGTATCGCTGTGCGTTTTGCTGGCTGCCTGCAACAACATCAATCAGGAAAACTATTCCAAGCTCAAGGCGGGCATGACCAAGCCTGAAGTCGAAAAGCTGCTGGGCACCCCGACGGAATGCAAGGGCGCCCTGGGTTTTTCCAGCTGCACCTGGGGTGACGAAGAGCAATTCATTAGTGTCCAGTACGCCGGTGACGAGGTCCTGATCTATTCCGGCGGGGGCTTGAAATGAGTGTAGGCAGATCACTGTCCCTGTTGCTCGGTGGCGTGTTCGCAGCCTTGCTGCTGACCGGGTGCGCGAATTCGGGCACCGGTCCCGTGCCGCCGAAGACGGCTTCGAAGGTCGACCTGAAGCGTTATCAGGGCACATGGTATGAGCTGGCGCGCATGCCCATGTACTTCCAGCGCGACTGTGCCCAGTCCGAAGCCCATTACACGCTCAAAGACGATGGCACGGTCGGCGTCCTGAACCGCTGCGTGACAATGGAGGGCAAGCTGGAAGAAGCGACCGGTACTGCAACACCACAGGTACCAGGCAAGGCCGACAAGCTCTGGGTAGTGTTCGACAGCTGGTTCTCGAAGCTGGCCCCGGGCGTGGTCAAGGGCGACTACTGGGTGCTGTACATCGGTGATGACTACCAGACCGCGTTGGTCGGCAACCCGAACCGCACCTACCTGTGGTTGCTCTCGCGCAAGCCCCAGGTGACGCCGCTGGTGCGTGAGGAACTGCTGGCCAAGGCGCGCCAGCAGGGGTACGACACCAAGCGGCTGATCTGGCGAGTGTCAGACTCCAACATCGCCACTACCAAGTAGACCGAGTCAGTCCAGCAGCTCGCGCAACACCTGGGTGAAGGCGCGGGCGCTTTCTTCTTCGCCGGCGTGATGTCCGTCGCGCACCACCCAGCGGCCGTTGACCAGTACATCGCGCACTTGCCTGTCGGAGCCTGCGAACAGCCACCGATTGAGGATGGCATCGCCGCTGGCCGTGGCCAGGTACGGATCGTTGCCGTCGAGCACCAGCCAGTCGGCGCGCTCGCCAATGGCCAGGCTGCCGATCGGTTGTCCAAGCGCCTGTGCGCCACCGACCAGCGACGCATCGAAGAGCGTGCGCCCGACCATGGGCTGGTCCTGGCGATAGAGGCGATTGCGGCGCTGGTCGCGCAGGCGTTGACCGTATTCCAGCCAGCGCAGCTCTTCCACCACGCTCAGGGAAACATGGCTGTCGGAGCCGATGCCCAGGCGACCGCCCTGAGCCAGGAATTCAACGGCCGGGAAGATGCCATCGCCAAGGTTGGCTTCTGTCGTCAGGCACAGGCCGGCGACCGCACCACTGTTGGCCATCAGGCTGACTTCCTCACTGTTGGCGTGAGTTGCATGCACCAGGCACCAGCGCTGATCCACCTCGGTGTTTTCATACAGCCACTGCAGCGGGCGACGACCGCTCCAGGCCAGGCAGTCGTCGACTTCCTTCTGTTGCTCGGCGATATGGATATGCACCGGGCAGGTCTTGTCGCTGGCGGCCAGCACCTGTTCGATCTGCTCGGGCGTTACCGCGCGCAGCGAGTGGAAGCACAGGCCAAGCTGCTGGGCGGGCTGTTGTGCGATCTGCGGGGCCAGGCGGGCCTGCAGGTCCAGGTATTGCTCGGTGCTGTTGATGAAGCGGCGCTGCCCATCGTTGGGCGCCTGGCCGCCGAAACCGGAATGGCTGTACAGCACGGGGCAGAGGGTCAGGCCGATACCGGCGGCGGTGGCAGCCTGGCTGATGCGCAGGGACAGCTCGGCTGGGTCCGCATAGGCCTTGCCGGCGGTGTCGTGATGAACGTAATGGAATTCGGCGACCGAGGTATATCCGGCCTTGAGCATTTCGATGTACAACTGGCGGGCGATGACGCCGAGCTGATCCGGGCTGATCTTGCCGACCAGGCGGTACATCAGGTCGCGCCAGGTCCAGAAACTGTCGTTCGGGTTGCCGGCGACTTCGGCAAGGCCAGCCATCGCACGCTGGAAGGCATGTGAGTGAAGATTGGGCATGCCCGGCAGCAAAGGGCCGCGGATATGCTCGGCGCCCTCGGCGCCGGCGTTGGCCTGGACTTGAGTCAAACGGCCATCGGGGCCGACCTCGAGTCTGACATTATTAGCCCATCCACTAGGCAACAAAGCGCGTTCGGCAAAGAAGGCGGGCATCGATCGGCACCTCAACGTGTGTTTATTTGTATATACATATACAGACGTTTGCCTGCTGGGTAAACTCCGGCAAGCTAGTCATCTTAATTTTTGATCAAGGAATTCCCGTGCCGACTCCGCCTGCCGTTGCTGCGCTGGTTGCCCAGATGGGTGATAGTCCGGCGCCCTTGTATGCCCGCGTCAAGCAGATGATCACCCTGCAGATCCAGAATGGTAGCTGGCCGCCGCACTATCGTGTGCCGTCGGAAAGCGAGCTGGTCAATCAGCTGGGCTTCAGCCGCATGACCATCAACCGCGCCTTGCGCGAGTTGACGGCAGAAGGCCTGCTGGTGCGCATGCAAGGCGTCGGCACTTTCGTTGCCGAACCCAAGACCCAGTCCGCCCTGTTCGAAGTGCACAACATTGCCGATGAAATTGCCTCGCGCGGCCATCGCCACACCTGCAAGGTCATTACCCTGGGTGAAGAGGCTGCCGGTTCCGAGCGCGCCCTGGCCCTGGACATGCGCGAAGGTCAACGGGTGTTCCACTCGCTGATCGTGCATTACGAAAACGATATTCCGGTGCAGATCGAAGATCGCTTCGTCAATGCGGTGGTCGCCCCGGAATACCTCAAGCAGGACTTTACCCTGCAGACGCCGTACGCGTACCTGTCCCAGGTGGCGCCACTGACCGAAGGCGAGCACGTGGTCGAAGCGATTCTGGCCGAGCCCGAAGAGTGCCGCCTGCTGCAGATCGAGCCGGGCGAGCCCTGCCTGCTGATACGGCGGCGCACCTGGTCCGGCCGCACGCCGGTGACCGCTGCGCGCTTGATCCACCCCGGTTCCCGTCATCGTTTGGAAGGACGATTCAGTAAATGAGCCTGTTGAAAGTTCTGCGCGCGGCCGATTACCCGCGCATGCCCTGGAAAAATGGCGGTGGCAGCACCGAAGAAATCACCCGCGACACAGGCACTGGCCTGGATGGCTTTGGCTGGCGGCTGTCGATTGCCGATATCGCCGAATCCGGTGGTTTCTCCAGCTTCGCCGGTTACGAGCGCATCATCACCGTCTTGCAAGGCGATGGCATGATCTTGCGGGTTGATGGTCATCACACGCGTAAATTGTTGCCTTTCGACGCCTTTGCCTTCCGTGGCGAAAGCGCGGTGTCGTGCAGCCTGCTGGGTGGCGCGATACGTGATTTCAATCTGATCTATATGCCTGAGCGTTACCGTGCGCGCCTGCAGTGGTTTGATGTGCGCGAACCGGTGCGCTTGTTCAGCTCGGCCAGCACTGTGCTGGTATTCAGTGCTGCCGAACAGCTTCAGGTCGAACTGGGCAAGCACGAAGCAGAAGTGCTGGGCGAGTACGATTGCCTGCAACTGAGCGGTAACAACGATGTGCTGGAAATCGTCCTGACAGGTAAATGCTGCCTGATCGAGCTGATCGCTGCCTGACTGATCACTTTCACCTCTCGTTCCCACGCTCCGCGTGGGAATGCCTCCTCTGACGCTCCGCGTCATGACGCTGGAGCGTCAGCCGACTGCATTCCCATGCGGAGCGTGGGAACGAGATGGCCTCGATGGCATCGTCTGCTACTCAACACCGCACCATCCTCGCGCAATTTGTTACCGAACACCCCAAGGTGACACAAAGTCGCCACCCGGTAACAATTCTCTGGCATACCAATCCGATTTCCTACAAGTTTTCCATCCTCTCCAACGCCTTGTCCCATAAGGCTTTTCCGCCAATTTCCAGTTTTTCATCGGCCTCGCATTACAAGTTGGCCGCTTGATTGCATATGCTTGTATGTACAAGTAAAGATGTGTGCGTATGAGTGAACAGGAAATCCTCCGCTCACTCTCCTTGTTTACCGAATTCCGCCTGTCTCGTCGCAGGCTCACTTGCCCATGACCCGGGCTGGTTTGAACTGATCGCTAGAGGAGTCTTTTCCGTGACCGACAATGCTCAAAACAAATTCCGTGATGTTGAAATCCGTGCCGCTCGCGGTAACAAGCTGACCGCCAAAAGCTGGCTGACCGAAGCGCCGCTGCGCATGCTGATGAACAACCTCGACCCGGAAGTGGCCGAGAACCCGAAAGAGCTGGTGGTTTACGGTGGCATTGGCCGCGCGGCGCGTAACTGGGCGTGCTACGACAAGATCGTCGAGAGCCTGACCAACCTCAATGACGACGAAACCCTGCTGGTGCAGTCGGGCAAGCCGGTCGGCGTGTTCAAGACCCACAGCAACGCCCCGCGCGTACTGATCGCCAACTCCAACCTGGTTCCGCACTGGGCGACCTGGGAACACTTCAACGAACTGGATGCCAAGGGCCTGGCCATGTACGGTCAGATGACCGCCGGCAGCTGGATCTACATCGGCAGCCAGGGCATCGTCCAGGGCACCTACGAAACCTTCGTCGAAGCCGGTCGCCAGCACTACAACAGCAACCTCAAGGGCAAGTGGGTCCTGACCGCAGGCCTCGGTGGCATGGGCGGCGCCCAGCCACTGGCTGCCACCCTGGCCGGCGCCTGCTCGCTGAACATCGAATGCCAGCAGAGCCGTATCGACTTCCGTCTGAGCAGCCGTTATGTCGACGAGCAAGCCAAAGACCTCGACGACGCGCTGGCCCGCATCGCCAAATACACCGCCGAAGGCAAGGCGATCTCCATTGCCCTGTTGGGTAACGCCGCCGAAATCCTGCCGGAACTGGTGCGTCGTGGCGTTCGCCCGGACATGGTTACCGACCAGACCAGCGCCCACGACCCACTCAACGGCTACCTGCCGGCTGGCTGGACCTGGGAACAGTACCGTGACCGCGCCGTGACCGAACCGGCTGCCGTGGTGAAAGCCGCCAAGCAATCGATGGCTGTTCACGTCAAGGCCATGCTCGACTTCCAGAAGCAAGGCATCCCGACCTTCGACTACGGCAACAACATCCGTCAGATGGCCAAGGAAGAAGGCGTGGAAAACGCATTTGACTTCCCGGGCTTCGTACCGGCCTACATCCGTCCGCTGTTCTGCCGCGGTATCGGTCCGTTCCGCTGGGCCGCACTGTCGGGCAACGCCGAAGACATCTACAAGACCGACGCCAAGGTCAAGGAACTGATCCCGGACGACGCCCACCTGCACAACTGGCTGGACATGGCCCGTGAGCGCATCAGCTTCCAGGGCCTGCCGGCGCGTATCTGCTGGGTTGGCCTGGGCCTGCGCGCCAAGCTGGGCCTGGCCTTCAACGAAATGGTCCGCAGCGGCGAGCTGTCGGCTCCGATCGTGATCGGCCGCGACCACCTCGACTCAGGCTCCGTATCCAGCCCGAACCGCGAAACCGAATCGATGCAGGATGGCTCCGACGCCGTGTCCGACTGGCCACTGCTCAACGCCCTGCTCAACACCGCGAGCGGCGCGACCTGGGTTTCCCTGCACCACGGCGGCGGCGTCGGCATGGGCTTCTCCCAGCACTCGGGCATGGTCATCGTCTGTGACGGTACCGATGAAGCGGCCGAGCGCATTGCCCGCGTGCTGCACAACGACCCGGCGACCGGTGTCATGCGTCACGCCGATGCCGGTTACCAGATCGCGATCGACTGTGCCAAGGAGCAGGGACTGAATCTGCCGATGATTACGGGCTGAAACAAAGGGGGCCGTCCATGATGGGCGGCCCACCGCAATCCCTATAGGACTGGTTGAATTACAAGAACAATCCTCAGAGGTTGGACCATGGCTGTTAACGATCGTGCAAGCAGTAAGCCGTTGATCGAGAAACGTTCGATTGACTACATCCCGGAAGCGGAAAGACACGGTCGTCTGCTTAGCCAGTTCACCCTGTGGCTGGGTGCCAACCTGCAAATCACTGCGATTGTGACCGGTGCGCTGGCAGTGGTGCTGGGTGGGGATGTGTTCTGGTCATTGATTGGTCTGTTGATCGGGCAACTGCTCGGCGGTGGCGTGATGGCACTGCACGCGGCGCAAGGTCCGCAACTGGGCCTGCCACAGATGATTTCCAGTCGGGTGCAGTTCGGCGTGTATGGGGCGGTGATTCCGCTGGTGCTGGTGTGCCTGATGTATATCGGCTTTTCGGCCAGTGGATCCTTGCTGGCGGGGCAGGCGGTAGCGCAGCTGCTGCACGTCGAAGACTGGGTCGGCATCGTGCTGTTCGCCGGCTCGATCATGGTCTTCACCATCTTCGGCTATCGCGTCATTCACGGCATCGGCCGGGTGGCGAGTGTGCTGGGTGTGGTGGCCTTTATCTATCTGTTCTACAAGTTGCTGGCCGGTAACGATATCGGCGCGCTGCTGGGCAACAAGCATTTCTCACTGGCGAGCTTCCTGCTGGCCGTGTCGTTGTCGGCTTCCTGGCAAATCGCGTTCGGCCCGTATGTGGCGGACTATTCGCGGTATTTGCCGCGCAGCACTTCGGCGGCGAAAACCTTCTGGGCGGTAGGGTTGGGGTCGGTGGTCGGTGCGCAAGCCTCGATGGTCTTCGGCGTCTTTGCCGCGGCGTTGGCCGGATCGCAGTTTGCCCACCACGAAGTTTCGTTCATCGTCAGTCTGGGCGGAACCGGAATTGTCGCGGCGTTGCTGTACTTTGCCGTGGCTTTCGGCAAGGTCACCGTGACCACGCTCAATGCCTATGGCAGCTTCATGTCCATTGCGACAATCATCAGTGGCTTTCGCGGCAGCCGACACATCTCCAGTGCCGTGCGTCTGCTTTACATCTTCCTGATGGTGTCGATTGCGGCGGCCCTGGCATTGCTTGGCAAGGACTCGTTCCTCAAGGAATTCTCCGCGTTCATCCTGTTCCTGCTGGCGTTCTTCACGCCCTGGAGCGCAATCAACCTGGTCGATTTCTACTGCATCACCAAAGAGCGTTACGACATTCCGGCACTGTCCAATCCAGACGGTCGCTACGGACGTTGGAACATCATGGGGATCAGCATCTATGTGTTTGGCGTGTTGATTCAAATGCCGTTCATTTCCACCCACTTCTACACCGGGCCTTTGGTCGCGAGCCTCGGTGATACCGATATTTCCTGGATCATCGGTCTGGTGGTGCCTGCCGTGATGTATTACCTGGCAGCCAGGAAGTGGCATGGGGCTGTACCCGATCATCTGATTCTGCCGGTCGAGCAGGGCGCGAAGATCGAGCAAAAGCTGTCTGAGACTGGCCAAGTTGCTTCTCAAGGAGCACGCTGAATTCAGGTCGACCGGATTACCCAATCCTATGGTCGGCCGCGGCATGAGGTGAGCAAATGAGCGCGGCGCAGATGAGCAAAATCGAAGTCAAAAACGTCTTCAAGATATTTGGCGCCCGTGCAGAAGATGCGCTGAACCTGATTCGCCAGAAAAAAACCAAGGATGAGGTGCTGGCCGAAACCGGCTGCGTGATCGGCGTCAATGATCTTTCTCTGTCCATTGGCAGTGGCGAGATATTTGTGATCATGGGCTTGTCCGGCTCGGGCAAGTCGACTCTGGTGCGTCACTTCAACCGATTGATCGAGCCGACCAGCGGCGAGATTCTGGTCGATGGTGAGGACATTCTGCGCTATGACAGGGATGCCCTGCGCGAATTCCGCCGCCACAAGATCAGCATGGTGTTCCAGAGTTTCGGTCTGCTGCCGCACCGCACTGTGCGGGATAACGTTGCCTACGGCCTGAAAATCCGTGGCGAGAGCAAGGAAAAGTGTGCCGAACGCGCTCTGCACTGGATCAATACCGTGGGTTTGAAAGGCTACGAAAATTCCTACCCGCACCAACTGTCTGGTGGCATGCGTCAGCGCGTCGGTCTGGCCCGGGCCCTGGCCGCCGACACCGACATCATCCTGATGGATGAAGCCTTCAGTGCGCTTGACCCGCTGATCCGTGCCGAGATGCAAGACCAGTTACTCGAGCTGCAAAAGGCGCTGCACAAGACCATCGTGTTCATTACTCATGACCTCGATGAAGCGGTGCGCATCGGCAATCGTATTGCGATTCTCAAGGACGGCCGCCTGATTCAGGTCGGTACGCCGAAGGAAATTCTTTACCAGCCTGCCGACGAATACGTCGATCGTTTCGTGCAGCGCCGCGTTGCTGCTCTTTAAGGAAAAAGTGTGAAAGACCCGCATTTGTTGGAAAGCGTTTTACCGAATCTGTACTGAAACTTGTGTTCAACCTACACCAGCGTGCCAAGCCGCAAGTCATCCAACCGGAGAAAGCGGCGGATAACGGAGAACTCCGGAGCGATTGGTAGTTATTACAAAACTCTCAAAAGGAGCATGAATGTGACTGCACTAAACCTTATCCCTGGCCAACTGAGCCTTGCCCAACTGCGTGATGTCTACCAGCAACCGGTAAAAGTCAGCCTCGATGACAGCGCCTCGGCGCAAATTGAAGCCAGCGTCGCCTGCGTGGAGCAAATCCTCGCCGAGAACCGTACCGCTTACGGCATCAACACCGGTTTCGGCCTGCTGGCCTCGACCCGTATTGCCAGCGCAGACCTGGAAAACCTCCAGCGCTCCCTGGTGCTGTCCCATGCCGCCGGTGTCGGCGAGCCAATCAGCGATGCGCTGTGCCGCCTGATCATGGTGCTCAAGGTCAACAGCCTGAGCCGTGGTTTCTCCGGTATCCGCCGCAAGGTCATCGATGCGCTGATCACCCTGATCAACGCCGAAGTTTATCCACACATCCCGCTCAAGGGCTCGGTCGGTGCATCCGGCGACCTGGCACCTCTGGCGCACATGTCGCTGGTGCTGCTGGGCGAAGGCAAGGCACGTTACAAGGGCCAGTGGCTGCCGGCCACCGAAGCACTGGCTGTGGCCGGGCTGGAACCTTTGACCCTGGCGGCCAAGGAAGGTCTGGCACTGCTCAACGGTACTCAGGTTTCCACCGCATTCGCCCTGCGCGGTCTGTTCGAAGGTGAAGACCTGTTCGCCGGCGCACTGGCCTGCGGCAGCCTGACCGTCGAGGCGGTATTGGGCTCGCGTTCGCCGTTCGATGCACGGATTCACGCCGCTCGCGGCCAGAAAGGCCAGATCGACGCCGCTGCCGCTTATCGCCATCTGCTGGGTGAGCGCAGCGAGATCTCCGACTCCCACGAGAATTGCGAGAAGGTCCAGGATCCGTACTCCCTGCGTTGCCAGCCGCAAGTCATGGGCGCTTGCCTGACCCAGTTCCGCCAGGCCGCTGAGGTGCTGGTGATCGAAGCCAACGCCGTATCGGACAACCCATTGGTGTTCGCTGCCGAAGGTGACGTGATTTCCGGCGGTAACTTCCACGCCGAACCTGTGGCCATGGCCGCCGACAACATGGCGCTGGCCATCGCTGAAATCGGTTCGCTGAGCGAGCGTCGCATCTCGCTGATGATGGACAAGCACATGTCGCAACTGCCGCCGTTCCTGGTGGCCAATGGTGGGGTCAACTCTGGCTTCATGATTGCCCAGGTGACTGCTGCTGCTCTGGCCAGCGAGAACAAGGCACTGTCGCACCCGCATTCGGTCGACAGCCTGCCGACTTCCGCGAACCAGGAAGACCACGTTTCCATGGCGCCAGCTGCCGGCAAGCGTCTGTGGGAAATGGCCGAAAACACCCGTGGCATCCTCGCCGTGGAATGGCTCGCTGCCTGCCAGGGCCTGGACCTGCGTGAAGGCCTGAAGACTTCGGCCAAGCTGGAGCTGGCTCGCAACACCCTGCGCAGCAAAGTGGCGTACTACGAGAAAGACCGTTTCTTCGCACCGGACATCAACGCCGCGAGCGAGCTGCTGGCTTCCCGTTGCCTGAATGAGCTGGTGCCGGCGAAGTTGCTGCCTAGCTTGTAATCGGGGAGGGGCCTTTGGCCCCTTTTCGCGGGCAAGCCCGCTCCTACCCTGTAGGAGCGGGCTTGCCCGCGATAACGGTTTCCGCCAATAAAAATAATCAGAGACGTGCAATGCAACAGCAAGCAGCAGGCTTGAAACGCGGGCTATCGGCCCGACATATTCGCTTCATGGCGCTGGGGTCGGCTATCGGCACCGGGCTGTTTTACGGTTCTGCCTCGGCCATTCAAATGGCCGGGCCAGCAGTGCTGCTCGCCTACCTGATTGGTGGCGCGGCGGTTTACATGGTCATGCGCGCCCTGGGTGAAATGGCCGTGCACAACCCGGTCGCAGGCTCCTTCGGTCAGTACGCCAGTACCTACCTGGGCCCGATGGCCGGCTTTATCCTCGGTTGGACCTACGCATTTGAAATGGTCATCGTCGGCCTTGCGGACGTGACGGCCTTCGGCATCTATATGGGATTCTGGTTCCCCGAAGTCGCGCGCTGGATCTGGGTGCTCGGCATTGTTTTCCTGATTGGCGGCCTGAATCTGTGCACCGTGAAAGTCTTCGGTGAAATGGAGTTCTGGATGTCGCTGCTCAAGGTCAGCGCCATTATCGCGATGATCCTCGGCGGCCTCGGAATCATGGCGTTCGGTATCAGCAGCTCGCCAACGGCGCAGGTCACGGGTATCAGCAATCTCTGGACCCAGGGCGGCTTCATGCCCAACGGTGTCGGCGGCCTGATCGCCTCGTTCGCGGTGGTGATGTTTGCATTCGGCGGCATCGAGATCATCGGCGTTACCGCCGGGGAGGCAAAGGATCCGCAGCATGTGCTGCCAAAGGCGATCAACGCCGTTCCTCTGCGTATTCTGCTGTTCTACGTACTGACCCTGTTCGTGTTGATGGCGATCTTCCCGTGGCAGCAAATCGGCAGCCAGGGCAGTCCGTTCGTACAGATTTTCGACAACCTGGGCATCAGCTCGGCAGCGACCATCCTTAATATCGTGGTGATCTCCTCGGCGATCTCGGCGATCAACAGCGACATCTTCGGTGCGGGGCGCATGCTGTTCGGTCTGTCCCAGCAAGGTCAGGCGCCCAAGGCCTTCGGCCAGTTGTCCCGGCATGGCGTGCCGTGGATGACCGTGATGGTCATGAGTGCAGCGTTGCTCGGCGGTGTACTGCTCAACTACCTGATACCGGAAAATGTGTTTGTGCTGATCGCTTCGATCGCGACCTTTGCGACTGTCTGGGTCTGGCTGATGATCCTGGTCACTCAGGTGGCCATGCGTCGCTCCATGAGCGCCGAGCAAGTCGCGCAACTGAAGTTTCCGGTGCCGTTCTGGCCCTATGCACCCATGGCGGCGATTGCTTTCATGGCGTTCATCTTCGGTGTGCTGGGCTACTTCCCGGACACCCAGGCTGCCTTGATCGTCGGCGTGGTGTGGATTGTCCTGCTGGTGCTGGCCTACCTGCTCTGGGTCAAGCCGGCGGCAGGGCAGGCGGCGCTGGTCACGCACGACCCTTCTTTTTCTCATCGATAACTAACGGAGGCCACGGATGAAAACTCTCTGGCAACACTGCCACATCGCAACCATGGCGCAGGGTAACTACTCGATCATCGAGGATGCCGCCATCGTGACGGCAGGAGCGCACATTGAGTGGATCGGCCCTCGCAGTGAGCTGCCGGCCGGCGAGTACCCTGAGGTCAAGGATCTCGCGGGCGCCTGGGTTACGCCGGGCCTGATCGATTGCCACACCCATACGGTGTTCGGTGGCAATCGCAGCGGCGAGTTCGAGCAGCGCCTGCAGGGCGTCAGTTATGCCGAGATCGCAGCCGCCGGTGGCGGTATTGCCAGCACCGTGCGTGCAACGCGCGCAGCGAGCGAGGACGAGTTGTTCGCCAGCGCGCAAAAGCGTTTGCAGAGCTTGCTGAACGATGGCGTTACCAGCGTCGAGATCAAATCCGGTTATGGTCTGGACCTTGCCAGCGAGCGCAAGATCCTGCGGGTAATCCGCCGTCTCGGCGCCGAGTTGCCGGTCAGCGTGCGCAGCACTTGCCTGGCTGCCCACGCCCTGCCACCGGAATATGCCGATCGCGCTGACGATTACATCGATCATATCTGCACTGAAATGCTTCCGGCCCTGGCGGCGGAAGGGCTGGTGGATGCCGTAGACGCTTTCTGCGAATACCTGGCATTTACCCCGGCACAGGTGGAGCGGGTATTCATCGCCGCACAAAACCTCGGTTTGCCGGTCAAATTGCATGCCGAACAGCTTTCGTCCCTGCACGGTTCGAGCCTGGCAGCGCGTTATCACGCATTGTCGGCGGACCATCTGGAATTCATGACCGAAGACGACGCCGTCGCCATGGCCGAGTCCGGTACGGTCGCGGTGTTGTTGCCGGGGGCGTTCTATTTCCTGCGCGAAACCCAATTGCCGCCCATGGAGGCCTTGCGCAAGCACGGCGTGAAAATCGCCGTTGCCAGCGACCTCAACCCCGGCACCTCGCCGGCATTGTCGCTACGGCTGATGTTGAACATGGCCTGCACGTGCTTCCGTATGACTCCGGAAGAAGCCCTTGCCGGTGCGACCATTCATGCCGCCACCGCGCTGGGCATGGGGCAGACCCATGGTTCGCTGGAAATCGGCAAATTCGCCGACTTCGTCGCCTGGGACATCGAGCGGCCGGCGGACCTCGCTTACTGGCTGGGCGGTGACCTCAACAAACGCATCATTCGCCATGGCGTTGAAGTATCGAATCAGGAGGTGACACGTGGATAAGGTTCTGAATTTTGAAAAGGGCCGAGTGCCACTGTTGATCAGCATGCCCCATGCCGGGGTGCGCCTGACCCCGGGGGTCAAGGCTGGCCTGATCGACGCGGCACAAAGCCTGCCGGATACCGATTGGCACATCCCGTTGCTGTACGAATTCGCTGTCAAGGAGATGGGCGCGAGCGTCGTGTCGGCCGAGTACTCGCGCTTCGTCGTCGACCTCAATCGCCCGTCAGATGACAAGCCGTTGTACGCCGGCGCCACCACCGGCCTCTACCCGGCCACGCTGTTCGATGGCGTGCCATTGTTCAAGGAAGGGCTGGAACCCTCGGCTGACGAGCGTGCGACGTATCTGGAAACGATATGGACCCCTTATCACCGCACCATCGAAGAAGAACTGAAGCGCCTGCGCGACGAGTTCGGCTATGCGTTGCTGTGGGATGCGCACTCGATCCGCTCCCACGTTCCGCACTTGTTCGAAGGCAAATTGCCGGATTTCAACCTTGGCACCTTCAACGGCGCGAGCTGCGATCCGTCACTGGCCAGTAAGCTTGAAAGTATCTGCGCCGGGTTCAGTGGCTACAGCCATGTGCTCAACGGTCGATTCAAGGGTGGTCATATCACCCGCCATTATGGCGACCCGGCCCGTAACATCCACGCCGTTCAGCTGGAACTGGCTCAAAGCACCTATATGGAGGAGTTCGAGCCGTTCCTCTACCGCGAAGACCTGGCAGCGCCGACGCAGGAAGTGCTCAAGGCACTGCTCCAAGGGCTGCTGGCCTGGGGGCGGCAGCGTTATCCGGGCTAACCTGCACCCCTGCCCCTCGTTCCCACGCTCTGCGTGGGAATGCCTCTCCTGACGCGCAGCAAACCGACGCAGAGCGTCTGCTTCTGCATTCCCACGCAGAGCGTGGGAACGAGAGGCGCGCGCCCACAAGGGGAATGCTCAAACCGCAATTCGGGTTTATGATGCCGGTCGGCTATACATAATGAAGTCCCCACAGGGATGACCCGAACCCCGACGGAGTGCGCAATGCAGACTTTGTACCCGCAGATCAAACCTTACGCCCGGCACGATCTGGCCGTGGAAGAGCCGCATGTGCTGTATGTCGATGAGAGTGGCTCGCCGGAAGGTTTGCCGGTGGTGTTCATTCATGGCGGCCCGGGAGCTGGCTGTGATGCACAGAGTCGTTGCTACTTCGACCCGAACCTGTACCGCATCATTACGTTCGATCAGCGTGGTTGCGGTCGTTCGACCCCACACGCCAGTCTCGAGAACAACACCACCTGGCACCTGGTCGAAGACCTGGAGCGGATTCGCAAGCACCTGGGCATCGAGAAATGGGTGCTGTTCGGCGGGTCATGGGGCTCGACGCTGTCACTGGCTTATGCCCAGACCCACCCTGAGCGTGTGCACGGCCTGATCCTGCGCGGGATCTTCCTGTGCCGCCCGCAAGAGATCGAGTGGTTCTACCAGGCTGGCGCCAGCCGGATGTTCCCTGACTATTGGCAGGATTACATCGCGCCGATCCCGGCGGACGAACGCGGTGACCTGGTCAAGGCCTTCCACAAGCGCCTGACCGGCAACGATCAGATCGCCCAGATGCACGCGGCCAAGGCCTGGTCGACCTGGGAAGGTCGCACCGCCACCCTGCGGCCCAATCCGCTGGTGGTCGACCGCTTCTCCGAACCGCAGCGGGCGCTGTCGATCGCACGGATCGAATGCCACTACTTCACCAACAATGCTTTCCTGCAGCCCGATCAGCTGATTCGTGACATGCCGAAGATTGCCCACCTGCCGGCGGTCATCGTGCACGGTCGCTATGACGTGATCTGCCCGTTGGACAATGCCTGGGAATTGCACCAAGCCTGGCCCAACAGCGAGCTGAAGGTCATCCGCGATGCCGGTCATGCGGCGTCCGAACCCGGGATCACCGATGCGCTGGTACGCGCTGCCGACCAGATGGCCCGGCGCCTGCTCGACCTGCCGCTCGAAGAAGCATGAAGGGCCTGCTGCAGCGCGTGCGGGGCGCGCGAGTGGAAGTGGCGGGTGACATAGTCGGGGCCGTCGACCAGGGGCTGCTGGTACTGGTGGCGGTCGAGCCCGGGGACACCCGGGCCCACGCCGACAAATTGCTGCACAAGCTGCTCAACTACCGGGTGTTCAGTGATGAGCAGGGCAAGATGAACCGTTCGCTCAAGGATGTCGGCGGCGGCTTGCTGCTGGTTTCCCAGTTCACCCTGGCCGCCGATACCAACAGCGGTCTGCGCCCGAGTTTTTCGACGGCAGCGCCGCCGGCCCTGGGCATCGAATTGTTCGACTACCTTTTGACCCGGGCGCGGTCCTTGCATCACACCGTTGCCAGTGGGGAATTTGGGGCAGACATGCAGGTGCACCTGGTCAATGATGGCCCGGTAACATTCCTGTTACAAATATAAGTGCCGAAATGGCCGATTTGCAGGCAAAACAGGCGTTTTGTAGCATAAATACTTCTGTTCCCCTGATGCGTTGTAACGCGGCCTACTAGATAATCGCGCGCTATGTGGAGCGACGTTCGTCGGTCCGTTTTGTCCTGACTTGAGACTTGTCCGTTACCGATTGGGGAATCATTGCGCCCTTTCGGAGTCGGAATAATGCTCGCCAACCCGGCAAACGATAGCTGGCCGTTGGTTTATTGATCTGTTTTCGGCGAGGGTTGCTCGTGATTGTTAGTCCCTGTAATGCACCAAGAACACCCGGCAAGCGGTTGCGTAGCGCCCTGTTGGCGGGGTCCGCGCTGATCTGTATGTTCGGCGCCGGCCAGCTCTGGGCGTTCAACCTTGACGATGTGGCGGCCAAGGCCAAAGACCTTGCCGGGCAGAAGTACGAGGCACCGAAAAGCAATCTGCCGAATGAGTTCCGCGACATGAAGTTCGCGGACTACCAGAAGATTCGCTTCCTCGAAGGCAAGGCCCAGTGGGCTGACGAAAAGACCCCGTTCAAGCTGTCCTTCTACCATCAGGGCATGCATTTCGACACGCCGGTCAAAATCAACGAAATCACTGCCAACACGGTCGAAGAGATCAAGTACGACCCGAGCCGGTTCGATTTCGCTGACGTGAAATTCGACCCCAAGGCCACCGAAAAGCTGGGCTGGGCTGGTTTCCGGGTGTTGTACCCGATCAACAAGGCCGACAAGCAGGACGAAGTCATGACCCTGCTGGGCGCGAGCTACTTCCGCGTCGTCGGCAAGGGCCACGTCTATGGTCTGTCGGCCCGTGGCCTGGCCATCGACACCGCGCTGCCGTCGGGCGAAGAGTTCCCGCGCTTCACCGAGTTCTGGGTCGAGCGTCCGAAGCCTGAAGACAAGCAACTGGTGATCTATGCGCTGCTCGATTCGCCGCGCTCCACCGGTGCCTACAAGCTGATCCTGCGTCCCGGCAGCGATACCATCGTCGACGTCAAATCCCGCGTCTACCTGCGTGACCACGTCGGCCGCCTGGGTATTGCTCCGTTGACCAGCATGTTCCTGTTCGGCACCAACCAGCCGTCGAAGGTTCTCAACTACCGTCACGAGCTGCATGACTCCGAAGGCCTGTCCATCCACGCCGGCAATGGCGAATGGATCTGGCGTCCGCTGAACAACCCGAAACACCTGGCCGTCAGCAACTTCAGCGTGGAAAACCCGCGTGGTTTCGGCCTGTTGCAGCGCAATCGTGATTTCGGCCGCTTCGAAGACCTCGACGACCGCTACGACCTGCGCCCAAGCGCCTGGATCGAGCCGAAGGGCGATTGGGGCAAGGGCACCGTCGATCTGGTCGAAATTCCGACTGCCGATGAAACCAACGACAACATCGTTGCCTTCTGGAGCCCGGAGAAGCTGCCTGAACCGGGTCAACCATTCGATTACGACTACCGTCTACACTGGACTATTGACGAAGAGGAATTGCATCCGCAGGACCTCGGCTGGGTCAAGCAGACCCTGCGCTCGACCGGTGACGTGAAGCAGTCCAACCTGATTCGCCAGCCCGACGGCAGCGTTGCCTTCCTGGTCGACTTCGAAGGTCCGGTCCTCAAGGCTCTGCCTGAAGACGCCGCCGTACGCAGCCAGGTCAGCGTCGATGACAACGCCGAACTGGTCGAGAACAACTTGCGCTACAACCCTGAAACCAAGGGCTGGCGTCTGACGCTGCGCCTGAAGGTCAAGGATCCGAGCAAGGCGGTCGAGATGCGTGCCGCATTGGTCAAGGACCTGCCGCCGCCGGCAGAATCTGCCAAGACAGTGGCCCTGGCCAAACAGGACAAAGTCGCAGCCAAAAAAGTCGTGGCCAAGGACGAGAAGACTGACAAGCCTGCCGAGCAGCCAGCTGCCGACCAGGCGACGCCAACCCCTGAGGTGCCGGCCAAGACCGAACAAGTCCTGACCGAAACCTGGAGCTATCAGTTGTCTGCCGATGAGTAATTCTCCAGCACGGCCAGAGTCTCTGAGCGAGTACCTGGCACATCTGCCCTTGAGTGAAGAGCAGCGCGCGGAACTCGCACGCTGCAAGTCCTTTAGCGAGCTGCATGCGCATTTGTCTGCACAGCCTGTCAGCGAGGAGGCCGAAGCGGTGCAAGCCTCGGTCGGCCGTCGCCTGACACTCAACAGTGCGGCCGAGTTGGAAGAGGCCGAGATGCTCGGCCTCGATGCCAGCGGCCGGGTCCGGTTGAAGGCGACCCCGCCGATCCGCCGCACCCGAGTAATCCCCGAGCCGTGGCGGACCAATATCCTGGTCCGTGGCTGGCGCAGGCTGACCGGGCGCAAGAATGCGCCCGCACCGGCCAAGCGCGAGCTGCCGTCGGCACGCTGGCGCTGGGTCGGTTCGATGCGCCGCTATATTCTGCTGGCATTGATGCTTGGCCAGACCGTCGTCGCCGGCTGGTACATGAAAGGCATCATGCCGTACCAGGGCTGGTCCTTCGTCGATCTGGAGGAAATCACCCAACAGCCGTTGCTGCAGACCGCTCAGCAGGTACTGCCCTATGCGCTGCAGACCAGCATCCTGATTCTGTTCGGAATCCTGTTCTGCTGGGTTTCGGCGGGCTTCTGGACGGCCCTGATGGGCTTTCTCGAGCTGCTCACCGGGCGCGATAAATATCGCATCTCCGGTGCCAGTGCCGGCAACGAGCCGATCAGTGCCGATGCGCGCACCGCCATTGTCATGCCGATCTGCAACGAAGACGTGCCCCGGGTATTTGCGGGACTGCGGGCGACCTTCGAGTCGGTGGCGGCTACCGGTGACCTTGACCGCTTCGACTTCTTCGTGCTCAGCGATACCAACGACACCGATATCGCCGTGGCCGAGCAACAGGCCTGGCTGGAAGTCTGCCGCGAAGCCAAGGGCTTTGGGCGGATCTTCTACCGTCGCCGTCGCCGCCGGGTCAAACGCAAGAGTGGCAACCTCGATGACTTCTGCCGTCGCTGGGGCAGCGATTACCGCTATATGGTGGTGCTCGACGCCGACAGCGTGATGAGTGGCGAATGCTTGACCAGCCTGGTTCGCCTGATGGAAGCGACCCCGGATGCGGGGATCATCCAGACCGCGCCGAAGGCGTCGGGCATGGATACCCTCTATGCGCGCATGCAGCAGTTCGCGACCCGTGTCTATGGGCCGCTGTTCACTGCTGGCCTGCACTTCTGGCAGCTGGGTGAGTCCCACTATTGGGGCCACAACGCGATCATCCGGATGAAACCCTTCATCGAGCACTGCGCCCTGGCGCCGCTGCCCGGCAAGGGCGCGTTCGCCGGTGCGATCCTGTCTCACGACTTCGTCGAGGCTGCTCTGATGCGTCGCGCCGGCTGGGGCGTGTGGATCGCGTACGATCTGCCAGGCAGTTACGAAGAGCTGCCGCCCAACCTGCTCGACGAGCTCAAGCGCGATCGCCGCTGGTGTCACGGCAACCTGATGAACTTCCGCCTGTTCCTGGTCAAGGGCATGCACCCGGTACACCGCGCGGTGTTCCTGACCGGCGTGATGTCCTACCTGTCGGCGCCGTTGTGGTTCTTCTTCCTGGTGTTGTCGACGGCGCTGCTGGCGGTCAATACCTTGATGGAGCCGCAGTACTTCCTCGAGCCACGCCAGCTTTATCCGCTGTGGCCGCAATGGCACCCGGACAAGGCCATCGCGCTGTTTTCGACGACGATCGTGCTGCTGTTCCTGCCCAAGCTGCTCAGTGTGATCCTGATCTGGGCCAAGGGCGCGAAAGAGTTCGGCGGGCGCTTCAAGGTGACCTTGTCGATGCTGCTCGAGATGCTCTTCTCGATGTTGCTGGCGCCGGTGCGCATGCTGTTCCACACCCGTTTCGTACTGGCTGCGTTCCTGGGCTGGGCCGCGACCTGGAACTCGCCGCAGCGTGACGACGATTCGACTCCATGGAGCGAAGCCGTCCGTCGCCATGGTCCGCAAACCCTGCTGGGTGCGGCCTGGGCATTGCTGGTTGCTTCTCTGAACCCGAGCTTCCTGTGGTGGCTGGTGCCGATCGTCGGCTCCTTGATGCTGTCGATTCCGGTCTCGGTGATTTCCAGCCGGGTCAAGCTGGGCCTGCGCGCCAAGGACGAGAGCCTGTTCCTGATTCCCGAGGAATACGCCACGCCCCATGAGCTGCTGGCAACCGACCAGTACACCCACGAGAACCGCTGGCATGCCCTGCATGACGGTTTCGTTCGCGCCGTGGTCGACCCTCAGCAGAACGCCCTGGCCTGTGCCCTGGCCACAGCCCGCCATACCCAGGCCGAGCCTGTGGAGTGGCTGCGCGCCGAACGTGTAAGGCAAGCGTTGAAAGTCGGACCGGAGCAACTCGACGGGGCTACGCGTCTGGCCCTGCTGAGCGACCCGGTCGCGCTGGCACGGCTGCATGCGCTGGTCTGGAGCGAGCAGAACGAGCCTTGGTTGAGCGCCTGGCGTCGTTCGATCGAAGCCGATCCGCACTCGCCATTGCTGCCCCTGCGGCCTGAGCAGGCTTCGCTGCAGCCTACCCTGGCGAACGCCTGAAAGTAGCGCCCTTGAGCAGATTGTTCAGGGGCGTGGTTTGCGAAAAGCGGTCATTTCCTACATGGAAGTGACCGCTTTTCTGCTTTCAAGGTGTAACAAATTCTCATCCCAGCCTTGTACTGCTCCGCGAGTACGTTAGGATCGCACCCCTTGTTGGTGCGCCGGACATTTTCGCCCGGGTCTGCCGGGGAATGCGCACCCCATTTCACGAGATTTTTTGCCAGGGGACTGGGTGATGATGAAGAAGTATCTGTCGATGCTGCTGTTGGGCGTCTCGGCGTGGATCGGGGTTAGCGCCGCCCAGGCTGGCGCGATTGATGATGCGGTCAAGAACGGCACCCTGCGGGTGGGCATGGACCCGACCTACATGCCGTTCGAGATGACCAACAAGCGTGGTGAAATCATCGGCTTCGAAGTGGACCTGCTCAAAGCCATGGCCAAGGCCATGGGCGTCAAGCTGGAGCTGGTGTCCACCAGTTACGACGGCATTATCCCGGCCCTGCTGACCGGCAAGTTCGACATGATCGGCAGCGGCATGACCCTGACCCAGGAGCGCAACCTGCGCCTGAACTTCAGTGAACCCTTCATCGTCGTCGGGCAAACCCTGCTGATTCGCAAGGAACTGGCTGACAAGATCAAGTCCTACAAAGACTTGAACACGGCCGACTACCGTATCACCTCGAAGGTCGGCACTACCGGCGAGATGGTCGCCAAGAAGCTGATTTCCAAAGCCCAGTACCATGGCTATGACAATGAGCAGGAAGCGGTCATGGATGTGGTCAACGGCAAGGCTGACGCCTTCATCTACGATGCCCCGTACAACGTCGTGGCCGTGAACAAGGCCGGTAACGGCAAGCTGCTGTTCCTCGACCAGCCGTTCACCTACGAGCCACTGGCATTCGGCCTGAAGAAAGGTGACTACGACAGCATCAACTTCATCAACAATTTCCTGCACCAGATTCGTGAAGACGGCACCTACGACCGTATCCATGACAAGTGGTTTAAAGACACCGCCTGGCTCAAGGACATGGAATAACGCCCCGGCGTTCATCCTGGCTTGAAACCCAACGCGCAGGCCGGTCCTGCGCGTTCGCTTTTACGGAACACACCTGTGATCAAACACAAGAAAGCCCAGTGGCCCTGGCACGGGCTGACGGCGCTGGTCCTGATTGGCCTGGCCTGCAGCCTGTATTTTGCGACCTCGATGATTTCATACGAGTGGCGCTGGAATCGCGTCCCTCAGTATTTCGCCTACCATGCCGAAGAAGCGCACCGCGCAGCCGGCTATGGCAAGGTCGAGGCCATCACCCGGCAGGGCGATCTGGCCTCGGTGACGCTGCGTGACGAAGACGGCGGCGAGCAAGTACTCGAAGTCGACCACGACAGCCTGCAACTGGCCAAGGGCGACGATGTTGCCGAAGGCGACCTGATCGGCGTCACCCGCCATTGGGCTGCCGGGCCGCTGGCCTGGGGGCTTTGGACCACGGTGTGGATCTCTCTGGCTTCGGGTGTTCTGGGGCTGCTGATCGGGCTGGTGGCCGGTCTGTGCCGGCTATCCAACAACCCGACCCTGCGTGACCTGTCCACGGTCTATGTCGAACTGGTGCGCGGTACGCCGCTGCTGGTGCAGATCTTCATCTTTTACTTCTTTATCGGTACGGTATTGAACCTGTCCCGCGAGTTTGCCGGCGTGGCGGCTCTGGCCTTGTTCACCGGCGCCTATGTCGCCGAAATCGTGCGTGCAGGCGTCCAGTCGATTGCCCGTGGCCAGGGCGAGGCGGCACGCTCGCTGGGCCTGAGCGCGGGCCAGTCGATGCGCCATGTGGTTCTGCCGCAGGCGTTCAAGCGTGTCCTGCCACCGCTGGCGGGGCAGTTCATCAGTCTGGTCAAGGACACCTCGCTGGTCTCGGTCATTGCCATCACCGAGCTGACCAAGAGCGGTCGGGAAGCCATTACCACGTCTTTCTCGACCTTTGAGATCTGGTTCTGCGTCGCGGGCCTGTATCTGCTTATCAACCTGCCGCTGTCGCACTTCGCCAGCCGGCTAGAACGGAGGCTCGCGCAAAGTGATTGAAGTCCGCGATCTGGTAAAAGTCTTCGATACCCGGGGTCAGGTCGTCCGTGCGGTCGATCATGTCAGCACCAATGTGGCCAAGGGCGAAGTGCTGGTCGTGCTGGGCCCCTCGGGCTCGGGCAAGTCGACCTTCCTGCGTTGCCTCAATGGCCTGGAGTCTTTCGACGAGGGCACGGTCAGCATCGATGGCCTGCAACTGGTCGACCCGAAGACCGACGTCAACGCCTACCGCCGTGAAGTCGGCATGGTCTTCCAGCATTTCAATCTGTTCCCGCACATGACCGTGCTGGAGAACCTGTGTCTGGCGCAGAAAGTGGTGCGCAAGCGCGGCAAGCAGGAGCGTGAGGCCAAGGCGCGGATGCTGCTGGAGAAGGTCGGCATCGGCCAGAAGGCCAACGAGTTCCCGTCACGCCTTTCCGGCGGTCAGCAGCAGCGCGTGGCCATTGCCCGGGCGTTGGCGATGGACCCCAAGGTCATGTTGTTCGACGAACCTACCTCGGCGCTGGACCCGGAAATGGTCGGCGAAGTGCTGGATGTGATGAAAACCCTGGCCGTCGAAGGCATGACCATGGTCTGCGTGACCCATGAAATGGGCTTTGCCCGTGAGGTGGCGGATCGGGTGCTGTTTTTCGATCACGGCAAGTTGCTGGAAGACTCGCCGCCGGAGCAGTTCTTTACGGCGCCGAAGGATTTGCGGGCGCAGGCGTTTTTGCGGCAAGTGCTGTAATTGCTATCGCTGGCAAGCCAGCTCCCACAGAGGTGTCGTTGCGATCACAGAACCCTGTGGGAGCGGGCTTGCCCGCGATGAGGCCGGCCGGGCCGACCCAAAACCTCAGATCCTGAACTTCCCAACCAGCATCTGCAAATGCGTCCCCAACCGCGCCAGCTCAACGCTGGATGCCGCCGTCTCCTCACTCGCCGCCGACGTCTGATCCGATACATCCCGCACATTCAACACGCTACGGTTGATCTCTTCAGCCACCGAGCTCTGCTGCTGCGCCGCCGCGGCAATCTGCTGGTTCATCCCCTGAATGGCCGATACGGTCTGGGTAATGGTCGCCAGGGCGCTGCCGGCGCGACGGGTCAGCTCGACGCTGCTGTCGGTCAGGCTGCGGCTGTTATCCATGACGCCGGCGACCTGCTGGGTGCCACTCTGCAGGCCAGCAATCAGTTCTTCAATTTCTTCGGTGGATTTGTGGGTGCGCTGGGCCAGGCTGCGCACTTCATCGGCCACCACGGCGAAGCCACGCCCGGCTTCACCGGCCCGGGCCGCTTCGATAGCCGCGTTGAGTGCCAGCAGGTTGGTCTGCTGGGCGACGGACTTGATCACATCGAGCACGCTACCGATCTTGTCGCTTTCCTGCTTGAGCTGGCTCATGGCCTGGGTCGATTGGCCAACTTCAGCTGCCAGTCGCTCGATCTGCTTGATCGCTTCACCCACGACCTTGTCACCTTCACGGGCTTGCTGGTCGGCGGCGACGGCGGCCTCCGAAGCCTGCTCGGCATTGCGCGCGACTTCCTGCACCGTCGCGGCCATCTCGTTCATGGCCGTGGCGACCTGATCGGTCTCCACTTTCTGATTGTTGACCCCGGCGCTGGTCTGTTCGGTAACGGCCGAGAGCTGCTCGGCGGCGCTGGCGATCTGGGTGACGCCGTCGCTGATGCCGCCGATCAGTTCGCGCAGGTTCAGGGTCATGCGTTGCAGGCTGCGCTGCAGTTGGCCCAACTCATCGCGGCGCTCGGATTTCAGGTCGTGGCTCAAATCGCCGCCAGCGATCTGGTCGACCACGTTCAAGGTCTGATGCAATGGGGTGACGATCTGTCGGGTGATGGCCCAGGCACAAATGGCGCCGAACAGCAGTGCGAGTGCCGTGACCAGGGCCAACAGGGTTTTGGCCTGGTGTATCTCGCTACCGCGTTGCGCGATCATTGAAGCGGTCATTTGCGAGCTCATGTCCAGCAACACTTGGCCCTGATGCTCCATGCGTGCCAGCGCTTGAGAGTTATCGGCCCGGGGCGGACTATGGCTCACTTCATTGAAAATGCGTCGATATTCGCCAACTGCGCCCAGTTGACGGTCGGCCATGTCGATACTTTCCGGGGTCTCAAGCTGCGTGCGGACGCTTTGCAAGTGCTGTTCGAGAGTATCGAGCGTCTTCACTACCGCTGTCGAATTTTGCGGCATTGGTTCGAGCAGATAACCCATGCGGCTGATGCGCAAGTCTCGGGTCAGGTCGCTGACGTTTGCAATCGCGCTGAGTTTGTTACTGCGCTCCAGCATCTTGTTCAGGCCTTGCCAGCCCGTCAAAGTGATGAACAGCGTCAGTAGAAGCACCAGGCCGAAGCCGATGCCGAGTTTCCGATTGACGCTTATGTTTCCCAGACTCTGGGCTAACCAACGGTACATGACAGACTCCATGGCGACTAGGCCGAACGTTTAGTTGACTGGCGCCATTGCATCGGCGCGCGTCAAGGAAACTGAAGTCCTGCAGCGTTAAATCAGAATAATCGGGCAAGAAGGGCGGGTACGGCTGTCTCGACCCGCAGGATGCGTTCGCCCAGTTGCACCGGTTGCAGCCCGGCCTTGGTCAGCAGGTCGACTTCGTAGGGGATCCAGCCGCCTTCCGGGCCGATTGCCAGGGTCACGGGCTCATCCAGCCCGCGGGGGCAGGTCGGGTAGTCGCCGGGGTGGCCGATCAGGCCGAGGGTATCGGCGGCGATAGCCGGCAGACGGTCTTCGACGAAGGGCTTGAAGCGCTTTTCGATGATCACTTCGGGCAGGATGCTGTCACGCGCCTGTTCCAGGCCCAGCACCAGTTGTTCGCGAAGTGCCTCGGGCTCGAGGAATGGCGTTTGCCAGAAGCTTTTTTCCACGCGATAGCTGTTGACGAGCACCAGCCTGGGTACGCCCATGGCCGCGACGGTCTGCAGCACCCTGCGGAGCATTTTGGGCCGGGGCAGGGCCAGTACCAGGGTCAATGGAAGCTTGGCCGGTGGTGGTTGGTCGAGACTGACTTGCAGCTCGGCTTCATGGTCTTCCAGGCGCAACACCTGGGCGCGCCCCATCAAGCCACCAAGCTGGCCGACACGCAGGCTGTCGCCCACCGCACAGCGGTGGACTTCTTGCATGTGGGTCAAGCGTCGGTCGCGCAGGACTACCCGATCAGCGGCCGTGAAGTCAGCCTGTTCCAGTAACAGCAGGTTCACGGCAGGGTCGCTGGCGGCTGATCGTTACTGTCGTTGTCGGTCGACGAATCTTCATCGTGCTCGCTGCGCTTTCTGATCAGGCCGCCAAACAGCACGCCGATCTCGAACAGCAGCCACATGGGCACGGCCAGCAAGGTCTGGGAGAAGATGTCCGGCGGAGTCAGGATCATGCCCACGACGAAGCAGCCAATGACCACGTACGGGCGGATCTTCTTCAGGTATTTGACGTCGACCACGCCGATCCATACCAGCAGGACCACGGCAACCGGTATCTCGAACGCCACGCCGAAGGCAAAGAACAATGTCATGACGAAGTCCAGGTAACTGGCGATATCCGTCATCATCGACACACCTTCGGGCGTCGCATGGGCGAAGAACTTGAAGATCAGCGGGAACACCAGGAAGTAGGCAAATGCCATCCCGGCGTAGAACAGGAAGATGCTGGAGATCAGCAACGGCACGGCGATGCGCTTTTCATGCTTGTACAGGCCCGGTGCGATGAAACCCCAGATCTGGTGCAGGATCAGCGGAATCGCCAGGAACAGCGAGACCATCATGGTCAGCTTGAACGGCGTCAGGAATGGTGACGCCACATCCGTGGCGATCATCGTTGCGCCGACCGGCAGGTATTGGCGCAATGGAGCCGAGACCAAGGTGTAGATCTGCTGAGCGAAGGAGAACAACCCCAGGAAGATCAGGAAGATAGCCGCTACGCAACGCAGCAGGCGAGTACGCAGTTCAGTCAGGTGCGAGACCAGCGGCATTTGCTGGTCGTTTTCCGGGATATCGCTCATGAGGCTCGCGGTGGCGTTGGCGTGTCGTGGGAGGAAGGCGCGGTGCTGGTGACAGGCGCGGGTGCCGGTTGTTCTGGCAGGGCCGCTTGGCCGGCAACGACCGGTTGGGCGGCTTCAGGTGTTGCCAGCGGTTTAACCGGCTCTTGCGGTGCTACCGGCTGTGGGTTGGCGATCCTCTGGGCTTCCTTTTCCAGCGAAAGGATGTGCTCATTGTGCAGTTGCCGACGGATTTCGTCGGCACCGATTTCGCGTTCCACTTCCTGCTTGATGGCGTTGAAGCTGCGCTTCAGGCGCCCGACCCAAAGGCCAGCCGTGCGCGCAGCACCAGGCAGGCGCTCGGGGCCGAGCACGAGCAGGGCGACGAGGCCGACGAGCAGCAGTTCACTGAAGCTGATCCCGAACATTTATCAGTCTTTCCTGATCGGCTCTTCGACTTTCTGAGCCTGGCCGTCGATGGTCTGCGGCTGGTTCAGAGGGGAGTTGGCCTGAGGGTTGACCGGCTGAACCGGCGGCTCTGCGGGTTTTTCTTCATCGTTCATGGCTTTGCGGAAGCCCTTGATCGACTCACCGACATCGGTGCCCAGACCTTTCAGTTTCTTGGTACCGAATACCAGTACCACGACAATGAGGATGACGATCCAGTGTTTCCAGTCAAAAATACCCATGATGCTGCTCCTTATAATTGTGAGTTAGGCGGATGGTTGGCGTGCAGCCTTTTCGGCATGGCCGGAGAGACCGAAGCGACGGTCCAGTTCGTCGAGCACGGCTTGCGGGTGCTGACCGAGGGCAGCGAGCATGACCAGGCTATGGAACCATAAATCGGCGGTTTCGTAGATTACATCGCTGCAGTCGCCGCTGACAGCGGCATCCTTGGCGGCAATGATGGTCTCGACAGACTCTTCGCCGACCTTCTCCAGAATCTTGTTCAGGCCCTTGTGGTAGAGGCTTGCGACATAGGAACTGTCAGCGGCCGCGCCTTTGCGCGATTCAAGCACTTCGGCCAGGCGGGTCAGAGTGTCAGTCATTTCAATGTCCTGCCTGATAAATGGCGTGCGGATCCTTGAGCACCGGGTCGACGGTTTTCCAGTCGCCGTTCTCATAGATGCGATAGAAGCAGCTCTCGCGACCGGTGTGGCAAGCGATATGGCCGATCTGCTCGACCATCAGGATGATCACGTCGGCATCGCAGTCCAGGCGCATTTCGTGCAGTTTTTGCACGTGACCGGACTCTTCGCCCTTGCGCCACAGCTTGCCACGCGAACGCGACCAGTAAATGGCGCGGTTCTCGGTGGCGGTCAGGCTCAATGCTTCGCGGTTCATCCAGGCCATCATCAACACGCGCCCGGTCTTGTGGTCTTGCGCGATGGCCGGGACAAGGCCGTCGCTGTTCCAGTTGATCTCGTCCAGCCAATCTTTCATCTTTGACTCCACAACCGAGTTCGATCCTGCGCCGAACTCCATCACTAGTGTGCCAGTCGCCAAGGCAACTGGCTATCGACGCACGACCAGATACAAGCCAGCGGCCAGCATGAGCCATGCCGGCCAGGCGGTCAGGGTGGAGAACGCTCCAGCCTCTGCCGCCAGGGTAGCCCCACCGGCCAGCAGTACTCCGCCGAGCAGACGCAGGGCGCGACTATCCCCTGCCCGGGGTGGGGTTGGCTCGACAGTGTGCGATTGCGACATGCGCTCGAGCAGGTCGCGGGTCATGTTGGCTAGGTGCGGCAGCTGTTCGACCTGGCTGTGCAGGTTGCCGAGCAGGGATCTGGGGCTGACCCGCTCGCGCATCCAGCGCTCCAGGAACGGCTGGGCAGTGCTCCACAGGTCCAGGTCGGGGTACAGCTGGCGGCCCAGGCCCTCGATATTGAGCAGGGTCTTCTGCAGCAGTACCAGCTGCGGCTGGACTTCCATGTTGAAGCGCCGGGCAGTCTGGAACAGGCGCATCAATACCTGACCGAAGGAGATGTCCTTGAGCGGTTTCTCGAAGATAGGTTCGCAAACGGTACGAATAGCCGCTTCGAACTCATTGAGCTTGGTTTCGGCCGGGACCCATCCCGAGTCGATGTGCAACTGGGCGACGCGGCGGTAATCGCGCTTGAAGAAGGCGAACAGGTTGCGCGCCAGGTAGTCCTGGTCTTCGGGCGTCAAGCTGCCGACGATGCCGCAGTCAATAGCAATGTATTTCGGGCTCCAGGGCTGCACGGTGCTGACGAAGATATTGCCCGGGTGCATGTCGGCATGGAAGAAACTGTCGCGGAATACCTGGGTGAAGAAGATCTCCACGCCCCGTTCAGCCAGCATTTTCATGTCTGTGCGCTGGTCGGCGAGGGTAGCAAGGTCAGTGACCTGGATGCCGTAGATGCGTTCCATCACCAGCACCTTCGGGCGGCACCAGTCCCAGTGGACTTGCGGTACGTAGAGCAGTGGCGAGTCGTCGAAGTTGCGTTTGAGCTGGCTGGCATTGGCGGCTTCGCGCAGCAGATCGAGCTCGTCGTAGATGGTCTTTTCGTAGTCGCTGACCACCTCGACCGGGTGCAGCAGGCGGGCGTCGGCCGACAGCGCTTCGGCCACCTTGGCGATGATGAACAGCCAGGCCAGATCCTGGGCGATGATCGGTTTGAGGCCCGGGCGTACGACTTTGACCACGACCTCTTCGCCGCTTTTGAGCTGGGCTGCATGCACCTGGGCCACGGATGCCGACGCCAGTGGCTCGACATCGAAGCGGCTGAACACGGCGCTGATTTTCGCACCCAGTTGCTGCTCGATGAGGTTGATCGCCAACTGCGGGTCGAAGGGTGGAACCCGGTCCTGCAGCAGCATCAGTTCATCGGCGATGTCTTCGGGCAACAGGTCGCGGCGGGTCGAGAGCAACTGGCCGAACTTGATGAAAATCGGCCCCAGGTCCTGCAGGGCCAGGCGCAGACGCGCGCCACGACTCAGATCCAGCGGTTTGCGCGGGAACCAGCGCCAGGGCATGGCAAAGCGCGTTGCCATCAGCCACCAGGGCAGTGGCAAGGCGAACAGCAGGTCATCGAGGCGGTAGCGGATCACGACGCGCTGGATGCGCAACAAACGGCGGACGGCAAGCAGCTTCATGCGTTATCGCTGGAATTGAGGGATCGGGCCAGACGCTCTATGCGCGCCTCAAGGCGTTCTATGTCGATTTTGAGCTCGTCGAGCTCACTGAAGCGGGCTTCGGCTTCGCGCTTGCCGACCAGTGTCCGGGCCTCTTCGGCGAGGTATTCGGACAGGTTCTGGTTGAAACTGGCAACGCCCTGGCGCGTCCAGCTGGCGCGGCTGCGCAGGTGGCCGGCGATCAGTTGCGTGGCGACCGGACCGAGCCAGCGCGAGAGTTCGTATTCCCAGTCCAGCTCCAGGTCCTGCAGCACCTTGACCAGGTCCAGCAACACGCCGCTGTCGCCTTCGAGCTCGACTTGCGGGCTGTGCAGCACGGCGGTCTTGTCCTGGCTCAAGGCCAGTTGCAGCAGGCTGGAAGCCGGTGCGCGCAGGGTGCAGTCGGCTTCGTTCAGCCAATGGCTGGCCAGCATCAGGCCGTCATCGCTGGGCAGGATGAACAGCTGCAGCGCCGGGTTGCGGCAGTCGACAGCGATCACCTTGCCATCCAGCGCAGCCAGGCGCGGCAAGGCGGTGCTGTCCAGGCGCAGAACACGGTTCAAGCCGTGTTCGACACTGGCAAGTAGAGCGCTGAGCAACATCAGGGCTTGATGCCGCGGTGCAGGGCGACGATGCCGCTGGTCATGTTGTGGTAGGTCACGCGGTCGAAGCCGGCGTCCACCATCATGGCCTTGAGGGTTTCCTGGTCGGGGTGCATGCGGATCGACTCGGCCAGGTAACGGTAGCTTTCCGCGTCATTGGTGATCAGCTTGCCCATCAACGGCATGAAGGCGAACGAGTAGGCATCGTAGGCCTTGGACATCAGCGTGTTGGTCGGCTTGGAGAACTCCAGCACCAGCAGGCGGCCACCGGGCTTGAGCACCCGCAGCATCGAGCGCAGGGCGTCTTCCTTGTGGGTCACGTTGCGCAGGCCGAAGGCGATGGTCACGCAGTCGAAGTGGTTGTCCGGGAACGGCAGCTTTTCAGCGTCGGCCTGGACGAACTCGACATTGCCAGCCACGCCCAGGTCCAGCAGGCGATCGCGGCCGACCTTGAGCATCGAGGCGTTGATGTCAGCCAGGACAACCTGGCCGGTCGGGCCGACCAGGTGCGAGAACTTGCGGGTCAGGTCGCCTGTGCCGCCGGCGATGTCCAGTACGCGGTTGCCCGCACGTACGCCCGACAGCTCGATGGCGAAGCGTTTCCACAGGCGGTGCATGCCGCCGGACAACACGTCGTTCATCAGGTCGTACTTGGCCGCTACCGAGTGGAATACTTCAGCGACCTTGTCTGCCTTCTGACTTTCCGGCACGTTTTTGAAGCCGAAATGGGTGGTGGGTTCGGCATCGCTGCCTTTGCGCTGATCATTCATATCGCTGTCACCGGAAAAAATTACCGGCCATTCTAATCCCCATGGCCGTCTTTGTCTTGGCAAGGCTTGTCGCACGTGGATTGATGGGGCATCCGAGATACTATATGGCCCATGAACATTCACCCGGGAACCCTCGAATGACCCAGATCAGCGTCGAACGCAAACACAGTCTTGGCCGCGAAGCCGCCAAACAGAAGGCCGGGGTGCTGGTGGAAAAGCTCGCCAGGGAATATGGCCTGCAGGCTACCTGGGTCGGCGATACCGTGGAGGTCAAGCGCAGTGGCGCCAATGGCACCGTGAGGATCGGCGACGACACGATTCGTATCGATTTGAAGCTGGGCATGATGTTGTCGATCATGGGGGCATCGATTAAATCGGAAATCGAGCGGGCGTTGGACAAGGAACTTGCGTGATTGCTGATGGCCTCATCGCGGGCTTGCCCGCGATGAGGCCGTTTCAGACGAAGGAAATTTCCGCCTTAGGGTGAGGATTCTAATTTTTGTCATTACTTTGTGCTCAGGCCCCACTCCGGGGGCAGTTCCTCCATTCCTTTAGAGCGTGAGGTGCACAATGGCCAAAGTTACCCTGAAGAAAAAAGAAGACGCCCAGACCAACACCCTGGGTGACGTGCGTCACTATGCCCGCAAGATCTGGCTGGCAGGCCTCGGGGCCTACGCCCGTGTCGGCCAGGAAGGCGCCGAATACGTCAAAGAATTGATCAAGACCGGCGAGTCGATCGAGAAGCAAGGCAAGCAGCGCATCGACCACGAACTCGACGCGGCCAACGAATCGGTCAAGAGCAATGTCTCTACCGTGAAGGGCAAGGTCGAAGTACAGCTGGATAAAATCGAGAAGGCTTTTGATTCGCGCGTTGCCAGTGCCTTGAATCGCATTGGCATTCCGTCTAAACATGACGTCGAGACACTCTCTGCTAAGCTCGATGAGCTGACGGCATTGCTCGAACGTGTCGCGGGTAAAAATTAAGGAGAGCGGGATGGCTGGCAAGAAGAAAGTTGAGAAAGAAGAAGGCAGCTCCTGGGTCGGCGAAGTAGAGAAATACTCCCGTCAGATCTGGTTGGCCGGTTTGGGCGCTTACTCGAAGATCAGCAATGACGGCAGTAAGCTTTTCGAAACCCTGGTCAAGGATGGCGAGAAAGCCGAGAAGGCCGCCAAGACCAATGTCGATGAGCAAGTCGATGCAGTGAAAACCTCTGCCAAGTCGGCCAAGTCGCGCGTCGGTGATGTGAAAGATCGCGTCCTGGGCAAATGGGACGAGCTCGAAGAGGCTTTCGACAAGCGGCTGAACAGCGCCATATCGCGTCTGGGCGTACCTAGTCGCAATGAAGTCAAGGCGCTGCACCAGCAGGTCGATACCCTGACCAAGCAGATCGAAAAACTGACCGGTGCCTCGGTCAAGCCGGTCTCGGCCAAGGCAGCAGCGGCCAAACCTGCAGCCAAGCCACTGGCCAAGCCAGCTGCAAAAACTGCGGCGGCCAAACCTGCGGCCAAGGCAGCAGCCAAACCGGCAGCGGCCAAGCCTGCGGCAGCGAAACCTGCGGCCAAGCCTGCAGCGGCGAAAAAACCTGCCGTGAAGAAGCCCGCAGCGGCCAAGCCTGCTGTAGAGGCCAAACCGGCTTCGGCACCGACAGCATCGGCGGCACCTGCCCCGACTGCGATTCCGGTATCGACTGCGGCTGTAACCCCAGCACCAGTAGCGGCCCCGTCGCCGTCGCCAGTGACTCAGTCCTGATTCAAGCGGGATTGAACAAGCGCCCGGTCCTGAAAAGGCCGGGCGTTTTTATTGGTGCCGGTGTCAGCTTTCCAGATAACGCAATGCCAGTTGCTCGGCGGCGCGCCGTGAAGCGGGGTGCAGGTGTGGGGCGACCAGCATCATGATCTGATACACCACCACGCCGACTTCGCCGTTCTTGGCCAGGATGCGCTGGTAGTCCAGCGAGAACAGCAGGGTCATGGTGATTTGCTCCACCAGTTGCCCGAGGGCCCGGGTTTCACTGACGATTTCACCTTGTGCCTTCAGACTGGCGAGCAATGCCGCCAGGGTGCGCTTGAGCGCATTGAGCAGGCCACGGATGCCCCGGGCCAGTTTCGGCAGGCGCCCGGCCAGGTTGGACAGGTCCTGGAACAGGAACCGGTAGTGCGCCATGCGTTCGACGATCAGGTGCAGGAACAGCCAATAGTCTTCGGCCTCCAGGCGCACATCCGAAGGTGGGTCGAGCAACGGGGTCAGCTCTTCTTCGAAGCGCTCGAACAGGCCCAGGATCAAGGGTTCCTTGCCATGGAAGTGGTAATAGAGATTGCCCGGGCTGATGCCCATCTCGTTGGCAATTTCCATGGTCGAGACGTTCGGTTCGCCCTGCTCGTTGAACAGCTGCAGGGCACATTCGAGAATTCGGTCGCGGGTTTTCATCCAGTCTTCTTGGTTGGCCTGTCTGGCCGTAAGCGTTGTCAGGACCTGCGCCAGCGATCGCTGGCGGGGTTGCGAGTTGCTCAGCGCACGCGTACGTAGATGCCGGGCGCCGCTTCCATGGGCGGGTAGTTCTGGTTGCCAAGGGTCATCAGGGTTTCACGCTGGGCCCCCGAGCGCTCTTGAATCCAGCTCAGCCACTGTGGCCACCAGCTGCCGTCGACATGCGTGGCGTCGTAATACCAGGCACGTGGATCGCCGCTCAGTTTCGGGTTTTCGATGTAGTTGGCCTTGGGGTTGCTCGGCGGGTTGAGAATGCTCTGGATATGGCCACTGTTGGACAGTACGAAGCGTTTATCACCTCCGAGCAGCAGTGTGGAGCGGTACACTGCGTCCCACGGGGTGATGTGGTCATTGATACCGGCCACGCTGAAACTGTCGACGTTGACCTTCTGCAGGTCGATGGGCGTGCCGCAGACTTCCAGGCCGCCCGCACGGGTCAGCGGATTGTGCTTGAAGAAGTCCAGCAAGTCGCCATGCAGCGCGGCAGGCAGGCGCGTGTTGTCGTTGTTCCAGTAGAGAATGTCGAAGGCCGGTGGCGCCTTGCCCAACAGGTAATTGTTGACGAAATAGTTCCAGATCAAATCATTGGGTCGCATCCAGGCAAACACCCTGGCCATGTCGCGACCTTCGAGCACGCCCCTTTGGTAGGAGCGCCGCTTGGCCGATTCGAGCGTTTCCTCGTCGACGAACAGTGCCGCGGGGCTTTCTATCTGGCTGTCAAGCAGGCTGACCAGGTACGTTGCGCTGCTGATACGGCGCAGTTGCCGCTTGGCCTGGAGGTGGCCTTGCAGGGCTGCCATGGTCAGCCCGCCGGCGCAGGCTCCCATCAGGTTGACCTCGCGGCTGCCGGTGATGGCGCGGCAGACATTCACGGCCTCTTCCAGCGCCTCGACGTAGCTCGACATTCCCCATTCCCGATGACGGGCATCCGGGTTGCGCCAGCTGATCATGAAGGTCTGCAGGCCGTTCTTGAGTGCGTACTGGACGAAGCTGTTCGAGGGGCTCAGGTCGAAGATGTAGTACTTGTTGATCTGCGGCGGTACCACCAGCAGGGGGCGGGCGTATTGCTTTTCGCTCATGGGCTTGTACTGGATCAGCTCCAGTACATCGTTGCGAAACACCACCGCGCCGGGGGTGGTTGCCAGCGACTTGCCGACCTCGAAGGCGTGCTTGTTGACCTGGCTGGGCAAGCCATTGTTATTGCGCAGGTCATCGAGCAGATGGTTGAAGCCCTTGATCAGGCTCTTCCCTCCGGAGTTGTAGAGCTCCTTTATCGCCAGCGGGTTGAGCAGCGAGTTGGTCGGCGACAACGCGTCATTGAGCAAGGAAAAGACAAAATGCGCACGAGCCCGGTCGTCCTCGTCCAGATGGCTTTCGTCGATCCAGTGCCTGATCTGTTTCTGCCAGCTCAGGTAGGCCTGCAGGCCACGGCGGTAGAAAGGGTTCAGGCTCCAGGTCGGATCGTTGAAGCGCATGTCGTGCGCATTGGGTTGGTGCAGGGTGTCACCGAGCAGCACGCGGCCCAGTTGACCTCCCAGGGCCAGTGCGTGCCTGGCCGTGTTCAGGGGATGGCGCAGGCTGTGGCGCGTTACGTTGCGCAGAGTCGAGATCAGGTCGCGGCCGCGCAAGCCGGTGATTGCGTTTTGCGCATTGATGAATGCGGCGGGCGTCGGGACAGACCCCTTCGCTGGTTTGTCTTTCATGGGGCAACACTCCGTCGTCAGGCCATCAACAAACTATTCAATGCAAAAGAGACACCATCTCGGACATTGCTCAGGTGCCGCTGCTGGGAACCGGTCGCGGATGCATGACCGCCCGTTGGCGCTCTTGCTGAAGGAATTCCATGATGATGGGGGCCACGGCTTCTGCCCGGGTTATCAGGAACAGGTGGCCGTCGTCGATTATGTGTAGCTGGGCATTGGGAATCCGCCAGGCCAGCAGGCGCATATTCACCAGGGGAATCAGCGGATCGTCATCGCCGGCCAGCACCAGGGTCGGCTGAAGAATCTTGTGTAGCCAATGAACGCTGGTCCATCCCATGCCGGCGAACAGTTGCCAGTAGTAGCCGAGCTTGCCGGATGAGCGCACCTTGGAGGCATGGGCCATCGCCAGGTCCGGGTCGCGACGAAAAGCACCGCCGTAGATTTCCGGCGCGATCTTGATCACGTGCGAGGGTTGTACATAGCGCCGTGGGCTGGCCATCAGCCACAGCACCCGCGGCTTGCCTGGCACCATGACCATGCCGGCGGCCGTGGCTGCCAGCACCAGCTTCTTGCAACGCTCCGGGTAGTCGTGGGCGAATTGTTGCGCCAGCGCGCCGCCCCAGGACACGCCGATGGCATTGATCTGGCCATAGTCCAGGTAGTCGAGCATGCGTGCGGTGAGTTTCGCCAGGCTGGGGAAGCGATAAGGGCGGTTGGGTGTGGAGGAGCCGCCGACGCCGGGGACGTCGAAGGCAATGACTTCAAGGTCCGGGTCCAGGGCCTGGATGAACGGGAACACCAGCTCCAGGTTGGCGCCAATGCCATTGAAGATCAGCAAGGGCGTCAGGTGTGGCTTGCCTGGGCGCACCGCGGTGCGGATGGTCTGGCCATCCAGGTCGACGGTGCGAAAGATGTATGGTTGCGGCATGCGCTGAACCCTTTGGTTTGAAACGACCGCGGCCCATATTCGGGCCGCGGCTGTACGTTATCGCTCAACGCTCGTGCACATAAGTGCCCGGAGCTGCCTCACCAGCAGGGAAGTTCTTGTTGCCCAGGTTTGCAGGCGTCTTCTTGAGCTTGCCGGAGCGCTCCCCGAGCCATGCCTGCCAATGTAGCCACCAGGAGTCGGTGTGCTTGTTGGAGTTGTCTTGCCATTCCTCCGCCCCCTCCGACATCTCGCTGTTGGTCATGTAGCGAGCCTTGGGGTTGCCAGGCGGGTTGAGAATGCTCTGGATGTGGCCGCTGTTGGAGAGCACGAACTCGACTTTGCCGCCAAACAGCTGCGCGGACTTGTAGCACGACTTCCACGGGGTGATGTGGTCGTTGGTACCGGCCAGGCTGTAAATATCGGTGGTGACCTGCTTCAGGTCGATCGGCGTTCCGCACACTTCCAGTGCACCGGACCGGGTCAGTGGATTACTTTTGAACAATTCGATCAGGTCGCCGTGGAACGCAGCCGGCAATCGGGTGGTGTCGTTGTTCCAGAACAGGATGTCGAAGACCGGTGGTTCGTTGCCCAGCAGGTAGTTGTTGACCCAGTAATTCCAGATCAGGTCGTTGGGGCGCATCCAGGCGAACACCTTGGCCATGTCGCGGCCTTCGAGCACGCCGGCCTGGTAGGATTGGCGCTTGGCCGATTCCAGGGTCTGCTCGTCGACGAACAGGGCGACATCGGAGTCCAGCGTGGTGTCGAGTACGCTGACCAGCAGCGTCAGGGCATTGACCTTCTTCTCGCCCAGCGCCGCGTAATGGCCAAGCAGGGCGGTGCAGGTGATGCCGCCCGAGCACGCGCCGAGCATGTTGATGTCTTTACTGCCGGTGATGGCCGAGACGACGTCAACCGCCTCTTTCAGCGCGTCGATATAGGTCGACAGGCCCCACTCGCGATGGGCCTTGGTCGGGTTGCGCCAGCTGACGATGAAGGTCTGCACATTGCTGCGCAGGCAAAAGCGCGCCAGGCTCTTTTCCGGGCTCAGGTCGAACACATAGAATTTGTTGATCTGCGGTGGCACGACCAGCAACGGGCGTTCGAACACCTGTTCGGTGGTCGGGCCATACTGAATCAGCTCCAGCAGGTCATTGCGAAACACCACCGCGCCTTCGGTGGTGCCCAGGCTCTTGCCGACCTCGAAGGCTTCCATGTTCACCTGGCTGGGCATGCCGCCGTTGTGGACCAGGTCCTTGGCCAGGTGGGAAAGGCCATCGAGCAGGCTTTTGCCACCGGTCTCGAAGAAGCGCTTGACCGCTGCCGGGTTGGCCGCGGAGTTGGTAGGCGACATGGCCTCGGTCATCAGGTTGATCACGAAATGACCGCGATTGACGTCCTTGGCCGACAGGTTGCTGTTTTCGACCCAGTCATGCAGTTCCTTGCGCCAGGCCAGGTATGTCTGCATATAGCGGCGATACAGCGGGTTCTGGCTCCAGGCCGGATCGGCGAAGCGGCGATCGTCACCGGCCGGTTGCAGGCCCGATTTACCAAAGAAAACGTTCTTCAACTCGACGCCGAAATGGGCGACATGCTTGGCACTGTGCAGTGGTTGTTTGATGGCCTGTCGTAGCACCATTCGAGCAGAAGTCAGCAAATCCTTACCACGCAAGCCAACGACCGGGTTCATGCCCAGGGTATATTCAGAGGCTTGACGCTGTAGCTCTTCGTTATTCTTGAAACTCATCTACGACGCTCCGTTGTCCTGAGACGAGTACCGGCAAAGGCTGTCCGATGCCCGGTACGATCGCTCGGGTAACCAGTGAAAACGAACCATGCGTTCTCTGGCCGATTGAAAACGACTGCGAGCCTTGCGGGAAGCTATGCGTGTGAAGACAACCTGCTTTCGCTCGCGACGTCCACATCCGGACCAGGACCTGCATCGGTTTGATGCAGGTAACTTGCCAGATTCATTGGTTACCCGAGTTTGTGGAAATGCGCAAGCGAGCCATTGAATGGCAGCTGCGAGAGCATTCAAGCAGATAGAATTAGAAAATGCGCTCTAAATGGCGCGGTGAGGGGGTCAGAGCATCAGCTTGACGATGGATACGGCAGGATCGCGGGACTTTCCGGCACTTTTCAACTCTTCGAGATAGTCCGCCCAGAGTTGTTCCTGGCGGATCGAAAGCTGGTACAGGTAATCCCAGGTGAACAGGCCGCTGTCATGGCCGTCGTCGAAAGTCAGTTTCAGTGCGTACTGGCCAGCCGGCTCAATCTTGCTCAGGCCGACGCCGAGCTTGCCGAATTGCAGGATGGGTTTGCCGTGGCCCTGGACCTCGGCCGAAGGCGAGTGCACCCGCAGGAATTCGGCGGGCAGGTGGTAAACCTCGTCCGGCCCGTATTTCAGGGTCAGGGTTTTCGAGGCCTTGTGCAGTTCGATCGCGGTGGGCAATCGGTTGTTGGAAGATGTGGTCATGAGGTTCAGGGCCGCGCACGGCCCTGCCGGTTGAGAGTGAGACTTACAGAATATAACGAGACAGGTCTTCGTTCTGCGCCAATTCGCCCAGGTGGCTGTTGACGTAGTTGGCGTCGATGCGGATCGGCTCATCGTTATGGGCGCTGGCCAGATCCCCGGCACTGAACGAGACCTCTTCGAGCAGGCGCTCGAGCAGTGTGTGCAGGCGGCGGGCACCGATGTTCTCGGTCTTCTCGTTGACCTGCCAGGCGATTTCGGCCAGACGCTTGATGCCGTCGGGCAGGAATTCGATGGCCAGGCCTTCAGTCTTCAACAGTTCGCGGTATTGCTCGGTCAACGATGCGTGCGGTTCGCTGAGGATGCGTTCGAAATCTTCCGGGCTCAGGGCCTTGAGTTCGACACGGATCGGCAGGCGACCTTGCAACTCGGGCACCAGATCGCTTGGCTTGCTCAGGTGGAATGCACCGGAGGCGATGAACAGGATGTGGTCAGTCTTGACCATGCCCAGTTTGGTGTTGACCGTGCAGCCCTCGATCAGCGGTAGCAAGTCGCGCTGGACGCCTTCGCGGGACACGTCGACGCCGCCGGCGTTGCCACGCTTGGCAACCTTGTCGATCTCGTCGATGAACACGATGCCGTGCTGCTCGACCGCTTCGAGCGCCTTGGCCTTGAGCTCTTCTTCATTGACCAGGCGGCTGGCTTCTTCGTCACGCACCAGCTTGAGGGCTTCCTTGACCTTGAGCTTGCGGTTCTTGCGCTTGCCCTTGCCCATGTTGGCGAAAAGGCTCTGCAGCTGGTTGGTCATTTCTTCCATGCCAGGTGGCGCGGAGATGTCGACGCCCACCGACTCGGCGACTTCGATCTCGATTTCCTTGTCGTCCAGCTGGCCTTCGCGCAGACGCTTGCGGAACAGCTGACGGGTATTGGAGTCCTGGCTCTGCACCTGGTCTTCGTTGAAGCCGGTGCGTGCAGGTGGCAGCAGGGCGTCGAGGATGCGGTCTTCGGCGGCATCTTCGGCGCGGTGGCGAACCCGGATGATTTCCTGTTCGCGCAGCATCTTGATCGCTGCATCGGCCAGGTCACGAATGATCGAGTCCACATCACGGCCGACATAACCGACTTCGGTGAATTTGGTCGCTTCAACCTTGATGAACGGGGCATTGGCCAGCTTGGCCAGGCGCCGGGCGATTTCGGTCTTGCCGACGCCGGTCGGGCCGATCATCAGGATGTTCTTGGGCGTGACTTCAACGCGCAGTTCTTCGGGCAACTGCATGCGCCGCCAGCGGTTGCGCAGGGCAATGGCTACGGCGCGCTTGGCGTCGTCCTGGCCAATGATATGGCGGTTGAGTTCGTGGACGATTTCGCGGGGGGTCATTGGCATGATGTATGGAAGTCCTCTAGCAAGAATAAAAGCGTGGGAAGGCCCGGCGTTGGCACCGGGCGCCAGAACAGCCTGTTATTCCGCGAGGTCCTGCTCCTCGATGGTGATGTTGTGGTTGGTGAATACGCAGATGTCACCGGCGATGCCGAGTGCGGTTTCGGTGATTTCGCGGGCCGAGAGATCGGTTTTCATCAGCAGGGCGCGGGCAGCGGCCTGGGCAAAGGCGCCACCGGAACCCATGGCGATCAGGCCGTCTTCGGGTTCAACCACATCGCCGTTACCGGTAATGATCAGCGAAGCGTCCTTGTTGGCCACGGCCAGCATGGCTTCCAGACGGCTCAGGGAGCGGTCGGTGCGCCACTCCTTGGCCAGTTCGACGGCCGCTCGCACCAGGTGACCCTGGTGTTTTTCCAGCTGGCCTTCGAAACGCTCGAAAAGGGTGAAGGCGTCGGCGGTGGCACCGGCAAAGCCGGCGATGACCTGGCCGTGGTACAGGCGGCGCACTTTCTTGGCGTTGCCTTTCATCACGGTATTACCGAGGGAAACCTGGCCGTCGCCGCCCATGACGACTTTGCCGTGGCGACGAACTGAAACGATGGTGGTCAAGGGAGAGTCTCCACGCAGCTGGGCGAAAATGCCTGATGGAGACTCATATGGGGGTGGTGGGCGGTATTTCAACTGTGGGGGACGAGTGGTGGGTTATATGCGACCGCTTTGCGGTCGATCGCGGGCAAGCCAGCTCCCACAGAGGGTGCGGGGACGCATTGATTCCCTGTGGGAGCGGCGGTGCGACGACCCGACTTGCCCGCGATGAGGCCAGTACTACTGGCGAATCTGCCGCTGCTGCAGCAACAAATTACCAAATCCGCTCCCCGACAACTGCTTCTGCGCCGTGGTCAGCTGCTCCCGGTTGCTGAACGGCCCGACCAGCACCCGGAACCAGGTCTCGTCTTTAACAGTGCCGGACTCAACCTGTACCGCCTGTCCCAGCAGAATGATCTGCGCGCGAACCTTGTCGGCATCGGTCTGTTTGCGGAACGAGCCTGCCTGCAGGAAGAACTGCGTGGTAGCCGCCGGCTTCACCACCGGTGGGGCCGGTGGCGGTGTCAATCCGCTCAAGGCCGCCTGGGCTCGTGCGGTGTCGATCTTGGCCGCTTCGGCCGGGGTTACCGGCGCTTGTGCCGGTACTGGCGGAGTCTTCTCCGGCACGGCTTCTGGCGGCACGATGACTTCCGACTCAGGCAGCAGCGTGTAGAAGTCGTACTTCGGCTTCACCGGTTTCTGCGGGCTTGGCTCGGTCTTGTTGGCCTCGGCAATCTTCGCCGCCTTCTGCTGCTCGATCTTGACCCGCTTGATGTCCTCGTTGCCCGGATCGAGCTTCATCAGAAACACGATAAAGGCGCCGACCGTCAGACCGACCACCATCCACAGAAATCCCGGGATCGGTTTCTTGGTTGGGGCTTGGTTTCGGCTGGCGCCACGCTTGGGAGCAGGTTTTTTCTTGGCAGCCAACTTACATGCGCTCCAGGGTTTCCAGGCCCAGCAGCTCCAGGCCTTGCTTGAGCGTGCGACCCGTTAGGGCTGCCAGGCGCAGGCGGCTCTGTTGCTGCTCGGGGCTGTCGGCGCTGAGGATCGGGCAGTTCTCGTAGAAGCTGGAGAACAGGCCGGCAACGTCGTACAGGTAGGTGCAGAGTGTGTGTGGCGTGCCTTTTTCGGCAACGTTGTTCAACACCTCGCCGAACTGCGCCAGGCGCGCGGCCAGATCCTGCTCCTGGGGTGCCTGCAGCGAAATCTGGCCATCGACTTCGCTGAAGTCCTTGCCCAGCTTGCGGAACACGCCGGCTACCCGGGTGTAGGCGTAGAGCAGGTAGGGTGCGGTATTGCCTTCGAAGTTGAGCATCTGGTCGAAGTTGAAGCTGTAGTCGCTGGTGCGGTGCTTGGACAGGTCGGCGTATTTCACCGCACCGATCCCGACAACCTTGGCGATGTTGCGCAGATCGGCTTCGGCCAGCTCCGGGTTCTTTTCCTTGACCAGGGCATAGGCGCGTTCCTGGGCTTCGGTGAGCAGGTCGATCAGCTTTACGGTGCCGCCGTCACGGGTCTTGAACGGGCGGCCATCGGCACCGTTCATGGTGCCGAAGCCCATGTGCTCCATTTGCATGTCGTTGGTGACGAAACCGGCGCGGCGGGCCACTTCGAAGACTTGCTGGAAGTGCAGGGCCTGGCGCTGGTCGACGAAATACAGGGCGCGGTCGGCCTTGAGCACGCCGCTGCGATAGCGCACGGCTGCAAGGTCGGTGGTGGCATAGAGGTAGCCGCCGTCGGCCTTCTGCACGATCACCGGCAGCGGGTCGCCGTCGGCGTTCTTGAATTCTTCGAGGAAGACGCACTGGGCGCCGTTGCTCTCGACCAGCAGGCCCTTGGCCTTGAGGTCGTTGATCACGTTGATCAGGTCGTCGTTATAGGCGCTCTCACCCATGACGTCGGCCGGAGTGAGCTTGACGTTGAGCAGTTCGTAGATTTTCTGGCAGTGGGACAGGGAGATGTCCTTGAAGCGTTCCCACAGGCCCAGGCACTCCGGGTCGCCAGCTTGCAGCTTGACCACCAGACCACGGGCGCGGTCGGCGAACTCTTCGGATTCGTCGAAGCGCTTTTTGGCGGCGCGATAGAAGATTTCGAGGTCCGACAGTTCGTCGCTGGTGATCGGGTTTTCCTGCAGGTAGGCCATCAGCATGCCGAACTGGGTGCCCCAGTCGCCCACGTGGTTCTGCCGGATCACGGTGTCACCGAGAAACTCCAGAACGCGAGCCACGCCGTCGCCGATGATGGTCGAGCGCAGGTGGCCGACGTGCATCTCCTTGGCCAGGTTCGGTGCCGACAGGTCGACCACGGTACGCTGGGCCGGGCCGGCCTTGCGCACACCGACGTGGGCATCAGCCAATGCCGCATCCAGGCGCGAAGCCAGGGCCTGGGTGTTCTGGAAGAAGTTGAGAAAACCGGGGCCGGCGATCTCGGCTTTGCTGATCTGCTCGTCGGCGGGCAGCGCGGCGATGATCTTTTCCGCCAGGTCACGGGGCTTCATGCCGGCGGGCTTGGCCAGCATCATCGCGATATTGCTGGCGAAATCGCCGTGGGTCTTGTCCCGGGCGTTTTCCACCTGGATCGCCGGCGTCAGCCCTTCAGGCAACACACCTTCATTGACGAGTTGGGTGAGGGCTTGTTGGATCAGCTGGCGAATGGTGTCTTTCATGGTCTTCTCTTCGACCGCAAGCGCGGCAGCGCTTCGATGCGCAGGTGGAAAAACTGGGCATTATCCGTTGCGGGGGCTGGCTTGCCAACCTTCTGTGTTGGCAGTACCGGCCTCATCGCTGGCAAGCCAGCTCCCACAGTAGGTCTTTGGTGGCCACAAAACCCTGTGGGAGCGGGCTTGCCCGCGATGAGGCCCGTACAGTCAACATACATCAATAAAGGTCGACGGGATCCACATCCAGCGACCAACGTACCTGCCGCCCACTGGGCATCTGCTCCAGACGCAGCAGCCAGGCGCTGAGCAATCGGTGCAGAGGCGCGCGGGCGTTGGCCTGCAGCAGCAATTGCGCCCGATATCGCCCGGCACGGCGCTCCATGGGCGCGGGGACCGGGCCAAGCAGTTCGATTCCGCCCAGGCCGAGCTCTGCCAGCAAATGCTCGGCTTCGCTGCAGGCCTCGTCCAGAAAGCCTTCGGCTTGCCCGGGCTTGTGCGCTTCGGCGCGCAACAGCGCCAGATGCGCGAAAGGCGGCAGCCCCGCGGCACGGCGTTCGCTCAGGGCCTGTTCGGCAAAGGCGAAATAGCCTTGTTCGGTCAATTGCACCAGCAGTGGATGGTCGGCCAGGTGTGTCTGGATGATCACCTTGCCCGGTTCTTCGGCGCGACCTGCGCGCCCTGCAACCTGAACAATCAATTGCGCCATGCGCTCGCTGGCGCGGAAGTCGCCGGAAAACAGCCCGCCATCGGCATCCAGGATCGAAACCAGGGTCACTCGCGGGAAGTGATGGCCCTTAGCTAGCATCTGGGTGCCGACGAGGATGCACGGCTGGCCGCGCTGGATGGTCGCGAACAGCTGGTTCATCGCGTCCTTGCGCGAGGTGCTGTCGCGGTCGACACGCAACACCGGATAGTCCGGGAACAGAATGCTCAGGCGCTCTTCGGCGCGTTCGGTACCGGCGCCGACCGGGCGCAGATCGACCTTGGCACATTGGGGGCACCGACGGGGTACGCGCTCGACATAGCCGCAATGGTGGCAGCGCAATTCGCCCGAGCGCTGGTGCACGGTCATGCGTGCGTCGCAGCGCGAGCACTCCGAAAGCCAGCCGCAATCGTGGCAGAGCAGGGTCGGGGCGAAGCCGCGGCGGTTGAGGAAGACCAGGACTTGCTGGCCGGCGGCGAGGGTCTGGCCGATGGCTTGCTGCATCGGCCCGCTGATGCCGCTGTCCAGGGGGCGGCTTTTTACATCCAGGCGCAGGAAGCGCGGCTGTTGGGCGCCGCCGGCCCGGTGGTTGAGGCGAAGCAGGCCATAGCGGCCGCTGTGGGCATTGTGCAGGCTTTCCAGCGACGGTGTGGCCGAGCCGAGCAGGATCGGGATGTTTTCCTGGCGGGCGCGGACCAGGGCCAGGTCCCGCGCGTGATAGCGCAGGCCTTCCTGCTGTTTATACGAACCGTCGTGTTCTTCGTCGATGATGATCAGGCCCGGGTGCTTCATTGGTGTGAACAGAGCCGAGCGCGTGCCGATGATGATATCGGCTTCGCCGTCGCGAGCCGCCAGCCAGGCCTCGAGGCGCTCGCGGTCATTGACCGCCGAGTGCAGCAGGGCAATCCGTGCATTGAAGCGTTGTTCGAAACGCGCCAGGGTTTGTGGCCCCAGGTTGATCTCCGGGATCAGGATCAGCGCCTGTTTCCCGGCTTCGAGGGTTTCGCGTATCAGTTGCAGATAGACTTCGGTCTTGCCGCTGCCGGTCACCCCGGCCAGCAGGAAGGCGTGGAAACTGCCGAATCCAGCCCGCACGGCGTTGAAGGCGGCTTTTTGCTCGTCGTTCAACGGCAATTCCGGCTGGGCTAGCCAGTGCTCATGGCGCTCGCTCGGGGTGTGACGACGGACTTCAACCTGAACCAGTTCCTTGGCCAGCAGCAGATCGAGGCTGTCCTTGCTCAACATCAGCTTGCCGAGCAACTGATGAGCAACCCCGTGAGGGTGCTGCGCCAGTGTTGCCAGGGCTTCGCGCTGCCTCGGGGCACGGCTGATGCGAGGGTCGTCGAGCCGCGCGCCGGGGGCGATCTGCCAGAATCGTTCCTGCCGGGCTTCGGCGGGATCGCCCTGGCGCAACAGGACCGGCAGCGCCCAGCTCAAGGTGTCGCCCAGGCTGTGCTGGTAGTACTGGGCTGTCCACAGGCATAGCTTGAACAGTGCCGGGGGCAGTGGCGAGACCGGGTCGAGCAGGGCGATGGCCGGCTTGAGCTTTTCCGCCGGCACTTCGCTGCGATCGGTGACTTCGATCAGGATGCCGATCATCTCGCGGCGTCCGAACGGGACGCGCAAGCGCATGCCCGGCGTCAGTGCGCTGCGTGCCATGCCGGCCGGTGCCCGGTAGTCGAACAGGCGTCGCAGGGGCGAGGGTAGGGCGAGGCGCAGGATGGCGTCGGGCACGCGGGAGGATCTCTTGGGCGGACGGAAAAGAAGGTCCGGAGCCTAGCAGACGGTCGGTTCAAGGGACAGCTTGCGTGATTGACACGGTCTGGTAGAATTCGCGCCTTAATTTCGTGCGGTATTCAACAATAGTGTTGGGTGGCGGCACGCTAGCCTGAGGAAGACACCATGAAAGCCGATATCCATCCAGAATACCCAGAAGTTGCCGTAACCTGCAGCTGCGGCAACAAGTTCGAAACTCGTTCGACCTTCGGCAAAGCCCTGGCGATCGACGTTTGCAACGAGTGCCACCCGTTCTACACCGGTAAGCAGAAGACTCTGGACACCGGCGGCCGCGTTCAGCGCTTTGCCGATCGTTTCGGTGCTTTCGGTGCCAAAAAGGCCTGAGGCCAATAACGTTGGAAAGCCGCTGCGGCTTCTCCTCGTTGATGAAAAAGGCGTCCCTTGCGGGCGCCTTTTTTATGTCCGCGATTTGGCTGGCGCCCGCCCAGGCGTTCTGCCCGTCCCCCGGCGGCCTGCCCACAGCGCAGGTGCGCGAGGTGGTCGACGGCGATACGCTGCGCCTGCAGGATGGGCGCAGCGTGCGCATGCTGGGTATCAATACCCCTGAAATCGGCCGCAAGGGTCGCCCGACCGAGCCTTTTGCCGATGCCGCGCGCAAGCGCCTGCAAGCATTGGTGGACGCGAGTGACGGGCGCGTCGGATTAATGGTCGGCCAGCAGGGCCGGGATCACTACGGTCGAACGCTGGCCCATGTCTTTGGCGCCAACGGCAACAGTTTCGAGGCTCAACTGCTCGCCGAAGGGCTCGGTTATCTGGTGGTGGTGGCGCCGAATGTGGAATTGGCCGACTGCCAGCAGCAGGCCGAGCGCGTGGCGCGTCAAAGTCACCTGGGCGTTTGGCGACAGTCACCCGTCATTACCGTCGATCGGCTGAGTCAATCGGGGTTCGCCCTGATCAGCGGTCGAGTCAGTGCGATTGAGCGCAATCGTGGGGGAATCTGGATCGAATTGGGTCCTGATGCGGTGCTTCATGTCCCGCCGAAACTTCAGGGCGCCTTTGCGTCCTCCTTCCTCGACGGGCTTGAGGGTCGGCAGGTTGTGGCGCGGGGCTGGGTCATCGACCGCTCGCGGCGCGGCGGCTTGAAAGCTGGCCAGGCGCGCTGGATGCTGCCGCTGACTGCGCCGGCCATGCTCGAGCGCGCTGACTGAACAAAAATTGTAGACAATTTTTATTTTAATTGTGAACAGTGGAGGCCTTGCGGGCTGTGGCTCTTGGCAGAAAGTCGTAGGCTAAAGCGCTTGACACAAGTGACCGGGCAGTCTTGTCGGGCCTTTGCATCTTGCGTATCCTCGGCGGTCCGTCAGAACAGTAAAAGCGGAATGCCCACCATGTCAGATTTGAAAACCGCCGCTCTCGAATACCATGCTCAGCCTCGTCCGGGGAAACTGAGCGTCGAGCTCACCAAACCTACCGCCACTGCACGCGACCTGTCGCTGGCTTACAGCCCGGGCGTAGCAGAACCTGTTCGCGAAATCGCTCGCGACGCGGAACTGGCCTACAAATACACCGGCAAGGGCAACCTGGTAGCAGTGATTTCGGATGGCACCGCGATTCTTGGCCTGGGTAACCTGGGCCCACTGGCCTCCAAGCCGGTCATGGAAGGCAAGGGCGTTCTGTTCAAGCGTTTCGCTGGCATCGATGTATTCGATATCGAAGTCGACTCGGAAAGCCCGCAGGCATTCATCGACACCGTCAAGCGTATCTCCATCACCTTCGGCGGCATCAACCTGGAAGACATCAAGGCACCTGAGTGCTTCGAGATCGAACGTGCCCTGATCGAGCAGTGCGATATTCCAGTATTCCACGATGACCAGCACGGCACCGCTATCGTGACAGCGGCCGGTATGATCAACGCCCTGGAAATCGCCGGTAAAACCCTCGAAGACGCGAAAATCGTCTGCCTGGGCGCCGGTGCTGCCGCGATCTCCTGCATGAAGCTGCTGGTGAGCATGGGCGCGAAGATCGAGAACATCTTCATGGTCGACCGTACTGGCGTGATCCACGCTGGCCGTGACGACCTGAACCAGTACAAGGCCGTGTTCGCCCACGCGACCGACAAGCGCACCCTGGCTGAAGCCCTGGATGGCGCTGACGTATTCGTCGGTCTGTCGGGTCCGAACCTGCTGAGCGCAGAGAACCTGCTGCGCATGGCGCCGAACCCGATCGTGTTCGCCTGCTCCAACCCGGATCCGGAAATCTCCCCTGAGCTGGCCCACGCCACGCGCAGCGACGTGATCATGGCCACCGGTCGTTCGGACTACCCGAACCAGGTAAACAACGTTCTGGGCTTCCCGTTCATCTTCCGTGGTGCCCTGGACGTTCGCGCCAAGCGCATCAACGAAGAAATGAAAATTGCCGCGGCCAACGCCCTGCGCGAACTGGCCAAGTTGCCGGTGCCCAAGGAAGTCTGCGATGCCTACGGCGGTATCTCCCTGGAATTCGGTCGTGAGTACATCATTCCGAAGCCAATGGACGCCCGCCTGATCACCGTGATTTCCGACGCGGTTGCCAAGGCTGCGATCGAGACCGGTGTGGCAACCCTGCCGTACCCGAAGAACTACCCGCTCAAAAGCGTGGATGACGTGTTCAACGGCTAAGCCGTTGTAACGCTTCAAACAAAAAAGCCCCGGCTCGAGAGAGTCGGGGCTTTTTTGTTGTTTGTGGTTTGGCTTGAGGACCTCATCGCGGGCAAGCGGAACGCCGCCCGGCCCTTCCTACAGAGTCAGTGCGCACCCTGTAGGAGCGGCGGTGCGACGATTCGACTTGCCCGCGATGAGGCCCGTATAGACCCTATCAAATCAGAACAGGTCTATCGGCGCCTCATCCGCCGGCAGCGGTGTACCCGGCGCCGTGCCATTGCCCAGTTCATTGACCGATGGAGGCGTCTCTTCAGCCTTGAACAGCTCGAAATAGGCACCTGCAGTACTCGGTGTCGCCGCACGGCCGCTGATCGGGTCTACACGCAGGCTGAGGATGCCTTCAGGCTCTGCCTGGGTGTGTGCCGGCTTGTCCTTCAGGGCTGCACCCATGAAATTCATCCAGATCGGCAGCGCGACGGTACCGCCGAACTCGCGGCGGCCCAGGGTTTCCGGCTGGTCGAAGCCCGTCCAGACGGTGGTCATGTAATCGGCGTTGTAGCCGGAGAACCAGGCGTCCTTGGATTCGTTGGTGGTCCCGGTCTTGCCGGCCAGGTCGCTGCGGCCCAGAGACAGTGCGCGGCGGCCGGTACCGAGTTTGATCACATCTTCAAGCATGCTGTTGAGGATGTAGGTCGTGCGCCCGTCGATAATACGCTCCGCCACGGCCGGAGCCTGGTTCTGGGCAACAGTCTGGGCGACCGGGGTGTTCTCGGTGATGATGGGGGACTCAGGGGCAGGCAAGCCAGCCTGGTCTTCACCCAGTGGCACGCTGGCCGGGTTGGCGACGAACAGGGTCTCGCCGCTGCGGCTTTCGATGCGGTCGATCAGGTACGGACTGACCTTGTAGCCGCCGTTGGCGAAGGTGCTCCAGCCGGTGGCGATTTCCATCGGTGTCAGCGTGGCCGTGCCCAGCGCCAGCGACAGGTTGCGCGGCAAGTCGTCCTTGTTGAAGCCGAACTTGCTGATGTAATCGATGGCCGTGTCGATGCCGAGGGCCTGCAACAGGCGAATCGAGACCATGTTGCGCGACTTGTACAGCGCTTCGCGCATGCGGATCGGGCCGAGGAAGGTGTTGGTGTCGTTCTTCGGGCGCCAGACCTTGTCCAGGTATTCATCGACGAACACGATGGGCGCGTCGTTGACCAGGCTGGAGGCGGTGAAGCCGTTGTCCAGCGCGGCGCTGTAGATGAACGGCTTGAAACTCGAACCCGGCTGGCGCTTGGCCTGCATCGCGCGGTTGTAGTTGCTTTGTTCGAAAGCGAAGCCGCCGACCAGGGCGCGAATGGCACCATTGGTAGGGTCCAGCGAGACCAGTGCACTCTGTGCGGCCGGGACCTGGCTGAACTTCAGGCTGTTATCGGGCAGGCGCTGGACACGGATCAGGTCGCCAACCTGGGCGACATCGCCAGGCTGTTGCGGGGCGCGGCCCTGACTATTGGTGTTCAGGAAGGGGCGAGCCCACTTCATGGTTTCCCAGGCGACATGCTCATCGGTGCCATTGCGGGTCAGCACGCGCAGGCCGCTCTTGTCGACCTGGGTAACGATGACAGGTTCGAGCGTATTCAGCGGTCGTTGCTTGGCCAGTTCCGTCATCCAGGCTTCACGGGTCTTGCCTGGCAGGCGCGATTCAGGGCCGCGATAGCCGTGACGCTGATCGTAGGTGAGCAAGCCGTCGAGAACCGCCTTGTTGGCGATTTCCTGGAGATTGCTCGGTACGGTGGTGGTGACGCGGAACCCTTCGGTGTACGCATCGCTGCCATAGCGGCCGACCATTTCGGCGCGGGCCATTTCGGCGATGTAGGGTGCATTCACTTCCGGGGTCGGGACGTGATAACTGGCATTGATCGGTTCGGCCAGGGCCGCCTGATAGCTGGCCTCGTCGATTTTACCGAGCTTGTACATGCGGCCAAGGATCCAGTCGCGTCGCTCTTTGGCGCGTACCGGGTTGGCCAACGGGTTGAAGCGCGACGGTGCCTTGGGCAGGCCGGCGATCATGGCCATTTGCGCCAGGCTGACATCGCGAATCGATTTGCCGTAGTACACCTGCGCGGCAGCCTCGATCCCGTAGGCGCGGTTGCCCAGGTAGATCTTGTTGACGTACAGCTCGAGGATTTCGTCCTTGGTCAGCTCACGCTCGATCTGCAGGGCCAGCAGGATCTCGCTGGTCTTGCGCGAAAAGCTGCGCTCGCTGCTCAGGAAGAAGTTTTTCGCCACCTGCATGGTGATGGTGCTGCCGCCGGTCTGAATATGCCCGCTCTTGAGCAGCTGGGTGGCGGCCCGCATCAGGCTGCTGGGGTCGACGCCGTAATGATTGGCAAAGTTGTCGTCCTCTGCGGAAAGCAGGGCCTGGATGAAGTGCGGCGGTATGTCTGCGAAGCGGATTGGAGAGCGGCGCATCTCGCCAAACTCGGCGATGAGCTTGCCGTCGCTGCTGTAAACCCTGAGGGGGATCTGCAACTGAATGCTTCTCAGCGACTCTACAGAGGGTAGGCCAGGGCTAAGATACAGAAATGCACCGCTCAAACCGAGCAACAGCCCGCAGAAGACAGCGACGAAAGACCACCAGAAAAACTTCAGCAGGCGTATCAAGGCTTTTGGATTTCCAGATAAAAGATTGGTTTAAGCGCAAGGGCCGGGAAGTCGAAAAAAAGCGCTGGGCATTATAAGCATTTTTCGGCGTTGAGCGTTATTTGCGCAGCTGTCAAGGCTGCTTTTATGGGTTTCGGGTTACAAACGAACGGTAGCTTGCGGAAAAAACAGTAGGGATTGGGTAGTGCTTGGACTCTTCGGCAAGAAAGCCGGTTCACTTTTGGGTATCGATATCAGCGCAACCTCCGTCAAGCTCATTGAGCTGCGCCGGGTCGCCAGCCGCTACAGGGTCGAGGCTTATGCCATCGAACCGTTGCCGGCCAATGCCGTCGTCGAAAGAAACATAGCCGATCCCGAGGTGGTGGGACAGACCCTGGTCAGGGCATTGGCCAAGGCAGGCGCCACTTCAAGGTCGGCTGCCGTGGCTGTTGCGGGTTCGGCCGTGATCATCAAGATCATCGAGCTGCCAGGTGGCCTCTGCGATGACGAGATGGAAGCCCGGATCAGGGTCGAAGCCGATCAATACATTCCCTACCCGCTTGAGGAAGTCGCCATCGACTTTGCCGTCCAGGGGCAATCCCTGCGCCATCAGGGGCGAGTCGACGTGCTGCTGGCTGCTTGCCGCAAGGAGGCTGTCGAAGTGCGTGAGGCTGCGCTGGCCTTGGCGGGCCTGGCCGCGCGGGTGGTTGATGTCGAGGCCTATGCGGTGGAGCGCTGTTTCGCGCTGATTGCTCCGCAGTTGGCCGATGATCCGGGATCAGCGATATGTGCCTTGATCGATATCGGCGTGACCATGACCACGGTGAACATTCTGAGTAGCGGCAGCATCATCCATGCCCGCGAGCTGCTGTTCGGCGCCAGGCAGTTGACCGACGAGGTTCAGCGTCGCTATGGGCTTTCGGCTGCCGAGGCCGGGCTTGCGATCAAGCAGGGCAGTCTGCCGGGTGGTGACTCGGGCGACGTCCTGGGGCCGTTCAAGGAGGCGGTCGTCGAGCAGGTCGCGCGCGCCTTGCAGTTTTTCTTTGCCGGCGGGCAGTTCCACAAGGTCGACTGCATCCTGCTGGCCGGCGGCATTGCTTCGCTGAACGGGCTGGTCGATCTGGTCCAGGAACGGTTGGCGACGGCCACTGTAGTGGCCAACCCCTTTGCCGATATGGCCGTGAGCAGCAAGGTCGATGCCGCTGCGCTCGTCAGCGATGCCCCGGCACTGATGATCGCTTGCGGGCTGGCGCTGCGGAGCTTCGACTGATGGTCAGGATCAATCTGCTGCCGTGGCGCGAGCAGCGTCGCGAAGAGCGCCGCAAGCGTTTTTGGGGCGCAATGGCTGGCGTCGTCCTAGCGGCTGTTGCAATAACCCTGCTGATCAATGAGTACATCGGCGCTGCCATGGATCGGCAAATTGGCCGCAACGCCTATATTCAGCGTGAAATCGACCAGCTCGATGCACAGATCAGTCAGCTCGGCGAGCTCAGGAGTCAGCGTCAGCAACTGCTTGAGCGCATGCAGGTGATCCAGGGCTTGCAGGTCAATCGATCGGTGAACGGCCATCTCTTCGACCAACTGGTGCGTACCTTGCCCGAGGGGGTGTACTTCTCGAGTGTGAGCAAGGTCGGCAAGACCCTGTCGATTTCCGGTACGGCCGAATCCAACAATCGGATCTCGGAACTGATGCGAGGGCTGGAGGCGTCGCCGTGGTTCGCGGTACCCAACCTGATCGAGGTCAAGTCTGCCGGCACCCGTGAAGTGGCCCAGGCCAGCACTTTCAAGTTGACGGTGCGCCAGAGTCCGTCGAGCGCAGCGGGGCAAGCCCAATGAGTTGGTCGCAAAGATTCGCCAGCCTGCGCCGGATCGATGTCCGGGATCTGGATATGCACACCATTGGCGCCTGGCCTGTTGCCGCCAAGGCTGCGATGGGCGGCTTGCTCATGGTTCTGGTGTTGCTGCTGGGGTACAGCTTTCAAATCAAGGCGCAGGTGGAGCTGCTTGAGCACAAGCGGTCAGAGGAAGTCGCATTGAAGGAGCAGTTCGCCAGCAAGGCTATCGAAGCTGCCAATCTCAAGGCTTATGCCGCGCAATTGAACGAAATGGAAACGTCCTTCAGTGCCATGCTCAAACAGTTGCCAGGCGACACTGAAGTGCCCGGACTGCTGGAGGACATCAGCAGGGTGGGCCTGGGCAGTGGCCTGGCGTTTGAAGAGATCAAATTGCTGCCCGAAGAGGCCCGGGCGTTCTATACCGAACTGCCGATCCAGATCACCGTGGTCGGCAGTTACCATGACCTGGCGACCTTTGTCAGTGCCGTAGCGGGCTTGTCGCGCATCGTCACCCTGCACGATTTTCGGATAAAGGCCGATGAGCAGGGCGGCCCGGATTTCTTGCGCATGAGTATTCTGGCCCGGACCTACCGCTACAGCGATCAGGGAGCGGGGCAATGAGGTTCGTCCGTGGTCTGTTGCTGGCCCTGGTTGCGGTGTTGGCAGGCTGCGAGCGCGCAGAAGACTTCAGCGATCTGAAAGCCTGGCTGGACGAGGTCAGGGTCAGGCCAGAGGGTGTTGCCGAACCCTTGCCGGTCTTTGCTCCCTATCAGGCCTTTATCTACAGCGCGACGGCATTGCGCAGCCCTTTCCTGCCCTCGCTGGACAGTGATCCGACCCGGGATCGCAACTTTTCCGGTGAGGTTGCCCCAGACCCGGGCCGGGCCAGGCAGTTTCTCGAAGGGTTCGATATCGAGCAGTTCGAGATGGTCGGCACGCTGTCCAACAGCACGAGTGTCTTCGCCCTGTTGCGCGGCGCCGGGGGCGTCCACAGGGTGAAGGTCGGGGATTACCTGGGGCGTAACGACGGACGGATCGTGTCTATCGGCGATTCGACGGTCGAAGTCGTTGAAATCGTTTCAGATGGTAGAGGAGCGTGGCGCGAGCGACCGCGAACCATTTCCCTCAAGGAGCGCTCTTAAAGGCCTTGAACTTGCGTGGTGAACTCGAACATGAACAGGATTCTATCTGCCGTTGGCGTTGCGCTATGGATAGTGCTGATTTCGCCAGCGGTGCCTGCAACCGACCTCAATGCCCCGGTTGACAGGGCTATCAGCAATGTCGACTTTCAGCGCGGTGACCACGGTGAGGGCAATGTGATCATCGAATTGAGTGATCCGTCCATTAGCCCCGATATCAAGGAGCAGGGCGGAAAAATCCGTGTGGATTTCGCCAGGACTCGCTTGCCAGAGCCGCTTCGCGTGCGACTGGATGTCAAGGATTTCGCGACCCCGGTCCAGTTCATTCGTGCCAGCGCTGTGGCCGATTCTGCCAGCATCAGTATCGAGCCAGGCGGTACCTTCGAGTACTCGGCCTATCAGGCCGACAGCAAGCTGACCATCAGCGTCAGGCCGCTGGGCGACCAGGGGCCGCGGCAGCGCAAGGCTGATCATTTCGCCTATACCGGTGAAAAGCTGTCGTTGAACTTCCAGGACATCCAGGTGCGTTCGGTGCTGCAGTTGATCGCCGATTTCACCAACCTCAACCTGGTTGCCAGCGACACCATCGAGGGTGGCATCACCCTGCGCCTGCAGAATGTGCCATGGGATCAGGCGCTGGACCTGGTGCTCAAGACCAAGGGCCTGGACAAGCGCAAGGTGGGCAATGTGCTGCTGGTGGCCCCTGCCGACGAAATTGCAGCCCGCGAGCGCCAGGAGCTGGAGTCGCAGCAGCAGCTCGCCGAACTGGCGCCGCTGCACCGGGAATTGTTGCAGGTCAACTATGCCAAGGCAGCAGACATTGCCAAGCTGTTCCAATCGGTGACCAACAGCGAAGCACCAGGTCAGGAGCGGGGCTCGATTACGGTCGATGAGCGGACCAACAACATCATTGCCTTTCAGACTCAGGATCGGCTCAACGAACTGCGCAGGATCGTTGCGCAACTGGATATTCCCGTCCGTCAGGTGATGATCGAGGCGCGTATCGTCGAGGCCAACGTCGACTACGACAAGAGCCTGGGGGTGCGCTGGGGTGGGTCGGTCAACCCGGGCGGTGGAAACTGGACGGCGAGCGGGTTGGGCGGCGGCCCTAACGCACCTTTTGTGGACCTGGGCGTCGCCAACGCCACCTCCGGCGTTGGCCTGGGCTTCGTCTCCGATAACGTGTTGCTGGACCTGGAATTGAGTGCGATGGAAAAAACCGGCAACGGTGAAATTGTCTCGCAACCCAAAGTGGTCACCTCTGACAAGGAAACAGCGAAAATCCTCAAGGGCACCGAAGTGCCGTACCAGGAAGCCAGCTCCAGTGGCGCAACCTCGGTCTCGTTCAAGGAGGCCTCGCTGTCGCTGGAGGTCACCCCGCAGATCACCCCGGACAGCCGCATCATCATGGAGGTGAAAGTGACCAAGGATGAGCCGGACTACGTCAATGCGTTGAATGGCGTGCCACCGATCAAGAAAAACGAGGTCAATGCCAAGGTGTTGGTCAACGATGGCGAAACCATCGTCATTGGGGGTGTTTTCTCAAATACTCAAAGTAAAACCGTAGATAAGGTGCCATTTCTTGGCGATGTGCCGTATGTTGGCCGCCTCTTTCGTCGCGATGTCGTGCAAGAGAAAAAATCCGAGCTGCTGGTATTCTTGACTCCGCGTATCATGAATAACCAGGCGATTGCTGTGAGTCGTTGATTCTGTGCGAAATTTGATACTTGTTGGGCCAATGGGTGCTGGCAAAAGCACCATTGGTCGCTTGCTGGCCAAAGAGCTTCGGCTGCCGTTCAAGGATTCCGATAAGGAAATTGAGCTGCGCACCGGCGCCAATATTCCGTGGATCTTCGACAAAGAAGGCGAACCGGGTTTTCGTGATCGCGAGCAGGCGATGATCGCCGAGCTGTGCGCGTGTGATGGCGTGGTGCTGGCAACGGGTGGCGGTGCCGTCATGCGCGATGCCAACCGAGCGGCATTGCATGCCGGCGGGCGTGTGGTTTATCTGCATGCGTCCGTCGAGCAGCAGGTCGGGCGCACCGCGCGCGATCGCAATCGCCCGCTGTTGCGCACGGCAGACCCTGCCGCGACGCTGCGTGCCTTGCTCGAGGTTCGTGATCCGCTCTATCGGGAAATTGCCGATCTGGTGGTGGAGACCGACGAGCGGCCGCCACGCATGGTCGTTCTGGATATCCTGGAGCGGCTGCAACAGTTGCCGCCCCGGTAGCCCTTGAGCGCCGGTGCGATTACGCTATTCTCGTCGATCGGTCATGGGGTGACCGGTCGTGCCGCGGGGTCAGGTGCTTCGACCCTGCGCTCTACCATTACTGTGGGGAAACATGCAGACACTTAAGGTCGAACTTGGCGAACGTAGCTACCCGATCCACATTGGCGAAGGCCTGCTGGATCAACCCGAGCTGCTGGCGCCGCACATTGCCGGGCGCCAGGTAGCCATCGTTTCCAACGAGACTGTCGCACCCTTGTACCTGGAACGACTGGCCCGTTCGCTCAATGCATATTCGGTCTTGCCGGTGATTCTGCCCGATGGCGAGTCGTTCAAGAACTGGGAAACCCTGCAGCTGATTTTCGATGCTCTCCTGACGGCGCGCCATGACCGCCGTACCACGGTCATCGCGCTGGGTGGCGGAGTCATCGGCGACATGGCCGGTTTCGCGGCCGCCTGCTACCAGCGCGGCGTGGACTTCATCCAGGTGCCGACGACCTTGCTCTCGCAGGTGGACTCGTCCGTCGGCGGCAAGACCGGGATCAACCACCCACTGGGCAAGAACATGGTCGGTGCCTTCTATCAGCCCAATGCCGTGCTGATCGATACCTCGACCCTGAACTCCTTGCCGGCCCGCGAGTTGTCGGCAGGCCTGGCTGAGGTGATCAAGTACGGTCTGATCTGCGACGAGCCGTTCCTGACCTGGCTGGAAGAGAACGTCGACGCCCTGCGCGCGCTCGACCAGAGCGCCCTGACCGTGGCCATCCAGCGCTCCTGTGCGGCCAAGGCGGCCGTGGTCGGCGCCGATGAGCGCGAGTCGGGCGTGCGCGCTACCCTCAACCTGGGGCACACCTTCGGTCACGCCATCGAGACCCATATGGGGTATGGTGTCTGGCTTCATGGTGAGGCTGTGGCGGCCGGTACCGTGATGGCGCTGGAAATGTCCATGCGCCTGGGCTGGATCACCCGGCAGGAACGTGATCGCAGTATCCGTCTGTTCCAGCGGGCCGACCTGCCGGTGGTGCCGCCACAAGAAATGACGCCTGAGCATTTTCTGGAGCATATGGCAGTCGACAAGAAAGTGATCGATGGCCGTATGCGCCTGGTGTTGTTGCGTCACATCGGCGAAGCCGTAGTGACCGACGACTATCCGAAAGACGTTCTTCAGGCCACCCTGGCTGCGGATTACCGCGCCATCGTGGCTCAGCTTTGAGGTTAATGAGAGTTCAATGACTAGTCTGCACGCCGACGAGGCCTTTCTCGGCCATTACCAGTTGAATCATGACCCCTTTGCAGCGCGGGTGCCGGGCTTCAAGTTTTTCCCGGCCCAGCGCAAGCCGGTACTTGGACAATTGCACCATCTGGCGCGTTACAGCCAGCTGTTGCTGGTGGTGACCGGGCCCAATGGCAGTGGCAAGACCCTGCTGCGTCAGGCGTTGGTGGCCAGTACCAACAAGCAGTCGGTGCAGAGTGTGGTGGTTTCGGCGCGTGGAGCGTCCGACGCTGCCAGCGTGTTGACGCAAGTCGCCCAGTCCCTGAACGTGGCCAAGGCAGACGTGCAGGACATTCTCGAGCAGGTCGTGCAGTTGGCGCTGACCGGCCAGGAAGTCTATCTGCTGGTCGATGACGCGGAACAACTCGACGAGTCCGCACTCCAAGCGTTGCTGGCCTTGGCCGCGGGTACGCCGGAAGGTCGTCCCCATGTGTTCCTGTTTGGCGAGTCGTCACTGATCGACGGGCTGGAGCAGATCAGTGCCGAGCAAGAGCATTTCCATGTCATCGAGCTGCAGCCGTATAGCGCCGATGAGACCCGTGAATACCTGTCCCAGCGTCTTGAAGGGGCGGGACGCGGCATCGAAGTGTTCAATAGTCAGCAGATTGCCGATATCCACGAAAACTCCGAAGGCTGGCCCGGTGCGATCAACCAGGTCGCCCGGGATGCAATGATCGAAGCCATGATCGCTAGCCGCTCGGCGGTGAAGCGTCCGACTATGGGGTTCAAAATGCCGAAAAAACACGTGCTGGCGTTGTCTGCGGTAGTTGTCGTTGCTGTCGCTGCAGCCTGGGTGCTTCCAGGGCGCAATGCCGACAAGGCGGGCAATGGTGCTGCACCGGCCGAGCAGGCCGGGTTGCCGCTCGGGCAGGGGCAGCCATCTGCTGCAAAATCGAACAATGAGGGTAACCCGGCCATCGAATTCGCCGGCTCTTCCCAGCCGATGCCGTTGCCGCTGGTTGGGCAATCGCAACCCGTCATGCGCGGCCCATTGGCCGAGGCGGCCGGCATGGGCGATGGCGATGAGGCGGGGCCAGCGGGTCAAACTGCACTGCAGCCACCGACCGTGACCACTGTTGCACCACCGGCGGGCGTTGCGGCCGGCCCTGCGCCGACGCCAGTCCCGACTCCTGCTGCCAAGCCTGCTCCAGCTCCGGCGCCCGTTGCTGCGGCAAAGCCGGTTGCACCTGCGGCCAAGCCTGCACCGGTACAAGTTGCAACCGCCAAGCCTGCGGTCAAGCCCGCCGAGAAGCCCGCTGCAGCGGCCAAACCGGCTGCCGGCGGTAGCTGGTACGCTGGCCAGGCACCGGGCAACTATGTCGTGCAGATACTCGGTACCAGCTCCGAAACCACTGCCCAGTCCATCGTGCGCGAGCAGGGTGGCGACTATCGCTACTTCAAGAAAAACCTGCAGGGCAAGCCGCTGTATGTCGTGACCTACGGCAACTTCGCCAACCGCGCCGCTGCACTTGCGGCCATCAAGGCCTTGCCAGCCAAGGTCCAGGCTGGTAAACCTTGGCCTCGTACTGTCGCCAGTATCCAACAGGAACTGTCGGCAACCCGCTAAAGGCCCGGTGACACCACCCCCGTCACCTGCTGAGCGTCTCCTGAATCGAAACCCAAGCCTGCTGCGTTGAACGCGGCAGGCTTCGGTGTCCCAGACTGTTGGTCACAAGCCATTGCAGTCCAGGCTGATAAGCTTCAGACTCAAGCAGAAGTTGCTATCACAACAAGCTGCAAAAAAAGTTCAAATATGCGACATGGGTTTGTGCGATTTCGTCGCCAAATTTGTGGGCTCCCCTGTCGCTGTGTACAATGAGCTCCCTTTTGCCCCCGCAAAGCTGGCGTTCGTTCGGCGTGGATGGTAAGTGGTTGAATTAAAAAGAAATTTGCCTCGGTGAGAGGCAAGCCTGGTGAGAAAGTGTCTATGAAAACAGGTCTGTACCATCCAGAAGAATTCAAGGATAACTGTGGTTTTGGCCTGATCGCCCATATGACGGGCGAGCCCAGTCACCACTTGTTGCAAACGGCCATCGAGGCCCTGACCTGCATGACCCACCGCGGTGGGATCAACGCTGACGGCAAGACCGGTGACGGTTGCGGCCTGCTGATGCAGAAGCCGGATCAGTTCCTGCGCGCAGTGGCCAAAGACCACTTCGGCAGCGACTTGCCCAAGCAATATGCCGTCGGCATGGTGTTCTTCAATCAGGACAACGCCAAGGCCCAGGCTGCTCGCGAGAACATGGACCGTGAGATCCTGGCCGCAGGCCTGCAGCTGGTCGGCTGGCGCAAAGTGCCGATCGACACCAGCGTGCTGGGTCGCCTGGCGCTCGAGCGCCTGCCGCAGATCGAACAGGTGTTCATCGGTGGCGAAGGCCTCAGCGATCAGGAATTCGCGATCAAGCTGTTCAGTGCCCGTCGCCGTTCGTCGGTTGCCAACGCGGCCGATGCCGACCATTACATCTGCAGCTTTTCGCACAAGACCATCATCTATAAAGGTCTGATGATGCCGGCCGACCTGGTCGCCTTCTATCCGGACCTGGGTGACGAGCGCCTGAAAACCGCGATTGCCGTTTTCCACCAGCGCTTCTCCACCAACACCCTGCCGAAGTGGCCGCTGGCGCAGCCGTTCCGCTTCCTCGCCCACAACGGCGAGATCAACACCATCACCGGCAACCGCAACTGGGCCCAGGCCCGTCGCACCAAGTTCGCCAACGAGTTGATCCCCGATCTGGAAGAGCTTGGCCCGCTGGTCAACCGCGTGGGCTCCGACTCCTCGAGCATGGACAACATGCTCGAACTGATGGTTACCGGTGGCATCGACCTGTTCCGTGGCGTGCGGATGATCATTCCGCCGGCGTGGCAGAACGTCGAGACCATGGACTCCGATCTGCGTGCCTTCTACGAATACAACTCCATGCACATGGAAGCGTGGGATGGCCCGGCCGGCGTGGTCTTGACCGAAGGTCGCCATGCGGTCTGCCTGCTCGACCGTAACGGCCTGCGTCCGGCGCGCTGGGTCACCACCAAGAATGGCTACATCACCCTGGCATCGGAAATCGGTGTCTGGAACTACAAGCCGGAAGACGTGATCGCCAAGGGCCGTGTCGGGCCTGGGCAGATCTTTGCCGTGGATACCGAGACCGGTCAGATCCTCGACACTGACGCCATCGACAATCGCCTGAAGTCGCGCCACCCGTACAAGCAGTGGCTGCGCCAGAATGCCTTGCGCATCCAGGCGACCCTGGTCGATGACCAGGGCGAGGCGAGCTACGATGCCGACCAGCTCAAGCAATACATGAAAATGTTCCAGGTCACCTTCGAGGAGCGTGACCAGGTGCTGCGGCCGTTGGCCGAGCAGGGCCAGGAAGCGGTCGGCTCCATGGGTGATGACACCCCGATGGCGGTCCTGTCCCAGCGTGTGCGTTCGACCTTCGACTATTTCCGTCAGCAGTTCGCGCAGGTCACCAACCCGCCGATCGACCCGCTGCGCGAAGCCATCGTCATGTCGCTGGAAATCTGCCTCGGTGCCGAGCGCAATATCTTCCAGGAATCGCCAGAGCACGCGACTCGCGTGATCCTCAGCTCGCCGGTCATTTCGCCGGCCAAGTGGCGCTCGCTGATGAACCTCGACCTACCGGGCTTCGAGCGTCATGTCATCGACCTCAACTACGACGAGAGCGTCGGTCTTGAAGCGGCTGTTCGCAACATCGCCGACCAGGCCGAAGAGGCCGTGCGTTCGGGCAAGAGCCAGCTGGTGCTGACCGACCGTCACATCGGCCCGGGCAAGCTGCCGGCCCACGCCTCGCTGGCCGTTGGTGCCGTCCACCACCGTCTGACCGAAAAAGGCCTGCGCTGCGACAGCAACATCCTGGTCGAAACCGCTACCGCCCGTGACCCGCATCACTTTGCCGTGCTGATCGGCTTCGGTGCCTCGGCGGTCTACCCGTACCTGGCGTACGAAGTGCTGGCTGACCTGATCCGCACCGGCGAAGTGCTCGGTGACCTGGATGAAGTGTTCAAGTACTACCGCAAAGGCATCTCCAAGGGCCTGCTGAAGATCCTGTCGAAGATGGGTATCTCCACCATCGGTTCCTACCGTGGCGCGCAGCTGTTCGAAGCCGTTGGTCTGTCCGAGGAAGTGGTCGACCTGAGCTTCCGTGGCGTGGCCAGCCGCTTGAAAGGCGCCCGCTTCGTCGACATCGAGAGCGAGCAGAAACTGCTCGCGGATCAAGCCTGGAACAACCGCAAGCCGATCCAGCAGGGCGGTCTGCTCAAGTTCGTCTACGGCGGCGAGTACCACGCGTACAACCCGGACGTGGTCAACACCTTGCAAGCTGCCGTGCAGCAGGGCGACTACAGCAAGTTCAAGGAATACACCGCACTGGTCGACAATCGTCCGGTCTCGATGATCCGCGACCTGCTCAAGGTGAAAACCCTGGAGCAGCCACTGGCGATCGACGAGGTCGAGCCGCTGGATGCGATCCTCAAGCGTTTCGACTCGGCAGGCATCTCGCTCGGCGCCCTGTCGCCAGAGGCTCACGAAGCCCTGGCCGAGGCCATGAACCGCCTCGGCGCGCGCTCGAACTCCGGTGAGGGCGGTGAAGACCCTGCTCGCTACGGCACCATCAAAAGCTCGAAAATCAAGCAGGTCGCCACCGGCCGCTTCGGTGTCACCCCGGAATACCTGGTCAACGCCGAAGTGCTGCAGATCAAGGTTGCCCAGGGCGCCAAGCCGGGTGAAGGCGGGCAACTGCCTGGCGGCAAGGTCAACGGCCTGATCGCCAAGCTGCGCTATGCAGTGCCCGGCGTGACCCTGATCTCGCCACCGCCGCACCACGACATCTATTCGATCGAAGACTTGTCGCAGCTGATTTTCGACCTCAAGCAGGTCAACCCATCGGCCCTGGTGTCGGTGAAGCTGGTAGCGGAAGCGGGCGTGGGCACCATCGCCGCCGGTGTTGCCAAGGCCTATGCCGACCTGATCACCATCTCCGGCTACGATGGCGGTACCGGCGCTTCGCCGCTGACCTCGATCAAGTACGCCGGCGCGCCATGGGAGCTGGGCCTGGCTGAAACCCACCAGACCTTGCGCGGCAACGACCTGCGCGGCAAGGTCCGGGTACAGACCGACGGCGGCCTGAAAACCGGCCTGGACGTGATCAAGGCAGCCATTCTCGGCGCCGAGAGCTTCGGCTTCGGCACCGCACCGATGATCGCGCTGGGCTGCAAATACCTGCGTATCTGCCACCTGAACAACTGCGCCACGGGCGTTGCGACCCAGAACGACAAGCTGCGCAAGGACCACTACATCGGTACCGTCGACATGGTGGTGAACTTCTTCACCTACGTTGCCGAAGAGACCCGCGAGTGGCTGGCCAAGCTGGGCGTGCGCAGCCTGGGCGAGCTGATCGGTCGCACCGACCTGCTGGAAATCCTGCCGGGCGAGACCGCCAAGCAACAGCACCTGGACCTGACCCCGTTGTTGGGCAGCGAGCATGTTCCGGCCGACAAGCCGCAGTTCTGCGAAGTCGACCGTAACCCGCCATTCGACAAAGGCCTGCTGGCCGAGAAGATGGTGGCGATGGCCAAGCCGGCAATCAACGACCTCAGCGGTGCCGAGTTCGCGCTGGAAATCTGCAACTGCGACCGCTCCATCGGTGCGCGTATTTCCGGTGAAATTGCACGTGCACACGGCAACCAGGGCATGGCCAAGGCGCCGATCACCTTCCGCTTCAAGGGCACTGCAGGGCAGAGCTTCGGGGTGTGGAACGCCGGTGGCTTGAACATGTACCTGGAAGGCGATGCCAACGATTACGTGGGCAAGGGCATGACCGGCGGCAAACTGGTGATCGTGCCGCCTGCCGGCAGCCCGTTCAAGACCCAGGAAAGTGCCATCATCGGCAACACCTGCCTGTACGGTGCAACCGGCGGCAAGCTGTTTGCCGCAGGTACCGCAGGCGAGCGTTTCGCCGTGCGTAACTCCGGCGCCCACACCGTCGTGGAAGGCACTGGCGATCACTGCTGCGAATACATGACAGGCGGTTTCGTCTGCGTGCTGGGCAAGACCGGTTACAACTTCGGCTCCGGCATGACCGGTGGTTTCGCCTACGTGCTGGACATGGACAACAGCTTCGTTGACCGGGTCAACCACGAACTGGTGGAAATCCAGCGGATCACCGGCGAAGCGATGGAAGCGTACCGCAGCCATCTGCAACGCGTACTCGCCGAATACGTCGAGGAAACCGGCAGCGAATGGGGCCGCGACATCTGGGAAAACCTGGATGACTACGCGCGCCGCTTCTGGTTGGTCAAGCCCAAGGCTGCCAACCTGAAGAACCTGCTGTCCAGCACCCGTGCCAACCCGCAGTGATATGCGCCTGAAGAGTTTGATGAGGTTTTAACATGGCTGAACGTCTGAGTAATGACTTCCAGTTCATCGAGGTCGGGCGCAAGGATCCGAAGAAGAAACTGTTGCGTCAACGCAAGAAAGAATTCGTAGAAATCTACGAACCCTTCAAACCGGCGCAGGCCTGCGACCAGGCGCACCGTTGCCTGGGTTGCGGCAACCCGTACTGCGAATGGAAGTGCCCGGTGCACAACTTCATTCCGAACTGGCTCAAGCTGGTGTCGGAAGGCAACATCCTGGCGGCTGCCGAGCTGTCGCACCAGACCAACACCCTGCCGGAAGTCTGCGGCCGGGTTTGTCCGCAGGATCGTCTGTGCGAGGGTGCCTGCACCCTCAACGACGGTTTTGGCGCAGTCACCATCGGTTCGGTGGAGAAATACATCACCGACACCGCCTTTGCCATGGGCTGGCGTCCGGACATGTCCAAGGTCAAGCCGACCGGCAAGCGTGTCGCGGTGATCGGCGCGGGCCCTGCGGGTCTGGGCTGTGCCGACGTGCTGGTGCGCGGTGGTGTGACCCCGGTGGTGTTCGACAAGAATCCGGAAATCGGTGGCCTGCTGACCTTCGGCATCCCCGAGTTCAAGCTGGAAAAGACCGTGCTGAGCAATCGTCGCGAAGTCTTCACTGGCATGGGCATCGAGTTCCGCCTGAACACCGAAGTGGGCAAGGACATCAGCGTCGAGCAGTTGTTGGAAGAGTTCGATGCCGTGTTCATGGGCATGGGCACCTACACCTACATGAAGGGCGGCTTCGCCGGTGAAGACTTGCCGGGCGTGCATGACGCACTGGACTTCCTGATCGCCAACGTCAACCGCAACCTGGGCTTTGAAAAGTCGCCGGAAGATTTCGTCGACATGAAAGGCAAGCGGGTCGTGGTGCTGGGCGGTGGCGACACCGCGATGGACTGCAACCGCACCTCGATTCGCCAGGGCGCCAAGGCGGTGACCTGTGCCTATCGTCGTGACGAGGCGAACATGCCGGGCTCGCGCAAGGAAGTGAAGAACGCCAAGGAAGAAGGGGTCAAGTTCCTCTACAACCGCCAGCCGATTGCCATTGTTGGTGAAGACAAGGTCGAAGGCGTCAAGGTGGTCGAGACCCGTCTCGGCGAGCCGGACGCCCGTGGCCGTCGCAGCCCCGAGCCGATCCCGGGTTCCGAAGAAGTCATCCCGGCCGACGCCGTGGTTATCGCTTTCGGTTTCCGCCCGAGCCCAGCGCCGTGGTTCGAGCAGTTCAGCATCCAGACCGACAGCCAGGGCCGCGTTGTCGCGCCTGAGCAAGGTCAGTTCAAGCACCAGACCAGCAACCCGAAAATCTTTGCCGGTGGCGACATGGTGCGCGGTTCGGACCTGGTGGTAACCGCGATCTTCGAAGGCCGTAACGCCGCCGAAGGGATTCTGGATTACCTGGGCGTCTAAGCAACAGCCCTCGTTCCCACGCTCTGCGTGGGAATGCCTGGTCTGACGCTCCGCGTTTCGACGCAGAGCGTCGGTGGATGGATTCCCACGCGGAGCGTGGGAACCAGAAGGCTGGAATCCGCGACAAATTGACCCGATGGACAAAAGGCACGGCTATAGCCGTGCCTTTTGCGTTGCTCTCTGAGAAAATGCCCCCACTTTTTCCCCGGATGCCGACATGACTGCCCTGAAGAACGACCGTTTCCTTCGTGCCCTGCTCAAGCAACCCGTAGACGTCACCCCGGTGTGGATGATGCGCCAGGCGGGTCGTTACCTGCCGGAGTACCGCGCCAGCCGTGCCAAGGCCGGTGACTTCATGAGCCTGTGCATGAACCCGGCGTTCGCCTGCGAAGTCACGCTGCAGCCGCTGGACCGCTATCCACAACTGGATGCGGCGATCCTGTTCTCGGACATCCTGACCATCCCCGATGCCATGGGCCAGGGACTGTACTTCGAGACCGGCGAAGGCCCGCGCTTCAAGAAAGTCGTCAGCACCCTCGCTGACATCGAAGCCTTGCCGATCCCTGATCCGCAGAAAGATCTGGGTTACGTGATGGATGCGGTCAGCACCATCCGCCGCGAACTCAATGGCCGTGTCCCGCTGATCGGTTTCTCCGGCAGCCCCTGGACCCTGGCCACCTACATGGTCGAAGGCGGTTCGTCGAAAGACTTCCGCAAGACCAAGGCCATGCTCTACGACAACCCGCAAGCCATGCACCTGCTGCTGGACAAGCTGGCCCAGTCGGTCACCTCGTACCTCAACGGCCAGATCCTCGCCGGTGCCCAGGCCGTGCAGATTTTCGACACCTGGGGCGGCAGCCTCTCGGCGGCGGCGTACCAGGAATTCTCCCTGGCCTACATGCGCAAGATCGTCAGCGGTCTGATCCGCGAACACGATGGCCGCAAAGTCCCGGTCATCCTGTTCACCAAGAATGGCGGCCTGTGGCTGGAAAGCATCGCCGATGCCGGGGCCGATGCCCTCGGCCTGGACTGGACCTGCGATATCGGCCAGGCCCGTCAGCGCGTCGGCAGCAAAGTCGCCCTGCAAGGCAACATGGACCCGACCGTGCTCTATGCCAAGCCAGAAGCCATTCGGGCTGAAGTGGCACGTATCCTGGCCAGTTATGGCGAGGGTTCGGGTCATGTCTTCAACCTGGGGCACGGTATTACCCCGGAAGTCGATCCGGCGCATGCCGGTGCGTTCATCAGTGCGGTGCACGAGTTTTCGGCGCAGTACCATCGCTGATCCGGTTACCGGAACTGCCGTCAGCCTGCAACGGGCTGGCGGCAGATAACAGTGATACTTTATTCCAAGTTGTAGATTCTCCAATTACCTGAAGATTTTTCCTACATCCTTTCTTAGGCCTATTCCCTATTCTCTTTGGCCTGAGCAAATGCTTCCAGCGCACTATGTCGGCATCTGAGTTGTTGCTGAACCTTTCAAGTAATTCATGGTTCCAGTCAATCGTTGCGCCAATGTGAAATATTTGCCTCTTTCTCCACGTGGTTCGTTGTTTTTACTGTTTGTTGGCAGTCTGTAAATTTTAATGATTGGGAATGGTGAATTAGATGGATATAAAAGTTGGCGTTAACAGGAAGTTACTCGGGGGCTTGTCTTCTGCAGCTGTCATTGGCGTGATGCTTTTGCCGCAACAGGCACAGGCTCATGGTTACGCCAGTGAGCCGCCATCGCGTGCCTTTGCGTGTCGTCAGGGCCTGAATAATGACTGCGGTGGCGCTCAGTATGAGCCTCAAAGCGTTGGGGAGACCGACAAGGGATTTCCGGCCCGAGGGCCGGTTGATGGCAAGATAGCCAGTGGCGGGCACGCGAATTTCGCCGCGCTTGACGTGCAAACGGCCAATCGCTGGTACCTGACCGAGATCAGGGATCGAAATGTTGAGTTCGCCTGGCAGTATACATTGGGCCACAGAACGACCGGCTGGGAATACTTCATCACCAAGACCGGCTGGAATCCGAACCAGCCACTGAGTCGTGAGGCGTTCGAATTGACTCCGTTCTGTGCTGTGGACGGTGGCGGCGTGTCGCCGGTCGAGAGTTCGTCAGGCAATGGGCCGGGCAAGGAAAAGCATCGTTGCACCTTGCCAGCCGACCGTAACGGCCAGCACGTCATCCTCGGCGTGTGGACCATCGACGATACTGCGGCGGCCTTTTACAACGTCATGGACGTCAATATCGTGACCGAAGGTGGTCCCGGTGAACCTGCTCCGGGCTGGAACGAGGTCGGTAACATTCAGCCCCATCGCGAGCTGCAGGTGGGCGACAAGGTCAAGGCGCGTGCCTTTGTCGGGGGCGTCGAAAGTGCACAATACAGTGCCCAGATCAGCATCGATTCTGCCGACGAGGGCCTGCCGCAGAATTGGTCGTTGAAGCTCGCACAGCGGATCAACGACACACAAACGCTGGTACGTGCCGGTGTGCGTGATGCCAATGGCAATATCTCGCCGATCCAAGGCGCCAACACCATCTTCGCCCAGCCTGCCAGCGGTATCAGCAGCTATGAACTGGCTTACGATGTACTGCCAGGCGACGAAGCGTATCTGCATATTCATGGCCTCAAGCCGGAATATGCGCTGGCGGACGGGAAAACCACGGTTGATTTCTCGGTCATGACCAACAAGAAGCTGCAGGTCACCGCGACATTGTTCGACGCCGCCAACCAGCAGGTTGGTTTCGCACGCCAGGAGGTCAATGCGACCACTGCGCCTTTGAGCCTTGAAGCCAGTGCGGCTCCCGGCCGCCACTTGCTCAAGCTGGTGGGTATCAGCAAGCAGGGACGCATCGCGCTGCAGGAAGAGCGCTATGTCGAACTCAAAAGCGGTGATGCGGGCGGTGAGTATGATCATATCTACCCTGAAGGCATGAGCACATACAAAGCCGGGGACCGGGTATTGCAACCGAAGTCGGGTGAAGTTTTCGAGTGCAAACCATTTCCTGCTGAAGGCTGGTGCCGAATCTATTCGCCGTCGGCCAATCACTACGAGCCAGGTACCGGCTCTAACTGGCAGGACGCCTGGATCGCGCGTTAATCAAGTTCTAACGCACGCCGCAGAGGGACGGCCCTGCTCAGGGTCGTCCTGTATATTCCGGGTCGGGTAATGAATAACTTCAAATACACTTGGCAACAGGTAGTGTTGCATTGGATTTCGGCGGTGGTAATTTTATGGGCGCTGATTTCAGGTTTTTATGTTGCATTGGTTCCGGTCTCGTTCGAAGTTAAAAACATTGTTTCCTTCGTTAATGTTTCGGTGACCGCTTTATTTATTCCCGTATTTTGTGTGCGCTGGTATTACCGGCACACGACTGCACAGTCTGTCGACGCAATGGGTAACAACAACGGGCGTTTAGCACATTGCGTTCATGAAAGCATTTATTGGGTCACGGCAATTGTCCTGGTCACCGGTGTTTTGATGATGGACAGGCCGATGGATATCTTTGGTTGGGTTCAACTGTCGCAGGTGCTGACGGACGCTCTGTGGCTGGCTTGGTTCAAATGGGTGCACATCGCTGCGTGTGCCGTGCTGGCGGGGCTGGTGTCGTTGCATATCTGCGCGGTAATCATGCACGAGCTCAGTGGCAGGCGTTTGCTCAAGCGCATGTTCTTTTAGCCGGCATGAAAATGTGGAAAGGCTTGCCCTGGATCACGCCGGTGTTGATTGCTGGTTCATTGTTGGCCTGGCGCGAAAAGGCTTTTCGCGACGCACTTGTGACCCCAGTCCACACAGCGTTGACGACAGACCGGCCGGCGTCGATCCAACAGCCACTGGCCGGAACGGCGATTACGCTCGCGTTTGGTCTATCGCCGCCAGGCCAAGCCACGCAGAGCGCCGAAAACCTGAAGCTTAAAGCCTGTTTCGTTTCAAGCCTGGGTGACTCGCGTGCCTTGCTTGCCGACAGCACGACCGAACGCATCTACCGGGTCGGAGATCGCCTGCCGGGTGGCAGTGTGTTACGGCGCATCGAGTATCAATCGGTGGTGCTGTGGCGCAGCGGGCGCGAAGAAGTATTGCCGCTGGTTCCATCTGGCGAGCGACTGTTTCGCGCTGTGCGCAGCGATGACACTCAGCAGGCAGCCCCAGCGCCGACCCTGTTTTTCCAGTCCTATCAACTTGACGCGGAAAGCCGATGAATTCGAGTAAATCCGGGCTGCTTCGCCCATTGCTGCCACTGGGGCTGGGGTTATGCCTGATGACCTCCGCTGCCGCGGCCGAGGAGGCAGCCTGGCAACTGGCGATGAATGACGTGGAAATCCGCGACGTCGTCCGTGAGGTGGGCTCCATCCTCGACCAGACCATTATTCTCGACCCCAGGGTTCAAGGTCGCATCACCGTGTTCTCCAGCGAGCGTCTGGAGCGCGAAGGCGTGCGGCGCCTGTTCTATTCGGTGCTCAATGCCCAGGGCTTCGCCGCCGTGAATGATGGCGACCGTTTGTTGATCATTCCGGCTGCCGAAGCCAAGGCATGGGCGAACCAGCAGGCTTCCGGGATATCGACGGCGTTCACCACTCAAGTATTTGAGCTGAGCAACAGTGTGGCCGCGGATCTGGCCGGGCTGCTTCGCCCCCTGGTTTCGACCAATGGCTATATCGGCCCGTCGTCGTCGGCCAATGCCCTGGTGGTTACCGATTCGCAAGCCAACCTGCAACGCGTGGCCCGATTGATCAGCGAGCTAGATGGTGGTCAACAACATGAGCATGAGCTGGTGCAGTTGCGCCATGCCGTGGCGGCCGATCTGGTCAAGATCATTGAAACTTCGCTTGGCAAGGGCGATTCCACTATTCGAGTACTGGCCGATACGCGCGGCAACCGGCTGTTGATCCTGGGGCCTGCCAAGGTCCGGCAGCGGCTGGCGCGTCTCGCGCGCTCACTGGATACACCTTCCCACACAACGGCGCACAACTGGCGGGTGATTCGGCTGCGTCACGCCGACGCCGGGCAATTGGCAGAGATCCTTGGCGAAGTTGGCAAGCGGCTGGATGGCAAGGACAAGCCCGATGATTCCAGGCGAAACGACACGGCCGGGCAAGCAATGGTCAGGGCCGATGAAAGTCAGAACGCCCTGATCCTGATCGCGGACCCACAGCAGATACGCTCCATCGAGCAAATCGTCGAACAGCTCGATCAGCCGCGCGCACAGGTACTGATACACGCCGCTATCGTTGAGGTCAGCGGCGACATCTCTGAAGCACTCGGCTTGCAGTGGGGCATCAATCGTGGAGACTTCACGGGCGGGGTGAATTTTCCTGACAGCGGTATTTCACTGCCTGGCCTTCTCGGCGGAGCCGATTCGGTGCTGCCCAGCGGCGCCGCCCTGGCGATCGGTTCGGATCGCTTTGCCGTGCTGATCTCGGCCCTGGCGAGCAATACCCGCAGCAATCTGTTGTCGACGCCAAGCCTGCTGACCCTGGACAACCAGGAGGCCGAAATCCTGGTCGGCCAGAACGTGCCCTTCCAGACGGGGTCTTACACCACTTCCGGCAACGGTGCGGATAACCCCTTTACCACGGTAGAGCGCAAGGACATCGGCATCAGCCTGAAGATCAAACCGCATATCAATGACGGTACCAGCCTTCGCCTGGAAGTTGAGCAGGAAAGCTCGGAAGTCGCCCCGAGTCGAGTAAACACCGACATCATCACCAACAAACGCGCGCTCAAAAGCACCATTCTCGCTGCGGACGGGGAGATCATCGTCATCGGTGGCCTGATCAAGGACACCGTGCGCACGGAACATCGTTCGGTGCCACTGCTTGGCCGTTTGCCATTGATTGGAGGGCTGTTCCGCTGGAATCGCGATACTCAGGAAAAGACCAACCTGATGGTGTTTCTGCGGCCAACCATCGTGCGTAGCCATGAGGCACTGATCCAGTCCAGTCGTCAGACCTATGACAATCTGCGTCAAAGCGGCGAAGACCAGGGGCTGCCGCAGGATGCTCGGGATATTTTCGACGGTCGGCGCCAGACCGCTCCAAAAACACTGGAAGGCCGGCCTTGAAGCATTCTTTGCCGTTCAGCTTCGCCCGGCGCCACGGCATAGTCCTGGATGAAAGCGCAACGGGTCCATGCCTGTTGTTACGCGAGGATGCGTCACTGACCGCACTGAGCGAAGCACGCCGTCTGCTTGGTTCGCATTGGCCATTGCGCAGGGTCGATGAGCCGACGTTCGCCAGGCATCTGGCGGCCGGTTATAGCGCAGGTCAGGATGCAGCCGAGGATGTGGCCCTGGGCCTGGACCAGCAGATGGACCTCAGGCGCCTGGCCGAGCAGCTGCCGCAAACTTCGGACCTGCTCGAGCAGCAGGACGACGCTCCCATCATCCGCCTGCTCAATGCGCTGCTCAGTGAAGCGGTGCGCGCCAAGGCCTCCGATATTCATCTGGAAACCTTCGAGCAGGAGCTACGGGTGCGTTTGCGCATCGACGGCGTATTGCGCGAGATCCTGCGCCCACGCCGTGAGCTGGCGGCACTGCTGGTGTCGCGAATCAAGGTCATGGCGCGGTTGGACATCGCCGAAAAGCGCATCCCCCAGGATGGTCGGCTGAGCCTGCGTCTGGCCGGACATGAAGTGGATGTCAGGGTGTCGACCTTGCCTTCGGCCCATGGCGAACGGGTGGTCCTGCGCCTGCTCGACAAACAGGCCGTGCGCCTGGAGGTCGATCAACTGGGAATGCCGGGTGACATCCAGGAGCGCTTCATGCAGGTGCTGGGCAAGCCCCATGGAATCTTCCTGGTCACCGGGCCCACTGGCTCCGGCAAAACCACAACGTTATACACGGCACTTTCCCTGCTCAATGACATTTCACGCAACATCCTGACGGTCGAAGATCCGGTCGAGTATCACCTGCCCGGCATCGGCCAGACGCAGGTCAACCCAAAAGTCGAGATGACCTTTGCCCGCGGCCTGCGGGCCATTCTGCGGCAGGACCCGGACGTGGTCATGGTCGGAGAAATTCGTGACCGCGAAACGGCGGATATCGCCGTGCAGGCATCGCTGACGGGGCATCTTGTGCTGTCGACGCTGCACACCAACAGTGCCGTGGGTGCTATTACCCGTCTGGCGGACATGGGTGTCGATACCTGCCTGCTCGCGTCCTCGCTGGTTGGCGTGCTGGCCCAGCGGCTGGTGCGTACGCTTTGCCCAAACTGCAAGCGCGAGCATCCGACCGATAGTGCAAGCCTCGCGCGCCTTGGGGGAGCAGCGCTTGCTCCGGCACGAATTTTCAAGGCGCAGGGTTGTACCGACTGCCAACAAGGGTACAGCGGCCGAACGGCCCTCTACGAGATGATCGTGGTCAACCCGGCGCTGGCACAGTCAATCTATGCCCGGGCCTCGGAAGCAGACATGCTGCAGGTGATACGCCAGGATTGCCCAAGCCTGTTTCACCATGGACTGCAGCTGCTGCACCAGGGACGCACTAGCGTCGAGGAGCTGCTGCGGGTCACGGTGCAGGATTAGCCATGCCCATGTTCAGGTACCGAGCCGAAGATGCCGCAGGCAAACCTTGTCGAGGCGTGCAGGAAGCCCAGAGCGCCAGGCATGCCCGACAATTGTTGCGTGAGCGCGGCTTGTCGATTCAGTCGATGCGAGTCGCCAGTGGAGTGGGAATCGGTCGCCTTTTAAAAAACGATGGCCTGAATGCGGCAGAACGCGCGCTGGTGACCCGTCAGTTGGCAACGCTGCTGCAGGCGGCCATGCCGCTGGCCGAAGCGCTGCGGGCAGTGGCTGCGCAAAGTGAAAAGCGTCGGGTACAGCATTTGATCCTGGCGGTGGGCGAGCGTGTCAGCGAAGGCTATGGATTGGCCCAGGCCCTGCTGTCGTATCCACAGGCATTTCCCCCGGTGTACTGCGCCACGGTCGCTGCCGCTGAACGTTCCGGGCACCTGGCCCAGGTATTCGAGCGCCTGGCCGACCATACCGAAAACCAGCAAGTGGTCCGCCAGCGTGTCCAGCTGGCATTGGTCTATCCCTTGATCCTGCTCTTCGCTTCGCTGCTGATCGTGGCCTTTCTGCTGGGCTATGTGGTGCCCGATGTGGTGCAGGTTTTTGTGCACGGCCAGCAGGAGTTGCCGGCGATGACCCGAGTGCTGATGGCACTCAGCGAGGGAACGCGGCGTTACGGTTTGTCGGTTGTCGCCCTGGTGGCTGGCAGTCTGGTTCTGGCGCGCTGGGCCCTGCGCGAACCCTCCCGGCGAGCGCGCTGGCACAGTCTGCTGCTGAACATGCCGCTCTGTGGCGCACTGGTGCGCAGCATTGAAGCTGCGCGCTTTATCGGCACTCTGGCAATTCTTGGCAAGAGCGGAGTACCGCTGGCTGATGCGATGCACATTGCTGCAGCCGTGGTTGGCAATCTGGCGGTGCGCCAGCGCTTGGCAGAAGCCGCTCGGGCGGTAAGCGAAGGCACAACCCTGGCAAGCAGCCTGGAGCACAGCCAAACCCTGCCGCCATTGATGCTGCACATGATTGCCAGCGCCGAGCGTGCCGGCGAACTGGACGGGATGCTCGAGCGCGCCGCCGACCTTCAGGAAAAACTGCTGGCGGGTCGTATCACGTTGGCCGTCAGTCTTTTCGAACCCCTGATGTTGGTACTGATGGGCGCCGTGGTGTTGTTCATCGTGCTGGCCATCCTCATGCCCATTCTCAACCTCAACCAACTGGTCAACTGACATGCCTATACGTCGCCTGGCGCCCCTCAATGCGCAACGTGGTTTCACCCTGATCGAGATCATGGTCGTGGTCGTGATCCTTGGCGTTCTTGGCGCCCTGGTGCTGCCCAACGTCATGAACCGGCCGGATCAGGCCAAGGCGACTGCTGCGCGCGCCGACATCCAGTCCATCGCCACGGCGCTCGAGATCTACCGACTGGATAACGCTCGTTATCCCAGTACGGGACAGGGGCTCGAAGCGCTGGCCAAGCAACCGACATTGGCGCCATTGCCAAGAAACTGGAGCCCCCAGGGCTACCTCAAGAGCGTGCCGGTCGACCCTTGGGGAACGCCTTATCAATACCTCAACCCGGGACTGAAATCGCCTGAGTCCTACGATCTGTACTCCTATGGTGCCGATGGGCAGGCCGGGGGTGAGGGACTCGACGCTGAAATCGGCAATTGGGCCGATTGAGGCGTGCGGCCTCGAATGGACGGCTTCACCTTGCTCGAACTGCTTGGGGTGCTCTTGTTGGTAGGGGTGCTGATCGGCATGGTCGGTATCGTTGGCAATTCGACCCCGCAGCGACAGGCCCAGCAGCAAGGCCGGCTATTTATCCAGTTGCTGCAGCATGCCCGGCAGCAGGCCGTACTCGAGGGGCGCGAATACGCCATTCGCTTCGACACACAAGACTTTCAATTGATGAAGTGGCGGGGCGGGAGCTGGGAGACTGCTGGAAAGGTCCAATCGACCGGTATGGATTTGCGCCTGGAAGTCGATGGTCATGTCGTGGGGGCCGGCGAGGGCGACAGGCAACCGCAACTGCTGGTTCTGAGCAGCGATGAGACGAGCGCTTTCAGGCTGCATTTCGAGCAGGCCGGGTTGCGCATGGTCAGTGTCAGCTCCGACGGGCTGAACGAGGCGCTGATCGATGAGTAACGAGCGAGGATTCACCTTGCTGGAAGTGCTGGTGGCGCTGGCAGTGTTTGCGTTGCTGGCGTCGGCTGCGGCCACGGCCAGCGGTCATGTGTTGGGGCAGAGCGGCGGTTTGCAGGATCGTCTGTTCGGTGCATGGCTGGCCGATAACCATATCGCTGAACTGTCGTTGCAGCCGCCATCGGCGCCTGGTCAGCGGCAGCTGGCGCTGGTCATGGATGGCCGCGATTGGACGCTGCTCGAGACGATCGAATCTGCCAGCGAACCCGGCCTGTTGCAGGTTGAAATTCGGGTCGGACGCAATACCGATGACGACATCGTGCATCTGACGACCACCTGGCTGGAGGCTGCTGATGTCGCGCGTTAAACGGCGTGTCCCAATGTCCCAGCGGGGCTTTACCCTGCTCGAACTGTTGTTGGCGCTGGCGATCTTCACCTTGCTCGGCGTGGCCACCTGGCGCTTGTTCGATGGCGTGGTCCGCGCCGACAGCGCGAGTCAAAGCCACGGACGAGAACTGAGGTCACTGCAACGAGCCATGGGGCTGATCGAACGCGATGTTCGCCACGGATTGTTGGCGCCAGGCACTGCAGGCGCAGGTTTCGGCGTCAGTTTGAAGGGGCCGCGCCTGCAGTGGTTGCGTGGCGGCGAACGCAATCCGCTGGATTTGCCCCGCAGTGAGCTCAGGGTGGTTGAGTATTGGCTGGAAGAGGGCACGCTCTGGCGCCACAACCGTACATTCGAAGAGGGTGTCGGGCAGCCGCAACGAATATTGGAAGGCGTCAGGCACCTGCGCTGGCGCCTTCATGCCGGGTCATCGGGTTGGCATGCACAATGGCCATTGGCCGAACCGCAAGAGCATGCACCGACTGCGGTCGAGTTGGTCTTGTCGGTCGGGCGCTTCGAGCAGATGCGGCGCGTCGTCGTGTTTGCCCAGGAGGCCTATGAACCCTGATCGCCAAACCGGCCTGGCGCTGATTTCGGTGTTGCTGGTCATGGCCCTGGTGCTGCTGTTGGTGGCAGGCATGCTGCGCAGCCACCAATTGTCGATCAGCAGCACAGGGCAGCAGATCCGCTCCCTGCAGTTTTGGCACCTTGCCTTGGCCGGGGAGAATCTGGCCCGGCAGCGTTTGCGTCGCGACGCCGAGGCCATTCTGGCAACGGTCAACCTGGCCCAGCCCTGGGCTGGCGCTCGCGACATCGAGTTGGCCCCTGGCACCTTGCGCGTGCATATCGAGGACCTTGCCGGGCGTTTCAATCTCGCGGCGCTGGCCCAGCAAGGACAGGTTGACCAGATCACCCTTCAACGTTGGCAGCGCCTGTGCCAATCCCTCGGCCTCCCGCTATTGGATGTGCAGGCGTTGAGCAATCAAATGCTGCTCGATCCCAGTCAGTTGCGTCTGATACCCGGTGTCCAGGGGCAGGCATTGCAGCAGTTGAGGCCATTGGTAGCCGTGCTGCCGAGTGAAGCCGGACTCAACATCAACACCGCGTCCGAGCGCGTGCTGGCAGTGCTTGAGGGGCTGGACGCCGGTAGCGCCCGACGCCTGCACCAACAGCGGCCCGAGCAAGGTTACGAGAGTGTCCAACGATTTATCGCGGACCCGCTGGTGGACGGGCTTGGCGTCCGCAGTCATGGATTGGCCGTGACCAGCCGATGGTTTCGCGTGGAAGTCGAAGTCAACGTGGAACGGCAAAGGCTGTACCTGTACAGCGACCTTGAACTCGATCCGCAAACCCACAACGTGCGTGTGCTGCGTCGTTCGCTGTCGGCAATTGGCGAGAATGAAACGGATGAATGAACGATGGTTGTACCTGTCGCCTGAAGGTCTGGACGATGCCGATACCGATTGGCCAGTGCTGCACTGGCAAGCCGGGGATGTGGATGTCAGGCACAGCCGTCTCGAAGGCATAGCGCAGGCGCTGCAAGGCGCGCCGGTGGTGCTGGTACTGCCCATGGAGCTAGTGGGCTGGTGCCTGAGCAGCCCCCTGGCCGGGCGTCGCCGTCCCGGTGCACAGGCGCTTGCATTTGCGGTCGAGGAGCAGTTGGGTGAGCCGCTCGAGTCGCTGCATCTGGTGTTTGGTGCTGCGCGTGCCGACCGCTGCTACCCAGCGATGAGTATCGATCGTCAACGCTTCAAGTCGGTGTTGACCCAGGTGCAAGCGCAAGGCATTTATCCCGTTGCGGTATATGCCGATGCCGACTTGTTGCCCCGTGAGCAACCCTGTGCGCTGTGGTTCTGTGGGCGTTGGCTGGTCGGCGGCGACATGGCGGGGCGGCTGGCGTTGAGTTCGGTTGATGCGGCCACGCTCGCACCAAGCCTGCCGTCCATGTCTTGGTGGATTGATGCGAACGCACCCGAAGGTTTGCCCCAGGGCTCAACGATCACCAGCGCGCATGCCTTGTTGATCGAGGGCAGGAAGAGTGCAATTGACTTGCGCCAAGGCGAATTCCGTCGCCGCCGTCGAGCCCTGCCATGGTCCGGCCTGCTGTTGAGTTTGGCGGCGTTCGGACTGCTGAGCAGTGTTTTCGATCACTTGCGTACCGCGTATTTGCAGACGCGCTCAATGCAATTGCATGAGCAAAGCGTTCAACGATTTCAGAGTCTGTATCCGGACCAGACGCGCATTGTCGATCTGGCTGCGCAATTCCAGGCTCGCCAACGGCAGGAGCGGGCGCCAGAAAAGACCCGCTTGCAACAATTGGCCGAGGTCAGTGAAAAGCTGGTCGAATCGGGCAATGTCCGTATCGGGCGGATCGAGATGCAATCGGGTGAAGGTTGGCAGATGCACATTATCGCCCAGGACTTCAGCGACCTTGAGCGGCTGCGCGAGCGATTGCCGTCATTGAATGTGAGCAGTGCGAGCAAAACCGGTGAAGGCGTACGGGCCACATTGTCGTGGGAGCAACCCGGATGACAAGACCTTTCTACGCCGTACTGATTCGACACTGGCAACAGTGGCCCGAGCAACGCCGTACTCCAGTGCTCGCGGCGCTGCTGGCGCTGGCCGTTCTGGTTTTCTGGCAATCGGCCTGGCAACCGGGCAGGGAGCGTCTGCTGGCGGCCGAACTGCGGTACGGTCGCGAAGTGGCACTTGCCGAGGAAATTTTTCGCGCAGCGCCGAGCGCGGCCCCGGTTCATGGTGAAGCCCTGGTGCTCACGCCCGCCGAACTCAGCGACAGTGCGCAGGCCGCCGGTCTCGAACTGACAGGCCTCGACTTCAGGCAGGAGCAGTTGAACCTCAGTGTGCAAGGTCAACCCACGGCCTTGTTGCAGTGGCTGCATCAGGTCGAGTTTCGGGGCGGCCGGTTCTCTTCACTGAGCCTGCAGCCTGACGGACCTTCCTTGCAGGCGCGGGTGACATTGCACGCTCCAGGCGAATCCAGCGTGAGATAGAACTGGATGCTTTCAGACGGTGACATTGCCTGTCAGCGGGGGCAGCTTGCTCAAGCGCAATGCCACCAACAACGCAATGGCCAACAAAGCGCCAATGAACAGCCCGATTCCATTCCAGCCGGCGTAATGCCAGAACACCCCACCCAGGGTACCGGCGACGCTGGAGCCGGCGTAGTAGCTGAACAGATAGAGCGAAGAGGCCTGCCCCTTGGCCACCAGCGCACGCCGGCCGATCCAGCTGCTGGCCACCGAGTGTGCGCCGAAGAAACCGAAGGTGAACACCAGCATGCCGGCAATGATCAGCACCAACGGGCTCAGCAGGGTCATGCCCAGGCCTGCGGCCATGACCAGGATCGACGCCCAGAACACCTGTCGCCGCCCCAGCCTGTCGGCCAGGGCGCCGATTTGCGCCGAGCTGTAGATGCCGGCCAGGTACACAATCGACAGCAGCCCGACCAGTGCCTGGCTCATGTGGTACGGCTCGGCCAGCAGGCGATAGCCGATGTAGTTGAACAGGGTGACAAACCCGCCCATCAGCAAGAAGGCTTCCAGGAACAGCCACGGCAGGCCTGCATCCTTGAAGTGCAAGGTGAAGCCATCGAGCAGGCTGCGCGGGTTGAGCGAACGGCTGCGGAAGTTGCGCGACTCGGGCAAGACCTTCCAGAACAGCAGTGCGGCTGCCAATGCCAGCAAGCCGATGACCTGCAGCGCCGTATGCCAGCTGACGAAGTCGATCAGCACTCCCGTGATCAGCCGTCCGCTCATGCCGCCAATGGCGTTGCCGCCGATATACAGCCCCATGGCCAGGCCGATGTGCTGCGGGTGGATCTCTTCGCTCAGGTAGGTCATGGCCACTGCCGCCACCCCGCTCAACGACAGGCCGATCAGTGCACGCGTCACCAGCACGCCTTCCCAACTGGGCATCACGGCACTTGCCAGAGTACTGAGCGCCGCGCAGAACAACGCCGCAACCATCACCGGCTTGCGCCCGAAACGGTCGGAGATGGGGCCAGTGATCAGCAAGCCGATCGCCAGTGTCGCAGTGGATATGGACAGGATAAGGCTGCTTTGGGCCGCGTTGATGGCGTACTCCTGCGACAGCATCGGCATCATCGGCTGCACGCAATAGAGCAGCGCGAAGGTGGCGAAACCGCCGCAGAACAGCGCTAGCACCGTGCGCAGGAACAGCGGCGTGCCTTTTTCAATGAATACTTCGCGAGGTGGTTCGGTGGAAGCTGCGCCGAGTGAAACAGGGCGGGAAACAACAGCGGTTTTCACGAGAGGCCTCGGCGGCAGAGAAGGGCACCGAAAAAAGAATATAGCTAGCTAACGATTATTTCCAATCGTTTCGCTGCCCGCCGCCGGGCTCAAGACCAGCGGCGCAGATCAGCAATGTATTCACCCCGCCGAAACCTGTGCGTGCAATCGACGTCCGACGACATCCAGCAAATCGCAGCCATCGCGCAACGAAGTCACCAATACCCGCGCCAGCTCACTGTAAACGCCGTCGTTCGAGGCGAGATTCTCCAGCAGCTGAGTTGCGGTACGTATCCGGTACGCTGCGGTTTCGTGTAGCACGTCCAAGGGGGCTTCAGTGTCGATCAGCAATGAGGCGATGGTGCAGTCGACTCCGGTCATAGGCATGTACCGATCCATGACAAAACCTCCATTCGGTGAAATACCGTGGCCATATTGTGATTCCGAAGGATTGGGAGTGCGTTTTTTCATGATGAAACTCCTTGCAAGGTTAAGAGGGTGCCAGTCACATGCGGGACGGGTGGGTAGATTTATTACCAGAAAATTCAATTTTATTAATCGAATAATTGATCATCTGTGTAATTAAATGATTCCTGCGTTACCGGTTATCAAATGTGTGGGGTTAATGAGCTAGTATGGATTTGAAGTTGTCGTAAGAGGAGGCTTTAAAAATGGTGGGAATTATCTGAAGTATTAATTGTTTGTGATTTTACTTTTTGTTCAGATTCTGTAGGGGTAGGATGTTGGCCTCATAAGAGTCGCTGTCGGTGTGTTCGGTCAGGACGTGCGATTTGTTGTAGTTATGAGTGGGTGGTAATGGATGATGCACAGGAAAGAAAAAACAGAAAGGTTAAAAAGCAATATAAAATATCTGATAAAAAGTCGAGGGGAGACGCAGCTGTCCTTGTGTAACGCCAGTGGATTGACCAGGACAACGATCTATAACATTCTGGAGGGGAGGGTCGTCAACGTACAGCAATCCACCATCCGCAAGATATCTGATTTTTTTGGTGTGTCGTACAAGGAAATAGAGACGGTCGATTTTGAAGAAAGGGAAATAATAGAGAGCACTATTTCCTTGCGTGGAAATATGAATCCGGCTGCGGTGCCTGTGATTAAGGAGAGTTTGCTGGTTCAAAGCCTGGATAAACGAATTGGTGAGTTGGCTGTAACCCATCCTCTGACTTATTACTTTGGCACGGCTTGCAATTTGATAGGCGTGCTTCTGGAGAATGAAATCAGCGGGGCGAATGAGCCGGGAGACCTATTGATAGTGAAGAAGGGGGTGTCCGGTACCGATACAGAAAAGCTCGTGTACGACAGAACAACAAAAAAACTGTCTATAGCCAGTTTGTCTTGCTTTGATTTTGATATTACTTGTGTTGTTGGTGATGTGATAGAGGAAAGGTTTTATGAGCGGCAAAAGTGAGGAAGTATGTGGTAAGTACAAATTGTTAGGCTTTGAAAGCAACAAAAGCCTTGCGGTGTTTATGGTGGTTTCTACAGGGAAAATTATTAAGGTAAAGATGGCAGAGGTTTTGAAAAGCGAAATAATAGACAGTTTGAGTAAGGCGGAGATAAAGGATGTATACAGGAAGTACTACTCCGCTGGGGTTGCGTTAACCACCTACGAAATTAATGACCGCCATGAGCGCTCATGGATGATTTACGTCGCTCTTAATCTTTTGCTTTTTGCGCTTTACATTTTTACAAATGTTGCCGCGACAAAGCTTGTTCATGTGGAGCGATTTGACGTTGTTGTGACGCCGGGGGTGTTTCTGTATCCGCTGACGTTTTTAATCGTGGATCTACTGAACGAGTCTTATGGGCTTAGGCTTGCGAGGAAAGCCATATTATTTGCCTTTTCAAGTAATGCGCTTATTATTGTTTTGTTGAGTGCTGCTAGCTATCTGCCGGGGTTGCCCGGCTGGAAGCTTGATGAGCCTTACAATGAGGTTGTTGGCCATGTCTCGTCCGTATTGGTAGCATCGTCTGTTTCGTTTGTTTTTTCTGAATATGTCAACTCATATCTGCTGTGCAAAATAAAAGAGCTAACAAATTCCAGGTTTCTATTTTTGCGCGTATTTTTTAGTACGTGTTTTGCGGTGATAATCGATAGTTTTCTTTTTTGCTATATCGCTTTTTATGGTCTCATGCAAAATGGCGATATTCTTAGTATGGTTTACCTTCAGATAGCTATAAAAATGTGCTTCGCCTTGTTTAATGTTTTGCCTGCGTATGGAGCTAGATCCCTGTTTAAAAGATATGTGGTCGGGGCCCAGGCTACATAAGTCAGGGGGGCGGCTGTTAATGATCCAGTCTCTCCCCCCCTGCAAAAAGGGGTTCATTTCAAGTTCAGTTTTTCTTTTAGTCTACTCGTAATCTCTGCTTTGTTTTCCAGAAATTTGTTCAGTCCTTGTGCGCGAAGATTGCAAGCATCGCAGTCAGCGCACCCGCTACCTTTGATGCCGTTGTAGCAAGACAGTGTATGACGGTGGATAAAGGTTAGCTTGTCGTAGTGTTCGGCCAATGCCCAGATTTCCGCTTTGTTCAGTCCCATAAGTGGCGTTTCAATACGTACGTTATAGTCCATTCCCAATTCAATGGCGTCATTCAAGGTTCTGACAAAGTCGTCTCGGCAGTCAGGGTAGCCCGTAAAACCTGCTTCACAAACCCCAGTGATTACAGTTTTTGCGCGAACTTGATGTGCATAAATCGAGGCCAAGGTTAAAAACAGGATGTTTCTTCCGGGTACAAAAGTATTCGGCACGTCATTCGTGGAGCTGTTTGCGCTTGGAACTGGAATATTGTCGCGGGTCAAGCTGCTGACGGCCAGCTCATTCAGCACAGATGCGTCCAGTATTTTGTGCGCTGTCACGCCAACTTTTTTTGAAAGTTGTTGTGCAGCCTTGATTTCCGCGCGATGACGCTGGCCATAGTCAAACGTAACGCAGTGTATTTCATCGTAGAACGGTAATGCATGGATCAAACAGGTTGTAGAGTCTTGCCCGCCGCTAAATACGATCACTGCTTTTTTAGTCATGTTTATGCTCCGGCATTTATGGATAGCGCAACGCTGGGTATCCGCATGAAGCGGGGACAACACCAACCCTACCGGGAAGCTTGAACGCCGACTGTGGGACGCTTCCGAAGTTTATTGCCCCGTTTTCCCAATATTCCATGTCGATGCTGGAGTGACGAAGCAGGGATGAATTCTCTTTTTTGGAGCTGGTTTGGAAACTCTCGGAAATAAGTCTCGGGAAATTTCTGAAGATGTTGCGGAAATTTCTGAAAAATGTTTCAGGGGGTGGAATGTCTATTGGGAATAATTCATTGTTATAGGTAAGTGCTCAGTACTTTCCTTGTAAGTACTTTTCTAAAAAATATATGTGCTGGATGCACCGACCCAAGTATGAGGGAAGGTGCCGCCTACTGCCATGGAGGCCTGAACATGGCCAACGAACCGCGCATCTTCTTCGACCACAGCCGCCACAAACTCCAGGTGGGGGATATCAAGGCAACGCTCGACGTCCTGGCGTTTGAGGGTGAAGAGCGACTGAGCCAGCCGTTCAAATACAGCGTCGAATTCACCTGCACCGAACAAGACCTCGCCGCCGAACAACTGCTCGGCCGCGACGCCCGCTTCAGCCTGCACGCTCCGCCGCCAAAGCAGCCGTTCTACTTCGGCCGGCCGGACCCCGAGATCAAGCCGCTGCGCACCTTCTACGGCGTGATCACCGGCTTCCAGCGCCTGTCCGCCTCCCGCGATGAGGCTCGCTACGAAGTCACCCTGCAGCCGCGTCTGGCGCTGCTCGATCGCGGCAAGCAGTACCGCATCTACCAGCACAAGTCCGTACCGGATATCGTTGAGCACATCCTGCGCAGCCGCCACGAATTTCGCGGCCAGGATTTTCTGATAAAGCTCGCGAACGAATACGAGAAACGCGAACAGGTCATGCAATACGGCGAAAGCGACCTGGCCTTTATCGCCCGCCTGCTGGCGGAGGTCGGCATCTGGTACCGCTTCGCCAGCGACGATCGCCTGAAGATCGACGTGGTCGAGTTCCACGACCACCAGCGCCACTACCAGTTCGACGTCCAGTTGCCGTACCGCCCACCCGGCGGCATGAGTAGCGACGAGGACGCCGCCTGGGACTTGCAGACCCGCCACCAGGTGGTGGAACGCAACATCAATATCCGCGCCTATAACCACCGCGAGGCCACCGCCTGGCTCGACGGCGAAATCGACCAGACCCGTGGCGCCAAGACCACCTACGGCGAGGCCTACCACTACGCCGAGCCCTATACCGTCCTGGGTGACCGCTACGCCCTGGACGAACGAGACCTGCAATGCGAAAGCGGCATCTTCTACGCGCGCCTGCGCCACGAGCGCTACCTCAACGACCAGACGCGCCTGAGCGGCGTCAGCAGCAGCGCCACCCTGGCCCCTGGCCAGGTGCTGAAGATCACCGACGGCGCGCCGCAGGCCTTCGCCCCGGGCGCGGTGATCATCAAAATGACGACAACCGCCGCGCGCGATAGCAGCCTCCTGGTCATCTTCGAGGCCATGCCCTATGCCGACCGGGTGTGCTTCCGCCCACCGCTGCGGGCCAAGCCACAAATCGCCGGCACCGTGCCGGCCCGCGTCACCAACCCGCAGAAAAATGATCTTTACGCCGAGATCGACCCGGAAGGCCGCTACCGGGTCAACTTCCTCTTTGATCGCGACACCTGGCCGCGCGGCGAGGAAAGCATGTGGCTGCGCCTGGCCCGGCCGTACGCCGGCGATACCTACGGCCTGCACCTGCCGCTGCTCGCCGGCACCGAAGTGGCTATCGCGTTCGAGCGGGGTGATGTGGACCGACCCTATATTGCCCACGCCCTGCACGACAGCGAACATCCCGACCCCGTCACCCTGTACAACCGCAAGCGCAACGTGTTGCGCACGCCAGCCAATAACAAGCTGCGGATGGAGGACAATGGCGGCGAAGAGCACATCAAGCTCAGTACCGAGCACAGTGGCAAGAGCCAGCTCAACCTCGGGCATCTGGTCGACAGCCAGAAGAAAAAACGCGGCGAAGGTTTTGAACTGCGCACCGATGGCTGGGGAGCGATCCGAAGTGGCAAAGGCCTGTTCATCAGCGCCGAGGAACAAGCCAAAGCCCAGGGCCCGGTGCTCGACATGAGCGCCGCCGTGGATCGATTGCAACAGGCCGGCGAACAACTGCAAAAACTCTCGGTCGATGCCCAGGCCAGCCACGCCGAACCGGCAGACGTACAAGCGCAAATTAGCCTGCTCCGGCAAGACCTGGAACAACTCAAATCCTCCGTCCTGCTGCTCAGCGCACCCCAGGGCATCGCCCTGACCAGCGGCAAGCACCTGCAATTGGCGGCGCAACACAACCTGATGCTCAACGCAGGCGCTGAAGCCGACATCAGCGTGGTCAAGCGTCTGTTCATCGGCGTGGGGCGGGGGCTGAGCCTGTTCGTGCGCAAGCTGGGCCTCAAGCTGATCGCCAACCACGGCCCGGTGATTGTCCAGGCGCAGAACGACAAGCTGGAACTGCTGGCCCGGCATGGCCTGGACATCACCAGCACCGAAGAAGAAATCCGTATCACCGCCAAAAAGAAGATCACCCTCAATGCCGGGGGCAGCTACATCACCCTCGATCCCAACAGAATCGAATCGGGCACGGTGGGCGACTACTACATCAAGTCCGCGCATTTCGATTATCGCGGCCCGGCCAGCATGACGGCCACGCATCCGGATTTTCCGCAAAGTCTATCCAAACAACAGCTGCGTCTCAGCATTCCGCAAGCCCCCAATGCATCCGACAAAGGCTGGGCCGGCATGCCTTACCAACTCTATGCCGACGGAGGGTTGCTGCAGCAAGGCGTGCTGGACGACACCGGGCAAGTGCTGATCGAGCACCAGGTCGTGACCCGGCTCTACCGGCTGGATATGGCCAACGGTGTGAGGTTCCAGATCCCGGTTCCCACCGACTACCGCAACCCCGAGCAGGCGATCCTGGCCAATCGTGGTGTGCATAACCACCCCTCGCAAACCGATGCCGAGGTGAGCCAGCCCACGTCGCACACGGATCACCGCAACCGATACACAGCGGTGATGGAAGGAATCAGTGACACGGAAGGGAAAACCCAATGACTCAATCCGACATCGTGGTGCCGGTCGCCCTGCAGCACACCCAGGAGGCGAGTTGCACCACGCCATGGTACGTCTGCAATACCGAATACCACCCCGTAGAGGCCACCTATCAGCCGTTGATCAATGGTGAGGAAGCTTTTCGGGCCGTGCACCAGGCCATCGCCCAAGCGAAGAAATCAATCGACATCATCTGCTGGGGTTTCCAGCCATCGATGTACTTCATCCGCGACGGCAAGGCTCCGAGCATCGGTGAACTGCTCAGGATCAAAGCCCGGGAAGGCGTCGAGGTTCGCGTGCTGGGTTGGGAGTTCCCGTTCAATGCCGCAGGCGCGGTGGGAGAAGCCAACCTTTCCGGCAAAGGCACGGTCCGTATCGAGGACCGCGCGCTGCAAAGCTCCACTCAGGATCAATACGCCGAAGACCGCCGGTGGTTCGCCGACTGCGCGGTTGCGGGGAGCAAGGCCGCCGAGCGAGGCGTCAATGGCTTGCCGGTATTCGTCAGTCGCGGCTTCAGCTTGCATGAAAGGGCCGAACTTGCCCATCAGGTGAAGTACAAAAGCCTCGACCCGCAAATCAGTACAGAGATGCGCTACACACTGGGTGCGTCAGCGACCCACCATCAAAAGAGCGTCCTGGTCGACTATGAACTACCGGACCGCGCTATTGGCTTCGTCATGGGCCACAACATGCTCGACGAGTATTGGGACACCGACGGCCATTCGGCGCTTAACCGTTCTGAGGACAGAAAGCCTGATCCTAATGGCGGTCCGCGTGGCAAAACCCCACGCCAGGATATCTCCAGCCAGATCAGCGGACCGATTCTGGAGCACCTGCACCACAATTTCGCCACCGCCTGGCGCAAGGAAACGGGCGAAAACCTACTCAAATCGCGCCAGGCCATGCAAGTGGGGCCGCAGCTTCAATGCACCCCCGACGCGACCCGCCAGTTGGCCCAGCTCGTGCGCACCCAGGTGCAGGAAGGCAAGCGCGATATCGAGCAGCTTTACCTGAAGGCCGTCAACAACGCGACCCAGTTCATCTACATCGAAAACCAGTACTTTCGCTGGCCGCCCCTGGCAGATCTCATCAAGGCGGTCGCAGCGGGCCAGACCAAGGCTGGGCGCGACCCCGGCGTGCATGGCGCCCTGCACCTTTTCGTGATTACCAATGCGACCAAGGACGGTGTCGGCGCCGGTACCCGGAACACCCAACGCATGCTTGAAAGCCTCGGCCGCGCCGAGACCATTCCTGAAGTGACCAAGTTGCAGCGCATCGCACTGGTGACCAGAGCGGCACCTCCGAAGCCTCGACCCGACCTGCGCGACCACGTCGGGCAAAAAGAACTCAAGCAATGGCAGGCCGAGCTTGATCGACAAATCAAGGAGATCAACGACAGCACGATCCAGCCAAACAGGAATATCCCGGGCCTCAAGGTTCATATTTGCTCACTGGTCGCCCCCGACTCGCCGGCGGGCAAGGAGTGGATGCCGGTGTATGTCCATTCCAAGCTGATGATCGTCAACGACGTCTTCACCACCCACGGCTCGGCCAATATCAACACCCGCAGCATGCAGGTCGACAGTGAGCTGAATATTGCCCATGAGTGGGCGAGTGTGACCCAGGCGATGCGGCGGCGGTTGTGGAACCTGCATACGAAGGAGATGGGGGCGCAGGATGATCCGGCGGAGGCGTTCAAGGCTTGGCAGAAAATTATCAAGGAAAACGAAGATCGACAGGATGAGAAGGTGATGGGGGTGCCCTATGCACCGCTGGTCGAATTCTACTACGGCGAAGCCACCCTGAAGGATCTCGATTGATGCGCCGAATCCTGCTGCTTTCATGCCTGCTGTTGACCGCCTGTGGAAGCGGCGCTTTTACCCCCGTCAAGAAGGAGTCTCCCATGGACCGGTTAACAAATATTAACGCCAAGCTGGCCTTTACCTGTGTGCACGAAACCATCCCCGCGCCGTCTGCCCAGACCGATTTGCTGTTCCAGTACGCACGCTGGCTGCAGAAGAACAACCAGCTCAAGCAGGACAAAGGCGTCGATGTCGAGATCGAGCGCCTCTACCGCATCGCCGCCGAGAACGGCCATTACAAGGCCAACATCAACCTGCAGAATGGTGCCATGCGCGGTAAGTTCAAACTACGTGGCGATGAGCATCTGCGTCTGAGCCAGACCCTGATCGAAGCGGGCGTAGCGACCGGATATTACTTCGTCGGGATCTTTCTGCAGCAGGGTTCGGCCGGTCTGGAGCAGGACCCGGAAATGTCCCTGCGTTACTTCCGCAAGGCCGCCGATCAGGGCAATGCCCAAGCCCAGACTTATGTTGGCAAAAAATTGGCGCCGAGCGATATTGCTCCGGACGTTGCCCTGCAAATGCGCCGCTGTGCGGCCGAGCAAGGCAATGGTGAGGCGGCCTCTTCTCTGGGGGTCAATCTTAAAGGAAAGGGACGATACCAGGAGGCACTCATTGCATTCCAATTCGGAGTGGCTGCTGGTGATGAGAGCTCTGCCTCATTTCTGGAGGAGGGCTTTCGTAACCCACCACCTTCAGAGGAATTGCATTACCTAGGCCAAGATGAAGACGTCGAACGTGCCGAGCGCTACAAGAAAATCTGGAGGGTGCTGGCGAACTACTCCTACGCCTCCCCCAAAGTCCCCGAAATCAACGAGATCCTCCCACTACCGCCGGCCAAGCTGCCAGCCTGGGACGGCAAGCTGCAATGGCTGGAAGCCCGGCTGGCCAATGTCCCGCCAGAAAAGCCCACCCCAGCACTGATCAACGAACTAGCCAAGGCCATGGTACTGGACCCTGCCACCGGCAAGCCCAAGCCGGGCTCACCTTCCTTCACCGAGACCTACTTCCCGCTACGCATTTGCCGTAGCGGTGACGCCTGCCCGGAAAATGGCTACTGGAAGATTGTCCCGCCCCAAAGCGGCATTTATCTATTGGTCGATAGAAACGACGCCCGCTTTTTCAAGCAAGGCGAGATCATGCCCAAGGCCTTGCTCTCATTCCGCCGCGAGCGTTCATGGCCGCTGTCCGACAAGATCGTGCAGGCTGAATATGGGATTACATGGGGAATGCTCGGATGATGCGGCCTCACGACCAGCGGCGGAAAATCAGCGACGTATTCACCCCACCAAAGGCGAAGTTGTTGTTCATCACATACTCATGCTGCATCTGCCGGAACTCGCCACACAGGTAATCCAATTCGCCACAGCGTGGGTCGATATGGTCGAGGTTGAGTGTGTGGACATAGCTGTCGCGGTTCATCATCTCGATGCTGAACCAGGACTCCAGCGCGCCACAGGCCCCGAGTGTGTGGCCAAGGAAACTCTTCTGCGAACTGATCGCCATGCGTGGGCCGAACAGGCTGCTGGTGGCCTGGGTTTCGGCGATGTCGCCTTGTTCGGTGGCGGTGCCATGGCCATTCACGTAGCCGATGGCCTCCGGCGGCAAGGCGGCATCTTCCAGTGCCAGCTCCATGGCACGGCGCATGGTTGCCTGTTCCGGGCGGGTGATGTGCTGGCCGTCGGCATTGCTGCCAAAGCCCACCACTTCAGCGTAGATATGTGCGCCGCGAGCCAGTGCGTGTTCGAGCTCTTCGAGGACCAGCATGCCACCGCCCTCACCGATTACCAGGCCATCGCGATCGAGGTCGTATGGCCGCGGGCTGGTGTGTGGTGCATCGTTCTTGAGGCTGGTGGCGTAGAGCGCGTCGAAGACCATGGCTTCGGTCGGGCAGAGCTCTTCGGCGCCGCCGGCGAGCATCAGCGGCAGGCGCCCGAACTTGATGGCTTCGTAGGCATAACCGATGCCCTGGCTGCCGCTGGTGCAGGCGCTGGAGGTGGGGATCAGGCGCCCGGTCAGGCCGAAGAAGATGCTGATATTGGCAGCCGTCGTGTGCGGCATCATCCGTACATAGGTGTTGGCATTGAGCCCCTCGGCCAGCGAGTTCAACAGCATGGTGCCGAAGGTTTTGAGCTCGTCGGTGCTGCCGATGGATGAACCGCAGGCCACGCCCATGCGGCCGTCCTTGATGGAGGGATCATCCAGCAGGCCGGCATCGCGCAAGGCGATCTCCGATGCGGCAACCGCCAGGCGCGAGACCCGGCCCATGCTGCGCAGTTGCTTGCGCGTCCAGTGGGATGGCACTTTGAAGTCATCGATGGGGCCGGCCAGGCGGGTGTTCAGCTCGATGAAACGGTCCCATTCGTCCATGCGCCGGATACCGCTGCGATTGGCGCGAAATTGCCCGGAAATGCTGTCCCAGTCGTTGCCCAGAGCAGTGATGCCGGCCATACCGGTGACGACGACGCGTTTCATCAACACAGGCCTCCGTTGACGGCCAGGACCTGGCGTGTGATGTAGGCGGCTTCCGCCGACATCAGGAAATTAACCGCCCCCGCAACTTCCTCGGGGGTGCCCAGACGCTGCGCAGGGATCATCTTCATGATCTCTTCGACCGGGACGTTTTCGTCGAGCATGGCCGTGTCGATCAGGCCCGGGGCCACACAGTTAACCGTTATCTTGCGCTTGCCCAACTCGATCGCCAAGGCCTTGGCCGCGCCGATCACGCCGGCCTTGGAGGCGCTGTAATTGACCTGGCCACGGTTGCCGATCATTCCGGAAACCGAAGTAATGCAGACGATTCGCCCGGCCGCGCGGCGGCGGATCATGGGCATCATCAGCGGGTGCAGGACGTTGTAGAAACCGTCCAGGTTGGTGCGCATCACCAGATCCCAATCCTCTTCGGTCAAGGCCGGGAAGGCGCCGTCCCGGGTCAGGCCGGCATTGCAAACCACGCCGTAATAGGCGCCGTGCTTTTCCACGTCGTCGCTCAGGATGGCTGCGCAGGCGGCGCGGTCGGCGACATCGAATTGCAGGACGCGCGCCTGTCGGCCCAGGGACTGGATTTCGCCCTGCACCGCGTCCGCTTCGGCACGGCCGCTGCGGCAGTGCAGCACCAGGTCGAAGCCGGCCCTGGCCAGACGCAAGGCGATGGCGCGGCCAATGCCACGGCTGGAGCCGGTGACCAGAATGGTGTCAGTCATGTGTTGCATCCTGTGCGTTGTCTTCGGCCAGGTAGCTGGCGGCCTGGGGCGGGCTGTACACATTCAGGCGCGCCTGGGCGTGAATGCCCGGTCCGGTCAGATGGCATTCGAAGATGCCCATGCCGCTTTCGTCTTCCAGCGAACGTATCGCCTGAATCGAAAGTTCGGCGCCAACCGGGAATTGTTCCACATTGCACTCGAATTTGCGCGTACCGAGCAAGAAACCCAAGGCCACGGGATCGCCGCGCAGCCGTGCCTGGCAACCGGCGAAGGCCGCGACGCTCTGGGCCATCAACTCGACGCCGACCCAGGCCGGAAGGCTGCCATCGGCGCGACTGAACAACCCACCCGGGCGCACTGTCAGCTGGGTGACAATCTGCTCTTCGTCGAACGACGCGACCCGATCGATCAGGATCATGTCGCCGGCATGAGGAATGAGTTCGGCCACGGGCCAGGTCATCATGGGGCGTCTCCGAGAATCAGGCAGACATTGTTGCCACCGAAAGCGAAGGAATTGCTCATCAGGTGCCGCGGCGCTTGAGCAGGCAGGCACTCTCCGGCTTTGACCAGTTTCAAGGCCGGTAGATCCGCATCCTGCTGGCCGTCCCAGACGTGGGGCGGTAGTTGCTGGCGGGAATTGTCCGCTGCCAGGGTCAGCCAGCAGAATGCCGCTTCCAGTGCACCGGCGGCGCCCAGGGTATGGCCGCTCATGGGTTTGGTCGATGAGCACGCCACGCCTTCGGGAAACAGCGTGTGGACGGCCAGGCTTTCCATCGCATCGTTGTGTGCTGTGGCGGTGCCGTGCAGGTTCAGGTAGTCGATGTTCCAGGGCTGCAGCTGCGCGCGTGTCAGCGCCTTGCGCATGGCCTGCAGGGCGCCCTGGCCGGTCGGGTCCGGCGCGGAAATATGGTGGGCATCGCTGCTGGCCCCGGCGCCGAGCAGGGCAATGGCCGGGGCCCCGACGTCATGCGTCTTGCTCATCAGAAACAATGCAGCCGCTTCACCGATGTTGATGCCGTCGCGATTGCGCGAAAACGGATTGCAGCGCTGGTTGCTGATGGCTTCCAGGGCGAGGAAACCGTTGAGGGTCAGTTTGCACAAGCTGTCGACACCCCCACAGATCACCGCGTCGCAAAGATCCAGATCGAGCAAACGCTGGGCGCTCATCAGGGCTCGGGCACTGGAGGTGCAGGCTGTGGAAATCACGTACGCCGGTCCACTTACTTGCAGCCAGTCGGCGAGGAAATTGGCTGGCGCGCTGAGTTCCTGCTGGCGGTAGTCGTAGCTCGCCGGGAAGTGTCGATCGCGCAGATAGACCGTGATGTCGCGACTGGCTTCCTCGATGCCCGAGGTGCTGGTGCCCAGAACGATGCCGATGCGCGAACTGCCGTAGCGTTCGATTGCCTGGCGAATGTCATCCTCGATCTGCAAGGCGGCATCGAGCAGCAACTGATTGTTACGGCTGTGGTGTTGCTGCAAGTGCGCAGGCATTGGCGGCAAATCACCGCAAACGGCGGCCACGGGCAGGACCCGATCGGGCACCCAGCCGGCAGCTTCACGCATGCCATGGGTATCGGCGGCGAACAGCCGGGTCGAGACCTCGGCCTTGGTGCGGCCCAGGGCGCAATTGAGGCCCAGGGCATTGAGGTAAGCCGTCATGGTGTGGTCTCGCTTGGCAAAGGGCTGACCTGATAGCGCAGGCCTTGTTGCAGCTTCAGGGTGAATGCCAGAGGTTGGAGATACGTGACACGCCAGCGCTCGTTCAATTGACGCTGGTTGCCTTGCTGACGGGCACCGGGGTAATTGTGCTGCAGCTCGTCAGCGGGTGTCAGCGCGAATAATACCGCGGCAAACAGCTCGCGCGCCTGCGGGTTCGGCGGCAACAGCCCGTCGGCGCTCCACTGCCTTTGCCGGAGCAATTGCCGCGCCTGGGGAATGCCCAACGGATCGAGCATTGACCATCGCAGGCTGTCGCCTTCGCGCTGGATTACCAGCAGCCAGTCCTGTTGCTGACCGGCCTGCTGCTTTTCGATATGCAGTTGCATCGGCAGCGTCAGTGTCGGCATTTGCTCGGGCAGTGGCGGTTTGCTCGCGCACGCACTGAGCAACAGCAGGAACGCAACTATCCAGATCTGCTTCATGTTACGGGTTGCTCATGACTGCCGGCCCAGGGCGCGAGCAGGAAACTGAACACCAGGCCAAGACTGACCGCCAGACCGAAATTGCTCACCGCCGGGGTACTGGAAACGGCCAGCAGGCCGAACGACAACCAGGTGGTCGCTGCCGCCAGCAGGGTGCCGAGCAGGCTGACGGCAGCACCACCGACCCGCTCGCGCATCAGGATGGCGTAATCGACGCTGATGGCCGTCACCAACAGCAGGCCGAACAGGCTGAACAGGGTCAGCGGCTGCCCCAGCCAACCCAGGCTGGCCAGGCTGCACAGCGCAGCAAGCAAGGGCAGGGCGACGAGTCGCAGGGCACCGCCAAGACCGAAAGGCAGGATCAGCAACAGCACAATCAGCACGCAAGACAACAGCTTGAGTTCGGCGGCGCTGATTTGCGTGTCGGCGAAGACGCCGTTGAGTTCGCCAAGTCGATCGACCAGCTGTACGCCTGCCAGGTCATGCGCCTGCAGTTGCAGCAGGCTGGCGTCGTTCAAGCCCTGCAAACTCACTATCGCCGCGACGCCTTCGCGCGTATCACCCAGCCAGAGCGTGCGCCAGGGTTCACCCAGAGGCCCTGCCAGGACATCTTCGATACCTTGGGTGGGCAGTGCCTGCAACTGTGCAAGCTCGGTCTGCAAGGCACTTTCCGGGATGCCCAGCGCGAGTAACGGTTGCCAGTGCTGCGCGAGAGCGGCCAGAGCCGTACGCAGCTGTTGCTGCTCGGAAGGGCTGGCGACCAATTGGCTGAGGGTCAGATAGCCGCGCAGTTCGTCGAGGGTGACCAGCTGATCCAGGCGTTGGCTCAAGGCTGCCTGGCGCTCGAGCAATTGCTGTTGATCGCTGCCACGAACCAGGAAGAACTGGCTGGTGGGTTGATAACCGGTGATCCGGGCAATGGTCTTGGCCTCGTCAAGCAGCTGCGGCGGGCTGCCGACCCATTGGCGCAAGTCATTGTGGGCGTGCAATTGCCACAGGCCGACGCCGCAGAACAGGAGTGTCAGGCCGAGCAGCCAAGGGCTTGGTATCCGCTGCAATAAGGCCTGGCGCGTGTGCCACAAGGCTTCGGCAACCTGCAGCGGCCATGCCGGAGGTGTCAGTTGCATGCCATTGAGCAGCGCGGGCAGCAGGCAGACTGCAGTCAGGTAGGCGCCGGTCAGGCCCGCTGCGGAGAACACGGCAATCTGAGTCAGCGCCGGGAATGGCGTGAAGGCCAGGGCGAGGTAGCCGATGCAACTGGTCGCCAGGCTCAGGCTCAGGCCGGGCAAGGTCAGTCGAAGTGCGGGCCAGCTGTGCCACGGACGCAGGCTCCAGCTTTTCGACAGGTAATGCAGTGGGTAGTCGATGGCGACGCCGATCAGGCTGGAGCCCAGTACCAGGGTCATCACATGCATGTGGCCGAACACTGCAACGCAGGCGACGGCGCCGAACAGCATGCCCACCAGCACCGGCAAGAACGCGAGCAGTACGCGCAGGCGACGAAACGCCAGCAGCAACAACAGCAGGATGCCGACTGTGGCCCCGCCGCCGACCCAGGCGATTTCCCGCGAGGCCTGGTGCTGGCCGCTGGCGGCATACAGCAGGCCGCTGGCAGCGAGGATTTGCGCATCGGTTGCCCGCGCCTGGGTGCGGGCCTGGTCGAGCAGATCGGCAACCTGCAATGGCAGCTTCATATCGAAGGCGTTGCCCTCGGTGCGTGCCCGTACCACTACCCAATGCTTGCCATCGGCCCGGGCGATCAGCGCGCCACTGCCAATGTCCAGCTGCACGGAACCCTGCTTGGGCTGGCTTTCCTGAATGCGGGTGGTCAGGCCCAGCCAGTCGTCCTGGCTGGCGACCAGGCTGAAACCGGTGAAGGGGTCGAACAGTGTCTGGACACGTTGCCCGATAAAAACTTGCGGTTGCTCGATAAGGGTCTTGCGGTCCGCCGCCGATAGCATCGCCAGGCGCCCTTGCAGCAGTTGCTGGCGCAAGGCGGGCAAATCCGTCTGCAGGTTCCACTGGACCTTTTCGAACAGGCCGCTGGCTTGCCACTGCTCCCCCAACCGCTGTGCCAGGGCAATGGCCTGATTACGGTCGGCATGGCCGACCAGCATCAGCATTTCTCGGTTCAGGGGCTCCTGCATACGCTGCTCGGCGCGTTCCACCAAGGCATCGGGGGCGGCACCGGGGACCAGTTCCATCAGGTTGGCCGACAGTGGCGCGCCGGCATGCCACTGCCAGCCGGCCAGGGCCAGGACCGCCAGCAGCAAGGCCAGGAACAGATGGGGGAGCCGGCGCTTACTGGGCGAAGTCATGTTGTTGCTCTTCACTCAGGCTAGCTGTGCTGCTGCTCGCCGGCATGCGCAGCACGGTGCTGTCGCCCTGGGTCTCGAGCAGCTCGATGCGTTCGACGAGTTCGCCGCCGGTGATTTCGATTCGGTCGAAGACCTGCTTGAGCAGCAGTGAGCGGGGGGTCAGACGCAGTTGCCAGTGCTGTGCGTCGCCTTGCAGGCTGAGATCGAAATCGCGTTGCAGGCCACTGCTGTCGCCCTGCAGAACGGCAAAGAACAGCCGGTTCTGTTCGGCCCCGGCGCTTTTGCTCGGCAGCATGTGCCAGCCATCGGCATCGCGGCGGGCAATGCCGTTGGCGTTGATCCGGTAGTCCTGTTGCAACGGTGTTTTCAGCAGCCAGAGCAGACCATGATCCCGGGCCAGGACAAACTGCCCTTTACTGACCAGGGGTTGTGGCAAGGCGCGCAGGTGCTTTTCCTGGATGAAATCGCCCTGGACCACGGCAGGCAGGGCCAATTGCACGCTCAGCGCCTGCAGATCGAATGCCGAGGCCAGCGTGCTCAAGCCCAGCAGCGTCATCAGGCAGACACAACGCATCAGCCAGCTCATGCCAGGGCCTTCTGCACGGCGTCGACAAATACCTGAGGTGAAACCAGTTGCATCTCGCGGCTGGCCAGCTCCACGGCCACTTGCACGGTGCTGGCGCGGGTCATGCGTTCACCGCTGGCGGCGTCGCTGATCAGGTAGTTGATCTTCAGTCGGTTTTCCCATTCAACCAGGCTGCTTTGGACCACCAGGCGCTGACCGAAGGTGGCACCGCGTATGTAGCGCAGTTGCAGATCGATCACCGGCCATGCGTAACCGCTTGCCTGCATCTGCAAGTAGTTGTGGTCGAGCTTGTCGAGCAGGGCGCAGCGCCCGATCTCCAGGTATTTGACGTAGTGACCGTGCCAGACCACGTTCATGGGGTCGATATCGAAGAACGGCACGAGGATTTCACTTTCGACGTGAATGACGCCTTTACTGCGCATGCAACCTCCAGTGTTGCTCGGAAATGCGCTGCAGGCACAGGCGTAGTTCACCTTCCAGCGCGCGGTCTTCGATGACCGGGGCAAAGTCTTCGGCCAGCTGCCGATGCATGTCGGCCAATGCGGGCGGCAACGGCCGGGCATCTGCGGCCTGGCCACGCAACCACACGCCCTGCTGGGCGGCGAGCAAGGTGGCGGCGGCGACCTGTTCGGTCAGTTCCAGCACGCGCAGGGCATCCCGTGCGGCAATGGTGCCCATGCTGACCTTGTCCTGGTTGTGACATTCGGTGGAACGCGAGAACACGCTGGCTGGCATCGTGTTCTTCAGGGCTTCGGCCGTCCAGGCGCTGGCGCCGATCTGCACCGCCTTGAAACCATGATTGATCATCGCCCGATCCAGGCTGGCGCCAGACAGGTTGCTCGGCAGCCCGTGGTTGTAACGCTCATCCACCAGCAGGGCGAGCTGGCGGTCGAGCAGGTCGGCGACGTTGGCCACCAGGGTCTTGAGGCTGTCCATGGCAAAGGCGATATGCCCACCATAGAAATGCCCGCCATGGAGCACACGTTCGGCTTCAGCGTCGATGATCGGGTTGTCGTTGGCACTGTTGAGTTCGGTTTCGATGAAACTGCGCAACCAACCCAGGCTGTCGGCCAGTACCCCCAGTACATGGGGGGCGCAGCGCAGGGAGTAGCGGTCCTGCAGGCGATGCAGTGGTGCGGTCGGTGCATCGATGGCCAGGTCCTGGCGCAGCCAGGCGGCAACCTGCATCTGCCCCGGATGGGGCTTGGTGGCGAACAGGCGTTCGTCGAAGTGTTCGGGGTTGCCTTGCAGGGCCACCACGTTCAGGGCGGTTATGCGTGTTGCCAGCTTGAGCAGGTAGTCGGCGCGGGCGAAGGCCAGGCAGGCGAGCCCGGTCATCACCGCCGTGCCGTTCATCAGCGCCAGGGCTTCCTTGGGCCGCAGCACCAGGGGTTGCCAACCCAGCTCGCGGTGTACGTCCAGCGCTGCACGTCGCTCGCCGCCGTACATGACCTCGCGCTCGCCTGACAGGGTTGCGGCCACATAGGACAGGGGGGTCAGGTCGCCACTGGCGCCAACCGAACCCTCTTCAGGGATCAGCGGCAGGATGTCATGGTCAAGAAACGCCTGCAGACGGTCCAGCAGTTCGATTCGAACCCCCGATACGCCCTGGCAAAGCGACTGCAGACGTGCTGCAAGCACGGCGCGGGTTGCCTGGGCATCGAGCAGTTTGCCCAGCCCGCAGCCGTGGAAGGTGTACAGATGCCGGGGCAGGGCCTCGACATGTTCGAGGGGGACCGCCACCACGCACGAATCGCCATAACCGGTGGTGACACCGTAGATCACGCCTTCCTTGTCCAGCAGCGAGTCGAGGAAGCGTGCACCGCGGGCAATCGCCTCACGGTAGTCGGAGTCGCTTTGCAGTCGTGCGCAAGCCCGGCGGTTGGCCAGGGCCAGCACGTCTTCGATGCAAAGTGCGGATTGGCCGAAAATAACCGGCTCAAGCGGATGCGTTGTCATCGGTTTTCCAGAAAGGGTAGAAATTGAACCATTGCAGAGGGGCTCCTTTGATGGCCGTGCCGGTCTTATCGCGGGCAAGTCTAGTCGTCGCACCGCCGCGATCGACCGCGAAGCGGTCGCCTGCGATCTCAATCACCCACCACCCCCAACAAAATCCGCCCACTGGAACACGCCACACCCTCAAGACGGTAAGCGAAATAAAGCTTCCCCCGTCCAGCATCCCAACGCAGCCCCAACTCGACCACATCTCCCGGCCGAATCAACTGCTGGAACTTCAACACTTCCATCCCGGCAAACCGGCCAGGAAGGCCCAGTCGCTGCCGAGCCAGGTCCAGCGCCCAGTCCACTTGCACAACACCGGGCAATACCGGCGCCTGAGGAAAGTGACCGCTGAAATAAGCCAGATCCGGTGGCACAGCCAGTTGCAGGCGAACTTCACCGTCGACATCGGCCTGCCCAAGGACTTCCGGCGACTGCGGCCGTCCGGCCAGCAACACGGCTTCGATATCCGCCTGGGGCAGCTTGCCCTGGGCATTGAACGGCAGTTGCCGCAGCAATCGCCAGCGTCTTGGCAACGCCAGGGCCTCGCAATGCGCGCTCAGGTGCTGGCGCAGGGTTTCGGTCAGGGCGCGCCGCCCCTGACTACGCAAGACTTGCAAGCCTTGCTCGCTGAGGACCAGCAGCGCGCCAAGACTGGCGCGGCTTTCCTGCACCACGCCCAGGCGTGCTTCTTCGACCCAGGCATGTTCAGCCAGGGCTTGCTCAAGCAGCGGCAGTGAAATGCGTTTTTCTTCCAGCTTGACGATCCGGTCCAACCTGCCGAGTAGCCGAAAACGCCCATCGGCGGCGAATTCGGCGGCATCGGCAGTCTGCTCGATATGGCCGGCCGGCAGGTAGGGCGATTCGATGCGCAAGGCGCCTTCGTTGTTCTGGCTCAGGTGCACGTCGGCAAAGGGTTGCCAAAGAACATCGTCCTGGCGCCAGGCGATGCCGCCGGTTTCCGAACTGCCGAGGATCTCGGTGGGCCGCTGCAGCAAGCGGGTTTGCAGGCTGTCGGCAGCCTCGGGTGGCAAGGCGCCGCCCGAGGAAAACACTCGGCGTACCTGGCTCAGTGCCGGCCAATCGAGGTTGTCGCCCATGCGTTTGAGCAGCGCAGGGCTTGCGACCCAGGCAAATTCCTTGTGTTCACGGCTGGCCTGCTGCAGGTCCTCAGGGAAGGGCAACTGCTGACGTACGAAACCGCGCCCGGCGCACAATGGCCACAACACGCGGAACAACAGGCCGTAGATATGTTGTGCCGACACGCTGCCGATCATGCAGGCAGCCCCCAGATCGGCGCCCCACAGCTGCTCCAGCGCCATGACCTCATTGGCAAGCTGGCGCAGGCACTTTTCGATGCGCTTGGGTTCGCCACTCGAGCCGGAAGTGCACAGGCTCAGCCGACACTGGTCCAGATCCAGCGCTGCCGCGGGCAAGGGGGCGAGGGCCAGCGTGGCCAGACTGCAATCGCCCGGCTGGTCGCTCAGCCAGAGATCGACGTCAGCGGACCAGCGTTGACGGGTCTGGGTCTGCAGGTCGGCCGGCAGCAGCACGCTGATCCCGGCGCGCCAGGCGCCGAACAGGGCAATGGCAAGCTCGCCGGCGTCTTCCAGGTGCACCGCCAGGCGCTGCACGCCTCGGGCTTGCAAACCAGCCGCCACACGCAGGGCCTGATCGCAGAACTGCGCATGGTCGAGCGACGGGGCAAAGGTCACTTCGCGGGCGGGGTGCGGCTTGAGCAGCAGATGCTCAAGGCCTGTCCATTCCAGATGCGGATTCATGAGCGCGCGCGTACCCGTTGACGGACCAGCCATTCACCCGCAAACAGGGTACCCATCAAGCCATAGGCGATCAGCCCGTTGTAAAGCGTCCACCAGCTCAGTGGTGCCCACAGCGTCAGCGCCGCAGCGATCAGGCCATTGCCCAGAAAGAACAGGCACCACACCTTCGTCACCTGGCGGGTATAGGGAACAGCTGCAGGTGGCAATTGCGGCTCCGTGAGTCGTGCAAGGCGTTCGACAACCGGTGGGCCCTGGATCAGGCTCAGGCCGAAAAAGCCGAGCAGGCAGGCATTGATCAGTACCGGATACCAGCGCAGCAACTGCGCGTTGTCGAATGCTGCCAGCAGTACGCAGAATGCAATGGCAACACCCGCCACCCACAGGTTTCCCGGCCGCCGCTCGCCCATTATCGCGCGTGCCAGCCAAAGTCCGCCGAGGACCAGGCCAAATTGCCAGGGAGCAAAATGCGCGATGCCATAATGTACCGCAAAGGGGTACAGCAGGCCGGCCAACAGCAGGCCGAGACCAAAAAGACGCTTCATGCCGCCGGGCTGGCCAGGCGGTAGACGGCTTCGACCACATCATTGACCGTACGTACAGCCTTGAAGTCTTCGGCGGTGATTTTCTTGCCGGTCTTGCGCTTGATGTGATCGAGCAGGTCCACGGCGTCGATGCTGTCGATTTCCAGGTCCTGATACAGGTTGGAATCGAGGCTCACGCGCTCGGGCTCAAGTTCGAACAGTTCTACCAGGGCATCACGCAGGGTATTGAAAATGTCATCACGGGTTTGCATGGGGCTGTCTCACGCGGCCTGTTTAGCAGTGACGAAAGCGGCGAGGCTGGTCACGTTGGAAAAATGGGTACGGGTGTCCTTGGCGTCAGCGTCTATCTTGATGCCGTAGCGCTTCTGGATGGCCAGGCCGAGCTCGAGCGCGTCCACCGAATCCAGGCCCAGGCCTTCGCCGAACAGCGTCTGGTCGTTGCCGATATCCTCCGGCGTGATGTCTTCGAGGCCCAGGGCATCGATGATCAGCCGCTTGATTTCAAGGTTAAGGTCCGGGTGCTGATCGCTCATCAATGGCGAGCTCCTTTAAAAAATAGTCATGCAGATAGTCATTGAGCTTGCGCGAAGCCTTGGGCGCCGGGCCAAGCGCTGCGAAAGTATGGGGGTCGATATCGGCACCTACCTGGAGGCTGAAGTGCACACGGCGTTGCGGGATGCGATACCAGGGCTCTGCTTTGGTCAGCGTGGTCGGGCTGACCTTGATGGTAACAGGCGTGATGATTTTCGCACCTCGCAAGGCAATTGCGGCAGCGCCGCGATGAAAGGCGGGCGCGCAGCCCGGCTGGGTGCGCGTGCCTTCGGGGAAGATGATCAGCGTTTGCCCGCTTTGCAGCGCCTGGGCTGCCGCGTCGAGCATGCCCATGCTGCCGTCATTGCTGATGTACTCGGCCTCATGCAAGGGGCCACGAGTGAAAGGGTTTACCCAGAGGCTTTGCTTGACCACGCAGTTGGCATCGCGCACCAGCCCGATCAGAAATACGACGTCTATCAGCGAGGGGTGGTTGGCGATGATCATCTGGCCCGGGCGACCGAGTTTTTCCGCGCCCCGGACCTCGTAGGTGAGCACACCGGTGCGGTACATGATGCGAATGAACAGCCAGAACAGCCGGCTCACGATATGCCTCGCCCTTTGGCGGTGAACCCGTGCGTCGCCCGGCAAGCAGCTCAGCAGCGGGAAAACCAGCAGGCGCAGGCACAGGCCGCCCACCCCGAACAGGGCAAAGCTCAGGGCCGTGGCCAGGAGCCGCCAATAGTAGGCGTCACGACCTTTCATCAGTGTATGCGTTGCCAGGTCCATACACGGTTTTTCCAGGCATGGTGGCAGTGGGGTTGTCGGGTCAGCAGGCAGCGCAGCAGATCCACGGCATGGGGCCAGTGGCATGGCTCGGCCTCGGCTTTCGTCTGGCCCGGTGACAATTGCCAATCGTCTCCCGGCGTCAACAGCAGGCCGACAGCATAGGGAAAGGGCACATCGTCGATCCAGTCGGCATACGCCGGGGCAGGCTGTTCTTCGCAGACGATCAACAGCACCGCCGGCGCACCCTCTGCGAGCAGTGCAGCGGCCTCGAGCATGCCTTGTTCCAGGCCATCGCCGGCGGCGGCCAATGCGGTCATTTCAGCGGTGGAGCCTCGCAGGATCGACCACAGGCCGATGACCGAGTTATGCACCGACAGGCTGAATTGCGTCGGTGACAAGGGTTGTCCGGCCGCCAACTCACTGAGGATGTCGAAGGTGCGTGGAGTTTCGCCATGGCGGCAGACAAAAACCAGTGGTAACGAGTCGTGGCCTTCGGCAAGCGGCCAGCCGACGCTGAACGCCATCCGGGCCAGGCGGCCCAGCCGACGACGTTGCATGGCGGGCAGGAACGACACATCAGGGGCGGCATCGTCATCGGTGAGCGGCCGCGGCTCCCGGCTCCAGCGCAGCCAGTCGTCAGCCGACACAAGCCCGGGTGCCCAGGCGCGCCATTGTGCGATGTTGAATCTGATCACGACTGAATTCCTGCCCTTGAGGACTTGCATGCTCTGGGAGTCGAATCGGGGCGATGACTCGCAATGGCGTGGCGTAATGGCAGCATGGTGTGCATTATCGCGGTGCACCTTGTGCGGAGCAAATGGTTAAATCTGCCAATAAGACAGCCAATTTCATCGGCTGTTGTCTCCGTGCGCACTTTTTTATTGTGGGAAGCTGCATTCTCCATACATCCGATCGCTGCGGCGCATCGCATCAATGGTGCTGGTCATGTCAGCCCCGGGCCCACTACACTCGGGCATTCACTGAAGCACGGAGGTCTGCATGCGGCGCGTGGTATTCAATCAGAAAGGTGGCGTGGGCAAGTCGAGCATTGCCTGTAACCTGGCGGCGGTCAGCGCCAGCGAAGGCTATCGCACGCTGTTGATCGATCTGGACGCTCAGGCCAACTCGACCCAGTACCTGACAGGGCTGACGGGCGACGATATCCCCATGGGCATCGCCGATTTCTTCAAGCAAACACTCTCGTCCGGGCCTTTTGCGAAAAAGAACAAGGTCGACATCTACGAGACGCCTTTCGACAACCTGCATGTGGTCACTGCCACTGCTGAGCTGGCCGACCTGCAACCCAAGCTCGAGGCCAAGCACAAGATCAACAAGCTGCGCAAACTGCTCGATGATCTGGCCGAGGACTATGATCGAATCTATCTGGATACACCGCCAGCTCTGAATTTTTACGCTGTTTCGGCGTTGATCGCGGCCGATCGTGTGCTGATACCCTTCGATTGCGACAGCTTTTCGCGCCAGGCGCTATATGGGCTACTGGCCGAAATCGAAGAGTTGAAAGAGGACCACAATGAAGACCTGCAGGTCGAAGGCATTGTGGTGAACCAGTTCCAGGCGCGTGCCAGCCTGCCACAGCAGATGCTCGACGAACTGATTGCCGAAGGGATGCCGGTGCTGCCGGTGTACCTCAACAGCTCGGTGAAGATGCGTGAATCGCACCAGGCCAGCATGCCGTTGATCCATCTCGACGCCCGGCACAAGTTGACCCAGCAGTTCGTCGAGTTGCACGGCCTGCTGGAAGGCAACCGCTAAGCCCCATCAAACCCCTTGGCTGCGTAACCATTCAAGCAACTGCGGCAGGGGGAAAGCACCGCTCTGGCGAGAAACCTCCCGGCCGTTCTTGAACAGAATCAGGCTGGGAATCGAGCGAATCCCCAATTGCCCGGCCAACTGTTGATTGGCCTCGCTGTCCAGCTTCGCCAAGCGGCAGCGTCCCTTCAATTGGCGGGCGGCCTGTTCGAAAATCGGTGCGAAGGATTTGCACGGGCCGCACCAGTCGGCCCAGACATCGATCAATAACGGCAGGTCTCCCTTGATCTGGCTGGCGTAATCACCCTGCTTCAATTCGAACGGCTGATCGAGCAACACCGGGCTTTTGCAACGACCGCACTTGGGCTGATCGCCCAGGCGTTCGGCAGGTATGCGGTTGAGCCCGTTGCATTGAGGGCAGGGGATGACGAGTCGATCGCTCATAGGGGGCTCCAGATCAGGGGGCGAATAACGCTTATCTGGAGTCCGCGTGGGCAGTTATCAAGGGCTCGGATCGGGTGCTGGCCATTGGCTGCCTGACATTTTTGTGAGTACTCAGCCGGTTTCTCTGTGTGTAAGTTTCAAATGCGCTTTGCAATTGAAATGTCACGGAGGACAGTGCATGGCTTATATAGATAGTTTGGATGTGGATCATATTGAGTCAGATGATAGAAAAATCAATTTAATTAGCGGGGATATATTTGAGGTCCTCGCGAGTGAGTCGGTGGACTATCTGTTGATATCTACCCGAGCGGGCAACTATGACCCCGTCCAGGGGGGGCTGGTTAAAGCATTGGCTGCCAGGGGTGTTTCTGTCGAGGAATTGGAGCGTTATCCGGCGCTGGATTTTCGCCCGATGTTGCCGTGCTGGGTCTCACAACCGGTTGCCGGCTCGCAAAGCCTCGGTTTTAACAGGCTCGCTGTATTTGAGCCGAACGCGCCAGACATCAATGCACCGGTACAGGCATGGAAAGCCTTTCAAGCCTTGCGCTTGTTCAACGGCGCGGCCTCGACGGCAAGCGCAGCTCTACCGGTATTGAGCAGTGCTGACGGAGAGGCGAATTTCCGAGTGATGCTCAGAATGCTGTTTTTCTCGGCGGCCAGTTTGTGTGCGCGTGCTCCCTGGAGTGCTATCAACATTGTTGTCGATGATGACCGACGGGAAGAGGCGGCGACTGAATTCGCCATATTGAAACACCGTTATGCCAACCCGCCTTTTTCGTATCTGCGCGTCGAAAGCAGGCTCGTATCGTTCAACAAAGCATTTCCACCGCTTGCCCCGCGGTGTCCGGTTACACCACATGCCTGCGCATTGACCAAACGCCAGCGCATGGCGCTCAATGTATACACCGACTATGCGCACAACTTCGTGAACGGTCCGCTGCGACGCGGAGATGTTGCCTCGCCCGACTATGCCGAAGCCCATGCCCTTATCGAGGCAATCGGCACGGCACTATCGCAGCTGAGAAACTACACGAACCCAATACCCGTCAATCGTTACCTCAATGCCTTCGAGGGTATAGAAGACTTGTATCAAGAAGGGAAAGTCGCTCGGGAACTGGCTTTTACCAGCACTTCGAGTAATCCCGATTTTAGTTGGCGCACGGATTGCAAATTGCAAATAAAGAGTGGAATTGGCAAGGGTGTTTCTGCTTTTTCCAGTTATCCCGAAGAGGCGGAAGTTCTGTTCGATAGCGATATGCTGCATTTGGTGACACGGATAGAGGACATCATCGAAAACAATCACCCCGTGCGGCTGTGTCATTCTGATGAAACGTTGGCCAATACTGCCAACATTACTTTCTCCCATCTTTGAGGGCCGTCATTGTGGAAAAATTACCACCGCTGTCCGATCAGGCCCTGGGTTATGTGCTGCAGTTCGCTCCCTCGGCAGCCCTCTTGAAACAATTGGGTGAAGACAGTCCTCAATGGGAGGAAGCGATGATGGTGTTTCAGCGAGTGCTGTACGCCACCCGATTCATGGCACCCTTCGATTGGATGAAAGCGTTTTCAGGCAGCAAGCGTGCAGAGATGGAAGATGCGTCACTGCTCGACACCGCAGACATCGAACAGGTGCGCAGGCTGCTCATTGCACACGTGCGAGCGGACCGATTTTGCCCAGGGCATCTGAGCTCCATCATCCGGGATGGCTATCTGGATCGTGCGCTCGATCGTCTCAGGGTGTTGAGCGTGGCCCCTTGAGGCGAGGCGAATAAACTGACTATCGCAATTTATACTGCAGATGTGTGTCCCCATGAGTTGCGAATGAACTGCTCAATAGGACGCGTTTTCAATTGACAGATTTTTGAATGCAACGATCGTCTTCGTCATCCTCTACTGGTTGTATCTGGTTGAACGTCATGGCTGTGATGCTGCATGCGCCGGGGTACATGTCCCGTGCTTTTTCTATTGCACGGCTTTCATTGTCCGCTATTGCGAGGATTTTTCTGCTCTTGTCTGTACCCATGAAACTAACTTGTATGTGATAGGTGGGCATTTTTCTTCTCCGGCAAACATGCTGGGTTTATCGATACGTTAAGTATTTTCAAATACCACCGGAGCAATAGTTTGCCGAATTAGTGCCTCTGTCTACTATCAGATCAGATAGGTTTTTAGTGTGCCAGCAACTACGTCATGGCCGCAGAGCGGCTTCACGACGAACAACTGATTTCCAGATGCTTGCCCCACTCCGGAGGTCGCTCGGCGTAGGCCTCCATGCCCGATTGCGTTTCGAAGGGCTTCGTCAGCACGGCGTGCAACCGGCGCACTTCTTCATAATCGCCTTTTTCCGCTGCGTCGATGGCCTTTTGTGCCAGGTAATTGCGCAGCACATACAGCGGGTTCACCGCGTGCATACGCGCGGTGCGCTGCGGGTCGTCTGCCGTGCCTTCGCGCTGGAGGCGCGCCAGGTAGTCAGTTGCCCAGGCATCGAAGCCGTTCAGGTCGATGAAGTCATCACGCAGGCGCTTGAGTGCCGATTCAGCGGGTTCATCGCCCAAGCGGCGGAAGAACAGGCTGTAATCCACGCCGCTGTTCTGCATCAGTTGCAGCAAGCGCTCGACGAGCTTGATGTCGTCGTCTTCGGCAGTGGTCAGGCCGAGGCGGCGGCGCATCAGGTCCAGGTAGTGGGCCTGGTACAGGGGCAGGAACATGCCGAGGACTTCGCGCAGGGCTTCGACGCTGATGAAGGGTGTCAGCGCCTGGGCCAGGGCGGCGAGGTTCCAGTGGGCGATGGGCACCTGGTTGCTGAAGGAATAGCGACCCTGGTCGTCAGAGTGGTTGCAGATGAAGTTGGCGTCGAAGTCGTCGAGGAAGGCGAAGGGGCCGAAGTCGAAGGTGATGCCCAGGATCGACATGTTGTCGGTGTTCATCACGCCATGGCAGAAGCCGTAGGCCTGCCACAGGGCGATCAGTTCGGCATTGCGCTCGACGATTTCGCGGTACATCGCAAGGTAGGGCTCGGGTTGTTCCTGGCATTGCGGGAAATGCGTGGCCAGCACGTGCTCGGCGAGGATCTGCTGCTGTTCCGGCTGCTTGGTGTAATAGAAGTACTCGAAGTGACCGAAGCGCACGTGGCTCTGGGCCAGGCGCAGGAGCATGGCGCCGCGTTCCTGTTTTTCACGCCAGACGGGCGTGTCCGAACCGATCACGCACAAGGCCCGGCTGCTGGGGATACCCAGTGCCTGCAGGGCTTCGGAGGCGAGGAATTCGCGGATCGAGGAGCGCAGCACGGCGCGGCCATCGCCCATGCGCGAATAGGGCGTTTGCCCGGCGCCCTTGAGGTGCAGGTCCCAGTACTCGCCGGCGTCGTTGCAGACCTCACCCAGCAGCAGTCCGCGGCCATCACCCAGGCGCGGGTTGTAGGAGCCGAACTGGTGCCCGGAATACACCATCGCCCGCGGTTCGGCCTCGGCCCAGAGTTTGTGGCCGCTGAACAGTTCGGCGAACACCTCGGACTGCGCTTCGCCCGGGTCGAGATCGAGCAACTGCATCGCCGCCTCGCTGGCCACTACCAGTCGCGGGTTGAGGATGGGCTCTGGCAGGACCGAGGTGGAGAATGCATCGCCCAAGCGGGCGTAGCGGTTGTCGAAGGTGAGTTCATCCAGGTGTTTCAAGGGCTATCTCCGGGCAGGGATAGGGGCATTGTGGCGGTTGGATGGGGGAAATGGAAATGGGGGGCAGGGTTTGATGTTGTTCCTCGTTCCCACGCGGGAGCGTGGGAACGAGGGTGATCCCTCAGCGCCCGGCGCTGTCCTCAATGCCATCAAGCAAGGCATCGATCAGGGCTTTGGCCGATTCTGCCGAATGGAGGAGGGTCCAGACGAGGCTGCGGGTTTCCTGATCGACTTTTTCGCTGAGGCGATGCGCCGCGTCGCAGGTGCATTGCAGGTACAGCGAGGCATGCACCAGCGCATCCTCGGCATTGATGCCGGCGCGTACCGAGAACAAGGGCGCGTGGCCTGCATCGCAGGTGCCGAAGGCGGTAGTAGCGGTTTGGGATATGGATCCGAGGGGTGGATCGGGGACTAGTTTTTTCATGGGCATAACTCGCATCAGAGTGATGCTGCTTCCATTCGTTTCCACACGAATGGGGTGGCAGCCGTACGCGGGGTGGAAAACCGGGGCGAGTTATCCCGGCAGACCCGAAGGTCTCCCGCGCACAGCCGCCATAAAGGCGTCTGTTTACTCGTTAACCCGGGTTTCCACACCCGATCGCTGAACCCTCAGCGACCGGCACAGCTTAGTGGCAGCACTTCCCGGGGAACAGAAGCGCAGATCGACAGACCGCGTAGGATACGGCCTAGGATCACTCTCAGTCGAGTTTCTGCATCGGCGGCTCGTTGGCCGGCTTGCCGCTGTTGGGCACCGGCTGCAGTGGCACCAGGGACTTGTCCAGGCTTTCGACCGGCACCATCTTGTACTCCTGGCCCTGCATGTTCTTGAGGTACACCTCCATCTGCCGGAAGGAGATGTTGATGTGGTTCTTCTTGAACTCGCGGTTGATGTAGCGGTTGATCTCGTCGACCGCCGGGTTGCGGTCGCCAAGATCACGCACATGCATGCGCAGTTCATGGTCCAGGGTGCTTTCGCCGAAGTTGAGGAAGTACACGATCGGCTCCGGCTCCTTGAGCACCCGTGGGTTCTCCTTGGCGGCCTTGAGCAGCAGGGTGCGCACCATGTCCAGGTCCGAGCCGTAGTCCACGCCCAGTTTCAGGGTGACGCGGGTGACGGTGTCGGTCAGCGACCAGTTGATCAGTTGCCCGGTAATGAACGTCTTGTTCGGGACGATGATGTCCTTGCGGTCGAAATCGGTGATGGTCGTGGCGCGGATGCGGATCTTGCTCACCGTGCCCGACAGGTTGCCGATGGTGATGGTGTCGCCGATCCGCACCGGGCGTTCGAACAGGATCATGATGCCGGAGATGAAGTTCGCGAAGATCTCCTGCATGCCGAAGCCCAGGCCTACCGAGAGCGCGGCGACCAGCCATTGCAACTTGTCCCAGCTCACGCCGAGGGTCGACAGGGTCGAGACGAAACCGATGCCGGCAATGGCATAGGACAGCAGCGTGGTGGTGGCGTAGGCGCTGCCCTGGGCCAGGTTCAGGCGCGATAGCACCAGTACTTCGAGCAGGCCGGGCAAGTTGCTCGCCAGCGCGAAGGTGATACCGATGATGACCAGTGCCGCGATCATGTCGCCCAGGCTGATCGGTACCATGCTCATGCTCGCGCCGGTACCGCTGGTGTACTCGTACAGGGTGACGTTGTCGAGGTAGGAGAACACGCTGATCAGGTCGGCCCAGACCCAGTACAGAGCAGCGATGAAGCCACCGAGCAGCGCCAGGCGGATCAGGCGCAGGGACTGCTGGTTGACCTGTTCGATGTCCAGGGTCGGTTCTTCGATGACGGTTTCCGGGTCGCCGGTTTCCTTCGCGGCCTGGCGTTTGCTCAGTGCGCGCTGGTAAGCCAGGCGGCGGGCCGCCACGGCCAGGCCGCGGACGAAGCCTGCCTCGATGATGATCCAGAACATCAGCAGGTACAGGGTGTCGATCAGACGGTCGCTGAGTTTCAGTGCGGTGTAGTAGTAACCGAAGCACACCGCGAGGAACAGGGCGACCGGCAGGATGGTGAAGGCCACGCCCACAGCCTTGCGAAACAGCGGGGCATTGCGATGCGTCGGGCTGCGCATCAACAGGCGGCTCAAGAGCCAGGTCATCAGGGCGTAGCAGGTCAGGACGACGCCTATACCCAGTACGTCATCAGCTAGCGCCGAGGGTTGGTGCTCGGCAATGGACACAACGCCGACCAGTGCCAGGACAACGGTGCCCAGGCGCCGGATCCAGCCACGCAGGAACTCGACCTGTGGCTTCTCCCAACGGAAGTGCAGTTCGGCCACGCCACCCGGCGCGAGGATCCGGTAAGCGGTATAGAACACCAGCCAGGCCTGGGAAATCTGCAACAGGGCGGCACCGAGGTTGGCGTTCTGACCACGGGCGTCGATTTGCAACGCCAGGCCACACAGGGCTAACGCCAGGGTGCCGGGCAACGCCAGCAGGATATTGATCAGGATCGCCTGGGGCGTGTGCCATTGGCTGTCGCGCTTGAAGTGGCCGACATCCTTGTGGACTTTGTTCAGGCGCGTGTACAGATCGCTGCGGTACCACACCAGGGCGCCAATGAGCAGCGCCAGCGGCAGGAACAGCAGTGGCCGTTGGGTCAGTCCGTCGGCCAGCTCTTTCAGGCTGGAGATCCAGGGGAGGGTCGTGACTTGCTGCTGCAGACGCTTGGGCACGGTTGTCAGCCATTCCAGGTCCAGCGGCTTGTTGCTGGGGATCCAGAACATCTGCTCGTCGAGGGTCGCACGCAGGCTCTGCGCTGTGCTCGACAGCTGCTTCTGGTTGAGTTGCAGAGTGATCGACTCATTGAGCAGGGCACTCAATTCGCGGTTCAGGCGTTCGAGCAGATCGCTTCGAGTGACGGCGATGTCCAGCAGGGTCTTGCGCAGTTGCGGTGTGACCTGCTCGGGCGGCTGGCTGGCCAGCAGTTTGTCGACATAAGCGGCAGGGTTGCCGAGCTGTTCGCGTTGCTGGTTGACCTCGAATTGGTAAAGGCGAGTGTCGGCGATCTGGTCGGCCAGGTTACGGTCAAGTTTGAGATGCGGCAGGGATTGCTTCTGTTGGTAGAGGATCTTGGAAAGCAGCAGGCTGCCCTTGAGCACGCTGATCTGTTCGTCCAGGGCCTGATCGCTCTGGGTCAGGTTGTCGAGCTGTTGCTTGGTCTGGAGGTTCTGCTGGGTCAGTTCGTTGAGGCGGTCGGTGCTGCGCAGCAGGTAGTCGGAGAGCTTGACGTTGGCCGCGCTCTCGGTGGCCAGCACGCTACTGCCGCCGGCCTTTTGCGCCTCGATCGACTGCTCGGTGACGGTCTGTTGCGACTGGGCCAGGCGCTTCTGGTTGATCAGCGTCTGCAGGTCCTGGATTTCCTGGTCCAGGCGAGCGCTGCGTTCGCCCAGCAGGTCTTTCTGGCTGTTGCCCAGGTCTTGCAGCACGCCGTTGCCGGCCAGTTCCTGGCGACGCAGGGTGGTCAGGGCATTGAGTGCGGCAAGCTCGGCATTGAGCTGGTTGCGCAGGTCAGGCGTCAGCACTTTGCCGCCGTCCTTGCCCAGCTTGATGGCATTGTTAATCTGCTGGATGCGGGTCTGGTTGCTGCTGATCTCGGCCTGGGCGCGCTCGGGGCGGGTCTGGGCGGTGATGCTCAGGGTGGTCGCGTCGTTCAGGGCCTTTTGCAGTTCGCTTTGCTGTGTTCCGCGTTCGGTGAGCAGCTGTTCGAGCTGGGGCACCTGCAGGTTGGCATAACGTTGCTCGGCGGGGATGACTTTGGTCAGCTTGAGCTTGGCCAGTTCACGCTGGTTTTCGCTGGTCTGGCGTGGTGCATCATTGAGTTGCTGCTTGACGGCGGCCAGGCGCTTGACGCTGTCGTCCCTGCTCGCCAGGAATGTCAGGGTCTGTTCCAGTACCTGCTGCAAGGCCTTTTGGTCGGCCTCCGGGAGTTTGCGTTCGGCGATCTTGTCCAGACTTTGCTGAACGGCGGCGGTGGTGGGTGGTTCGGCTGCCTGCACGGTGGTGACAGACAAACACAACCCCAGCAGGGCTGCTGTTAGAAAAGTGCGCAAATTGGACATAGGCAGAGGTAGAAAAACTCGCAAAAAATGGAAATTTAGAGGAACAGCCCGGGGCCGGGGCGACTTCCTTCGGGGAATTTGACGCCCACTTTGAGGATCTTGTTCCCTTCCATGACGGCGACGGTCCAAATTGTGTTGTTCCATTCGATCTGGTCGCCGACGATCGGTGCGCCACCAACCTTCTGGGTAATGAACCGGCTGAGGGGCATGTTCGCGTCCAGGCCGTCGAGTTTCAAACCGTACAACGCCGACACAGCCCCCAGTTCTGCGTCCCCTTCGAGGACGAAGTCGCCGAAGAAACGCAAATCGAGGCCACGCTGTGGCGCCTGGCTGAACAGCTTTCCGAGCGCCGGCAGATTGTGTTCGTGGCCGATCACACAGAGTAAATCATCCACTTCAAGTGTGGTACTTCCCGACGGATGGAGCAGTTGCTGGCCACGAAACAGGGCAGCGATGCGGGTCCCTTCAGGCATTTTCAGCTCGCGCAGGGCGGCACCGATGCACCATTTTTCAGCACCGAGGCGATAGACGAACAACTCCCATTCGCTGGTGACGTGCACCTCGAGTGCGGAACGGGAAATCGGTGCCGGGTCCGGTGGTACGGTGACCTTCAGCAGTTTGGCGACCCATGGCAGGCTGGTGCCCTGCACCAGCAGCGAAACCAGCACGATGAAGAACGCCAGGTTGAAGTACAGCTGCGCGTTGGGCAGCCCGGCCATGAGCGGGAACACCGCCAGAATGATCGGTACCGCGCCGCGTAGGCCGACCCAGGAGATGAAAGCTTTTTCGCGACCATGGAAGGCCTTGAACGGCAGCAGGCCGGCGACGACCGACAGGGGCCGGGCAATCAGAATCATCCACAGCGCCAGGCCCAGCGCCGGCAGGGCGATGGGCAGCAGGTCATGGGGCGTGACCAGCAGGCCCAGCACCAGGAACATGCCGATCTGTGCCAGCCAGGCCATGCCATCGAGCATGTGCAGGATGCCGTGACGGCTGCGCACTGGACGGTTGCCGATAACCAGACCGCACAGGTACACAGCCAGAAAACCGCTGCCATGCAGGGCGTTGGTCAGGGCGAACACCAGCAGGCCGCCGCTGATGACCAGGATGGGGTAAAGGCCGTTGGCCAGGTTGATGCGGTTGACCAGTTGCAGCATCAGCCAGCCACCACCCAGGCCGAGAATGCTGCCGATACCAAACTCGCGAATCAGGTGGGTCAGCAGGCCCCAGTGCAGGCCCGTCTCGTGGCTGGCGAGCATGTCGATCAGGGTAACGGTGAGGAACACCGCCATCGGGTCGTTACTGCCCGATTCGATCTCCAGGGTCGCGGTCACTCGTTCGTTCAGGCCCTTGCCACCGAGCAGGGAGAACACCGCCGCGGCGTCGGTCGAGCCGACGATGGCGCCGATCAACAATCCCTGGATCATGTTCAGGTTGAACAGCCAGGCCGCCATCATGCCGGTCAGGCCGGTAGTGATCAGTACGCCGAGAGTCGCCAGCGATAACGCCGGCCACAGTGCCACACGGAAACTCGCCACCCGCGTTCGCAGACCGCCGTCGAGCAGGATGACCGCCAACGCCAGGTTACCGACCAGATAGGCCGTGGGGTAATTGTCGAAAATGATACCGCCGCCATCGACGCCCGCAGCCATGCCCACCGCGAGGATGATGACCAGAATCGGGATGCCGAGCCGTGAGGACAACGAACTCACAAGAATGCTCGCACCCACCAGCAACGCGCCGATCAAGAACAGGCTGTTGATGGTTGTCGCATTCAATGGCAGTACTCCGGGAGGTTGGTCAGGCGGGCGCAGATTGCGAGGGAATATGCAGTCTGCGTGCCAAGGGATTCTAACCTGCGGAAATGTCCTGCTGTCAAAAAGCTTTGCAGCGCACCCTCGTTCCCACGCTCTGCGTGGGAATGCCTCCTGTGACGCTCTGCGTCGCGCTCGGGTACGGCGACGCTGGAGCGTCTGACCCTGCATTCCCACGCAGAGCGTGGGAACGAGAAGGGTGATGTTAGAACCAGTCTTCGTTCATGGCCAGGCAGGTGTCATCCCGCGTTTCCAGTAATGCCAGTTCATGATGACAACCTGGCACTTCCCATGTCAGGAAATAACGCGCCGCCTGAAGCTTGCCTTTATAGAAGCCCTCATCCGCTGGATTGCCTTTCGCCAGTCCCTCTTCTGCACGCACCGCCTGCTCCAGCCAGCGCCAACCAATCACGGTATGCCCGAACGCCTTGAGGTACAGCGCCGAGTTGGCCAGCGCTGTATTGACCTGGCCGTGGGCGAGATCGGACAGCAGCCCGAGCGTGACCCCTTGCAGGCGATCAAGCAACTGCTCCAACGGCTCGCGCAGCGCATCGAGGCCGGCATGCGCATGGGCACGCTTGCAGGTGTCGGCGATCAGCCGGATCAGTTGCTTGAGTCCGGCACCCCCGTTTTGCGCCAGCTTGCGGCCCAGCAGGTCGAGCGACTGGATGCCGTGCGTGCCTTCATGGATCGGGTTCAGGCGGTTATCGCGGTAGTACTGTTCTACCGGGTATTCACGGGTATAACCATGACCGCCGAGAATCTGGATCGCCAGTTCGTTGGCTTTGAGGCAGAACTCGGAAGGCCAGGATTTGACGATGGGAGTCAGCAGGTCGAGCAGTTCGTGAGCCTGCTTGCGCGCGTCTTCGGTATCGCCGGTCTGGGTTTCGTCGACCAGGCGGGCGGCATACAGACCGAGATCGAACGCGCCTTCCACGTAGGCTTTCTGGGTCAGCAGCATGCGCTTGACGTCGGCGTGCTGGATGATCGATACCGGCATGCTGGTCGGGTCCTTGCTGTCGGGCAGGCGCCCTTGCGGACGTTCGCGGGCGTACTCCAGTGAATACAGGTAGCCTGCGTAACCCAGCATGACCGCACCCATGCCGACGCCGATCCGCGCTTCGTTCATCATCTGGAACATATAGCTCAGGCCATGGTGAGGCTTGCCCACCAGATAGCCGATGCACTCGCCGTTATCGCCGAAATTCAGCGCAGTCGAGGTGGTGCCGCGCCAGCCCATCTTGTGGAACAGGCCCGCCAGCAAGACATCGTTGCGTTTACCCAGGCTGCCATCGTCGTTGACCAGGAACTTGGGCACGATAAACAGGGAAATGCCCTTCACGCCGGGTGGGGCGTCCGGCAGCTTGGCCAGGACCATGTGCACGATGTTTTCCGATAGCGGGTGGTCGCCACCGGAGATGAAGATCTTGTTGCCGCGCAGGCGATAAGTGCCATCGGCTGCGGGTTCGGCGCGGGTGCGGATATCCGACAGTGACGAGCCGGCATGGGGTTCGGTCAATGCCATGGTGCCGAAGAAGCGCCCATCGATCATCGGCTGCAGGAAGCGCTGCTTCTGCTCATCGCTGCCAAAGCTTTCGATCAGGTTGGCCGCGCCCATGGTCAGGAAGGGGTACGAAGTCGATGCCGCGTTGGCCGATTGGAAATGAGCGAAGCAGGCTTGCGCGAGCAGGGTTGGCAACTGCATGCCACCGTCCTCGAAGCTGCGTGCGGCATTGAGAAAGCCGGCCTCGAGAAAGGCATCGACTGCCGGTTTCACTTCCGGAATCAGAATGGCCTGGCCGTCCTCATAGCGCGGCTCGTTCTCATCGCCCTTGCGGTTGTGCGGGGCGAAGTATTTCTCAGCAATGGTCCGGGCCGTGCCAATGGCCGCATCGAAGGTCTCGCGAGTGTGCTCGGCGAAGCGTTCGCGCCGGGTCAGGCTTTCGGCGTCGAGGACTTCGTAGAGTTCGAAGGCAAGGTTGCGGGAGCTGAGCAGGGTCTCGGACATGGTGGCATACCTTTTTTGGAATGCGCCGAGTCTAGGCTTGCGGAGAAGTGGGTGCCTAGCACCATAGATGAGGGTGATGAAGGGGCAGAATCGAGGCTGTTCAGTGAAGTTGTGTTCAGCTTCATCGCTGGCAAGCCAGCTCCCACAGGGATCGCGGAGTGCATGAGATCCCTGTGGGAGCTGGCTTGCCAGCGATTGCAGCGACGCGGTCTCAATGAAAGACCGCGTCACCCACTAACCATCAACCAATAGTCATCAAGCTCGCATTACCACCGGCAGCCGCCGTGTTAACACTCAACGCCCGCTCGATCACCAGGCGCTCCAGCGCAATGTTGGTCTCGCCTTGCGACAGGCCCTGAACCCCAACGATGGCACCGGCGCGCTTGGCGACCTGCTGGCAGACATCGCGCAGCTGGTCGGAATGGCCGTGGTGCAGGACGGCGTCGAACACGACTTCGTCCTTGTTCCACTCGGCCACCAGCTGAATGCGCGCTTGCACTTCTTTCGGCAGGCGGGCGCGCAGGGTTTTGCTCAGCGCGTTGTCCGGCCAGACCGCAGAGCTGCCAACGGCCAGTACGGCAGCCAGTTGGGTGAGCAGGTCGGCTTCGGTGTCGGCCAGGCACAGTACATGCTCGCGCGGCAGGATGGCGTAGCTGTTGCGCTCGCCGGTCGGGCCGTCGAGCAGGCGGGTGATGCCACTCTGCGACTGCTGGGCGTACTGCGTGCACAGGGCGTTCAGGTCGGCCAGCTTGTTGCTGTCGGCCCAGGCCTGCAGTGCTTGCAGAGGTGCACTCATGGCGTCGCGCAGGCGAACGTCCGGGGCGGTGGCGCCATCGGTGCGTTCGAAGGAGCGCACGATGGCATCGGCCGGGCGAGTCGACAGCAAGCGGTACAGGTACAGCGGGCCACCGGCTTTCGGGCCGGTGCCCGACAGGCCTTCGCCGCCGAATGGCTGTACGCCGACCACGGCACCGACGATGTTGCGGTTGACGTAGACGTTACCGGCATTGACGCTGTCGATGACCTTGGAGATGGTCTCGTCGATACGGGTATGCACGCCCAGGGTCAGGCCATAGCCCGACGCGTTGATTTGCTCGATCAGCTGGTCCAGCTCCTTGCGCTTGTAGCGCACCACGTGCAGGACCGGGCCGAAGATTTCGCGTTGCAGTTCGTCGAAGCTTTCCAGTTCGATCAGGGTCGGCATGACGAAGGTGCCGCGCTGGCATTCTTCGGTGTTGGCAATCGCCACCTGATAGACCGAGCGACCTTTCTCGCGCATACCCTGGATATGCTTCTCGATGCCGGCCTTGGCTTCGGCGTCGATGACCGGGCCGATGTCTACCGACAGGCGCTCGGGGTTGCCCAGGCGGCTTTCGGCCATGGCGCCCTTGAGCATTTCGATGACGCGGTCGGCCGAGTCTTCCTGCAGGCACAGGACGCGCAGGGCAGAACAACGCTGACCGGCACTGTCGAAGGCCGAGGAAACCACATCGATGACCACTTGTTCGGTCAATGCCGACGAGTCGACGATCATCGCGTTCTGGCCACCGGTTTCGGCGATCAGCGGGATCGGGCGGCCCTGGGAGTCAAGGCGACCAGCGATGTTGCGTTGCAGCAGGCGAGCCACTTCGGTGGAGCCGGTGAACATCACGCCCTTGACGCGATCGTCGCCGACCAGACGAGCACCGACGGTTTCGCCGCGGCCCGGCAGCAGTTGCAACACGCCTTGCGGGATGCCGGCTTCGAGCAGCAGGCGCACGGCTTGCGCGGCGACCAGCGGAGTTTGCTCGGCGGGTTTGGCCAGGACCGGGTTGCCGGCAGCCAGGGCAGCGGCAACCTGACCGCTGAAGATGGCCAGCGGGAAGTTCCAGGGGCTGATGCAGACCACCGGGCCCAGTGGGCGGTGCGCGTCGTTGCTGAAATCGTTGCGGGCCTGCACAGCGTAGTAGCGCAGGAAGTCCACTGCTTCACGAACTTCGGCGATGGCGTTAGCAAAGGTCTTGCCGGCTTCGCGGGCCAGCAGGCCCATCAGCGGCTGGATCTCGGCTTCCATGAGGTCGGCAGCGCGTTCGAGGATCGCGGCGCGTTCTGCCGGCGGCGTGGCCTGCCAGATCGGAGCGGCTTTCAGGGCGCACTGGATAGCATTGTCGACGTCTTCGACATTGGCTTCCTGCACATGACCGACGACGTCACGCAGGTCAGCCGGGTTCAACACGGGCTGGGCCGTGCCGTTGCTGGTCGGGCAGCCGAGTACCGGTGCGGCGCTCCAGTTGTTGTGGGCACTGCTGAGCAAGGCGCAGGACAGCGAGGCCAGGCGATGTTCGTTGGCCATGTCGATGCCGCTGGAGTTGGCGCGCTCGGAACCATAGAGGTCACGCGGCAGCGGAATGCGCGGGTGCGGCAGGCCGAAACCGCCTTCCTGAGTGGCCATGCGCTCGATGCTGCTGACCGGGTCCGCCACCAGTTCCTGGATAGAAATCGACTGGTCGGCGATGCGGTTGACGAACGAGGTGTTCGCGCCGTTTTCCAGCAGGCGACGCACCAGGTAAGCCAGCAGGGTTTCGTGGGTGCCGACCGGCGCGTAGACGCGGCACGGACGGTTCAGCTTGCCATCGGCAACCTTGCCGACCACTTGTTCGTACAGCGGCTCGCCCATGCCGTGCAGGCACTGGAACTCGTACTGGCCCGGGTAATAGTTCTGACCGGCGATATGGTAGATGGCCGACAGAGTGTGGGCGTTGTGGGTGGCGAACTGCGGATAGATGACTTCCGGCACCGACAACAGTTTGCGTGCGCAGGCAATGTAGGAAACGTCGGTGTACACCTTGCGGGTGTAGACCGGGTAGCCTTCCAGGCCTTCGACCTGGGCGCGCTTGATTTCGCTGTCCCAGTAGGCGCCTTTTACCAGACGGATCATCAGGCGATGACGGCTGCGGCGAGCCAGGTCGATGACGTAGTCGATCACGTACGGGCAGCGCTTCTGATAAGCCTGGATGACGAAGCCGATGCCGTTCCAGCCGGTCAGCTGAGGCTCGAAGCACAGGCGCTCGAGCAGGTCCAGCGACAGCTCGAGGCGGTCGGCTTCTTCGGCGTCGATGTTCAGGCCGATGTCGTATTTCTTGGCCAGCAGGGTCAGCGACAGCAGACGCGGGTACAACTCGTCCATGACGCGCTCGTACTGGGCACGGCTGTAGCGTGGGTGCAGGGCCGACAGCTTGATCGAAATGCCCGGGCCTTCGTAAATGCCGCGGCCGTGGGAAGCCTTGCCGATCGAGTGAATGGCTTGCTCGTAGGAGGCCAGGTACTTCTGAGCATCGTGTTCGGTCAGCGCCGCTTCACCGAGCATGTCGTAGGAGTAGCGGAAACCCTTGGCTTCGAACTTGCTGGCGTTGGCCAGGGCTTCGGCGATGGTTTCGCCGGTAACGAACTGCTCGCCCATCAGGCGCATGGCCATGTCGACGCCCTTGCGGATCATCGGCTCGCCGCTTTTGCCGATGATGCGGCTGAGCGAGGAGGTCAGGCCGGATTCGTTGTGGGTCGAGACCAGCTTGCCGGTCAGCAGCAGGCCCCAGGTGGCGGCGTTGACGAACAGCGACGGGCTGTTGCCCAGGTGCGGCTGCCAGTTACCGGTGCTGATCTTGTCGCGGATCAGGGCGTCGCGGGTGCCTTTGTCGGGGATGCGCAGCAGCGCTTCTGCCAGGCACATCAGGGCTACGCCTTCCTGGGACGACAGGGAGAATTCCTGCAGCAATCCCTGAACGATGCCGGCACGGCCGCCAGCGCTCTTCTGGTTGCGCAGCTTCTCGGCAATCGAGGCCGCCAGCTTGTTGGTGGCTTCGGCCATGGCGACAGGCAGACGCGCCTGTTCGAGCAGCATGGGAACCACTTCCTGCTCGGGACGGCGGTAGGCGGCGGTAATGGCCGAACGCAGGACCGATTGCGGCAGGATGCTTTCGGCGAACTCGAGGAAGCACTGGTGGCTGTGATCAGCCTGGACTTCGCCGGCTTCTTCGGCGTCTTTGCCAACCAGACCGTTGAGCTCGGTCAGGGTTGCACCACCCTCGAGTTTTTCCAGGTAATTGAAGATTGCCTGTTTGATCAACCAGTGCGGAGTGCGGTCGATGGACTGCGCTGCCGACTTCAGTCGCTCACGGGTTGGGTCGTCAAGTTTGACCCCAAGGGTGGTCGTCGCCATTTTTTATCCTCATTATCGCCACCTTAATGTGGCTTAAGCTGCTGCCAAGATTATCCTTGCAACAGTTTAGGTGCAACCTAGTGCAACCCAGTTTTTGTAGGAAAAATGTGCTGCTCGTCCGGTGCTTGGAAACGTGACGACAGTTTCGGCTGTTTTCGATGGTTTCAGTTCTGAGTACAGCCGTTTTTACTTCGAAAGGGAGCAAAAACCCGTTTTTACGGAAAAATCTCAACAAGGTGCAACTTGAGGGGAGAAATTGGTTGCACCTCCTTTGCGTTGTTGCATAGCATTCGCGGCCTAGGTGCAACCTTGTACCAAAATCATGCGCGGGCTCTTTCAAAGAGCCGTCCCAGATAGGCGTTCAAGGAACGAGCGGCTGCTGTCGGTGCGGATTACCGCGGACACCATAAAAACAAATGCCAGGGCGCAACTTCTATGAGTGCAAGTAACCCAACCCTGATCACATTCGTGATCTACATCGCGGCAATGGTGCTGATCGGCTTCATGGCCTATCGCTCCACCAACAACCTTTCCGATTACATACTGGGCGGTCGTAGCCTGGGTAGCGTCGTGACCGCATTGTCGGCAGGTGCCTCGGACATGAGCGGCTGGCTGTTGATGGGCCTTCCAGGTGCCATCTATATGTCGGGCCTGTCGGAAAGCTGGATTGCCATTGGCCTGATCGTCGGTGCCTACCTGAACTGGCTGTTCGTTGCCGGTCGCCTGCGCATCCAGACCGAACACAACGGCGATGCCCTGACCCTGCCGGACTACTTCTCCAGTCGTTTCGACGACAAGAGCGGCCTGCTGCGGATCATCTCGGCCATCGTGATCCTGGTGTTCTTCACCATCTACTGTGCCTCCGGCATCGTTGCCGGTGCTCGTCTGTTCGAAAGCACTTTCGGCATGTCCTATGAAACGGCTCTGTGGGCCGGTGCTGCCGCGACCATCGCCTACACCTTCGTCGGTGGTTTCCTGGCGGTGAGCTGGACCGATACCGTGCAGGCTACGCTGATGATCTTCGCGCTGATCCTGACCCCGATCGTGGTCATGCTGGCCACCGGTGGCATCGATACCACCTTCCTGGCCATCGAAGCGCAAGATGCTGGCAACTTCGACATGCTCAAGGGCACTACCTTCATCGGCATCATCTCGCTGATGGGCTGGGGTCTGGGCTATTTCGGTCAACCGCACATCCTGGCGCGCTTCATGGCGGCTGACTCGGTCAAGTCGATCGCCAAGGCTCGTCGCATCTCCATGACCTGGATGATCCTGTGCCTGGCCGGCACCGTGGCTGTTGGTTTCTTCGGTATTGCCTATTTCTCTGCGCATGCCGATGTTGCCGGCCCCGTGACCGAGAACCACGAGCGCGTGTTCATCGAACTGGCCAAGATCCTGTTCAACCCATGGATCGCCGGTGTGCTGCTGTCGGCCATTCTGGCTGCTGTAATGAGTACCCTGAGCTGCCAGCTGCTGGTGTGCTCGAGCGCCCTGACCGAAGACTTCTACAAGACGTTCCTGCGCAAGAGCGCTTCCCAGGTTGAGCTGGTATGGGTCGGCCGTGCGATGGTGCTGTTGGTCGCGCTGGTTGCCATCCTCCTGGCATCCAACCCGGAAAACCGCGTACTGGGTCTGGTGAGTTACGCCTGGGCTGGTTTCGGTGCGGCCTTCGGCCCTGTGGTTCTGATCTCGGTACTGTGGAAGGGCATGACGCGCAACGGCGCCCTGGCCGGTATCCTGGTCGGTGCGATCACCGTTATCGTCTGGAAGCAGCTGGCCCTGTTCGGCCTGTATGAAATCATTCCTGGTTTCATCTTCGCCAGCCTGGCCATCCTGTTGGTCTCGAAAATGAGCTCGCCATCGGCCTCGATGGTTGCCCGTTTCGAAGCGGCAGACGCTGCCTTCAAGCAAGCGCACTGATACCAGTCGTCAGTTAGTGCTTATGCCGGCCCGGCCTCCTTTGGGAGTCGGGCCGGTGTCGTTTCGGGCGCACCTGACTCGCGCCGCGACACAAGGTAAACTCTGCGTCCTTGCAGGAGTTGCCATGAATTATCGTCACGCCTTCCACGCCGGCAACCACGCCGATGTGTTCAAACACCTTGTCCTGACTCGTCTGATTGCCTTGATGTCGCGCAAGGAGCAGCCGTTCGCCTACCTCGATACCCATGCCGGGATCGGCCTGTATGACCTCAAGGGGGATCAGGCCAGCCGCACCGGTGAATACCTGGAAGGCATCGCGCGGCTGTGGAACGCGCCGGATCTGCCGTTGCTGACGGCCGATTACATGCAGGCGCTGCATGAGATGAACCCTGATGGCGAATTGCGCTACTACCCGGGCTCGCCGGAGCTGGCACGGCGCTTGACCCGCGCTCAGGACCGCGTGTTGCTCAATGAGAAACACCCTGAGGATGGGCGCCTGCTCAAGGACAATATGAAGGGGGATCGTCGCGTTGCCGTGCACCTGGGCGAAGGCTGGCATGTGCCTCGTGCCTTGCTGCCCGTACCGGAAAAACGCGCCGTGATGTTGATCGACCCGCCCTTCGAGCAGCTCGATGAGCTCAAGCGTTGCTCCCTGGCGCTCAAGGAGGCGATCGGGCGCATGCGTCAGACGGTGGCGGCTATCTGGTATCCGATCAAGGACCAGCGCATGACCCGTTTCTACCAGGATCTGACCAGCACCGGGGCGCCGAAGCTGCTGCGCGTGGAGCTGTTGGTGCATCCGCTGGAAACGCCACAAAGCCTGAACGGCTCGGGGCTGGCGATTGCCAATCCGCCTTGGGGGCTGGAGGAGGAGTTGCGTGAGCTGCTGCCGTGGCTGGCCCAGAAGTTGGGGCAGACCCAGGGTGGGTGGCGGATGGATTGGTTGATTAGCGAATAATCCCGGGAACGCCACGGTTGGTGTAGCCGCTGCCGCAGGCTGCGCTCGCGCGCGAAGCGGGCGCAGGATCTCAAGATTGCCAGGGAGCCCCTGCGGGACTCCAGCGCAGCCTGCGGCAGCGGCTACAGGGGTATGTTAAATCGGGCAGGTCACCCCGGTCCCCCTGATCCCGCAATACCCTTCAGGGTTCTTCGCCAGGTATTGCTGGTGATAGGCCTCGGCGTAGTAGAAGGTCGGGGCTTCTTCGATTTCAGTGGTGATGGTCCCCAGGCCAGCCTTGCTCAGTTCCGCCTGGAACACTTCTGCGCTGGCCTTGGCCGCTTCCAGTTGAGTTGGGTTGGTGGCATAAATGACCGAGCGGTATTGGGTGCCGATATCGTTGCCCTGACGCATGCCCTGGGTCGGGTCGTGCAGTTCCCAGAACAACGCCAGCAGTTCCTGGTAGCTGACTTGTTCCGGCTCGTAGACGACCAGCACGACTTCACTGTGACCGGTCAGGCCCGAGCAGACTTCTTCGTAGGTCGGGTTTGGCGTGAAGCCACCGGCGTATCCCACCGATGTGCTGTACACGCCTTCGCGTTGCCAGAAACGACGTTCCGCGCCCCAGAAGCAACCCAGGCCGAAAATCGCGAAATCGACACTGCCCGGGAACGGTCCGAGCAGGGGATTGCCGTTGACGAAGTGCTTGTCCGGCACCGGCATCGGCGTTTCGCGTCCAGGCAGCGCCTGTTGCTGGGTAGGCATTTCGTTTTTGTTCACCAGGATTTCCGAGCGCAGGACCATCAACCCATTCCTCTCTTCAGGTAGGGACAACCGCTGAGCGTTGTCGTTATGTGATAGACCTACAGTGTGCACGAGTGTTACGCAGCTGTCAGGCCGTTGGTCCGCGCGGATAGCGTTTGAGCTTGTCGATCAGTTCCTTGCCGGGGATGGGCCGGTCGAACAGGTAGCCTTGCCCGACATCGCAACGATGACGGCGTAGGAAGGCCAGCTGGGCGGCGGTTTCGACGCCTTCGGCGACCACCTTGAGCTTGAGGTTGTGGGCCATGGCAATCACGGCCGAGGTGATTTCCATGTCGTCCTGGTTGTCCGGGATCTCGTGGATGAAACTGCGATCGATCTTGATGATGTCGATCGGAAATTTCTTCAGGTAGCTCAGCGATGAGTAGCCGGTGCCGAAGTCGTCCATGGCCAGCGTCAGGCCCAGGCCCTTGAGTTGGTCGAGTTGCTGGCGGGTGTCCTCGGTGGCCTCTAGCAGCAGGCCTTCGGTCAGTTCCAGCTCCAGCAAGAACGGTGGCAGGGCTTCTTCCTTGAGGATATTGGCGATCGAGGCAACCAGATCCGGGTCGGAGAACTGCTTGGGCGACAGGTTGATCGCCACTTGCAGGTTGCCCAGCCCCGCGGCGGTCAGCTGTTTGCTCATGTGGCAGGCCTGGCGTGCGATCCATTTGCCGATGGGGATGATCAGGCCGGTTTCCTCGGCCACGCTGATGAATTGGTCCGGGCGGATCATGCCCTTCTCCGGGTGGTTCCAGCGCAGCAGCGCTTCCATGCCCAGCAGGCGCCCGCTGCGCAGGCACAGCTTGGGCTGGTAGAAGACTTCCAGTTCGTTCTGAGTCAGTGCGCGACGCAGGTTGTTTTCGACGAACAGCTTGTAGCTGGCCTCGGCGTTCAGGGCTTCGGTGAAGACCTGGACCTGGTGTTTGCCATTGGCCTTGGCCTTGTGCAGGGCCAGGCCTGCGTTCTTCATCAGGGTTTGCGGGTCGCGGCCGTGCAGCGGCGCACAGGCCAGGCCGACGGAGCCGGTGACGTTGATCAGCTGGTTGTCGACGAACATCGGCTTGTCGAGGGTCTTGAGTACCTGAATGGCGATCTGTTGCCCGGTGTTTAGGTCGGTGTTATCGAGCAGCACGGCGAACTCGTTACTGGCAAAGCGCGCCAGGCTGCCGCTCGGGCTCAGGCTGTTGCGCAGGCGGCGGGCAAGGCTGATCAGCAGCTTGTCGCCAGTCTGATGGCCGAGACTGTCGTTGATGCGCTTGAAATTGTCGATGTCGACCAGCAGCAGGCTGATCGGGGTGTCGCTGTCGCGGGCGAAGCGTTCGTCGAGGTTGCGAATGAATGACGGACGGTTGCCCAGGGTCGTGAGGTTATCGGTGTAGGCCAGGCGCTCGATGCGTTGCTGTGCGAGCTTGGTCTGGGTGATGTCCTCGTAGATGCCGATGTAGTGCGTCAGTTCGCGATTGTCACCGTACACCTTGGAAATCGAAAGCTGGCCCCAGTAGGGTTCCAGGTTCTTGCGCCGGCTCTTGAATTCGCCTTGCCAGCTGTTGCTCTTGGCCAGGGCCGAGGGCGCATCGAACAGCAGCTCGCTGAGGTTTTCCAGGGCAGGTAGCTCGGACAGGCGCTGGCCATGGACTTCTTCGGGGCTGTATTGGGTGATGGCGGTGAAACTGGGGTTGACGTATTCGACCACGCCATCGCAATTGACCAGCAAAAAGGCGTTGGCGCTCTGTTCGACAGCGCGCTGGAACAGGTGCAGTGCACTAGTGGCCGTGCGCCGATTATGGTTGTTGATGACCTGGGCGAATTGATCGGCCAGCTCACCGGCGAAGGCGATTTCATCCGTTTGCCAGGTGCGGGTGCTGCCAGTCTGCTCCAGGCACAAGACACCGACCACCTGCCCATCGATGCGGATGCTGGCATCGAGTACGGCATTGATGTCACGCGGTCTCAGGCTCTCGGCCATTTCCCGGGTGCGCGGGTCGCGCATGGCATTGTTTGCGTCAATCGCCCGGCTGGTGTGCAAGGCGTCCAGGTAGTTTGGATAGAGGCTTGCGTCGATCGGTTCGGGCAGGTGGTATTCCTGGCTGGCGCGGTAGAACGCCGAGATCGGCTCCAGGCGCTGGCCTTCCAGGTACCAGATGCTCGCACAGTCGATTTCGTAGATTTCGCAGGCGCTACGGGTGATCAATTGCGCGGCTTCGAGCAGGGAGTTGTTCGCGTTGTATCGATGCCTGGCCAGGCGCAGGATCAAATCCTGCTGGGCGCGAACCCGGTCCAGATGCTGCAACTGCTCCTGCTGGGCTTGCTGATTGAGTTGCAGGGCGATCTGCAGGCGGTTGTTCTGGCTTTCCAGGTCGTCCGACACGCCTTGTGCATCGCCGGGCACTTCCATGACCAGCAGGTAGCCGCGCAGCAACTGGCGGTTATGCTGTTTGAACGGTTCTCCCAGCTCCAGCAGGTTCAACGGGCCTTGCGTGGTATGCAGGGTATAGCGGATCAGGTAATAAGGTTTGCTCGCCAGCTGCAGCTGAATGGCGTCGTGCAGCTGATAGCGCGCCTGGGGTTCCATGAGGCTGGCATAGGGCGAGCCGACCAGCGCGCAGAGATCGGCAGCCGGCAGGCCGAACTGCCGCTCGCAATTCGGATCGAGAAACAGCAATGCCCAGCTGGCTTCATTCAGCCGCTCGAAACGCAGCATGCCGAGCCGCGAGGGCACGGGCAACTGCGTCACTACCTCGGCCACCATACGGCTGGCGGCATCGGGTTGGGTTTTCATTGAGGGCTCGCTTCAAGAGAACTGGTCACGCACTGGTGTATACGGGTTTTTCGGCGCGTGCGGCAAAGATGCATCATGCGGCTCGGGCTGACAAGCAGTACGGTGGCTCTGTGATGTCATGGTATCGGCTGCAGGGCGATTTCCTGAAGGGCGTGAAGCTTCCCGCTCGTCAGCGCAGCGGGATGACCAGCGCGTTTTTCTCAAGTGCCTGGCCATTTTTTCCATAGTAATTGAGCTCGACACCATTTTCGTCAACCTGGAAATAGGCGAAGTTGTCCTCGCTATGGACTCTGCTGATCAGGGTGCTTTGGTAGTGTTCACCGTTAATGCTGGCTTCGGGTTTGTCCAGTATGAAGTCTTCCTTGTAGGTGTATGCATAAGTTGCCAATGGCACTATTTTGAATAGTGGGGAGGAAACAATAGTATGGACGCAGAAGTCCGGGTCCGCGGAGTGAGTCATGCGGCTGGCCAGTGAGCAGTGAACGTCGCCTGAAATAAAGGTGATGTTCTTTATTTTGTTGATTCTGATATGTTCCAGGATTTGATTGCGTTGTTCCGGGAAGGACTTCCAGCTGTCGCCTTCGTCATTTTTCAGGTCTGGAAAAAACATGACGGAAGTTACGACAAACTTTGAAGGCGCCTTGCTTTCTATCAGCCACTTCAGCAATGCGTTCATTTGTTCGTCGTCCAGTATTTTTCGGGGCGCGGCGTTCATATTTCGTTTCGTGCGTGTATCCAGGACAAACCAGTCGGTACGACCATTGCTGACGGTGTACCAGAATTTATTGGGCGGGCTGGCAGCCGATACCTGGCTGCTGATGGACGTTTCATGCAGCGGGCTGTGGCTGCACTGGTAGATGCCATAGGCCTTGATCGCACTGGGGTAAATGGACTCGAAGTCCCTGGCGGTTGCCTCGGCCGGCCAGTTGTTCTCGATCTCATGGTCGTCGAGGATCATGTAGGTCGGCACATGCGCCAATACCTTGGCAATACCTTCCTGGGTGAAGGCTGTCCTGTAGCGAGAGAGGAAACTTTCCAGGGTGGCGGCCGGGTTCACCAGGTTGAGGTCGTCGGCGTAGATCTGGTCGCCGACCAGGAACATCCCGTCAATCGGGAATTGCCTTCGGGTGATCTTGTCGTTCATGACCTTGAATACCTGGTCGCCCAGGTCATGAAACAAGGGGTGGCCGGTCAGGCGGTCGGTGTGGATGTATCGGCATGAGCCGACAATAAAGCTGCGGCTGATATGTTTATTGGCTGTAGCCGTCTTGAGTACGTAGGTGGATGTTGGCCAGACCAACTTGTCCTTGCTCTGCCGGGCAATGTCGTCGAGCGCTGCGAGGGCGTTGAACCATCCGCATTGGTACTCATAGACGGTGTCTTCTTCAAGGTTATTGAAGATCATGACGGCCGTCATGTCGTTGTATTCCATCATTTGATTGAATACCGGAGCGGACCAGTTTGCTGTTCCTCTCTCTCGGTATCGGGCAATCGAAAAACTGGCCAGTGGGTTTGAGTTCTCCGAATGTTGCCCGCGAATCATTATTCGAGATTGCTCGGGGGTTGTATGACCGACGATGGGGCCGACAGTAGGCATCTTGATAATCATGCTTCGAGTCCTTTCGAAAGGTTTGGTCTGGAAAGTGACTGCACCGATTCTACTTTTCGTTGCCCCCAAAAGTAGTCATGACCGTGCCGGTTTGAATGTGGGAAAAGAGAACTTCTTTTTAAGGACTTTTACTGGCAGGCAGGCAAAAAAAGCCCCGCCAAGTGGCGGGGTTGAGGTACGAGCGTGGCTGCTCGAAAAAAGGTGTGGCCTGGCTCCCGGCAGGGCAGGGAGCCAGTTGCAACGTTACAGCAGCATCGTGCGGATATCCGCCAGCAGATCGCTCAGACGCTTGGTGAAGCGTGCAGCAGCGGCGCCGTTGATCACACGGTGATCGTAGGACAACGACAGCGGCAGCATCAGCTTGGGCTGGAAGGCCTTGCCGTCCCAGACCGGCTGGATGGTTGCCTTGGAAACACCCAGGATCGCCACTTCCGGTGCGTTGACGATCGGCGTGAAGCCGGTGCCGCCAATGTGCCCGAGGCTGGAAATGGTGAAGCAGGCGCCTTGCATGTCGTCGGCCGAGAGCTTCTTGGTCCGGGCTTTTTCAGCCAGGGCCGCGGCTTCGCCAGCCAACTGCAGCAGGCTCTTCTTGTCGACGTCCTTGATGACCGGCACCAGCAGGCCATCCGGAGTGTCCACGGCAAAGCCGATGTTGACGTATTTCTTGCGGATGATCGCCTTGCCGCTTGGGGCCAGCGAACTGTTGAAGTCCGGCAGCTCCTTGAGCAGGTGTGCGCAGGCCTTGAGCAGCAGCGGCAGGACGGTCAGCTTGACGCCGGCCTTCTCGGCCACGGCCTTTTGCGCAACACGGAAAGCTTCCAGCTCGGTGATGTCGGCCGAATCGAACTGGGTCACGTGCGGCACGTTCAGCCAGCTGCGGTGCAGGTTGGCGGCGCCGACTTGCATCAGGCGAGTCATGGCCACTTCTTCGATTTCGCCGAAACGGCTGAAATCGACTTCCGGGATCGGAGGAATGCCAGCACCACCGGTAGCGCCGGCAGCCGGTGCTTCCTTGGCCTTCTGCATCATGGCCTTGACGTAAGCCTGTACGTCTTCCTTGAGTACGCGACCGTGCGGGCCGCTTGGGCCGACGGCGCTCAGCTCGACGCCGAATTCACGGGCCAGCTGACGCACTGCCGGGCCTGCGTGAACCTTGGCGCCGCTTGGGGCAGGTGCAGCGGCTGGCGCTGGAGCGGCTTCGACCTTGGCGGCCGGAGCGGGAGCAGCGGCAGGAGCTGGAGCTGGAGCCGCAGCGGCTGCTGGAGCGGCCGGAGCAGGGGCAGCAGCCGGGGCGGCGCCCGCGACTTTCAGCTTCAGGATCAGGTCGCCGGTACCGACTTCGTCGTCCAGTTTGATGCTGACGCTTTCGACCACGCCTGCGGCAGGAGACGGGATCTCCATGCTGGCCTTGTCCGATTCAAGGGTGATCAGCGACTGGTCGGCTTCGACGGTGTCGCCAGCCTTGACCAGTACTTCGATGATCTTGGCCTTGCCGGCAGAGCCGATGTCCGGAACATGAATGTCCTGGACGGTGGCAGCAGCCGGCGCAGCGGCTGGCGCTGGCGCGGCGGGTGCGGCGGCAGGTTTCTCCTGGGCCGGGGCAGCGGCAGGCGCGGGTGCCGCTGGCGCCGCAGTGGCGCCCTCGACTTCCAGCTCCATCAGCTCGTCGCCTTCTTTCAGGCGATCACCCAGCTTGACCTTCAGGCTCTTGATGACCCCGGCCTTTGGAGCCGGGATTTCCATGCTGGCCTTGTCCGACTCCAGTGTCAGCAGGCTCTGGTCGGCTTCGATGCGATCACCGACCTTGACCAGCAATTCAATGACTTCACCTTCACCGCTGCCGATGTCAGGTACGCGAATGAGCTCGCTCACAGAAATTCTCCTCAGCAGTCCAGTGGGTTGCGTTTTTCGGGGTCGATACCGAACTTGACGATGGCTTCGGCCACCACTTTAGGTTCGATGTCACCACGATCGGCCAAGGCTTCCAGAGCGGCCAGCACAACGAAGTGGCGGTCGACTTCGAAGAAGTGACGCAGCTTCTTGCGGCTGTCGCTGCGACCGAAGCCATCGGTACCCAGGACTTTGAATTCCTTGCTTGGAACCCACTGACGGATCTGTTCGGCGAACAGCTTCATGTAGTCGGTAGAGGCGATCACCGGACCTTTGCGGCCGTTCAGGCACTCTTCGATGTAGCTCAGTGCAGGCTTCTGCTCCGGGTGCAGGCGGTTGCTGCGTTCCACGGCCAGGCCATTGCGACGCAGTTCGTTGAAGCTGGTAACGCTCCAGACATCGGCGCCGACGTTGTACTGCTCGCGCAGGATCTTCGCCGCTTCGCGCACTTCACGCAGGATGGTGCCCGAACCCATCAGTTGCACGTGGTGTGCAGCTTCACGGTTGTCTTCCTCGAGCAGGTACATACCCTTGACGATGCCTTCCTCGACGCCGGCCGGCATGGCTGGCTGGGTGTAGGCTTCGTTCATCACGGTGATGTAGTAGAAGATGTCCTGTTGCTCTTCGGTCATCTTCTTCATGCCGTCCTGGATGATCACCGCCAGCTCATAGCCGTAGGTCGGATCATAGGTGCGGCAGTTCGGGATGGTGCCGGCCAGCATGTGGCTGTGACCATCTTCGTGCTGCAAGCCTTCGCCGTTGAGCGTGGTACGGCCGGCGGTACCGCCGATCAGGAAACCACGGGTGCGGCTGTCGCCAGCGGCCCAGGCCAGGTCGCCGATACGCTGGAAGCCGAACATCGAGTAGAAGATGTAGAACGGCAGCATTGGCTGGTTGTGGTTGGAGTACGAAGTACCGGCGGCAATGAAGGAGCTCATGGCGCCCGCTTCGTTGATGCCTTCTTCGAGGATCTGGCCCTTCTTGTCTTCGCGGTAGAACATCACCTGGTCTTTATCGACTGGCTCGTAGAGCTGGCCGACCGAGGAGTAGATGCCCAGCTGGCGGAACATGCCTTCCATACCGAAGGTACGGGCTTCGTCCGGGATGATCGGCACGATGCGCTGGCCGATTTCCTTGTCCTTGACCAGTTGCGCGAGGATCCGCACGAAAGCCATGGTGGTGGAGATTTCGCGGTCGCCCGAACCGTCCAGGATCGCCTTGAGGGTTTCCAGTGGCGGGGTCGGGATGCTGAAGCTCTTGGCGCGACGCTGAGGCACGAAGCCGCCCAGTGCAGTACGGCGCTCGCTCAGGTAGCGGGCTTCGGCGCTGCCTTCTTCAGGCTTGAAGAACGGCAGGTTTTCGATTTCGTCGTCTTTGACCGGAATGTCGAAGCGGTCGCGGAACGACTTCAGGCTGTCGACATCGACCTTCTTGGTGTTGTGCGCGGTGTTCTTCGCTTCGCCGGCGCCGGTACCATAACCCTTGATGGTCTTGGCCAGGATGACGGTAGGCTGCTCTTTGTGGTTGACCGCCTGGTGGTAGGCTGCATAGACCTTGTACGGGTCGTGGCCGCCACGGTTGAGCTTCCAGATCTCGTCGTCGGAGAGGTCTTCGACCATCGCCTTGAGTTCCGGCGTGTTGAAGAAGTGCTCACGCACGAAGGCGCCGTCTTTGGCCTTGTAGTTCTGGTATTCGCCGTCGATGACTTCGTCCATGCGACGCTGCAGGATACCGTCGGTGTCCTTGGCAAACAGTGGGTCCCAGAAGCGACCCCAGACGACCTTGTTGACGTTCCACTGGGCACCGCGGAACACGCCTTCGAGTTCCTGGATGATCTTGCCGTTGCCGCGAACCGGGCCGTCGAGGCGCTGCAGGTTGCAGTTGATGACGAAGATCAGGTTGTCCAGCTTCTCGCGGCCAGCCAGGGAGATCGCACCCAGGGATTCCGGCTCGTCGCACTCGCCGTCGCCCATGAAGCACCAGATCTTCTGCTTGCCGGCAGGAATGTAGCCGCGGCTTTCCAGGTACTTCATGAAACGTGCCTGGTAGATCGCCTGGATCGGGCCAAGGCCCATCGACACAGTCGGGAACTGCCAGAAATCAGGCATCAGCCATGGGTGCGGGTAGGACGACAGGCCATTGCCATCGACTTCCTGACGGAAGTTGTTCATCTGGTCTTCGGTGATGCGGCCTTCCATGAACGCACGGGCGTAGACGCCTGGCGAAGCGTGGCCCTGGAAGTAGATCAGGTCGCCGCCGTGTTCGTCGGTCGGGGCCTGGAAGAAGTAGTTGAAACCGATGTCATACAAGGTGGCGCTGGAGGCGAAGCTGGAGATGTGGCCGCCCAGATCCGAGTCTTTCAGGTTGGTGCGCATTACCATGGCCAGCGCGTTCCAGCGAACCAGCGAGCGAATGCGGCGTTCCATGAACAGGTCGCCAGGCATGCGTGCTTCGTGGGTAACGGGAATCGTATTGCGGTATGGCGTGGTGATGGCGTATGGCAGTTGGGAGCCACTGCGGGTGGCCAACTCACCCATGCGGGTCATCAGATAGTGAGCGCGGTCTTCGCCTTCTTTGTCGAGAACCGACTCCAGGGCGTCCAGCCATTCCTGGGTTTCGACGGGATCGAGGTCTTGCATGGCTTGCTCCAGGGCGGAAAGGCTTCCAGAATCGGTTGCCTGAGTTTTGCGACGGCCTTGTGGGCAGACGACATAAAATTCTTGGATTACCGGAGGTTGTCCCGGCGCTGTGTAGTTTTACTACAAATCACCAGCCATTTCATGCTTTTGAAGTGGGTGCGCAGTAGTAAAACTACAGATGAATGGCTTGTGGCCTCCTGCTGGGTTGTGAGAAAAAACGATACTGTTGGTTAAAAATAAGTCTTGAAAAGGTTGGGTGTGATGTTTTTTTCCAAGAAATTCAGATTTTCAGCTATTTCTAACTTTTGTACGACAGTCCGGCGGAACGCGTTTTTTCTCGCGAAACCCATCACATCCTTTCACTCGCCGATCAAGGATAGACCATGAGCCTGCCAGCACTGGCCGATCTGCCGGCCGTACTTCTGCCTTTAACAAGTCGTAATGAGCAATCTTTCCGGGCTGCGGTCGCCGCCACGCCCGATGCGCAAGTGGACGATTGGACGGCCCAGCGCTGGACGGACTTTGCACGGGTCTGTGCGGCCAGCGAGTATGTGCTGGAGCAGGCGGTACGCGATCCGGCGATGTTTCTGGCGCTGGTCGCCAGCGGTGAGCTGGACCGCAACTACAAGCCGGGCGAGCTCTGCGGGCAGATTGCCGAAGCCGTCCTGACTGCCGAGACCGACGACCAGCTTGGCCGTCAATTGCGCCGCCAGCGCGCGCGGCATCAAGTGCGCATCATCTGGCGAGACCTGACGCGCCAGGCCGACCTGGTCCAGACCTGCCGCGATCTGTCGGACATGGCCGATGCCTCGATCGACCAGGCGTATCAATGGCTGTATCTGCGCCATTGCCAGCAGTTCGGCACGCCGATCGGCAGGCGCAGCGGCGAGCCGCAGCAGATGGTCATCCTCGGGATGGGCAAACTCGGCGCGGTGGAGCTGAACCTGTCTTCGGATATCGACCTGATCTTCGCTTACCCCGAAGGTGGCGAAACTCAGGGGGTCAAGCGCCCGCTGGACAATCAGGAGTTCTTTATTCGCCTGGGCCAGCGTTTGATCAAGGCGCTGGACCCGATCACGGTCGATGGTTTCGTCTTCCGGGTCGACATGCGCTTGCGCCCGTACGGCTCGTCCGGTGCCCTGGTGCTCAGCTTCAATGCGTTGGAGCAGTACTACCAGGACCAGGGCCGCGACTGGGAGCGCTACGCCATGATCAAGGCGCGGGTGGTGGCCGGTGACCAGGTGGCCGGTGGGCAATTGCTGGATATGCTGCGGCCCTTCGTCTATCGCCGTTACCTGGATTTCTCGGCCATCGAAGCGCTGCGCACCATGAAGCAGTTGATTCAGCAGGAAGTCCGGCGCAAGGGCATGTCCGAGAACATCAAGCTGGGCTCGGGCGGCATACGCGAAGTGGAGTTTATCGCCCAGGCATTCCAGCTGATCCACGGTGGGCGCGACTTGAGCCTGCAACAGCGACCGCTGCTGAAGGTGCTCGCCACGCTGGAGGGGCAGGGGTACCTGCCGCCGGCCGTGGTTACGGAGCTGCGCGAGGGGTATGAATTCCTGCGTTACACCGAGCACGCGATTCAGGCCATCGCCGACCGCCAGACCCAGATGCTTCCGGACGGTGAGCTGGATCGCGCGCGTATCGCCCTGATGCTCGGGTTTGATGACTGGGCGGCGTTCCATGCCCAGCTGATGCACTGGCGCGGGCGTGTCGACTGGCATTTCCGTCAGGTCATCGCCGACCCGGATGAAGAAGAGGGCGACGAAGGCGAAGTCGTGGTGGGTGGCGAATGGTTGCCACTCTGGGAAGAAGAACAGGATGACGACGCCGCCTGCCGACAGCTGGAGGGGGCCGGTTTCGTCGATGCGCCCAAGGCTCTGAAGCAGCTGGCGGGGCTGCGGGTCAGCCCGCAATTGCGCGCCATGCAGCGTCTGGGGCGCGAACGTCTGGATGCCTTTATTCCTCGCTTGCTGGCGCAGGCAGTGGAGCATGCCCACCCTGACCTGGTGCTGGAGCGCGTGTTGCCACTGGTCGAGGCGGTGGCCCGGCGCTCGGCGTATCTGGTGCTGTTGACGGAAAACCCGGGGGCCTTGCGCCGCTTGCTGACGCTGTGCGCCGCCAGCCCATGGATCGCCGAACAGATCACCCGGTTCCCGTTGCTGCTCGACGAACTGCTCAACGAAGGGCGCCTGTTCAGCCCGCCACTGGCGCCCGAATTGGCCGCCGAGTTGCGCGAGCGCCTGACCCGGATCCCCGAAGACGATCTCGAACAGCAGATGGAGGCCTTGCGCCACTTCAAGCTGGCCCACAGCCTGCGTGTAGCCGCTTCGGAAATTGCCGGGAGCTTGCCGTTGATGAAGGTCAGTGACTATTTGACCTGGCTGGCCGAGGCGATCCTGGAACAGGTGCTGGCCCTGGCCTGGCGCCAGACCGTGGCCAAGTACGGCCAGCCGCGACGCGTCGATGGCAGCCTGTGCGATCCGGGCTTTGTGATCGTCGGTTATGGCAAGGTCGGTGGTATCGAATTGGGCCATGGCTCGGACCTCGACCTGGTGTTTGTCCACGATGGCGACCCCCAGGGTGAAACCGACGGGCCCAAGCCGATCGATGGTGCACAGTTCTTCACCCGCCTCGGGCAGCGGATCATCCACTTGCTGGCGACCCAGACCAACTCCGGTCAGCTCTACGAGGTCGACATGCGCCTGCGTCCGTCTGGTGCTTCGGGATTGCTGGTCAGTTCCCTCGGCGCGTTCGAGCGTTATCAGGAGAGCGAGGCCTGGACCTGGGAACATCAGGCGCTGGTGCGTGCACGGGTGCTGGTCGGGTGCAAGGACGTGGGGGCCGCGTTCGAGAAAGTCCGCGCCAGGATCCTGGGGCGCGAGCGCGACCTGCCGAAACTGCGGGCAGAAGTCAGTGAAATGCGTGCCAAGATGCGTGACAACCTGGGCAGCAAGGCCACAGCCGCCGGTATGGGTGCCAATGCCTTCGAGGCCACGGCGCCCTTCGATATCAAGCAGGACGCCGGTGGTATCGTCGATATTGAATTTATGGTGCAATACGCGGCCTTGGCGTGGTCCCACGAGCATCCGGCATTGACGCGCTACACCGACAATATCCGTATTCTCGAGGGGCTGGAGCAGGCCGGATTGATCCCCGCTGACGATGCCAGCTTGTTGCGCGAGGTCTACAAGGCCTATCGTTCGGCCGCCCACCGCCAGGCCCTGCAGAAGCAGGCCGGGGTGATCGGTGGTGACCAGTTCGTCGCTGAACGGCGCGAAGTGCTGCGTATTTGGGCGCAGTTGGGCTTGAGTTAGGGGCGAATCGGGATCGAGCGGCGCATTCAAGCTGTCGGCAATGGGGTGGTCAGGTGGCAAGCGCACTGTGCACGCTGAGTGGCGTACACTGGTCGAATAACGCCTGATTTAAAAAAGACGGGGAGGCCAGGCTGTTCTCATACAGGCTGAAGCCTCCCTGATCGTTTCTGGATAGAGCATGAGAATTCTGATCATTGGGCCCAGCTGGGTCGGCGACATGGTGATGGCGCAAACCCTGTTCCAGTGCCTGAAACAGCGTCATCCTGACAGTGTGATCGATGTGCTGGCACCCGAGTGGAGCCGGCCGATCCTGGAGCGCATGCCCGAAGTGCGCCAGGCCTTGAGCTTTCCGCTCGGCCATGGCGTGCTGGAACTGGCGACCCGGCGCAGGATCGGCAAGTCCCTGCGGGGCCAATACGACCAGGCGATTCTGCTGCCGAACTCGATGAAGTCGGCGCTGGTACCGTTCTTCGCCGGCATTCCCAAGCGCACCGGCTGGCGTGGCGAGTTGCGCTATGGCCTGCTCAACGATGTGCGTACGCTGGATAAAGAGCGCTATCCACTGATGATCGAGCGTTTCATGGCCCTGGCCTATGAAGCGGGCGCCGATCTGCCCAAGCCTTACCCGCGACCGCGCCTGCAGATCGGCGCGGCCAGTCGCGATGCCGCCCTGGCCAAGTTCGGTTTGAGCCTGGATCGGCCGGTGCTGGCGCTGTGCCCTGGTGCCGAATTCGGTGAGGCCAAGCGCTGGCCTTCCGAGCACTACGCCAAGGTTGCCGAAATCAAGATCCGCGAAGGCTGGCAGGTCTGGCTGTTTGGCTCGAAGAACGACCATGCGGTCGGCGAGTCGATCCGTGGGCGGCTGATTCCGGGCCTGCGTGAAGAGTCGGTCAACCTCAGCGGCGAGACTTCGCTGGCCGAAGCCATTGACCTGATGTCGTGCGCCGACGCCGTGGTGTCCAATGACTCCGGCCTGATGCATGTGGCCGCTGCGTTGAATCGTCCGCTGGTGGCCGTATACGGTTCCACTTCGCCTGGATTCACGCCGCCGCTGGCCGAACAGGTCGAGATCGTGCGCCTTGGCCTGGAGTGCAGTCCGTGCTTCGATCGAACTTGCCGTTTCGGCCACTATAACTGCCTGCGTCAACTCGAACCCCAGGCCGTGGCTGCTGCCTTGCAGCGCCTGGATGGTCCGACGCTGATCGATGTCACGGTAGAGGTCCAGTAAGTTGCGGGTATTGCTGATCAAGACTTCTTCCCTGGGCGATGTCATCCATACGCTGCCGGCCCTGACCGACGCGGCTCGGGCCATTCCGGGCATCCGTTTCGACTGGGTCGTGGAAGAGGGCTTTGCCGAAATCCCGGCCTGGCACCCGGCGGTCGACAAGGTGATTCCGGTGGCCATCCGCCGTTGGCGCAAGAATCTCTGGCAGACCATCAAGAGTGGCGAATGGCGACGTTTCAAGCAGCGCGTGCGGGAAACCCGTTATGACCTGGTCATCGATGCCCAGGGGCTGTTCAAGAGTGCCTGGCTGACCCGCTATGTAAAGGCGCCGGTCGCTGGCCTTGATCGCAATTCGGCGCGTGAACCCCTGGCCAGCCGTTTTTATCAGCGGCGCCTGGCCGTGGCACGTGGCCAACATGCTGTTGAGCGCGTGCGCCAGCTCTTTGCCCTGGCCCTGGGCTACGACCTGCCTTCAGGTATTGGCGACTACGGATTGAATCGCTCGCGCCTGCTGGAAAAGCCGGCGTCTGTACCCTATGTACTGTTTTTGCACGGCACTACCTGGGACACCAAGCATTGGCCCGAAGCCTATTGGCGTGAACTGGCCGAACGCCTGGGCCAGGCGGGCATCGAAGTGCGCCTGCCCTGGGGCAACCTGGCCGAACATCAGCGTGCCGACCGTATTGCTTCGGGCTTGAAGAATGCCGTGGTGCTGCCCAAATTGAACCTGGCCGGTGTCGCCCGTGTACTGGCGGGTGCCAAGGCCTGTGTCGCGGTAGACACCGGCCTCGGTCACCTGGCCGCCGCACTGGACGTGCCGACACTGTCGTTGTTCGGGCCGACCAATCCGGGCCTGACCGGTGCCTACGGCAAGGGCCAGGTGCATCTGGGCAGCGATTTCCCCTGTGCCCCGTGCCTGCAGAAGAAATGTACCTATCAACCGACGGCTGAAGATCAGCGTCGGTTCGATCTGAAACGCGAGTGGCCCCTGTGCTTTACTCGTCTGAACCCCGAGCGCGTGGCAAGCCGACTGGCTGCGATGCTGCTTGCCGAGGATCTTCGTTGATGCAACTGGCTTTTGTGCTTTACAAGTATTTCCCGTTCGGTGGCCTGCAGCGCGACTTCATGCGCATTGCGCTGGAATGCCAGCAGCGCGGTCATCAGATCAGGGTTTATACCCTGATCTGGGAAGGCGACGTGCCGCCCGGCTTCGAAGTGCTGGTAGCGCCGGTCAAGGCGCTGTTCAACCATCGGCGCAATGAAAAGCTCAGTGCCTGGATGGAAGCCGACCTTGCCAGGCGCCCGGTAGACCGTTTGATCGGTTTCAACAAGATGCCGGGTCTGGACGTCTACTACGCAGCCGATGGCTGTTTCGAGGACAAGGCCCAGACCTTGCGCAACTCGCTGTATCGGCGCTGGGGGCGCTACCGTCACTTTGCCGAGTACGAGCGGGCAGTGTTCGCGCGGGACGCGAAAACCGAAATCCTGATGATTTCCGAAGTGCAGCAGCCGCTGTTCATCAAGCACTACGACACACCGGTAGAGCGTTTTCACCTGCTACCGCCGGGTATCGCCCAGGATCGTCGGGCTCCGGCCAATGCAGCGCAGATTCGTGAGGCTTTCCGTCGCGAATTCGCGCTCAAGGATGATGAATTGCTGCTGGTGCAAATCGGTTCAGGCTTCAAGACCAAGGGTGTGGACCGCAGCCTGAAGGCATTGGCGGCACTGCCGTCGGCCTTGCGCAAACGTACCCGGCTGAAGGTCATTGGCCAGGACGATCCCAAGGTCTTCCAGTTGCAGAGTGCTGCGTTGGGGCTGGGTGAGCAGGTGCAATTCCTCAAGGGGCGCAGTGATATTCCGCGTTTTCTGCTGGGAGCCGACCTGCTGATCCATCCGGCCTACAACGAAAACACCGGTACGGTGTTGCTCGAGGCGTTGGTGGCCGGTTTGCCGGTGCTGGTATCGGCAGTATGCGGTTATGCCCATTACATTGCCGAGGCCGACAGCGGCAAGGTACTGGATGAGCCGTTCGAGCAGGACCAGCTCAATCGATATCTTGAACAAATGCTCGAAGACGACACCGCCCGCGCACAGTGGGCGCGCAATGGCCTGGCCTTTGCCGAGACGGCCGACCTTTACAGCATGCCGCAACACGCGGCTGATGTGATTCTGGCGCAGGGGCACGAATGAAACTGATACTGGCTGAACCCTTCAAGCGGCTTTGGGCCGAGCGCGACGCGTTCGCCGAAGTCGAGGGCTTGCAAGGGCAGGTATACCGCGAGCTGGAAGGCCGTCGAACCTTGCGTACCGAAGTCGAAGGGCGCGGTTATTTCGTCAAGATCCACCGGGGCATCGGTTGGGGCGAGGTGGCAAAGAATCTGCTGACGGCAAAATTGCCGGTGCTGGGAGCGGGCCAGGAATGGCGGGCCATCGAGCGCCTGCATGAGGTCGGTGTACCGACCATGACCGCAGTGGCCTATGGCGAGCGCGGCAACAATCCGGCTGCCCAGCATTCGTTCATCGTGACCGAAGAGCTGGCGCCGACTGTCAGCCTCGAAGACTTCAGCATCAACTGGCGTCAGCAACCGCCACAGCCGCGCCTCAAGCATGCGCTGATCGCTGAAGTGGCGCGCATGACCGGCATGATGCACCGGGCAGGTGTCAACCATCGTGACTGCTACATCTGCCACTTCTTGCTGCACATCGACAAGCCAGTGACTGCCGATGACTTCAAGCTCTCGGTCATCGACCTGCATCGGGCCCAGACCCGTTCGCAGATCACTCGGCGCTGGCGCAACAAGGACCTGGCAGCCCTGTATTTCTCGGCGCTGGATATCGGCTTGACCCAGCGAGACAAACTGCGCTTCCTGCGTGGTTATTTCCAGCAGCCGTTGCGCCAGATATTGCGTGACGAGGCGTCGTTGCTCGCCTGGCTCCAGGCCAAGGCCAACAAGCTCTATGAGCGCAAACAACGTTATGGGGATGCGCTCTGATGGCGGGTTGGAGACTGGAGCCTCCCTACGCGCACCTGGCGGCAGACTTCGGAACCCTCGATGCCGTGTTCGCCTTGCAGGGCGAGCAGTTGACCCACGACCTGTTGTCCGAGGTCATCCGCGTCGAGCGTGAGGGGGTCAGCTATTACGTCAAGCGTTATCGCGGTGCGGGCAAGGGCTTGCGTCGTTATCTGGGCAAGCCGCGGGTCAAATCCGAGTGGCAGAATCTCAAGCGTTTCGCAAAGTGGGGAATCCCTACCGCCGAGGTGGTGGCCTGGGGATTGGAGCGGCGCGGAGCGACCTACGACCGCGGCGCGATGATTACGCGCGAACTGCCGCGCACCGTGGATCTTGCGGTGTTGGCACAGCGCTCGGATCCGCTGTTGTCCGACGCCGGCTGGGTCGATGGCATCAGCCGTCAGCTGGCGCGCCACACGCGCATCATGCATGACCACCACTTCACCCATAACGACCTGAAGTGGCGCAACCTGCTGGTTGATGACGAAGGCAAGCTGTATTTCATCGACTGCCCCAATGGCGACTTCTGGTGGGGGTTCATGCTGCGTTACCGGATCACCAAGGACCTTGCCTGCCTGGACAAGGTTGCCAAATATCACCTGTCGGCGACCCAGCGGCTGCGCTTTTATCTGCAGTACCGCAAGCGTGCGCGGCTCAATGCGTCGGACAAGCGACGCATCCGCCACATCGTGACGTTCTTCGAGGGGCGTGAATGAGTGATTTCATTGCCGCCGCCGATCAGGGGCTGCTTCAGCGCCATGGTTTGAATGAGTTCGAGCAGCTCTGGGAGCTGGAACTCGATGCCGTGGACCCGCCCGATATCGGCCGTGGCGGCTGGAGCAGCGTCCATCGCCTTGAGCTGGAGGGCAAGGGTTTCCACCTCAAGCGCCAGAGCAACTTCCTGGTGCGTTCCTGGCGTCACCCCTTTGGCGAGCCGACCTTCGCTCGCGAGTTTCGCAACATCAGCCATTATCAGGAAGTTGCAATCCCGGCCTTGCAAGCGATCTTCTTTGGCGAGCGCCGGGTCAAGGGCGAGCGCCGTGCAATCCTGATAACCCGTGCTCCGGATGGATGGTCCGACCTGGATACGCTGCTGGCTGACTGGCCGACGTTCGAGCTCGGGCGACGCGAAGCGATTCTCAAGGCCTGCGGCGCGCTTGCGCGGGTGCTGCACGGTGCGGGGCAAGTGCATGGCTGTTTTTATCCCAGGCACATTTTCCTGCGCGCACGTGCCGAGGGTTATCAAGCGCAACTGAACGATCTGGAGAAAACCCGGCCATTGCTGTTTGGCTGGCGCGACCGGATCAAGGACCTCGAGCCATTGCTGCGCAGGGCGCCGGTCTGGAGTGAAGACGAGGTGCGGTTGCTGTTGTCGGTCTATCTGGATCAGGCCCGGGACAGTTCGCTGGTTGATAGCTGGATGCAGCGCCTGGGTGCGCGCCGCGATCATGGAGGGGTAAGTTGATGCGTTTGTCCGAACTGAAAAGCGCCGGGCGCAGTCCGGCGTTGCCCTTGAGCCTGGAATTGGCCGATGCCGCGGGCCCGGCTCAATTGCAATTGTTGAGCCTGTTGCGGGTATTGCCGGGGCAGCGTTATGTCGGTGCGGCCGTCTGGCGCGGGCGTGCGGTGCTGGCCAAGCTGCTCGTCGGGCCGAAGGCGGCACGGCACTTTCAGCGTGAATTGGCCGGAGTTCGGCTGCTCGCCGGACAAGGCTTGACCACACCTGCGCTGCTGGCCGACGGGCTGAAGGAAGGTGAGGGGGGGTGGTTGCTCTTTGAGTTCCTCGAAGGTGCCCAGAGCCTGGGCGATGCCTGGGCCGCGGTCGAGCATCTGCCGGCCCTGGCCGATGAGCAGCAAACGGTCCTCGGTGAGGCCCTGGCTGCCGTGGCCGCGATGCATGCCAAAGGCTTGTGGCAGGAAGACTTGCATCTGGATAACCTGCTGCGTCATCAAGGGCGTTTGTACCTGATCGACGGCGCCGGAGTGTGTGCCGAGGAGGCTGGCAAGCCGTTGTCACGTCAGCGCGTACTGCAGAACCTTGGCGTGTTGTTCGCGCAACTACCCAAGCACTTCGAGCCTCACATCGAAGAGTTGCTGGTGCACTACCTGCTGACCAACGGTGAACATGCCTTGCCGCTCGAGGCCCTGCAAAAGCAGGTCGATAAAGTGCGCAGCTGGCGTCTCAAGGACATTCTCGACAAGGTCGGCCGTGACTGCACGCTGTTCAGTGTCAGCCGTGGTGCCTTCGCCTTGCGCGCCATTCGCCGCGAAGAAGAACCCGCCATGTTGCCGGTACTGGCTCAGGCCGATGCACTGCTCGACAAGGGGCACTTGTACAAGACCGGTGGCGCGGCCAGTGTCGGTCGTGTCCAGGTGGGTGGCAGGACGCTGGTGGTCAAACGCTACAACATCAAGAACATGCTGCATTGGTTCAAGCGCTTCTGGCGCCCGAGCCGCGCCTGGCATTCCTGGGTCGAAGGCAACCGCCTGGATTTCCTCGGCATCGCCACGCCAAAGCCGCTGGCCCTGCTGGAGCGGCGTTTTTTCTGGTTGCGTCGCCAGGCCTACCTGGTGACTGAATACTTGTCAGGCCCGGACATGCTGGAGCATTTCGCGCCGTACGTGGCAACCGGGGACGTGCCGGAGAACGAGTTGCTGGCGCTGGACCAGTTGTTTGCCGACTTGATCGGGGCACGGATCAGCCATGGCGACTTCAAGGGCCACAACCTGTTCTGGGATGGGCAGCGCTGGGCTTTGATCGACCTCGACGCCATGTGCCAGCACCACAGCCTGCACAGCTTCGCCCAGGCGTTCGCCCGGGACCGGGCGCGCTTGTTGCGCAACTGGCCGGTGGACAGTGCCCTGTACCAGATGCTGGATAGTCGCTTGCCCAAACTGGACTGATACGCTGGTTATCCTCGTTCCCATGCTCCGCGTGGGAACGCCCTCTCCTGACGCCCCATTTACGCTATAATCCCGCCCTTTAGCTGCCGCTCGCCCATTTGGCGGGGCACATATTTCAAGTTTAAAGAGGCTCGACCCTTGGCATTGACGATTCTTGGCCTGTCCGGCGCCCTTAGCCATGATCCTTCCGCGGCCCTGTACATCGACGGCAAGCTGATCGCCGCCGCTGAAGAAGAGCGCTTCGTGCGCGATAAACATGCAAAGAACCGCATGCCCTATGAGTCGGCGAAGTTCTGCCTGGAGCAAGCCGGTATCAAGCCTTCGGATGTCGATGTGGTGGCGATTCCGTTCGCCCCCATCAGCCTGTTCGGCAAGGCGCGCTGGCACTACGCCAAGCGTTACTGGTATGCACCGGATCGCGCCCTCGACGCGCTGCTGATGGGCAACCGCCGCTACAAGCGCTACCGCAAACACATCGTTTTCTGCCTGCAGCAGCTGGGCTTCGATCCGAAGAAGATCAAGATCGAGCCGGTCGAGCACCACCTGGCGCACGCTTCCAGTGCCTACCATTGCTCCGGCTTCAAGGAAAAGACTGCGATCCTCGGCATCGACGGCAAGGGCGAATACGCCACGACGTTCTTCGGCTACGGTGAAAACGGCAAGATTCACAAGATCAAGGAGTTCTTCGATCCGGACTCCCTGGGTGGCCTGTACGGCGCGATCACCGAATTCCTCGGTTTCGAGATGCTCGACGGCGAGTTCAAGGTCATGGGCATGGCCCCGTACGGCGACGCCAGCAAATACGATTTCTCGCGCCTGGCCAGCTTTGAAAACGGCGAGCTGGTGATCAACACCGAATACGCCAACGTCATCGGCCTGCGTCGCTACAAAGAGAAGGGCAAGGGCTTCTACTTCTCGCCGAAACTGATCGAGTGGCTGGGGCCGAAGCGCGAAGGCGACATCGCCGACGAGCCGTACATTCACTACGCGGCCAGCATGCAGGCGCTGTTCGAGAAGCTCGCGCTGCAGATGATCGACCACTACCTGGGCGACATCCTCAAGGAAACCGGCAAGCTGGCATTCGCTGGCGGCTGTGCGCTGAACGTCAAGCTGAACCAGAAGATCATCGCCCGTCCCGACTTGAAGGAGCTGTTCGTACAGCCGGCATCCGGCGATGCCGGTACTGCAGTCGGTGCGGCGGCTTACGTGTCCCATGCCCGTGGCGTACCGGTAGAGAAGATGGAACACGTCTATCTCGGCCCGGCTTACTCCAATGAAGATGTGATCGCAGCCTGTGCCCGTCATGCCAGCAAGCCGGTCTGGCGCAAGATCGACAACATGCCGCAGCGCATTGCCAAGATCATGGTCGACGGCAACCCGGTGGCCTGGTTCCAGGGCCGCATGGAGTTCGGTCCGCGCGCGCTCGGGGGGCGCTCGATCATCGGTTGCCCAAGCGTGCCTGGCGTAGCCAACCGCATCAACGAACAGATCAAGTTCCGTGAGCGCTGGAGGCCCTTCTGCCCGTCGATGCTCGACACCGTCGGCCCGCAGATGATCAAGGTCGATCACCCTGCGCCTTTCATGACCTTCACCTTCGAAGTGGCTGAAGAGTGGAAGACCCGTGTGCCCGAAGTGGTGCACGAAGACGGTACTTCCCGTGCCCAGGTGCTCAAGCGCGAATACAACCCGCGCTACTACGACATGATGAAGGCACTCGAAGACCTGACCGGCAACGGTGTGTCCTTGAACACTTCGCTGAACCGCCGGGGTGAGCCGATGATCTGCTCGCCGACCGACGCGTTGAACATGTTCTTCGGCTCCGACCTGCAATACCTGATCATGGAAGACATCCTGGTGGTCAAAGACGGCGCGGATGCCTATGACACGCTCGGCTGAACGGCGCGTCCTGCAGTTCTGTCACGGCTATGACGGGCCGTTCCTGGACTGCGCGCGGCAATACGCCAGCCTGTTCGCCGGCAGCGGCTATCGGGTGACCACGGTGTTTCTCACCGGGGTCGCCGACCCGGAAGTCACCGCGGGCTGCGCATCCGACGAAGTCCTGTTTCTCGAATACAGCTCCAGTGCCGTGCGCGGCCTGAAGCTGGGCGCCATCCGGGATCTGCGCAAGATCGCCGCCTCGCGCAATTTCAGCTTCTGCATCGCTCATCGGTTCAAGCCGATTTACATTGCCTTGCTCGGCACCAACCTGCCGGTCATCGGTGTGCACCACGCCTTTGGCGATTACCAACGGCGTACGCGCAAGCTTTTTGCTCACCTGTTTCGCAAACGCCTGAGCCTGCTTGGCGTATCCGACGCAGTGCGCGATGATATGCGTAAGTGTCTGCCCAATTGGCCGACCGGGCGGATCCGCACCCTCTACAACCGCATCGATACCGAGGCCCTGCAGGCTTCGCAATTGCCGGCCAGCCAGGCGCGAGAGTCGCTGGGCCTGGCCAGTGATGCGTGGATTGTCGGTAATGTTGGTCGCCTGCATCCAGACAAGGATCAGGCTACCCTGTTGCGCGGTTTCGCCCAGGCATTGCCGAGCCTGCCCAAGCCGGCTCAGTTGGTAATCATGGGCAAGGGCCGGCTTGAGCAGGACCTGAAGGAACTGGCGCATGAACTGGGTATCAGTGCCCAGGTGATCTTTGCCGGCCAGGTCCCTGACGCGCGGCTTTACTTCCGTGCTTTCGATGTCTTTGCCTTGAGCTCGGATCACGAGCCTTTCGGCATGGTCCTGCTTGAAGCGATGGCTGCCGGCGTACCTCTGCTGGCCACTGCCTGTGGCGGTGCCAAGGAAGTGGTCGAGGGTGTCGGCATCCTGTTTCCGCTTGGCGATGCCACGCATCTGGCGCAGGGCCTTATCCATCTGGCATCCCTTGATGCCGAGCAGCGTGGGGCTTGCGCCGAACTCATGCAGCAACGTCTGCATGAACGCTTTTCCGATCACGCAGTGCGTGAGGCTTTCTGGCGACTGCCGCAAGTCACCGATCTGATCGCGGAGGCTTGATGCTCAACCGAATTCAAGGCTGGCGCGAGCGCGGATGGACGGTGGTGGATGCCACGACTTATGCACAAACCTGGCAGCGTTTCGGCGGCAGCGTGGCAACCCACCCGCTGGTCATCGAGCAACTTGCCGATCTGGCGCAAATCCCGGTGCGCTACCTGGCCTGGGAGCAGCACGGCGACATCAGGGCGGCGATCCCGACCTGGGGTCGGCATTTGGCCTTGTCCAAGGAAGTGCTCAAGCGCCGCGGCAAGAAGGGCTTGTTCGACTTGGGCAACGCCGAATTGATCCTGCCGGCCGCCGCCGATGCCAAGGCGCCGTTGCGTCACGCCGGACGATATCTCTCGGCGCTCAACGAGGGCCGCTTCAGTGATTTGAAGCCGCAGCCTGAAAGTCTCGCCATGGCCCGCGAGCCGGAAGACCTTTCGAAAAAATTCCGTTACAACCAGCGCCGCGAACTGCGCTTGCTCGAAGAGGCTGGAGGGGTGATACGGCCGGTCACTGATTTCAGCAGTGCCGAACTTGCCAGCATCTACTGCGATCTGTTCCAGCGCCGCTGGGGGTTTCCGGCGACCGGTGCCGAACGCATGGCCGAAGTGATCGAACGCTTGCGTCCGCTGTTGATCGGTTCGGTCGTGTTCCTGGACGACGCGCCGATCGCCATTCAGTTGGTCTATCGAGTCGAAGCGCCCGAGTGGATCAGTGTCGAGTACATCAATGGTGGTGTCGACCCGCAGACGCGGGCGTTCAGTCCGGGCAGCGTATTGAGTTTCCTCAATACTCAAAGTGCCTGGGAAGATGCCCGCGCCAGGGAAAAGCCGCTGCGATTTTCCTTTGGGCGCGCTGATCGCGACTACAAGGATCGTTGGTGCAACCCCGTGCCGGTATTCCAGGTTTGAGCCGCAAGCAGCAGCTCCTCAAGCGTCATCGACGCAACAAGCGTCTGGGCCTGTTGCTGGGGCTGGTGCTGCTGCTTGCCATTGGCATGCTGGTGGCCTGGTGGTTGCCTTTGCTGTTGGCGGTATTGGGCTGGATGGCTCACGAAGCCTGGTTTGCCGATCACCTGTTCTATTCGCCGAGCGAGGACTATCAGTACCGCTTTCCCGAAGACAGCGAGCAAGTGAAAGTTCGTCTTGATGACGATCGCCTGGTACTCGAGCAGCCGTTGAGCCTGCAGGGAGATGAAACCCTGGTGCTGAGTGTGCAGCTCAGGAGCAGTTGGCTGGGGCGTTTCCTGGATCCGGCAGTGGAGCTGTCGGGGGGCGGGCAATCCGACCGGCAAGCTTTCGAGCGCGGGGTCAAGGGCAAGCGTTACCTGAACCTGACGGGGCTGGCTGGTCCGCTGCTGGAAGGTAGTTTGCGCCTTCGCGGGCGCTTCTGTCGTCTGTTCGGGGAGCCCACCTTGTGGGTATTTCGTCACCCGGACTATCGTCAACAACGGGTCATGGTCATTGCTCCCCACGCCGACGATGCCGAGCTTGCAGCCTACGGGCTGTACAGCCAGGCCGCCGAAACCTGGATCGTGACCCTGACGGCAGGCGAGATCGAAGCCGAGCATTACCAGCAAATGGGGCTGCCCCCGGCCGAAGCCGCGCGCATGAAGGGGCGGTTGCGAGCCTGGGACAGCCAGACAGTGCCGCGTTGGGCCGGGGTGCCAGAGGCGCATTGTGTTCAACTGGGATATTTCTGTTTGCAACTGCCAGCCATGCAGGCGATGCCCGATCAGCCGATCCCATCGCGTGAGGCGGACTTGGGCGATACCCGGCTATTCAGGCAGTTCAACACCTTGACCTTGCCCGGTGACGCCGATGGTGCGCCGACCTGGAACAATCTGCTGGCCGACCTGCGAGCCTTGCTGTCATTGGCCAGGCCACAAGTCGTGGTCATGCCGCAGCCGTCGCTGGACCCGCATCCAGACCATATCTGTGCACAGCAAGCAGTGCTGCAAGCCTTGCAGGGTTTGCCATGTCAGCCCGAGACGTTGCTGAGCTATGCCAATCATCTTCATGATAATGACCGTTGGCCCATGGGAGACTCAGGAGCAGGTGTCGCCCTGCCACCGGTGCTTGAGACCGAACAGACTTGGCTGCCTTATTGCTTATCGCTTGATCTTGCGCAACAGCGCGACAAGGCGATGGCGCTCGGTATGATGCATGACCTGCAACCGCGACCACCTTTGAAACGGCGGGTGCGGCGAGTGTTGCAGCGTGTGCTGGCCGGTCGACAGGGTTCGGTTTATGGCGAGAACGAGTTTTTTCGCAAGGCCGTGCGTAGACATGAAATGTTCTGGCGCATCGATGTATAACCGGAACGTGCGTGGCCGAGAATTGCGGCAAGGAAGATGATGAGAGTTTTGTTTCTGGTGCAGAAAGAGCAGCGTGCCATTCTCGATCGCCTGTATGAGGGCATCGCGGCGCATTGCGAGTGTGACTTGCGGTGGCTGAGCAGTGCGGAGCAGAGAAATCTTCGTGGCTATTTTCGCCGTGAAATCGATGTCACGAAATATGATCGGATCATCTTCTTCCTTCGCTTCAAGCAGGAAATACGCCAGGTCGGCTTTATCAGGACTGTCCCCAACCTCGTCATCCTCGAGCATGATGCCTACCAGAACTACATCCCGTGCAAATACACGGGCAAGTTCAGTGCGCATTACCGCAAGCTGCCGTGGGCGCGGGTAATCAGTTCCGGCTTCATGGTCAGCGAACGCCTGCGCCAGGAGGGCTTCGACGCGGTCTTCGTACCCAAGGGGTACGATCAGACATTGCTGAACGATCAGGGGCGCGAGCGGGATATCGAACTGGCTTTCGTTGGCAGTACCGGCAGTGTTGCCTACAGTGGCCGCAAGGCCCTGCTCGATGAATTGGGGCGGGTCGAGAACCTGGTCGTCACCCGGACCAATTCCGGTGAAGACTACTGCGCTACCTTGAACCGGATCCGGTATTTCGTAAGCGCGGATGTCGGCATGGGCGAGTACATGATCAAGAATTTCGAGGCCATGGCCTGTGGCTGCGTCCTGCTGGCATTCGATCAGGGTGAAGCGGAGAGTCGTGCGCTGGGGCTGCAAGACATGCATAACGTGGTGCTCTACAGCGATGTCCCGCAACTGCAGAAAAAACTGGCGTTGTTACGCGAAGTCCCGGAGCTGGCTGCGCGTATTGCCGTCAATGGTCGTGATCTGGCAGAGTCGCAATTCAGATTCGAACAGATAGGCGCGCGGATCGTACGTGAGCTTGAGCCTGATTTGCGAGTACAAGCACCACTCAGTTGGTTGGAGAGGTTGCGCGTTACGCTGGGGATTTGATTTGAAACAGATATTCACCGCAAATGATGATGTCAATTTGATATTTCGTAACATCCGTGTTCCCCTGTGTCCATTGTCGGGTTGGCTTGATACCTGTTCTGGAAAATTGGTCAGAGGGGAGGGTGGTGGGTATCGCAGCGAGTCGCTAAGGATCAAGTGTGAATAACATAAAATGGCCGCTAGTCTCGATTCTGGTGCCTTGCTTCAATCATGAACTCTACATCGAGGAGTGCCTGCTGAGCATCCTTCAGCAGGACTATGACAATTTTGAACTGATTGTAGTGAATGATGGGTCAAGCGACTCCAGCGCTGAAAAAATCGAGGCGCTGCGTCAGATTTACAATTTCCAGTTCTATCAGCAGGAAAATCAGGGCGTCAGCGCTGCTCTTAACAACGCCCTCAGCCATGCATCCGGCGAGTTCGTGATCACTCACGACTCAGACGATGTGATGCTCGCTGGTCGGTTGCGTCGTCAGGTCAGCTATATGCAAGAGCATCCGGAGGTCGGGTTGCTCGGGGCCAGGGTTATCTACATCGATTCCAATGGCAAGCCGATCAAACACGAGGATCCGGATGGCGGAGTGGTCAAGCGTTGGAGCTTCGATCGGTTGCTTGCAGAAGCTTACGCCGTGGGTGCGCCGGTAGCCATGTACCGGCGTGAGGCCATCGACAGGGTGGGGGGGTACGACCCGTCGATCAAGGTCCAGGATTTTCAGATGACGCTGAAAATCGCTGAACTCGATTACAAGGTGGACATCCTGCCGGACTGGGTGACCCTCTATCGTCGCCACGATACCAATATTTCCAAAACAGCATATAAAAGTCAGCTGACTTACGATATGCAGGTCATCGAAGAATATAGAAGAAATCCAGCCTATGAGGCTGCAAGACTGGCGATTATCAATAAAGCGCTGAAAGAATCGGTTGTCATGGACAAAAAGTTCGCTTGCACTCTATTTGCAAGTGTTCCAGTCCATCGCTGGAATCGATTGATGTGGAAGCGGTTCAGGCGTTTCATTTTAAAATTTAGCAAGCCCAAAGGTGTCAAGTGAATCAGTTGTTCCAGCAGCATCGCTTTTGGATGTGGGGCATTGCCGAAGGGCAAGCGCAATTGCGATCAATCCGTGATCGTTTTGGTATTGCTGGATTGTTGTTGGGGTTTGGCTTGTTCTGGAGCGTCGCTGGAGTGATGCTTACCCCGACGTTGAAATTTTACGATCGTCTGTTGATCGTGTTTGTTTACCTGCCTTGCCTTTACCTTGTGATTCGGCAATTTCAGAGCTTCCGCGAAGCCGTGCTGGCGCGTAAGGAGTTGTGGCTGTTTTTTCTTATTTTTGCATGGTCGCTAGGGTCGCTTGCATGGAGTATTGGCGTTGATCGATATCTGACGCTCATCAAGCGCGAGTTGTTCTTCTTGCTGGTGCTGCTGGGATGGATCGTCTGGGGACGAGTGTTCAGGCGTCAACTCCAGACCATGTTGATTATGTTTGGTGCGCTCGCGGGCCTCTATTCACTGGCTGCATTGATTGCTTATCCATTCCGCGAAATTGATCGAATGTATGGATTCGGCGGGTTCATGGATAACCCGAACCCTTCTGGATACACCATTGCCTTTCTTGTCGTGCTGAGTTGTTCCTGGTGGCCAAGGCATAACGGTGCGCGTGTCGTTTGGGCTTTGCTCCAGGCTTGCTCCATTGCCTTTGTTGTGCTGACCGGTAGTCGTGGTGCGATGTTGGCCTTGGCTGTCGTGGCCGGGTCGATCGTTCTTGTGGGGGGTGGGCGGTTTTACAGGGCGATCGCCCTGAGCATCCTCATGTCTGTTGTGGCGCTATTGATGATCAATCCATCATTGTTACAGCGTGGCGATTCCGAGCGACTGTCGTTGATTCGTGGCGCATGGGATCTTGTGCAGCAACATCCATGGCGGGGTATCGGGTTCGGTAGTGACTACGAAGTTACTGCAGGGGAGCAGGCGTTTGGCCATTGTCACAACTTCGTTCTGGATACAGCGGTACAGTATGGCGTGGTATTCACTGCAGTCTGGCTGTTCTTGTGGTTCTGGCTCGGCTTCCACCTCTGGCGGTGTCGGGTGGAAACTCTGGGCATGTCCATCTTGATGGTCTGGGTATTTGCTACAGTCTCGATTCAATTCGACGTGTTTATCCTGTTTGGAGGTGCACGCGCGATGTGGATGGTAGTCTGGATTCCATTCGTGTTGGCACTGTGCACGGACAAGTCGCAAACGCCCGGTATTACTCCAAGTAGTTAGCTGACCAGCATCAGGCCTTCTGTGAGGGCCTGGAGTTTCCAGTCGCGGTTGCTGTATTCAATGTAGCTATCGAAGAACAGCTTTCCTTGGTCTTGAAATAACCACGCCTGGTCATTTTTGTAACGACGCATGTGTTGAAAGTTACGCAGGCACAGGTTCTTGCGCAATGGCCGGCGGAGGATACGCATGTCCGCGATATCGATCAGCCCCAGCTCATTGTCTGGGGTCATGATCACGTTGCCTAAGTGCAATGAACGGAAATAAATGCCCAGATTGTGCAGCTGCGCGACAAACCGTCCGAACTTCCCGGTCAAGGCTGCATCATTGAATTGTGCGGGGTCGGCAATGAGCTGGCGGAGTGTCTGGCCGGGCAGCGGTTGGTAGTGCACAACGTCGCGAGCAATATCGGCAATTCGATAGGTTGCCAGAACCTCAGGACAAGGAATTCCGCTCTTCTTGAGCGCCAGTGCATTGCGGGCGAAGCGTTTGGCATAGGGAAAAAACGCTGCCGACGAAATCAGTCTCTTGCGCCGAAACAGCTTCATGAAATTGCCGTCTGCAAGGCGTAAAACCTTGTCTCCGAAGAAGTCAGCTTCTATGACCTCGGCATCTCTGCGTAAGGCTTGGTAGTCAGAGTAAGCGAGTGCGCGCATGCGGCCTCCTTCGAAAATGGCGGCCATGATACCTCAGCTGGTGACCTAAGGCCCAATGCTCCTGGGTTGTGCTAGTATTTCGGCTCTTTTTATCGTATCGATGCCCATGAACACGCCAGCGAACCGCGAATCCTCCAGCCTGAAAATCTATTTCCGACTGCTGAACTACGTGAAGCCTTATGTGGGCATCTTCCTGCTCAGTATCGTTGGTTTCGTGATCTTCGCATCTACACAGCCAATGCTGGCTGGCATCCTCAAGTACTTCGTTGACGGCTTGAGCAACCCCGAGGCGGCTCTGTTCCCCAATGTGCCCTATCTGCGTGATCTGCAATTGCTGCAAGCCGTGCCGATGTTGATCGTGCTGATCGCTGCATGGCAGGGGCTGGGTTCATACTTGGGTAACTATTTTCTGGCCAAAGTATCGCTGGGGCTGGTGCATGACTTGCGCCTCGAGTTATTCAACAAACTCCTGGTCTTGCCCAATCGCTACTTCGATACCCACAATTCTGGCCACTTGATATCACGTATCACCTTCAATGTGACCATGGTCACCGGTGCTGCCACGGATGCGATCAAAGTGGTGATCCGAGAAGGGCTGACCGTGGTGTTCCTGTTCGGCTATCTCATCTGGATGAACTGGAAGCTGACGCTGGTCATGCTGGCGATTCTGCCGTTGATTGCCATGATGGTCGGTAAATCCAGCAAGAAGTTTCGCAAACAGAGCAAGAAGATTCAGGTCGCGATGGGTGATGTGACCCACGTGGCGTCGGAAACCATTCAGGGTTACCGAGTGGTGCGCAGCTTCGGCGGTGAACGTTACGAGCAGGAGCGTTTCGCCAACGCCAGCCAGAGCAACACCGACAAGCAATTGCGCATGACCAAGACCGGTGCGATTTATACACCCATGCTGCAGCTGGTGATCTACACCGCCATGGCTGCATTGATGTTCCTGGTGCTCTTTCTGCGCGGCGATGCGAGCGCCGGTGACCTGGTTGCGTACATTACCGCCGCCGGTCTTTTGCCCAAGCCGATTCGTCAGCTATCGGAAGTCAGCTCGACCATCCAGAAAGGCGTTGCCGGTGCTGAAAGCATTTTCGAACAACTGGACGTCGAGCCTGAAGTGGATCTGGGCACGGTCGAGCGTGATCGCGTCAGCGGGCAGCTGGATGTACGTAATCTCAGCTTTACCTACCCGGGCACGGACCGTGAGGTGCTCAGCGATATCAGCTTTACCGCGATGCCTGGCCAGATGATTGCCCTGGTTGGGCGTTCGGGCAGTGGCAAGTCAACCCTGGCCAGCCTCATACCGCGCTTCTACCACCATGAGCAGGGGCAGATCCTGCTCGATGGCGTCGATACCGAAGAATATCGCCTGCGTAACCTGCGTCGGCATATCGCCCAGGTGACTCAGCATGTCACGCTGTTCAACGACACCGTGGCCAACAACATCGCCTATGGTGACCTGGCAGGTGCTCCTCGTGAGCAGATCGAAGCCGCCGCGGCAGATGCCTATGCCAAGGACTTCGTCGATCAGCTGCCCGAGGGGTTCGATACCCAGGTCGGAGAAAACGGCGTGCTGCTTTCCGGCGGCCAGCGCCAGCGCCTGGCAATCGCGCGAGCCCTGCTAAAAAACGCACCGCTGCTGATTCTCGACGAAGCCACTTCGGCACTTGATACCGAGTCCGAGCGGCATATCCAGGCAGCACTCGACCAGGTCATGAAAGGCCGGACCACCCTGGTTATTGCTCACCGCCTGTCGACCATCGAAAAAGCCGACCTGATTCTGGTAATGGATCAGGGCCGTATCGTCGAGCGTGGCACCCATGCCCAACTGCTGGCGCAAAATGGTTTTTACGCCAGGTTGCACGCCATGGGGCTGGACGAGCCTGCCAAAGCGGACATCACCTGAAACAGGGCATCGGGGCGACTGGCTCGCCTCGATGCCAAATCGCTGCTTTAATCCAATCGCCTGCGATGATGGCACGGCAATCGCTCAAGGCAGCACCAAGCCTGTGCTAATATCGCCCCCTTTTCATTTTGTATGTGGGTTGCTCCATGAAGTTGTCCATGCCGCGATTCGATCAAGCCCCAGTGTTGGTGGTCGGCGATGTCATGCTCGACCGCTATTGGCATGGCGGTACCTCACGAATCTCGCCTGAAGCCCCGGTGCCGGTGGTCAGGGTCGAGCAGATCGAGGACCGTCCGGGCGGTGCGGCTAACGTTGCCTTGAACATTGCCGCGCTAGGTGCGCCCGCTTCCCTGGTGGGTGTCACAGGCCAGGACGAGGCTGCCGAAAGTCTGGCCAACAGCCTGAAGGCTGCCGGCGTGCGTGCTGTTTTCCAGCGTATCGCCCATCAACCGACCATCGTCAAACTGCGGGTGATGAGCCGTCACCAGCAATTGCTGCGTATCGATTTTGAAGAGCCCTTCGCCACGGATGCATTGTCGCTGGGGGCTGAGGTTGACACCTTGCTCGACGGCGTCAAGGTCCTGGTGTTGTCGGACTATGGCAAAGGTGCATTGAGAAACCACCAAAGCCTGATCCAGGCTGCGCGGGCCAGGGGCATCCCGGTGTTGGCGGATCCCAAGGGTAAGGATTTCTCGATTTACCGTGGCGCCAGCCTGATTACGCCAAACCTCAGTGAGTTCGAAACCATCGTGGGCCGCTGTGCCGATGAGGCGGATCTGGTTGCCAAGGGCGCACAGCTGATGCACGAGCTGGAGCTTGGCGCCTTGCTGGTGACGCGGGGTGAGCACGGCATGACCCTGCTGCGGCCGGATCATCCGGCATTGCACCTGCCGGCCCGGGCCCGTGAAGTTTTCGATGTGACCGGTGCGGGCGATACGGTTATTTCTACCCTGGCGGCGGCAATCGCGGCAGGCGAGGAATTGCCCCATGCCGTGGGGCTGGCCAACCTGGCCGCCGGTATCGTGGTCGGCAAGCTCGGTACCGCAGCCATCAGCGCACCGGAGCTGCGTCGCGCCATTCAGCGCGCAGAGGGCTCCGAGCGTGGTGTGCTGAGCCTGGATCAACTGTTACTGGCCATCGACGATGCGCGTGCGCACAAAGAAAAAATCGTCTTCACCAATGGCTGCTTCGATATTTTGCATGCCGGTCATGTGACTTACCTGGAGCAGGCCCGTGCCCAGGGGGATCGATTGATCGTTGCCGTCAATGACGATGCCTCGGTCAGCCGCTTGAAAGGTCCGGGGCGGCCGATCAACAGCGTTGATCGGCGCATGGCGGTCCTGGCCGGACTGGGCGCGGTGGATTGGGTCATCAGCTTCCCTGAGGACACCCCTTCGAATCTGCTCAGCCAGGTCAAGCCCGATGTGTTGGTCAAGGGCGGCGACTATGGCGTCGAGCAGGTGGTCGGCGCCGATATCGTCAAGGCTTATGGCGGGGTGGTGAAGGTGCTGGGGCTGGTGGAAAACAGCTCCACCACCGCCATTGTCGAGAAGATCCGCAAGAACTGAAGTGCGGGTTATTTGTTCAGGCTGCCGCGCGCTATCTGCATCAGCTGTCGAGCCTTTCCAGTCAAGTGTTGCAAGCCTGAGCGCGGCCTTTGCGGTTCGCTCAGGCCTTGTTGCCTGAGCCAATCCTTCCAGCGAATTCTTTCTTCCTTCACCAGCCAGCCTTCCTGCCTTGCGAAACTCTCGGCGAGGTAGAGGCCGCGGGTGCTGGCCGGCTGCAGTTGATCACGGGTCAAGGTGTACAGCTCGGGACGGGGATGGCCTTCATTGAGCGGCATCAGGTACAAGTCAGGGCTGTTGCGGTTCAGGCGCGCGACCAACTGGTCTTTTTCCAGGCGTTCATCGACATGGAACAGGCTCAGGGACTTGGCTTCCCTGGGGACATGCAGGCGCAAGTCGTAGATCAACTGCAAGGAGGCGGTTGGCAAATGAACATAAGCCCGTGGCCGCTCGATCAAGTGCATGCTGCCGCAGCGTACGGGTCTCGCGGCGCCGGAAAGCGGCGTAAGGCTGAACGGCATGGCATCGCGGTAGTGCAGGGCGCCGGCATAGGGCGCCGGTAGCCAGGTTTCGTTGAAGCGCCCACCCAGCCAGCCTTCGGGAGTTTCCAGCAGGCATTCTTCGGCGACTTCCTGAATGGCTGTATGCAGAGGCAGTGTCAGTTCATGGGCCGGCACATACCCCGATATCAGCTTGAGCACCACATCGCCCCGGTCCTGGCGGCGCTGGCGGACCAATACCCAGTAGTCCCGGTTCTGCCAGTTCAGGGTCAGGCGCACGGACACGCCGAGGTTGGCCAGCTCCACGCTGAAGCGCTCGCTGTCGCCGATCTGAATCTGTTTGCGCCGTTGCAGGGTCTGGGCGAAGTTCAGCGGCATCCCGATACTGTGGTAGCTCAATCCATCGGGAGTCGCTTCGACATGCAACGGCAGGGTCTTGAAATTGCCGGGATTCTTTCTGATCAGGGTTCGCGGCATGTCGGCTCCTTTGTGTTGGGGTCGGCCGCGTGAAGCGGCACTAACGCTGGCGTAGTACGGCAGCGGCAGTGGCCACGTTATGGGCCAGGTGCACGGGATTGATGGTCCCGATGATCGCACTGGCAATGCCCGGATGGCCAAACAGCAATTCAAAGCTTGCCCGCACAGGATCGACGCCGGGACTCAGGCACACATGCCCACTGGCCAGGGCTTTCTTGACCAGAATGGCTTTGCCATGGGTGGCGGCGTAATCGATGACGGGTTTTTCGCTTTGCTCGTTCAGATTGTAGGTGACCATGGCGCAATCGCCTTGCTCAAGTGCCTTGAGACCACCTTCGACGGTTTTTCCGGAAAAGCCGTAGCCGCGGATCTTGCCTTCGCGCTTGAGTTCGGCAAGCGTTTCGTAGACACCGCAGTCGTTCAGAATACTCAGGTCATTGCCGTCGGAGTGGACGAGCACCAGGTCGATGAAGTCGGTTTCCAGTCGCTTCAGGCTGCGTTCCACGGAGAGACGGGTGTGCTGCGTGCTGAAATCGAAATGCGAAAGGCCATTCTCGAACTCCTCGCCCACCTTGCTGACAATCACCCAGTCTGTGCGTTGGCCGCGCAGCAGCGGGCCGAGACGCTCTTCGCTGCGTCCGTAGGCCGGGGCGGTATCGATCAGGTTGATGCCCAGTCCGCGCGCCTGATCGAGCAGCAGGCGTGCCTGCTGGTCATCGGGGATGGTGAAACCATTGGGGTATTTGACGCCTTGGTCGCGGCCCAGTTTGACCGTGCCCAGCCCGAGCGGAGAAACGCTCAGGCCGGTGCTGCCCAAGGGGCGGTGCAGATCGTGCAGGGTCGGCAGGGTCATGGCAGCAGTTGCTCCCAGACAGGTTGGGCGAGCGGTGGTTTAGGCAGCTCTGGCAGGGCCGGCAGGTTGCCGGGCTTGATCCCGTCACGTTCCAGGGCGCCCAGCACGCGGTCGGCGAAGTCCGGGGCCAGGGCCAGTTTGGTTGGCCAGCCGACCATCAATGACTGTTGTTCGGCCAGGAAGGCGTTGTCAGGCCGCACGAGCCCGGATTGTGCAGGTTCGGCGCGATCGACGCGCAGGGTCGCCCAGCGCACCTGACTGAGATCGATCCAGGGCAACAGATTGGAGATTTCTTTCCGCGCCGCCGCGATTTGCGCTTCAGGTTCGCGCGCGACCCCTTCGGCCTCGGCCAGGTCCCCACCCAGGTACCAGACCCACTGGCCATCGGCGGCCGGGTGAGTGGTAACGGTTACGCGCGGCTTCGGCCCGCCGCCCAGGCAGTGAGCATAGAGGGGTTTGAGGCTCGGCCCCTTGGCCAGCACCATGTGCAGAGGGCGTCTTTGCATGGCCGGCTGGTTCAGGCCCAAGGCTTCCAGCAGTTCGGCGTTGCCAGCGCCGGCACTCAGCACAATGCGCTGGGCGCGGATTTCGCGATCGTCCACGCGCAGCCCGACCAGCGTTTCGCCTTCTTTCAGGGGTTGGATTCGTTGGCCTGCCAGCAGGCTGTCGCCGGCGAGTTCCGCCAGGCGTTCGACCAGGCTGGGGACATCGATCACCAGTTCGGCCAAGCGGTAGACCTTGCCCTTGAATGCCCGGTCCTGCAGCGCCGGTGGCAGGTCCTGCCCCTTGACCTGATCGACACGGCCGCGCACGGCTTTGCTGGCGAAAAAGCTGGTCAGGTTGCCGGCCAACGTGCCCGGTGACCACAAGTAATGGGCTTCGGAAAGCAAGCGTACCCCCGACAAGTCCAGCTCTCCATTGCCCGCCAGCGCTTCACGCCAGCGACGGGGCATGTCGGCAATCGCCTCGGAGGCGCCGGTGAGGGCGCCATGCAGCGCATACTTGGCGCCGCCGTGAATGATGCCCTGAGACTTGAGGCTCTGCCCCCCGCCAAGGCTTGCGCTTTCCACCAGGACCGTCGAATAACCCAGCCGGCGCAGACGGGCATTGAGCCAGAGGCCGGCAACCCCTGCGCCGACAATCAATATGTCGGTGGAAATAACGGATGGCATGAATCGACCTCACAGGCTGGGACAGGAGCGCAGTATACAGCCTGATGCGTCAGATCAATGTCCGGCGGTTTTCGAGAACAACTGGATGACCACCACGCCGAGGACGATCAGGGCCATGCCTGCCATGGCTGGTACATCGAGCTTCTGCCCGTAGATGAACAAGGCGGCCACGCTGACCATGACAATGCCCATGCCGGCCCAGACCGCATACGCCACCCCAACCGGAATGCTGCGCACCACCAGTGTCAGCATCCAGAATGCCAGGGCATAGCCCGCGATCACCAGAATCAGCGGCAGCGGCGTACTGACGCCTTTGACGGCTTTCATGGAAACGGTGGCGATCACTTCCGCGCAGATGGCAATGGCCAGGTAGTAGTAGGCAGTCATGTCGTAATCTCCTCTGATGTGACTGGCATTCTAGAGGTTGCTCAGATGGGGTAAAGTCATTACCTATCTGATATGGAGATAGGTTGAGATGAGCGAACAATGGAATCTCGAGCAGATCCGTTTATTCGTCGACGTGGCGGAACAGCGCTCGTTTTCGGCTGTGGCGCGCAAGCAGCACAAGGCGCAGTCGGCTATCAGCAACGCAATCGCTATGCTGGAGGCTGATCTGGGCGTGACACTGTTCGAGCGCAGCAGCGGGCGTCAGCCGCGCCTGACCGAAGCGGGCAGCGTGTTGCTCGAAGAGGCGAGGGAGCTGATGCGTCAATGCGAGCGCCTGGACGGCCGTGCCTTGGCGCTGATGCGCGGGCAGGAGGCGCAGTTGCGGGTCGCCCAGGATGAAGCCATGCCCTATCAGCCGGTGCTCGACAGCCTGGATGAGCTGGCCGAGCGTTACCCGTTGGTCGAAGTCCAGCTGTCCAGCGGTGCACAGGGTGATGTGGCGCGCAAGTTGGTCGAACGCCGTGCAGACCTTGGCCTGCTGTTTCACCACGAGCAGATGCCGTCGGCGCTGGAGCGCCAGGCCCTGGGCAGTGTCGAGATGGTCACTGTATGTGCGGTCAACCACCCCCTGGCGACGCAAGCCTATGTCAGCCGCCAGCAATTGGCGCGCCACCGCCAGTTGCTGATTGCTCCACAGCAGAGTGGTTACCCCGGTGGTGAACCGATCAGTCCGCAAATCTGGCGCGCCGACAGCTTCTACGTCATGGCTGAGCTGTTGATGCGAGGCCTTGGCTGGGCCTGGCTGCCTCGGCATGTGGTGCAATACCCCGCCTACCAGGGCCAAATGGTGGAGCTTGCCAGTGAATGGACGCCCCCGGCGCTGGTAGTGGAGCTGGTCTGTCGCCGAGACGAACCGCTGGGCCCCGCCGCGCTCTGGCTTGCCGAGCGCTTTGCACTGCACTTGCGAGCCATTGGCTAGTACACTTCGGCGCCATGAATAGATCCCTTTATACCTTCTTGTTTCATCTCGGCTTGCCTCTGGTGGCGCTACGTCTGTACCTGCGCTCACGCAAGGCACCGGCCTATGCCCGGCGCATTGGCGAACGCTTCGCCTTTGGCTTGCCAGCCCTGCGTACCGGCGGCATCTGGGTGCATGCCGTATCGGTCGGCGAAAGCATCGCAGCCGCACCGATGATCCGGGCCTTGCTCGAGCGCTACCCTGATTTGCCGATTACCGTCACCTGCATGACACCGACCGGTTCAGAGCGCATCAAGGCGTTGTTCGCCGGTGAAAGCCGCATTCAACACTGCTATCTGCCCTATGACTTGCCGTGGGCGGCTTCGCGTTTTCTTGAGCGGATCCAGCCGAAACTGGCGGTGATCATGGAAACCGAATTGTGGCCCAACCATATCCATCAATGCGCCCTGCGCGGCATACCGGTGGCCCTGGCCAATGCGCGCCTGTCCGAGCGCTCGGCGCGCGGCTATGCGCGTTTTGCCGGTCTGACCCGGCCGATGCTTGAGGAAATGAGTTTCATCGCCGTCCAGACCGAAGCCGAAGCCGAGCGGTTTCGCCAGCTCGGGGCGCGTCCTGAATGTGTTGAAGTGACCGGTTCGATCAAGTTCGACCTGACCATCGATACACAGTTGCTCGAGCGCGCCGCGGACCTGCGCGAGCAGTGGCAGGCCAGCAAGCGTCCGGTATGGATCGCTGCCAGTACCCACGAAGGCGAGGATGAGGTGATATTGGCGGCGCATCGGCAATTATTGGCCAGCCACCCGGATACCCTGTTGATCCTGGTGCCGCGTCATCCCGAGCGCTTCAATGGGGTTTTCGATCTGTGCCAGCAACAAGGTTTCGCGACCGTGCGCCGCTCCAGCGGCCAGGCGGTCGCTGCACAGACTCAAGTCCTGCTTGGCGACACCATGGGCGAGTTGCTGTTTCTATATGCGCTGGCAGATAGCGCCTTCGTCGGCGGCAGCCTGGTCGCCAATGGCGGGCATAACCTTCTGGAGCCCGCTGCCTTGTCGAAGCCTGTCCTGAGCGGACCACACCTGTTCAACTTCCTTGAAATCGCCGCGATGTTGCGTGAGGCGGGGGCGCTGCAGGAAGTCGAGGATGCGGCCGGTCTGGCCGTGGCGGTACAGCGGCTGTTCGAGTTGCCGCAAGATGCCCGCAAGATGGGCGCGGCGGGGGTGGCGGTGATGCGTGCCAATCAAGGCGCCTTGCGGCGCCTGCTGGATGGCCTGGGGCGATTGCTCGGCCGGGCTCAATAGTCGGGATAGGTATCGGGATTGGAGCCATTGGGTCTGGCATTGTCAGGCTTGGCATTGTTGGGTCTGGAATTCAACTGCGCCGCTGCCGCCTTGGCCAGGTCCGGCGGCAGGAAGTCCTTGTCCGGGTTGTAGTCCGGCTTCAGGTAGGGGAGCAGGGCCTGCAGGTCCGAAGGGTTCAGGGTCCCGGCCGCTTGCTTGAGTCGCAGGTTGTCGAGGATGTAGTCGTAGCGAGCGTTGTTGTAGTCGCGTACCGAGGTATAGAGCGAGCGCTGGGCATCGAGTACGTCGACGATGTTGCGGGTACCCACCTGGTAGCCGATCTCGGTGGCTTCCAGAGCGCTCTGGTTGGAAATGATCGACTGTTTGCGCGCTTTCACCTGTTCGACGTCGGTGTTGACCGCGCGGTGCAGATCGCGGGTGTTTTCCACCACCTGGCGACGCAGGCTTTCGCGCTGTTGCTCGGTCTGGTTGAGTTGCTGGTACGCCTGGCGCACCTGTGAGCTGGTCAATCCGCCGCTGTAGATCGGAATGTTCAACTGCAGGCCGATACTGGTTTGCGCGATGTCACCATGCACATTCGCGGCCGGGTTGCTGAACCCGAGATTGTCATTGTCACCTTTCTGGTACTGGGCCACTGCATCGACAGTAGGCGCATGGCCAGCCTTGCGTTGACGCAGGGTCTCTTCGGCAGCGCTGACCGCGTAATTGGTCGCCAACAGGTTCAGGTTCTGCTGGGTGGCGGTGTCGACCCAGGCCTTGGCGTCATTCGGAGTCGGGGTCACTACGGGCAATGTATGGGACATGCCCTGGATCGAGATGTACTGACGGTTGGTGAAGGTGATCAGGGCCTCGAAGGCATCGTCGACCTGACGCTGGGACGTGATCCGGTTGGCCCGGGCGGTGTCATAGCTGGCCTGTGATTGCAGCACGTCGGTCTTGTCCGACAGGCCTACGTCGAAACGTTCGTTGGATTGATCCAGTTGGCGCTTGAACGCGGCTTCTTCGGCCTTGCTCGCAGCCAGGCCATCCTGGGCGCGCAATACGGAAAAGTAGTTTTCCGCGCTCTGCAGAATCACGTTCTGCTCGGTCGCCGAAAGTTGCAGGGCCGCCTGTTCATTGACCGCTTCTGCAGCCTGCAACTGGAACCAGCGTTCGGCATGGAAAACTGGCTGGGCCAACGTCGCCTGCCAGGACATGCCACTGCGTTTGGCGGTTATCGAGGGATCGTCGAATTCAGTGCGGGTATTGAGTGCATTGGCACCACCCGACAGGTTCGGCAGCAGGCCAGCACGGGCCTGGGGCACGATTTCTTTCTGGGCGGCATAGCCGGATTGGGCTGCGGCCAGGTCGGAGTTATTGTTGACGGCCTCCTGGTAGACGCTGACCAGGTCGGTCTTATTGGATAAGGGCGCTTCTACTGCCCAGACCAATCCGTTGGAAGCACAAGACACGGCGAGGGCCAGTGAAAGTTTGCGCAGCATAAGGCGATCCTTGGAGTGTGGAAAATACCAATGGCGAAAATTCGTCTGCCATTTTCAGAGCCACTTGGCTCCGCCAGCCCTGCGAGTGTAGTTGTCGCGGCATCCGGCAACAATCCACCATTTACGCCATTTATCGAACCTGATGACAGGGGGTTGGCGTTATGCGCAAGTTCTGTCTAGACTGGGCGCGTTCTTGTCGGGGTGCCTTGCGTTGAGGCTGAGATCGGATAATTCCGGATCCCGTTGAACCTGATCAGGTTAGCGCCTGCGTAGGGAACAAGATTTCTCGTCCTCCCGGCGAGTCCTCTTGTGCTTGGTCCGGGATTGTCGTTTCAGCCATTCACACAGGTTGAACAGGCATCGCCGAGACTCAGCACAGCACCATATATGGTGCGTCCGTGCCTTTCAGGTTCGCTCCGACATTCCACCGCCTGGATGCCGTCTGGAGAGCCTGTGATGAGTAAACAAGAAAAAAATATTGCCAACCTGAGTGAGTCGGCCAAAGTCGACCAACAGTCTGTGCAGCCTTTTACCCGTTCGCAAAAAATCTACGTGCAGGGCTCGCGCCCCGACATTCGCGTACCCATGCGCGAAATCAGCCTGGACGTGACCCCCACCGACTTCGGCGGCGAAATCAACGCACCGGTACTGGTCTATGACACCTCGGGCCCCTACACCGATCCTAACGTGCAGATCGACGTCCGCAAGGGCCTGGGCGATGTGCGCTCGGCCTGGATCGATGACCGTGGCGACACCGAGCGCCTGAGCGGCCTGAGCTCCAACTTCGGCCAGCAGCGCCTGAACGATGCCGAGCTCACCGCACTGCGCTTCGCTCATGTGAACAACCCGCGGCGGGCCAAGGCCGGCGCCAACGTCAGCCAGATGCACTATGCGCGCAAGGGCATCATCACCGCCGAGATGGAATACGTTGCCATCCGTGAAAACATGAAGCTGCAGGAAGCGCGTGCGGCGGGCCTGCTCAAGCAGCAGCACGCCGGTCACAGCTTCGGTGCGAGCATCCCCAAGGAGATCACTGCCGAGTTCGTTCGCGAGGAAATCGCCCGCGGCCGCGCGATCATTCCAGCCAACATCAACCACACCGAACTCGAGCCGATGATCATCGGCCGTAACTTCCTGGTGAAGATCAACGGCAACATCGGCAACAGCGCGCTGGGCTCTTCGATCGAAGAAGAAGTGGCCAAGCTGACCTGGGGCATTCGCTGGGGTTCGGACACGGTCATGGACCTGTCCACCGGCAAGCACATTCACGAAACCCGCGAGTGGATCATCCGCAACTCGCCGGTGCCGATCGGTACCGTGCCGATCTACCAGGCGCTGGAAAAGGTCAATGGCGTGGCCGAAGACCTGACCTGGGAGCTGTTCCGCGACACCCTGATCGAGCAGGCCGAGCAGGGCGTGGACTACTTCACCATTCATGCCGGCGTGTTGCTGCGCTACGTGCCGATGACCGCCAAACGCGTGACCGGGATCGTCAGTCGTGGCGGTTCGATCATGGCCAAGTGGTGCCTGGCACACCACAAGGAAAACTTCCTCTACACCCATTTCGAAGATATCTGCGAAATCATGAAGGCCTACGACGTCAGCTTCTCGCTCGGCGACGGCCTGCGTCCGGGCTCGATTGCCGATGCCAACGACGAAGCGCAGTTCGGTGAGCTGGAAACCCTTGGCGAGCTGACCAAGATCGCCTGGAAACACGACGTGCAGTGCATGATCGAAGGCCCGGGCCATGTGCCGATGCAGCTGATCAAGGAGAACATGGACAAGCAGCTCGAGTGCTGCGACGAGGCGCCGTTCTACACCCTCGGCCCACTGACCACCGACATCGCGCCAGGCTATGACCACATCACCTCGGGCATCGGTGCGGCGATGATCGGCTGGTTCGGTTGCGCCATGCTCTGCTATGTGACGCCCAAGGAACACTTGGGCTTGCCGAGCAAGGATGACGTCAAGACGGGTATCATCACCTACAAGATCGCTGCCCATGCCGCCGACCTGGCCAAAGGCCACCCCGGCGCGCAGATTCGCGACAATGCCTTGAGCAAGGCGCGCTTCGAGTTCCGCTGGGAAGACCAGTTCAACCTCGGCCTGGATCCGGATACCGCGCGCTCTTACCACGATGAAACCCTGCCGAAGGACTCGGCCAAGGTCGCGCACTTCTGCTCCATGTGCGGGCCGAAGTTCTGCTCGATGAAAATCACCCAGGAAGTGCGTGAGTACGCGGCCAACCAGCGTATCGACGCAGTGGATGTGGACGTCGAGGATGGCATGCGCGAGCAGGCCGAGCGGTTCCGCCAGGAAGGCAGCCAGTTGTACAAGAAGGTTTGATGTTTTGAGCTGATACCTGGGTTGTCTGTACGGACGCTATCGCGGGCAAGCCCGCTCCCACAGGGGTGAATATTTCCTCTGTGGGAGCGGGCTTGCCCGCGATGACGTCCGAAAGGCAACAAAAATGCCACTCTCTAGAGATACACCCCGTGAGCACACCCGGCACTTACTCCCCCGACCTCGCCGTGCCTTTGACCCAACGTGTCTTCGGCGCGCGCGATCTGTTTTCCCTGTGGTTCTCCCTCGGCATCGGCCTGATGGTGCTGCAGACCGGTGCCTTGCTGGCGCCCGGCCTGGGCCTGTCGGGGTCCTTGCTGGCCATTTTTCTTGGCACGGCGGTAGGCGTGCTATTACTGGCCTCGGTCGGCGTGATCGGCAGCGATACCGGCCTGTCGTCCATGGCCGCGCTCAAGCTCAGCCTGGGCAAGCATGGTGCGGCATTGCCGGCCGTGCTGAACCTGCTGCAGCTGATCGGCTGGGGTTCGTTCGAAATAATCGTGATGCGCGACGCCGCCAGCCTGTTGGGTGCCCGTGCGTTCACCGAGGGTAGCCTGTGGGCCAATCCATTGCTCTGGACGCTGTTTTTCGGCGCCCTGGCGACCCTGCTGGCGGTCAGCGGGCCACTGACCTTCGTGCGCCGGATCCTGCGCAAATGGGGTATCTGGCTGTTGCTCGCGGCCTGCCTGTGGCTGACCTGGAACCTGTTCGCCAAGGCCGACCTGGCTGCATTGTGGGCGCAAGCGGGCGATGGCTCGATGTCGTTCGCCGTCGGTTTCGACATCGCTATCGCCATGCCATTGTCCTGGTTGCCGCTGATCGCCGACTATTCGCGCTTCGGCCGCCGCGCCAAAAGTGTCTTCGGTGGGACGGCCGTGGGCTTTTTCATCGGTAACTTCTGGTTGATGAGCCTGGGCGTGGCCTACACCCTGGCCTTCGCGCCGAGTGGTGAAGTCAATGCCCTGCTGCTGGCGCTGGCCGGTGCCGGCCTGGGACTCCCGCTGCTGCTGATTCTGCTCGATGAGTCGGAAAACGCTTTCGCCGATATTCACTCGGCGGCGGTCTCCAGCAGTCTGCTTTCGCGCTTGAAGGTCGAACACCTGGCCCTGGCCATTGGCGTCATCTGCACGCTGATCGCCTGCCTGGCACCGCTGGCGCAATACCAGAACTTCCTGCTGCTGATTGGTTCGGTGTTCGCGCCGCTGTTCGGCGTCGTGCTGGTCGATCACTTCATCCTGCGTCGCCGCAGCGCCGAGGGTGTGGTCCGGGCCTTGCACGGGACGGCGCTATTGGCCTGGCTGGGCGGCGTCAGCACCTACCATTTGCTGGCCAACCTCTATCCTGATGTGGGGGCAACCCTGCCATCGCTGATTCTGGCAGGGTTGCTGCAATACCTGTTAGGGCGGGCCTTCAACCGCGGCCAGGAAAGAGTTCCGGCTTGAGAATGCCGTTCAGGCGCGGGTAAGGAATCTTCAGTTCAACGTGGCCCATGGAGTAGGGCGCGATGGTGTAAACGTTGTACTTGAGGATCACCGCGCCATAGGTCAGGGCGATATTCGGGGTTTGCTGGAAGGGCCAGGTTTTAACGAACTCTGCGTCCTGGTCCATCTTGACGCTGGCCAGCCAGGCTTTGTGAGCCAGTTGCGCGGTCTGCCAGAACGCCGCTTCCTGGCCAGGCACCAGCATGTCGTTCAGGGTCAACACCTTGTGCTGCTGACGCGAATAGTTGATGAAGCCGCGCCCCGGATTGCCATGGGCACCACCGGTGTCCAGGTAGCTGGACAATTCGATGATCACCAGCCCGTCATGCTGCTCGCGTACCTTGGCTTGCAGGTAGCTGCTGTGACGGCTGTCGGCTTGCGCCATGAATTGATCTTCGTAGGCCTTGAGTGAGGCGGGCGGCTGGTCGCCTGGCGAATTGACGGTCAGCTGCAGCAGGCGGCGTTCGACGATTGCATCCAGCGCGGGCTCGTCGGGAAAGTGCACGGTGTCGATGTTCACCAAGGGGCAGTCAGCCGTCGAACAACCGGGCTTGGTATGTTCCCAGGCATCGCGCTTGACCTCGAGCGGCGCTTGCATGCTGGGCTGGAACAGGCTTTGACAGGCGCCCATCGTCAGAGCGAGGAAAGCCACGGAGGCAAGTTTCAGTAGCGACATGGAGATCCTTGAGGGTAAGACGAAAGTTATCGTGCTTCGACTGTCGGCGACGCCTTCAGTTCGCCACTAAGCTAAATACTATCGATTCCACCGCTGGCCGCCTATCGTTGCCGCCCGGGGGGATTTCATCTATGGGGGCTGCGCCACAGCGATGTGCGCGTTAGGATGACCCGAAGTTGTAAGGTCGGGTAACGAGGGATTTCATGACTGACACCAATAACGCTGTTCCGACAGCCGTCGAGATTACCCGGCGCGAACATTGTTTCCAGGGATTTTACCGGCTTGATCGGGTGCATTTGCGTCACGAACTCTTTACCGGCGGCATGGGCAGGGAAATCAGCCGCGAGCTGTTCGTGCGCCATGATGCGGTCTGCGTCCTGCCGTACGACCCGCAGCGCGATGAAGTGGTGCTGATCGAGCAGTTCAGGGTCGGCGCGATGGGTAAAACCGAGAACCCCTGGCTGGTGGAACTGGTCGCTGGTCTGATCGACAAGGATGAACAACCGGAAGAAGTTGCGCACCGCGAAGCGCAGGAGGAAGCTGGGCTTGTGTTCAGTGCGCTGTGGCCGATGACCAAATATTTCCCGTCACCGGGCGGCAGCGACGAATACGTGCATCTGTATCTGGGGCGTTGCGACAGTGCTGGGGCGGGCGGTCTGCACGGTCTGGAGGAAGAGGGCGAAGATATTCGCGTGAAGGTCTGGGCATTCGAGGATGCCTTGCAGGCCGTACGCGATGGGCTAATCATCAATGCGGCAAGCATCATTGCCTTGCAATGGCTGGCCTTGAACCGCGATGAAGTCAGGGGGCTATGGTCGTGAATCTTTTGCGCGATCGCTACCGGGTCGATCTGGTTGGGTTGCAGGCTGCCTGCGAGGCTAACTATGCGCGTCTGATGCGCTTGTTGCCGGATATGCGCAACCAGCAACGCTCGCGCCGGATCGCCATGACCCAGGGGGACCAGATGCTAGGGGTGCTGGCACTCGAAGTGGTGCAGGCCTGCCCTTATACCACCACCCTGCGGATCCGCCAGGAGCATAGCCTGCCCTGGTTGCCGGTCCCGCAACTGGAGGTCCAGGTGTACCACGATGCACGCATGGCCGAGGTGATCAGTGCCGAACATGCCCGGCGCTTTCGCAGCATCTATCCCTATCCCAATGCCGCCATGCATCAGCCTGATGAGAAAGCTCAGCTGAATCTGTTCCTGGGTGAGTGGTTGAGCCATTGCCTGGCATGCGGGCACGAATACGAGTACGTCCGCTAGGCTTTGTACGAAAAGTGCCTGCGCGTCGATCATGCTGCGTTAAAAACAGGCTCGGAATGCTCATTTACAACCAGTAAACTCCGCTTCCTCGCCTGTTTTTGCCTTGCCTGATCGCCGCTCGGCTACTTTTCGTACAAATCCTAGGGCGGTCGGTTTCTCGGGTTTGCCCTGACGAGTCATCCCCACCATAATCGCGCTGAATCCGTTCAGGGAGACAGCCTTGTCTTTAACTGCCGACTCACCGGTGCTGCTGGTGCAACTGTCCGATAGCCATTTGTTCGCCGAGGCGGATGGTTCGCTGCTGGGCATGAAAACTGCTGTAAGCCTGCAGCGTGTGGTAGAGCGCGTTTTGCAAGAACAACCGCAGGTCGATCTGCTGTTGGCGACCGGCGACCTGTCGCAGGACGGAACCCAGGAATCCTATCGGCGATTTCGTCAACTGACGGCGCAGATCCCGGCGCCCGCCCGCTGGCTTTGCGGCAACCACGATGAGCGCGCGCAGATGGCAGAAGTGGCCGCGGGCAGCGATCTGCTCCAACCGGTCGTGGACATCGGCAACTGGCGTATTACCCTGCTCGATTCAGCGGTACCGGGTTCGGTCCCGGGATACCTGGACGACGATCAATTGCAGCTGCTGGCTCAGTCCTTGAGTGAAACGCCAGAACGCCATCACCTGATTTGCTTCCATCATCAGCCGGTCCCCATCGATTGTGCCTGGATGGACCCTATTGGTTTACGCAATCCACATGCGCTGTTCGACGTGCTGGATCGCTTCCCTCAGGTCCGGGCATTGCTGTGGGGGCATATTCATCAAGAGCTGGATCGCGAGCGCAATGGCGTCCGGTTGCTCGCTTCGCCTTCCACCTGCATTCAGTTCGAGCCGCGCAGTGAAGAGTTCAAGCTGGATGACAAGGCGCCAGGTTACCGCTGGCTGCGGCTGCATGCCGACGGTCGCCTGGAAACCGGGGTTTCTCGCCTGACCGATTTCACCTTTGTCCCGGACTATGAAAGCAGCGGCTATTGAGGGGGCTTTCGCTTTTATCATTGCGAAACGTCTGAAGGTGACTTATCCGGTTCCCGGCAGGCTAAACTGCGCGTCTTTGCGTGCACTTCACAGGTGCCGGGCGCATTAGTGGCGTTTTCTTTTTTTGTGGGCGGGGGCGGTATGTCGGCTTCGATTCTCTATATTCATGGTTTCAACAGTGCGCCAGCCTCGCACAAAGCCTGTCAGCTGATCGCCGTAATGCAACGCCTGGGCCTGGCCGATCGGCTGCAGGTGCCGGCGTTGCACCACCACCCGCGGCAGGCGATAGCACAACTGGAAAGCGCTATCGAAGCGCTCGGCCGTCCGCTGCTGGTCGGCAGCTCGCTTGGCGGCTACTATGCGACTCACTTGGCCGAGCGCCATGGCCTCAAGGCCCTACTGATCAACCCGGCGGTCAATCCGCATCAGTTGTTCGATGGCTACCTTGGCCCTCAACAGAATCTCTACACCGGGGAAACCTGGGAATTGACCCACGATCATGTCCGGGCCCTGGCTGAACTCGAGGTGGCGGCGCCGCAAGACGCCCAGCGGTTCCAGGTGTGGTTGCAAACGGCCGATGAAACCCTGGATTATCGCCGCGCCGAGCAGTTCTACCGGGCGTGCGCCTTACGTATCCAGGCCGGAGGCGATCATGGTTTCATCGGTTTTGCCGAGCGGCTGCCGGCGTTGTTGAGCTTTGCCGGTATTTCTGCACAGCAGTACCAGGATCTCGATTTTTCTGTATTTTGATTTTTTCTATTTTCACGAACGACTGACGACGAGAACCCATGGCCAATCCCAGCGCTAGCTCTTATAACGCAGACGCCATCGAAGTCCTCTCGGGCCTCGACCCGGTGCGCAAGCGACCGGGCATGTACACCGACACCAGCCGGCCGAACCACCTCGCCCAGGAAGTCATCGACAACAGTGTCGACGAAGCGCTGGCCGGGCATGCGAAGTCGGTGCAGGTCATCCTGCACGCCGATCATTCTCTTGAGGTATCCGACGATGGCCGGGGCATGCCGGTCGATATTCACCCCGAAGAAGGGGTGTCCGGCGTTGAGCTGATCCTGACCAAGTTGCATGCCGGCGGCAAGTTCTCGAACAAGAACTACCAGTTTTCCGGTGGTCTGCACGGGGTGGGTATTTCCGTGGTCAACGCGCTGTCGACCCAGGTTCGGGTCCGCGTCAAGCGCGACGGCAATGAATATCAGATGACCTTCGCCGATGGCTACAAGGCTTCCGAGCTCGAAGTGATCGGCACGGTCGGCAAGCGCAACACCGGGACCAGCGTGTATTTTGCTCCGGATCCCAAGTATTTCGATTCACCGAAATTCTCCATCAGCCGCCTCAAGCACGTGCTCAAGGCCAAGGCCGTGCTGTGTCCGGGGCTGCTGGTCAGCTTCGAGGACAAGTCCACCGGTGAGCGTGTCGAATGGCACTACGAAGATGGCCTGCGCTCTTATCTGGTCGATGCCGTCAGCGATTTTGCCCGCCTGCCGGATGAGCCGTTCTGCGGCAGCCTGGCCGGAAACAAGGAAGCGGCCGACTGGGCCTTGCTGTGGTTGCCCGAAGGTGGCGACAGCGTCCAGGAAAGCTACGTCAACCTGATCCCCACGGCCCAGGGTGGTACCCACGTCAATGGCCTGCGCCAGGGCTTGCTCGACGCCATGCGCGAATTCTGCGAGTTCCGCAACTTGCTGCCGCGCGGGGTCAAGCTCGCGCCGGAGGATGTCTGGGAGCGCATCGCTTTCGTATTGTCGATGAAAATGCAGGAGCCGCAGTTCTCCGGTCAGACCAAGGAGCGACTGTCATCGCGTGAAGCCGCGGCGTTTGTCTCCGGTGTCGTCAAGGACGCCTTCAGCCTCTGGCTCAACGCGCACCCCGAGCTGGGCATGCAGCTGGCAGAGCTGGCCATCAGCAACGCCGGTCGTCGACTCAAGGCCAGCAAGAAGGTCGAGCGCAAGCGCATTACCCAAGGGCCGGCCTTGCCGGGCAAGCTGGCCGATTGCGCCGGGCAGGATCCGATGCGCGCCGAGCTGTTCCTGGTCGAGGGTGATTCGGCCGGTGGTTCGGCCAAACAGGCGCGGGACAAGGAGTTCCAGGCCATCCTGCCGCTGCGTGGCAAGATCCTCAACACCTGGGAAGTCGACGGCAGCGAAGTGCTCGCCAGCCAGGAAGTGCATAACATCGCCGTGGCGGTGGGTATCGATCCGGGTTCCAACGATTTGAGCCAGTTGCGCTACGGCAAGATCTGCATTCTCGCCGACGCCGACTCGGACGGCTTGCACATTGCCACGCTGCTCTGCGCGCTGTTCGTCCAGCATTTCCGCCCGCTGGTGGATGCCGGGCATGTCTACGTGGCAATGCCGCCGTTGTACCGGATCGACCTGGGCAAGGAGATTTACTACGCCCTGGATGAAGCCGAGCGCGACGGTATTCTCGATCGCTTGGTGGCCGAGAAAAAACGTGGCAAGCCGCAGGTCACCCGATTCAAGGGCCTGGGTGAAATGAACCCGCCGCAGTTGCGCGAAACCACCATGGATCCCAATACCCGGCGCCTGGTCCAGTTGACCCTGGACGATTTCGCCCAGGCCTCGGAAATCATGGATATGCTGCTGGCCAAGAAACGTGCAGGCGATCGCAAGAACTGGCTAGAGTCCAAAGGCAACCTGGCCGAGGTCCTGACCTGATGCGGCATGCATTGGCAGCAATGTTGCTGCTGATTGCATTGCCGGTGCTGGCCGAGCCCTGGCCTGAGTTGAAGCTGGTTTCCGAGCATCCCGTTGAAGGCATGCGCGGCGGCAATCTCTCGGGCCTGGCCTGGTGCAGCAATGCCTTGTGGACCATCTCGGACCGTGACGATGAGTTGCTCTATCGTCTCGATACCTCCGAGAGCACCTGGAAGGCCGAGCCGATCCGGATCGAGGTGCCACCTGTGCCTGATAGTGGTCTGCCCTGGGGGTTGCGTTCGCGTACCTGGGCGGCGTCCTTTATCCGTGGCGGCGATCTGGACTTCGAAGGGATAAGCTGCGACGCGGCGGGCAATCGCTACATTGTCAGCGAGGCGCATGCGGCGGTCCTGCAGGTGCCGGTCCAAGGCGCACCCAATTGGCTGAGCATATCGCCAACCATGGTCCGTCAGGCACGTGGCAGCGGTATGCTGCTGCACTTCAATGGCTTGTTCGAAGGGATTGCAGTGAACCCGGCGGGTGACCGCATCTGGCTGGCAGCCGAGCGCGAGCGCCGTGGGCTGCTGATGATCCAGCGCCGGCAAACGATCTGGGATTGCAATGGTGGCTGTGTGCTGTTGAGCGAAGCCGGGCTGGAACAGCAATCCGAGCAAATGCCCAATCCGAAGCCGGTAGCGCGAGACTTTGCCGACCTGTCCATTTTCAATAACAAGCTGTTTACCCTTGAGCGCAATGCCTTCCGGATCTGTCGTCGAGATCTGGCCAGCGCCCGGGTCGAGCGCTGCTGGTCGTTCGCCGCCGAAGGGCTGGCCGACGGGCGTCGCTACACCCAGCCATTTGGGCTGGCCGAGGCATTGGTGATCGATGCGCAAGGCGCCTGGATCGGTCTGGATAACAATGAGCGTCCACGCGAAGATGGCGATAAACGCCCCATTGTCTGGCGCTTCGCTGCACCCAAGGGTGGCTGGAGTGCCAAGTTGTGAACGCATTGAAACTACTTGAGTTTACCCAGTGTGGTGGCGCCTTGCTATCGCACCTGACCACGAAATGATGAGGCCCGCATGAGCGACTCCCTTGATCTCAGCCTCGAAGGCGTAGAACGCCGGTCACTGGCTGACTTCACCGAACAGGCCTACCTCAACTACTCCATGTACGTGATCATGGACCGTGCCCTGCCGCATATCGGCGACGGCCTGAAACCGGTACAGCGGCGTATCGTCTACGCCATGAGCGAGTTGGGGCTCGATGCCGACTCCAAGCACAAGAAGTCCGCACGTACCGTGGGCGATGTGCTCGGTAAATTCCACCCGCACGGCGATTCTGCCTGTTACGAAGCCATGGTGCTGATGGCGCAGCCGTTCAGCTATCGCTACACGCTAGTCGACGGTCAGGGCAACTGGGGGGCGCCGGATGATCCGAAGTCCTTCGCTGCCATGCGTTATACCGAGGCGCGGCTGTCGCGCTATTCGGAAGTACTGCTCAGTGAGCTCGGGCAGGGCACGGCCGATTGGGTGCCGAATTTCGACGGCACGCTCAACGAACCGTCGGTTCTGCCGGCACGCCTGCCCAACATCCTGCTCAACGGCACCACAGGTATTGCCGTGGGCATGGCCACCGACGTGCCGCCGCACAACCTGCGCGAAGTCGCCTCGGCCTGCGTGCGCCTGCTCGATGAGCCCAAGGCGACCGTCGAGCAGCTTTGTGAACATATACAGGGCCCGGACTATCCGACCGAAGCGGAAATCATCACGCCGCGCGCCGAACTGCTGAAAATCTACGAGAGCGGTCGTGGTTCCGTGCGCATGCGTGCGGTGTATCGCATCGAAGACGGCGATATCGTGGTTACCGCCTTGCCGCACCAGGTCTCCGGGGCCAAGGTGCTGGAGCAGATCGCTGCCCAGATGCAAGCCAAGAAGCTGCCGATGGTCGCCGACCTGCGCGATGAGTCGGACCATGAGAACCCGTGCCGGATCGTGATCATTGCGCGCTCCAACCGGGTCGATCTCGACGAATTGATGCAGCATTTGTTCGCCACTACCGATCTTGAGTCCAGCTATCGGGTCAACATCAATATCATTGGCCTGGACGGTCGTCCGCAGCTCAAGAACCTGCGTGCGCTGCTGGTCGAATGGCTGGAGTTTCGCGTCAACACCGTGCGTCGTCGCCTGCAGTTCCGCCTGGACAAGGTCGAGCGTCGCCTGCACCTGTTGGACGGCTTGCTGGTGGCCTTCCTCAACCTGGATGAAGTGATCCACATCATTCGTACCGAGGACCAACCCAAGGCCGTACTGATCGAGCGCTTTGCCCTCACCGAGATCCAGGCCGATTACATCCTCGACACCCGCCTGCGTCAGCTGGCGCGCCTCGAAGAGATGAAAATCCGCAATGAGCAGGAAGAGCTGGCCAAGGAGCAGGCGAAGTTGATCGCCTTGCTCGGCAGCGAAACCAAGTTGCGCAAGCTGGTGCGCACCGAGCTGATCAAGGACGCCGAAACCTACGGTGACGACCGTCGCTCGCCGATCGTCGAGCGTGCCGAAGCCAAGGCGCTGTCCGAAAACGAGCTGATGCCGACCGAGCCGGTCACCGTGGTACTTTCCGAGAAAGGCTGGGTGCGTTGCGCCAAGGGCCATGATATCGATGCCACGGGCTTGTCCTACAAGGCGGGGGACGGCTTCAAGACAGCCGCCGCAGGGCGTTCCAACCAGTTTGCCGTATTCATCGACTCGACCGGACGCAGTTACTCGGTTGCCGCACACACCCTGCCGTCTGCCCGCGGTCAGGGCGAGCCGTTGACCGGCCGTCTGACGCCGCCACCGGGAGCAGGTTTCGAGTGCGTCCTGCTGCCGGACGATGATGCCTTGTATGTCATTGCTTCCGACGCGGGTTACGGCTTCGTGGTCAAGGGCGAAGACCTGCAGGCCAAGAACAAGGCGGGCAAGGCATTGCTCAGCTTGCCCAATGGCGCCAAGGTGATCAGCCCGCGCCCAGTGGCCGATCGCGAGCAGAACTGGCTGGCAGCAGTGACGACCGAAGGTCGCCTGTTGATTTTCAAAGTCGCCGATCTGCCCCAGCTGGGTAAAGGGAAGGGCAACAAAATCATTGGCATTCCGGGTGAGCGAGTTGCCAGCCGTGAGGAATACGTCACGGATTTGGCGGTCATTCCCGAGGGTGCAACCCTTGTATTGCAGGCCGGCAAGCGTACGCTATCGCTTAAGGCCGATGACCTCGAACACTACAAGGGAGAGCGTGGCCGTCGGGGCAATAAACTGCCACGTGGCTTCCAGAGAGTAGACGCATTACTCGTCGAAAACGCTAACTAATTCGATTTAGAGCCTCCGATCGGTGTTTTTAAGCGTCGATCGGTCGTTAAGCGCTGGAGTCACGACGCATATTCACGGATGATATGCCATCTTGCGGTACCGGCGTGGCCGAGTACCCGGACGAATTCATTGAGTATCACTGCGGCTCGCCTTTTGGATGCCGCCTGGATGGGATGATGACTGTTTCACGCCTTCCTTTTGTTTTTCTGCTGACTGGCCTGCTGGGTCTGGCCGGCTGCAGCGTGCACGAACCTGTTGCACTGTATCAGCTCGACAGTGGCAAGCCAGAGCAGCCAAAACAGAGCGCCGGCATGGCCGTATTGCTGGGGCCCGTTTCGGTTGCCGATTACCTGCAGCGTGAAACCTTGCTGCAACGCCAGCCTGATGGCAGCCTGACCGCAGCGACCGATGGGCGCTGGGCTGGCAGCCTGTCGGCGGACATTGACCAGCTGCTGGTACGCCAGTTGGCCTGGCGTCTGGACAGCCAGCGCGTAGTGCTCGCCCCGGCTACTACGGGCTTCACCCCGGATGTTCAAGTCCTGCTGTCGATCACTCGCCTGGACTCGGGCGTCAACCAGCCGGCAATCCTGGATGCCCAGTGGCGCCTGGTCGACCGTCGTGGTCAGGTACGCGACAACCGTATCGTGCACCTCGAAGAACCACACCAGGGCAGCTCTTCGGCCCAGGTTCAGGCCCAGGGCGTGCTGTTGCAGCGCCTGGCCGAGCAGCTCAGCGCAGCGGTCAAGCCGCTGGCCAATCAGCCGGCGAACGTAGAGGAGCCTCGCAAGGCTGCCCCGGTCCAGGTGCGTAAGGAGCAGGAAAAGCCCAAGATTCCTCTGGCTGCGCCGATCCGGACGGATATGGAAGTGTTTCGCTTCTAAATAGAAAAGCCCGCATCGAGATGCGGGCTTTTTTTTGTTTGGATTCTTGGCTATCTCGTTCCCACGCTCTGCGTGGGGACGCCGCGTAAGACGCTCCAGTGACGACGCATCAGAGCGCGACGCAGAGCGTCGCCGGATGCATTCCCACGCAGAGCGTGGGAACGAGAAACAGGGTCAGTTGTGTCACACGAAAATCTACTGTGGGAGCGGGCTTGCCAGCGTTCGAGCGCGGCAGCGCTCGCCGACGGTACAGGCCTTAACCCTTGACCCGAGTCTCGTGCATCCGCGCCAGCTGCCGTTCCAGCAACGACGGATACGGCTCCAGCAACCGCTCCACACAGCAAGCCCCCTCTGGACTGGCAATCGGCCGGATGCGCGCGCGCTGACGAATCACGCTGTCATCGCTGATCTGCCGCTCGACCAGCAGCAGGTTGCGGCTGTGCTGCGACAGGGCCAGGGCGCTTTGGGCGCTCTCGGTCAGCAGCAGGTCGATCTGGCTCAGGCCGAAGACGTCGTCACCCAGGGTCAGGCCCAGCTGCAATTGCAGGGTAATGCCGCTGTCGGCGACTTCGATCTGCAAGGCATGACCCAATGCCCTGAGCAGTTCGCCGCAGCAAATGGCGTTGGTCAGGTAATCGTCACCGCTGTCCTCGCTGTGGAACAGCATCAGCGTGCTGCCATCGTTGAGGGTGTGCAGTTCACTCTCGTAAAGGGACGCGGCCTGGTCGAGGCAATCGCGGTAGCGTTGCAACAGTTCGGTCAGGCGGGCGCGGGGCAGGCGGCGCAGATGTTCCTGGGCGCCCAGTTGGACGGCCAACACCGCGCTGTTGCGGGGCTGGCGGGCAACTGCGGACGCCGGGGCAGGGCGCATGGCCGGCACGGTGTCTGCTTCGTCGCGCAGATCGGCGAATGGATCTTCGCCATCTTCGTCCTGGTCCGATTCGGCAACCACGCGCCGCGGCGTCGCTTTTGCCGGGGCTGCAGGGGCCTCGTCGAAGCGTGGATCGCGCAGGTTGCGGACCTGGAATGCCGGTTCGTCCTCTTCTTCGAGTACTTCTTCGGGTTCCGGCTCAGGCTCGGGCTGGGGGATCTCGGGCGCCAGGCGGGCGTGCAGTTGTCGCGCGAGGTCACCGATTTCATCCTGGCGCTGGACGGCCGGAGTGTGTTCATCGAGATCGCGCAGCCAGACGCGCAATTGCATCAGTGGCGTCGAGATGTGCCGCCCCAGGCGCAGGCTCAAGGCCAGGGCCAGGGCCAGCAGAATGGCGCTGAGGATGCCCATGCTTTGCAGGCTGATGGTCATCGGTTGCAGGAATTGGCTCATGTCCAGGCTGATGCGCAGATGCCCTGCGGTGACATCCTGGAAGGTGATCCTGGTCTGATACAGGCCTTCGGCCTCGCCCAGCAGGCCGTTTTTCGGGCGCTGACCGGCTTCGGCGAGAATGCGATTGTCGACGCTGTAGATTGCCGCATGGGCGACCAACGGGTTCTTGACCAGATTGCCCAGCAGTACATTGAGGCTGAGGATGTCATTGGACACCAGCAACTCGGTCGCCGAGGTGGCGGTCTGCGTGGTCAGGCTCTGGCCCAGTGCGTCGGCCTGCTCGTGCATGGCCTGCTTGAACTGCAGGCCCATCACGCAGGCGTAGATCACCAGCGCCAACGCGACAAGAATCACGTTATGGCTGGCTATTCGCAAAGCAAGCGGTACACGGCGATGGCGCAATGCCCGAAAGATCAGCAGGAAGAAGTTATCGTTTTTAACAGGCGTGGGCCGGTTCACAGAGCACGGCTCTTTTGTCGGTGAAGTTGCTGCGCAGTATAGCGAGCGACCCCGGACCGGCAAAGCGTTGGCTGTGCCCGATGGTCACTGAATGTGGGTAGAATGCGGTTTTTTTCCACGAGTGGGGTGCGCCTTGCGCGAAATCGTCCTGATTAACATCACAGGTGAAGATCGTCCGGGTCTCACCGCAGCCATCACCGGGGTCCTGGCCCAGGGTGGCGTGAACATTCTCGACATCGGTCAGGCGGTTATCCACGACACCCTGTCGTTCGGCATCCTGGTTGAAATCCCCAGCACCGATCAGGCCTCCTCGGTGCTCAAGGACATTCTGTTCACTGCTTACAAGCTGGACCAGCAGGTTCGCTTCACCCCGGTATCCGAAGCCGATTACCAGCAATGGGTCGATGGCCAGGGCAAGGCGCGGCATATAGTGACCCTGTTGACGCGCAAGGTGACAGCCGAGCAATTACAGCGAGTCAGCTCGATCACCGCCAAATATGACCTGAATATCGACCATATCGATCGATTGTCCGGGCGCATCGCGCTGGATACGCCGGTCGACCAGGGCAAGGGTTGCATCGAGTTTTCGGTACGGGGTGAGCCCGCTGATCCGCAAGCGTTGCGCGCCGAGTTTCTCAGTGTCGCGCAGGAGCTGAACGTCGATATCGCCTTCCAGCAGGATTCCCTGTATCGCCGCAACCGCCGTCTGGCGGTGTTTGACATGGACTCGACCCTGATCGAGGCCGAGGTCATCGACGAGCTGGCCAAGGCTGCGGGTGTTGGCGAGCAGGTTTCCGAGATCACCGAGCGTGCCATGCGCGGTGAACTGGACTTCCGTGCCAGCTTCAAGGAGCGACTGGCGTTGCTCAAGGGTCTGGACGTCAACGTGCTGGACGAAATCGGGGCATCGCTGCGCCTGACCGAAGGTGCCGAGACGTTGTTCGCCGAACTCAAGCGCCTGGGCTACAAGACCGCGATCCTGTCGGGCGGCTTTACCTACTTTGCCAAGCAATTGCAGGCCAAGCTGGGCATTGACTACGTCTTCGCCAATGAGCTGGAAGTGGTTGATGGCAAAGTCACGGGCGTTGCGATCGAGCCTATCGTCGACGCGCAGCGCAAGGCGGACCTGCTGACCGAGCTGGCGGCCAAGGAAGGGTTGCGTCTGGAGCAGACCATCGCCGTGGGCGATGGCGCCAATGACCTGCCAATGCTGGCTATTGCCGGTCTGGGGGTGGCGTTCCGGGCCAAGCCACTGGTCAAGCAGTCTGCCAAGCAGGCTATTTCGACCCTGGGGCTGGATGGGATTCTGTACTTGCTGGGTTTTCGCGATCGCGACAGTCAGGCGTGATGCCTGAACTCTAGAAGTTCGAACAGGGGACAGGTGCCATGCGCCTGTCCCGACGCTTGTCAGGCCTGGGCAGGCGAGCCCATGCCTTGCCCCATGCGCACAGGGGAACCTGCACCCAATTCCTGCGCCCATTTGATCTGATCAGGGCCGAACAGCACGACAGCAGTCGAACCCAGCTTGAATCGGCCCATTTCTGCGCCTTTTTCCAGATGAATCGCTGCGCGTGCAGCCTCGTCGTATCGAACGGTTTTCAGCTCGCGCTTGGGTGGCGTCACCAGGCCGGCCCAGACGGTTTCGATCGAAGCGACAATCATCGCTCCCACCAATACCACGGCCATCGGGCCGCGTTCGGTGTCGAACAGGCAGACAACGCGCTCGTTACGGGCGAACAGCTCAGGCACGTTTTCAGCGGTGGTCTGATTCACCGAAAACAGTTTGCCAGGCACATAGACCATTTCGCGCAGGGTGCCGGCCAGTGGCATGTGCACACGGTGGTAGTCCTTGGGCGAGAGGTAGATGGTCGCAAAGTCGCCACCCATGAACGGCGCGGCAAGGGCGGCATCGCCACCGAGCAGTTCAAGCACGCTGAAGCTATGACCCTTGGCCTGGAAAATCCGGCCGTGTTCGATAGGGCCGAGCTGGCTGACGGCACCGTCGGCCGGGCACAGGATCGCGCCGGGCGTCTCGTCCAGTGGGCGGGCGCCGGGTTTCAGGGCACGGGTGAAGAAGGCGTTGAAGTGTTCGTAGGCGGTCAGGTCTTCGACCAGGGCCTCGGACATGTTGACTTCATAGCGCTTGGCAAACCAGGCGGTGAAGGCGTTCTTGAACCAGCGCACGCGGCATTCGGCAATGCAGCCGGCCATGCGCGACAGCAGGTTGTGAGGCAGCAGGTACTGGCTGAAGATGAACAAACGGGATTTCATCGATTTTCCTTAAACTTCTACAGGCGTGTCCGGGTGGTTGCCCCACTCGCCCCAGGATCCGGCATAGCCTTTGACGCGCGGGTAACCGAGCGCCTTGGCCACCAGATAGGTAAAGCCAGAACGGTGGTGGGTCTGGCAATGGGTGATCAGTTCCTTGTCCTTGGTGATGCCCAGGTTTTCAAGGATTTGCTGCATGTCTGTGCGAATGCGCAGGTAGCGACCTGCATCCATGCCTTTGGTCCACTCGAAGTTGACCGCGCCGGGGATATGTCCGCCCTTGGCTGCGAGAATTTTTTCGCCGGAGAACTCCAAGGGGCCGCGCGCGTCCCAAATCGCCAGGTCGGTAGCACCGAGTCGGCTTTGCAGGTATTCGCGAGTGGCGGTTGGTTCATCACACAGTGTCAGTGGAACAGGCCCGCCAGCAACCGGTGGTACTTCGGTCGATACGGCTAGATTTTCACCGTACCAAGCCTGCAAGCCACCGTTCAGATAGTGATAGCGCTTGTGTCCGATGACATCGAGGATCCAGATAAAGCGCCCGGCCCAGCCACCCCCTTCGTCGTCATAAACTACATAGACAGCATCGGGGTTGTGCCCCAGTTCACCGAACAGTTTTTCCAGATCGGCTTGCGCAGGCAGCAGGCCTGGCGCTGGCAACTGGCCCAGCTGGGTGCGCTTGGGGTCAACGAAACGGGCGCCTGGGATGTGGCCGACCTTATAGCGGTCCGTGCTGGTGAGATCGACCAGAATCAGTTCTGGAGCAGCGAGGCGTGCCTGCAGGTCACCGGGTTCGATCACCAATGGCAAACCAGAGAATTCGGGCATAGAGGGTCTCCAGATCAAGAGAGAGGGGCCGGATTGTAGCGCAAGCGTCAGTTACTGCGGTTGCTAAAGCTGGTCAAGGCGCGCTCGATGCATTGAGCTGTCTTGCCAAAGGCTTGCACGCTGACTTCAGAAAGCGGGCCGCCGCCCTGGTCGGCAACCAGCAGCATGATCACCCGACCGTTGCTGCTCAAAGAACGCAACAGCAGATGATCACCCTTGAACAACCCCCGCAGGCTGGCCGGCAGCAGCGCTGAAAACTGCGCGTTATTGGCCGGCGTCAGGCGAATTTGCGCCGCTTGAGCCAACAGGCGTTGCAAGACAGTGCTTTGGTTGATGGGCAGGTTCAGGCCGGCGGCCTCGCCGGGCAAGCCCGCGACCTGGTGTACGCGCAGGTTGCTGAGGGTCTTGTCGGTCATCAGCATCAGCACGCGCTGCATCCCGCAGGCTAGCAGGGCATCGCGAGCGTAGGTGGTCAGGTGCAGGGCCGTGGTGAAACGGCTCGGCTCCACCAGCAGTTCAGTGCAATGTTTCCGCCATACCTCCAGTGACTGTGCCGACGGTGGTGGCGCGGGCAGCAAGGCGCGGTGAATGCGCCGGGTTGTCCAGGGCCAGATCAGCGCCTCGGCGGGATGCCAGATCCCGGGGGCTGCATGGATGCGCGCACTTTGTACCGCTTGCTGGTGGATCTGTTGCTGCAGATCGGCCAAAGGCATCTGCAGGAAAAGACCGGTCAGATGCTGCCAGCGGGTATTGTGCGGACTATCCCAGGCTTGCTGCGCCGACAATGCCAGGCCGTTGGCCAGCAGCACGGTATTGGCAGGCTGGTTCAACCAGCGCCGTAGTGCCGGATCATCATCCAGCTGTTGCTGTTGGCGGAGCGGGTGGGCGGTGTCACGGGCGATGTGCAGTGCTTGCACCAATACTCGGCGATCTTCCAGCAAGACGCGATAACCGTGGACGATCCAGGCCGGCAAACGCCAGTTTTCAGCCAATGCCTGACACAGTACCAGCAGGCGAACCCCAAAGAGCTCCGTTTCGACCTCGCGCGCCGGTTCGCCTTTGTGAATTACCCGCAGCTCCCATTCTTCCAGAAGCTGCGGGCAGGTCAGCGCCAGTGGCCACAACGGCGAAAGGAACAGCAGACTGCCCCAGTGAATTTCCTGCCAGAGTCGAGCCAGACGGCTGGCAAACAGGCCATTGGCTTGTTGCGAGGCATGCTGGCTGATCAGCTGCAGCTGGCGCAAGGCGGCGGGTATCTCTTGCAGTTCCACGGCTGGCAAGCGCTCAAGCAGTTCTTCGGTACGCTTGAGGCCCAGGCGGTTCAGGGCGATTTCCAGGCTTTCGGCAGGCTCGGCCATGCTGCTGTTGGTGTGATGGTTGGCTTCGCGGAGCACGCTGAGCACCAGCGCGGGGCTGTCTTGCATCAGCACGGCAATATCGCGCATCGAGCGGCGATTGTCGGCAATTGCCGCGCGAACACGCTCAAGGCTGGCCAAAGGCACGGGGAGTCGGACGCTATCGAGGAGCTTGAGCCAGGCGTCTAGGCTTCTTGGATTTTTTGTTGGCACGATAGTTTCAATAGTTGCTCTGGAAGGGGCCAAACTGGCTTTTCGCCTTAACTGGCTATAGTCTGGCGCAGAACTGCCGATAAATAGAAGAAGAGTTTTAGAAACTCCCGGCCCGACCCTTACCACGACTTTGTAAGTGCTTCTAACCCATGGCTAAAATTATCGGCATCATCGTCGTATTCGCGAGTGTGCTCGGCGGATATGTCCTCTCTCACGGCAAGATTGCGGCACTGATTCAGCCTTTCGAGGTCATGATCATCGGTGGTGCGGCCCTTGGTGCGTTCCTGCAAGCCAACCCCGGCCGCATGACCAAGCACGTCATCAAGAAGTCGCTGAGCATGTTCAGCTCACGCTTCTCCCATACTTTCTATGTAGAAGTATTGGGCCTGGTCTATGAGATCCTCAACAAGAGCCGCCGCGAAGGCATGATGGCCATCGAAGGCGACATCGAAGATGCCGCGGCCAGCCCGATTTTCGCCAAATACCCTGCCGTGCTCAAAGATGAGCGCATGACGGCCTATATTTGCGATTACCTGCGCATCATGTCCTCAGGCAACATGGCTCCCCACGAGCTTGAAGGTCTGTTCGACATGGAGCTGGTGAGCCTGAAGGAAGAGCTCGAGCATCCTTCCCACGCCGTCAACGGCATTGCCGACGGCATGCCGGGTTTCGGTATCGTTGCGGCGGTATTGGGTATCGTGGTGACCATGGCTTCGCTCGGTGAAGGCGACCAGAAAACCATTGGCGTCCACGTCGGTGCGGCGTTGGTCGGTACCTTTTTCGGTATTCTGGCTGCCTATGGTTTCTTCGGGCCGTTGTCGACTGCCTTGCGTCATGACGCCAAGGAAGAACTGAATGTGTACGAAGCCATCAAGGCGGCACTGGTAGCGTCGGCATCGGGCATGCCGCCATCACTGGCCGTAGAGTTCGGACGCAAGGTTCTGTACCCGGCGCACCGCCCTAGCTTCATGGAGCTGGAACAAGCGGTTCGCGGTCGCTGAGTCATGGAGAATAATCAGCCGATCATTATCAAGCGCGTCAAGCGCTACGAGGCCGGTCATCACGGTGGCGCCTGGAAAATCGCGTTCGCCGACTTTGCGACGGCAATGATGGCGTTCTTCCTGGTCCTGTGGTTGCTGTCCTCGACAACTCCCGAGCAGAAACGCGCCATCGCCGGCTACTTCAAGGACCCGATCGGTTTCACCGAGGCGGGCACGCCCTACGTTATCGATCTGGGCGGCTCGCCCCAGATGGCCCCGGACAAGACCATCAACCCGGAGATGCGAGCCGAACCCCAGCCGCAATCCGAGGCACCGGTCAACACGGAGCAGGCCGAGACCGTGGCCGAGCAGGTCGAGCGCGATCGTCTGGAACTGTTGCTGCAAGAGCTGCAGACCAAGGTCAACGAGAATCCGCAGCTGCAGAAGTTCAAGGATCAGATCCTGTTCGAGATTACCCCGGATGGCTTACGCATTCAGATCATGGACGCCGAAAACCGGCCGATGTTCGATCTGGGCAGTGCTCGGCTCAAGCCCTATTTCGAAGATATCCTGCTGGCCATGGCCGACACCATCAAGGCGGTGCCGAACAAGATCAGCGTGAGCGGTCATACCGATGCCAAGGCCTACGCCGGTGCCGGCGAGTACGGTAACTGGGAACTGTCGGCCAATCGCGCCAACGCCGCACGCCGCGCCCTGGTTGCCGGTGGTTACCCCGACACTCAGGTTGCGCGGGTGGTGGGCTATGCATCCTCGTCCCTGTTCGACCGGGCCAACCCATTCAATCCGGTCAATCGACGCATCGACATCATCGTGCTGACCAAGAAGGCCCAGCGCGCAATCGAAGGCGAGCAGGGTACTCCTGAAGCTGCCAAGCCCGACACGGCGGAACCTGCCGCGCAGCCCGGGGCGGCGATTGATCCGGCGGTGACGCCGGCTCCAATCGATCCGGGCGAGCCAATGCAGCCCCGTGAGCTGCGACAGAAACTCAACATCTTCGAGGACGGCGTCCTGAAGATGGACGAGACCGGCAAGCAATGACGCCTCCCGCCCGCCTCGAGTGATCGAAGCGGGCGGTTTGCTTCAGAGGTGCCCGATCATGGCGAGCTCACGGTAGTGGGCACCCAGTGCCGTGAGACGGCAGCCAGTATGGTTGATGGCTGCAAAATACAGTTGCTCTGCGTCTACTGGCTCCACCAGGCTGTGGCGATGGCAGCGCTGCAATTGCGCGAAAATTTCACCGTGCTCGGGGACGAAATAAGCCGTCTCGGTCGGTTCGAAGCTGGGGTCGAGTTCGAACACAGAGTCGGCTTCGGGAAACCATTCGGGCAACTTGCGTAGCGTTGCTTCGGGAATCAGCGGTGGCACGTCGCGCAATGAATTGAAGTGTGCGACGTTGGTCTTGAATACCGGTCGCTGTTCACGGGCGCCCAGTGCGTTATCGATGAACGCATAGAGACTGCCCGGCGTTATCGCGCCTAGAACATTGGCCGCCGCACCTTGCAGGGCTTGCAGCAGCAAGCGCGTGAATACCCCGTGGCCAGGGCGCCCGCCCGCCTGTTCGGTTTTCTTGCAGGCGGCCAGGAGGGTGACCCCTTCGCCGATTATGCTGGTGCCGACCCTCAGCGTGCGGTTACCGCCCACGGCTCCGGTCTGGAAGCAATCAAGGATGATGATCTTGTTCTTGATCTCACCAGACTTCGAGGCCCAGGCCAGGATATCGCTCAGGCGAATACCGTCGGTCGCATTGCGAGCATCCTGGGGCAGCAGCATGCCGTCATCGATACTGGTGTCGAACTGACCGTGCCCGGCAAAGTAGAGCAGCGCGGTATCGCAAGGTCTGCAAAACAGCTCCTTGATGTGGCCCTCCAGTGCGTGGTGAGAGAGTTCGCTGTTTGCGGTGGTCAGTACCCGGCTGTCGAAGTTCGGGCTGCCCGTGGCATGACGGCTCAGTACCGAGGCCAGGGCCATGGCGTCATTGTGGCAACCGTCGAGCGGCAGGATATGGCGGTAGTTGTTGATGCCGACAAAGAGTGCTTTGCGCATATTTGTTCTCTTCATTCACAGAGTGCGAGTTGACGTCGCTATCCAGTGGATAGACAGCGTCATGAAGAGATGACCTTTGTGCAAATAAACGGGAGCAACAAGGTACTGCTGAAAAACGAGAGCTGTCCTACAGCTATGGGTTAAAACTTCCTACGGAAAGGTTGCCATCAATAAGGGGCGGCGCTTATCCGCTGTAGGAAAAGCGCCGGGCTCTTAGTAGGAGTCTTGGGGCAGGCTGGCAATGATCGAGCGGTAACTGTTCATGCGCTGTTGCTGCACGCGCCCCTCTTCAAGGGCCTTGAGCAAGGCGCAGCCCGGTTCGCGGTCATGCTTGCAGTCGCGAAAGCGGCAAGTGCCGAGCAAATCGTTGAACTCGATGAACCCGGCCTCGACATCGGCGCGGCTGACGTGGCCCAGGCCGAATTCGCGGATGCCCGGGGAGTCGATCAGCTCGCCGCCGCCAGGGAAGTGAAACAGCCGCGCGGTGGTAGTGGTATGGGTGCCTTGCCCGGACCACTCGGACAGTGGCCCGACGCGTGTCTCGACGTCCGGCAGCAAGCTGTTGACCAGGGACGACTTGCCGACGCCGGACTGGCCGACGAATACGCTGATGTGCCCGTCCAGGCGAGCCTGCAGCTGCTGCATGCCATCGCCATGGTGGGCCGAAACCTCCAGCAGGGGATAGCCCAGCTGACGGTAGACGGCGAGCAATGCATTGAGCGCCGGGGCGTTCTGCTCATCGATCAGGTCGGCCTTGTTGAGCAACAACAGCGGGTGAATGCCCGCGTGCTCGGCGGCGACCAGATAACGATCGATCAGGTTGGCGTGGGGCTCGGGCATGGGCGCGAAGACAATGACGATCAAATCGACGTTGGCGGCCACCGGCTTGAGCTGGCCACGACTATCGGGCCGGCACAACTCGGTGTCGCGCGGCAATTGCGCGACGATCACGCCGATACCCTGGTTGCCGGCACGCCAGACCACCCGGTCGCCGGTGACCAGCGCGGGGAGGTTGGCGCGCAGGTGGCAGCGGAACACCTGGCCGGCTTGCTCGCCTTGCTGCGCTTCGACTTCCACTTGCACACCGAAGTGCGCGATCACCAGGCCCGTCTGTTCGGGGCCGAGGTCACCGCCTTCGAGCACTTCCAGGGCATGGGACTCGCGTTTGGCGGCGCGGGCAGCGCGCTCGCCCTGGATTTTTTCGATGCGCCAGTTCTGGCGACGGTTGAGCTGGCGTTTGGCCATGAATGTTCCGTGTCGATAAAGCAAGGGTATGGATAAAACGGCAACGAGTTTAGCACGGCCCACTAGGCTAAACTGCGCAGCTACGTCGAGGAGCAGAACCATGCAAAACCCACAGAACCTTATTTGGATCGACCTGGAAATGACCGGTCTGGATCCTGACCATGACGTCATCATCGAAATGGCCACGATCGTCACCGACAGCGACCTCAATACGCTCGCCGAAGGCCCGGTCATCGCGATCCACCAGAGTGACGAGATTCTGGCCGGCATGGACGAGTGGAATACCCGTCAGCACGGCGGTTCCGGACTGACCCAGCGCGTGCGCGAGAGCCGCATCAGCATGGCCGAAGCCGAAGCACAGACCATTGCCTTCCTGGAACAATGGGTGCCCAAGGGCAAGTCGCCGATCTGTGGCAACAGCATCTGCCAGGATCGCCGTTTCCTCTATCGACACATGCGCGAACTGGAAAACTACTTCCATTACCGCAACCTCGATGTCTCGACGCTCAAGGAGCTGGCCGCGCGCTGGGCGCCGACGGTTCGCGACAGTTTCAAAAAGGGCAGTACCCATCTGGCGCTGGACGACATCCGTGAGTCCATCGCCGAGCTGCGCCACTATCGTGAGCACTTCATAAAGTTCTGATCGTGCCCTTTTTTGGTGCTTGCAATTGGTTAGACTGCGCGCCCTTTTCGCACGGACCGCTGCCATGTTGTTGATGCTCTACCTGATTGCAATCACCGCCGAAGCCATGACCGGCGCCCTTTCGGCGGGGCGCCGTGGCATGGACTGGTTTGGCGTGGTGTTGATTGCATGCGTTACCGCGCTGGGCGGCGGTTCGGTGCGTGACGTGTTGCTCGGGCATTACCCGCTGACCTGGGTCAAGCACCCGGAATACCTGGTACTGACCAGCATCGCGGCGCTGGTGACGATCTTCATTGCGCCATTGATGCGGCACCTGCGTTCGTTGTTCCTGGTGCTCGATGCCGTAGGCCTGGTGGCGTTCACGCTGATCGGATGCATGACGGCCCTGGAATTGGGGCATGACCTGCTGGTGGCATCCATCAGCGGTGTGATCACCGGAGTATTTGGCGGCATCCTGCGCGACATTCTCTGCAACGACATTCCGTTGGTGTTTCGCCGTGAGTTGTATGCCAGCGTGTCATTCGCGACTGCCTGGTTTTATCTGCTCTGCCTGCATCTGGAATTGCCCGGCGATCAAGCCATTCTGCTCACCTTGTTCGGTGGCTTCCTGGTGCGGCTGTTGGCGATCCGCTTTCACTGGGAAATGCCCAAGTTCGTCTATAACGACGAACATTGATGTTGTTTTCTCGTTCCCACGCTCCGCGTGGGAATGCCTTTCCTGACGCTCTGCGTCTCGACGCTTAGCGTCTGCCACTGCATTCCCACGCAGAGCGTGGGAGCGAGGAGTCAGTGTTTGTCGTGCTGTTTGAGGGCCCACTCGACATGTTCACGAACCAGCTCCGAAGGGTGATCGCGGCGCGCTCGCAAGGCCTCGAGCACCGGGATGGTCGATGGGGCATTGCCCAGTCCCACTGCCAGGTTGCGTAGCCAGCGCTCATAACCGGCACGGCGCAGCGGTGAGCCTTCGGTGCTGCTGAGAAATTTATCTTCATCCCACAAAAACAGCTCGGCCAGCTCGGCATTGTCCAGATTGTGCCGCGGCTTGAAGTCTGTTTCACCCGACGGCCGGGCGAAGCGATTCCATGGACAGACGATCTGGCAATCGTCGCAACCGAACACCCGGTTGCCGATCAGCGGGCGTAACTCTTCGGGTATGGCGCTTTTCAACTCGATGGTCAGGTAGGAAATGCAGCGGCGTGCATCCAGTACGTAAGGCCCGACGAAGGCCGCTGTGGGGCAGATGTCCATGCAGGCACTGCAACGACCGCAATGCTCGGTGGTGTGCGGTGGATCAACCGGCAGGGGCAGGTCGACGAATAATTCGGCGAGAAAGAAATAGCTCCCTGCCTTGCGGTTGAGCACGAGGGTGTTCTTGCCGATCCAGCCCAGGCCCGCTTGTTCGGCAATGGCCTTTTCCAGCACCGGGGCGCTGTCGACGAAGGCGCGATAGCCAAAGGGACCGATCGCCTGCTGGATGCGCTCGGCCAGCTGTTGCACGCGCTTGCGAATCAGCTTGTGATAGTCCCGCCCCAGGGCATAGCGCGAGACGTAGGCCTTTTCAGGTTGAGCCAGGCGCTGGGCCATGTAGGTGTCGCCCGGCAGGTAGTCCATGCGCAGCGACACCACCCGCAGAGTGCCAGGCACCAGTTCGTCGGGGTGGGAGCGTTTGCTGCCATGGGCGCCCATGTATTCCATTTCGCCGTGGTACCCGGCCTCGAGCCAGCGTTCCAGGTGTTTTTCGTGCTCGCCCAGATCCAGGCCGGCAATGCCGACTTGCTGAAAGCCCAGTTCGCGGCCCCAGTCCTTGATCGACTGGGCCAGGGCGGGAAGATCGGCGGTAAGAGCGGACATGGGAAGAACGAAACCGGGGCTGAGGTGCGTATAATTCTGCCAGACATCGCCATGGATAGCCCCAGTATGCTACCGATATCCACTGAATTACCCGACGCGCTGTACAGCGCCGCACAGGTTCGCGACCTTGATACGCGGCTGATCGCCGCCGGTACGCCGGGGTTCGAGCTGATGCAGCGTGCCGCCCACGCCACCTGGCGGGCCTTGCGTCGTCGCTGGCCGGACGCTCGCGTGCTGACCGTACTGACCGGACGTGGCAACAATGCCGGCGATGGCTATCTGGTGGCGGCATTGGCCGAGCGTGCTGGCTGGCAGGTGGACGTGCTGACCCTGGGCGATCCCGATGCACTCACCGGCGATGCCGCATTGGCCTGTGCCGAGGCGCGTGGCTGTGGGGTTTCGATCTGGCCGTGGGTTGCCGGGACTGTCATGGAGGGCATCGTTCTCGACGCCTTGCTCGGCACTGGGCTGACAGGGGCGGTGCGCTCGCCTTACACCGAAGCGATCGAAGCCATCAATGCCAGCGGTTTGCCGGTCGTGGCGGTCGATATTCCCTCGGGATTGTGTGCCGATAGCGGGCAAGTCCTTGGCTGCGCGGTGCGGGCGCAGTTGACGGTCACTTTTATCGGCCTGAAGTTCGGATTGTTCACCGGCCAGGCTCCGGATTGGGTCGGAGAGCTGGTTTTTGATGATTTGCAGGCCGATCCTGCAATCGTCGCGCAAGTCCCCGGCATTGCCCGGCGTCTGAGTGTCGATAGCCTGCCACGTTTGGTCGCGCGCCCTCCGGCATCGCACAAGGGGCAATTCGGTCGGGTGCTGGTCATCGGCGGTGAGCGCGGCATGGGTGGCGCGGCAGTGCTGAGTGCCGAAAGCGCCTTGCGCAGCGGTGCCGGCATGGTGTCGCTGGCCACGCGCAGTGAGCATGTGGCTGCCGCGCTTTCCCGCCTGCCCGAAGTCATGGCAATGGGTATTTCTTCGGCCAACCAGTTGATGGGGCTGGTCGAGCAGGCCTCGGTGCTGGTGGTCGGGCCAGGTTTGGGGCAGGCGTCCTGGGGGCGCAGCCTGTTGTCGGTGGCCGCCAATACCGGAAGGCCTCAAGTCTGGGATGCCGATGCGTTGAATCTCCTGGCCGATGGCGCCGCCAGGTTGCCTGGCGGCAGCGTGATCACCCCCCATCCAGGCGAGGCCGCGCGGCTTCTGGGGATAACTCCACAGCAGGTTCAGGTCGATCGGGCCGCGGCGGTGCAATCCCTGGCGCAAAAATATGATGCAGTTTGTGTCTTGAAGGGGGCTGGCAGCCTGGTTGCCGACCCCACTGGCAGTCTGGCCCTCTGCGATCGCGGTCATCCGGCCATGGCGACCGCAGGGCTGGGAGACGTGCTGGCGGGCTTGATCGGCGCATTGCTGGCCCAGGGGCTGCCGCCATTCGAGGCTGCCTGCCTCGGCGTCTGGTTGCACGCCAGTGCCGGGCAAATCGAAGGTCAAAAGGGTCGTGGGCTGGCGGCCAGTGATTTGATTCCAGCCATTCGTCAGTTGCTTGAGGAGCAAACACCGTGTCTGAAGTAACCCTGTACCTGGCCGATGAAGCGGCCATGATCGGCTTCGGTGGGCGACTGGCCCAGATCACTCAGGGAGTGGGTGTGATCTTTCTTGAAGGGGACCTGGGGGCGGGCAAAACCACGCTGTCACGCGGTCTCATCAGGGGTTTGGGGCATGTGGGGGCGGTCAAGAGTCCGACCTTTACCTTGGTGGAACCTTACGAGAATGCGAGCTTTCGGGCCTATCACTTTGATCTATATCGCCTTGTAGACCCTGAAGAACTGGAATATCTGGGCATCCGCGATTACTTCGAAGGCGACGCTTTATGCCTTGTCGAGTGGCCTGGGCGGGGCAAGGGCTTTTTGCCAAAGCCTGACCTGACCATTACCATAAGCCCCCATGGGGGCGGCCGTTCTCTGCACTTGGCGCCGCGAGGCTCGCGTGGCGAATCCTGGTGCACCGCTCTGGCGTTGGAATTCAAATAAATTATGGGGATAGGTATGCGCGTTCGCGCACTGGTTGCTGTCGTAGGATTGCTGCTTACGGCAGTGGCTGTTGACGCTTTGGCCGTCACGCAAGTCAAGAGTGTGCGTTTGTGGCGAGCACCGGATAACACTCGCCTGGTGTTCGACCTGTCCGGCCCCGTGCAGCACAGTGTGTTTACCCTGACCTCGCCGGATCGACTGGTCATCGACATCAATGGCGCGACCCTGGCAGCCCCACTGCAGGTTTCCACCTCCAATACCCCGATCACCAGCGTGCGCTCAGCCCAGCGCACGCCAACCGATCTGCGTGTGGTGGTCGACCTGAGCAAATCGGTCACGCCCAAGAGTTTCACCCTGGCGCCAAACCAGCAGTACGGCAACCGCCTGGTCGTCGACCTCTATGACCAGGAAGCCGACGCCACGCCGACGCCCCCGACACCGCCCTCGAATGTGGCGAGCGCCCCTGAAGTGCCAGTAACGCCGGCGCAACCGGCGATCAAGCTGACTCCTGTGCCCAACGGCAAGCGAGATATCGTGATCGCCATCGACGCCGGCCACGGCGGCGAAGACCCGGGCGCATCCGGCTCGCGTGGGCAGCATGAAAAAGACGTGGTACTGGCGATCGCCAAGGAATTGCAGCGCCAGATCAACACGGAAAAAGGCTTCCGTGCCGAGCTGACCCGTACCGGCGACTACTTCATTCCGTTGCGCAAGCGCACCGAAATCGCTCGCAAGAAAGGCGCCGACCTGTTCATTTCGATCCACGCCGACGCCGCACCGTCCACAGCCGCCTTCGGTGCTTCTGTATTCGCCCTCTCCGATCGTGGGGCAACGTCCGAAACCGCCCGTTGGCTGGCCGATAGCGAGAACCGCTCCGACTTGATCGGCGGTGCCGGCAACGTCAGCCTTGATGACAAGGACAAGATGCTTGCGGGCGTCCTGTTGGACTTGTCGATGACAGCGTCGCTGACTTCAAGCCTGAACGTCGGTCAAAAGGTGCTGAGCAATATCGGCAGGGTCACGCCGTTGCACAAGCGCCGTGTGGAACAGGCAGGGTTCATGGTATTGAAATCGCCGGATATTCCGTCGATTCTCGTGGAAACCGGGTTCATTTCCAATTCCGACGAGGCTTCCAAGCTCGCCGCCACCAGCCATCAGCAGGCTCTGGCCCGCTCGATCCACAGCGGTGTGCGCCAGTTCTTCCAGCAGAATCCGCCGCCGGGCACTTATATTGCCTTCCTGCGCGACAGCGGCAAGATCGCCCAGGGCCCCCGCGACCATGTGGTGCGCTCGGGCGAGACCCTGGCAATGATCGCCGTGCGCTACCAGGTGGGCATCACGACACTGCGCACAGTCAATAACCTGAAGACTGACGAACTGAAAGTTGGCCAGACCTTGACCATACCGACCACGGCGCTGGCGGCACAACAATGACCGGTCCTGCACGTATCGAGCTGCTCAGCCCGCGGCTGGCCAACCAGATTGCCGCTGGCGAAGTGGTCGAGCGCCCGGCTTCGGTGATCAAGGAGCTGCTGGAGAACAGTCTGGACTCCGGCGCCAAACGCATCGATGTCGAAGTCGAACAGGGTGGCGTGAAGCTGCTGCGCGTGCGCGACGACGGCGGCGGTATTTCCGCTGACGACCTGCCACTGGCGCTGGCCCGTCACGCAACCAGCAAGATTCGCGATCTCGAAGACCTCGAGCGGGTCATGAGCCTGGGTTTTCGCGGCGAGGCACTGGCCTCCATCAGCTCCGTGGCCCGCCTGACCCTGACTTCGCGTACCCGCGATGCCGACCAGGCCTGGCAGGTCGAGACCGAAGGGCGCGACATGGCCCCACGCGTGCAGCCGGCGGCGCATCCGGTCGGCACCTCGGTCGAAGTACGCGACCTGTTCTTCAATACTCCGGCCCGGCGCAAGTTTCTCAAGACCGAGAAAACCGAATTCGACCACCTCCAGGAGGTGATCCGGCGCCTGGCGCTGGCGCGTTTCGATGTAGGCTTCCATCTGCGGCACAATGGCAAGAGCGTCCTCAGCCTGCATGAAGCCCATGACGATACTGCCCGGGCACGGCGCGTGGCGTCGATCTGCGGTCCGGGTTTCCTCGAGCAGGCCTTGCCGATCGAAGTGGAGCGCAATGGTCTGCACCTGTGGGGCTGGGTTGGTTTGCCGACCTTTTCGCGCAGCCAGGCCGACCTTCAGTATTTCTTCGTCAACGGCCGTGCGGTGCGAGACAAGCTGGTGGCCCACGCCGTACGCCAGGCCTACCGCGACGTGCTGTTCAACGGCCGACATCCGACATTCGTGCTGTTTTTCGAGGTCGACCCGACCGGCGTCGACGTCAACGTGCACCCGACCAAGCATGAAGTGCGCTTTCGCGACGGGCGCATGGTTCACGACTTCCTTTATGGCACCCTGCATCGGGCACTGGCCGATGTGCGCCCCGAAGACCAACTGCCTGCGGCTGCGGAGACGCCCGAGATGGTTCGCCCGACGGGTCTGCAGGCTGGCGAGTTCGGCCCCCAGGGGGAAATGCGTCTGGCTGCAAACCTGCTCGAACAGCCCCAGTCCGAGCCGGCAGCGCGTGCTGCGGGCGGTGGTGCCGGGGCCGGCTATCAGTACCAGTATTCACCGCGCCCGGCCCAGCCGTTGCCGACAGCAGAAGCGCAAAGCGTCTACCGCGAGTTCTTCGCGCCGCTGCCCGGTGCGGCCGCCAGCGCCAGTGCCTTGCCCGATAGCCAGGGTGATATTCCGCCGCTGGGCTATGCCCTGGCCCAGCTCAAGGGTATCTACATCCTTGCCGAAAACGCCCAGGGCCTGGTGTTGGTGGATATGCACGCGGCCCACGAACGGATCATGTACGAGCGCCTGAAGGTCGCCATGGCCAGTGAAGGCCTGAGCGGCCAGCCGCTGCTGGTGCCCGAATCGATTGCAGTGAGCCAGCGCGAGGCCGATTGCGCCGAAGAGCATGCCGGGTGGTTCCAGCGCCTGGGCTTCGAGCTGCAGCGGCTGGGTCCGGAAAGCCTCGCGATCCGGCAGATCCCTGCATTGCTCAAGCAGGCCGAGGCCAACCGTCTGGTGCATGACGTGCTGGCGGATCTGATGGAATATGGCACCAGCGATCGCATCCAGGCGCATTTGAACGAGCTGCTCGGCACCATGGCCTGCCACGGTGCGATCCGTGCCAACCGACGCCTGGCCGTGCCGGAAATGAATGCCCTGCTGCGTGACATGGAAAATACCGAGCGCAGCGGCCAGTGCAACCATGGCCGCCCGACCTGGACCCAAATGGGCCTGGACGACCTCGACAAACTCTTTTTGCGCGGTCGTTGAACATGAGTGCACTTCCCCCGGCAATATTCCTGATGGGGCCGACGGCCTCCGGCAAGACCGACCTCGCCATCGAACTGAGCAAGGTCCTGCCCTGCGAATTGATCAGCGTCGATTCGGCCCTGGTCTATCGCGGCATGGACATCGGCACTGCCAAGCCGTCGAAGGACATTCTGGCCAGGCATCCGCACTATCTGATCGACATCCTCGATCCGGCCCAGAGCTATTCGGCGGCTGATTTTCGCACCGATGCCCTGGCGGCCATGGCTGAAATCACTGCCCGGGGGAATATTCCCCTGCTGGTCGGTGGCACGATGTTGTATTTCAAGGCGTTACTCGAAGGCCTGGCCGATATGCCGCCTGCCGATCCGCAGGTGCGCGCCGAACTGGAAGCCGAGGCCCAGCGCCTCGGTTGGTTGGCGCTGCATGAGCAATTGGCCGCCGTGGATCCGGTTTCCGCCGCCCGAATCCACCCCAATGATCCGCAGCGCCTGATTCGTGCACTTGAGGTTTATCGGGTCAGCGGAATGAGCATGACCTCACATCGTGAGCGACAATCTGCGCAAAGTGCTGTCGCAGGCGCATCGGGACACGGTCAATTGCCCTATACTGTGGCAAACCTCGCGATTGCACCAACGGATCGCCGGGTGTTACATGATCGAATTGCTCTGCGATTTGAACAAATGTTGGAACAGGGCTTCGTTGACGAGGTCCGATCGCTGCGTGCCAGAAGTGACTTGCATGCGGGGTTGCCGTCTATACGAGCAGTAGGATATCGCCAGGTCTGGGATTATCTTGATGGCAAGTTGACGTCATCTGAAATGCAGGAACGCGGCATCATTGCCACTCGCCAGTTGGCGAAGCGGCAATTTACCTGGTTGCGTAGTTGGGCTGATCTGCAATGGCTGGACAGCCTGGCTTGCGACAATCTGCCGCGCACCTTGAAATACCTCGGATCGGTCTCCATATTGAGCTGAGTCCTTGTAATTGCCGTCTATCCTTGGGGTGGGGCGGCTTTCAGCCATCAGTTTTTCACATTTTATTTTTTATTGATCCTTACAGGAGTGCGGCATATGTCAAAAGGGCATTCGCTACAAGACCCTTACTTGAATACATTGCGGAAAGAGAAAGTTGGGGTATCGATCTATCTGGTCAACGGCATCAAGCTGCAAGGCACGATCGAATCTTTCGACCAGTTCGTGATCCTGCTGAAAAACACCGTCAGCCAGATGGTTTACAAACACGCCATCTCGACTGTTGTTCCTGTGCGTCCGATCCGTCTGCCGAGTGCAACCGAGTCCGAGCAGGGCGACGCTGAGCCAGGTAACGCCTGATAGGAGTCTGCTTTGTTCTTTGAGCGCCACGGTGGTGGTGAACGAACCGTTCTCGTTCACTTGGATGGTCAGGACCCTGAGGCGCGCGAAGACCCGCAGGAGTTTCAGGAGCTGGCAGAATCGGCCGGCGCCGATACTGTCGCGTTCGTGAGCATCGCGCGGCAGCAGCCTACCGCCAAATACCTGATTGGCAGCGGCAAGGTCGAGGAATTGCGCGACCTGGTCAAAGCCGAGCAGGTAGACCTGGTGATTTTCAACTACACCCTCACCCCCAGCCAGGAGCGTAACCTCGAACGTGCATTCGAGTGTCGCGTGATCGATCGCACCGGTCTGATCCTGGACATCTTCGCCCAACGCGCTCGTACCCATGAAGGTAAGCTGCAGGTCGAACTGGCCCAGCTCGAGTACATGAGTACGCGACTGGTTCGCGGCTGGACTCACCTTGAGCGGCAGAAGGGCGGTATCGGTCTGCGCGGCCCGGGTGAAACCCAGCTCGAAACCGACCGGCGCCTGCTGCGGGTTCGCCTGCGCCAGATCAAGGGCCGGTTGGAGAAGGTGCGCAGCCAGCGTGAGAACGCCAGGCGTGGGCGCAAACGCGCCGATATTCCTTCGGTTTCGCTCGTGGGCTACACCAACGCCGGCAAGTCGACCCTGTTCAATAACCTGACCCAGTCCGATGTTTATGCGGCCAACCAGCTGTTCGCGACCCTCGACCCGACATTGCGTCGGCTCGAGCTCGATGACCTGGGGCCCATCGTCCTGGCCGACACCGTAGGTTTTATCCGGCATCTGCCGCACAAGCTGGTTGAGGCGTTTCGAGCTACGCTCGAAGAGTCGAGCAATTCCGACCTGCTGTTGCATGTCATCGATGCCCACGAACCCGAGCGCATGGCCCAGATCGAGCAAGTCATGGCAGTGCTTGGCGAAATCGGGGCGCAGGACTTGCCGATACTTGAGGTGTATAACAAACTCGATCTGCTTGAAGGCGTCGAGCCGCAGATTCAGCGTAATGCCGACGGCAAGCCGCAGCGGGTCTGGGTGTCGGCGCAGGATGGTCGGGGCCTGAACTTGCTGTCTCAGGCCGTGGCCGAGCTTCTTGGGGATGATCTGTTCGTAGGCACCCTGCGCTTGCCGCAACGCTTGTCCAGGCTACGAGCGCAGTTCTTTGCATTGGGGGCTGTTCAGAGCGAAGAGCATGACGACGACGGCCACAGCCTGTTGGCAGTGCGCTTGCCGCGCGTGGAATTGAATCGCCTGGTGAGTCGCGAAGGGATGAAGCCGCTGGAATTCATCGAGCAACACACTTTGCAATAAAAGCCTGACAAAGCGGTTGTGCTGCCGCGGCAGGCATTCTGTAGCATTGGTTGGCGCGCCGTGGGTGCGTCTTTGCTTTATCAGATGGAGAGCGCTATGGCTTGGAATGAGCCGGGTGGCAACTCGAACAATCAGGACCCTTGGGGTGGAAACCGCCGAGGCGGCGACAAGAAGGGACCACCGGATCTCGACGAGGCCTTCCGTAAGCTGCAGGAGAGCCTGAACGGGTTGTTCGGTAGTGGCAAGAAACGTGGTGACGCAAGCCCTGGCAAGGGCGGCGGTCTAGGCTTGCTCGGAATCGGGCTGGCCGTGCTTGCGGCTATCTGGCTGTACAGCGCCGTGTATGTCGTGGACGAGCAGGAACAGGCCGTCGTGCTGCGTTTCGGCAAGTACTACGAAACCGTGGGGCCGGGCCTGAACATCTACTTCCCGCCGATCGATCGCAAATACATGGAAAACGTCACGCGTGAGCGTGCCTACTCCAAGCAGGGCCAGATGCTGACCGAAGACGAGAACATCGTCGAAGTGCCGCTGACCGTGCAGTACAAGATTTCCAACCTGCAGGACTTCGTGCTCAACGTCGACCAGCCGGAAGTGAGCCTGCAACACGCGACCGACAGCGCCTTGCGCCATGTGGTGGGTTCCACCGCCATGGATCAGGTGCTGACCGAAGGCCGTGAATTGATGGCCAGCGAAATCAAGGAGCGGCTGCAACGCTTCCTCGATACCTATCGCACCGGTATCACGGTCACCCAGGTGAACGTACAGAGCGCGGCCGCCCCGCGTGAAGTCCAGGAAGCCTTCGACGATGTGATTCGTGCGCGTGAAGATGAGCAGCGCGCCCGCAACCAGGCCGAAACCTATGCCAACGGCGTCGTGCCCGAAGCCCGTGGTCAGGCCCAGCGTATTCTCGAAGACGCCAACGGTTATCGCGACGAAACGATCTCGCGCGCCAAGGGTGAAGCCGACCGCTTTACCAAGCTGGTCGCCGAGTACCGCAAGGCTCCTGAAGTGACGCGTCAGCGTCTGTACCTGGACACCATGCAGGAAGTCTTCAGCAATACCAGCAAGGTGCTGGTCTCGGGCAAGGACGGGCAGAACAACCTGCTGTACCTCCCGCTGGACAAGATGGTCGACAGCGCTCGCAGCAGCAGTGCGCCGGTAACTTCGGCATCCGTGCCGGCCAGTGATTCGGGGGCTCGTGCAGCCGCGGATCTGCAACAGCAGCAGCGTGAGTTGCGTTCAAGGGAGAGTCGCTGATGAGCAATAAATCGCTGATCGCCTTGATCGTCGGCGTGGTGCTGGCGGTCGTGGCCTGGAACAGCTTCTACATCGTTGCTCAGACCGAGCGCGCGGTATTGCTGCAGTTCGGTCGTGTGGTCCAGGCCGATGTCCAGCCAGGCCTGCATGTGAAAGTGCCCTACGTGAACCAGGTGCGCAAGTTCGATGCACGCCTGATGACCCTGGATGCACCGACCCAGCGTTTCCTGACCCTGGAAAAGAAAGCCGTGATGGTCGATGCCTACGCCAAGTGGCGGGTCAAGGACGCCGAGCGTTTCTACACCGCGACCTCGGGTCTCAAGCAGATCGCCGACGAGCGTTTGTCGCGCCGTCTGGAATCGGGCCTGCGTGACCAGTTCGGTAAACGCACCCTGCACGAAGTGGTGTCGGGCGAGCGTGACGCGTTGATGGCTGACATCACCGCTTCGCTCAATCGTATGGCCAACAATGAACTGGGTATCGAAGTTGTCGATGTCCGGGTCAAGGCCATCGACCTGCCCAAGGAAGTGAACCGCAGCGTGTTCGAGCGCATGAGCACCGAGCGTGAGCGTGAAGCACGCGAGCATCGGGCCAAGGGTAACGAGCTGGCTGAAGGTATCCGTGCCGATGCCGACCGTCAGCGCCGCGTACTGCTGGCTGAAGCCTATCGTGAGTCTGAAGAGGCCCGCGGTGATGGCGATGCACAAGCGGCCGCCATCTATGCCAAGGCCTATGGTCAGGACCAGGAGTTCTACGCGTTCTACCGCAGCCTGCGCGCCTACCGTGAAAGCTTTGCCAACAAGAGTGATGTGTTGGTGCTGGACCCAAGCAGCGAATTTTTCCGTTTCATGGACAAATTCAAGCCTTGAAGATGCATTCCGCCGGGCGGTTTAACCGCCTGGCGGGGTGATCCTTGCAGAAAACGAGTGTATGATGCGGCAGCCGGGAAATTCCCGGCTTTTTTGCGTCTGCAAGATCGATTGGTCGATTAGCGACCATGCGTGTGTAGAGATCTCATCAGAATTGCGAGGATGTGGGCCGCACGGGCGCGTCAGTCGAACAGCGACTGCCAGCCATTGGCTGCCGACATCTGCTTCACTCAAGGCTCGCCCGAAGGCTGGCCGCCCGGATCATAGGGGAATGGCGTAATGGCAACGGTAGACCGCTGGCTGCTGCCAGATGGCATCGAAGAAGTACTGCCACCGGAAGCGGCGCGCATCGAAGTAGCGCGCCGTCAGGTGTTGGATCTGTTCCAGAGCTGGGGCTATGAGTTCGTCGTCACCCCACATATCGAATACCTCGAGTCGCTGTTGACCGGAGCCGGCCAGGACCTGGATCTGCGCACCTTCAAGGTGATCGATCCGCAGTCGGGTCGGCAAATGGGGTTCCGTGCCGACATCACGCCGCAAGTTGCCCGTATCGATGCGCATACCCTGCGCCGTGAAGGCCCGAGCCGGTTGTGCTATGCCGGAAGCGTGCTGCATGCGCAGCCGCGGGCATTGTCGTCCTCGCGCAGCCCGATCCAGTTGGGCGCCGAGTTGTACGGCGACGCCAGCCCGGTCAGCGATGTCGAGGTCATCAGCCTGATGTTGGCTATGCTGCAATTGGCCGATGTGCCGGATGTGCACATGGACCTGGGGCATGTCGGCATCTATCGCGGCCTGGCCCGCGCTGCCGGCCTGTCCGGCGAGGTCGAGCAACAGTTGTTCGATGCCCTGCAACGCAAGGCAATCGATGAAGTCATCGAACTGACCACAGGCCTGCCGGATGATCTGGCGCGCATGTTGCGGGCATTGGTCGAGCTCTGTGGTGGTCGCGAAGTGCTGGAGGTCGCGCGCGTGACCCTGGCCAATGCACCGGCACCGGTCCTGGCGGCCCTGGACGACCTGCTGGCTATCGCCGAACGGCTGTCCGCGCGGTTCCCGGAGCTGCCGCTGTATTTCGACCTGGGCGAGTTGCGTGGTTATCACTACCACACCGGCGTAGTCTTTGCGGTATTCGTGCCGGGTGTCGGCCAGTCGATCGCCCAGGGCGGTCGCTATGACGACATCGGCGCCGATTTCGGTCGTGCGCGGCCGGCCACAGGCTTCTCTACGGATTTGAAGACCCTGGTCACACTGGGGCGTGCCGAGATTGTATTGCCGACTGGCGGGATCTGGATGCCCGACAGCACGGATACGGCTCTTTGGCAGTTGGTCTGCCAGTTGCGCAGTGAAGGTCAGCGGGTGGTTCAGGCTCTGCCTGGGCAGCCATTGACTGCCGCCGTCGAGGCGGATTGCGACCGGCAATTGATTCAGCAGAACGGGCTTTGGCAGGTACTGCCGCTGGCTTCCTGAGTTTTCCCGCCGGCTTGCGGCCGGCGCCAAGTTTGCGCGAATGAGGACAAGTGTTATGGGTAAGAATGTCGTAGTCCTGGGCACCCAATGGGGTGATGAGGGCAAAGGCAAGATCGTTGATCTGCTGACCGAACATGCTGCCGCCGTAGTGCGCTACCAAGGTGGCCACAACGCTGGCCACACCCTGGTGATCGACGGCGAAAAAACCGTCTTGCACCTGATTCCATCGGGCGTGCTGCGCGAAGGCGTGCAGTGCCTGATCGGCAACGGCGTGGTGGTTGCACCCGACGCCCTGCTGCGTGAAATCAACAAGCTGGAAGAGAAAGGCGTACCGGTGCGCGAGCGCCTGCGTATCAGCCCGTCCTGCCCGCTGATCCTGTCCTACCACGTAGCGCTGGACCAGGCCCGTGAAAAGGCCCGTGGCGAACACAAGATCGGCACCACCGGTCGTGGCATCGGCCCAGCTTACGAAGACAAGGTTGCACGTCGTGGCCTGCGCATCGGTGACCTGTTCCACCGTGAACGCTTTGCCGCCAAGCTGGGCGAGCTGCTCGACTACCACAACTTCGTGCTGGTCAATTACTACAAAGAGCCGGCCATCGATTTCCAGAAGACGCTCGACGAGTGCATGGAATACGCCGAGCTGCTCAAGCCGATGATGCTCGACGTCACTGCCGAGTTGCACAACCTGCGTCGTGCCGGCAAGGACATCATGTTCGAAGGTGCCCAGGGTTCGCTGCTGGACATCGACCACGGTACCTACCCGTACGTCACCAGCTCCAACACTACCGCTGGCGGTATCGCAACCGGTTCCGGTGTCGGCCCGATGTACCTGGATTACATCCTGGGTATCACCAAGGCTTACACCACTCGCGTAGGCTCGGGCCCGTTCCCGACTGAACTGTTCGATGACGTCGGTGCCTTCCTGGCCAAGCGTGGCCACGAGTTTGGTGCTACCACCGGCCGTGCCCGTCGTTGCGGCTGGTTCGATGCCGTCATCCTGCGCCGTGCCATCGACGTCAACAGCATCTCGGGCCTGTGCCTGACCAAGCTGGACGTGCTCGACGGCCTGGAAACCATCCGCATCTGTGTGGGTTACAAGAACGAGAACGGCGCTGTCATCGACGCGCCGACCGACGCCGACAGCTACATCGGCCTGGAGCCGGTGTACGAAGAAATGCCGGGCTGGACCGAGTCGACCCTGGGTGCCAAGACCCTGGACGAGCTGCCGGTTGCCGCACGCAACTACATCAAGCGCGTGGAAGAGTTGGTCGGCGCGCCGATCGACATCATTTCCACCGGTCCGGACCGTAACGAAACCATCGTGCTGCGTCATCCGTTCGCCTGATAAGCGATTGGTGTACAAACAAAGGGCCCCTTATGGGGCCCTTTGTCGTTTTTGGCTGTTTTCACACTTCGTCCGGGTGGCTCAGGTAGGGCGCATTACGCTCCAGGATCTCCAGCGGAAATGTGAATGGCACGCTACTGCTGCTCGAGGCGGCCAGGTAATGGTAAGGGGAGTTGCCTTTTCGAAAGCGATGCAGCTTGATCTGCGTTCCTTTATGTTCGAGCTGGATGCCAACCGTGTTCGACGTCAGATTTTCCAGCGTCACGCGTTGTCCGTCGGACGTGACCAGGTTGAAGGGCGTAGGGTCTTGCCGGTCCACCGCAAATGCGCCCGCTGCCCCGCTGTTGTCCAGAAAAATGCCCTTGCCGAAGTGAGGACCTGGCGTTCTGACGTAAAGCACGTATCCAGCATTGGTCAATCGGAAGTAGAGAGTCAGGGCGGGTGGTGCGGGGCTGGCGGTAATCGGTTGACTCCCAAGCAAATGAGAGTCGTCCACTTGTCGCGATAGCAGAGTACTCACGCCACCTCCGCCGATTTTATAGGTGTACTTGGCGGGACGGCCCAACAGGGCATCAAGGAAATTGACGGGAGTGGAGGTGGTACCGATCTGGGCGATAAATGAGTTTTGTCTGTGAGTAGTCATGCTGCGGTCCTTGCAGTTGAGGGTTGATCAGGGCGAGTCCGCCCTGCGCCTGAAGCCTAAGCTGCTGGGTCTTTGCTGTGGCGATGGAATGATTTCGACGTGGCGAAGTGTTCCCGAGGGATTGTTTGTCATATTTGTCTGCTGTGCGGCACGACCTTTGCTGCAAAACTCGCTCCCGGTGAGCCATCAAAATAATGGCGCCAGAAGTAGAGGATTCTCTAGTGTCTGCCGTTCTCTCATTGTTACGAAGCCGCCTGTTGCGGCCTGTGTTTGTTGCCCTTGGTATCGCTCTTTTGGTGCAAGTGCTGGTAGCGGTCGCCCTGACCCGCAGCACGGTCACTGCGCTGGAGGCCGACCTGGGCAAGCGTTTGGGTGCCGATAGCCAGAAGCTGTCCGCTGAGCTCGAGCAGGCGGGGCGCGAGGTAACCTCGAGTCTCGACAACCTGTCGAGCAGTACCCGGCAACGCTTGACCAGCGGTCTCTCCACTCGGCTGCAGGGCGAGCAGGCGCAATTGCGCGCGACCCTGGAAAAGGACCTGAAGGAATCCGCCAATGATATGGCGCAGTTGCTCGCCTCGGTCGCACCGCGCGCCATGTGGGACAATGACGTGCCGACTCTGTCGGAGTTCGCCCGCCGGGCCCAGCGCAATCCCAATGTGCTGTTCGTGATCTATGACGACGCCCAGGGCCAGCACCTGACCCGTTACCTGAACCGGGAAAACCCGATCAATCGGGCCCTTTTGGCCAAAGGTGAAGGTGAGCGCGCGCTGGACAAGGTCCTCAACGCCGCCCGTAACGATGCATCGGTGTATTACGTCGAAGCCTCGATCAACCCCAACGGTGTCGAAATCGGCAAGGTTCTGATGGGGGTGTCGACTGCCTCTGTCGAGCAGGAGCTCAAAGCGCTCGACCAGCGCTTCACTGCGCTGATTGCCAGCGGCGACCAACTGGTGGCCGATAGCCTTGGTGCTGCGGCGGCCGATAGCTCCAAGGCGCTGCAGGCCCGCCTGGGTACGGCCAGGGACAGTGCTCAGGCCATGCAGGCCAATACTACTCATACCGTCCAGGAAGCGGCGGCAACCCTGCGTTGGAAAATTGGCATGGGCCTGGTTCTGGTTGGCATGGGGGTACTGCTGGTGCTGGCCGTGGTACTGGGCCGGCGTGTGGTCAACAGACTGCACCTGCTGATCGCAGCGCTGAATGACCTGGCTGCCGGCGAAGGTGATCTGACCAAGCGTGTTGCGCTCAACAGTAAGGATGAGATCGGCGAGATGGCTTCGGCCGTCAATCGCTTCGTCGACAAGTTGCAGCCGATCGTTCGCGAGGCGGGCGATGTGGCGCAGCGTACAGGGGTCGAGATCGGGGCGATGGCACAACGCAATGCCGGCGCCGATGCAGCGGCCGAAATGCAGCGCGATGAAGTCGCGGCCAGCCTCAAGGCGCTGTCGACCATGGCCGATGAAGCCCAGGCCGAAAGCCAGGCCATGCAAGCCGCCCTCAAGCAGGTGGTGGATATCCGCCAGGCCACGGACGAGAACTCTCGGACCTCGGCCCAGGTCGGCAATCTCATCGAAGCGTTGGCCGAGCAGGTGCAGACCGGTTCAAAAGTGATCGAGCGCCTGGCTGACCAGAGCGAGCAGATCGAAGTGGTGCTGACCGTGATTCACGGCATCGCCGAACAGACCAATCTGTTGGCGCTCAACGCCGCCATCGAAGCGGCACGAGCCGGGGAGACCGGGCGCGGTTTCGCCGTCGTGGCCGACGAGGTGCGTGCCCTGGCCAGCAAGACCCAGAGCTCCACAGGCGATATCCAGGCCCATATCGGCGCGTTGCAGCAGGGTGCGCGCGAGGCGGTAGCGGCGATCAGCCAGGCCGGGCGCCAGGCCAATGAAGGCTTGCTGGTGTTGCGCGACAGCGCACGCTTGCAGCAGACAGTGCAGTCATCGGTCGAGCAAGTGCATGCAGCCATTGGCCTGGCCACGCGTGCCGCCGAGCAGCAGGCCCGGGGTGCCCAGGCGGTCAGGGGGCGCGTCGAGACGATTCACGCCCAGGCTGAGCAGGCGGCCCAGGCGGTGCTGGAGACCACTGCCAGCAGCAAGGTGCTCGATGGTCTGGCGGCCCAGCTCAAGGCCAGTCTGGGCCAGTTCCGCGCCTGATCAGGCGCGGTTCAGGTACATCCGCGTGGTCAGCAGGTATACCGGCAGGCCAGAGACCAGAATCAGCAGCGCCGCATAAGGCGCTGCCGCGGCAAGCATGATGTTGGCGGTGCGCCTAGGCTTCCGTTGCCAGGGGGCATTGAGCCGACGTTGCCTTGCCATTCGGCTGGGGGAAATCCCTGACCGACCTGCCAGGATCGTTCATTGCTGGCGACTCTCGGTGTAGATTACTTTAGCTGGGGAGCTTTCCCCCTATTCGATGGCGCCGCAAGTGCAGGCTCCAGGATGGCAATGGCCAGGCGCAAAGCCGAGTGGTCAAAACCAGGACTTTTCGGATAGCCATCCGCTATTTCCCTTACAGACGCGCAATAAATCTGGAAACAATAATAAACGATATTGTTTCTCAAATGCGTTTGTGAGGGGGAATTATGTACAGGCCATCTTTTTGCCTTCCCAGAGAGGGCTTGAGCGTTGGTTGATCTTTCAGACAAAAGCGCTCCGCTGTTTCGCTCGGAAGCAGTCTCCTCCAGTCGCCAGCAAAATATGGGTCGGGTCTTGATTCATCAGCCCTGGGGGTACCGAACGGCTGCTGCTCTGGCGGGAATATTGATTCTGCTGATTTTAGCGTTTGGTTATTTTGGCACTTACACGCGCAAGGCTACCGTCAATGGCTTGCTGATGCCCGAGAACGGCCTTCTGCGCCTAACAGCGAACAGCACTGGGTTGCTCACAGACGTAAAAGTTGTCGAAGGGCAGCAGGTGAAAGCCGGAGAAGTACTTTTCCTTATTTCCGGTGAACGCCTTTCCAATTCAGGTGAGGCACAGAAGCTCATTTCCAAACAGCTCAACGAGCGTTTGCTGCTGCTGGAACGTAATCGTGTTCTTGCAGATGACCGGCTCGCCGGTCAGTTGCGCATGGCCGACAGTCGCCTGGCAGTAATTGGCGAAGAGTTGCGCCAGTTCCAGGAAGAAATTCGCCTTCTACAGCGCCGTACAGCATTGGCGCAAGCTCACCTGGTGCGGCAACAGGAGTTGGTGAAGTCGGGTTTCATCTCCATTGCCCAACTCCAGCAGGCCGAAGCGGAGCAGCTTACGATCAAGGGGCAGCAACAAAGTATTCAACGTGCCCGAAATGGCCTCGATCGTGAACGTACCGAGTTGCAGGCGCAACGACAGGACATGCTGATAAGACATCAATCGGAAATATCTGATGTCGACAGAGGCATTGCGCTTGTCAGACAGGAACAGGTCGAAAGCGATGTACGCAGCGAGCAGATCGTCGTCGCGCCCTTTGACGGTACCGTGACTGGATTGAGCGCCCAGGCTGGCCAGCACATTGTCGCGGGCAATTTACTGGCAAGCCTGATTCCCAAGGGAACGATCTTGTCCGCTCATCTGTATGTCGAGTCACGCCGGGCTGGGTTCATTGAAGTCGGTCAACCCGTGCTGATGCGCTATGCAGCGTATCCGTACCAGAAATTTGGTATGGGGCGCGGCAGAGTAATCGGTCTTACGAAAAGTCCTTACGCTGCTTCAGAACTGCCTCACCATGTTGTCAGTGCTATCGGGGTTACCGGGTCCCCAGCTGAGCTCTATTATCGAGTTACGGTCGCACTTGATACTCAGGATGTGAAGGTTTACGGACAGTACCAACCTTTGCAGGCAGGTGTGTTACTTGAGGCTGATGTCGAGCAGGACACAAGACGTCTTTATGAATGGGCACTTGAGCCGATTTATTCGGTCGTCGGAAAGCGCTGAGGTAGAAGGTGTTTTTCTCTCGCTCTGCCAGAAATGCAAGAGCGTCATACAAAGCAATAGCAAGGCGCAGTGCATTGATATTTTGATCCGGTTTTATTTTTGGTGCGATTGAGGTCTTGCAATGAGATTTTGGCAACGACAGCTGATGCTGAATTAGTTGTATGAGTCTGCGAAGGGAGTGCTTGGAAGCGTTTGAAATGCTCGGAAGTTTAATTGTTTTTGCCTTTTTTTTTTGGTTTGGTGTGAGTATTCGAAATGTAGAAAATTGGATTGCTCTGGCGAGAATGTAATGATTTTTGAGGTGTGAGTGTGGAGTTGGATGTTGGCGTGGCTTTTAGGAGGCAGTGGCTTTGGGTGTTTGAAGGCAATTTTTTAGTAATTTCTTTCTGGTGATTATTTGTGAGTTTTGTCGTGAGTTAATTCATTTGGTGCTGTGAGTAATGTCGGAGGTGCAGGTGCGGATGTTTTGGGATGAGTCTAATGTGCGGGGTGCAGATTTTTTTCTTACAGTCTTGTGTCATTGGGCTGTGTTTTTGTGTATGTATAGTGTTTTGCGGGTGTTGCGTTTTATTTTTAATTGGGAGTTTGGCATGAGGAATGCTGCAGTGTTTATTCCACTGATGGCAATGTCAGCTGCTTTAGGGAGTATGTTGAAAGGTGCGATTTGTAATTCTTGAGTGGTTCTTTTGTATTTTATGTGGGTTAGAAATGCGTGGGTTACCGTTTTGCGATTTTTAGTTGGTTCTCGGAGGTGATGGCCCAAGGCAGGTTTTCTTGCGAGGTGGTTTTGCTTATGTTTTTTGCGTGGCTAAAAGTTAGGCATGCTAAATGCAGTGGGGTAGATCTAACAATGTAGGTGATAGAAAGTATGTCAGATTTTTCTCTCACGTTGGTTTGTAATGTGCTTGCGTTTTCGGTTTTGTACGGGGTCTTGATGCTGTGGCGTCTCTATGTCGGGCGAAGAGGAGGTTATGGATATGGACTGGTTATACTGATATCAATATTTTCTGTGGTTTTTGGTAGGGTTTTGAAAAAAATTTGGTTGGCTGGATTTTTTTAGTTTTATTAGGATGGAGAAAGTTATGCGTGAGCTATCAATTGAAGAAGGTGAGTTGGTCTGTGGTGCTGTTGGCCCTGCGGGTGCAGTGATAGGCGGTATTTCAGGAGGGGCGGCTTACGTTGGCAGTGCAATTGCCACAGGGTCAGGTACGCCTGGAGGCTTTGCCAGTGGAGTCGCAATTGGTGCGGTTTCAGGTTTCTTGTTGGGGCCGGCTGGTATGGGAGCGGCGCAAACCGCTGCTTCGGCAATGGTTGGTGCTGAAGTTGGCTTCTATTCCGGGATGGTAGGAGGATTCGTAGAAAACGGAGTCAACGCGGCAGGAACAAATTATGGTGCAGGAGGCACCAATTACAATTAATTTTCTGAAAATCAAAAATAGAGCTTCCTGGTTGGTTGAAGGCGTTTTCGATAAGGTGCCATATCGTGTGGGGTCGCTAATGGGTCCGTTGTTTAATATTACGGCAAATGAATTCGTCGACTGTTACCAAGAGAAAAAACCACTGCTGATGAAGAGAACGGCTTCGGTGGGTGATTTCTGTTGGCGGGACGCAAATGAAATTATGTTTCGTAGTGATGTGAAATCCAATGATTTCAAATTGTCCTTTGGTCGAGTTGTGCCCAAGCACGAATATGTCGAAAGCTATATTGATATAGGCACCCTTCGCCACAAACTCATCAAGCCTGTTGTCTACGAGTACTTGAGAAAGGGAGCTACACTGATTGCCAACAAGATAAAAAATGAGCCTTTAGTCGATCGATACGCGAGGCAGATAGCGGATTTCACCGGCCGGCAAGTGGTCAGCAGCGCTTACGCGGCTTTTGGAAGCAAAGACTCGTTTCGTTGCCATTGGGATACCCGCGATGTATTCGCCATTCAGTTGATCGGGCGGAAGCGTTGGGTTGTTTACGAGCCATCGCTTGCATCTCCACTTTATACTCAACAGAGCAAGGACTATGAGCAACAGTATCCTTGCCCTTCAACACCGTACATGGATTTCATTCTGGAGGCTGGGGATGTGTTCTATTTGCCGCGTGGTTGGTGGCATAACCCGCTGCCGTTGGGAGAGCCAACATTTCACTTGGCGCTGGGGACTTTTCCGGCCTACACGATGGATTATTTGAGTTGGATGCTCAAACAAATTCCGGAGTTCATCGGTGCGCGACAATCGCTTGTTGAGTGGGAAGGCGACCGGAATAACTTGGCCAGCGTGGCGCAGTACATTAGTGACTTTGTTACGGCACCTGAAAACTACCACCGTTTCATGGATGAATTTGTCGGCGCGACTCGTGTGGAGTCAACGCTTGCAATGGAAATATTGGGTGATCCGAATTGCAGTACTGTCCCTGATAACGCTGGGATCCGTTTGTGCGCCAACAAACCGCATGGTCTTGCCGACAGCTACATTATTGCTAACGGCACCAAGCTGAATCTGGATGAGCAAGGGCTTCGGTTGATGAATTGCATTGCGCACCAACCCGGCGTCAGTCTAGCGACCTTGTTTACAAAGTTTCCCGAAATGGATGTCGCTAAGCTGCGTCAGCTAATTACTCAGCTGTGCCGGCAGGACGTCCTGGAGCTGACACACTACTGACTGTGCACGCAGTCTCAGGATGTATCAATTCATGAGAGTAACACTACAAGCGGAAAGCTCGGAGTGTGGCCTCGCTTGTTTGGTCATGGTAGCGGGATTCCACGGTCTGCACCTTGATTTGATGAGCATACGCAGGCGCTTCTCGGTTTCAATCAAGGGCAGCAATCTGTCACAGTTGATGCGATATGCACAAAGTCTGGAGTTTTCCTGTCGGCCATTGCGTGTTGAATTGGACGAGATGTCCAAGCTCCGTATGCCGTGCATCTTGCATTGGGACATGAATCATTTTGTTGTTTTGGAACGGGTGCGAGGTCTTTTCGTTTATATCCTCGACCCCGCCGTGGGGCGTCGGAAGTTGCCACTTACAGAGGCTTCCGGACATTTCACTGGTGTAGCGCTAGAGTTGAGCCCCAATGCTGCTTTCCGACCGGCACAGCAAAAAGCTCGATTGCGATTAAGTGAACTTACCGGGCGGATGACTGGCTTCAAGCGGGCATTGGGCAATATATTCGTGCTGGCTCTTGCGCTTGAGCTTGTCGCTCTGCTGGTGCCCCAGGTCACCCAATGGGTTGTCGATGTCGCCTTGCTATCGGCTGATTACGATTTGCTTTTGTTAGCGGTGCTGGGTGGCTGCCTGTTGATGGTGATCGACTTCATCCTGCGCATGGCGCAAGGCTGGATGGCACTGCGCTTGAATCAGCAATTTATGCTGCAGTGGTCGGGGAATCTGTTCAATCATTTGTTGCGCCTGCCCTGGCCCTTTTTCGAGAAGCGTCAGCTAGGGGATATTACTGCTCGCTTTCAATCGCTGGGTGCCATTCGTAATGTGTTGACCAATGGCGCGATCACAGCGGTACTGGATGGGCCGGTCGTGCTGATTACCTTGGCCATGATGCTGCTCTACAGCGCTACATTGGCGGGGATCGTTCTCGTTGCTTTGGCGTTGTATGCCACGTTGCGGGCGGCCTTTTACCAACCGTTGCGCAGTGCTTCGGAGGAGCGGATTGTCCTGGCCGCCAGGGAAAATTCTTACTTTCTGGAGACGATCCGCGCCGTTCTACCGCTCAAGCTTTTCAATGTCACTCCATTGCGTCTGGCGACATGGCAAAACCTGGTTGTGGATGTGCAGAACCGGGATGTGACCACTCAGAAAATGTTGTTGCTCTTCGCTAGCTTCAACACCTTGATCTTCGGTCTGGAGGGGATGCTTTTACTTTACGCCGGAGGGAAGGCTGTTCTGGAAAGTGCAATGTCGCTTGGCATGTTGCTGGCTTTCATTGCCTATAAGAGTCAGTTCACTGGCCGTGCGAGCAAGCTGATCGATCTTGGAGTCGAGATCCGCATGCTCTCATTGCATGCCGAGCGCCTGGCGGACATTGCTCTGGAGCAGGTTGAGCCGCAAAGCCTTGTTGAAACAGATCTGAGCCGTATCGAGTCGCGAGTCGAATTCAGGGGGGTGTCGTTCCGCTATGCCGAGGGTGAACATTGGGTTCTACGCAACCTGTCGTTTGTCATCGAGGCGGGAGACTCCGTTGCTATCGTGGGGCGTTCGGGTTGTGGGAAAACGACTCTGTTCAAGCTCATGCTTGGGCTGCTTAGTCCAACAGAGGGGGACATTCTCATTGGCGGCATACCCCTTCGCCAATTAGGGCTGCAAGCGTTACGCAGCCTGGTGGGGGCGGTCATGCAGGAGGATCAACTGCTGGCAGGCTCTTTGTCAGAAAACATTGCGTGCTTCGATCCTGAGGCGAACCAGGATCGTGTAGAGGAGGCAGCGCGGCAGGCCAATATCCACAAGGCCATTGTTCGCATGCCCATGGGCTATCAGACGCTTGTAGCTGAAATGGGCAGTGGTCTTTCAGGGGGACAGAAACAGCGTGTGCTATTGGCGCGAGCGTTGTACCGACAGCCGAAAATTCTGGCACTGGATGAAGCCACCAGTCACCTTGATATCCATAGTGAGCAACATGTTGTGCAAGCCTTGCACCAGATGGCGGTCACTCGTATCGCAATTGCCCATCGCCGAGAAACGGTGGCACTGGCCAAGCGACTGATCTGCTTGGAGAAGGGAGCGATTGTTGAAGATGTTCGCCTGAATCCGCCGCTATGAAGTGGTTCAAGTCTTCAGTTGTGGCTGTGGCCATCATTGGTCTGCTGGAGCCTGCGCAAGCAGATGGTCTCTTGAGCCATTATCGTGATGCGCTGGAGCACGATGCTCAATTTTTAGCTGCTCAGGCGCTAAGCCAGGCGGGAGAAGAGGAGTCGAGATTGGGGCTCGCAGGGCTGTTGCCGAATCTTTCCCTGGATGCCCAAAGCAATTGGAGCCAAGCCCAGTACGAGACAGTAGCCGGTAGTCTTGAGCATCGACGACAGAGTCGCAGCTATAGCGTCCAGCTCAGACAACCCATTTTTCGTTGGCAGAGCTGGGTCCGGTATCAACAGGGGCAACAACAAAAGGCGTTTTCAAGGTTACAGCTGGGCATTGCTGCTCAGGCGCTGATATTGCGCGTGGCGAAGGCTTATTTCGATGTCCTGATCGCGAAAGAGGTGCTTGATGTGCTCAGTCGTCTGCGTGAAGTTGATGCCGAGCAGTTGGCTGGAGCGAAAAAACATTTTGAGTTGGGCAACGTCAGCATTACTGATGTGTATGAGGCTCAGGCCAGTTTCGATCTTGTGTCTGCGCGCATTATCGGCGCTCGAAGCAAGCTTGACCTGGCTCGCCATGAATTGAGCCGCATCACCGGGTCTCCGGTTGGTGAGCTGCGCGGATTGACTGGCGGGGTGGGTATGGTCCTGCCGTTGCCTGCTGATTCCAATGCGTGGGTAGCGTCAGCAGAACGTAACAGCCTTGTGGTACAGGCACAGGAAGTACTGTTGGATATAGCTAGAAATGAAGTTCAAGGTAGCAAAGCCGAGCATCTGCCCTCCCTTGATCTTGTTGCAAGCAAAAGCTTGCAGGAAAACCCCAGTGCAGGTAACGAACGAGGCACCTCTGCAACCATCGGTTTGCGCATGAGCATGCCGCTCTATGCGGGCGGTGGGACAAGCGCTGCTGTCCGCAAAGCCAAGGCGCTGGCAGCCAAGGCCGAATACGAGCTTGATGATGCGAGGAGGGCTGCGGCATTACTGGCGCGTGAGGCTTGGGCGGGGGTTATCGACGGAATCGGGCAGGTGAGGGCATTGGAGGCTGCGAAAATGTCCGCTGAGTCGGCGCTTGCCGCCAACCGGCTCGGCTACATGATTGGTATGCGGACAGGAAGGGATGTTCTGGAGATGCAAAGCCAATACAGCGATACGCTCCAGCGCTTGTCCAATGCGCGGTATGACACATTGTTGGCCAAATTGCGTCTGAAGTCAGCAGTTGGTGCGCTGAGTGAAGCGGACCTTGTCGAGGTCAACCTCCTCTTGAATGAGCCGGCTTAGGAAAGCCATCAGTCCAATACGCAAAAACCCGCTTTCGCGGGTTTCTGAGAGCTCCATAACCATTGCAGGCTGTGGATCTTGAATTGGTGCCCAGAAGAA
>NZ_VXCP01000001.1:34431-76157 GCF_011355085.1 Pseudomonas akapageensis | reverse complement strand
CAATTTCACCATCTGGGCAAATCGTCGAGGCTACATGATGCTTCACATCGTGCCGCTTCTCAACTACAACAACGTCGCCGTCGTTGTGGGGCGCACTATACGGACGGGGCTTTGCTCTGTAAAGCCCTGTCTGGAAAAATTTTTAAAAAATCCAAGTCGTTGATCCCTAGGCCTTATTCCTGGCGCCAGGGTGGGGTTGGCAGCGCGTGGTGGAGCCGGAAATTTCCCGTTTCAAGACGTGTATGCCAAACTAACGCGCATATAGACAAGGTGAACTCTCTCTAATGGCCGATTGGCAGTCCCTCGATCCCGAGGCCGCTCGTGAAGCGGAAAAATACGAAAACCCTATTCCTAGCCGCGAACTGATCCTGGCGCATCTCGCCGATCGAGGTTCGCCCGCTAGCCGCGAGCAGTTGGTAGAAGAGTTCGGTCTGACCACGGAAGACCAGCTCGAAGCCCTGCGCCGCCGCCTGCGCGCCATGGAGCGCGACGGTCAATTGATTTACACGCGCCGTGGCACTTATGCCCCGGTCGACAAGCTCGACCTGATCCTGGGCCGCATCAGCGGTCACCGCGACGGTTTCGGCTTCCTGATTCCGGACGACGGCAGCGACGATCTGTTCCTGAGCCCGGGGCAGATGCGCCTTGTGTTCGATGGCGACCGCGCCCTGGCCCGGGTCTCCGGCCTGGATCGTCGCGGTCGTCGCGAAGGGATGATCGTCGAAGTCATTTCCCGCGCCCATGAATCCATCGTTGGCCGTTACTTCGAAGAAGGCGGCATTGGCTTTGTGACCCCGGACAACCCCAAGGTCCAGCAGGAAGTGCTGGTCACTCCGGGGCGCAATGGTGGGGCCAAGATCGGTCAGTTCGTCGAGGTGAAGATCACCCACTGGCCAACCCCGCGCTTCCAGCCACAAGGTGACATTGTCGAAGTCGTCGGCAACTACATGGCGCCAGGCATGGAAATCGACGTCGCCCTGCGCACCTATGACATTCCCCATGTGTGGCCAGAGGCCGTGCTCAAGGAAGCGGCCAAGCTCAAGCCGGAAGTCGAAGAGAAGGACAAGGAAAAGCGCATCGACCTGCGCCACCTGCCTTTCGTGACCATCGACGGCGAAGACGCTCGCGACTTCGACGATGCGGTCTACTGCGAAGCCAAGGGCGGCAAGCTGCGCCTGTTCTCCGGCGGCTGGAAGCTGTACGTGGCCATCGCCGACGTCTCCAGCTACGTGAAACTCGGCTCCGCGCTCGATGCTGAAGCCCAGGTGCGTGGCAACTCGGTGTATTTCCCCGAGCGCGTGGTGCCAATGTTGCCCGAGCAGCTGTCCAACGGCCTGTGCTCGCTGAACCCGCTCGTCGATCGCCTGGCCATGGTCTGTGAAATGACCATTTCCAAGACCGGCGCGATGACCGATTACCAGTTCTATGAAGCGGTGATCCACTCCAAGGCGCGCCTGACCTACAACAAGGTCAGCACCATGCTCGAGCATTCGCGTACCAGCGAAGCGAAGAAGCTGCGCGGCGAATATGAAGAGGTGGTGCCGCACCTCAAGCAGCTCTATGCCTTGTACAAGGTGTTGCTCGGTGCCCGTCATGTGCGTGGCGCGATCGATTTCGAAACCCAGGAAACCCGGATCATCTTCGGTTCCGAGCGCAAGATCGCCGAAATCACCCCGACCACCCGCAACGATGCGCACAAGCTGATCGAAGAATGCATGCTGGCGGCCAACGTGGCCACCGCCGAATTCCTCAAGAAGCATGAAATTCCGGCTTTGTACCGGGTGCATGATGGTCCGCCGCCGGAGCGCCTGGAAAAACTGCGCGCCTTCTTGGGCGAGCTGGGCTTGTCCCTGCACAAGGGCAAGGAAGGGCCGTCGCCGAAGGACTACCAGGCGCTGCTCGAATCCATCAAGGATCGCCCGGACTTCCACCTGATCCAGACCGTGATGCTGCGCTCCTTGAGCCAGGCGGTGTACAGCTCGGACAACCATGGCCACTTCGGCCTGAACTACGAAGCCTATACTCACTTCACCTCGCCGATCCGTCGTTACCCGGACCTGCTCACCCATCGGGCGATCCGCAGCGTCATCCATTCCAAAATGGACACGCCGCATGTCAAACGCGCCGGTGCGATGACGATTCCGAAGGCGCGTATCTACCCGTACGACGAAAACAGCCTGGAGCAGTTGGGCGAGCAGTGCTCGATGAGCGAACGCCGCGCCGACGAAGCGACCCGCGACGTGGTCAACTGGCTCAAGTGCGAGTTCATGAAGGATCGCGTCGGCGAAAGCTTCCCTGGCGTGATCACGGCAGTGACCGGCTTCGGTCTGTTCGTCGAGCTAACCGACATTTATGTGGAAGGCCTGGTGCACGTCACCGCGCTACCGGGTGACTACTACCACTTCGACCCCGTGCATCACCGCCTGTCGGGCGAGCGCACCGGTCGCACGTTCCGCCTGGGCGATACCGTGGAAGTGAAGGTCATGCGCGTCGATCTCGACGAGCGCAAGATCGATTTCGAGATGGCCGAGAAAACCCTTAGCGCACCGATCGGTCGCAAGCATCGTCAAGCCGGTGCGCCTTTCGAAAAGGCGCCGTCAGAAAAGGCACCGGCAGCAGCTGCCAAGCCAGGTCGACGCAGCAAGGACCCAGCACCGGTCGAAGCCTATCGCTCGTCCGATGCGGCGGCAAAAAACGCCGAAGTGCGCAAAAGCCGCGAAATGAAAAAAGCGCTGCTGGCCGAAGCCAAGGGCAGTCACGCTGCTGGCGGCAAGACCAGCAAGACCAGCAAGGCCTCGGCAGGCAAGCCCGCCAAGCCGAGCAAACACCGTAAAGGCCCGCCCAAGGCGGGCGCGGCGCGTAAACCCAAGGCCAAGTCATGAGTCAGTTGGAAAAGATCTACGGCGTGCACGCCGTAGAAGCCCTGTTGCGCCATCACCCCAAGCGGGTCAAGCAGATCTGGTTGTCGGAAGGTCGTAGCGACCCGCGTGTGCAGGTCATCGTTGAGCTGGCCGGGCAGAACCGTGTTTCGGTCGGCCAGGCCGAGCGTCGCGAGATGGATGCCTGGGTAGAAGGCGTGCACCAGGGCGTGGTTGCCGAAGTCAGTCCGAGCCAGGTCTGGGGCGAAGCGATGCTCGAGGAGCTGCTGGACCGCACCGAAGGTGCGCCGCTGATTCTGGTGCTCGATGGCGTCACCGATCCGCACAACCTGGGCGCGTGCCTGCGCACCGCCGATGCGGCCGGTGCGTTGGCGGTGGTGGTGCCCAAGGACAAGTCGGCAACCTTGACTCCGGCTGTGCGTAAAGTGGCCTGCGGCGCTGCCGAAGTGATTCCGCTGGTGGCCGTGACCAACCTTGCGCGCACGCTGGAAAAGCTTCAGCAGCGCGGGCTGTGGGTCGTCGGCACGGCTGGCGAGGCCGAGCAGGAGTTGTACGAGCAGGACATGACCGGGCCGACCATTCTGGTCATGGGCGCCGAAGGCAAGGGCATGCGTCGCCTGACGCGTGAGCATTGCGATTACCTGGTGCGCCTGCCGATGGCGGGGAGCGTCAGCAGCCTGAACGTGTCGGTCGCGACGGGCGTGTGCCTGTTCGAGGCGGTGCGGCAGCGTAAAGCCAAGGCATTGAAGAAATCCTGATCCGATCTGTGGGGGAGCGGTGTGTCAGCTGCACCGCATCGCTGGCAAGCCAGCTCCCACAGAATTATTGTCTGGCATTGCATTTGTGATCACAGGAAATCCCTGTGGGAGCTGGCTTGCCAGCGATGAGGCCCGCACAGCCCACCCGAGGCTGTTCAAATAATCACCAATTACCTTGCCAGTCTTGTGGCGCTTCTCTACAATTGCGCCCCTTGCCATCATGGCGGGCGCCCCTATGTCTATTTCGGGGGGCCTATCTCTGGCAAGACACACAAGTGTCATTCACTCCTTGTCTGACCGCTTTTGGCGGCAGGCTACAACCCGTAAGGAGCATTCATGCGTCATTACGAAATCATCTTTCTGGTCCACCCTGACCAGAGCGAGCAAGTCGGCGGCATGGTTGAGCGTTACACCAAGCTGATCGAAGAAGACGGCGGCAAAATCCACCGTCTGGAAGACTGGGGCCGTCGTCAACTGGCCTACGCAATCAACAATGTTCACAAGGCTCACTACGTGATGCTGAACGTTGAGTGCACTGGCAAGGCCCTGGCTGAGCTGGAAGACAACTTCCGTTACAACGATGCCGTGATCCGTAACCTGGTCATCCGTCGCGACGAAGCCGTTACCGGCCAGTCCGAGATGCTCAAGGCTGAAGAAAACCGCAGTGAGCGCCGTGAGCGTCGCGACCGTCCTGAGCACTCCGACGCTGAAGGCGTTGAAAGTGATGACAGCGACAACAGCGATAACGCTGACGAGTAATCCACGGACCTTTTGAGGAGCCTATTACATGGCACGTTTCTTCCGTCGTCGTAAATTCTGCCGCTTCACCGCTGAAGACGTGAAAGAGATCGATTACAAAGATCTCAACACCCTGAAAGCTTACGTATCCGAAACCGGCAAAATCGTTCCAAGCCGTATCACCGGTACCAAAGCTCGTTATCAGCGTCAGCTGGCTACCGCTATCAAGCGCGCCCGCTTCCTGGCCCTGCTGGCCTACACCGACAGCCACGGCCGCTGAGACCGGGTCGTCGACAAGTAGCAAAGGATAGAATGCATGCGCGCCTTGGCTGATTTCATCATGCGCGGTCGCGTGCAGGCCACTCTAGTAGTGGTTGGATGTGCGGCGATGCCGCTGTTGTTCTGGTTGAGTGCTGCTGCGGGGTGCCTTGTGTTCCTGCGGCGCGGTATGAGTGACGCCTTTGGTGTCCTCGCCTGGGCTTTGCTGCCAGCGTTGGTCTGGTGGTTTTTCGGCGAACCGCGCACCTTGATGGTGTTGCTGGGGTCGCTGGGGTTGGCGGCGTTGTTACGCTCCGGCCAGTCCTGGAACCGTGTGCTGCTGGTCAGCGTAGTGCTGGGCCTGGTGTATGGCGTGGTACTGGGTGCGGTGTTCCGCGAACCCATCGAGGCGATGTCGCAGGAGCTGCAGAAGCTGTTGCCACAGATGCTCGACGGGCTCTACCAACAGATGTCGGTAGATGAGCGAGCGCGCCTGGGAGACCTGATTGCACCGGTGCTCAACGGCCTGATAGCCGCGTTGTTGCAAGCCGTCAGCTTGCTGGCCCTGATGTTGGGGCGCTACTGGCAGGCGTTGTTGTATAACCCTGGTGGTTTTGGTCGCGAGTTTCGCAGTATCAGAATCACGACGGGGCCGGCGATGTTGCTGCTGGCGTGCATGCTGGTTGCGCCCAATTTCGGGCCGCAGTTGGCCATGTTGACGCCGTTGTGCAGCGTACCGCTGGTGTTCGCCGGGCTGGCCCTGATTCACGGGCTGGTGGCTGAAAAGCGTCTGGCCAGGTTTTGGCTGGTGGGGTTGTACGTGACGCTGCTGTTGTTCATGCAGCTGATCTATCCGTTGCTCGTGGTGTTGGCCATTGTCGACAGCCTGATTGATTTTCGCGGCCGGATGGCGCCAAAGAACGGCGCCGACAATGGTTCTGCGAACGGTGAAGGTTAAAAGTTAGAGGATTTTTCACATGCAACTGATCCTTCTGGAAAAAGTCGCCAACCTGGGCAACCTGGGCGACAAAGTAAACGTTAAGGCCGGCTACGGTCGTAACTACCTGCTGCCGTACGGTAAAGCTACCGCCGCGACCGCTGCCAACCTGGCTGCGTTCGAAGAGCGTCGTGCCGAGCTGGAAAAAATCGCAGCAGACAAGAAAGCTTCTGCCGAAACTCGCGCTGCCCAACTGGCTGAGCTGGAAGTGACCATCACTGCCACCGCTGGTGACGAAGGCAAGCTGTTCGGTTCGATCGGCACCCACGACATCGCTGATGCACTGACCGCCTCTGGCGTTGAAGTTGCAAAAAGCGAAGTTCGTCTGCCGAACGGCACTATCCGCAACGTAGGCGAATTCGACGTAGCTGTGCACCTGCACGCTGAAGTCGAAGCAACCGTACGCGTTGTCGTGGTGGCTGCTTAAGCAGTACCAATCGGCTGGCACCCTGGGTGCCAGCCGGTTAACATCGGGCACGATCCTGTTTTGCAGGTCGTGCCCTTTGTCTTTCTGTAGTTTCTGTTTTAAAACCCCCTGATTCCAAGTGGCCATGAACGAAATCTCCGCACCCGAGCAATACGATCTGCAAACCGCTGCCCTCAAGGTGCCGCCGCATTCCATCGAGGCCGAACAGGCTGTGCTCGGTGGCTTGATGCTGGACAACAACGCCTGGGAGCGCGTGCTCGATCAAGTGTCCGACGGCGATTTCTACCGGCATGACCACCGCCTGATTTTCCGCGCCATTGCCAAGCTCGCGGACCAGAACACCCCGTTCGACGTGGTGACGCTGCACGAGCAGCTGGACAAGGAAGGGCAAAGCTCCCAGGTCGGCGGTCTTGGCTACCTCGGCGAGCTGGCCAAGAACACCCCGTCGGTCGCCAACATCAAGGCCTATGCCCAGATCGTTCGCGAGCGGGCGACCCTGCGCCAGTTGATCAGCATCAGCAACGAGATCGCCGACAGCGCCTTCAACCCGCAAGGGCGCAACGCTGCAGAGATCCTCGACGAAGCCGAACGGCAGATCTTCCAGATCGCCGAGGCCCGGCCGAAAACCGGCGGCCCGGTGAGCGTGAACGACCTGCTGACCAAGGCCATCGACCGCATCGATACCCTGTTCAACACTGACAACGCCATTACCGGCCTCTCCACCGGCTACACCGACCTGGACGAGAAGACCAGCGGCCTGCAGCCAGCGGACCTGATCATCGTCGCCGGCCGTCCGTCGATGGGTAAGACCACCTTCGCCATGAACCTGGTGGAGAACGCGGTACTGCGCAGCGAGAAGGCCGTACTGGTGTACTCCCTCGAGATGCCAGGTGATTCGCTGGTCATGCGTATGCTGTCTTCGCTGGGCCGCATCGACCAGACCAAGGTCCGTTCCGGTCGTCTGGACGATGACGATTGGCCGCGCCTGACCTCGGCGGTCAACCTGCTCAACGACCGCAAGCTGTTCATCGACGATACCGCCGGCATCAGCCCGTCGGAGATGCGCGCACGGACCCGGCGTCTGGTCCGTGAGCACGGTGAAATCGGCCTGATCATGATCGATTACCTGCAGTTGATGCAGATCCCGGGTTCGAGCGGCGACAACCGGACCAACGAGATTTCCGAAATTTCCCGGTCCCTCAAGGCTCTGGCCAAAGAGTTCAATTGCCCGGTGGTCGCCCTGTCGCAGCTCAACCGTTCTCTGGAACAACGCCCGAACAAGCGCCCGGTGAACTCCGACTTGCGTGAATCGGGTGCGATCGAGCAGGACGCCGACGTGATCATGTTCGTGTACCGGGACGAGGTGTATCACCCGGAAACCGAGCACAAGGGCATCGCCGAAATCATCATCGGCAAGCAGCGGAACGGCCCCATTGGCTTCATTCGCCTGGCTTTCATCGGCAAATACACCCGATTCGAGAACCTGGCGCCGGGCAGCTACAACTTCGACGACGACGAGTAAGTCGGCTGGCCGTCCGGGACGGCCAGCATCGATTGGGCTCAGGGCGGTGATGCCAATGCAAACAACAGCCGCGCCGAGCGGCTATCGAAAGCGGCCCGCCAGATCGGCGAGTGCGCGCGCCCCTGTTGTTCATCGCGTGCCTGCGCCGTACTTCCGGAGCCGCTCTGCTTCAGTGTTTTGAGATGTCCTCCTTTGAGAGAGAACTGCTCGCTTGGCGTATCGCGGGCGGGGTAGTGGAAGTGTGCGTGCCATAAATCCCGGCGTTCACCTTGCGCATCCTTGATCAGGTAAATGTCCAGAAAATGCCTGGTCTTCCCTTTACCGCGCTCACCTCTGTCCAAGAGTTTGATGACGCTGACTTGCTTCATCCTGATCAGGTAGAGCAAGCGGCTGATATCGAGTTTCTCGGGGTCCTTGTACATCTCGATCAGCGTCTGTTGCCCGGTGTTTTTCAGGCGTACGCTGGCCTCTTTCAACTGTTGGATCAGTGATCGGGATTCTGCAGAGGATTGCTCTGCGGTGGCAGCCTCGACTTCACGGGCCGTGTTTTCCAGTTGCTCGGCCCTGGTTTCGAGGTACTCCACGATATTGGTCGGGTTGAGTTTCGCCTGGGCATCACGCATGGCTTTCTGTTGGGCGAGCGTGGCCCCGTCCAGCAGAGTCTGTGCACCTTTTATCAGCGCCGCCAGCGTCGGCATGGCGCGAGGCGGTGCCGGAAGCGGTTTGGTGCCTTTCCACTCGCCACCTTGGGGTTTTGCATAGGACTGGATAACGGTTGCGGAGGTATCGCTCGAATCAATGATATCGATGAACGTCTCGCCATTGTCGGCAACTCGTTCCTTGCCCAGCTTGATCGATTCGATGCCCCGCTGTTTGACCCTGATCAGTTTCCTGCGGGCAGCAGGTGCATGGCTGGGGCCGGGCTGGGCAGGGATAAAATCCAGCTCGATGTCGTCGAGGTCCTTGGCCAGCACAGCGTTATCCGTGGATTGCAGGTACAAGTCTTCCAGGCGACGGTGGCAATCCTGCTCTACGGCGCCCAGGCCTTTGACGACGTCCTCCAGATGTCTGTTTTCTCCTGCGCTGAAGAATTCGCCGCGCATCTGCTCAAACGCGATCCGCACCGCTTCCAGCTGCCTTTGCAGGTTATCGAGTACCGTCAGATGATGGCGCGCGGGGACCAACGCGAGGTCGTCATAGGCAACGGACGTTTCGTGAAACTGGAACATCTGGATGATGGCTTCGGGCTTGAAGACCACTGGATGGCTTGAATCCATCGGATCGCCAATCGACAGCAGTTCCATTCGGAACAGAGCTGCAGCCACCTCCAGGTTCCAGGTTTTGGCCGGATAGGTTTCGTACAGCGCCGTTATCTCGCTTTCGGCCTCGGTGCCTGGATACTGGGTGCGCAGTTCTTCAATGAAGGCCTCGCGCTTTTTCAGGTAAGGCCGCTTCTCTTCCATGTGCTTGAGTATTCGACGGCGCTGCTCACGGTAGCGGGCATGATCACCGTGATGTGGATCGGTAACGAAAACGCCAACTTCATCGGTAAACGCCAGGTCCATGCTCAGGATGATCTTTTCCAGGCACTGGATCCGGTAAACATGCGCCGCGATGATTCCCGTTCTATGTCGTTGCGGGTCCTGTTCACGGAGTAACGCTATCTTGCGAGTCACCAATCCCATGAGTTTGTAGTAGGTGGCGGCAAGCTTGCCGCGGGCCTCGGTCTTAGTGTCCAGGTCCGGATGATCGAGCTTCGGATGGAGAGATTGCATCACTTCGACAAGCGCGTGCATTTCACCGCTGACTTCGTTCAGTTGTTGCCGTGTCTCCCGGTCTTTTTGCTGTTGCGCTCGATCGGCCTGGTTCTTTTTCTCCAGGTTTTCCCGCTTCATCGCCTCCAGTCGGCTCTCCTTGCGCGGCATTCCGCCTGCGCCGGGCAGTGTCGCGGTAACCCATCGACCTTCACGCAACGTAATGGGTTCGTTGAGACCTATGCCCGCAACGAAGATGTTTTGTTCATTGGCCGCAATCGGGTCCTGTGGCTTCACGATTCGCCAGACGGGCCCCCAGGGGCTGGAAGCATCGCGGTCATACATGACCCGATAACCTTCGCCGTCGATAACGACGTATTTGCGTCCGTCCAGGGCGTGAATGCCTTGGGCGTCGGCCATCACCTCGCTCAGGTCTATCTGCAGGCGAAACGGTTGCAGGCGCGCACTCGATAATGGCAATCCGTTGGGCTCGGGGAGTAATTGCGATAATTCGGCGCGATAGTGGAGTGCCTGCTCGACGATGTGCTCACCCAGTTGCGTCGCGTCGTCGATGGGGTAGCCCATGGCTTCGCGTTGTTTTGCATCGAGGCTGTGCCAGGTTGCGCTGATCAGGCTGCCCATACCTTCCATGGACGGTATGGCCTGACCGCTCGAGGTGTATAAGCTGCCAACTCTGTTCAGTGCTATGAAAGTGTCGGCGCCTTCGAGCCCATAGATGTGGAACTGCGAACCGACTTGAATTTTCATGCCGAGTGAATCGGGCCATCCGGCCTGCAATGTCAGCAGGTTGCAGCACAGTGCCTCGCTGTCATTCCCCCATCCGCGGCCGGTCGCGTCCGCCAGCGCACACAGCGCTCGAAGTGTCCTGCTTTCGGAAACAGCGGCCTGCGTCGCAGGAGTATCCCCCGCATGTGGCTGAAACCACTGCAATACATAGATGAGTTGCCAGGGTGGCGGGACCTTGCCTTGCCAGATGGCTTCGAGCTGCTTGCGCTCCACCCCACTCAATGCAAGAAGGCGTGCGCAGACGGTCGAATCCAGTGTGGCCAGGTCGGGGTGCAGCATATTTTGCAGGAGTTGCGCGTCCGACATGGCGCTGACATCGACAGGGCGCTGCGCCGCCGTACCTGACAGCTGCAGTGCAGTGGAGCCATCGGCCTGAATCACGCAGCGTGGCCGCCCCAGTGCGCTGATCAACGTGCGCGTGCGCCGTGCCGACAAGTGGGCGCCTACGTTTTGCAGGCGACCGCTGATGACCAGGTCGGTAATGTCGCCGACGGCCTGAATGAAATCTGCTGATCGTCCGTTGAGCAAAGTATTGCTGGCGGTAACGGCCTGATAGCCCAACGAGCCGAAGGTGGCGGCCAGCATGGCTCGATTCAGCCCGGTCACGCCTCCGGGGACGGACAGGGTCAACAGTTCCATCACCTCGCTGAACACAAACAGCAGCCCTTGTTTGACGGCTTCGAAATCCGCATTGCCATTGGTGGTTGCCAGCAAAGAGAGGTCACCAGCAATTGTCAATTGCTGTTCAAGTGCCAGTGCCTGCAGCAAGGATTGGCCACCAGGTTCGGTCAAATCGCCGCTCACGTCGATCAGTTGCTCGGGAGGCGTTTGCTCGCCAAAGGCATCGTAAAGGAGCTTCGCCAGCCAGTTGAGTTGGTCACGGTCAACGTTTTCGGGCTTGAGGAAGGCCAGCAGTTGTTGCTGGTGTGCCAATGGCATCCAGCGGGTCAGCCAGTTCATGTCACGGGTTTGAACAGCCTCGCGCAGCTGATCGCGAAATGAATCGACGGCCTCGGTATACGAAAGATGCTGGCGCCAGGCACCGCCCGGTCGGTCGGGAAAATAGCTGAATACCCAGGCCGCGCGCTGAACGACGAAGAAAGGTAATGGCAGTGCATCGCTCTCGCTGCCACGAGACTGGCGCGACAGTTTCTGGCGCAATGTCTGCAGTTGGTCGCTAAAGAACCTGACCAACGGAATGCCTTCGCTGGTGCGCACCAAGGCGTCGGCAAAAGAGCGGCCCAACTTGAGGCTGTGCAGTTTCCAATGCAAGGCATCTGGAATCTGGATGGCGTGTTCGAGCAACCCCAGTTGTTGTCGGTCGATACCTGTCTCGGATGTCGTGCGATACGCCTCAAGCAAGGCAAACTCAAGGAGCGCGTGCTGGTAGGCGGCGACCTTTGCGCCCAGTAGCTGTGGCAGCTCGGATTGCAGTTTCGTTTGCAGACTTGTCCCTGGATCCAGTTCGCGGACGATGTCCACAAAGTCCTGGACGGCAAGAACGTCGTCGGTATTTCTTTGCCCGTCCGGATCCGAGTTGATATAGCTGGCGCGGGTGAACTCCAGGCCCGAGCCGGTGCCATGGGCGATGTTGAAGGCAAAGTTTTGCAGGGCTGCATCCCATAAGGTCTGCGAACGAATGCTTTCGACTTCCTCGCCACTAGCGGCGCGTTTACTCCTTCGCGTTTGAGTCAGCATGCGCGTATGCAAATAGGTGAGACGAGGGTCGATGGCCTTGTTTGCCTTATCTCGCAGTGCGTTGGACAGCGCTTGCAGGAGTTGGTGTTCGAAGTCATGCCTGAACTGCCCAAGCGTATCGCTCAATATTTTCTGACGCCGCGGGCCTTCACGCGCAAGTGCGAGGTAGCGGTGTTGTTGGGCGGGCTCAAGGTCGGCAAACAGGTCGGTCAATTGTCGCCTGATAAAGTCCAGTGCCTGATAGTCCGACCAGGTATCGCTGGAAATCAGCAGTTCTTGAGGTGTGTCAGGCGGCGTCTGCCGGGTTGAAACAGAGGTATTCATAGTGAGTGCTCTTATTGGGCGATCCCTGCCGGGCAAGGGATCTTCAATGGAGCAGTCATCTAAGCCCGATGCATAAGTGCAGTTGCGGTATATATGGATTGCCTTGCAAATTCGGTGTGATGTTTGTGGTACTCCGTTATTGCACGGCGTACGAATCGTCGCATTAGCCTTTCTTTCAAATAGACCCGATCCGGGCCAGTGGGCCTCGATCGTTTTCACGCTCTGTTCAGAAGGAAAGGAACAATGTCGAACGCTGAACGCTCACCCGATACTTCCCCGTATACCCATTTGCTGGCGCGTGCCGTCAGAGACCAGTTTTCCCCTCGGCCAACATTGCGGTCGGTCGCTACCCAGCTACTTCACAGCACCTTGCAGGAACGTTTTCCCGATCTGGCACTGGACATGTCGACGGTCAAACTCGTTGAGCCTGATGACCGCTCGGGTTGGACGGCAAGGTTGTTGATTGATGTTTTCATGGACGTTGTCGCCAATAACGCGACGCTGCATTTCTCCGACGAGGAGGGGATGGCCCCCTTCCTGGCTTCCCGGCTTTCGACGCCGATTCTCGAAGCGACGGACAGCCTCGATCTGGATATGCAGAGGGTCAGGTCTTTGCTGCTGGAATTGCCGCAGGTCTTGCCCATCGCCTATCAACAGGCCCTGATCGATTACTGGAAGGGGACGTCCGACGGTACGCTGGCTCGTAATCAATGGCTGCGCGATTTACTCAGGGATTCACTGCGGGCAGCCGGTATTACCACGCCGGAGTTGGATGCCGATGAGCGTGCAGCGATCCATGAGGTTGTCACCTACCCCGACCGTACAGCGCGTTCAAGCATTTACGGAGAGAGCCATACCCGTGTCTATGTAGTGGAAAGCTCATTGCTGGGGAGTTTCGGGACTGTCACCCATTTGAGTCCGGATTTACTGCTCACCCGCTTTCACAATGGTCGAGAAACCGTTCTGCTGTGCAAGCCGTCGGGCAGCATTGAAGCCTTTGCATCCATGGATGCCTTTGGGGTGGCCTGGGAAGCGCAGCTGGGGCGCGAATATGTCGTGGAGACCGCAAGTTGGAGGTGTTACGAACCCGACGATGATGTCTTCGGTGTCCAGGCCGAACTCATGCTTGAGCGGGTGCTGGCTGATCTGCAATCAATCAGGTTGCCAACCGACCAAGGTGAGGCAGACCTCGAGCAGTTGTATGCCAATGTCACTTCACCAGTCGCTTGGTTCTCTACAGCACCCGTGCCTGTGCCGGAGCTGTTGCAAAAAATCCAGGCCGCGCTCCCGGATTGGCTGCAGCAGGCGAGTGCAGCCGATCGATTCGCCTATCGTCGACATTTGTCCGAGCTCGCCAGCGCTCAACAGCAATCCGCCGGGGCGTCCTTTCTTGACGGCATTCCCGATATTCGTAGCTTCGCAGCACAGAGGTTGAGTACACAGATCAGCACGGACCATGCTCTGGAGCCGCTCTACGCAGTCGACAAGATTCAAGTGTCATTCGCGGTCCCGGTCGGTGTGCCGGGCGGTTGGGGGTTTATCGCGCAGCGACAGATGACGCTCGTCGATATGGCTCTGGAAAACCTTGTGGGATTACCCAGGGGCGAAATGACAGTTAGCCGCACTGATGGCCAAACACTGCCTGACTGGCTGACGCCACAGTACCTCAAGGCGCTGATTACCCAGGTGAACATTGGCCAGGTTTATCCCGATCTGATCAAACGCTACTTAGTCACTGACGATGTCGAGCGTTCTAGCCGACAAAAATTGTTCGCCGATCAGTTACGGGTACAACTGCCGTTGCTGGCATTGCAATGCAAAATCAGGGGCGAGGCCGGTATCAGCCAGGCCGGCTATCGCTACATCGCTACCGTGATGAACGAAGGTACCGAGCTCGAGGGCAGTCAAGCCGCCATCGTCGTCCGGCCGTTGGCCTTCGTGCACAGCCCGGGCGCCGCTGCGGACGTGGTCGGCAACATGTTTGTCATCGGGCCCCGCGCTATCGACCAGGGCCCGCATATTCTCTATCGCCCGTTCGCCAGGCAGTCGCTGACTGAATACACTTCGCGTCAGTCCTTGTACGAGGCCATCAAGCGTCCGGGCGAGCTTCAGCGCAGCGTTCTGAATTGGCTGGATGACGACGTTCGCCCTATCTATGACAACAATGGCTTTGAAGAGCCGCATATCAATCGCATCGTACTGGATGACTGGACGCCGCCGCTGGCGCCGCCACCGGCGACCTTGAGCGATCGGATAATCGACGGTGATTACCTGCAGGCGCTGTTCAACGCCAATGCCCGAGCCTTGATTGAACTGGCCGATCGACAGTCTGTGTCCAATGCCGAGAGCCGCTGGGGCTTGTTCAAGGAAGGTGGCTGGCTGCTGTTCAATACGCTGCTGCCGTTCTTGCGTGGACCTGCGGCGGTGGCGGGCTGGATGCTTCAACTGGTGTCCAGTCTGCAGCATGATTTCAGTGCGTTGAACAGTGATGACCCAAGGCAGAAGTCGGCGGCCGTTGTTGATCTGCTGCTCAATGCTGGCGCGTTGTTGCTGCATTCGGGTGAGTATTACCACTCATCCGTGGCACCCCTGCGGTTGGAACGCGTCAACGACCCTCGTATTGCAGGCCCCCAACCACGGGCGTCGAACAATGCACCTGCCATTGCGTCCATGCAGGTGACGAAGGGCGCAATTGCATTGCCATCGGTGCCTGTGGGCGATGGTCACACCGTCCTCGACTTTTCCTGGTTCGGCACCCACCAGGGTCTGACGCCCACGCAGCGAACATCTTTGGCCAGTTTCAAAGTAGCCCACCCGGAGAGCTTGCCGGCTCCGCAGCTTACAGGTGCATACGCTGGGTTGTATGCCATCGATCAGCATTGGCATGCGCTGATCGGGTCTGATCTTTTCCGTGTCAGCGTTCAACCGGATGGGGTTGTCATTGTCGATCCGGGCAATCCGGCGCGTTTCGGACCCTGGCTGCGCTCGGAGGCGGGCGCTCGATGGGCATTGGATCTGCGCTTGCGACTGCGAGGTGGCGGCCCGAAAAAAAACATCGAGCGGTTCCGCGCGCAACGGACAGAAGAGATCAAAGCGCTCTATCTGCAGTACAGCGAAGTGCAACAGAAGGCCACACTGCTTGAGGAGACAGTCCGCAAGAAGGTCGCCATTTTGAGCAAGATGCGCGAGGACAATATCGATGTCACTCAGATAAGCGCCGGCTACATCAAGGATGTCGAAACCCTGTTGGCGTGGACCAACGAAGGCGCCGCCATACTCAGAACCGTTGGCGAGAAAGAGCCGCAGGGCCCTTACAAATCATTGTTGATCCAAACCTTGCAGGTTGCCGCGACCAATGTGAGGCGGTTGCAAAGTATCCGCATACACGCTTTCGACGCCTTGGATTTCAGTGCCATGGAGCAGTCTGCCAGAGCAATCAAAATGAAAGAGGGGCGAGCGCTGAGCTATCAACAGTTGCTTGACTATGAGCACTTCATCACTCTGTCAAAAGCGGCCGAGGAGCTGGTGGGGCAGATGATTGCCACCGGCCTGGAGATGGAAAAGCTCATGGAAGAAGGGCGGCAGCTAGGGCATGAAGGCGATGTGATTTATAACCAAGAAATGGCGTTCCGCAACGAGTTCGGCATCACCGGGCCGCATCATATGGAAGTGGCTTATATGGACATGCTTGCCGAGCTTAGTCTCGATCGCAGCGAGACGTTCGTGCTGCCCGACCCCGCTTACGTAACCCTGCGTTTTACCGATGGTGCACTGCACACCGCTGCACTGTCGTATGTCGAACTGCAGACCACCGAGGGCTACAGTATCGACGAACGCCTGGAAGTGCTGGTAAGCGTGCTCGACCAATGCGAGCGCGTCGAAGAACTGTGTCGATACTTTCCAGATGGCCGTGAGACCTTTCTACGAACGGAATACTTTCTCCGGTTCATTACCAAACTTGGGGAGCTGCGCGCCCGAGCGGAACAGGATCTGGCGACGCTGATTCGTGAAATCGAAACACCGGTGGCGAAGTCCCCAAGGGCTCGGACCTCGCCTGTAAAGCGGCCTCCTCACAAACCCGCGCAACGACGCGTGATCAAAACGCGCAACCATGGTGCGCTGGTGGGCGATGTTCGCGAGGCAGCCCCCGGAGATCCTGGCGTGATCGTCGATGTTCGCGACCCCACCAACAAAAAGGTCATTGCCAGTTACCTCGAGCATCGGGACGAGGGGGTGTTCGTCGAGATTCAGACGCGAGCGCCCAGGCCTGTGTCGGCGACACCCACCCGAACGGTTGTTCAGCTCAGCGCTGAAGGATCCAGGCTGTTGGCTGAAAAAAACGAAGTCGTCCAACGGGTTGAAAGTTACATGGCACGGTCGCGCCGTCCGGTCGAGTTGGAGGACATACTCCTTCAACACGCCCGCAAACTCGATGACCTGGCCAATGATCTCGAGGCGGCCATTGATCTGGACGCGGCCGAACACACCAACGAAACGACGCAAGTGACAGCGCTGCGTGCTGGAGCGCAAGCACTGAGGCAAAGAGGAAAGGAAATCCGTATAGAACTTTACAAAAAATCCCGGTACCCCACTGCTGAAAGCCTGGCCTATTTGAAACAGGCCAACGAAGTGCTGATTGCCAGAATCGGTGAGCGGGTTGCAACCGACGCTCCCGATGACTTTCTGGAAAAGCACTGGATACGGGACAATACAACCAACAAGGTTTTGTGGGAGGCGCATTTCCATTACCCGGCCGCCGACACGCCGCGCAAGGAATTCAGCAAGGGACACCTGAAACTGTACGATCAACGCAACCTTGGGCGTAAGTTCCAATTCGAGCAGGCCAAGGACAATCGCGAAGTCATTGATATCTATCGCGGAGATATCAGTCGAAAGCTGGCGCCCCGGTTGTTCCCGCTGGAGGACTGACAGCCGCCGGGCAGGCGGCGGTGTTGGGTAATCGTGGGTGCGCAGGTCAAAACCGACCACCGCCGTCGGATTTGGTCAAAATTTGTGCTATATTCCGCGCCCGCGATTTTCCATTACGCCAACACCGGTCATCGACATGCAAGCAGCCAAGCCGTTATTTGACTATCCCAAGTACTGGGCCGAATGTTTTGGTCCAGCGCCATTCCTGCCAATGAGCAGGGAGGAGATGGATCAGCTCGGCTGGGATTCCTGCGACATCATCATCGTGACCGGTGATGCCTACGTCGACCATCCGTCGTTCGGCATGGCCATCATCGGCCGTCTGCTCGAAGCCCAGGGCTTTCGCGTCGGCATCATTGCACAGCCGAACTGGCAGTCCAAAGACGACTTCATGAAGCTGGGCGAGCCGAACCTGTTCTTCGGCGTCGCGGCCGGCAACATGGACTCGATGATCAACCGCTACACCGCCGACAAGAAAATCCGCTCCGACGACGCCTACACGCCGGGCGGCCTGGCCGGCAAGCGGCCGGACCGCGCCAGCCTGGTCTACAGCCAGCGTTGCAAGGAAGCCTACAAGCACGTGCCGATCGTGCTCGGCGGCATCGAAGCGTCGCTGCGCCGTATTGCGCATTACGATTACTGGCAGGACAAGGTCCGCCACTCGATCCTGATCGACGCCTGCGCCGATATCCTCCTGTACGGCAACGCCGAGCGCGCCATCGTCGAAGTGGCTCAACGCCTGTCCTACGGCCAGAAGATCGAAGAGATCACCGACATTCGCGGTACGGCGTTCATTCGTCGGGACACGCCTGAAGGCTGGTACGAAGTCGACTCCACGCGCATTGACCGTCCGGGCAAGGTCGACAAGATCATCAACCCGTACGTGAACACCCAGGACACCCAGGCCTGCGCCATCGAGCAGGAAAAGGGTCCGGTTGAGGATCCAAACGAAGCCAAGGTCGTGCAGATTCTGGCGAGCCCGCGCATGACCCGCGACAAGACGGTGATTCGCCTGCCGTCCTTCGAGAAGGTGCGCAATGACCCGGTGCTCTATGCCCACGCCAACCGTGTGCTGCACCTGGAGACCAACCCGGGCAACGCCCGTGCCCTGGTGCAGAAGCACGGCGAGATTGACGTCTGGTTCAACCCGCCACCCATTCCGATGACCACCGAGGAAATGGACTACGTGTTCGGCATGCCCTATGCGCGTGTTCCGCACCCAGCGTACGGCAAGGAGAAAATCCCGGCCTACGACATGATTCGTTTCTCGGTGAACATCATGCGCGGCTGCTTCGGCGGCTGCACCTTCTGCTCGATCACCGAGCACGAAGGGCGCATCATCCAGAACCGTTCGGAAGAGTCGATCATTCGCGAAATCGAAGAAATTCGCGACAAGGTCCCCGGTTTTACCGGCGTCATTTCTGACCTCGGTGGCCCAACCGCGAACATGTACCGCATCGCCTGCAAGACCCCGGAAATCGAATCCGCATGCCGCAAGCCGTCGTGCGTGTTCCCCGGTATCTGCCCGAACCTGAACACCGACCACTCGTCGTTGATCCAGCTGTATCGCAGCGCCCGTGCCCTGCCAGGCGTGAAAAAGATTCTGATCGCCTCCGGCCTGCGCTATGACCTGGCGGTCGAGTCGCCGGAATACGTCAAGGAACTGGTGACCCACCACGTCGGTGGCTACCTGAAGATCGCCCCGGAGCATACCGAAGAAGGCCCGCTGAATCAGATGATGAAGCCGGGCATCGGTAGCTACGACCGCTTCAAGCGCATGTTCGAGAAATACTCGAAAGAGGCGGGCAAGGAGCAGTACCTGATCCCGTACTTCATCGCCGCCCACCCGGGCACCACCGACGAAGACATGATGAACCTGGCCCTGTGGCTCAAGGGCAACGGCTTCCGTGCCGACCAGGTACAGGCGTTCTACCCGTCGCCGATGGCCTCGGCCACCGCCATGTACCACTCGGGCAAGAACCCGCTGCGCAAGGTCACTTACAAGAGCGACCCGGTGACCATCGTCAAGAGCGAAGCCCAGCGCCGCCTGCACAAGGCCTTCCTGCGCTACCACGATCCAAAGGGCTGGCCGATGCTGCGCGAAGCCCTGGAACGCATGGGCCGCGCCGACCTGATCGGGCCGGGCAAGCACCAGCTGATCCCGCTGCACCAGCCGGCCACCGACAGCTACCAGAGCGCACGCCGCAAGAACTCGACGCCGGCGGGCAGCCACAAGGTAGCCAAGGAACAGAAGATCCTGACCCAGCACACCGGCCTGCCGCCGCGCGCCAGCGACGGCAGCAACCCGTGGGACAAGCGCGAACAGGCCAAGGCCGCCGCCTTCGCCCGCAACCAGGAAGCGGCCAAGGCGCGCAAGGATGCCGCCAAGGGTGGCAAGGGCAAGAAGCCGGCACGCCAGCCGGTTCTGCCGCGCTAAGTCGATTCAAGGCCAAACCCTGTGGGAGCTGGCTTGCCAGCGATGAATTCGCCGCGGTAATTCAGGCACACCGCGACGCTAGCATCGCTGGCAAGCCAGCTCCCACAGGGGTGTCACAAGCTCCTCACATAAATATCCCGCGCCAGCCTCATTTCTGTGCAACGCTTGCCCCGCAGGCTCGAAACGGCGCGTTTTTAGTGCCGTACTCGTGCCTGCGTGCGCAGAACAGCGGGGCTTGGCCTTGTGGCACAAGTCTTGCGCTATTCTGCTACCGCCCAGGCTCGCAGGAGGCACGCCGTGTCGATTCATGTCGCATTGCACCATGTCACTCACTATCGCTACGACCGAGCGGTCGAGCTTGGCCCGCAGATCGTGCGGCTACGTCCGGCCGCGCACAGCCGCACGCGGATTCTGTCCTATGCGCTGAAGGTCCAGCCCGAGCAGCACTTCATCAACTGGCAACAGGACCCCCAGGGTAATTATCTGGCGCGGTTGGTCTTCCCGGAAAAGACTGATGTTTTGCGCATAGAAGTCGACCTGGTCGCCGAAATGGCGGTGTTCAATCCCTTCGACTTCTTCCTGGAACCTTACGCGGAAAAAATCCCGTTCAGCTATGCCCGGGATGAAAAGCATGAGCTTTCGCCCTACCTCGAACAGCTGCCGCTTACGCCGAAATTTGCCGAATACCTGGCCGGCATCGACCGCACGCCGGTGGCCAGCATCGATTTCCTGGTCGCGCTGAACCAGCGCCTGAGCGAAGACATCCGCTACCTGATCCGCCTGGAACCCGGCGTGCAGACGCCGGAGCAAACCCTGGAGAATGCCTCGGGCTCGTGCCGTGACTCGGCCTGGCTACTGGTGCAGTTGCTGCGCCACCTGGGCCTGGCCGCACGCTTCGTCTCGGGTTACCTGATCCAACTGACGGCCGACGTCAAGGCGCTCGACGGCCCGTCCGGCACGGACGTGGACTTCACCGACCTGCACGCCTGGTGCGAAGTCTATTTGCCCGGTGCCGGCTGGATCGGCCTGGATGCCACCTCCGGGCTGTTCGCCGGTGAAGGGCATATTCCGCTGGCCTGCAGCCCCGATCCGTCTTCGGCGGCGCCGATCACGGGGCTGGTCGAGCCCTGTGAATGCGAGTTTGCCCATGAAATGTCGGTGGAGCGCCTGTGGGAGGCGCCTCGGGTTACCAAGCCCTACAGCGAAGAGCAGTGGCTGGCGATCCAGGCCCTCGGGCGGCAGATCGACACGGACCTGGCCATGGGCGATGTGCGCCTGACCATGGGAGGCGAGCCGACCTTCGTTTCCATCGATGACCCCGATGGCGCCGAGTGGAACACCGCCGCCCTGGGTCAGACCAAGCGGTGCTTGTCGGCCGAGTTGTATCAGCGTTTGCGTCAGCAATACGCACCGCACGGGCTGGTGCACTTCGGCCAGGGCAAGTGGTACCCCGGCGAGCAGTTGCCGCGCTGGTCGTTGAACTGCTTCTGGCGCCGTGACGGGCAGCCCATCTGGCGCAACCCGGCGCTGATTGCCGACGAGAACGAAGTCTACGGCGCCACCGAGGCATTGGCCGGGCGCTTTCTCGCCAGTGTCGCCGAACGCCTCAAGCTCCCGACGCGCTACGTGTTCCCCGCCTACGAAGACAATTTCTACTACCTCTGGCGTGAAGGCAGCCTGCCACTCAACGTCACGGCCGAAGACTCGCGGCTGGGCGACGAAATGGAGCGCAAGCGCCTGCGCAAGGTGTTCTCGCAGGGGTTGGACAAGGTCATTGGCCAGGTTCTGCCGCTGGCACGAACGGCGGCTGGCGATCGCTGGCAAAGTGGGCGCTGGTTTTTGCGCGACAGTCACTGTCGCCTGGTACCGGGTGATTCACCGCTCGGTTACCGCTTGCCATTGGCTTCGCAGCCTTGGGTGACTGCCGCTGAATATCCTTACGTGCATCCGACAGATCCAAACCAGTACTTGCCTGTATTGCCTGCACGCGATGCCCTGCCGGACACTTTGAGCGGCGAGGCTCAAGACAATGAGCCCGAGCGCATCCCCAAGGTTGACGAGTCCGCCGACTGGCTGACCCGTACGGCCCTGTGTGCCGAAGCCCGTGATGGCCGCCTTTATCTGTTCATGCCACCCCTGGAGCGGCTGGAAGACTATCTGGAGCTGGTCAGCATCATCGAGGCGACCGCACAGGAGCTCAATTGCCCGGTGCTGCTGGAAGGGTATGAACCACCGGGCGACCCGCGCCTGAGCAATTTCAAGGTCACCCCGGACCCTGGCGTGATCGAAGTCAACGTACAGCCTTCGGCGAGTTGGGGCGAACTGGTCGAACGTACGGAGTTCCTCTACGAGCAGGCGCGCCAGACACGCCTGAGTACCGAGAAATTCATGATCGACGGCCGTCATACCGGAACGGGCGGCGGCAACCACTTCGTCCTCGGCGGGGCGACGCCGGCCGATTCGCCGTTCCTGCGCCGGCCTGACCTGTTGCGCAGTCTGATCAGCTACTGGCACAACCATCCTTCGCTGTCCTACCTGTTTTCCGGCTTGTTCATCGGCCCGACCTCACAGGCGCCGCGTGTGGACGAGGCGCGCAATGATGCGCTGTATGAACTGGAAATCGCCTTCGCGCAGATGCCGGCGCCTGGCGAGGAATGTCCGCCCTGGCTGGTCGACCGCTTGCTGCGCAATCTGTTGATCGACGTCACCGGCAATACCCACCGTGCCGAGTTCTGTATCGACAAGCTCTACTCGCCCGACAGCGCCAGCGGGCGGTTGGGGCTGCTGGAATTGCGGGCCTTCGAAATGCCGCCCCATGCACGCATGAGCCTGGTCCAGCAGCTGTTGCTGCGTGCCCTGGTTGCGCGCTTCTGGCGCGAGCCCTATGCGCCGGCCAGACTGGCGCGCTGGGGGACTGAACTGCACGACCGCTTCCTGTTGCCGCATTTCATCGAACAGGATTTCGCCGACGTCATCGTCGACCTCAACAACGCCGGCTATGCGCTGCGCGCCGAATGGTTTGCCCCGCACCTGGAGTTTCGCTTTCCCAAGGTCGGCGACTATGCCGTCAGTGGTATCGAACTGGAACTGCGCCAGGCCCTGGAGCCCTGGCATGTGCTGGGTGAAGAGGGCGGCGCCGGGGGCGCGGTGCGGTATGTCGATTCGTCGCTGGAGCGGCTGCAGGTCAAGCTCAACGGGCTTTCGCCGCAGCGCTACAGGCTGACCTGCAATGGTGTGCCGGTGCCCCTGCAGCCAACCGGCAAGGTCGGGGAATACGTGGCTGGCGTCCGCTATCGCGCCTGGCAGCCGTTCAATTGCCTGCAGCCGACCATCGGCGTGCATGCGCCGCTGGTGTTCGATGTGCTCGACACCTGGATGCAGCGTTCGCTCGGAGGCTGCCAATACCATGTGGCGCACCCCGGAGGGCGCAACTATGACACTTTGCCGGTCAATGCCAATGAGGCCGAGAGTCGGCGCCTGGCGCGGTTTTTCCGGCTGGGCCATAGCCCTGGGCCGTTGTCGGTCGTGCCCCTGCAGGTCAATGACGAACTGCCGCTGACCCTGGACCTGCGACGCTGCTAATCTGACTTCCACTGGCTGCCATCGAGCATTTCCATGCCTGACCTGCTTGACTGTTATCCGCTGACGGCGGGGACTTATCACGAAATGCTCGAGGCCAGTGGCGCCGTTCGGCCGCACTGGAAGCGGCTGTTCGAGCAACTGCAGCGCAGCACTCCGGCGCAACTGGCCCAACGGCAGGCGCTGCTGACCCGGCAGATTCAGGAAAACGGCGTGACGTATAACGTCTATGCCGACCCCAAGGGCGCCGACCGGCCATGGGAGCTCGATCTGCTGCCGCATTTGATTGCGGAGCAGGAGTGGCAACAGATTTCGGCGGGTATTGCCCAGCGCGCGCAACTGCTCAATGCGGTGCTGGCCGATATCTACGGGCCGCAGCAATTGATCTCCGATGGGCTGCTGCCCGCCGAGCTGGTCTATGGGCACAACAACTTCCTCTGGCCCTGCCAAGGTATTCAGCCACCGGACGGGACCTTCCTGCACGTTTATGCCGTGGATCTGGCGCGCTCGCCCGATGGCCGCTGGTGGGTCACCGCCGATCGGACCCAGGCCCCTTCCGGTGCCGGCTATGCGCTGGAGAACCGCACCATCGTGTCGCGGGCGTTGCCGGACTTGTATCGCGACCTGCAAGTGCAGCATCTGGCGGGGTTCTTTCGTACCTTGCAGGAAACCCTGGCGCGCCAGGCCGCCGCCGACAACGAAGTGCCCTTGATCGTCCTGCTGACGCCGGGGCGCTTCAATGAAAGTTACTTCGAACACCTGTACCTGGCCCGCCAGCTCGGTTATCCGCTGGTCGAAGGCGGTGACCTTACGGTACGCGATGCGACGGTGTACCTGAAAACCCTGAGTGGCCTGCGTCGGGTCCACGCGATCATGCGGCGCCTGGACGATGACTTCTGCGACCCGCTGGAGCTGCGCACCGATTCGGCCCTCGGCGTGCCCGGCCTGTTGCAGGCAGTGCGTCAGGGCCGGGTGCTGGTGGCCAATGCCTTGGGCAGCGGTGTGCTCGAGTCGCCGGGGTTGCTGGGGTTCCTGCCAACCATCAACCAACATCTGTTCGGCGAAGCATTGATCTTGCCGTCCATTGCCACCTGGTGGTGCGGCGAACCCCCGGTACTGGCCCAGGCCCTGGAGAAACTGCCGGAGCTGCTGATCAAGCCGGCATTCCCGTCGCAAAGCTTTACGCCGGTGTTTGGTCGTGACCTGGACCCGGAGCAGCGCCGGGCATTGGCGCAACGAATGCAAGCGAGACCCTATGCCTATGTTGCCCAGGAGTTGGCGCAATTGTCCCAGGCGCCGGTCTGGCAGTCCGATGAGGGGCAGCTGCAGCCGCGGGCGATCGGCATGCGCGTCTATGCGGTGGCCAGTGCCGATGGCTATCGGGTCTTGCCCGGTGGCCTGACCCGGGTGGCGGCGCAGGCCGATGCCGAAGTGGTGTCGATGCAGCGCGGCGGCGCCAGCAAAGATACCTGGGTGCTGGGTGAGCGTGCTCAGGGCGCGGAGCAGTGGCGGGCCCAGCGCAGCATTGGTGTGCATGATCTGATCCGCCAGGACCCGTATCTGCCGTCGCGGGTCGTGGAGAACCTGTTCTGGTTTGGTCGCTATTGCGAGCGTTGCGATGCCAGCGCGCGGTTGCTGCGCATCATCCTGGCGCGCTATGTCGATGGTGACGACCCGTTGGCCTTGCAGGCGGCGGTGGAGCTGGGCGAAAGCCTGTCGCTGCTGCCGGAAGAGGGCGAGTTGCCCGAGCGTTTGCTGGCAGCATTGCTCGATGGTGAATGGGCCTTCAGCCTGCGCTCCAATCTGCAGCGTCTGCAGTGGGCGGCTTCGCAGGTGCGTGGCAAGCTTTCCCGGGAAAACTGGCAAGCGCTGGTCGAATTGCAGCGCGAGGCCTTGAGTCTGGAGACCGAAGAGCCCGACTTCGGCGAGCTGCTGGATTTCCTCAACCGGCTGGTCATGTCATTGGCGGCACTGTCAGGTTTTGCCCTGGACGACATGACGCGCGACGAAGGCTGGCGCTTCCTGATGATTGGCCGGCGTATCGAGCGGCTGCAGTCCCTGAGCACGAGCCTTGCGGCCTTTCTGCGCGGGGTGGCCGTGTTCGATCAGGCGGGCCTTGAATGGCTGCTGGAGCTGGGCAACAGTAGCATCACTTATCGCTCGCGCTACCTGGCCGTGCCGCAACTGATTCCGGTGCTCGACCTGTTGCTGCTCGATGAACAGAACCCCCATGCCGTGTTGTTCCAGCTCAAGCTGGTGACCCGTACGCTCAATCGCCTCAACGACGATTTCGGTGCAGCCCGCGAGCCCGGCCTGGCGATGCTGGTGCAACGCTTGCAGCGCTTCGATCTGGGGACGCTGGAGCACCCGCTGTTCGGCACCGCCAGTGTGCGTGCGGTGCTCGATGGCCTGGCCGACATGCTGCAAACCATCGCCGAAGCCAGCGGTCAGGTCTCCGACCGGCTGGCATTACGGCATTTCGCCCATGTCGATGACGTCAGCCAGCAAACGGTGTCGGTTTAACCATGAGCGCTCATTACCAGATTCTTCACGATACCCATTACCGCTACGACAGCCCGGTTTCCCTGGCGCAGCAGCTTGCCCATCTATGGCCAAGACCCTGCAGTTGGCAGGTGTGCAGCGAGCAACGGTTGCAGATCAGCCCGGAGCCGACCAGCCGCAGCGACGCACTGGATGTGTTCGGCAATCCGCTGACGCGCCTGGCTTTCGAGCGGCCCCATGACGAGCTGCGGGTTTGTGCGCGGTTGTTGGTGCAAGTGTTGCCCAGGGCCACGGTGGATTTCGACAGTTCACCAGCCTGGGAGTCGGCCCGCAATGCCTTGACGTATACCAGTCGGCCACTGCCGTCGGATGTGCTGCAGGCCTGCCGTTACCGGTTCGAATCGCCCTACGTGCGCCTCAAGCAGAGTTTCGTGGCCTTCTCCGAGAGCTGCTTCCCGACCGGTCGCCCCTTGCTGCTCGGGGCTCAGGCGCTGATGGAGAAAATCTTCAACGAATTCACCTTCGATGCCGAAGCGACCCAGGTCGCCACGCCGCTGGTCGAGGTGCTGGAACGACGTCGTGGCGTCTGCCAGGACTTTGCCCATCTGATGCTCGCCTGCCTGCGCTCACGCGGCCTGGCGGCGCGCTACGTGAGCGGCTATCTGCTGACCCAGCCACCACCCGGGCAGGCCCGCCTGATCGGTGCCGATGCCTCCCATGCGTGGGTTTCGGTCTATTGCCCGGTAGCAGGTTGGGTGGATTTCGATCCGACCAACAACATTCAGCCCGCGCTGGAACACATCACCCTGGCCTGGGGCCGGGACTTTTCCGATGTGTCGCCGTTGCGCGGGGTGATCCTCGGTGGGGGCAACCATGATCCGGAAGTGAGCGTCACGGTCATGCCGCTGGGCGAGGGCGAGATTTAACTGGGCTTTTGCTCGGCCCACTTGGGCGGTGCCAGCGGTTGCCAGGCATCGAGATGGTCGAGCAGCTCTGCAGGTGACTCGCTCATTTGCAGCATGGCGCGGTGAGGCTCGCGCACGAAACCTTCCTCGACCACATGATCGAGAAAACTGCTGAGCTTGTTGTAGAAGCCGTTGACCTCCAGCAGGCCCAGTGGTTTGCCGTGGTAGCCAAGCTGGCCCCAGGTCCACACTTCGAATAACTCTTCGAAGGTGCCCAGCCCGCCGGGCAGGGCAATGAACGCATCACTGAGTTCGGCCATGCGCGCCTTGCGCGCGTGCATGCCATCGACCACTTCCAGGCGGGTGAGCCCGGTGTGGCCGACCTCTGCGCTTTTCAGGCTCTGGGGAATGATGCCGATGACTTCACCGCCGGCAGCCAGGGCGGCGTCGGCAACGATGCCCATCAGGCCGACGGCGCCGCCACCATAGACCAGGGTCAACTTACGCTCTGCCAGCGTACGGCCCAGGGCGACAGCCGCTTCCCGGTAGATCGGGTTGTTACCGGTACTGGCGCCGCAAAATACACATACTGAACGTAGGGACACAGGCTCTCTCCGTGGTCTTCCATTGGCCACAGGGTAAAGTCTCCTGCAAGGTTGTGCGAGTTGCAGTTAATCCGTGCGAGAAGTTTCGTATTGGGTTCCGCTGGCGCCACAAGCGTAAGCGGCAAGCAGACTGCGAAACAGGCTATTGAGGTACATGATCAGGCTCCGTTTGAAGTGTTGTCTGATGGTAGAGCCTGGGTGCATGATTGGCCGGTTGATTATCTTGATAGGCGTAATAGAGCGAACCCGCTGCCTGACCGCGTTGACTCAAGTCATCGGAACTTGCGCCGGACTCAGGCAGTCTGCATTCAATAATAACCTGCCATGGAGATTCACCATGTTTGCCAAACTCGTTGCGGTATCCCTGTTGACGCTGGCCAGCGGTCAATTGCTGGCCGCCGAATGCTCGGTCACTGTCGATTCCACGGACCAGATGGCCTTCAACACCAAGGACATCACCATCGACAAGAGCTGCAAGACGTTCACAGTGAACCTGGAGCACTCGGGCAACCTGCCGAAGAATGTCATGGGGCATAACTGGGTCTTGAGCAAAGAAGCCGACATGCAGCCAATCGCAACTGATGGCATTGCTGCTGGTATCGAGAAGAATTATCTGAAAGACGGTGATGCGCGCATCATCGCCCACACCAAGATCATTGGTGCCAACGAAAAAGATTCGGTGACGTTCGATGTGTCCAAGCTGGCAGCGGGGGAGAGCTACGGCTTCTTCTGCTCGTTCCCTGGGCACATCTCCATGATGAAAGGCACTGTTTCGGTCAAGTGAGATGAAAGGCCCTTCGGGCCTTTATCGCGGGCAAGCCCGCTCCCACAGGGTCAGGTGGTGCATGCAACCTGTGGGAGCTGGCTTGCCAGCGATCGACCGCGAAGCGGTCGCAAAAAAGATTCAAGGCGCAAACGGCATCTCACGCTTGTGATGCGTCTTCTCATACGTCCGGCAAATAATATCGAACGCTTCCTGGCGCACCGGCTCGCCGTGCAGGAAGGCATCGATCTCCTCATAAGTAACCCCGTGAGACGCTTCGTCCGGTTTGCCCGGGGCGAGGTCTTCCAAGTCGGCAGTCGGTACTTTCTCTACCAGTGATTCCGGTGCCCCGAAGCTGCGGGCGATGGCGCGTACCTGGTTTTTTACCAGGCCACTCAAAGGTGCCAGGTCGCAGGCACCGTCACCGAACTTGGTGAAAAAACCCATCACGGCTTCGGCGGCATGATCGGTACCGATCACCAGGCCCTGACGTGCGCCAGCGATGGTGTACTGCGCAACCATGCGCATCCGCGCCTTGGTGTTGCCCAGTACAAAATCCACCGTAGTGTGGGATTGCGCTTCCAGGGTCTCGACTTCGGCCGCCAGCGCCTTGACCGCCGGGCCGATGTTCACGGTATGACGCTCGTCCGGTGCAATGAAGTCCACACAGGCCTGGGCCTCATGTTCGTCATACTGGGTCTGGTACGGCAGGCGCACGGCGAGGAAGCGGTACTTGTCATCGCCCGTGTTTTTGCGCAGCGCTTCCACGGCGCGTTGCGCCAGCAAGCCGGCAGTCAGGGAGTCCACGCCGCCGCTGATACCCAGTACCAGGGTCTTGAGCCCCGAGTCTTTCAGGCACTGCTGGATGAAGGCGATGCGTCGCGCCACTTCTGCTTGCAGGTCGGCCTCGCCTGCGAAGGGCGGCTGGACCTTGAGCTGCTGCGCAATCTCACGCTGTTTGGCTTGCATGGGTTACTCCTTGGACTCGGGGACTTTGAAAACATGGCGCAGGTAGGCGACGAAATTCGGGTCGCGGCATTGGGTCTTGGCAGCCTCGTCGGAAATCTTGGCGACCGGCTCGCCGTTGCATCCGGTCATTTTAAGCACGATGCTCATCGGCGCCACCCCTGGGATGTCGCAGGTCAGGTTGGTACCGATGCCAAAGCTGACGTGGATCCGACCGCGCAGGGCACGAAAAATTTCCAGTGACTTGGGCAGGTCCAGTCCATCGGAGAACACCAGGGTCTTGGTCATCGGGTCGATGCCCAGCGCACGGTAATGGGTGATGGCCTTTTCTGCCCAGAGCACCGGGTCGCCGGAATCATGGCGCAATCCGTCGAAGAGCTTGGCGAAGTACAGGTCGAAGTCGCCGAGGAAGGCATCCATGGTGATGCAATCGGTCAGGGCAATGCCGAGCAGACCACGGTACTCGCGAACCCAGCAATCGAGGGCGGCGATCTGGCTGTCGATCAAGCGCGGGCCCAACTGTTGATGGGCCATGATCCACTCGTGGGCCATGGTGCCCAGCGGCTTGATGTCCAGCTTGCGGGCCAGGTGGACGTTGCTGGTGCCCACGAAACGCCCCGGGAAGTCGTTCTTGAGGACTTTGACCACCTCTTCCTGGACGCAATACGAGAAGCGCCTGCGGGTGCCGAAGTCGGCCACCTGCAACTCGGCCAGCTCGTCGCTGCTGGCGTTGGCCGTCAGCCAGTCGAATTTGCGATGCAGCCGTTCGCGCGCGTCGCTCAGCTGTATATGCGGGTAACGATTGCGGTTGCGCACTTCACTGACAATCGCCAGCAGCGGCACTTCGAACAGGATGACATGCAGCCAGGGGCCGCGCAGGCGAATACTCAGTTCATCGTTTTCGATGCTGGCGTGCACATAGCGCAGGTTGAAGCGAAACAGGCCGAGAAAGCGCAGAAAGTCCGGCTTCATGAAACTGATGCGTTCGAGAAAGCCCAGCTCATCGGCCGTCAGGCTCAGTTCGCATAAATACTCGATCTGCTGGCGGATCTCGGCCAGGTAAGGACGCAGGTCTTCCCCGTTACGGCAGCGAAACTCCCACTCCACGTCCACGTTCGGATAGTTGTGCAAGACCGCCTGCATCATGGTCAGCTTGTAGAAATCGGTATCCAGCAAGTTTTGCACGACGGAATCGGAAAACACGCTTTCACTCATAAGGACTCAGCTCCAGGTCGTGCCAGCGCGGTCCAACACAATAGTGGCGCGGGTCAGTTTTGCATTTTGCCAGTCTTTTGCTTGCCGTGTGGACGTGTAATCCGAGTAGAACGGTAGCAAGCTCAATGCCACTGCACTTTCGTATTAAGCAGCTAGCCTGTAGTGGTGCGCGTTGTAGCAGTCGCGCACCGGCAATGTGCAATTAGGTTACGCATCTTGTTACAGCCATGGTTGCACGTGTGCATAAACGGGGGTTGCAATGATGGCACTTTGGGGTTGCCCTTTTTTTGATGTCCAGTGCTACTCGTCTTGTTTTAGACGGTTGCACGGCCCGTAAAAAAAGGACCAAAAGACTCTAATAACAAACTGATAGAGAGTTTTTCCAGAATAGAAATCCAATGGCACGCGCCTTGCTCACAGCAATGGTTGAAGTTGTAGTGCCAACCAAAAAAAACTCAGGAGCACCACCTCATGTCGCAGACGTTTTACAGGAAAGGTTTTCTGGCGCTGGCCGTAGCTTCGGCGCTCGGCGTTTCTTCGTTTGTTCAGGCCGACGTCAAGATCGGTGTGGCAGGTCCAATGACGGGTCCAAGTGCATCTTTTGGTGAGCAGTACATGAAGGGGGCGCAGGCGGCGGCCGATGCCATCAACGCGGCGGGCGGCATCAACGGTGAGAAAATCGAGTTGGTCAAGGGCGACGATGCCTGCGAGCCGAAGCAGGCTGTGGCAGTAGCCAACCGGCTGGTCGACCAGGACAAGGTGATCGGCGTGGTCGGCCACTTCTGCTCGTCCAACACCATCCCCGCTTCAGAGGTTTATGACGAAGCAGGCATCATTACCATTACGCCCGGCTCGACCAACCCGAAAGTCACCGAACGTGGCTTGAACGGCATGTTCCGCATGTGCGGCCGCGACGACCAGCAAGGCATTGTGGCCGGCGACTACATCGTCGACGTGCTCAAGGGCAAGAAAGTCGCCGTATTGCACGACAAGGACACCTATGGCCAGGGTCTGGCCGACGCCACCAAGGCGCAGCTGGAGAAGCGTGGCGTGAAGCCGGTGCTGTATGAAGGCCTGACTCGCGGCGAGAAAGACTTCAGCGCCGTGGTCACCAAGATCCGTGGCGCCGGTGCCGACGTGGTGTATTTCGGTGGCCTGCACCCAGAGGCCGGCCCACTGGTACGTCAGCTGCGCGAGCAGGGCCTGAAGGACGTGGTCTTCATGTCTGACGACGGCATCGTGACCGACGAGCTGGTGACCACCGCCGGTGGCGCCCAGTACGTCGATGGCGTGTACATGACCTTTGGTGCCGACCCGCGCCTGCTGCCGGACAGCAAGGCGGTCGTTGACCAGTTCCGCAAGTCGGGCTACGAGCCAGAGGGCTATACCCTCTACGCCTATGCCTCCTTGCAGGCCCTGGCGGCCGCTTTCAACGGCGCCAAGTCCAACAAGGGCGAAGATGCGGCCAAGTGGCTCAAGGCCCACCCGGTCAAGACCGTCATGGGCGAGAAGACCTGGGACAGCAAGGGCGACCTGAAAGTCTCCGACTACGTGGTCTACCAGTGGGACAAGGAAGGCAAGTACCACCAGCTGGAAAAACAAAAGTGATCTGAGCGTTCAGCCCTGCCGATGCGTAATGGCATCGGCAAGGCGAGCCTCGTGATTTGTGCCGTACCTGTCTTTTCTCGTAGATGTGCACAACCCTGCGCTGCGATAGCCACAAGCTCAACGTAGTCGGCGCTTGTGCAATCTCAAGTATGTGAGATTGCGTTATGGATGGTATTTTCCTGCAGCAAATGATCAATGGGCTGACCCTTGGGTCTGTCTATGGTCTGATCGCCATCGGCTACACAATGGTCTATGGCATCATTGGCATGATTAACTTCGCCCACGGCGAGGTTTATATGATCTCTGCTTACCTCGCGGCGATCAGTCTGGCTCTGCTGGCCTACTTCGGTATTGAATCCTTCCCTCTGCTGATTCTTGGCACGCTGATCTTCACCATCGTGGTGACAGCCGTTTATGGCTGGACCATCGAACGTATCGCTTACAAGCCTCTGCGCAACTCCACGCGACTGGCGCCGCTGATCAGCGCCATCGGTATCTCGCTGATCCTGCAGAACTATGCACAGATCAGCCAGGGCGCGCAGCAGCAAGGTGTTCCTACGCTGCTTGAAGGTGCCTGGCGGATGGAAGTGGGCAATGGTTTCGTGCAGATCACCTACACCAAGATCTTCATCCTGGTGGCAGCGTTCGTTGGCATGGCATTCCTGACCTACGTCATCAAGTTCACCAAGCTCGGGCGCATGTGCCGGGCAACACAGCAAGACCGCAAGATGGCTTCGATCCTGGGGATCAACACCGATCGGGTGATTTCCTACGTGTTCATCATCGGCGCGGCCATGGCGGCGCTGGCGGGCGTATTGATCACCATGAACTACGGCACCTTTGACTTCTATGCCGGCTTCGTCATCGGGATCAAGGCCTTTACCGCCGCGGTATTGGGAGGCATCGGCTCGCTGCCGGGCGCCATGCTGGGCGGGATCATCCTCGGCATTGCCGAGTCCCAGTTCTCTGGTCTGGTCAACTCTGACTACAAAGACGTGTTCAGTTTCTCGCTGCTGGTGCTGATTCTGATCTTCCGTCCCCAAGGCCTGTTGGGTCGCCCACTCGTGGCGAAGGTGTAAGTATGTCTGCTGCCAATAACAACACTATCGATATCAAGAAAAGTTTCGTCGATGCCATTCTGGCCGGTCTGATTTCACTGATCGTATTCGGCCCGATCGTCGGCGTGGTACTCCAGGGCTACAGCTTCAACATGGAGCCCATGCGGGTTGCCTGGCTGGTCGGCATCGTCATGGTCGGGCGTTTCTTCCTGAGCCTGTTCCTGCAGACCGAGAAGGGTCTGAGCGTATTGCAGGGGTTCGAGAGACCGGGTTCGGGTGTGCATGTACTGCCACCGGATTACAAGTCGCGGTTGCGCTGGGTCATTCCACTGGTGATCGTGCTCGCGATCATCTTCCCTTTCATGGCCAACAAGTATGTTCTGACCGTGGTGATCCTCGGGCTCATCTATGTACTGCTGGGGCTGGGGTTGAACATCGTGGTCGGCCTGGCCGGTCTGCTTGACCTGGGGTATGTGGCGTTCTACGCCATTGGTGCGTATGGGATGGCGCTTGGCTATCACTACCTGGGGCTGGGTTTCTGGACAGTGCTGCCGCTGGCGGCCGTCGCCGCTGGGTTGGCCGGTTGTATATTGGGCTTCCCGGTACTGCGAATGCACGGCGACTACCTGGCGATCGTGACCCTGGGCTTCGGTGAAATCATCCGTCTGATTCTCAACAACTGGTTGTCGTTCACCGGTGGCCCGAACGGCATGCCGGTACCGTCGCCGACTTTCATGGGACTTGAATTCGGGCGCAGGGCCAAAGAGGGCGGCGTACCGTTCCACGAGTTCTTCGGACTCGACTACAACCCGGACCTGAAGTTTATTTTCATCTATACCGTGCTGTTTCTGGTGGTGCTGGCCGTCCTCTATATCAAGCACCGCCTGACCCGCATGCCAGTCGGACGCGCCTGGGAAGCCTTGCGCGAAGATGAGATCGCCTGCCGTGCGATGGGCCTGAACCATGTACTGGTCAAGCTCTCGGCATTCACCCTCGGTGCGTCCACCGCGGGCCTGGCGGGTGTGTTTTTCGCCAGCTACCAGGGCTTCGTGAACCCGTCCTCCTTCACCTTCTTCGAGTCGGCCCTGATCCTGGCCATCGTGGTGCTGGGCGGCATGGGTTCGACAGTCGGCGTGGTGATAGCGGCCTTCGTGCTGACCGTAGCCCCGGAACTGCTGCGCAGCTTCTCGGAATACCGCGTGCTGCTGTTCGGCATCCTGATGGTATTGATGATGATCTGGCGACCGCGTGGTCTGATTCGTATCAGTCGTACCGGTGTGACCCCACGTAAAGGAGTGGCGCCATGAACGAAGAAGAAATCATTCTTTCGGTCGACAACCTGATGATGCACTTCGGTGGCATCAAGGCGCTCAGTGATGTCAGCCTCAAGGTCAAGCGCAATTCGATCTTCGCCCTGATCGGGCCGAACGGTGCGGGCAAGACCACCGTGTTCAACTGCCTGACCGGCTTCTACAAGGCCACCGGCGGGCACATCGAACTGAACATGCGCGGCACCACCACCAACGTGATCAAGATGCTTGGCGAGCCTTTCCGCGTGACGGACTTCTTCTCGCCCAAGCGCTTCGGCAGCCGTCTTTATTACAAGATGTTCGGCGGTACCCACCTGATCAACCGGGCCGGCCTGGCGCGTACTTTCCAAAATATTCGCCTGTTCCGGGAAATGTCGGTTATCGAGAACCTTCTGGTGGCCCAACACATGTGGGTCAATCGCAATCTGCTGGCGGGCGTTCTCAATACCAAGGGCTATCGCAAGGCCGAAAGCGACGCGCTGGACCATGCCTTCTACTGGCTGGAAGTGGTCGACCTGGTGGACTGTGCCAACCGCCTGGCCGGTGAGCTGTCCTATGGTCAGCAACGCCGCCTGGAAATCGCCCGTGCCATGTGCACGCGGCCGAAAATCATCTGCCTCGACGAACCGGCAGCGGGCCTCAACCCGCAGGAAACCGAAGCCCTGAGTGCCATGATCCGCCACCTGCGCGACGATCATGACATTACCGTGGTCCTGATCGAACACGACATGGGCATGGTAATGAGTATTTCCGACCATATCGTGGTGCTGGACCACGGCAACGTGATCGCCGAGGGCGGGCCGGAGCAGATCCGCCACGACCCGAAAGTGATCGCTGCCTACCTGGGTGCTGATGAAGAGGAGCTGGTATGAGTGGACCGATCCTCGAACTGAAAGAGATCGATGTGTTCTACGGGCCGATCCAGGCCCTCAAGAAAGTCTCGCTGCACATCAACGAAGGCGAAACGGTCAGCCTGATCGGCTCCAACGGGGCGGGCAAGTCCACCCTGTTGATGTCGATCTTTGGCCAGCCGCGGGCCAGCCACGGGCAGATCGTCTATCGCGGGACGGACATTACCCACAAGTCCTCCCACTACATCGCGTCCAACGGCATCGCTCAATCGCCGGAGGGGCGTCGGGTCTTCCCCGACATGACGGTGGAAGAGAACCTGCTGATGGGCACCATTCCGATTGGGGACAAGTTCGCCAATGAAGACATGCAGCGCATGTTCGAGCTGTTCCCCAGGCTCAAGGAGCGGCGCAACCAGCGGGCGATGACCATGTCCGGGGGCGAGCAGCAAATGCTGGCCATCGCCCGCGCACTGATGAGCCGGCCGAAGTTGTTGCTGCTCGACGAGCCGAGCCTTGGCCTGGCACCGATCGTGGTCAAGCAGATCTTCAGTACCTTGCGTGAACTGGCCAAGACCGGCATGACCATCTTTCTGGTCGAGCAGAACGCCAACCACGCCTTGAAGCTGTCGGACCGTGCCTATGTGATGGTCAACGGGCAGATTCGCCTCACAGGCACCGGCCAGGAGCTGCTGGTCAACGAGGAGGTGCGTAACGCCTACCTTGGCGGTCACTGACCGTCATTGGAAACAAAGAAAACGCTCCGGTGGAAAAAACGGGGCGTTTTTTTTCATCCACAGCTTTGTGGACAACCGATTTGGCAAGTCCCGAAACCGCGACACAAAGCCGCTTCAAATAGTTGTTTTGTCACAGTTTCGACTTGTCCACGGTTACTGTGGAGGTGGCTGTGGGTAACATGGGAGCATCTAGCTGCAGGCCTTTGATTACGTGGCTTTCAGAGGTGTGGTTGATTTTTGATCAGTGACTTTTTCGGTGCTCGAGATTTCATTTGTCAACCCTTTTATCCACTGCCTGAAGGCTCTGGAACAGGGCTTTACAGCCTGTGGATAACTCTGTGGGCAACCCTTGGAAAGACTGACGCAGGCAGCGTCGTTACTGGCGTCGCGCCATCGTCCCGGGTGGCACCCGGTTGCACCGATCAACAGAAAGTTCATGGGGTGACTCGCCGGTCAAGCGAAAAACTTTTCGATGTGCGCTGCAGGCCTTGTGGATAGTGGCCTGAACACAAATGGAGTTGCCCCCAAAGTCTGTGGAGGGGCTTGTGGATAAGGTGAGCAGAAGCCGTTGCAGCCCTTGTGGATCAAGGTGTTGAGGGTTGTGGTTGTTTTTTGTACAGCACGATCGCCCGCTTGCTGGCGCCGTACAGGCCGGGCATGCTTCAAGGCTACGTAGCCAGGCTTGCCTGTGGGCAAGTCAACCAAGGAGAACATGATGACTTCCACCGTATTCATCACCGGGGCGACTTCCGGATTTGGCGAGGCCTGTGCTCGCCGTTTTGCACAGGCGGGCTGGTCGCTGGTGCTGACCGGGCGTCGCGAAGAACGCTTGAATGCCTTGTGTGCCGAATTGTCGAAACAGACGCGGGTTCTGGGCCTGGTGCTGGACGTGCGTGATCGCAAGGCGATGGAGCAGGCGATTGCCGGCTTGCCGCCCGAGTTCGACAAGCTCACGGGCCTGATCAACAATGCCGGCCTGGCCCTGGGCGCCGACCCGGCCCCCCAGTGCGACCTGGATGACTGGGACACCATGGTCGACACCAACATCAAGGGCCTGATGTACAGCACCCGCCTGCTGCTGCCGCGGCTTATCGCGCACGGGCCTGGTGCTAGTATCCTTAACCTGGGTTCAGTGGCGGGTAGCTACCCATACCCGGGCAGCCACGTGTATGGCGGCACCAAAGCATTCGTTCACCAATTTTCGCTGAGCCTGCGCTGTGACCTGCGAGGGACCGGTGTGCGTGTGACGAACATCGAGCCCGGCCTGTGCGAAAGCGAGTTCTCACTGGTGCGCTTTGGTGGCGACCAGGCCCGCTACGATGCGACCTACGCTGGCGCCGACCCGCTGCAGCCGCAGGACATTGCCGAAACGATCTTCTGGGTGCTGACCCAGCCGCCCCATGTGAACATCAACAGCCTGGAGTTGATGCCGGTCAGTCAGGACTGGAGTGGGTTTTCCATTCACCGGAAATAGCGGCTTGCAGGCCGATGTAGCAGGTCGCCAGATGATAGGGCGTGGTCGATGGCATATCGCTGCGGCTGACCGCGCCCTGGGCATCCCGGCACTCATACCAGCCACCGCTGTGCAGGAAATGTTGCTGCAGGGTCCGCAGTTGCTGCAGCACCTGGCCCTGGCTATCGTCGCGCAGGGTCAGGGCGCGCAGGTACTCGGCCTGGGCCCAGATTCGCTGGGTGGCATCGCGCACGCTGCCGTCGGTATTGAGCATGGCCAATACCCGCTGGTTGCTGACGCCACACTGCTCGGTATAGGCGAAGGCGCGGCTCAGTGATTGATGCAGCGGGCTGTTCCTGAGCAGGTCGGATGATTCGAGCAGGTAAAACCATTCGAACTGATGGCCAGGTTCGAACCAGTTATCCACAGCGCCGCGAGGCTTTTCCAGCATCACCCCATGCTCGGGGTCGATGAAATGGGCCTGCATGGCGGTGGTCAGCTGTTGCAGCGCGGCTTTGACAGCGGCGTCTTCGCGCACCGCCAATGTCGCCAGAAAGGCTTCGGCCAGATGCATCAACGGATTTTGCAGCGGTCCGCTGCCCAGTGCTGACCAGTCTTCATCGAGACTGGCCTCATAGAGCCCGTCTTCGGTCGCGAAGCGATTGGCGACTACTTCCAGCGCGGCATTGAGCACCGACTCTGCGAGAGGCTCGCGAACCTTTGCCCAGTAATGCGCGCAGGCGAAAATGATGAAGGCGTGGGTGTAGAGGTCCTTGCGCCGATCCAGCGGTTTGCCCTGGGCGTCGATGCTGTAGAACCAGCCTCCATGCTCGGCATCGTGAAAATGCCGCTGCAAGGAGCGGAACAAGGCTGCGGCGTGCTCCCGGGCGCCGGGTTGCTCGATTCGGCTGGAAAACAGGTACAACTGGCGAGCGCAGGCCATGGCCCTGTAGCGCTGGACGGGCAGGGGGTGGTGCTCCGGGTCCAGGGCTTCGAAGGGCAGCGCCAGCTCCGCATTCCAGCCCGGACCTTGCCAGAGCGGCACGATCGTCTGCGAGAAGTGCTGCTGCACGGCCGTGAAAACGGCGGTCAATTCAGGCTGCTGGGCGGAGCTGGAAACGTCGGGCATTGGCAAGTGTCGTCACGGCTGGGGCGTTTGTGCGACATGGTAGCAGGACGATTCTGGATCGGCTTGAGAAACAGCCAGCGATGAGGCCCTAAAGGTCTCAGCCAGCCAACAGCCAAACCCCGGTAGTCGCCGAAGCCATTCCCGCCAACCGCACCGCCACTTGCGGCACCAGCCGCACCACCGCATACCCACCCGCATGCAGCAAAGCAGTCGCCACTACGAACCCCAGCGCATAAGCCCAAGGGCTCGACATCTCCGGCAGCTCAAGCCCATGGGCCACACCGTGGAACAAGGCAAACAACGCTGTCGCCGCAACCGCCAGCACCAGTGGCGGCCGTACCGCCAGAGCCACCGCCAACCCCAGCGCAAGGACCGAAGCCGCGATACCGCCTTCCAGTGCCGGCAACTCCAATCCGGCAAATCCCAGCAGCCCACCGATCAGCATTGTCCCCACAAAAGTACAAGGCAGCGCCCAACGAGCCGCGCCTTGCTGCTGTGCCGCCCATAGGCCTACCGCAAGCATGGCCAGCAGATGATCGAGGCCGCCAATCGGGTGGCCGATGCCGGCCAGCAGGCCATTGTCGCCGTGGCCGGGGTGGGCAAAAGCCAAAGCCGGGCTGAGTAGTAGGGCGCAGGCAGCTGAAACTTGCTTGAGTGTCATGGTGAGCATCCTTGAAAGTGAAAAGATCAGGCCGCAGTCAGCAGGCCCTGGCGTTCGATAAAGGCGATGATTGTGTCCAGCCCCAAGCCGGTTTTCTGGTTGCTGAAGACAAAGGGCTTGTCGCCGCGCATCCTGCGGGTGTCGCCGTCCATCATCTCCAGCGAGGCACCGACCAGCGGTGCGAGATCGATCTTGTTGATCACCAGCAGATCCGATTTGCAGATGCCCGGTCCGCCCTTGCGCGGCAGCTTGTCGCCGGCAGAAACGTCGATCACGTAAATGGTCAGGTCCGACAACTCCGGGCTGAACGTCGCCGAAAGATTGTCGCCCCCCGATTCCACCAGGATCAGGTCCAGGCCCGGGAAGCGGCGATTGAGCTGGTCGACCGCCTCCAGGTTGATCGAGGCATCTTCGCGGATGGCCGTGTGCGGGCAACCACCGGTTTCGACGCCAATGATTCGCTCGGGTGCCAGTGCTTGGTTGCGCACCAGAAAGTCGGCATCTTCGCGGGTGTAGATATCGTTGGTCACCACGGCCAGGTTGTAGCGTTCGCGCAGTGCCAGGCACAGGGCAAGGGTCAGGGCGGTCTTGCCGGAACCGACCGGGCCGCCGATACCGACACGCAGTGGTTGAGTATTCATCGAGATTCTCCTAGGAACGGAACAGGCGGCTGTATTGGCGTTCGTGGGCCATGCTCGCCAGGGACAGGCCGAAGGCGGCGCTGCCCATGTGTTGAGGGTCGAGTTCAGTGGCGATCTGCTGGGCTTGTTGCAGCAACGGGAGCAGTTCGCTGGTCATGCGCTGGGCGGCTTGCTGGCCCAGCGGCAGGGTTTTCATCAGCACCGCCAGCTGGTTTTCCAGCCAGCTCCACAGCCAGGCCGCCAGGGCGTCCTGGGGGCTTATGTGCCAGGCGCGCGCGCCCAACGCCCAGCCCAGGGCCAGATGCGGTTCGGCGATCTGAGCGAGGAAGTGCCGTGCAGGCTCGTCGAGTTCTGGCAGGCCTTCGAGCAGCTGCCTGAGCGAATAGCCCATTTGTCGGCTTTCCTGGTACAGCTCGCGGGTTTCGCGGCTGGCGCGATGCTCCTCGCACAACTGCAGCAGCTGTCCCCAGTCCTGTTCGGCGGCAGCCTTGCAGTGAGCCAGCAGCAACGGTGCCTCGAAGCGGGCCAGGTTGAGCAACAACTGATCACCAATCCAGCGCGCGGCATTGGCCGAATCCGTGATACAGGCCTGTTCGACTGCCAATTCCAGCCCCTGTGAATAGCTGTAACCACCAATCGGCAGCTGTGGGCTGGCCAGGCGCAAGAGGGCCCACGCCGGATTCATGGGTGCACGCCGAACTGATGCAGGCGTGGTGGATAATTGAAGTCTTCGTCACCGTGTCGGGAATGGTGGTGCCCGCCGCCATAAGCACCGTGCTCGGGCTGGAAAGGGGCTTCCATGGTTTCGGTGTGAGCGCCAAGCTGCTCGAGCATGGCCTTGAGGACATAGTCATCGAGCAGGCGCAGCCAGCCGTTGCCAACCTGCAGGGCTACGTGGCGGTTGCCCAGGTGATAGGCGGCGCGGGTCAGTTCGAAGGCGCTGGCGCAGGTGACATGCAGCAATTGTTCGGGACGGGCGCAAACACGAACGATACGGCCATCCTGGGCCTGCAGAAACTCGCCATCGTGCAGCGGCGGCTGGCCGCGCTCCAGGAACAAGCCGACGTCTTCACCCTCGGCACTAAAACAGCGCAGACGACTTTTGCTTCGGGCTTCGAAGTTGAGGTGGAGTTCGGCCGACCACTCAGGACTTGGCGCGATTCTGTTGTGAATGACCAGCATGGCTAGGCTTCCGGCGAGTTGCGATGCCTTTACTAGAGCAAGTGCCTTGCCAATCGAGTGTTCTTTCGGAAATGCCCTACAAAGTGCCCGGTGTGTCAGCGGGAAGGGCGAAGAATTGATGCCATTTGGTGCGTCAGCAAAATTCGCTGCGCCAGCGAGGTGCGTCCTAGAGGCTGCCCAGCCCTTGCCAGTGCTTGGCGCCGACAAATATGAAGCGCAGTTGCTGGGTAATCTTGGCTTGTGGGGTGAGATGCGCAGGAAGCGGTTCGATAGGCGGGTCGATCAGTTCGGGCAGGGTGGCGAACACGGTTTTGACCACCAGATCGGCCATGACGGCCAGCGCTGCCTCATCCAGGTGTTGCCATTTTGGCATCAGGGCAAGGTCTGCCGCGAGGTCCGAGCTGATGCCTTCGCGCAAGGCGCTCAGTGCCTTTCGTACTGGCAGGGAACCCCCATACTGTTCGCGAGCCAGAAACAGGAATTGCGTGCGATTGGCTGCCACCACGTCGAGAAAGATGCGCACCGAGGCATCGGTAATGCCGCCCAGTACGAGCTCATTGTGGCGCACCAGACGAATGGTTTCGCGGAAGGTCTCGCCGACTTCACTGACCAGGGCCAGGCCCAGTTGGTCCATATCGGCGAAATGGCGATAGAAACCGGTGGGAACGATCCCGGCGGTCTTGGCGACTTCGCGCAGACTGATACTGCCGAAGCTTCGGCCGCTCTCCATCAGGTGACGGGCAGCTTCGAGCAAGGCGAGGCGGGTTTGTTGTTTTTGTTCGGCGCGGGGAAGCATGAGGGAGCTGATTCGATTTGGGACAGCGAAGCACTCTAGCAAATCGACTTTACTGACGTCGAACCGTACACGAGGATTTGACGCTTGAAAAAACGAAGCCCGGTTCAGGGCACCGGGCTTTTATAAGGGCGCGCATAGGCTTAACCCAGACGTTGGTTGCGTTCAAGCACACGATCGGAACCGCCTTCGGCAACGCGATCACGACTCAGCGTACGATCGGAACCATCCTGGGCGATGCGA
>NZ_VXCP01000001.1:0-34357 GCF_011355085.1 Pseudomonas akapageensis | reverse complement strand
GATGCGATCACGTTGCAGGGTGCGGTCGGAACCATCCTGGGCCAGGCTGCCCAAAGGTTGCGAGACGGTTGCGCTGGACTTGGCTTCTGCAGACACGTTCTGCTCGGCAGCGGGGATGGCGAAAGCGTTGGCAGCCAATAAAGATAGGGTCAGGCTAAGCAGCAGTTGGCGTTTCATGATGGGTTGCTCCTGTAAGGTGCGACAAAGTGGGTACGAAGCCAATGCTACTCTCGGAGGTCAAATAAAGAAGTTCATAAGGGTAATGGTAACAATCGACGGAAATGATGTTCGCGCGCGATGGCTCTATTACGCCACTTGCAGCCGTCTTTCGCACTCCTGTTCCTGCGTGGCGAAAGATTTTTCTTTGCGGATTTTCCAATCCAATCAAACCTGCCAGCCGTTCATCGGTCATAGTGGAATAGCTGCTTTTTTGCCGCTGCCACCTTTTTTTGCCGGCAAACGGGTCCTGGAGAATCGTGCATGACGCGCACCTCAAAAACACTCACCTCGATCTTCGCCAGCTTCCTGCTGCTGTCGGCAGTATTGGCCTTCATCATTGTCACGTTCGATTGGAACCGGATCAAGCCAACGCTCAATGCCAAGGTTTCCGAAGCGCTGCACCGGCCCTTTGCCATAAACGGCAACCTTGCCGTGTTGTGGCGCCGTGAGCCTGATCAGGGCGGCTGGCGTGCCTGGCTGCCGTGGCCGCACTTCGTTGCCGAAGACCTGTCGCTGGGCAACCCGGACTGGTCGAAGGACAAGCAAATGGCAACGCTCAAGCGCGTCGAGTTTCGTCTGGCGCCCTTGCCGCTGTTGCTGCGACAGGTGGTGATTCCCCGAGTCGACCTGACCGAGCCCAGTGCCGGTCTGCAGCGCATGGCCGATGGCCGCGCCAACTGGACGATCGACCTGGCGCCCAAGGATGAAAAGGCCGAGCCTTCGAGTTGGGTGCTGGACATCGGTGCCATCGGCTTCGACAAAGGCCACGTCACGCTGGATGACCAGACGCTCAAGACGCGCCTGGATGTGCTGATCGACCCCTTGGGCAAGCCGATACCCTTCAGCGACATCGTCGGCGCGGGGGCGGCGAAAAAGGCCGCCGAAAGGAGCAATGCGCCGCAGGACTATGTCTTTGCCCTCAAGGTAACCGGGCGCTACAAGGACCAGCCGTTATCCGGCACGGGCAAGATCGGCGGGCTATTGGCACTGCAGGACGCCTCGCTGCCGTTTCCGCTGCAAGCCGACATGCGCATTGGCAGTACGACCATCGCCGTTGCCGGGATCCTCATCGACCCCCGCAACCTCGGCGCCCTGGATTTGCGTCTGCGTCTTGCCGGCACAAGCCTTGGCAACCTCTACCCGCTCACTGGCGTGACTCTGCCCGACACACCCGCCTACGCCACTGATGGCCATCTGACCGCAACGCTTCACGAACCGGAGGGTGCCAGGTTTCACTACGAAGATTTCAACGGCAAGATCGGCGATAGCGATATCCATGGAAACCTGACCTATGTCGCCAGTCAGCCACGACCGAAACTTACCGGGGCGCTGGTTTCCAGCCAGCTGCTGTTTGCCGACCTGGCGCCTCTGATCGGTGCCGACTCCAATGCCAAACAAAAGGCCCGTGGCGGCGACAGCAAGCAACCGGCGGACAAGGTCCTGCCTGTCGAAGAATTTCGCACCGAGCGGTGGCGCACCATGGATGCCGATGTGGAGTTCACCGGTAAACGGATCGTCCAGAGCAAGGATCTGCCATTCACCGACCTGTACACGCATCTTGTGCTCGATGATGGTCAACTCAGGCTGGAGCCGCTGCGCTTTGGCATCGCCGGTGGCAAACTCGAGGCGCAGATCCGCCTCGATGGCCGGGCCACGCCGCTCCAGGGGCAGGCAAAACTGGCCGCCCGCGGCTTCAAGCTCAAGCAGCTGTTCCCGTCCTTCGAGCCGATGAAAACCAGCTTTGGCGAGCTTAACGGCGATGCTGATCTCAATGGTCGCGGCAACTCAGTCGCGGCCCTGATGGGCAGCGCCAACGGCGATCTGAAAATGCTGATCAACGATGGTGCCGTCAGCCGCGGGCTGATGGAGATTGCCGGGCTGAACGTCGGCAACTACGTGGTCGGCAAGCTGTTTGGCGACAAGGACGTAAAGATCAATTGCGCGGCTGCCGACTTCGGGTTCAAGAGCGGCCTGGCCACTACGCGGCTGTTCGTCTTCGATACCGAGAACGCGATTATTTACATCGACGGCACCGCCAATTTTGCCAGCGAACAGTTCGATCTGAAGATCAATCCAGAGTCCAAGGGGATCCGGTTGTTGTCATTGCGTTCACCGCTGTATGTGCGTGGTCCGTTCAAGAAGCCCAATGCTGGGGTGCAGACAGTGCCGCTGATGTTGCGCGGTGCCGGCCTGGTGGCGCTGGGCGCCGTGGTGGCGCCGGCGGCTGGATTGCTGGCGTTGGTGGCGCCCAGTGGGGGCAACGAGCCGAACCGTTGCAAGCCGCTGCTGGAGCAGATGAAGATGGGGACGGTGCCTAAAGCAGGGTGACTTTCAGGGCCTCATCGCGGGCAAGCCCGCTCCCACAGAGGGCTGTGGTGAGCGGACTCTTCTGTGGGAGCGGGCTTGCCCGCGATGAGGCCCTGACAGACAACACCCTAATCAGGACTTCTCGTTCTGCTGGTGTTGTGCACAGGTCATGAAGCCTTTGCTGACCACGTGGCCACTGACATCGAATTCAATGTAATAGGCCTGCTGATGCCCCTCTCGATTGAGGATGTAGTTATTGCAGGTCCCCCCCTTGGGTGTATCGACCATCGCCGATGGAGTCCCGCCGATCGCGATGACGCGCTGCATGGTCATGCCGTCCTCGACTTGCTTGACCAACGGCTCGTCGCGGAAGGTGTAAAAGTCGACAGGGTTCTGTGGCTTGGTGCTGCAACCTGCTAGCAATGTCAGCACGCAAAGCGCAGCCAGGGTCTGCTTGGACATGGTATCGCTCCCTCGAATGGACCCTCGCGGCCCGATAATGGTTTGAACCTCAGGCGGGCACAGGAGTTCGATTGCCCATGCACGCTTGTGTGCAGCCTAGCAGGCCACTAGTGTTCAATGACCTTGGATCAGGGAAGGCAGGACATGGCGCAAGCGCTTTCGACGCGGTATCCGCTGGTGTTGGTCCCGGGAATGCTCGGTTTCGTCCGCCTGCTGGTCTATCCCTATTGGTTCGGCATTCCCGAGGCACTGCGGCGTGGCGGCGCCCGGGTGTTCGCGGTGCAGATCTCGCCAGTCAACTCCAGTGAAGTCCGGGGTGAGCAACTGCTGCAGATCGTTGAGCGGATCCGCCGGGAAACGGGGGCCGACAAGGTCAACCTGATCGGCCATAGCCAAGGGGCGCAAACGGCTCGTTATGCAGCGGCCAAGCGCCCGGAATGGGTTGCTTCGGTGACTTCGGTGGCCGGCCCCAATCGCGGCTCGGAGCTGGCCGATTACCATGCCTTACGCTATCCGGCCGACTCTGCGCGCGGGCGCCTGTTGGCCCTGTTTCTGCAGTTGCTCGCAATGGCCATGTGGCTGCTGGAAACCGGACAGCGGGGGCCATTGCTGCCGATCGACGTACATGCCGCGCACCAGTCCCTCACCTTCGAGGGAGCGGCACTGTTCAATCGCCAATACCCACAGGGCGTGCCGACGAGCTGGGGCGGACAGGGCGCCGAGGTAGTCGATGGCGTGCGCTATTACTCCTGGTCCGGCATCGTCCAGGACAAGCGCAGTGATAGTGGCGGGAACCGCTTCGATGGCAGCCATTTCTTCTGCCGCATGTACGCCCGTGGCTTTGTTCGAGAAAAAGAGTGCGACGGCATGGTCGGGCGGATCAGCTCACACCTGGGCCATGTGATTGGTGATGACTATCCACTCGATCACATGGATATCGTCAATCAATCCCTTGGCCTGGTGGGTGAGGGCGCGGACCCTGTGCGGCTGTTCACCGAGCATGCGGCGCGTCTGAAGGCCGCCGGGTTATAGCGCGTTCTGGATGTGGGGTTTGCGTGCCTTGCCCAATTGCAGTTTCCAGCGCTCGGCCAGCACTACACCGGCCAGGGTCAATGCACCGCCGTACAGGTGAAAGGGTTTCAGTTCCTCGCCCAGTACCAGTGCCGCAATCATGGCTGTCACCACGGGCAGCAGGTTGAAGAACAACGTCGTGCGACTGGGGCCAAGGCGGCTGACGGCCTGCATCCAGGCCAGCGGGGCGAGCATCGAGGCTAGCAGGCAGGCGTAGAGCACCAGGCCGATGTTGTTCAACTGCAGGCCGGTTTTTGGCGACGACAGGTACAAGGGGAACAACACGATGATCGCGACCAGTACTTGCAGGTAAAGCAGTTGAAACGGTGGCAAGCGCAGCTGCCATTTCTTCAGGAGGGTGCTGTATACCGCATAGGCGAAAGTGGCGATCAGCATCATCGCATCGCCTTGGTTCAGTCCATGTTCGAGCAGCACGCCCAGGTTGCCACCGGAGACCACCACCAGCACCCCGGCAAGCGATACCACGGCGCCGCACAGCGCCCCGGCGGTAAGGCGCTGGCCGAGGGCGATGATCGCCAGGGCAAGCGCCATGAGCGGCATCAGCGACAGGATAATGCCCATGTTGGTGGCGGAAGTGACCGTGGCCGCGAAGTACGCCAGGCTCTGGTAGACCGCCATGCCCAACACGCCGAGGATAAAGACCTTGCCCAGATTGGGTTTGATCGCTGCCCAGTTGGCCAGCACCGGCTTGAGCATAAAGGGAGTGAACAGCAGTCCAGCCAAAAGCCAGCGATAGAAGCCGATCTCGGCCGGGAAGATCGCACCCACGGCCATTTTGTTGATAACGGTATTGCCCGCCCAGATCAGGATGGCCAATAACGGAAACGCATATTGCATGTGCACAACTCAGGAGATATTGAGGCGCTATTATCCGCGGGTAGCCCATGCGGGTATATAAAACTGTCGCGTGGTCAGAGGGGCGGTGGATCCCGAGGCGCGGAAATATTTGTCTACACTCTTTTCGAGGCTGCGCGGATCGGCGCAGCGAACAAGGAGAAGACTCCATGAAATTACTGCGTGCACCGTTGCTGGTTTTGGGTCTGCTGGTCTGTTCGCAAGGATTCGCGGCGACCGCGCAACAGGAAAAAATGAGCAGCTGTAACAAGGAAGCCTCAGCCAAGACCCTCAAGGGCGACGAGCGCACGGCCTTCATGAGCACTTGCCTCAAGGCCACTCCGGCGGCCCCCATGACTCAGCAGGAAAAGATGACCATGTGCAACAAGGTTGCCGGTGAAAAGGCGCTCAAGGGTGACGAACGCCAGGCATTCATGAGCAATTGCCTGAAGAAGAAATGAGTCGTCGGCAGCAAAACCGTTCCCCCGGGCAGGCAGAGGCCAAAGCCTCTGGCCGTACCCTCGGAACGCTGGCAGACTGCCGGTCCTTTCATGCCGTTTGTCTTTGAGGCTGTATGCCCACCTTTACTGCGCGCCATGTGACGTTGGCCAGTTGGATCATTGTTGCGTTTGGGTTGTTACTGGTTTTGCCGCTCAAGTTGCTGCCAAGTCTTTTGGCGGGTTTGCTGGTGTTCGAACTGGTGAACATGCTCACGCCCAAGTTGCAGCACCTGATTGCCGGGCGCCGCGCACGCTGGCTGGCGGTCGCCTTGCTGGGGACGTTGGTGGTCAGCACGCTGGCGCTGATTTTTGCGAGCGCCATCAGCTTTCTGTTGCATGAAGCGGAGAATCCCGGCGCGTCCCTGGACAAGTTCATGGTGCTGGTGGACAAGGCACGCGCCCAGCTGCCGCCCTTCATCGATGCCTATTTGCCAGCCAGTGCCGCAGAGTTCCGGGTGGCCATCGGCGAATGGCTGAAGTCGCACCTCGGTGAGCTGCAGTTGGTGGGCAAGGGCGCAGCGCATATGTTCGTCACCCTGCTGATCGGCATGATTCTGGGGGCGATCATCGCCTTGCAACAGGTACCCGACCTGACCCAGCGCAAACCCCTGGCGGCGGCATTGTTCGAGCGGCTGTCGCTGCTGGTTAAGGCCTTTCGCAATATTGTTTTCGCGCAGATCAAGATTTCCCTGCTCAACACCTTTTTCACCGGGATTTTCCTGGCGGTGGTGCTGCCGCTGTTCGGCATCAAGCTCCCGCTGATGAAGACCCTGATCATGCTGACGTTCCTGCTGGGTCTGTTGCCGGTGATCGGCAACCTGATGTCCAACACCTTGATTACTATCGTCGGGTTGTCCATGTCGATCTGGGTGGCCCTTGCAGCCTTGGGCTACCTGATCGTGATCCACAAGGTCGAATACTTCCTCAACGCGCGGATCGTAGGCGGGCAGATCAGTGCCAAGTCGTGGGAGTTGCTGTTGGCAATGCTGGTCTGCGAGGCGGCATTCGGCCTGCCTGGGGTGGTGGCAGGGCCGATTTATTATGCGTATTTGAAGAGTGAGTTGCGGGCGGCGGGGTTGGTGTAGGTCGACGCGGTTTCTGTAGCCGCTGCCGCAGGCTGCGCTAAGGCCCGAAGGGGCTTCATACGATCAGAAATCTTGCGCCCCCTCGCGGGGGGCGAGCGCAGCCTGCGGCAGCGGCTACACAGGCCGCGCCAACATTTGCGATTTAGCCGTACCGCTTGCGCGCCTCGATCGCCAACCCACTACCAATGCTGCCGAAAATATTCCCTTCCACATGCCGCGCATTGGGCAGCATGGCTGAAACGCTCTGACGCAGCGCCGGAATACCGCTCGAACCCCCGGTAAAGAACACCGTGTCGACCTGGCTCACCCGCACGTCGGCATCGGCGAGCAATTGATTGACGCTGCCGCGCACGCGCTCGAGCTGGTTGTCGATCGATCCCTCGAACAAGGCGCGGGTCAATTCCACACTCAGGCCCGGCTCGATGCGGTCCAGCGGCACCAGGCGGCTGTCGGCGTGGGTCAGCTGGATCTTGGTTTCTTCCACTTCCATGGCCAGCCAGTGCCCGGCGCGCTGCTCGATCAGCTTGAACAGCCGGTCGATGCCATCGGTGTCCTCGATGTCATAACGCATGCTGCCCAACGCCAGTTTGGATTTTTGCGAGTACACGGAGTTGATGGTGTGCCAGGTGGCCAGGTTGATGTGGTGGCTGGTGGGCATGAATGCCCCGCTCTTCATCCGGCTGCCGTAGCCGAACAGCGGCATCACGCCTTGCAGACTGAGCTGCTTGTCGAAATCGGTACCGCCGATATGCACGCCGCCGGTGGCGAGAATGTCCGCGTGACGATCGTCCACGGCGCGGCGTTCGGGCGACAGGCGCACCAGCGAGAAGTCCGATGTACCACCGCCGATGTCGACGATCAGCACCAACTCTTCACGTTCGATGGTCGACTCGTAGTCGAAGGCCGCGGCAATCGGCTCGTACTGGAAGGAAACCTCCTTGAAACCGATCTTTTTCGCAACTTCCGCCAGCGTGTCCTCAGCTTCCTGGTCGGCAGCCTGGTCGTCATCGACAAAATGCACCGGACGGCCCAGCACCACTTCATCGAAGGCGCGGCCAGCATTGGCCTCGGCACGCTTTTTCAGCTCGCCGATAAACATGCCCAGCAGGTCCTTGAACGGCAGGGCGGTGCCCAGCACGCTGGTGTCGTGCTTGATCAGCTTGGAACCGAGCAGGCTCTTGAGCGAGCGCATCAGGCGGCCTTCATAGCCTTCCAGGTACTCGTGCAGGGCCAGGCGACCGTAGACCGGGCGACGTTCCTCGATATTGAAAAACACCACCGAGGGCAGCGTGATCTTGCCGTCCTCCAGCTCGATCAGCGATTCCACGCCCGGGCGATGCCAGCCGACGGTGGAATTGGACGTGCCGAAGTCGATACCGCAGGCACGGGCTGGGGATGCGTTTTTCATGTTGTTGCACTTCCGGAAAAAAACGGCCGCGCAGTGTATGCCAGTCGTCGACAGAATCGAAGGCCGACTATCTGTTTATTCGCCTTGAAAGGCTATGCTTGACCCCAATCTTCAGCACATGTTTCCCGTTTTACACAGTGAGTGATTCCTTAGATGGATTTCAAAGACTATTACAAGATACTCGGCGTGGAGCCCACGGCGGACGAAAAGGCGATCAAGACCGCCTATCGCAAGCTTGCCCGCAAGTATCACCCCGACGTCAGCAAAGAGAAGGACGCCGAGAACAAGTTCAAGGAGGCCAACGAGGCCTACGAAGCGCTGAGCAGCCCGGAAAAACGCGCCGAATACGACGAGTTGCGCAAGTACGGCCAGCACGGTCGTCCGTTCCAGGGCCCGCCGGGCTGGGAAGGGCGGGCCGGCGGTGGCTTTGGCCAGGATGGCGGGGGCGACTTTTCGGACTTCTTCAGTTCCATCTTTGGCTCGGCCGGTCGTGGCAACGGCAACCCCTTTGGCCGCGGCCAGCAACGCAGCGCCGGTCGGCGCGGACAGGATGTGGAAATGGAACTGGCGATTTTCCTTGAAGAAACCCTGGCCAACGAGTCGAAGAAAATCAGCTTCCAGGTGCCCCAGTACAACGGTGCGGGCCACCGTACGGGCGACACCACCAAGACCCTGAACGTGAAGATTCCGGCCGGGGTGACCGACGGCGAACGTATCCGCCTCAAGGGCCAGGGCGCTCCGGGCGTAGGTGGCGGGGCCAATGGCGACCTGTACCTGATCATTCGCTTCGCACCGCACCCGCTGTTCGATGTCGAAGGTCATAACCTGATCATCACTGTGCCGCTGGCGCCGTGGGAAGCGGCGTTGGGCACCAAGGTCGCGGTGCCGACCCTGACCGGCAAGATCAACCTGACCATCCGTCCGGACAGCCAGAGCGGTCAACGCCTGCGGGTCAAGGGCAATGGCCTGCTCGACAAGCAGGGCCAGCGCGGCGATCTGTTCGCACAATTGAAAGTCGTGATGCCCAGCCACTCCGACGAAGCCACTCAAGCACTCTGGAAAACCTTGTCGGAGAAGGCCGCGTTCAATCCTCGAAGCCAATGGAGTAGCTGACCATGCCCAGCACCCTGATCGTTCAATTGGACATGAAAGAATTCTGTCAGGTGGTCGACCTTCCGCCCACCTATGTGATCGAAATCGTCGAACATGGAATCGTTGAACCTCAGGGGCGAACGCCGGACGAGTGGCTGTTCGATGACAGCGCCTCGGTGCTGGCCAAGCGCGCCGCCAAGCTGCGCGATGACCTGCACATGGAATGGGAAGGGGTGGCCCTGGCCCTGGAGCTGCTCGATGAAGTCCAGCATTTGCGATTGGAAAACCAGAGGCTGAGGCAACGTTTGGCGCGGTTTGTTGAAAACTAGTGTTTTTTATTTTGCGTTCGGAAAAAAATCGAGCTGCCTAGCTATCAGATCTGATAGCTAGGCGTGTTTCTCGGGAGCTATTAATTTGTCTTGGCGAAGGTACTGACTCTGCAGTGCCACTCGTTAACGAGGAGCCAGGTTATGACTGTTCTTGTTGTGAATGATGAGAATTTTAATGACGAAGTTCTGAATAGTGTTACACCCGTAGTTGTAGAATTTACGAAACCAGGGACCAAGGCGGATGGAACGCTGAATTGGAGTGGCAAGGCTAGCGAGTACGTCGATGCGTGGGCGAAAACTGAAGCTCGGGTAAAGTTTGTCAGGATGGGCTATGCGGCGAACCCGGTGACGGCAGGAAAGTACAAAATTGAATCGGCGCCGATTTTGGTTTATTTCAAAGCTGGGGATAAAGTGACTGAGGTGGTGGGATTTTTCAGTGATGATGTTGATGGAAGTGGTGTAATTCTCAAGGAAAGTTGGTATAAGCAGAAGCTGGAAGAGCTGTTTCAGCCTGTATTAACAAGATAAGGGCAGGAAGGTGTTAGTTGTAAGCCAACCTACCCTTATAGAGCGCATCGCAATCGACTGCCGTTAAAAAAGAAAGTACCGCTGGGCCATCGGCAACTCGTCCGCTGGCTCACACCACAGCAGCACGCCATCAGCCTTGACCTGGTAGGTTTGCGGGTCGACATCGATCTCCGGTAGGAAGCCGTTGTGGATAAGGTCGGTTTTCTGCACCGAACGGCAGCCCTTGACCACGCCGATTTTCTTCTTCAAACCCAATGCCTCGGGCACCCCGGCGTCTTGTGCCGCCTGGCTGATGAAGGTCAGGCTGGTGGCATGGCGTGAGCCTCCGTAGCTTGCGAACATCGGCCGGTAGTGGACCGGTTGCGGTGTCGGGATGGACGCGTTGGCGTCGCCCATCAGGCTGGCGGCAATCGCCCCACCCTTGAGGATCAGCGTCGGCTTGACCCCGAAGAACGCCGGGCGCCACAGCACCAGGTCAGCCCATTTCCCGACTTCGACTGAACCCACTTCATGGCTGATGCCGTGAGTGATCGCCGGGTTGATGGTGTACTTGGCGATATAACGCTTGGCGCGGAAGTTGTCATTGCCAGGGCCGTCTTCGGCCAATGGGCCGCGCTGTTTCTTCATCTTGTCGGCGGTCTGCCAGGTTCGCAGGATGACCTCGCCGACACGGCCCATGGCCTGGCTGTCGGAGCTGATCATCGAGAAAGCGCCCAGGTCGTGCAGGATGTCTTCAGCGGCAATGGTTTCGCGGCGGATGCGGCTCTCGGCGAAGGCCACGTCCTCGGCGATGCTCGGGTCCAGGTGATGGCAGACCATCAGCATGTCCAGGTGCTCGTCGATGGTGTTGCGGGTGAAGGGCCGGGTCGGGTTGGTCGAGCTGGGCAGCACGTTGGGCAAGCCGCACGCCTTGATGATGTCCGGGGCGTGGCCGCCGCCCGCGCCTTCGGTGTGGTAGGTATGGATGGTGCGGCCCTTGAACGCGGCCAGGGTGGTTTCGACGAAGCCGGATTCGTTCAGGGTGTCGGTGTGGATCGCCACCTGCACATCGTATTGGTCGGCGACGCTCAGGCAATTGTCGATGGCCGCCGGGGTGGTGCCCCAGTCTTCGTGCAGCTTCAGGCCGATGGCGCCGGCCTTGACCTGCTCGATCAAGGGTTCCGGCAGGCTGGCGTTACCCTTGCCGGTAAAGCCGATGTTCATCGCAAAGTCGTCCGCGGCCTGGAGCATGCGCGCCATGTGCCAGGGCCCTGAGGTGCAGGTGGTGGCGTTGGTGCCGGTGGCCGGGCCCGTGCCGCCGCCGATCATGGTGGTCACGCCACTCATCAGGGCTTCTTCGATCTGCTGTGGGCAGATGAAGTGAATATGGGTGTCGATGCCGCCGGCGGTCAGGATCATGCCTTCACCGGCGATGACTTCGGTGCTGGCGCCGATGGCGATGGTCACGTCCGGTTGGATGTCGGGGTTGCCAGCCTTGCCGATGGCGGCAATGCGGCCGTCCTTGAGGCCGACATCGGCCTTGACGATGCCCCAGTGGTCGATGATCAGGGCGTTGGTGATCAGGGTGTCGACCACATCGCAGGCCAGCAACTGGCCTTGGCCCATGCCATCGCGGATGACCTTGCCGCCACCGAACTTTACTTCTTCGCCGTAAGTGGTGAAGTCTTTTTCGACTTCGACCCACAGATCGGTGTCGGCCAGGCGCACACGGTCGCCGACAGTGGGGCCGAACATGTCGGCGTAGGCTTGTCTGGAGATTTTCATGCTGCTTCCTTACAAATTTGAGTCGAGCACCTGTAGCCGCTGCCGCAGGCTGCGCTAAGGGCCGGAGGACCTTCATTCACGTTGAAATGCAGGGGCTGCTTCGCCGCCCAGCGCAGCCTGCGGCAGCGGCTACAGGGTCCGCGGCGTCATTGACTATCCAGATTCCCCATCACCCGCCCGGCAAACCCGAACACCCGCCGCAACCCCGCCAACTCCACCAACTCCACCTCCCGACTCTGCCCCGGCTCAAACCGCACCGCAGTCCCGGCCGGAATATTCAACCGCATCCCCCGACTGGCCGCCCGGTCGAACTTCAGCGCGTCATTGGATTCGAAAAAGTGATAGTGCGAACCGACCTGGATCGGCCTGTCGCCACTGTTGGCGACGGTCAGGCTCAAGGTGCGGCGGCCGGCATTGAGCTCGATCTCGCCGGGCTGGATCTGGTATTGACCAGGGATCATGCAGTCGGTCCTTGCAGGGTCTTGTAATAGAGAGCAGTAGGGCGGTACTGGCCATCGGGGCCGCAGGCGTAGTCGGGAATCTGTCCGGCACGGGTGTAGCCCATGGCGCGGTAGAAGTCCTCGGCCGGCGAGCCTGCTTCGGTGTCCAGGTACAACAACCCGCGCTTGTACTGGCGAGCGGTGACTTCCACGGCATGCATCAGTTGCTGACCCATGCCACGCCGCTGGACGTCCGCGCGCACCAGCAGCTTCTGCACTTCGGCACGGTTCAGGCCATTGGGCTTCTGGCACAGCGACAGCTGCACGCTGGCCACGACCTGTTCATCGCTGACATTGACCACGGCCAGCAGCACCAGGCTGCCATTGGCCAGGCTTGCCTTGACCTCATCGAAGTAACTGTTGGCCTGCTGCGCATCCAAGTCGGCCATGAAGCCGATCGAGGCGCCTTGTCGCACGGCATCGTGCAACAACTCGACCAGCCCCTCGCGATAGTGGGGGAAACTCTCGACAGTGACACGACGCAGTTGGGCAGCATTCATTGACACTTACTCCGTAGAAATCGCAGCTGGTTGCGCACCGGGGTTCAGGATCAGTTGCATGAAGGTCAGGTCCAGCCAGCGCCCGAACTTGGTGCCGACCTGCGGCATCTGCCCGTTGATCGTGAAACCGAGTCGCTCGTGTAGTCGGATGGACGCTGCATTGCCACTTTCGATGGCGGCGACCATCACGTGTTTGTTGCAGGCTCTGGCGCGTTCGATCAACGCCTGCATCAGCAGTGGACCGAGGCCATGGCCGCGTTGATCGGCGCGGATGTACACCGAATGCTCGACGGTGTGCCGAAAGCCCTCGAAAGGCCGCCAATCACCGAATGAAGCATAGCCGAGGATGTTACCGGCTCCATCGACGGCTATCAGGATCGGGTACTGCTGTGCCTGGCGGGCGTCGTACCAGGCCTGGCGGTTGCCCAGGTCGACCGGTTGTTCGTTCCAGATCGCCGTGGTGTTGAGCACTGCGTCGTTGTAGATATCGAGAATGGCGGGCAAGTCGGCTTGCACGGCATCGCGTACTTGAAAAGTCATGCGTGGCCTCAGGCGATGGGTTGATGGACGGTCACAAGCTTGGTGCCGTCGGGGAAGGTCGCTTCCACCTGGATCTCGGGAATCATTTCCGGAATGCCTTCCATGACCTGTTCGCGGCTGAGCAGGGTGGTGCCGTAGTGCATCAGCTCGGCCACGGTCTGGCCATCGCGCGCGCCTTCGAGCAGGGCGGCGGAGATGAACGCCATGGCTTCCGGGTAATTCAGCCTGAGCCCTCGGGCCAGGCGCCGTTCGGCTACCAGGCCAGCGGTGAAGATCAGCAGTTTGTCTTTTTCCCGTGGAGTCAGGTCCATGTAGTCGGTATTCCTGTTGGATTCATTACGTGTTCCAGATTCTGGGTGATATTGCTTCGCGGCCCAACAGCGCCGGGCGCAACAGCTGCCACAAGGCGATCAGCCAGTCGCGTGCATGCAGGGCCTCAAAGGCCAGGCAGCGTGCCACCAGCAGACCTGGCAACTGGCTCAGGTCACCCCGGACCCGGTTGGGCAGGGAGCGGCATCGTTGCAGGAGCGCCGCGTCTATTTCGCCGGTGACCAGAAGTGTCGCAAAAACCGGATGGCCCCCCAGGCCGATAGGTGAGTCGAGCAGACCATCGTTGCCGGTGATGCGCTGGCGTTCATGCCAGAGCAGCTGTCCGTCGCGGCGAATATCCAGATGTGACTGAAAGTGCCCGCGCTCGAACCTTTCGCCGCTGGCCGGCCGGCCCAGGGCGACCATATCCCAATAGAACAGCCGGGCATCGCCTTGCAGATCGATGCGGGTTGTCAGTTCGGCTTGCGCGGCGCTGAAGACGATCGTCTCCTGGGGCAGCCATTCCAGCGTCGCACCCGCGGCCACCTTCAGATCCAGCTGTTGAAAGGCCGGGCCGGCCGCGCGATACCACTTGGCCGCACCCGGGCTGGTCAGTTGCACCCAGGCGTCGGCGTCGACGCGGGCGCTGATGTCCAGCCGATCACCACCGGCAATGCCACCCGGTGGATGGACGATGATGTGCTGGCACACCTCGGGGCCTTCGGCGTAGAGGTGCTTCTGTACACGCAGCGGGCCCTTGTGGCGGCGCAACGTCGGCCGGGTGCCATTGCCGAAACGGGCATAGCCCAGCTCCAGCTCGGCATGCCAGCTGGGGGTGTACAACGCGTTCGAGGCAGGCAGGGTCATAAAGGCAGATCGTACCGATTGAGGTTTCAGGTTAGATGGTTACCAGGCCGCGCACACCCTCGGCCTCCATATTTTCACCACGGCCCTGCTGGATGATTTCCCCACGGGACATGACCAGGTACTGGTCAGCCAGTTCGGCCGCGAAATCGTAGAACTGCTCCACCAGCAGGATCGCCATGTCGCCGCGCTCGGCCAGTTTCCTGATCACTGCACCGATCTCCTTGATCACCGAAGGCTGGATGCCCTCGGTGGGCTCGTCGAGGATCAACAGTCGCGGGCGGCTGGCCAGTGCGCGGCCAATGGCTAGTTGTTGCTGCTGGCCGCCAGAGAGGTCGCCGCCGCGGCGGTGTTTCATTTGCAGCAGCACGGGGAACAATTCGTAGATGAACGCCGGGACTTCCCTGGCTTGCTTTGCGCTGAAGCGTGAAAGGCCCATCAGCAGGTTTTCTTCGACGGTCAGACGGCCGAAGATTTCCCGGCCCTGGGGTACATAAGCGATCCCGGCATGCACCCGTTGGTGCGGCTTGAACGCAGTGATGGCCTTGCCTTCCCACTGGACGCTGCCTTCTTTGGAGGGCAGCAGGCCCATCAGGCACTTGAGCAGCGTGGTCTTGCCGACGCCATTGCGCCCGAGCAGGCAGGTGACTTCGCCGACTTTCACGTCGAAGGACAGACCGCGCAGGATGTGGCTGCCGCCGTAGTATTGGTGAAGCTTGTTGACTTGCAGCATGTTTTGGTTCTCTGAATTTTGTGGCATCCGGGAGGGCCTCATCGCGGTCTATCGACCCAAATACACCTCGATCACCCGATCATCCCCCTGCACTTGCTCCAGGGACCCCTCCGCCAGCACACTGCCCTGATGCAGCACCGTGACATGGTCGGCAATCGAGCCGACAAACCCCATGTCATGCTCGACCACCATCAGCGAGTGCTTGCCGGCCAGGCTTTTGAACAGCTCGGCCGTGAACTCGGTTTCGGCATCGGTCATGCCGGCCACCGGCTCATCGAGCAACAGCAGCTGTGGGTCCTGCATCAGCAACATGCCGATCTCCAGAAACTGCTTCTGACCGTGGGACAGCAACCCCGCCTGGCGATGCGTCGAACTGACCAGACGGATGGTTTCCAGCACTTCGTCGATGCGGTCTTTCTGCTCGCCACTCAGGCGCGCGCACAGGCAGGCCCACACCGATTTGTCGGTCTTCTGCGCCAGCTCCAGGTTCTCGAACACGCTGAGGGCTTCGAACACCGTCGGTTTCTGGAACTTGCGACCTATCCCGGCCTGGGCGATCTGCACTTCGCTCATTTGCGTGAGATTCAGGGTTTCGCCAAACCAGGCCTTGCCCTCGGTGGGGCGGGTCTTGCCGGTGATCACGTCCATCAGGGTGGTCTTGCCGGCACCATTGGGGCCGATGATGCAGCGCAGTTCGCCGACGCCGATATACAGGTTCAGCGCGTTGAGGGCCTTGAAGCCGTCGAAGCTGACGCTGATGTCCTCCAGGGTCAGGAGGGTGCCGTGGCGCACGTCCAGGCCCTTGCCGATAACCCGCTGGCCCAGGCCGATAGCGTCGCGGCTGCTGCCGGCGTCGCGGTTGGGATCAAAGGCCGGTTCGAGCATGAACTCGGGACGGGCAGCGGGTAGTGGAACGCCTCTCATTGTTCGCCCCCTTTCTTCATCAAGCCGAAAATGCCTTTGGGCAGGTACAGGGTGACGACGATGAATAACGCCCCCAGGAAGAACAACCAGTACTCGGGGAAGGCCACGGTGAACCAGCTCTTCATGCCATTGACCAGACCCGCGCCGAGCAGTGGCCCGATCAAGGTACCCCGCCCGCCCAGGGCGACCCAGACCGCCGCTTCGATGGAGTTGGTCGGCGACATTTCGCTGGGGTTGATGATGCCCACTTGCGGCACGTACAGCGCGCCGGCCAAGCCGCACAGCACGGCACTCAGTACCCAGACAAACAGCTTGAAACCGCGTGGGTCGTAACCGCAGAACATCAGCCGGTTTTCAGCGTCACGCAGGGCGGTCAATACGCGCCCGAACTTGCTCCGGGCCAGGCGCCAACCCAGATACAAACTCGCCACCAGCAACAGCACGGTCAGCAGGAACAACACCGCACGCGTCCCTTGGGCGGTGATGCTGAAACCGAGGATGCTGCGGAAGTTGGTAAAGCCGTTGTTGCCGCCGAACCCGGTCTCGTTGCGAAAGAACAGCAGCATCCCGGCAAAGGTCAGGGCCTGGGTCATGATCGAGAAGTACACGCCCTTGATCCGCGAGCGGAAGGCAAAGAAACCGAACACCAATGCCAGCAGTCCTGGCGCCAGCACCACCAGGCACAGGGCCCAGAGAAAGTGCTGGGTGCCGGCCCAGTACCAGGGCAACTCGCTCCAGGAGAGGAAAGTCATGAATGCCGGCAAGCCATCGCCCGCGGCTTCTCGCATCAGGTACATGCCCATGGCATAGCCACCGAGGGCGAAGAACAGGCCATGGCCCAGCGAGAGCAGGCCGGCATAACCCCAGACCAGGTCCAGCGCCAGGGCAACGATGGCGTAGCAAAGGATCTTGCCGACCAGGGTCAAAGTGTACGCAGAGACCTGCAGGCTGCTGTCAGCCGGCAGCAGCGACAGCAGCGGCAGGGCGAGCAGCATCAGCAGCACGATGCCACCCACGGCGAGGGAAGTTTTCGGGCCGGCTTTTTGCGCGGCGGTCACGATCAGCGGCTGGTTCATCAGTCGATCACCCGTCCTTTGAGTGCGAAGAGGCCTTGCGGACGTTTCTGGATAAACAGAATGATCAACGCCAGGATCAGGATCTTGCCGAGCACGGCACCGATCTGCGGTTCAAGAATCTTGTTGGCAATGCCCAGGCCGAAGGCCGCCGATACACTGCCGGCGAGCTGGCCGACGCCACCGAGCACCACCACCAGGAACGAGTCGATGATGTAGCTCTGGCCCAGATCCGGGCCGACATTGCCGATCTGGCTCAGGGCCACGCCACCCAGCCCGGCAATGCCCGACCCGAGGCCGAAGGCGAGCATGTCGACGCGTCCGGTGGGCACGCCACAGCAGGCCGCCATATTGCGGTTCTGGGTCACGGCCCGAACGTTGAGGCCCAGGCGGGTCTTGTTCAGCAGCAACCAGGTCAGCACCACCACGAACAGCGCAAAGCCGATGATGACGATGCGGTTGTAGGGCAGCACCAGATTCGGCAGCACTTGAATGCCACCCGACAGCCAGGCCGGGTTGGCCACTTCGACGTTCTGCGCACCGAAGCACAGACGTACGGCCTGGATCAGGATCAGGCTGATACCCCAGGTCGCCAGCAGGGTTTCCAATGGGCGCCCGTACAGGTGGCGAATCACGGTGCGCTCCAGCAGCATGCCAACGCTGGCCGTGACGAAGAACGCCACGGGCAGTGCCACCAGCGGATAGAGCGCCAGCGCGTCGGGGGCCAGGCGCTGAAACATTATCTGCACGACATAAGTGGCATAGGCACCGAGCATCAGCATCTCGCCATGGGCCATGTTGATCACCCCGAGCAGACCGAAAGTGATGGCCAGGCCCAACGCTGCCAACAATAGAATAGAGCCCAGCGACATGCCGCTGAAGGCTTGGCCGAGCAGTTCACCGAGCATCAGTTTGCGCTTGACCTGCGCCAGGCTGGTTTCGGCGGCGGTGCGCACGCCCGCATCGGTTTCCACGCCGGGGTCGAGCAGGGTTTCCAGGCGGGTGCGGGCCAACGGGTCGCCTGTCTCGCCGAGCAGGCGCACGGCGGCAAGACGCACGGCAGGGTCGCTGTCGACCAGTTGCAGGTTGGCCAGGGCCAGGGCCAGGGCGGCATGCACGGTTTCATCGGGTTCAGTGGCGAAACGCCGGTCGAGAAAGGCGACTTGGGCGGGTTGCGCGGTTTTTTGCAGTTGTCGGGCTGCAGCGAGGCGCACATCGGTTTTGCTGGAGAGCAGGCGATGGCTAGCCAGCGCGTTATCGACCAGACCGCGCAGGCGGTTGTTCAGGCGCAGCTTGCGTTCGTCGTCCGGCAGGCGGCCTTGTTGCAGCGCTTCGAGCAGGGGTAACCGGGATGCTTCCGGTTGCGCGGCCCAACCTTGCAGCAGGGTCGCCTGCTGGGTGGGGGGGCTGGTGATGAAATAGTCGGCTTCGCTGGCGTTTGCGGCTATTGGTAGCAGCAGTGCGATGCTGAAGATCAAGCGATAAAGGGCGGTCAACATATCAGTAGCCTGGCGCAAGATAGTAGCCGCTGCCGCCAGGCTGCGCTCGCCTGCAAGGCAGGCGCACGATCTCAAGATCGCCGGGGCCTTGCGGCCCAGCGCAGCCTTCGGCAGCGGCTACAAAATTGTCGTTAACGTTGCGAACGTCGCAAAGCCCTTAGTTACTCTTCACCGCATAATCCGGCTTCTTGTCGTTACCCGGAATAAACGGACTCCAAGGCTGCGCCTTGATCGGCTCTGCGGTCTGCCACACAACGTTGAACTGCCCGTCATCCTGAATCTCACCAATCATCACCGGCTTGTGCAGGTGATGATTCTTTTCATCCATGGTCAGGGTAAAACCCGATGGCGCCTTGAAGGTCTGCCCGGCCAGTGCGGCACGAACCTTGTCGACATCGGTCGTCCCGGCCTTCTCCACCGCCTGCGCCCACATATGGATGCCCACATAGGTGGCTTCCATCGGGTCGTTGGTCACGGCCTTGTCGGCGCCCGGCAAGTTTTTGGCCTTGGCGTAGGCTTTCCAGTCGGCGACGAATTTCTGGTTGACTGGGTTCTCCACCGATTCGAAGTAGTTCCAGGCGGCCAGGTTGCCCACCAGCGGCTTGGTGTCGATGCCGCGCAGCTCTTCTTCGCCGACCGAGAACGCCACCACGGGTACGTCGGTGGCTTTTAGGCCCTGGTTGGCCAGCTCCTTGTAGAAGGGCACGTTGGAGTCGCCATTGACCGTGGAGACCACTGCTGTCTTGCCGCCAGCCGAGAACTTTTTGATGTTCGCCACGATGGTCTGGTAGTCGGCGTGGCCGAACGGGGTGTAGACCTCTTCGATATCCTTGTCGGCCACGCCCTTGGAATGCAGGAACGAACGCAGAATCTTGTTGGTGGTGCGCGGGTAGACATAGTCGGTGCCCAACAGGAAAAAGCGCTTGGCGCTGCCGCCATCTTCGCTCATCAGGTACTCCACCGCCGGGATGGCCTGCTGGTTGGGCGCTGCACCGGTGTAGAAGACGTTCGGCGACATCTCTTCGCCTTCGTACTGCACTGGGTAAAACAGCAAGCCGTTGAGTTCCTCGAATACCGGCAACACCGACTTGCGCGACACCGAGGTCCAGCAACCGAACACCACGGCGACCTTGTCCTGGGTCAGCAACTGACGGCCCTTCTCGGCGAACAGCGGCCAGTTGGAAGCCGGGTCCACCACCACCGGCTCCAGCATCTTGCCGTTCACACCGCCCTTGGCGTTGATCTCGTCGATGGTCATCAACGCCATGTCCTTGAGCGAAGTCTCCGAAATTGCCATCGTCCCGGACAACGAATGCAGGATGCCGACCTTGATGGTTTCGGCGGCCTGAATGGTCCAGGTCATGCCCATGGCGGCAATCGATGCCGTCAGCGTGAAAGCCTTGATCAAACTACGACGCTTCATTGTGCGATCTCCATGTACTTTGAGTTTTTTGTGGCAGAGGGCGACTTCTGAAGGGGGCTGTAGCAAGGGGTGTGCCGGAATGCGTGCGAGGCTCTGGAGTGGCGTTTTCGGGCGGATTTTGGTCGTGGCGCTGCACCACGGGAGGGCTGATCGAAGGGTGAGGTGCAGGCAAGCGCGCCTCGTTGGTGCGTTGCTTTCGAGTGAGGTAGCGACGCAACTCACGTAGCCGCTGCCGCAGGCTGCGCTCGGCTGCAAAGCAGGCGCACGATCTCGAGAGCCCCGGGGGACCTACCGGTCCCAGCGCAGCCTGCAGCAGCGGCTACGGAGCTGCAGTGAACCCATGCTTGAGTTTCTTATTGACTAGCGAGATGAAACGCCGGCGCCATATGCTCTTGTTCCCGAGACGACAGTTTCAATCGACTGGCGAGCGTGGGCCATTGGCTGACGATTGACTGGAATCGTTCGATGATGTCGTCAGCATCCGTTTTCGATACTCGGAAGAATCTGGCAACAGAGCGAACAAGGTCCATGTCCAGCGAGTTGTCGGCTTCGTTGATGTTCAACTTCAAACCATAAGCGTCGGGCACAGGGTTCATGTCGTATGCCTGCGAAAGACGCCAACCTTTGCCGGGTACTAGGATGAAGCCATGATTGCGCAGGTGATCATCGGTGTTTGAAACCAACAGATTGAAGACGATGCGCGACCAGAGCTCCCGGAGGTCAATATTGGTCTGCGCGCCATGGTTGATGAGGACCTGCGCCAGTTCAAGATAACTGATACCGGTTGATGCATCGTCGCCGTCTACATGGCCAGTAAGGGTCATAGCGGAGGCGAAGTGCAGCCTGCGACCTGTCTCGGTGCGGTCAAAGCGCTTGACCCGGAAGCAGTGGTGTTCATTCGCGTACCTGGCTGCTTCGCCTTTGGCAACGCTGAGTCCGCATGCCTTGGCCAAGGCGTTGACCACCAGCTCCCAGGCGCCGACATCGTACTCATCACGCACGCTGGGAAACTTGGCGATCCACAAGTGGCCCTGGTTATCGACGACGCTGGCTTTGGGTCTGGCACCGCCAAGGGAGCCACCTGGAGCAATCAACATGCGTAGCCAGGTGTCACCTTGGGCCGAGGTGTTGTCGGTGTCTCGTTCCAGGGCAAGACTGGCAGCCTCCAGCTCTCGAAGCTGAATCAGGGGAGGCGCGGCCATGCCTTCACGGTCATCGAGGAATGGCCCGCTGTCATTGAGGCGAAATCGTAAGGCGCCCACGCGATAGGTATCATGTACGCCCAGTAGATATTCCGATTCGTACAAGCGAGCATTGGGTTCAACAGTCCCCGCTCGCTTCTCGCGCTCCAGGCGGCGTTTCATGAGCATTCTGCCCCAGCGATCTGGGCAGGCGTCTGCAAACACGCCGAAGGTTTCGCGGCCTTGCTCCGGATATTGATGGCCTTCGAACAGGCCAATACGCGGGTCCAGCTGAATACCGAGCAAAATCGGGTTTCGCAATGCAGCCGGGTCATATTCGAACTCGAACAGCTCGGCGCTCCCGCTTTTACGGGCATGGAGCAGGCCAAGTCGCAGTGGTGCGTCGAGGCCTTCCCAGTCGGCATAAACGGCGATGGGCAAGCTCATTGGCCAGCATCCTCCGGTGATGCTTTTCGCGGTTGCACGATCAACGCTGAAAGGTCTTCGGAGCTGATGGAGTACAAGCCCTCATCTTCGGCGGCCTGTGGAGTGGCGGGTGTTTGTTTGCGGCGGGAAGGTGCGGAGCTTATGGCCAGGTTGGAAGGTGTCGCACCCGGCTTTTTGAGTGATTTCCCTTTCACCATGGCCACATCTTGCAAATGCCTGCCGACTTCGTCCGTCCCGGCTAGGTGAGCGATGTCTTTCTCAAGGCCCAGCACCTGCATCACCGACAGGTAGGCGCCGATGGTGACGCCTGCACCACCGCGCTCTAGTGCGCGCAAGGTCATTTGCGACATGCCTGAGCGCTCGGCTACCTGCTTGGCCGTCAGCTTGCGACGTAAGCGGGCAAGACGTAGCCGCTCTCCGAATTCGCTGAGCAATGCGCTGGTAGAAGGCAATAGTGGGGCGGTTTTCTTGGCCATGATGCAATTATTTTGGAATGGATGTTGGGATAGTGAAAGAATATTAGCACTCATGTGGGCGTGTACGGCTTAGAGTTTTGAGTGCAAGTATTGCGTAATTGTTTTCCTTGAATAGCTAAAATATTTGCACTTTTTGGTGGTTTTTTGGTTGGCGGTCAGCGGCGACGGCTGGTTTGTAGGTGGTTTCGTTATTTCGTAGACGGCATTTCCCAAGCATAATCCCCACGCCTTGAGCGCTGTTGTGCCTGTCTTTTTGGGTGGCTAGTCTTGCCCGGTCGTTGCAAATTCAACGGCCGGATTTAGCAGTCCGATTAATACGTCAGGCGCAGAGTGCCTCCAAAGCCCATTGCAGGTGCTTGTTTCATGCTCGCAATGATGCTCTATGGCAGTTGTGCGTGGGGCACCTTCGGGTGCGCCGGGTACCTGACGTCCCGGTCTGCTAACCCGCGTACAGCTGCCACCTCTTCGTTTAGCAGCGAGCCGTGGCGGTTTCACTTAACGTCAGGAGTCGCACCATGGTCAAACCATCACCCAACCCGCCCCAAAACCCTGTCACCCGAGCGCTGACCTTCGGTCATTGCCCAGGCAGCAACTTGCTCTTCAGTATCCGCGAAAACATCCCACTCGAAGAGGCCTTGGTCCACGCCTGTGATCACTTGGGCTGCGCCACCGCGACCGCCGTCGAGGTCGCGAATAACTGCCCGCCGGAACTGCAGTCGCTGGCGCGCTCGGTCATGCATCAGCTCGATGTCGCCAAGGCGCTGGTGGAGGCGTCCATCGCTGGCATTGAAGTCAAGGCCTGAGAATAGGCTGAATTGGCCCGCTGTAGCCGCTGCCGCAGGCTGCGCTCGCCTGCAAAGCAGGCGCACGATCTCGAAATCGCCGGGGGACCTACCGGTCCCAGCGCAGCCTACGGCAGCGGCTACAGGCCGGGGATTGTTTGTCGAGATGATTCTGTGGGTGAATTCGCTATTTTGTGAGCGGCATTTCCCAAGCATAATCCGCCCGCCTTGAGCGGTGTTGTGCCTGTCTTTTCGGGTGGCTAGTCTTGGCCGGTCGTTGCAAATTCAACGATCGGGTTTAGTCGCCCGAAATCGAAGTCAGGCGCACAGCGCCTCCATAACCATTGCCGGTGATTTTCATGCCTGTAATGAGCGTTTTATGGTGGCTGTGCGTGGGGCACCTTCGGGTGCGCCGGGTGCCTGACTTCCCGGTCGACTAACCCGCGTACAGCCGCCACCCATCGTTTAGTCGCGGTTTGTGGCGTCTTCCATCAATGTCAGGAGTCGCACCATGATCAAACCATCACCCAACCCACCCCAAAACCCTGTCACCCGAGCGCTGACCTTCGGTCATTGCCCAGGCAGCAACTTGCTCTTCAGTATCCGCGAAAACATCCCACTCGAAGAGGCCTTGGTCCACGCCTGCGATCACCTGGGCAGCGCCACCGCGACCGCCGTCGAGGTTGCGAATAACTGCCCGCCTGAATTGCAGTCGTTGGCACGGTCGGTCATGCATCAGCTCGACGTCGCGAAGGCGCTGGTGGAAGCGTCCATCGCTGGTATTGAAGCCAACGACTGAAGGAACCTGGGTTAGCCAGACTGTCGTTCCCTGATCAGCCAGCTTCTGTACGAGCTGGCTGGTCAGCAATGGCTACAGTCTGGCGCTCCAGCGTACCCGGTTCCGTTCCTTAGTCCCCAACGCAATCACAGTACCTGTCCGTTGTATACCTATCAACTTTGCTAGTTACTTACTTAACACATCACGCGTTAGTGTCCACGAGCAGTATCCCAACTGAACAGTACAAAACCTTAACTCGGGACGGATCTCAAAATGGAAGCCAGCGCTCGACAATCAAAGCCACAAACCCGCACTACACTTACGCTTTCATTAAAAAAACTTATTTTCCTAGTGTTTACGATTTTGACAACGTTATCCGCACAATCTGCGTTCGCAGTTATAGCAGGAGGCATGGCCAGTATCGCAAGAAACTTTCCATCTGTTCCGGGTGGATATTCCGACATGGAGTTTCAAATAACGGTAACGAAAGACCCCGGATATAACGGTAGAACGTACTGGGCTCACCAATTTCAATTTGGACCGGACGGAGGTTATATCGGACTTCAGCGCCAGAATGGGGATGCGAAAGGATTGGTGTTCTCAATCTGGGGCGCAACCAGCTGGACAAACGGCAGTGGCAGTTGTGGTCATTTTAGCCATGAAGGAAGCGGAGTTGGGTGTGGTATGAACTATCCCTGGCAAGAAGGAGTTTTATACAAATTGAAGGTAGCCAGAACTGCACCCTCCGCTTGGACAGGATCGATTATCGACACTCGCACCGGTCAACAAACTACCATAGCAACCATCCGTGTGCCTGATAACTATGGAGGACTCGTTTCGCTTGGGGAATGGGTAGAAAACTATGCGCAAGGCAATGAACAGCATGAGTCGTGCGATGCAGTACCGACGGCTGTCGCAGCATACGGCATTCCAACAGCAAATGGTGGATCAGTCCTGCCCAGTGCCAGCAGCGCCTGGACATATGGACCTTGTGAATCGATTGCACAAACAACATGCACAGCGGACCAAACCTGCACACTAATCGTAAGTCCACGAGGCGTAAATATCAAACAAGACGATGCGTGTCTCATCTCTGAAAGTGGCTTGTCGCCACGGTATGTTTTGGCTCGTTCAGGTACAGTGAACTGCAGCAGTAGCAAGGCCTCTTGGAAATTGAGTGACGGCAGGCTCAAACAGGACAACCTACCAATGGTGGTCAGCAGCCAAATGTCAGAACTCGCTGAAGTTGGCGTGCCATCAGATGCGGGGCCAGCATTGACTGTGGAGTTTATGAGCGGTAGCAAACTGAAAATACGTAATCGCGATAAATGTTTAACCAGGACGGGAGGTGCGGGATCGCCTGCAGCGACGTTGCGTACTTGCGGTGCTGAGAATCAGGAGTGGGACGTGAGTGTCCCGTAGTCCATATTGCTCACACAGACCAAATTTATGTTGGTTCTTCGCGGCTGTCACCAAGTGACAGCCGCTTTGCCGATCAGGCCAAACAAGCAATCAAGGTCTCAGGCCATCTCCACTTTCTGGCCCAGTCGCGACAACAATCCCCAATCCAACGCCCAAACCGCAACCAACGAAACCCCCACCAACGGAAACGCCACCCCCAACCCAATCATGACCACAATCGCCGTCTTCCACTTCGGCAAATCATGACGCAGCGGCGGCACGCCGAAGCTGCCTTGCGGACGACGCTTCCACCACATCACCACGCCACTGACGGCACTGAGCAGAATCATCAGACAGATCACCAGCACGATGATCTGGTTGACCGGGCCAAACATCTTGCCTTCGTGCAGCATCACGCCCACTTCAGTGGCACGGGCAACGTTGCCGTAGTCCTGCCAGCGCACGTCGGCCAGCACCTTGGCGCTGTATTGATCGATATGCAGGGTGGCATCGTTGCGGGGGTCGTCGGCGAACACGGCGATGGTGAAAACGCCCTCGGCGGTGCTCGGCAAGGTGATGCTGTAGCCGGGCGCGACGCCGTGTTCGGTGGCGAGATCGACGACCTGCTGCAGGCTTACTTGCGGTGCAGCTGGTGCAGTGGCTGCGGTGTTATGGCCAGCGTGTTCAGCGTGTGCACCCGATTGCGGCATGGGCGTGTTTTCCATTGCCCATGGCACGGTCTGGCGGGTGGCGGTGTTCAGTACCCGAGCCTCTTGATCGGACTTGGGCACGTCGTTCCACATCAGCGCGGGGAAGGTGTTCCAGACCTGGGCGAACTGCTTGCCCCAGACGCCGGTCCAGGTCATACCGCTGAGCAACATCACCAGCAAGAAGGCGCCGCCCCAGAAGCCGATGACCGCATGCAGATCACGCCAGAAAACACGGCCCCGGCTGTACAGGCGCGGCCACAGTACGCCACCGGCCACCTTGCCGCGCGGCCACCACAGATACATCCCGGACACCACCAGGACAATGCCCCAGCCTGCGGCCAGCTCAACCAGCCGGTCGCCGATCGGGCCGATCATAAGTTCGCCGTGCAGGGCGCGGGCGATGGCTTGCAGGTTGTTCTTGGCATCCTGTTCACCGAGGAGTGTGCCGGTGTACGGGTCGATAAAGACATTGAGTTCGCGCCCGTCCTGTTTCACCACGAACTGGGCACTGCGCTCGGCACTCGGCGCGGGCAGGTACTGGTCGACATGGCCCTGTGGATAAGCGGCCTGCACCCGACTCAATTGCACATCGGCACTGAGGGTGTGATGGCCGGCGTTTACTGTCATCAGGTCGCTGTACATCAGCGGGTCGAGCTGTGGTTTGAACAGGTAGATGATCCCGGTCAGGGCCAACAGGACCATGAAAGGGGCAACGAACAGCCCGGCATAGAAATGCCAGCGCCAGGCCAGGTTGTAGAACGAAATTTTCGGCTTGCTCATGAGCTTGCTCCACGTGTTGCAAATAGGTCGCGCGCAGCCGACTGCGACTGTCTGAGCAGTGCTTTCAGATTCGGCAACGTGATATTTGAGTCAAACGTGAGCGAGTGCTGGTGGGGCGCGGGTGCGTGCACCGGGAAATACCGCTTGGAGGGCATGGCCCTGTTGCGGTTGGAGGGAGAGGTCGGTGGTTGCCGAAGGTGTGTCGGCGGCTACCAGACTAAGCGCCTGGGGCAAGGCCGGGCTATGGAAGAGCAAGCTGCAGTAGCCGCACTTTTCCCAGAGCGCGTGCAGCTTGCCCGAGTTGCCGCAATGCTCGGGTGGGTGGCCCGCATCGTGGCAGTCGGGGGCGGCCGTGCGCATGTCCATGTTTTGGTTCATGGACATCGGCATGCGGTGATCCATCGGCATCGCTTGAGAAATCAGCGGGCCGATGAAGATCATCAACATTGCAAACAAACTCAGCCAGGAGCCGCTCGCCGTCTTCGCGTGACGGTGATGCAATCCTGATGGTCTGGCGCCGGGTCTGCGCATAGGGGTCACCGATCAGCGATCAATGCTGTATTTCTTGTGCCCCGTTATCGTTCGGGGCTTTCTTTTGTACGGTGACCTCGACGGTCAAATCGCCGGCCTTCTCGAAATGCAGGGTCAGCGGGAAGCGCTTGCCATCCTGCAACAGGCTGCGATCCTTGAGTTCCATCAGCATCACGTGGTGGGCCATGGGCGCGAAGGTCACGCCACCTCCGGCGGTGATTTCCACGCTCTGGACCTGCTGCATCTTCATCATGTCGCCATTTTTCACATGCTCGTGCAGCTCGGCCTTGCCCGCGATGGGGCTGTCGACGCTGAGCAGGCGGTCGGCGCTCGTGCCCTTATTATGGATCATAAAATAGGCGGCAACGGTGGGTGCGTTTGGCGGCAGCTCCATGGACCAGGGTTGAGCGACTTCCAGGTCGCCGACGCTGTATTCGTGGGCATTGGCAAAACAGGCAGGCAGCAGCAGGGCGGCCAGAACGAGTGCTTTCTTCAGCAAGGTGATTCTCCAGTCGATTCAGGACACAGGGATGTGCGAGGTGAATCAGGCCAGAGGGGATGCGCGCGGGTTGAGACTGGGCCACTGCTGGCGTGGCGAGGGGGTGATGGCCGGTGCCGTGGGCACCTCCACAGTGAAGTCAATGTGCGCCAACATCAATCGGGCCGAATGCCCCGGCAAGGCCACCAGCGGCGCGGAACCTGAGCAGCACCAGCAGTGCTGCATGGTCGAGTGATCGTTGCCTTGTGTGGAACCCTGGTCAACCTTGCCCAGTGAGATGGCGACCAGGCGGCTACCTGAGCCCGAGCAAAACGAGCCCCATAACAATTGCTCGACCTGTGGTTGCGGCGAAGCACCGGACATGGGCATGGCCAGCATGTTGAACAGCACTGCGAAGCAGGCGATCCAGGCATAGGCGAGCCGGTGTCGGGGCATGGGCAGGTCCGGGTTGGGGTCAGTGAACGGTGGCCATTTAGCCAGAATAGACGGGATAAGTAAAAATGCGGGGCTGTGGTGGGGTGACGCAATGGATTGTTTTTTGAAGGTCGTTTTTGTGTTGTCTGGCAGGGCCTCATCGCTGGCAAGCCAGCTCCCACAGAGATACGTGTCAGACCGATGATTTTTGAACGCTCATGCCTTCTGTGGGAGCTGGCTTGCCAGCGATGACGTCAGTTCGCTCACCGCAAGAAACTCCTGATCCACCTTCGGGAGGGTTGGCCGCTGCAAAATCATTACAGGCACCCCACGCTCCCGCGCAACTTCCAGCTTGGGCTCGGTAGCACTGCTGCCGCTGTTCTTGCTGATCAACACATCGATCTGGCGACGCTTGAACAGTTCGCGCTCATCCTCCAGCCGGAACGGCCCACGTGCCCCCATCACTTCGCAGCGCTCATTGCCAGGAACCGAATCGAGTGCACGTAAAGTCCAAAACTGTTCGGCAGGAATTTCACCAAGGTGCTGCAACGGCTCCCGCCCCAGCGTAAACAGCGGCCGCTTGAACGGCGCCAACGCCTGCATCAACTCAGCCCAATCCGCCACCTCACGCCAGTCATCCCCAGGCTGCGGTTCCCAGGCCGGACGCCTCAACGCCCAGCACGGGATGCCCGCCAGACGCGCCGCGTTGACCCCGTTATGGCTGATCTGCGCCGCATAGGGGTGAGTAGCATCGATCAGCAGGGTTATCTCTTCGGCACGAATGAACGCGGCCAAACCTTCTGCGCCACCATAGCCACCAACACGAACCTGGCAACGCAGGTCGGTCGGTACCCGCCCGATACCAGCCAGGCTGTATATATGCTCCGGCCCCAACGTGCGAGCGATCGCCAGGGCTTCGGTCACGCCACCGAGCAACAGAATGCGTTTCATGAAAAGGCTCCTGCGTGGCCGACGATGCCACCCTGGCGATCAATGGCGAAAACTTCTACCTGCACCTGCGCCGGCACCACGCTGCGGGCGAAGTCCAGTGCGTGCTGGCACACCGCATCCCCCAGCGCGATGCCGGCGGCGCTGGCCAGGGCGAGGGCCTGTTGGCTGGTGTTGGCCTGGCAGATGGCGGTTTGCAGCTCGGCATCTGCGCCGATGGCGGCGGCCCACTCGGCCAGTTGTGGCAGGTTGATGCTGGAATGGCGGCTGTGCAGGTCCATGTGTCCGGCAGCCAGTTTGCTGATCTTGCCGAAGCCGCCGCACAGGCTGAGTTTTTCCACCGGGACTTTGCGCAGGTGCTTGAGCACGGCACCGACGAAGTCGCCCATTTCCACCAGGGCGATTTCCGGCAGGTTGTAGACCCGGCGCATGGTGTCCTCGCTGGCGTTGCCAGTGCAGGCGGCGATGTGCAGGTAGCCGTTGGTTTTCGCCACATCGATGCCTTGATGAATCGAGGCAATGTAGGCCGAGCAGGAAAACGGTCGCACGATGCCGCTGGTGCCCAGGATCGACAGGCCGCCAAGAATGCCCAGGCGCGGGTTCATGGTCTTTTGGGCCAGGATTTCCCCGTTCTCGACGTTGACCGTCACCTCGAAGCCGCCGGCATAAGCGCATTCGGCGGCCAGTTGTTGCAGGTGTTCGCACATCATCTTGCGCGGCACGGGATTGATCGCCGGTTCGCCAACACCCAGCACCAGGCCGGGGCGGGTTACGGTGCCGACGCCAATGCCCGCGAAAAAGCGCACACCGGGCTCGGCGCACAAGCGCACCTGGCTGTAGAGCAATGCGCCGTGAGTCACGTCCGGGTCATCGCCGGCATCTTTCAAGGTGCCGGCCTCGGCACCTTCCCCAGCCAGGCGGCAGAATTCCAGGCGCATCTGCACCTGCTTGCCCTTGGGCAGGGTGATCTCCACGGCGTCGCTGGCCTGCCCCGTCAACAGCAAGCGTGCGGCTGCCAGGCTGGTGGCGGTGGCGCAGCTGCCGGTGGTCAGGCCGCTGCGCAGGGGGACGGGGTGTTCGCCGGTTTCGTCACGCATCGTGGGGCTTGATCGCTTCGAGCAGGGTGATGGGCAGGGCCTGGCGCCAGGTGTCGAACTCGCCCAGCGGCTGGGCCTGGGCGATGTGGATACGGGTCAGTTCGCCACCGTGCCGTTCGCGCCAATCGACCAGGGTCAGTTCGCTTTGCAGGGTGACCGCATTGGCCACCAGACGTCCGCCGGGGCGCAGTTGTTCCCAGCAGGTCTGCAAAATGCCTTCGCGGGTGACGCCTCCGCCGATGAAGATGGCATCGGGGCGTTCCAGTCCTTCCAGTGCCTGCGGTGCCCGGCCACGGATCAGTTGCAGGCCCGGCACGCCCAGGGCATCGCGGTTGTGTTCGATAAACTGCTGGCGCCCGGCATCGGCCTCGATGGCCAGGGCGCGGCAGCTGGGGTGGGCGCGCATCCACTCGATGCCGATCGAGCCGCTGCCGGCGCCAACATCCCAGAGCAGTTCGCCCGGTTGTGGGGCGAGGCGGGCGAGGGTGATGGCGCGTACGTCGCGCTTGGTCAGTTGGCCGTCGTGCTCGAAGGCTGAATCCGGCAAACCGGCCAGCGGCGACAAGCGCGGCGCATCTTTTGCCGCCCGGCACTCGATGGCGACCAGGTTCAGTGCGGCGATATCAGCGGCTTGCCAGTCTTGCGCCAGCGCCTGAACGCGCCGTTCGGCACTTCCGCCCAGATGTTCCAGCACCGTCATGCGGCTGGGGCCGAAGCCGCGTTCGCGCAGCAGCGTGGCGATGGCCGCCGGGCTGCTGCCATCATTGCTCAGCACCAGCAGGCGCACGCCGCTGTAGAGGTGGGCGGCCAGGGCGGCCACGGGCCGGGCGACCACGGAAAGGGTGATGATATCTTGCAACGGCCAGCCAAGACGGGCTGCTGCCAGTGAATAAGAGGAGGGTGCAGAGAGGATATTCAACTCCTCGACCGGCACTTGCCGGGCCAGGCTGGCGCCCACGCCGAACAGCATCGGGTCACCGCTGGCCAGCACGCAGACCGGCTCGCCACGCAATGCCAGCACCGGCTGCAGAGAAAAGGGGCTGGGCCACAATTGGCGTTCGGCGCCGATGCAATGCGGCAGCAAGTCCAGCTGACGCTGGCCGCCGAATACCCGTGAAGCGCCCAACAGTGCGCGCCGGGCATTCTTGCCCAGGCCGCTGAAGCCGTCTTCACCGATTCCCACTACTGTCAGCCAGGGCGACATGCGTTTTCCTCATTACGCTAATCCGACAGGCAGGCTTTTCATGCTGTCCGACAAAGCAGGCATAATACCGCGCCTTCACCACTGAAGCGCCTTTTCCCATTTGCCGGGTGACCTTTTGAACGAGCCTTCGTCGGCCCGCACCACCTCTGATGCCCTGCGCCCCTCGGCTTGCCCGGGGTTGTTGCGTATCGTTGCGGCATTGGATGGCGGCATCTCGCGGATCAAGCTGGCTGGAGGCGTGCTCGACGCGACTCAGGCCGAGGCAGTGGCCACGGCCGCCGAGCGTTATGCCGGCGGGGTGATCGAGGCGACCAACCGTGGCAATTTACAGATCCGCGGGATCGGCGAGCAGCAGGCGCCGCTGATCGAGATGCTGTTGGCCGCAGGCCTCGGACCGTCCCAGGCAGCGGGCGACGATGTGCGCAACCTGATGCTGAGCCCGGTCGCGGGGATTGACCGGCAGATGCTGTTTGACACCCGCCCCTTGGCTACGCAGATTCTGCACTCGCTTGAATCGACCACGCGCTTCCATCAACTATCGGCCAAGTTCGCCGTGCAACTCGATGGCGGCGAGGGCATGGCCATGCTCGAGCATCCCCATGACCTCTGGCTGTCGGCGTTGATGCTGGATGGTGAGGTGTGGCTGGCATTCGGTCTGGCTGGTTGCCTGGCGAACACAGCGCCTCTGGGCGCGGTACCTCTGGCTCAGGGGCATGCGCTGGTGTTGGCGGTACTCAATCGTTTTCTCGACCTGGCCCGACCCGAGCAGGCGCGAATGCGTCAATTGCTGACCGAGATTGGGATGGGCGCGTTCGTGGATTCGCTGGCCATACCCCTGCGACGCGACCCGGCAGTGTTGCAATGGCGTCGCCAGCCAATGCCGGCTGACCTGCACCTGGGTACGTATCCACAGCACGAGTCGGGTTTGGTCGCCGTCGGCGCGGCACCGCCGTTGGGACGGCTCAACCCGCTCCTCTTGCGCGGGGTCGCACATCTGGCGGCAACGATGGGTGATGGCAGCCTGCGGCTAACGCCCTGGCAGAGCCTGTTGCTGCCCAATATTGCACTTGAGCGAGCGGCTGAAGTCAGCCGCAAGCTGAGTGACCTGGGCCTGCTCTGCGAGCCGAACTTGCCGCTGGCGCGCATGGTGGCCTGTACCGGCTCTGCCGGCTGCGGCAAAGGCCTGGCGGATACCAAGGCCGATGCGCTGCTGCTGGCCAATCTTCTGCAAGAGCGTGGCCCGGCTGCCAGCGTGCATTTGAGTGGCTGCTCACGGTCCTGTGCCATGGCCCATGTCGCTCCGGCGACCTTGCTGGCCGTGGCGCCCGGCCGTTATGACCTATTTCTGCGTGCCCCAGGGCTTCCGGGCTTCGGTGCCCTGCGGGCGCGCAACCTCACACTAGAAGCAGCAGGCGCATTGCTCGATGCCTGTTCACGGAGCAACCTCGATGATTGATTACATCCGCGATGGTCAGGAGATCTATCGCAATTCCTTCGCCATCATTCGTGCGGAGGCCCGGCTCGACACCATTCCTGCGGACCTGGAAAAACTCGCGGTGCGGGTGATCCACGCCTGCGGCATGGTCGAGGTAATCGAAGACCTGCGCTTCTCGCCAGGTGCCGGCAAGGCCGGGCGCGATGCGCTGGCGGCCGGTGCGCCGATTCTCTGCGATGCGCGGATGGTCGCCGAAGGCATTACCCGTGCGCGGTTGCCGGCCAACAATGAGGTGATCTGCACCCTCAAGGACGAAGGCGTGCCGGAGCTCGCGCGCGAGCTGGGTAATACCCGTTCGGCCGTGGCCCTGGAGTTGTGGCGGCCGTACCTGGAAGGCAGTGTGGTGGTGATCGGCAATGCGCCGACCGCGCTCTTCTATCTGTTGGAAATGATCGATGCTGGCGCGCCAAAACCTGCGCTTATCCTGGGCTTTCCGGTGGGGTTCGTCGGTGCGGCGGAGTCCAAGGCCATGCTCGCGGCTGACAGCCGTGGTGTACCTTTTGTCATCATGCAGGGTCGCCGTGGCGGTAGCGCCATGGCGGCTGCTGCCGTCAATGCCCTGGCCACGGAGGTCGAATAATGCAGCCGCGCGGACGTTTGCTGGGCCTGGGCGTAGGCCCCGGCGACCCGGAACTGATCACTGTCAAAGCCCTGCGTCTGCTGCGTGAGTCGCCAGTGGTCGCCTACTTCGTGGCCAAGGGCAAGAGGGGCAATGCCTTCGGCATCATCGAGGCGCACTTGCAGGATGCTCAGGCGCTGATGCCGCTGGTGTACCCGGTGACCACCGAAGCGCTGCCGGCACCGCTCTCCTATGAGCAAGTCATCAGCGACTTCTACGACGCCGCGAGCCTTGAAGTGGCCGCGCACCTGGATGCCGGGCGCGATGTGGCGGTGATCTGCGAGGGTGATCCGTTCTTCTATGGCTCGTACATGTACCTGCACGATCGCCTGGCCGAGCGTTACCAGGCCGAAGTGATTCCGGGTGTCTGCTCCATGCTCGGCGGCGCCTCGGTGCTGGGCGCGCCTTTGGTGTATCGCAATCAGAGCCTGTCGGTGTTGTCCGGTGTGCTGCCCCATGAAGAGCTGAAGCGGCGTCTGGCCGATGCCGACGCGGCGGTGATCATGAAGCTGGGCCGCAACTTTCCCAAGGTGCGCCAGGTGCTGGCTGAGTTGGGGCTGGCCGAGCGGGCCTTGTATGTCGAGCGGGCGACCATGGCCAATCAGAAAATCGTGCCGCTCGATGAGGTCGATCCGCAGTCCTCGCCGTATTTCTCGTTGATCATCGTTCCCGGTGAAAGGTGGCAAGGTTGATGGCTCGTCACACACCGGCCATTGTCATCCTTGGCAACGGCAGCCTGGCCACCGCGCGCAGGATTCAACAGCTGTACCCTGATGCACTGATTCATGGGTTGGCCGAGCGGGTGACCGAAGCGGACCGTGTCTACCATGAGTTCGGTACGACCTTGCGCCAGCTCTATCAGCAAGACACCCCCATCATCGCTTTGTGCGCGGCGGGTATCGTCATTCGCAGCCTGGCTGGCGTGTTGCTGGAGAAGGGGGCCGAACCTCCGGTTCTGGCCGTGGCCGAAGACGGCAGCGCCGTGGTGCCGCTGCTGGGCGGGCTGGGTG